>NZ_JBLKNY010000005.1:0-614476 GCF_051414075.1 Halosimplex marinum | reverse complement strand
GGTTTCTTTCCGTCCACATTGTCGAGGGTGTCTTGCAGTTCCTCGACGGAGATCTCGTCGAGATGATCCACTAGTAGCTGCAACACACTCTGAGTAAAAAATTCTACCGGATTCTATAGCTCCCGGCCACCAGCGCCGTCGCAACTGTCACCAGGACCCCCGCCCCGAGCAGGAGGTAGTTCGCCACCGCGTTGTCCGCGCGGGTCAGCGACACCGTATAGTGGGCGTCCGAGAACGGCCGGAACGGCGTGATCCCCATCGGCGTCAGCGCGTCGGCCAGCAGGTGCGACCCGACCGCGAGCCCGCCGACGAGGAAGCCGAACGCGCCGAGGACCGCCGTCTGCCCCACCGAAGTCGCCTGGCTCACTGCGACGGCCGCGGCACCGACGACGAAGCCCACGAGGACGAGGAAGCAGACCGTGTGCGTGGGCCCGCGGTGTTCGACGAACGGGATCCGCTGGTCCACGTCCGGGAGCCCCGAGAGCCCGACGACGACCGCACCGCCGACCAGCGCCGCCGCTTCGAACCCGGCGGCCAGCAGGGCGCCGCCGACCGGCGCGTAGACCAGAAGCGCGGCCCCGTAGTGACCCGTCTTGTACATCGTCCGAAGCTGTGTTCGTCACGGTACTTACGCCCTCGGGACGCTCGCGCCGTTCGCCGCCCGAGCACTGAAGGCCGTGCCGGGCGCTCGATCCGGTATGAGCGACCCAGCGATGACGCGGTTCCCGGTCCCGGACGTGGACGAACTGCCCGACGACCTCCAGGAGCGCATCGCCGCGGAGGCGGACGACGCCGGCTTCGTCCCGAACGTCTTCCGCGCGCTGGCCTACCGGCCGTCGCACTTCCGCGCGTTCTTCCAGTACTACGACGCGCTGGTCGAGCACACCGAACTCGACCGCGCCGAGGTCGAGATGATAATCGTCGCCGTCAGCGGCGCGAACGACTGCCTGTACTGCAACGTCGCCCACGGCGCGCTCGCCCGCATCTACGCCGACGACCCCCAGATCGCCGAGCAGTTGATGAGCAACCACCGCACCGCGAACGTCTCCGAGGCCCACCGCGCGATGCTCGATTTCGCCGTCGAGCTCACCGAGAACGCGGCCGAGATCGACGAGGACGACTTCGAGGAACTGCGCGAGCACGGTTTCTCCCGGCGAGCGATCTGGGACATCGGCAGCGTCGCGGCCTTCTTCAACCTCTCGAACCGGATGGCCCACCTCGCGGATATGCGGCCTAACGACGAGTTTTACGAGCTGGGACGTGCATAAACTAAATACAAATAGCTCCGTATGATTTTCAGAAGTAATCGGATACTCTGGTTCAATTCCATATCGTCTCCACAGAGAAGTATGATACTGTAGCTGTAGGTTACGTAGCCTGAGCGAGAGTAAACTCCCGTATGTGTACGTACATTTTAATCTGAAGATATTTAAAATTCAGACTATATTTCTAACACATATTGTGAAGTACATAGTAGAGTACAGTGAACGATAATATCCACACCTACTATGAGGATATTAAACTGATCTACCAAGCAAATTCAGTATTTAAAAGCGGTTTGTTTGGGCTCTCAATAAGTGGAGTTTTAATCCATCGCCAATCAAGGGTGAACGAAATATCTGTCTGTCCTGCTCTTCTTCCTAAATCGTAAATAACTTAACCGGTCCAGTAGAAACCACCAGTAACACCCATGTTCAGCGTCCAATCTCTATCCGTAGGTGCGTTGGGACTCTTGGTCGGGATAGCACCACTTATTGCTCTTCCGACCAGTTACAGTTCGGTACCTACTGCAATAGCTGGTCTTGGAATTGCTAACCTTATTTATGTTAACTATCTCCGTGTACATCTACAGCGTGCGGGCGAAAACTGAAGGGTAGGAGGCGGAGATGGCTATCAACGAACTTCTGGTAGCTGGCGTTCTACTCTCTTCTATATTTTTGATACTAACCACGCCTGTAGTAGCAAAAGCGCTCTGGCAGTACTACAGTCTACTTGCTGTATATCACCCAACAGATGACTTGCTGAAGAAGTATAAGCCAGATGCTGACGTAGATTATAAAACAGAAAGCTGGCTTTATAAATTTGGACTGGTCTATGTGATAAATTTCATAACTGTGACGCCAACATTGATGCTCGTCACTCTCTATGGGACGATCGTCCTTGGCCAGCCTCTGACAGTAAAAGCAATATTTTCTGCTGGGATCGTCATTCTCGCCATCAACACTTCATTTCGCATCGGTGACAAAATAACTACTGACTGGGGCCGAGATAGGAATCCGGACACACGGAGTGAATTAATGACATTTGGGTTTTCTTTTTATACCTCCTTGTGGGTATTAACTGCAATAGGCGGCGTTACCACCGTGGTAAATGGGCGGGCTGGTCAAATGCTCACCGAGGCTACTGAACAGGAGTTAGGGAGTTTGGTAGATGCTTCAGTGTGGGGTTTGATTTTTGTCGGAGCGCTGATCTTGATACCCCTACTGACTGAATATTTAATCGCAAATCACCTTGGTATAAGCGAAGACGAAATAAATTTCGAACGGAAATAAATCAACGTTCTTGCGTAGAAGATAGTTGATATTATCTCAGTTGTCTAGCATGGACTTGTAACCCTTTGTTGGGCTCTCTGAAGCAGATCTTGACTTGGCTCCTTCACACGCGAATCGCGAGACAGCGCGCCATCACTAATATGCTATACAAGAGCGATTGAATCTCATCACGCTCAGGCAACTCTTCCACGCCCACGTTATCGGCTTCAAATACACGGTCACCGTGGAATCTCTCGAGTTGGTTGATCTGCGACGTCTGTGAGCAATACATTTCGTTCGGAAGTTCTACAAGGTGGTCTAGTGACGGCTAGCGACACGAATCGTCCGCGGCTCGCACCCGTGGAACCGCTCGTCGATCCGATCGAAAGGTCGGTCGATCGGTGCAACACCCTTAAGGTTTAGATGGGGCTAATTCAGGTGATGCTCAGCGCCAAGATGGAGGATTACCTGAAGGCGATCTACGAGCTCCAGCGGGAGGGCGAACAGCCGGTGGCGACCTCCCGGATCGCGGAGTTGCTGGACGTGACGGCGCCGACGGCGACCAGCATGATGGAGAAGCTGGAGGAGCGCGAGCTCGTGGAGCGCGAGAAGTACAAGGGCGTCCGGCTGACGCCCGAGGGGGAGACCGTGGCGCTGGAAGTGGTCCGTCACCACCGGCTGCTGGAGACCTACCTCACCGAGGAGCTGGGCTACGACTGGGCGGAGGTCCACGACGAGGCCGACCGGCTCGAACACCACATCAGCGAGGAGTTCGAGCGCCGGGTCGCCGAGCGACTCGACGACCCGACCGTCGACCCCCACGGCGACCCGATCCCGACCGACGCGCTGGACCCGGTCGACGAGACGGCCGGCGACACCCTCGACGAGTGCGCGGAGGGCGATACCGTCGTCGTCCGGCGCGTCCGAGACCGCGACCCGGAGGAACTGGCCTATCTCGACGACGCCGGCATCACGCCCGGCACCGAACTCGTCGTCGCGGAGGTCGCGCCCATCGGCATGGTGACCGTCCGGCTCGTCGAGGCCGACGAGACCGTCTCGCTCCCGGAGACCGTCGCGGGCACCATCTTCGTCGACGCGCCCGGGGAGACCGCCGAGAGCGCGAGCGGCGCGGCCTGAGTCGGGCGCCCCTGCGGCGACGGCGTCCCCTCCCCGTCGAACGGCCGAAACCAGTTTCCCCCGGGGACCACTCGTCTGCCGTATGCGCGACCTTGACGACACCGACCGGACGATCCTCGGACTCCTCCTCGACGACGCCCGCCGCTCGTGGCGCGACATCGCCGACGCCGTCGACCTGTCGCCGCCGGCGGTCGCCGACCGGGTGGAGCGCCTCGAGGAGATCGGCGTCATCCGGGGGTTCACCGTCGACGTGGACCGCTCGAAGCTCCGCGAGGGCGCGCCCGTGCTCGTGAACGTGAACGTGACACCGCGGGCGGCCTCGGCGGTCGCGGACGCGCTCGAAGACGCCGACGCGGTCGAGCACGTCTTCACGACCGCCGAGGAGCGCGTCGTCTTCACCGCGACCGTCCCGGAGGGGGACGTGCTCTCCGTGCTCGAATCGGCGGTCGCCATGGAGGACGTGCGCGACTACGAGGTGTCGCTGCTCGCCGACCGATCGTGGAGCCCCTCGGTCGCCGAGGCAGAGCTGGCGCTGACCTGCGACGAGTGCGGCAACACCGTGACCGCCGAGGGGGAGACCCGCGAGATCGACGGCGAGACATACCACTTCTGCTGTGAGTCCTGCGAGGCCTCCTTCGTCGAGATGTACGAGGAGTTGCGGGAGGGCGCCGAGGGCTGATACGGATTATTGCAAGCGTGTACCGGGTCGACCGCACGCAGTCGTGCGGTCGATCCCGGTATGTCTCGCAATAATCCGTATGAATCCGGAGCGCCCGGCCCGCGAACTCAGTCGCTCGCCAGTCGGACGACGTGTTCGGCTCCGGTCGCGACAGTCTCCACGCGACCGAACGCGGCGAGCGAGTCTTCGAGGTCGAGCGCCCGGTGGTGGACGACCCAGCAGCGACCCCCGGGAGCGAGCACGTCGGCGGCCCCGCGGAGGAGATCCGCGAGCACGCCGCTCCCCGCGTGGGTCGGCGGATTGCAGAGGATCGCGTCGAACGACTCCTGTGCGACACCGGCCGTGCAGTCCGCGGTGACGACGCGACCGTCGACGCCGTTGGCGGCCAGTGTCCGCTCGGCGGCGGCTGTCGCGAGCGCGTCGTCGTCGGTCGCCCACACGTCGCAGTCGGCCGACAGGCCGGCGTAGACCGCGAGCGGGCCGTACCCGCAACAGAGGTCAAGCACCGCGTCGCCGTCCTCGATAGTCACTGTCTCTGCGAGCAGGCGCGTTCCGTCGTCGAGGGCACCGGCGGCGAACAGTCCCGGCGCGGTCACCAGTTCGAGGTCGATGCCGTCGACCGTCGCGTCGATCCGGTCGAAGGGCGGGTCGGGACGACCGCCGTCGGCCGCCGGCGACTCGGTGGCGCGCAGGAGCGACCAGCCGTCGCGCTCGGCGACCGTCTCGACGGTCGTCGCGGCGTCGGCCAGCGCGCCCTCGTACCGGCCGAGCCCGGTCTCGGGCTTCGCTGCGAGATAGAGGGTCCCGCCGCTCACCATCGAATCGAGCGCGGATCGGATACGCCGGGTCCCGACCTCGATAGGGGTGTACGCTCTGGGAACGAAGACGGCGGTGTCGACCGGCTCGTCGGTCGGTCCGTCGATCGAGGCGAGGCCGGTCGCGAGTTCGACGGCCGCGTCGGCGCCGTTTTCGGCCGCGTTGCGCTCGCAGAGCGCGGCCGCGCGGGCGCTCGCGGTCGTCGTCCGGACGCTCGTCGCTCGCTCGGCGAGGACGACGCCGACGACGCCGTAGCGGGCGCCGACCGTTCGCAGGTGGCCGAGGTCGCGGTCCCACAGGTGTTCGAGCGCGAGCAGTTCGCCGGGACAGAACGCGTCGGCCGCCGCGACACCGTCGGCGGTGTGGAACTCGAACCGGTCCGGGCCGGCGTCCGTTCTCGACCCGAGGGCGAGCGGCTCCCGGCCGGCGGTCATCTGCGACCTCCCCGGGAGGCGCCGCGGTCGCGAGTGTGCGAGCGGAACGGTACCGGGCGGTGTGCAGTCGAACGGCAGGCGGTCGAACGGCAGACGGCCGGGCGGTGGACGGTCGGGCGATGGGTGGCCGGACGGTTATCGAGGCTGTGCGGTCGCGGGCGTGTGTGGCGTAGCATTCGGATGGTCGGCAGGGCTGGCGGTCGTCGACCGACTCAGAGCCGCGCCTCGGGAGTATCGCTACAGACGCCGTCGAGGAGACGGGCGCCGCTGTCCGCGAAGCGCGGCGCCGGGTGCCGAAAGCGCGGCCGAGCGGGGGGTGACGCGTCCGACAGCGACTCGGACGCGCGTCCGCACGGCGCACAGCCGGCGAGCCGGTCGAGGCCCGCCCCGCCCGCGCGGCCGCCGCTGCCGTCGGCGGCCTACGCGAGTCGGAGGGCACGGCCCGACCTCGGGCCCTTGTCCATCCTGCCGGACGGTATTCGGCCGCCCTATAAATTCGTTTCCGTGCCGAGGAACCCGTTCACGCGTGGGACCGCGACCCGGCCCGGGACAACACGTATGCGCGCTCCGACCGACCGGCGCGTATGGAACTCGTCGAAGCGACCCGCGACGACGCGGAATCCCTCGCCGAGTACTGGTACGATCTCGCCTCGGCGATGGAGCAGTACGACGAACTCAACGAGATCGCCTACGACGGCCCCGAGCCCGCCGAGGCGGGATTCGAGGGGCTACTGGCGGACGAGGGCACGACGGTCTATCTGCTCGCCGTCGACGGCGACCGCGTCGGTTACCTCGTCCTCCGCTCGGGTGAACACCCGTCGCGAGTCCACTCGGGGTACGTCGAGGTCGTCGACCTGTACGTCGCGCCCGAGTACAGGGACAGCGGCCACGGGAGCGCCGCGCTCGACGCCGTCGAGCGGATCGCCCGCGAGCGGGGCGTCGATTACGTGGAGGTCTCCTGCGAGTGGGGCAACGACGGCGCCCGCCGGTTCTACCGGGACAACGGTTTCGAACCCAAACAGGTGACCTACGCTCGACGGGTCGACTGACGTTCGAACTGCTAATTTAGCGACCACTTTGGTTTAGTTCGGAAATTCGAGTGCAGATTCACTTTCGAAACACAGGGACAAACCGCATGAACGGGTAGCCCCTATCTAGAGACAAGATGAGTGAGCGCACGACCAGACTGGAACTCCACGGGATGAGCTGTGCGAACTGCTCGCAAACCATCGAGGAGCGGGTGGGCTCGCTGGCGGGCGTATCCGAAGTCGACGCCAACTACGCGACCGACGAGGGGTCGGTCACGTACGACCCCGGGGAGACGAGCCTGCGGGAGATCTACGACGCTATCGACGAATCGGGCTACGAGGCGGCGAGCGAGACGGTCTCCGTGGGCATCACGGACATGACCTGTGCGAACTGCGCGGAGACCAACGAGTCGGCGCTGCTGGACACGCCCGGCGTCGTCGACGCGGACGTGAACTACGCCACCGACGAGGGGACGGTCACCTACAACCCCGCCGAGGCGTCGCTCGACGATATCTACGACGCCATCGAGTCGGCCGGCTACACGCCCGTTCGGGAGGACGACGAAGGGGAGGGCGAAGGCGAGGCCGGAGACGCCGCCGAGTCGTCCCGGGACCGCCAGCAGGCCGCGCGCGACGAGGAGATCCGCCGCCAGCGGAACCTGACGGTCTTCGGCGCGGTGCTGTCGCTGCCGCTGCTCGTGATGCTGGTCGATCACGTGTTCGGGCTCGGCGTCCTGCCGGACCGGGTCGCGGGCGTCTCGGTCGGCTGGGGCGCGTTCGCGCTCGCGACGCCCGTCCAGTACGCGCTGGGCAAGGAGTTCTACGAGAACTCCTACAAGGCGGTCGTGAAGAACCGGACGGCGAACATGGACGTGCTGATCGCCCTGGGGTCGTCGACCGCGTACCTCTACTCGGTGGCCCGACTGCTTGGGTTCCCCGGCGAGGGGCTGTACTTCGACACCGCGGCCCTGATCCTGGTGTTCATCACGCTGGGCAACTACCTCGAAGCCCGTTCGAAGGGCCAGGCCTCCGAGGCGATCCGCTCGCTGCTGGAGATGGAGGCCGACACGGCGACGCTGGTCCGCGACGACGGGACCGAGGAGGAGGTTCCGCTCTCGGAGGTCGAGGTCGGTGACCGCCTCAAAGTGCGTCCGGGCGAGAAGATTCCGACCGACGCGGAGGTAATCGAGGGCGACAGCGCGGTCGACGAGTCGATGGTCACCGGCGAGTCGGTGCCCGTCTCGAAGGAGCCCGGCGACGAGGTGATCGGGTCGACCGTCAACCAAAATGGCGTGCTCGTCGTCGAGGCCACGAAGGTCGGCGAGGAGACGGCCATCCAGCAGATCGTCTCCCGCGTCAAGGACGCCCAGAGCCGCCAGCCGGAGATCCAGAACGTCGCCGACCGCATCAGCTCCTACTTCGTCCCGGCGGTCATCCTCAACGCCCTGTTCTGGGGCGGCGTCTGGTACGCCTTCCCCGAGGCGATGGCCGGATTCGTCGACTCGCTGCCGGTGTGGGGGCTCGCCGCGGGCGGGCCCGCGGCCGTGGGCGTCTTCGAGTTCTCGGTGGTCGTCTTCGCGTCGGCGGTGCTGATCGCCTGTCCCTGCGCGCTCGGGCTGGCGACGCCCGCCGCGACGATGGTCGGGACCGCCATCGGCGCGCGCAACGGCGTCCTCTTCGAGGGCGGCGACATCCTCGAACGCGTCCGCGACGTGGACACCGTCGTCTTCGACAAGACCGGGACGCTCACCGAAGGCGAGATGGAGCTGACGGATGTGGTCGCGTTGCCCGCCGCCGACGGCGGAACCGTCGAGGGCGACGCGGCCACCGACGGCGGGGCGGTCGTCGAACCCGAGGTCACCGAGGAGTTCGTCCTCGAAGTCGCCGCGAGCGCGGAGTCGGGGAGCGAACATCCGCTCGCGGAAGCCATCGTGGCGGGCGCCCGCGAGCGCGGTATCGACGTGGCGGACCCGGACGACTTCGAGAACGTCCCCGGCCACGGCGTGAAGGCGACCACGAGCCACGGCCGCGTCCTCGTGGGCAACCGGAAGCTCATGCGCGACGCGGGCGTCGACGTGTCCCCGGCCGAGGACGCCATGGACCGGCTCGAACGCGAGGGCAAGACCGCGATGCTGGTCGCACTCGCCGACGGTGAGGGCGCCGGCGGCGAGGGGACCGACGCTGCCGCCGAGGACTACCGCCTGCTCGGCGTCGTCGCCGACGCCGACACGGTCAAGGAGACGGCCGAAGCGGCCGTCTCGGAGCTCCGCGAGCGCGGCACGGACGTGTGGCTGATCACCGGCGACAACGAGCGGACCGCCGAGGCGGTCGCCGAGCGGGTGGGGATCGACCCGGACAGCGTGATGGCCGGCGTCCTCCCGGAGGACAAGGCCGACGCCGTCGACGACATCCAGTCGGACGGCCGCCGCGCGATGATGGTCGGAGACGGCGTCAACGACGCGCCGGCGCTGGCGACGGCGTTCGTCGGCTGTGCCATCGGTAGCGGGACCGACGTGGCCATCGAGGCCGCCGACGTGACGCTGATGCGCTCGGACCCGCTGGACGTGGTGAAGGCCGTCCGCGTCTCGGAGGGGACCCTCTCGAAGATCAAGCAGAACCTCTTCTGGGCGCTGGGCTACAACACGGCGATGATCCCGCTGGCTTCGCTGGGCCTGCTGCAACCCGTCCTCGCCGCGGCGGCGATGGCCGTCTCCAGCGTCTCCGTGCTGACCAACAGCCTGCTGTTCCGCCGCTACGAGCCCGACGAGGACTACCGCCTCCTCGGCTTCCTCCGCTGAGCCGCGGTCCGACGACCGCAACTGGCGGCCGAATGTATTCGGCCCTCGAACGTCCGTACCCGGCGAATACGGGAATCTGAGCCGGTCTATCACGGTCTAAATTGCGAACCCTCTTTTTCGTGGGTTCCCAAGCGTCGGGTTGTGACATGACCGACGCAATCCGACGTCGACGGCTGCTCGGTGGTATCGGAGCGATGGCGACCGCGGGACTCCTCGCGGGGTGCTCGACGGAGACATCCGGCGGGGATGGCGGCGACGGCGACGGCGGCGACGGCGACGGCGGAGACGGTGGCGACACACCCTCCTGGCCCTCGTATCTCGACGACGCGCAGGGCGACACCAGCCAGGACGCACGGGGTCAGAGCGAGGCCACGGTCGCGGTCGGCCCGGACGGCAGCCTCGCGTTCGATCCGGTGTACCTGCGCGTCGACTCGGGGACGACGATCAACTTCGAGTTCGAGTCCCCGACGCACAACGTCAAGCCCGAGAGCCAGCCCGAGGGCGGCTCCCTCGACGGGACGGAGGGCGGCGAGATGGAGACGGTCCCCGAGGGCGAGACGTACTCGGTCACACTGGAGACGACCGGCATCTACACCTACTACTGCGGACCGCACGAGACGACCGGGATGAAGGGCGGCATCTCGGTCGAGTAGAGCGGCGCTCGGGGCGGCTACGTTTCGGTCGGCGTCACTCGCCGCGCAGTTCCGCCATGTGGTCGATGCGCTGCTGGACCAGGTCCGGTTTGCCGATGTCGTGACGGATGCGGACGCCGTCGCCGGCCGCCTCCAGCGCGTCCTCGGCGATCTCCTCGGCGACGGAGATCGTGTCGGCGATCCCCACGACCGCGAACGACCGCGAGGTCGTCGTGTAGATGCCGTCGTCGCGCTCGTCGACCGAAGCGTAGAACAGCTGGACCTCCGGTGAGGACCCGCCGTCGGCGACCGCATTCGACTCGCCGCCGTCGCCGCGGTAGCGCTCGTTGACCCGCTCGATGGTGTCCTCGTCGACGGTGACGCGGGCGCCGCTGTCGGGGTCGGTCGGGTAGCCCTCGGGGACGGCGTACTTGCAGACGGTCGCCCGGGGGGCGAACGAGAGCTTGGGGAGCGACTCGCCGTCGCGTGCCGCCGTCAGCACGTCCAGGAAGTCGGTGTTGAGGACGGGAAGTGTGTTCATCGCCTCGGGGTCGCCGAAGCGGGCGTTGAACTCGACGACCTTGATGCCGTCGGCGGTGAGCATGAACTGCCCGTAGAGGACGCCCTTGTACCCCTCCAGCGCGTCGACGGTCGCCTCCAGCACCTCGACGGCCTCCATGTAATCGTCCTCGTCCATGAACGGGAGTTCCAGCGTCGCGTCGGAGTAGCTGCCCATCCCGCCGGTGTTGGGGCCCTCGTCGCCCTCGTAGGCGCGCTTGTGGTCCTGGACGGCCGGCGTGACGCGCACGTCGCCGTTGGCGACGAACGCCTGGACGGTGAACTCCTCGCCGACGAGTCGCTCCTCGAGGACGATCCGCTCGTAGTCGGACTCCCGGATGTACTCCTTGGCCTCCTCCTTGGAGATCTGGTCGCCCGTCACGCGGACGCCCTTGCCGCCGGTGAGGCCGGCGGGCTTGACCGCCAGGTCGCCGTCGAACTCGTCGACGAACTCGCAGGCGGCGTCCATGTCCTCGAACGTCTCGAAGACCGGACAGCCGGGGATGTCGTGGCGCTCCATGAACCGGCGCTGGAACGCCTTGTCCGTCTCGATGCGGGCCTCGGCCTCCTGCGGGCCGAACGCGTAGACGCCGGCGTCGTCCAGCGCGTCCGCGACGCCGGCGGCGAGTGGGCCCTCCGGGCCGACGACCGCGAGCGTGGCGTCGACCTCGCGTGCGTAGGCGGTCACGGCCGAGGGGTTCGTGGTCTCCAGCGACTCGAAGCCGTCGGCCACCCGCGCGATGCCGGGGTTGCGGTTGCCCGCGCAGGCGTACAGGTCCGCGTCCGAGTCGGCGAGCGCGCGGGCGATCGCGTGTTCCCGGCCGCCGCCGCCCACCAGCAGGACTGTCTCCGTCATATCCGATATCCGACGCGGTGGGAGCCTAAAGGTTGCCTTTCGGGCGACACGATCCGCGCGGGCGGGTGAGTGGCGACGGGAGGAACGCGGCCGTCATCGCGGCGGACCACCACTGGTGGGCTCGCAAATAAGTGGGTTGCGCCCGATACCCGACCAGCCATGGAGGTCGTCAACCCCGCGACCGGCGAGCGCATCGAGACCTACGAGGAAGCCGACGGGGCGGCCGTCGAGCGGACGCTGGCGGACGCCGAGGCGGCCTTCGCGGAGTGGCGCGAGCGGCCGCTGGCCGACCGCGAGGAGCTGATCGATTCGGCCGCGGAGGTGCTCCGCGAGAACAAACGGGAGTACGCCGAGCTGATGACCCGGGAGATGGGCAAGCCGGTCTCCCAGGCCGAGTCCGAGGTCGAGAAGTGCGCGTGGGTCTGCGAGCACTACGCCGAGCACGCCCACGAGTACCTCTCCGAGGAGCACCACCCGAGTCCGCCCGGAACGGAGGTCAAGACCGTCTACGAGCCGCTGGGAGTGGTCCTGGCGGTGATGCCGTGGAACTTCCCGTTCTGGCAGGTGTTCCGCTTCCTCGCGCCGTATCTCACCGCCGGGAACGTCGGCGTGCTGAAACACGCCTCGAACGTCCCCGGATGCGCCGAGGCCATCGAGGAAATCCTGCTGGAAGCCGGCTACCCCGAGGGCGTCTTCCAGTCGCTGCTCGTGTCCTCCGACCGGGTCGAGGACATCGTCGCCGACGACCGCGTCCGAGCGGCGACGCTGACGGGGAGCGGCCCGGCGGGTCGCGCCGTCGCGTCGGCGGCCGGCGACAACCTGAAGAAGACGGTGCTGGAACTCGGCGGGAGCGACCCGTTCGTCGTCCTCGACGACGCGGACCTCGCCGACGCCGCCGAGACCGGCGCGTGGGCCCGCAACCTCAACGGCGGCCAGTCCTGTATCGCCGCCAAGCGCTTCGTCGTTCACACCGCCGTCTACGACGACTTTCTCGACCGGTTCGTCGACGAGGTCGAATCGCTCGCCGTCGGCGATCCGATGGACGAAGACACCGAGGTCGGCCCGCAGGCCCGCCAGGACCTCATGGCGGAACTCCACGAACAGGTCGAGGCCAGCGTCGAGGCGGGCGCCGAAGTCGTCACCGGCGGCGAGCCGCTGGACCGCGAGGGCGCTTACTACCCGCCGACGGCCCTGACGGACGTGCCCGAGGGGTGTCCCGCCGACAGCGAAGAACTGTTCGGCCCGGTCGCGGCCGTCTACGAAGTCGACGACGAGGCGGCAGCGGTCGAGCGGGCCAACGACACCGAGTTCGGGCTGGGCGCGAGCGTCTGGACGGAGGACCGCGAGCGCGGCGAGCGCGTCGCCCGCCGGATCGACGCCGGCTGCACCTACGTCAACCAGCTCACGAAGTCCGACCCCAGGGTTCCCTTCGGCGGCGTCAAACAGTCGGGCTACGGCCGGGAGCTCTCCGAGGCGGGGATGAAAGAGTTCCTCAACCGCAAGACCGTCTGGATCGAGTAGTCGCGGCGGCGCCCCGGACCCGACAGGGGTTTCGGTGCGGTCGCGGCCGGGTCGTCCCGACCGTCCGCGTTCCCGGTTCCTTTTCGGCGTCCCCGGCGTACGGGCGTCCATGACCGACGCGGACCCCACCGCCCGCAACCGCCTCGACGAGGAGGAGAGCCCCTACCTCCGCCAGCACGCCGACAACCCCGTCAACTGGCAGCCCTGGGACGAGGCGGCCCTGGCGGCCGCCGAGGAACAGGACAAACCCATCTTCCTCTCCATCGGCTACGCCGCCTGCCACTGGTGTCACGTCATGGAGGAGGAGAGCTTCGAGGACGAGGCGATCGCCGAGCTGCTCAACGAGCAGTTCGTCCCGATCAAGGTCGACCGCGAGGAGCGGCCGGACATCGACTCCGTGTACATGAGCATCTGCCAGCAGGTCAGCGGTCGCGGCGGCTGGCCGCTCAACGCCTGGCTCACGCCCGACGGCGACCCCTTCTACGTCGGCACCTACTTCCCGCCGGAACCGAAGCGCGGCGCGCCGGGGTTCCGGCAACTGCTCGAAGACATCTCCGAGTCGTGGGCCGACCCCGAACAGCGCGAGGAGATGGAGTCCCGCGCCCGCCAGTGGACCGAGGCCATCGAGGACGACCTGGAGTCGACGCCCGACCAGCCCGGCGAGGCGCCCGACGAGGGCGTGCTCGACACGGTCGCGAGTGCCGCGCTCCGGGGCGCGGACCGCGAGTTCGGCGGCTGGGGAAAGGGGCAGAAGTTCCCCCAGCCCGGCCGCCTGCGCGCGCTGATGCGCGCCCACGCGGCCGACGGCCGGGACGCCTACCGCGAGGTGGTCGAAGAGACGCTCGACGCGATGGCCGACGGCGGGCTCTACGACCACGTCGGCGGCGGCTTCCACCGCTACACCACCGACCGCGAGTGGGTCGTCCCCCACTTCGAGAAGATGCTGTACGACAACGCCGAACTCGCGCGGGTCTTCCTGACCGGCTACCAGTTCACCGGGCGCGAGCGCTACCGCGAGACCGCCCGCGAAACGCTGGAGTTCGTGGAGCGTGAACTCACCCACCCCGACGGCGGCTTCTACAGCACGCTCGACGCCGAGAGCGCGGACGGAAGCGGCGAGCGCGAGGAGGGCGCCTTCTACGTCTGGACGCCCGACGGGATCGACGACGCGATCGCCGAGTACGGCCCCGAACACGGGATCCCCGGCGAGCAGGCCGACCTCGCGGCCGACATCTTCCGCGAGCGCTACGGCGTGACCCCGACCGGGAACTTCGAGAACGGGCAGACCGTCCTCACCCGGAGCGAGTCCGTCGAGTCGCTCGCGGACGACTACGGGCTCTCGACCGACGACGCCGAACAACTGCTCGACGCCGGGAAGGCGGCCGTCTTCGAGGCCCGCGCGGAGCGGCCGCGGCCGCCCCGCGACGAGAAGGTGCTGGCGGGCTGGAACGGGCTGATGATTTCGGCGTTCGCGGAGGCGGCGCTGGTCGACGACGAGGCGTGGGCCGAGACAGCGACCGACGCCCTCGATTTCGCCCGCGAGAACCTGTGGGACGCCGACTCGGGGCGGCTCTCCCGGCGATTCAAGGACGGCGACGTGGCCATCCAGGGATATCTGGAGGACTACGCCTTCCTCGCGCGGGGCGCGTTCGACACCTATCAGGTGACCGGCGAGGTCGACCACCTCGCGTTCGCGCTGGACCTCGCGCGGACCGTCGAGGCGGAGTTCTGGGACGACGAGGCGGAGACGCTGTATTTCACCCCGCAGAGCGGCGAGTCGCTGGTCGCCCGCCCGCAGGAGCTGGCCGACCAGTCGACGCCCTCCAGCGCGGGCGTGGCCGCCGAGTTACTGCTCGCGCTGGACGCGTTCGTCGACCACGACCGCTTCGAGTCGGTCGCCGGCGGCGTGCTCGCAACCCACGGCAACCGCGTGGAGTCGAACCCCCAGCAGCACCCGTCGCTCGCGCTCGCCGCCGACACCTACCGCCGGGGCGCCCACGAGCTCACGCTCGCCGCCGAGTCGATGCCGGTGTCGTGGCGCGAGACGCTGGCCGACACCTACGTCCCGCGGCGGGTGCTCGCGCCGCGACCGGCGACCGACGACGCGCTCGACGGGTGGCTCGACGCGCTCGGCCTCGCGGAGGCACCGCCGGTCTGGGCGAGCCGCGAGGCGCGCGACGGCGAACCGACGGTGTACGCGTGCCGGTCGCGGGCGTGTTCGCCGCCGACGCACGACCTGAATGAGGCGCTGGCGTGGTTCGAGGAGTGACGGGAAAGAGCGAGGACTGACGGGGGAAGGGAGTACAGGCGGAGCGCCGGTGTGACCGTCTCAGACGGTGGTCAGGTGGTCGAGTTCGCGAGCGAGGTAGACGGCGATTGGGACGGGTTCCTCCTCGACGAAGCGGGCGACCTCCTCGCCGTCGCGCTCCACGACGACCGTCGGGATGTACTCGATGTCGTACTCCTCGACCTTCGGGCCCACCTTCGTGCCGTCGTCCTCCTTCTCGACGGCGTACTCCTCGATTCGGTGGTCGGGGACGCCCGCGGCGTCGAGCGCCGCGCCGAAGTCGGGCAACTGCGAGCGGCAGTCGATACACCAGTCGCCGCCCCAGACTTTGTAGGTGAGTTCGTCGCCCAGCGCCGCGAGCACGTCTACCGTCTCGGCGTAGGCCTCCTCGGTCCACACCGGGTTCGGATCCATGGTCTCCAGTGACATACCACTCTCTTGCGCACGGGGCGGCTTAACGACAACGCTCCGTTCACGCGCGCTGCGCTCGTCTCAGCGCCGCCACTCGCCGGTCACTCCGCCGACTCGGTCGCCCGCTCGCGGACCACGTCGTCGAGGATCCGCCGGTGACAGCGCTTGTCGTCGCCCTCGAAACAGACGAGCGCGACCGACTCCCCGTCGGCGACCCGTTCGGCCAGCCCCGTGAGCGCCTCGGCGGCCGCCCCGCTCGCGAGGTGCTCGCGGTACCGCGCCTCGAAGTCGACCTCGCCCCAGGCGGCGTTGTGCGCCTCCTCGTCGCACAGCCCCTGGCGCCGGAAGTCCTCCTGGCGCTCCTTCGCCTCCGAGAGCAACGACTCCGGGGGCCCGAGTTCGGGTCGGTTCTCGTCGACGAGCGCCGAGAACCACCCCGTCGGTCGGCGGACGACGCCGACGAGCGCGGCGTCGTCGGGCAGGTCCGCGATGTCGTGCTGGAGCGCGGCCGCGTAGGTCTCGGTGACGGTCCCGGACACGGGTCTCGCTACGGGCGAACGGGCGGAAAAAGTTGCGTCCGCTGGGTCGATGACGGGGCCGCGGGCGGTCGACCGCAAACGGGCGCGTCGCTTAGCTGTTGTCGCCGGTGAACTGGCCGCTCTCGTCGCGCTCCTGCTCCTGCGCTGAGTGCTTGCCGCCGCGGCGGCGGGCTTCCTGGGTCAGCCCCTGGGTGTTGCCCTGGCCGCCGCTCCGGTCGTCGCTCCCGCTATTCTGCTGGCGCTGGCGGCTCTGTTGCTGCTGGCCCTGCTGTCGGCCCTGCTGCTGCTGGCCCTGGTGATGCTGCCGTCCCTGTTGCTGGCCCTGATGGCCGGTGAACTGGCCTTGCTGGTCACGCTGCTGGGAGTGCGCGGAGTGCTGGCCGCCGATCGAGCGGCCCTGCTGCCCGCCGAATTGCTGACCGCGTTGCTGCTGGCCGCCCTGCTGCTGGTGCTGCTGGCGACTCTGTTGCTGGTGGCCTTGCTGCTGGCCGCCCTGCTGCTGGTGGCCGCCCTGCTGGCGACTCTGTTGGTGGCCGCCCTGCTGGCGACCCTGTTGCTGGCCGCCCTGCTGCTGGTACTGCTGACGGCCCTGTTGCCGGTGGCCGCCCTGCGACGGCGACATGAACTGTCCGGACTGGTCACGGGGCAACTGCTGGGCGATCTGACTGTGTTCCTGCCGGAACTGCTGGGAGTGGCGCTGGTCCTGGGCGCCCTGGTCCGCGCCGCGGCCCTGCTGGCCGGGGAAGCCGGTCTGCTGACCGGCCGGCTGCTGGCTGGCGGGGATCTGACCCTGCTGCTGTCCTCGCTGACCCTGCTGCTGGTGGCTCTGCTGGGGCTGCTGCTGACCGTGCTGACGCTGCTGGGGTTGCTGGTACTGCTGTCCTCGCTGGCCCTGCTGCTGGTGGCTCTGCTGCTGGTGGCCCTGTTGCTGGCCCTGATGGCCGGTGAACTGGCCTTGCTGGTCACGCTGCTGGGAGTGGGCCGAGTGCTGCCCGCCGATCGAGCGGCCCTGCTGCTGGTTGTGCTGGCTCTGCTGTCGTCGGTTGTTAGGGTTGTTGTAAGACATGATAGATCCGGATACCGCGGTGCTGTCACCGTTCGACGGTCGTTCGTCGAACGGCTCACCTGCCCATTGACCCGGCACTCGAATGGCTGTTCGGCCTGCATAGGTAACCCGGAAAATCACACGATTCACCCCGCCAGGGGACCCGATCTGGACCCGTCACCGACGACCGCACTCCCTGCCGCTGTCACGGGCCATTTAAGCGCTCGTGTCGTACTCGGCCCCAGTGAGAGAGAGCATCCTGGACACCATCGGGTCGCCGCTGGTCGCGGTCGACGCCCCCGATGGCGCGACGGTCGCGGCGAAGATCGAATCGTTCAACCCCGGCGGGTCGGCCAAGGACCGGCCCGCGAAGGGGATGGTCGAGACCGCCGAGCGCGAGGGGACGCTCGCGGAGGGCGACGCCATCGTCGAGCCGACGAGCGGCAACACCGGCATCGGGCTGGCCATGGTGGGCGCGGCGAAGGGATACGACGTGACGCTCGTCATGCCCGCCTCGAAGTCCCCCGAGCGCCGGGAGATCATGCGCGCCTACGGCGCCGAGATCGAACTCGTCGACGGCGACATCTCCGACGCCAAAGAGCGCGCCGACGAACTGGAACGCGAGGCGGGCCACGTCCAGCTCCGCCAGTTCGACAACCCCGCCAACCCCGAGGCCCACTACCGGACGACGGGCCCCGAGATCGTCGAACAGCTCGACGGCCGCGAGCCCGACGCGTTCGTCGCCGGCGTCGGTACCGGCGGGACGATCTCCGGGATCGGCCGCCGCCTGCGCGAGGAGTTCCCCGACGTCGAGATCGTCGCCGTCGAACCGGCGAGCAACGCCGTCCTCTCGACCGGCGAGGCCGGCGAGGACGACTTCCAGGGGATGGGACCCGGCTTCGTCAGCGACAACCTCGACCGCGACCTGCTCGACGACGTGGAGACGGTCGAACTGGACGCGGCCGAGGCGGAGTGTCGCCGTCTCGCCCGCGAGGAGGGCATCTTCGTCGGCCAGTCCTCCGGCGGGACGAACCTCGTCGCCAAGCGCGTGGCAGAGCGCCTCCTCGACGAGGGCGTCGCGGACCCCCTCGTGGTCACCGTCTACTGGGACAGCGGCGAGCGGTACATGTCGACCGGGATGTTCGACTGACTCAGTTCTCCTCCGTCTCCTCGGGGTCGGGCCGGGCGTCCTCGAACGCCCGCAGGTCGCCGCTGACCCGTCTGGTCGCCTGCCCGTGCATGAACCGTCCGAGCAGGGCGGCCAGCCCCGCGACGAGCAGGGCGACCGCGGTGACGGTCGGGACCGGGACCGAGAGGTCGCCCGCGGCGAGCCCGTTCCCGCCGAAGCGCAGGCCGACCGGGATCAGCGCGGCCCCGGCGGCGATCAGGTAGCAACTCCGGGCGAACGCCTCGGCCGGGACGCGGGCGCGGGCGAGGTACGCGGCCGGCGCGAGCCAGCACCCGAGGAAGACCAGCGCGACGTTCCAGACCGAGAGCGTGTGGACCGTGTTCGCGAGAAAGAGCCCCAGCGGCGCGAGCGGGAGCGCGACCGCCAGGCCCGCGACGACCATGACCCGCCCCGACGCGCGACGCTCGCCGCCCTCGACGGATAGGAGTTCAGCCGGGTCCCCGTCGAAGCGGTCGTCCAGATCCGAGAGGGCGACCGCCTCGCCGTCCTCGCCGATGGGCGTCGCGCACCGGGGGCAGAAGCGCGCGTCGGCCGGTAGCGGGTCGCCACACTCCGGGCAGGGGAACTCCCCGGCGTCGTCGGCGGGGGGGACATCCTCCGGGTCGTGCCCTGTAGCGGCGTCCTCGACGCCGTCGCCCGCGCCGTCGGAGTCCCCTGAGTCGGTCATGGCGCCGGCTACGCGCTCGGCCGTCAAGAATCCCGTTCACCGTGGGCCGGCCCCGTCGGGGTCGCACTCGCCGGGGAGCGGACGAGAAACGACTTTACCGGCGGGGAGCCACCCACCGGGCATGCGACTGGAGGACTACTGGGGTATCGGGCCGAAGACCCGGGACCTGCTGGCCGACGAACTGGGCGTCGAGCGGGCGGTCGAGGCCATCGAGACGGCCGACACCCGCGCGCTGGTCGCGGCCGGGCTCTCGCAGGGGCGGGCGACGCGCATCCTCCGGCGGGCGCAGGGCGGCGAGGCGATGGACGTGCTCGCCACGCGGGACACCCGCGAGGTGTACAAGGAGATCCTCGACCTCGCCGGCGAGTACGCGCTGACCGAGGACGCCGCCAGCCGGATCCGCATCCTCACGCCGCTGGGCTCCCGCGAGGAGATGGCCGAGCGCATCGACCGGGTGCTCGAAGCCCGCGCGGCCTGGACCGCGCTCGACGACGAGACCCGCCAGGCCGTCGAGGACGCCTTCGCGGAGGGCGACGAGGGCGGCGAACTCGCCGCGGTCCGGACCGCGCTCGCCCTCTCGGAGGCGGGCGTCTCCGAGGGCGTCTTCGAACCGATCGCCGAACTGGACGACGAGACGCTGGACGACGCGGCGGCCGCGCTCGCCGGGCTGGCCGGTGGCGACGACCGGATCGGCGAGGGGGCAGACGACCGGCTGGACTCGCTGCGGGGGACGCTCGCGAGCGTCGAGGACATGGCGGCCACTCCCCAGGGCGTCGCCGAGGAGGTCCAGTCCGGGGCGCGCGGCGCCGACGACTTCCGGGAGACGCTGGTGCGCCACGTGACGAGCGAGACAGACGTGGACGTGGCGCGCGTCCGCGAGGCGATGCCCGGTGAGGCCACCGACGCCGGCGACTTCGTGGCCGAGACGCTGCGGGCGCTCGCGGGCGACCTGCGGACCGCCGTCGAACAGCGCGAGGCCGAGGTGGCCGACCGGCTGGAGGGGACGCTCGAATCGGCCCGCGAGGAGATCGACGCCGCCGTCACAGCCGTCGACGACGTGGCGCTGTACGTCTCGCTCGCCCGGTTCGCCGACGAGTTCGACTTACAGCGGCCGACCTTCGTCGATCGCGAGACGGTCGCCGTCGAGAACGCTCAGAATCTCTCGCTGGTCGCGGGCGGGGCCTCGGTCCAGCCGGTCACATACGCGGTCGGCGACCACGACCTCGACGTGGCGGCGGCGTCGGCCCCGCCGCGGGACCACCGGGTCGCGGTCCTCACCGGCGCGAACTCCGGCGGGAAGACCACCCTGCTTGAGACGCTCTGTCAGGTGCAACTGCTCGCCCAGATGGGCCTGCCGGTCCCCGCCGACAGCGCGGAGGTCGGGATCGTCGACACGGTCGTCTTCCACCGGCGCCACGCGAGCTTCAACGCGGGCGTGCTGGAGTCGACGCTCCGCTCGGTCGTCCCGCCGCTGACCGACGAGGGCCGGACGCTGATGCTCGTCGACGAGTTCGAGGCCATCACCGAACCCGGCAGCGCTGCGGACCTGCTCCACGGGCTGGTCCGCCTGAGCGTCGACCGCGGCGCGCTGGGCGTGTTCGTCACCCACCTCGCCGACGACCTGGAACCGCTGCCGCCCGAGGCGCGCGTCGACGGCATCTTCGCCGAGGGGCTGACCCCGGACCTGGACTTGGAGGTCGACTACCAGCCCCGCTTCGAGACGGTGGGGCGGTCGACCCCGGAGTTCATCGTCTCGCGGCTGGTCGCCAACGCCGGCGACCGGGGCGAGCGGGCGGGCTTCGAGACGCTCGCCGAGGCGGTCGGCGAGGAGGCCGTCCAGCGGACCCTCTCGGACGCCCGCTGGTCGACCTGAGGCGTCGCGTTCTCAGACCGTCATCGTCGGCAGTAGTTCGCCGTCGGACGGGTCCTCCTCGGACTCCGTCCCGCCCTCCGATTCGTCGTCCGCCGATCGGTGCCGTGACTCGTCGTCCCGCGACGCGTACTCCGGCGCGATGATGCACAACATGGCTCTCACCAGGCTCCCCGGCGGGGATCGAACCCGCCGCTCCGGCCGTCTGCCGGCGTCACACCGCTGTGACCGCGGGGAGCGAAAGGCCGGGACGACCCCGCCGCGGGGTCGCCGTCGGTAGTTGCCGCCGTTCACGCCTCGGCCGCCTCGGCCACGGGGACGCTCGCCGCCATGATGCCGAAGCCGTCTTCGAGGGTCTCCCGGACGGCATCGGGGTCGACCTCGTGGTCGGGGAGGACGACCCAGACCGTCGCGGTGACGCGGATGTCCGTGGCGCGGGGCGTCACGTCGGTCACGCCGGTGACCTCGGCCGTCTCGACGCCCGCCGCGTCGGCGACGACCGTCCGGACGCCGCTCTCCAGGTCCGCCATCGTGTCGCGGGGGACCCACAGGTCTATCTCCGCCGTCGCTTCCACCTGGGTAGTGGCATGGACTGCCATACGACGCCCGGCGCGAGTCGAACGCGCCGCCCGCTGCCTCCGAGGGGCGTCCGGAGCGCAGTGATGCCTCTGTCCGGCACAGCTGGCGCTGGTTCACCCTCGCGCCCGGCCGGCGAGCCGGACGAGGCCGGCCCGGACGGTCGTCGACGAGTCGGCGACCGGCCGGACGGGCGCGAGTCTGGGGGACTGAGCGTACCGTGACTGCGGTGTCGCGGGCGCGGGACCGTCGGGACTTCGGAGCCCGACATCAGGCGGGACGGACCCGTGGCCACGACCCGGTTGTCACAGGAAGAGCCGAGGTGGGCTCGAACCGACGGCCGTCACCGGACTGGGAGCCCGGGCGGCCTGCGGACCTTCACGCGGCGATGGGTTCGAGCGTGCGGTCGACCCCGCCGAACCGAACCCGCGCAGGAGTCCGCTTGCCGTTGCCCACCGGCGCATCGGTGGAGACGGCAAACCCGGCGTCGGGGCAGGCCGAGCCGTCGGCCCCTGCGGACGCCGGATACGCGCTGAGTTCGGTCATGGTCGGGATCACCGCTCACCTGGGAGCGTACCCGATACGTCTACACGGATTTATATTAAATTTTTTGCAGGTATGGCAGTGATTGACACGCGAGACCTCTCGGGAGGGTCACATTTATCCCTCTCATGGGCGAACGACGGGGTATGCAGAAACGCATCAAACGCGTCCTGAGCCGTGCTCGCTACGCAGCCATCGGCGCCGCTATCGGTGCCGGGATCGGCGGTCTCGTCGGCCGGAACGCCGCCAGTACCGGCGGCGCGCTCGGCGCCATCGTCGGCGCCACCATCGGCGAGAAGCGGGTCACCGTCGACTCGTTCATCGACGACGTGAAGGAGAAGCGCGCCGAGCGCGAGGAACTCGCGGACGACTGACCGCGGTGAGGGGCCGGCGGCTGAGCCGGCCGCTCAGACCGCTTGCTCGACGTGTGCGCGGACGACGTGCCCGCCACAGCCGCACTGTTCGACGTACTCGTAGCGGACGGCGTCGCCGAACTCCTCGTCCAGCGCCTCGTAGAGATACGCCTCCGGGTGGCCGTGGTCGCCGTGGGTGACGAGGTTGACGTGGTTTCCGGGAGCCGTGTGTTCGACGGCATCGAGCGCCTGGGAGACCACGAGCTCGCGGTCCTCCCCGTGGTGGGGTTTCTCCAGATTCGCCGACCAGGAGTTGTCGTGGACGCGGTCGGTCACCGGCTCCACGTCGTCGTGGCTGACAGACATACGGTCCCGTAGGAGTCGCTCACGCGAACCCCTGTCGCCGAACTTGTTCGGGTAGCGCGGTCGTCAGACCAGTCCGGACTCGTCGTCGTCCTCGGTCGACGTCGACTCCGCATCCGACGGGTCCCCCTGGGTCGACCGCTCGTCTCGGTCCGGGTCGTCGTCGGCGTCGGCCTCGCCGTCGTCGGGCTCCTCGACGGTGCGCTCGCGGACCTGGACGCCCTTGCCGGCGAGGTAGCGCATCTGCCGGCGGGCGAACTCCTCCTCGCGGGCGCCCTGCGTGGCGAGGACGTACATCAGCGCGCGCCCGGCCGGCCGCATCGTCCGGCCGGCGCGCTGGGTGCCCTGCCGTCGGGAGCCGCCCAGTCCCGACGCGACGATAGCCAGCGAGGCGTCCGGGAGGTCGATCCCCTCGTCGCCGACGCGGGAGACGACCAGCGTGTCAAGCGCCCCCTCGCGGAACTGCTCGAACTTCCGGGCGCGCTCGTGGTGGGGGGTGTCACCGCTGATAAAGGGCGCGTCCAGCGCCGCCGCCAGCTCGCGACCCTGATCCAGGTAGTCGACGAACACCAGCGCCTTCTGTTCGGGGTGTTCCCGGAGGATCCGCCGCGTCTCCTCGACCTTCGCCGGGTTCGAGGCGGCGATCTGTCGGCGTTCGTGGCCCTCGCTGCCGACGTACTCGTTGCGGTGGTCGTCGTCGGTCCAGGGGACGTAGCGGATCTCGACGGTCGGCTCGGCGACGAACCCCTCGTCGAACAGCGCGTCCCAGTCGGTGCCGATCGGCGGCCCGATCAGCGTGAAGATCTCCTCCTGCAGGTCGTCCTCGCGGACGGGCGACGCCGAGAGTCCGAGCCGGTGGCGCGTCTGGAGGTTCGCGCTCCGGCGGTACACGTCGCTGGGGACGTGCTGGACCTCGTCGTAGACGATCAGCCCCCACTCCCGGGAGTCGAACAGGTGACGGTGCCGATCCATCCCCGCGGTCTGGTAGGTGGCGACCGTGACGGGACGGATATCCTTCGTGCCGCCGTGGTACTCGCCGACCTGCGTCTCGTCCAGCGTCGTGTGCGCGAGCAGTTCGTCGCGCCACTGTCGGACGAGCTCGCGGCTGGGGACCAGGATGAGCGTCTCGCCCCCCACGCGCTCGACGATACCCATCGCGGCGACGGTCTTGCCGCTCCCGGGCGGTCCGACGAGCACGCCCGATTTCGTCTCCATGAACCGCCCGACCCAGTCGTGCTGGTACTCCCGGAGGTCGAGGTTCAGGGTGAGATCGAGGGGGTCCCCGGACTCCAGGTCCCGCTCGTCCTGGACGGGGTAGCCCGCCTCGTAGAGGATCCGCTTGACCTCGGCGGTGGCCTCCTCGGCGACCCAGCTCTCGGTGTCGGAGATCGGCGCCCGGAGGTGTTCGTCGCCGAGTTTCTGCCGGGCGACGTTGCCCATCAGGTTCTCCGTCGCCGCCTCGAGGACGACGTAGCCGTCCTCGTGGGTCTTCAGCGTGAACTGGTGTGCCCGCTTCCACTGGTCGCCGATCCACTCCTCCAGGTCGGGATAGCGCTGGGGTAGCACGTCCCGGACCGTCCCGATCAGCCCCTCCAGATCTTCGTAGGGCGCCTGCCACACGTCGGAGTCGTCGATCTCGTAGACGTAGCCCTGTTCGCCGTTCGTATCTACGAGTCGCGCGAACTGCGAGAGCTGGGCGCGGGTGAACTGCGCGGGCCGGTCGACGACGATCTGCCGGCGGTCGGGGAAGACGACGAAGCGCTCGCGGTCGGCGTAGTCGGTCCACTCCGCCGGGTACCACACCGTCGGGTCCTGGGACACGTCGCGGCTCACCACCGACCCCTTCCCTTCGAGGTCGGCGAGCCACGACTCGACCGCCTCGCGGGGCTGGTCGGTGTGGCGCGCGACCTCCTCGGTCGTCAACACCGGGTTGCTCGCCGCCTCGACCGCCTCGTGGAACCGGTCCAGCGACGGCTCCCCCTGGTCGTCTGTCACGCCCGCCGGTTGGCGACGGCGGGTCAAGGGGGTTTCGTCTGCGGGCGCCCGCCTCAGCCGTGTCGGCGTAGAACTACCGGTTTCAGATAATAGTTCGAAATCGATCACTCGGCTCGGCGGACGGGATCTCCTGCATAGCGACCGATATCGACCAGTTACGTGTTAAGAGACCACATTCCGTCCGCCCTGGCGGCATCCGGATGGGTCCGGTGCGGATTCGTCGCAGGCAGTGGAATGACCTAAAACCGATTATAACGGCCTGAATCCGGATCTCTACCGTGGGATCTCAGACCGTGAATCCCGGGATAAAATGAACTTAATGTGATGTTTGGGAAGAGAAGACTGCAGGATTATATTTCGACCAGTTACGAGTAGGTGACGTTGAGTTCGAGGACGTTGGCGGTTTCGAGGACGCGCTTGGGGAGTTCCTCGCGGAAGCGGTGGTCCTCGAAGCGGTGGGAGGGCCCGGAGACGGAGATGGCGCCGAGGACGCGGTCGTCGTTGCTGAGGACGGGCGCGGCGACACAGCGCAGGCCCGACAGTCGCTCCTCGTCGTCGAAGGCAACGCCGCGCTCGCGGATCTCTGCGAGGTTCTCGAACAGCTCGTCGCGGTCCGTGACGGTGCGCTCGGTCGTCTCGGGGAGGCCGTGGCGGTCGACGATCTCGTCGACGCGCTCCTCGGAGAGGTGGGCGAGGATGGCCTTGCCCAGGGCCGTGCTGTGGAGGCAGACCCGGTTGCCGACGTGTTCTTTCACGCGGACGGCGTTCTCGCCGCGGGTGCGGTAGAGGTACGTGCCCTTGCCGTGTTCCTCGACGAGCAGGTTGCAGAGTTCGCCGGTCTCGTCGGCGAGCCGGTCGAGCTCCGGGCGGGCGATCTCGAAGATCTGCGACTGGTTGCGGGCGTACGCGCCGTGTTCGAGAAAGCGGAGGCCGATGCGGTACTCGTCGTCGTCCTTGACGACGTAGGCCTCCTGCTCCAGCGTGCTCAGGTAGTTGTGGACCGTGCTCTTGGGCAGGTCCAGGTGCGTCGACAGCTCCGTCACGCCCGCGCCCCCCAGCTCCTGAAGCCCACCGATGATCCGGAACGTGCGTTCGACCGATTTCACCGTGTTCCGCGCGGTCTGCGCCATACCCGGAGTCAATACGCTCGCCCGTAATAACCGTTCTGCAATCGCAAACGGTCGTTCAGAAGTTCACTCGGGGCCGAGACAACGTTTTAGCCGCTCAGACCGTCGTGACCGGGTTCGTCAGCGTCCCGATGTCCTCGATATCGATCTCGACGAGGTCGCCCTCGCGGAGGGTGAAATCGCCCTCGGGGACGAGCGCCGTTCCGGTCATCAGAACGGTCAGGTCGGGGACGACGTTGTGTCGGGTGAGATACGAGGTCAGCTCCTCGCAGGTGCGGACCATCTCGCCGGTGTTGGTGGCGCCCTCGTAGGCGACCTCGCCGTCGCGGTGGATCTGCATCGTCATCTCCAGGTCGTGGGGGTCGTCGACCGCGCCCGCGGCGGTCACGCACGGCCCGAGCGAGGCACAGCGGTCGTACACCTTCGCCTGCGGGAGGTAGAGCGGGTTCTCCCCCTCGATCGAGCGGCTGGACATGTCGTTGCCGATGGTGAACCCGACGATCTCGCCCTGGTAGAGCACGACCGCGAGTTCGGGTTCGGGGGTGTCCCACGTGGAGTCGCCGCGGATGCCGACGTGGTCGTTCGGGCCGACGGTCCGGCTGGGCGTCGCCTTGAAGAAGACCTCCGGGCGCTCGCTCTCGTAGACGTCGATGTACACGTCCGGCTTGTCGCTCTCCTCCTGGCGGGCCTCCTCGCTGATCTGGTAGGTGACGCCGGAGGCCCACACCTCGGGCGGCTCGACGGGCAGGACCAGGTCCTCGTCGTCGACCTCGACCGGCTCGGCGTCGTCGAGGTAGGCCTCGGCGGCCTCGTCGAGGCCCTGGCGCGTCTCGTCGGACGCGAGCAGCTCGACGACCGTCGACGGGCCGTCGGGCGCGCTCGTCAGGTCGTAGGAGTCGTCCCCGTCGGACACTACCAACCGCTCGTCGTCCCCGCGCGTCACTCGAAAGTATCTCATGCTACTGAGTGTGATGACCAGCCAGTATTTAGTTTTGCCGGGCTACGGACGCGACCCCGGATCGCGAGACTGTGGTCTCGTCCGCGGCGTCGCCGGGCGCGCCCGGAACCCCGGCGACGCCTGCCGGTCCCCCGATCCGGCGTCGACCGGCGGGAGCCGCCCGCGACCGCGGCGAGGGGTACCGCCATCGCAAGAGTTTTTGAGCGTTCGAGAGAGGTGAACACACATGGACGTAGGTGTGCTGACCGTGGCACTCGGCGGCGAATCGCTCGACGACGCGTTCGCGTACCTGGCCGACCAGGGCGTCGACGCGGTGGAACTGGGCTGTGGCGGGTTCGTCGGCGACGACCACCTCCCGCGCGAGGAGTACCTCGACGACGAGGACGCCCAGGCCGACCTACAGCGTCTGCTCGACGAGCACGACCTGTACGTCTCGGCGCTGGCGACCCACAACAACCCGTTGCACCCCGACGACGAGCGGGCAGAGCGGGCCGACACCGAGCTCCGGGAGGCCATCGAACTGGCCGACCAGCTCGGCGTCGACGCCGTGACGACGTTCTCGGGCCTGCCCGCCGGTAGCCCCGCGGGCGAGGTGCCCAACTGGATCACGGCGCCGTGGCCCAACGAGCACCACGAGGCCCACCAGTACCAGTGGGAGGTCGCCGAGGAGTACTGGTCGGACCTGGCGGAGCACGCGGCCGACCACGACGTGAAGGTCGGCATCGAGATGCACCCCAACATGCTGGTCTACGAGCCGACCGGCATGCTCGAACTGCGCGAGCGCACGAACGAGTACATCGGCGCGAACTTCGACCCCTCGCACCTGTTCTGGCAGGGCATCGACATCACCGAGGCCATCCGCTTCCTCGGCGAGGAGGACGCCATCCACCACTTCCACGCCAAGGACACCAAGGTCTACGAGGCCAACTCCCGCGTGAAGGGCGTGCTCGACACCGAACCCTACACCGAGGAGCCGGACCGCTCGTGGCTCTTCAGGTCGATCGGCTACGGCCACGGCGAGGAGTTCTGGAAGGACGTGGTGTCGACGCTGCGGATGATAGATTACGACGGCGCCCTCTCGATCGAACACGAGGACTCGCTGACCTCACCGAACGAGGGGCTGGAGAAGGCCATCGACGTGCTCCAGCGCTCCGTCTTCGAGACCACCCCCGGCGACGCCTACTGGGCCTGAGGTGATCGAGATGAGTGAGCAACCTCTCTCGGTCGGCGTGCTCGGCTACCGCTTCATGGGCAAGGCCCACGCCAACGCCCTCGCGCGCCTCCCGATGTTCTTCCCGGAGGCCCCCGAAGTCGAGCGGGAAGTCATCGTCGGGCGCGACGAGGAAGCGCTGGCGGACGCGGCCGACCAGCTCGGATTCGACAGGTACGCGACCGACTGGGAAGACGTGGTCGACGAGGTGGACGTGTTCTACAACCTCGGGCCGAACAACGTCCACGCCGACCCCTCCGTCGCCGCGCTGGAAGCTGACACACACGTCTTCTGCGAGAAGCCGCTGGCGCACACGCTGGAAGACGCCGAGCGGATGCGCGACGCCGCGCGGGAGTCGGACGCCACCGCGGGCATCGCCTTCAACTACCGGTTCATCCCCGCGATCCAGTACGCCAAGCAGTTGATCGATGCGGGCGAACTCGGCGAGATCCACCACGTCCGGGGACAGTACCTCCAGGACTGGCTGGTCGACCCCGAGGCCCCCTGGAGCTGGCGCAACTCCGAGGAGCTGGCGGGCTCGGGCGCGCTGGGCGATCTCGGCGCCCACACCATCGACCTGGCACGGTTCCTCGTCGGCGACCGCGCGGGCGACATCGCGCGGCTGTCGGGCCACCTCCGGACGTTCGTCGACGAGCGCCCCGTCCCCGGCGGCGACGAGGGATCGCTCGAAGGCGAGGGCGGCGAGTCGACCGAGACCCGCGAGGTGACCGTCGACGACGCCTATACCGCCCAGGCCGAGTTCGAGAGCGGCGCGATGGCCACCTTCGAGGCCTCGCGGTTCGCCAACGGCCGCAAGAACGACCACACCATCGCTATCGAGGGCTCGAAGGGTAGCCTCTCGTTCTCGCTCGAACGGCTCAACGAACTCGAACTGCTCACCGAGGGCGACCGCGGCTTCCAGACGATCAACGTCACTGATCCGGACGACCCGTACATCGACCACTGGTGGCCGCCGGGCCACGTCATCGGCTGGGAACACACGTTCGTCCACGAGAACTACGAGTTCCTCTCGGCCGCCGCGGCCGGCGAGGACCACTCGCCCTCCTTCGAGGACGGCTACCGCGTCCAGGAACTGCTCGCCGCCGTCGAGGAGTCCGACGACGCCGGCGAGTGGGTCGACGTGTAACCGCGGCGCAACCCCGCCGACTTCTGCCGTTTTCCGCGGAACGATACGCGTTCTGCTCTCCGCGAACGGTTCCGCTCGACTGACAGGAAATTACATGATTACGAGTGTAATAATCATAACTCGGAATCGAGTAAATATTTGCGAGCGGGCGGTTTCCGTGTCGGCCGGGCGGGGACGGGAGGTAGGCCGGGTCGGGATGGCTCTGCGACGGCGGCCGGACGGTCAGGCGTCGTCGGCGAGGCGCTCGCGGAGGGTGTGGTAGGCCTCCTTGGGGCGGCGGTACTCGTCGACGATTCCTTTGTTGTTGCGGGTCCGCGGCCTGGTCATCGCCTGGCTGGGGTCGGTGAGCGTGTCGCAGAACTGCCAGACGGCGAAGCCGGCGACGTCGTCGCGCTCGCGGAACAGGTCGACGCAGTCGGCGATCAGGTCGGCCTGGTAGGACTCGGACCACTTGCGGCCCTCGTGGGTCCGGTCGCCGGGGACGGCGCCCGCGCCGAACTCGGTGACGACGACGGGTTTCTCGCCGTACTTCTCGGCGATCCCGTCGAGGAACTCGCCCCAGTCGCCGTCGCGGTACCAGCCCCAGTAGGCGTTGACCGAGAGGAAATCGCAGACCTCGAAGACCTCGTCGGTCTCGCCCTCCCAGTCGGTGTTGGAGGCGGCCGTGATCAGCCGGGAACCGTCGACCCCGTCGGCGGCCCACTTCAGCTTGCGCGTCACTTCGGAGACGGTCGGCGCCTCGTTGGCGCACTCGTTCGAGAGGCTCCAGGCGAAGATCGAGGGGTGGTGGCGGTCCCGCTCGATCATCGCCATCAGCACGCGCTGGGCGGGCTCCTTACAGGCGACGACCGACGACTCGTCGACCTGCCACATCGGAATCTCCTCGACGACGAGCACGCCCTCCTCGTCACAGAGGTCGAGGAAGCGCGGGTGGTTCGGGTAGTGCGAGCACCTGACCGCGTTACAGCCGGCGCGCTGGACGATCTCCAGGTCCCGCTCCTGGACCCGGAGCGGCTGGGCCGACCCCCACTCGGGGTGGTCCTCGTGGCGGTTGACGCCGGCGATCTCGACCGGCTCGCCGTTGACGAGGATCTCGCGGCCGTTCGTCGAGACGGCGCGAAAGCCGATCCGGTCGCGCAGGTCGTCGGCGAACACCTCGTCCTCGCGCTCGTCGGCCTGTTCGCCGCTCAGCCGGGCTTCGACCTCGTAGAGCGTCGGGTCCTCGGGGTCCCAGCGGTCGATGTCGGGCACGTCGACCGCGAGCGTCGTCGTCCGGGCGTCCATGCCGTAGACCTCGACGGACTCGGTGACCGAGGCGTCCCCGACCGAGACGGTCAGGTCGGGCTCGGCCGGGCGGGCGCCGGTGTTGTGCAGCGTCACCTCCGCCTCGACCGCGGCCTCGTCGCCGTAGAGGTCGTACTCGACCGCCAGGTCACGGAGGTACACGCTCGGCACGGTCTCGACGACGACCTCGCGGTGGATCCCGCCGTGGGGGAACCAGTCGGCGTCCTCGTGGGGCAGGGTCGTCTCCGTCCGGGTGTTGTCCGCGCGGACGACGAGTTCGTGTTCCCCCGCGTCGAGGTCCCGGGCGAGGGCGGTGAACGGCGTGTACGCGCCCTCGTGGCCGGCGACCTCCTCGCCGTCGATGTAGACCGTCGCCTCGCGAGCGACCCCGTGGAAGGTGAACAGTAGCGACCCCGGCTCCCGGATGTCGACGGTCCGTCGGTACCACGCCGGCCCGACGTAGTCGGCGTACTCGGCGTGGGCGTTCCACGAACTGGGGACGGAGATGCGGTCGGCCTCCTCGGTCGGGAACGACTCGTAGTACTCGTCCTCGCGACCCTCGTCGGCGGGGTCGGTGAGGAACTCCCACGGCCCGTCGAGGGTGCGCTGTCGCCGTTCCGTCGTCGTCTCGAACGTCCGGTGCATACCCGTCTCTCGACCACCGACGCCGAATAAACGTTGCTACCCGCGCGGGCGAAAGGTTAAGTCTGTCTGTCACTATCTACCGGCATCGATGGTCCACGATCCCCGCGATGGCGGCGAGGCCCGCGGTGGCAGCGAGGGCGGCGGTCCGAGCAGCGAGCCGACGGATTCCGGGCGAGTGGACAGGCGAGGGTTCATCTCGCTCGCGGCGACGGCCGCCGGATCGGCGCTGGCGGGCTATTCGAACGCGTCCGACGACGCCGAGACGACGACGGCCGGTCGACAGCGCGACGTCGACGGGCCGGTCGTGTCGGTGATGACCGGCGCCCAACCCAGCACGCTCGACATGGGACCGAACATGAACACGCCGGCCGGCCGACCGCACTTCGAGGGGCTCCTCCAGAGCCTCGTCCTCCCCGCGCACGCGCCGTCCGGTCGGTCGCTCACGAGCGGTCACACCTGGACGGTCGACGGGTCGGAGCTGTCGGTGCCCTGCGCCGTCGAGTCCTTCGAGGTCACCGGCGACGGGTCGGTCCGCTACCGCTTCGACGACCGGCTGACCTACTGGTCGGGCGAACCGCTCGACGGCCGGGCGTACTACCTGAGAGACCGGATCGAGTGGCTGGAGACGAACGGCGCGTTCCGGGAGGAGCCGTTCGGGGGCGAACTGGAGAGCGACACCGTGTATCGCCGTTCGCCGCTCGGGGGCCCGACGAACCCGACGGCCGCGCGGGCGAACGCCCACCCGGGGATGCCGCCGCTCCCGCCCGCCTACAGCGAGCCGTGGGTCGAACGGTTCGAGGACGCGACGACGGAGGACGCGGTCAGGCAGCGGTACCTCGACTACCGCCAGGGCAAACTGACCGCGGAGACGTTCGCCGAGGAGGGGTACGGGACCGGCCGCTACGCGGTCCGGTCGGCCGACGACGTGACGAGCGAACTGATCGAACTCCCCCACGCCCTGCGCACGAACACCGAGGTCGTCTACGCCGAACCCAGGCCGGAGTACCCCGGCCCGACCGACCGGCCGACGCTCCGGATCGTCTGCGGGGCGGCGGGGACGAGCGCGCCGCGGATGGCGGGCCTCAGTGGCGGTGGGAGCGGGGGCCGTCCGTCGGGCTCGATGTACGACCCGCGCGACTTCGTCAACGGCGACGAGATCGACTTCGGTCGGGGCGTGATCGCCGAGTCGAAGGGCGACTTCTTCCGGAAGCAAGTCCCCGACGACATCGAGCAGCTGACCACCTGGCCCAACCCCGCCGGGGGCGGGCGCCAGCTCACGTTCAACTGGGCGAGCGACCACCTCCGGCGGCTGTGGGTGCGCCGCGCCATCGTCGCCGCCGCGCCGTTCGAACGGATGCGGTTCAACCAGTACGGCCGCGGGTCGATCGAGCCCGCGTTCGACGCCGGGACGCTCGGGTCGGTCGCCGAGCGCGCGCTCGGCGAGTCGTTCGTCGATTCGCTGTACACCTATCCGCTCGCCCCGGACACGGACCTGGCGGCGCAGTGGATGCGGCGGGCCGGCTACGAGCGCGTCGAGGGGCTGTGGACCGGCCCGGAGGGGGAGGAACTGTCGCTGACGCTCTCGGTTTTCTCGTCGGAAGTCGGCGACGTGCAGACGCTCGTCGCCGGGCTGGAATCGTTCGGGGTCGCTATCGAGGTCGAACAGCTGCTCGCCGGCGGTATCTCCTACGAGGGCAACGTGGAGGCGGGCGGGTTCGACCTCCTCGTCTCGAACGTGCCCGCCGGCCGGTCGGTGCTGCCGTACTACGGCGACTGGTTCTCCGTCGGGGAGAGCTGGATGGCAATGCCGCCGATCGCCGCGGCGGGCAACCCGCTGGGGAGCTGCCGCGAGGACCCGCCGCTGGCGTCGGTGCCGGCGTCGGTGACGCTCCCGAGCGAGCCCGGCGCGCTCGCGGTCGACGGCGTCGACTACGCCGAGGCCGGCGGGACCTACGACCACGAGGCCGGCGAGACGGTCTCGATCTGCGAGGCGGTCGACCGGCTGCGGGAGGCCGGGACCGACGAGGAGGAGTTCCGCGAGGCGGCCCGGCGCTGCGCCCGCTGGTACAACTACGCGATCCCGAACTTCGCCTTCGCCCAGGACCGGGTCGGGGTCTGGGCGGAGCTGAGCGAGTTCGCGGTCGCGGCCGACGAGGAGCGCTCGCTCGGGATGAGCCGCGCGGAGCCGACGGCGCCCGTCCACTACCACGTCCAGGCGGGGACGCTCCGCCGGACGGCGGGGGCGGACGGCTGAGTCGGGTCACGGCCGCCGACGGTGCCGTAGCGAGTCGAACGCCAGTTCTTTGCACCCGGACACCGGAGGGCGCGTATGGAAATCGAACCTGTCGACGGGGCGGTGTTCATCTACACCTTCGGGGTGATGTTCAGCGCGCTCTGGCTCTCGACACCCGGGGCGCCGCCGCTGAACGTCTGGGTGTTCGTCCTGTTCGGCTTCACGTCGCTCGGCTGGACCGCCTACTTCAAGTGGAAGATCGCACCGCAGTTCGTCCCCGACGAGGACGAAGAGGAGGAGGAAGCGGAGACGCCGCGGCCGCCGACCGCCGAGGAGTAGGCGGTCGGGCGCTCCCCGTCGGCCGGGCCGCGACGGGTCGCAGCTCAGTGGACCGTCCGCTCGTCGGACGTGTCGATGTCCTCGCGCGGTTCGGTGTTGCCGCCGCCGGAGGTGGCGCGGTCGTCGCTGGGCGCCGCCCACTCGACGGCGTTGGCGAGCACGTCCTGGATCTCCTCGTTGTGGTAGACGGGGTAGGTCTCGTGGCCCGGGCGGAAGTAGAAGATCCGGCCGCTGCCGCGGCGATACGTACAGCCCGACCGGAAGACCTCGCCGCCCTCGAACCAGGAGTTGAAGACGAGCGTCTCGGGCTGGGGGATATCGAAGCGCTCGCCGTACATCTCCGCCTCGTCGAGTTCGATGCAGTCGTCGACGCCGTCGGCGATAGGGTGGCTCGGCTCGATGACCCACAGCCGCTCGCGCTCGGCGGCTTCCCGCCACTTCAGCGAGCAGGTCGTCCCCATCAGGGACCTGAAGACCTTCGAGAAGTGCGCCGAGTGGAGGACAATGAGCCCCATCCCGTCGCGGACGGCCTCGACGACGCGCTCGGCGGCCTCGTCGTCGACCTCGTCGTGGGCGGCGTGGCCCCACCAGGTCAGCACGTCCGTCGCTTCGAGCACGTCCTCGGTGAGGCCGTGTTCGGGCTCCTGGAGGGTGGCCGTCTCGGTGTCGAAGCCCCGGTCCTCCAGCGCGTCGGCGATAGCGCCGTGGATCCCGTCGGGGTAGACCTCGGCGACTGTTTCGGACTCCTGCTCGTGGACGAACTCGTTCCAGACCGTGACGCGCGTGTCGGGCATACCCGATCGGTCGCCGCCCGCACGCTTGCCCGTTCGGGTCCCGGCGAGACTGTTCGGGGACGGACGATTTATCCGGCGGGGTCGGCCGCTACCACGCGAGTGGCTCGCGAAACCGGAGAGTTACCCGACCAACCGCGCGCTTTTTGTCGGCGGTCGGCAACGGCCGCCAACCAATGACCGAGTTCGAACCCGGGTCCGATCGACCCGCCCAGCGAGTCCACGTCGACCAGGTCGGCTACCTCCCGTCGGCGCCGAAACGGGCGGTCGCCGCCGTCGACGCCGAGCGATTCACCGTCCTGGAAGTCGGGGACGGGACTGTCACCCTCTCCGGCGACCTCTCCGAGCCGGTCGAGGACCCGGACGCGGGCGAGACGGTCCGCCGCGCCGACTTCTCGGCGCTCTCCGACCCGGGGGAGTACCGCGTTGCGGTCGGGCACGGAGAGGCGGAAAGCGGCGGCCTGCGGGAAACCGCGGGCGAATCGGTCACGTTCCGTGTGGGTGCGGACGTGTACGACGGGACCCTCGCAGATACCGTCCGTCTCTACACGCTCAAGCGGTCGAACACCGCCATCGACGACCCCGTCACCGGGCTGGACGTGCCGGCCGGCCACACGCAGGACGCCGAGGCCCGAATGTACTTCGGCGACGCGTTCCGCGAGGAGGGCGACCGGCTGGACGCCTCCGGCGGCTGGTACGACGCCGGCGACTACGGGAAGTACGTCCCCCCGGGTGCGGTGACGGTCGGGCAGATGCTACTGGCGTACGAGCGCTACCCCGACGCGTTCGAGGCCGGCCAGTGCGACCTGCCGGTCGAGGGGTCGGATGCCGAGCGGTCTGAGGACCGGCTGCCGGCGGCCGACGGCGAGGCGAGCCTGCCCGACCTGCTCGTCGAGGCGAAGTTCGAACTCGAATGGTTGGAACGGATGCAGCGCGAGGACGGCGCCGTCTACCACAAGGTGGCCGCCCGCGAGTGGCCCGCCATCGACGAGGCGCCGGTCGACGACGACCGCGAGCGGTACGTCTACGGGCTGTCGACGTTCGGGACCGCCCAGTATGCGGCCGCGATGGCGATGGCCGCCCGCGTCTACGCCGACTGGGCGCCCGAGTTCGCGGATCGCGCCCTGGCGAACGCCCGGGCGGCCCACGACTACCTCGCGTCGAACCCCGAACCCGAGTTCCGCTTCGACCCGGACCAGGACGACGGCTCCGGCCCCTACCGCAAGGACACCGACCGCGAGGAGCGCTTCTGGGCGGCCGCCGAACTGCTGAAGACCACCGGCGACACCCGCTACGCCGACCACTTGGAGGTCCGATTCGCCGACCTGTTCGACGCCGCGGTGCGGGCGCCGGTCTGGGACGACACGCTCTCGCTGGGCCAGTGGGCCTACCTCACCGCCGACGCAGCCGACGACGCCCGCGCCGACCGCCTCGAAGCGGCGTTCGTCGACTACGCGGACCGTCTGGTGGCCGATATCGAGGCCGACGGCTACCGCTGCGCGCTCGACACCGAGGGCTACCACTGGGCGTCGACCAAGCTGGCGCTCTCGAAGGGCGGGATGCTGTTGCTCGCCGACGCGATCGAACCAGACGACCGCTACGTCGCGGGCGCCCTTGACCAGTTGCACTACGCGCTCGGGCGGACGCCGACCGGCTACAGCTACGTGACCGGGCAGGGCACCCACCCGCCGCGCAACCCCCACGACCGACTCGTCGAGGGAACGGGGACGTACCTGCCGGGGATGGTCGTCAGCGGCGCCAACCGCAACGGCGACGACGAGTGTCTCGCCGAGTACATCGCAGAGACCGACGCCCCGCCCGCGAAGTGCTACGTCGACGCCACGGCGTCGTACTCGGCCAACGAGTGGGCCATCGACTACACCGCTCCCATCTTCCTCCTCCTCGGTCACGCCCGGACGATGGCGGACTGATCGGAGCACCTTCCGCCCGGCCGGACCGCCCCGGCTTACCGGACCTGCGGGGCGACCTCGTCGCCGAACAGCTCCATCCCGCGCGTGCTCGGGAAGTCCGGGAAGATGAGTTGCAGTTTCCCGAAGCCGAGTTCGCGGATCGGCTCGATCTGCTCGGCGACCTCGGCGGGCGTCCCGATCAGGAAGTCGCCCTTCTCGCGGGCTTCTTCTGGGGTACTGAGCTGGTCGTCCACGTTCTCCTCCTCGCCCCACGGCAGCGGGAAGATCTCCTCGCACAGCCGGTCGAGTTCGTCGGGGTCCTCGCGGACGATGCAGTGGGCGAGCCACGACCGCTCGACGTCCGCGGGGTCGCGCCCCTCCGCTCCGAGGTACTCGTCGAACTTTCGAGCTTTGAACTCGATCGGTTTGCCCCGCGCTCGGCCCGATATCTCGACGTTCCACTCGTCAGCGTGGCGGGCGGCGAGCCTGAGCATCCGCGGGCCGGCGCCGCCGACGACGATCGGCGGATGGGGATCCTGCAGGGGTTTCGGCTCGTTGAACGCGTCTTCGATCTCGTAGTGGTCGCCCGAGAAGTCGGGTTCGGCCTCGGTGAACATGGCCTTGACCACCTGGATCCCCTCGTCCAGCATGTCGATGCGCTGGTTGACCGGGGGGAACTCGTAGCCGTAGGCCTCGTGTTCCTCCCGGTGCCAGCCACAGCCGAGGCCGAGCCGAGCGCGGCCGTCCGAGAGGTGGTCGACGGTCGTCACCATCTTCGCCAGCAGGGCCGGGTTGCGGTAGGTGATCGACCCGACGAGCGGGCCGATGTCGAGGTCCGTGCTGTGCGTGCGCTCGGCGATGGCCGACAGGAGCGTCCAGACCTCGAACTCCTCGTGGTTCGGCCCGAGCATGAAGTGGTCCGGCGCCCACAGCCCGCCGAGGCCCGCGTCGACGGCGGCGTCGACGCCCGCCATCACGGTGTCGCGGTCGACGTGCTCCAGGACCGGGGTGTCCCGGTGGACCCCCGCGCCCGCGTAGCAGCCGACCATCCAGTCGAATTGCATACGGGAGGGCTGTCTGCGAGCGACTTGAGTGTCGGGGTCGATCTGTTGTGGAAGGGAAGGGGGCGGCCGTGAGTGTTCTCGATAGCGGGCGCTGAAAGCCCTCGGCCCGCTCGCTAGTAGTAATCGCGACCGCACTCGACGGTGAGTGCTGAAAGCCCTCGGCCCGTTCGCTAGCAGGAGACGCTACCGCACTCGACGGTGAGTGCTGAAAGCCCTCGGCGCGCTCGCGGTCGCTGAGCGGGATACCCTCGCTTCGCTCGGGTAGTGCCCGCTCAGACGACTACATAAACGCGAGCACGCCTCGCCCTTTCAGTCCGCCAGGAAACGCACAGCACCGCGACGGAAACCGCCCCGCACAGCACCGCAGAGGGCCACGAGCCTCCCCAGCCGATTCGCTCTCTCGCTACGCTCGCTCGCTCATCCCTCGCGCGGCTACGTCGCGCGCATGAAAGCGCGCGACAGCACGCGCCGACAGCACCGCAGACAGTACCGCTCAAACCGAATACCTCCTCAGATACACCGGAGCCGAACCGGCCGCTTATCGGTCGAGTTCGACGCTCGTCGCGCTACCGCCGTACTCGACGGTCGCGTCGGGTTCCGCTGGCTCGACTCCGGCCCCCTCAGCCTCGTCGACCACGACCACCTCGAAGTCGCGTTCTTCCACGAGCTCCGGGAACGACCCCTCCCGGTCCTCGACGGTCAACTCGCCGGCGGTGTCGTCCCAGCGGATCGGGGTGAACGCGTACTCGCCGTCCTCGTAGTCGTAGCCGTCGCCGGCGTCCTCGTAGGCGTCGAACTCGCCGTCCCGACCCGGGTACACGCGCAGTTCCCACGGAGCGTCCGGTTTCTCGCCGGTGTGCTGGATTTCGGGCCCCATTGGGACGATGCTACCGGCTTTGACGAACAGCGGCAGCTTCTCCAGGGGCGCGTCCGCGAGAATCGTCTGCCCCCCGTCGTAGCGCTCGCCCGTCCAGAAGTCGTACCAGTCGGTGCCTTCGGGGAGGTACACCTCCCGCGCCTCGGCCTTTCCGTCCAGTTCCTCGGAGTCGGGTCCGTAGTACATCGGTTCGGTGACCGGACAGACCAGCAGGGAGGGCCCGAACATGAACTGGTCGGCCACGTCGTGGGCGGCCTCGTCGTCCGGGAACTCGACGGCGAGGTGGCGGTACATCGTGTAGTCGCGGTGGGTTTCCCAGCCCGCCAACGAGTACAGATACGGTAGCAGGCGATACCGCAGGCGGTCGAATTTGACGAGCGTGTCGTACGTGCGGTCGCCGGGCTCGCCGAAGCGCCACATCTCCCGGGGCGTGTCGGTGCCGTGCGATCGGAACATCGGCAGGAAGGCGCCGTACTGGAACCAGCGGACGTACAGCTCCCGATACCCGAGGTCGTCGACGCCGTCGTCGAAGTCGCCGTCGGTGATCCACGAGGGACCGTCGCCGACGAAGAAGGCGCCCACGTCGAGCGTCCACTTCGGGTTCCCGGCGGCGGTGAACTGCAGGCCGTCGGCGATCTGCTTGCGGTAGCGCTCCCACGTCGCCTCGATGTCGCCCGACCACGTGATCGCGCCGTAGCGCTGCTGGCCGGGATATCCCGAGCGAGTGAGGTTGATGACGCGTTTGTCCTCCGTGGCCGCGCGCTGGCCCTCGTACATCCCCTTCGCCTGGTGGAGCGAGTAGGTGTTGATGTAGCCCGGATCGAGGACGCGCTTGAACGCGTCCGTCGTGTGCTTGGCGAGCGCGAACGGGTCGGGCGCCGTCGGCAGGGTCCACGTCGGGTCGTACGGCTCGGTGGAGTCACACCACCACGCGTCGACGCCGTGGTCGAACAGCCCCTCTTTCGCCTGGTTCCAGTAGATGTCCCGCGCCTCCCCGGAGAAGGCGTCGTAGTACCGCTGTTCGTTGCCCGGCGCCGGCACGTCCGCGTCGTCGAGGATGTGCCCGGCGTCGCGCATCTCGTCGTAGTTCTCCCCCGCCAGCATGTTCGGCCAGATGGAGACCATCAGCCGGACGTTGCGCTCGTGGAGCGCGTCCATCGTCGCCGACGGGTCGGGGTACCGGCCGGGGTGGAACGACTTCTGACCCCACTGGCCCCAGTCGCCGGCGGGACCGCCCCACTCCTCGAAATCGGGGTGGTGATCCGCCGTGTCGGGCCAGTACTGCCAGTCTTGCACCACGCAGTCGATGGGGACTTCGCGATCGCGGTACTCCTCGACCACTTCCACGAGCTCCTCGCCGGTCTCGTAGCGCTCCTTGGACTGGACGTAGCCGTAGGACCACTTCGGGAGCATCGTCGCCTCGCCGGTGAGCTCGCGGAAACCCGCGATCACCTCGTCGGGGTCGCCGGCGACGACGAACACGTCCAGCGCGTCGTCGCACTCCGTCCAGACGTACGAGCCGTGCTGGTCGTCGTGGAACGTCGTCAGCGACCCCGTGTTCCACAGCATCCCGTAGCCGCTGGTCGACAGGATGGCCGGCATCGCGACCTTGGTGTTGCCCTGGTAGAGGGTCTGGGCCTCGCCGCTGTAGTCGGCCACGCCGCCCTCGTGCTGTCCGAGGCCGAGGATCGCCTCGTCGTCGTCGAACTCCAGGTCGAGCCGCGTCGAGTAGGCCTCGCGGTCGAGCGTCTCGCGGGGGCTCGCGACATCGTGGTCGCCGACGGTCAGGTCTTCCGGCGAGACGGGAACGAGCGACTTCCCGCCGTCGTCGGGTTCCCGGACCAGCAGGTCCCCGTCGGCGTCGCGCCACGTGAGTGCGCCCGTCTCGCGGTCGAGTTCGACGCGCAGGGCGTCGGTGACGAGTTCGTACTCGTTCTCGCGCTCGATCAGGTCCCACTCGCCGTCCGGGTCCTGTTCGACGACCATCGGGCTCTCGGGGTCGGGAACGGACTCGCCGGCGGTGTAGACGAGCCGGACGACGTCGTCGGCGAGGACCTGTAGCTTGAGGCGGCGCTCGCCCGCGTCGAACAGCGGGCCGTCGGCGTCCCGTCGGAGGGCGGTCACGTGCATGAGCGCACCCTCAGCCGGACCGGCCTTGAGGATTCCCCTCACGGCGGGCCGCTCCGGGAACCCCCGCACGTTTCACGATGGATCCGTCGCACTACCGGCTCGCCCCGGAATCACGAGCGAGAACGCCCCCGGTATCTTTATCGGGGAGTGCTCGCCTGTTCGGGGTATGGCAGACGACGACAGACTGCGCGACGTCGCGGACGAACGGGACTTCAAGATCGGCGCCGCCGTCGCGGCCCGGCCGCTGCGGACCGACGCCGGCTACAAGAAGACCCTCCGCAACGAGTTCAACTACGTCACCGCCGAGAACGCCCTGAAGATGGGGCCGCTCCGGCCGGACCCCGGCGTCTACGACTTCAACGACGCCGACGCGGTCGTCGACTACGCCCGCGAGCACGACCAGTCGGTCCGCGCCCACACCCTCGTCTGGCACAACCAGACGCCCGAGTGGTTCCAGGAGTGGGACTACACGACCGAGCAACTGGAGGACTTCACGCGCGAGCACGTCCACACGACCGCGGGCCGCTACCGCGACACGGTCGACACCTGGGACGTGGTCAACGAGGCCGTCGCCGACGACGGGACGATGCGCGAGAACCTCTGGTACGAGGCGATGGGCGAGGAGTACCTCGACAGGGCCTTCCGGTGGGCGGACGAGGTCGCCCCCGACACCGACCTGTACTACAACGACTACGGCGCCGACGGCGTCAACGTCAAGTCCGACGCCATCTACGACCTCGTCGAGCGGATGCTCGACCGGGGTGTCCCCATCGACGGCGTCGGTCTCCAGATGCACGCGCTCCACGAGAAGCCCGGGATCGACTCCGTCGCCGAGAACATCCGCCGGTTCAAGGACCTGGGCCTCGACGTGGAGATCACCGAGTTCGACGTGGCCTACCTGCCCGACGACGACCCCGGCGACAGGGAGGCCCGCTGGGAGAAGCAGGCCGACTTCTACCGCGACATCACCGAGGTCTGTCTCGACGAGGGCGTCGACACGATGATCGTCTGGGGCGTCCGCGACTCAGACTCGTGGATCCCCAACTGGTTCGAGGACCTCACCGGCGATCCCCTACTCTTCGACTCCGGCAACGACCCCAAGCCCGCCTACCACGCTATCAAGGAGACGCTCGCGAACTACGAGGCGTAGCGAGCGGCAGGATAGCGGTTCTCTCGACGCTATTTTCGGTTATTCTCGGTCGAACGTAGTCGTTCGGTTCAGTGTGCGTAGTGCTCGAAGTCCCGTTGTCAGTTTCGTTGTCGCGAGAAGATATTTACTCGCTATCCCTCACTACAACCCATGAACCGAAAGCGGGCCGGCATTGCTGTTGTAATCCTCCTCGGTGCCGCGTTCCTGTATGGCGCAGTTGCACCGCCGACGCTCGGCTCAGTAGCGACCGATCGCAGTATTCTGCTACAAAACGATCGCGAGCGGGATGTCACACTGACGGTGACCATCGAGTACCAGTCTTCGAACATCTATCGGGAGACGCTCACCGTTGCCGCTCACTCGAAAGTGGAAGCGGCGAACGTGTCGGCGAATCCGCTGCATATCGGCCTTCAGCACGTTACAGCGACCGTAACTGACCCCAGCGGCGGGTCGGCCAGTCTACGGCTGGCCGTCAGTGATTGCTACGGACCTGCGTATTTCATTTACGAACCGAATGGGGAGATTGTGACGATCCCCCACAGTGTCGCCTGCTAGACCCTCCGTTTCGGTCCTCCGTCGGCCGTAGTAGTATCCGCGGGCCTTTCCGCCGCGCGGAGACTCGGGTGATAAAAGAGCGGTCGCTACAGCTCGATACGCCCGCCGTCGTCGCCGGACTCGTAGATGGCGTCGGTGAGCCGCATATCGTAGTGGCCGTGTTCGCCGTCGGGGCCGATCTCCAGGTCGGTCAGGACGCCCGTCGCGAAGTAGTCGAACTCCTCGACCATCTCCGATGGTTCCTCGACCTCGACGACCTGTTCCTCGCCGCCGGCGCGGACGGTGATCGTCCGGTCGGCGTCGACGTTGAACGGTTCGTCGACCCGGATCCGCCCGTGGGTCCCGCCGACCTCGAAGTAGTTGTCGCCGGCGACCTGGTAGCCGGTGTCGCACTCGGCGACCGCGCCGTCGGGGAACTCCATCGTGAACGCGCAGTACTTCTCCAGCCCGTCGAACTCCGGCGGCCCCTCGACGGTGGTCGCGTGGACGGCCTCCGGGTCGGCGCCGAGGACGAATCTGGACGTGTTCAGCGGGTAGACGCCGAGGTCCATGAGCGGTCCGCCGCCGGCAAGGTCGGGGTTGAGCCGCCACTGGTCCATGTCCTCGCCGGCGGCGACGAGATTGTAGGAGAACGCGCCGCGGGTGTGGACGGGGTCGCCGACGGCGCCGTCCTGCACCACGTCGCGGAGCCACCGGATCGACCGGGTCGCGTGCATCCGGTAGGCGGTCATCAACTCGACGCCGCCTTCTTCGCAGGCCTCGACGCACTTGCGGGCGCGTTCGCCGTTCGCCTCCAGCGGCTTCTCGCACAGCACGTCCTTCCCCAGTTCCGCGGCCGTCTCGACGTGCGGGAGGTGCAGGGCGTTGGGCGTGCAGACGTAGACGGCGTCGTAGGCGTCGGCCGCCTCGCCGTCGGCGTAGTCGTCGTAGGTCAGCGCGTGGGCGACGCCCTTCTCGTCGGCGACGCGCTCGGCCTTCTCGCGGTCGCCGCTGACGACGACGGTCGTCTCGCAGTAGTCGGACTCCTCGATGGCCGGGATCGCAACGTCCGGGGCGAACCAGCCGAGCCCGAGGACGGCGAACCGGACGGGCCCCCCGTCCACCGGGCGGCTCCAGTCGCGCTCGTCGAACGAACTCGGTACGTCGATGTCCATACGACGACTCACTGTATCCACCGCTAAAAAGGGACTCGGTCGCGGAATCGGCGGGCGACACCGCGCGTCGGCACGGAGCCTGGCCGGGAACCCGCCGCTCAGAACCCGTACAGTTCCTTCGGGCGCTCGTAGGCGACGTGGTCGACCAGGTCCTCGGCCACGTCGAGGGGCATCTGCCCGCGCTCGACCTTCCTGCCGACGACGTTGGCCAGGGTGCGGCGGAACATCTCGAACCGGGAGTCAAAGGACAGGAGCTTCCGCGAGTCGCTGACCATCCCGGCGTGGTTGGCCAGGAGATCGACGCTCCCGACGTAGTCGAGCTGGTGGTCCATCCCGAACGGGCTGTCGTTGAACCACCAGGCCGGGCCGACGCTGACGTTCGAGTACGCCCGCGCGAGCGTCGTCAGCGTCGGGTAGTGGCTCGGGTCGACGCAGTAGAGGATGATCTCCCCTTCCCCGTCGAAGCGGTCGAGGTAGTAGTCCAGCCCGTCGGCGATCTCGATGTCGCCCGTCGACACGTCGCCGCCCGCCGCGGCGCCGAGCTCGTCGTACAACTCCTCGCGGTAGTCCCGCAGCGCGCCGATGTGCAGTTGCGTGACCCAGCCGGCCCCGGCGTTCAGTTCCCCGATGAATTCGAGGAGGTACGCCTGGAAGTCCCCGATCTCTCGCTCGGACAGCGACTCCCCGGCGCGGCGCTTTGCGTAGACCTCTGCGGCGCGAGCCTCGCTGACCGGCCGCGAGACGGGTTCGAGGATGCCGAGGTCGCTGGCCGCGCAGCCGTGGTCGTCGAAGTACTCGTGGGTGGCCGCCAGCGCGTCGAGATACCCCGCGAAGTCGTCGGTGTCGTGCTCGGTGGCGTCGGCCAGGTCGTCGGCGAAGTCGACGAATCCTGACTTCTGGATGTTCACGGCGGGGTCCGCGCGCCAGGTGGGGCGGACGTCGACGCCCTCGACCTCGTCGACCGCCCGCTCGTGGTACTCCAGTTGCGACGTGGGGTTGTCCGTCGTCGCCAGCACTTCGACGTTCATCTCCCGCAGGAGTTCCTGCGGGCGCATGTCGTCGCTTTCGAGCTGGGATCTGGTCTCCGCCCAGATCTCGTCGGCCGTCTCCGCGGAGACCGGCTGGTCGATGCCGAACCGGCGTTTCAGATCGAGGTGGAGCCACTCGTAGACGGGGTTGCCCGCCATCTCCGGGACGACCTCGGCGAAGGCCGTCCACTTCTCGCGGTTGGCGGCGTCGCCGGTGATCAGCTCCTCGTCGACGCCGCGCTTGCGCATCATCGACCAGACGTAGTGGTCGGTCGCGCCCTGGACCTCCCAGATGTCCGCCCAGCCGTCGTTCTCGACGATCTCCGCGATGTCGGCGTGGTTGTGCGGGTCGAGGATCGGGCGGTCCTCGATGGTCTCGTAGAGGTCGCGGGCGGCCTCCGTTTCGAGCAAGTAGTCGTCGTCGAGGAAGCTCATGTCGTTCGGACCCAGCGCCGATTCGCTCATAAAGGTAGCTGTCCGACTCCGTGGCGTGTTCGGTCGGTCGTTGCCGGCCCCCGCGCCGGAGTTAACACGCAGTGGACTGAAGCTGTGGACATGGCAACTAGCGTTCCCGAAGCGAGGTCCTCCCCGTGGATATCCACCGGGCTCGGCGTCGCGATCGGGACGGGAGTTCTCCTCCTCTTTCTTCTCGCGGGTCTCATCCTCGAATCGTGGAGCGTCAGTGACTTCCTCTCGAACCTCACCCTCGAAACGGCGGGCTGGTTCCTGCTCTCCAGCGGCATGGCTGTCGCGACTATCGCCGCGCCGATCGCTCTCTACGCCCACCTCCGAGTCGTCGCCCCGCTCGTCCTTCTCGGGCTGATCGTCGTGATCTGGCTCGCTATCGGGGTCTCGACGGGAATTATCGAGGCGGGAGCGATATTCGGCCTGAGTCTCTACGCCATCGGACTCTCGCCGCTGTACGCCGTCCTCTATTTCGTCTTCGGCAGTGCGGAGTATTACGTCCGCGAACGGTGGCGGACGTAGACTGGGTAGCCGGTGTCGTACTGTCGCTATCTGTACCGGCCATCCACGTCCCACAGGCCCCGTCCCTCGCGGACGGGCTTCCCTAGTCGCTGCGTTCTCCGTCGAAAACCCCGTCCGCGAAAGGATGGCGTCACCTATTTACTGCGATCCGCCGTTGCTCCGAGCATGAGCGACAGAGAGCCCGAGGACCTGAACTTCGGGTGCCAGGTCGTGACGTACGGCGACGTGCAGGGAACCGTCGAGGACGCGGTCCGCGCGGAGGAGGCGGGCTTCGACATCATCACCGTCCCGGACCACCTCTTTCACCCCACGGGCTCCGAGGAGTTCCTCGTCGACCCGCCGTGGGAGGCCTTTACCGTCCTCGGGGCCATCGCCCAGCACACCGACGAGGCGATGCTGATGCCCGGCGTCACCGACTCGGTGCGGCGCCACCCGACCGAACTCGCCCACATCGGCGTGACGCTGGACCAGATGACCGACGGGCGGTTCGGCCTGGGCATCGGCGCCGGCGAGGCGTTCAACTTCACGCCCATCGAGGACATCGACTGGTCGGACCCGTTCGGCCGGTTCTCGGAGGCGTTCAAGGTGATCGACCGGCTGTGGGACTCGACCGCCGACGACCCCGTCGACTTCGACGGCGAGTTCTACCAGCTGGAGGCCGCACACATGGGGCTCAAGCCCGTGCAAGAGCCCCGGCCGCCGATGTGGGTCGGCGGGTACGGGCCGAGTATGCGCGGGTTTACCGGCGCGCTCGGCGACGGGTGGTTCCCGTGGATCCACGCGCCCGAGCAGTACGAGGAAGACCTCCAGCGGGTCCTCGACGTGGCCGAGGACCGCGGCCGCGACCCCGACGACATCGACCGCGCGGTCATGATCCCGACCACGGTGTCGGAGGACGGCGACGCGGCCCGCGAGGCGGCCGTCGAGCGCAACCGGACGAGCCTGGCGCTTCGGCCGCCGCTTTTGGCGAAGATGGGCTACGAGGACATCGCCGACGAGACGCCGATCATGTTCGAGATGGCCTTCGACGAGGAACAGGAGGAGCGGCTCCTGAACGCGGCCGAGCGGATCCCCGACGAGGCCGTCGACGCGGTGACCGTCTCCGGGACGCCCGAGGAGGCCATCGCGGATCTGGAACGCTGGGTCGAGGCGGGGCTGGACAACGTCGTCCTCATCCCGGTCGGGGACTACGAGGAGACCCTGACCCACTACGAGGAGACCATCATCCCCCACTTCCGCGGGGAGTAGGGAGAGCGTACCGGCGGCGATCCGGTGAGGGAGGGGGCCGGGTGCTACGAAACGGTGGCGGACACCCCGGGACGGCGGACGGTTCCGGTTCAGTCGTAGGCGTACTTCACCTCGACGACGTTGACGGTGTTGCGGAGGTCCGGCAGGATCTCCGCCTCGACCCGCTCGTCGTCCAGCCGTTCCTTGGGGCCGGAGACCGAGATGGAGCCGACCACGCGCTCGTCGACGACGACCGGGGCAGCGATAGAGCGGATCCCCTCCCGGCGCTCCTCGTCCTCGACGGCGTAGCCGCGGTCCTCGATCCGCGCGAGTTCCCGGTCCAGTCGGTCGCGGTCGGTGATCGTGTGCCGGGTCGCGCGCGGCAGACCGTAGGTGTCGACGACCTCGTCGACGTAGTCGACCGGGAGGTGTGCGAGGATGGCCTTGCCGAGGGCGGTCCAGTGCATCTCGGTGTGTTCGCCGATCGGCGCGTTGTCGTAGACCGCCTCGGTGCCCTCTGCCTGGTAGAGGATGACCCGCTTGCCGTTCTCCTCGATCCCGAGGTTGGCGACCTCGCCGGTCGACTCCGCGAGCGCGTCGATCTCCGACCTGGTCGAACGGTAGACCGTCCGACGCTGTCGAACGGCGACGCCGTCCCGCAAGAACCGGCAACTCAGGCGGTAGCCGTCGCTCCCCTGCACGACGTAGCCCACCGATTCGAGCGTCTTGAGGTGCGAGTGGGCCGTGCTCGTCGGGATGTCGAGCGCCGTCGCCACGTCGTCGATCCGCACGGTGCCCCGCTCGCGCACGACGCCGACGACCTCGAAGGCCCGCTCGACGGCCCCGATCGCGCTGTCGTCCGCACCTGGTTCGGTGATGCCCATACCCCCTCATTCGATTCGGCGGGGATAAAATCCACTGATGTTGGAACAGCACTCTCGAATTACAGTCGTATACCTGTATTCCAATATCGGGTGTTTGGTGTGTTATCGACGCTCAAACGGGGATCTCTCCGGGAGTCTCCACCGCCTATACTCGAGTTGTTTATAATCATTATTGGTGCTGGCACAGTTCCAGCGATGCTGGAGACGGCTGTGTAAAACCGTGACGTGAATTTCGAACGCCAGGCCCGTAGCGGGCGTAGCTTCCGGTTCCCGTTCCGATGACCGGAACGGATCGGGTTCCGGCGGCTACCGTAGATGGGCCCGGGCGCGGCAGAACCGCGGAGTCAGTTCTCACACGGATTATTGCAAGACACTCCGGGTTCGACCGCACGCAGTCGTGCGGTCGACCCGGTGAACGCTCGCAATAGTCCGTATCAGTCCTGGGCGACGGCTTCGACGCCGGCCTCGTCGGCGGCCTGCTCGGCGCGCATCGCTTTCAACATCCCGCGGAGGTACCCGACGGTGTAGGCCCGACCGCGGTGCTCCCAGTCGGTGTCGCCCTCCAGGTGGGGCGTGTGGTCGGGGATCATCATGCCCGAGAAGCCGACCTCGTCGAGCAGCCGGAGGAGCTCGTACTCGTCGTAGTTGCCCTCGTCGATGAAATCCTCGGAGAAGTTGGGGACGGTGCCCGACACGTCGCGGAAGTGGACGTAGAATATCTCGTCGCGCCCGCCGAAGTAGCGGATCACCTCGTCCAGCGGCTCGCCCATCTGCGACCAGCAGCCGAGGCAGAGTTCCAGCCCGTGGTGGTCGGTGTCGCGGTAGTTCATCGCCCGCTTGAAGTTCTCGAAGTTGCGGAACAGCTGGGGGATCCCGCCCAGCTCCTCCATCGGCGGGTCGCTCGGGTGGAGACACAGCTTGACGCCCGCCTCCTCCGCGACGGGCAGGATCTCGTCGAGGAAGTACTCGTAGTTGTCCCACAGTTCTTCCTCCGTGTACTCCCGGCCGTGGGTGAGTTCGTCGATGTCCGCTTCGTCGGCGTCGAAGACGGAGACCTCGGCGCCGCCGCGGGTGGTCGTCCAGCCCGTCCGCCAGACGCCCGCGGGCGCCCAGTGATAGCCGAAGATCGGGATGCCGGCTTCCCCCATGTTGCGGATCGTCCGCTTCATCTTCTCCATCTGCTCGTCGCGTTTCGGCCCGTCGAGCATGATGTCCTCGTAGAAGGAGACGGGGACGTTTTCGATGGCGTTGAGCCGCACGCCCTCCGATTCGACGCGCTCGCGGAGTTCCCGGAGGTTCTCCGCGGACCACTCGCCGTCGCCGGTCAGCGGCACCCGCTCGTCGTCGGGCATGTGTTCGTAGTCCGGCTCGTCGACCTGGTACATGTTCAGCAGGATGTCGTCGGCGCCGAGTTGCTTGATGTATCGCAGCCGTTCGGGGGCCGGGTCCATGAACTGACCCGCCCCGACCCGCATCGGCAGATCCTCGAACGAACTCGGCTCGTCGCTGTCGGTCGCCATACCCCCCGTACCGGAGGCGGCGTTATAAATCTCGTCACCCGAGTTCCGGTCCGGACCGCCGCGAGGCGTGGATTCAAGAGCCACCCGGCGCTTGCTCGGGCTATGCCACGCACTGTCGCACGCCGCGCCCGCCCGCTCGCCCGGTCGACCGACTGCCGCCGGACACCCCCCGCGCCTCTCGCGGTCGCCGGTACGGAGGCGAGCGCCTGATGGTCGAGTTCGCCGCCAACGCCGGGATCGTCGCCGACGACGGCGAGACGGTCGCCGACGGGGTCGAACGGGCCGCCGCACTCGGCGTCGACGCCGTCGAGTTCTTCGACTGGGCGGGCGCCGACCTCGACGCCGTCCGCGCCGCCGCGGACGAACACGGGGTCGAGATCGCCGGGATCCTCGCCGCCGGGGCCGGGTCGAACATCGACGACCGCGACGCGCCCGCCGCGGTCAACCCTTACGACCGCGAGACGGCCGTCGACGACATCGAACGGTCGCTCGACGCCGCCGCCGAAGTGGGGGCCGACTGTCTGATCGTCACCGTCGGCCCCGACCAGGGCGGGTTCGCCCACGACACCCAGCGCCGGGCGCTCGAACGCGTCCTCGCGGACGTGGCGCCAGCCGCCGAGGACGCCGGCGTCACCGTCGTGATCGAGCCGCTCAACACCGTCGTCGACCACCCCGGCTACTTCCTCGAATCCTCGCGCGAGGCGTTCGACATCACTCGCTCGGTGGGGAGCGACCGCGTGCAAGTCCTGTTCGACGCCTACCACCAGCAGATCACCGAGGGCGACGTGATCCGGAACCTCACGGAGAACGTCGACCAGGTGGGCCACGTTCACGTCGCGGACAACCCGGGGCGGACCGAACCGGGGAGCGGCGAGATGGCTTACGGCAACATCTTCGACGCGCTGGACGAGGCAGGCTACGGGGGCTACGTCGGGCTGGAGTTCTTCGCGACCAGCGAGGCGACCACCCTGACCGAGGGGATCCGCGGGACGCTGGAGCTGGACTGACCGATGTCGGGACGGGAATCCGCTCCGGACTCGGACTCGAATCCGGGCCCGGACCACGACGACCGGCTGTGGTACGACGCGCCGGCGGCCGAGTGGGTCGAGGCGCTCCCGGTCGGCAACGGCCGCCTCGGCGGGATGGTCCACGGGCGCCCGGCCCGCGAACGCGTGGCGCTGAACGACGACCGGCTGTGGGCCGGTCACCACGCCGACCGCACGCCCGACGGTGGCCCCGACGACCTCGACGCCGTGCGCGAGTGCCTCTGGGACGGCGAGTTCGAGCGCGCCCAGCGCCTGTGCAACGAGTTCTTCGTCACCGACACCACCGGCGTTCAGCCGTACCAGCCGCTGGGCGACCTCCTGCTCGACTGTCCGGGCCACGACGACCCCGCCGAGTACCGGCGGAATCTGGACCTCCGTGAGGGGGTCTCCCGCGTGGAGTACACCGCCGACGGGACGCGCTTCGAGCGCGAGTGCTTCGCGAGCGCGCCCGACGGCGTGCTCGCGGTTCGGATCGAGGCCGACGAACCCGGTGCAGTCGACGCGCGGGTCCGGCTGGACCGCGACCGCTCGGCCCGCGCGACGGGCGTCGACGACACCGTCGTCCTCCGGGGACAGGTGATCGACCTGCCGGGGGACGACGAGGCAGTGGAACCCGGCGGCTGGGGACAGAGATTCGAGGCCCGGACGCGGGTCCGCGCCGAGGGCGGTACCGTCGCGGCGGCCGCCGACGAGGAGGCGCCGTCGATCGACGACTGCGATCCGGAGTCCGACGCCGACGGCGACGGGATAGTCGTCGCGGGCGCCGACGCGGTGACGGTGCTCGTCGCGGCCGGGGTCGCGCCCCCGGAGGGCGACCCCCGCGACGAGTGCCAGGAGACGCTCGCCGCGGTCGCCGGGGACGACTACGCCGCGCTCCGCGAGCGCCACGTCGCCGACCACCGCGAGCGCATGGACCGGGTCGACCTCGACCTGGGCGCGCCGGTCGACGCGCCGACCGACGAGCGACTCGACCGCGTGCGCGACGGCGAGCGCGACACGCATCTCACACAGCTGTACTTCCAGTACGGGCGGTATCTCCTGCTGGGGTCCTCCCGGCCCGGGACGCTCCCCGCCAACCTCCAGGGGATCTGGAACGAGGAGTACCGCCCGCCGTGGGACTCGGATTTCACCCTGGACGTGAACCTGGAGATGAACTACTGGCACGCCGAAGTGGCGAACCTCCGGGAGTGCGCCGACGCGCTCGTCGAGTTCGTCGACGGCTTCCGCGAGCCCGGCCGGGAGACGGCCACCGAGCGCTACGGCTGCGAGGGCTTTTGCGCCCACCTCCACAGCGACCGCTGGCACACCACGAGTCAGACCGCCGACGCCCACTGGGGCCACTGGCCGATGGGCGCCGCCTGGCTCTGTCAGAACCTGTGGGAACGGTACGCCTTCTCCGGCGACCGCGCCGACCTCGAACGGATCTACCCGATCCTCCGGGAGGCCGCCGAGTTCCTGGTGGACTACCTCGTCGAGCACCCCGAAGAGGACTGGCTCGTCACCGCTCCCTCGGCCTCGCCGGAGAACCAGTACCGGACCGATGACGGCCAGGAGGCGACCACCTGCGTGATGCCGACGATGGACGTACAGCTCACCCGCGACCTGTTCGGCCACTGCATCGAGGCCGCCGACGCGCTCGACCGGGACGCGGAGTTCGCCGCCGAACTGGCCGAGGCCCTCGACCGGCTCCCGCCGATGGGGGCCGGCGAACACGGCGGACTGCGGGAGTGGCTCCACGACTACGAGGAGGTGAACCCCGGCCACCGCCACGTCTCGCATCTGTTCGGCTACTACCCGGCGGACGTGCTGCACGGCGGCGATGGCGGGGCTACCGCCGACGGCCGCCCGGGGAGCGCCGACCTCGCGCTCGACCGCGCGGAGTTCGACGAGGCGGTCCGCGCGTCGCTGGAGCGGCGACTCGACCACGGCGGCGGCCACACGGGCTGGTCCTGCGCCTGGACGATCGCGCTGTTCGCCCGCCTCGGCGACGGCGCCGGCGTCGGCGAGCACGTCCGGAAACTCCTCGCCGACTCGACGTACGACTCCCTGCTGGACGCCCATCCGCCCTTCCAGATCGACGGGAATTTCGGCGGGACCGCGGGGATCGCGGAGGCGCTGGTGCAGAGCCATGACGGAGCGATCCGGCTGCTCCCGGCACTCCCCGACGCGTGGAACGACGGGTCGGTCTCGGGACTCCGCGCCCGCGGGGGGTTCGAGGTCGACATGGCCTGGAGCGACGGGGCGCTCGACGCGGCCACGGTCCGCGCCGAGCGGGACGGGATCTGTCGGGTCGAGGCCTCCGACCGAATCGAGGCCGTCGAGACTGCCGACGGCCGGCCGGTCGACCTCTCGCGGCCGGACGGAACCGACCGATCGCGGGCGGAGGAGTTCGTCGAGTTCCGGGCGTCGGCCGGCGAGTCGTACGACATCGTGGTCGGCGAGGACTGACCCGGAAAGGTCGCTCTCGCAGGCGCACGCGCCGGCGCGCGAAGCGGCCCCGCTCTCCGCGACCCCAGTTCTTAACCGTGGGCGTGAGAACCGTCAGTCGATGGCACCAGACGCGACACACGCGGAGCAGCCGATAGACCGTGATAACCTCGATATCGCCTACATCGGCGGCGGGAGCCGCCAGTGGGCGCCGAACCTCATCCAGGACCTGGCGCTGTCGGAGTTCGACGGCCACGTGCGCCTCTACGACACCAACCAGGAGGCCGCCGAGACCAACGCCGAGTTCGGCAACTGGGTCCAGGACGACCCCGACGCCACCGCCGAGTGGTCCTACGAGGCCGTCGGCTCCCTGGAGGACGCGCTGGCGGGCGCCGACGCGGTCATCCTCTCGACGCAGTACGACCCCCGCGACACGTTCGTCCACGACCTGCGGATCCCCAAGGAGTACGGTATCTACGGGGCGGTCGCCGCCACCATCGGCCCGGGCGGCATCTTCCGGGCGATGCGGACGATCCCCGTGTTCCGGCGGTTCGCCGCCGCGATCCGCGAGCACTGCCCGGACGCCTGGGTGTTCAACTACACCAACCCCGTCCACTTCGTGACGCGGGCGCTGTACGACGAGTACCCCGACATCAACGCGCTGGGGCTCTGCCACGAGGTGCTGGGCACGCGGTGGCACCTCGCGATGCTCGCCGAGGAGGAACTGGGGATGGACGCCGAGCGCGCCGACATCGAGGTGAACGTCAAGGGGATCAACCACTTCACGTGGGTCGACGAGGCCCGCTGCAACGGCGTCGACCTGTGGCCGCTGCTGGAGGAACTCAAGAACGGCGAGCGCGCGAGCAAGCGCTTCACCTACGACGACCTGAAAGACGAGAGCGTCTTCACGGACAACTGGCAGGTGACCTGGGAGCTGTTCCGGCGGTTCGGCGTCCTCCCGGCCGCGGGCGACCGCCACCTCATCGAGTACGCCACCTCGTTCATCGCCGACGGGCAGGACTCGCTCAACCACTGGGGGGTCCGCCGCACGGACGCCGACTACCGCGCGAAACACTGGACGCCCGCCGAGTCCAAGCAGACCACCAACGTCGAGGGGTGGATGGAGGGCGAACGCGAGTTCGAACTCGAATCCTCCGGCGAGGAGTTCCTCGACATCCTCGAAGGGCTGACCGGCGACGGTCCCTACGTCACGAACGTCAATCTGCCCAACACGGGGCAGGTGTCGGACATCGAGCAGGGGCCGGTCGTCGAGACCAACGCGGTCGTCCGGGACAACCAGGTCAAGCCGGTCAACGCCGGCGGGTTCCCGCGGCCCGTCCGCAGCATGGTCCAGGGCCACGTCGACACCATCGAGACGGTCATCGAGGCCGCCCGCAGCGGCGACGTGGACAGGGCCTTCCAGGGCTTCTCGATCGACGACCAGGTCCAGACGCTCACGCCCGACGAGTCCCGCGACCTGTTCGGCGAACTGTTCGCCGCCGAGCGCGAGTTCCTCGACGACTGGAACGTCGACGACTCCGACGTGCTCGCGAAGGCCGACACCTTCGACGCCTGAGCGGCGCGTCCAACCGTCTCCGACGCTGGACTGTCCCCACGCCCCCCGGGCCGGACCAGGCGCCTTTCACCATCAGAGTCGTCCGATCGCCGCGCGACGGTCTCCCTCATCACACGGTGTTCTCTCCGTATGACGTGTCGTTCTCTATTCGGCGAATTCTGTTCTCCGGTCGAGTGGTCGCTTCGAGCCGCCCGTTCACCCCCCGCTGTCGGACGCTCTCCCTGATCCTCCCGACGGGCCGTCCGTCACACGTCGTTCCCCGCTCGCTACGTCTCGTTCTCCGCTGGGCCCAGTCACCGGCTCTGTGCCGCCGAACTGGTCGTCCGTTGGTACAATACCGAACAGATGATTGAAAAACATAAACGGTTGAAATAAAATTTAACTCCACCACACCACACGTCGGAGGTGCGGGGGTGGAATCGTGGCACGGGGTGGCAACACACACTTCGGTTGACCACAGCGGGAAACACTCCGATCGGCACAGCCCCGCGGTTTGAGGGCCGATGGCGCATTCCCACTTCGCCTCTGGGACCCCGCCGACTCTCACGGTCGACGGCCCGTGGCGGGAATGGTTAATTCTAAAATATGTTAACTGGTTATGTAGTATTTTAATGTTGGTTGTAATTGCTAATGTTTATTTACTTGCCGGGTGTCGGAACGGGTGCGGCAGTGGTAACATGGTACGCGATACTGACGACAGCGGCAGTGGCGAATCGACATCCGACGGATCGGCGAACTTCGACCGGCGGGCGTTCATGAAGGCGGCGGGCGCCGCGGCGGCGACAGGACTCGGCGTGGGCGCGACGGCGAGCCCGGCCGCCGCCGACATCACGTCGAACCAGACCGGCAACGACGGGGGATACTTCTACTCGTTCTGGACCAACGCCGAGGGGACGGTGACGATGAACCTCGGGGATGGCGGCAACTACAGCGTCGACTGGTCGGACACGGGTAACTTCGTCTGCGGCAAGGGCTGGGAGACCGGCGCGGCCCGGACCGTCGACTACACGGCCAACTACAGCCCTTCGGGCAACTCCTACCTGTGTCTGTACGGGTGGACGACCGACCCGCTCGTCGAGTACTACATCATCGAGAACCACGGCAGCTACCGTCCCGAACACGACTACAAGGGGACCGTCAACAGCGACGGCGGCACGTACGACATCTACGAGTCGCTGCGGGAGAACAAACCCTCGATCGAGGGGGAGGCGACGTTCCCGCAGTACTGGAGCGTCCGGCAGAACACCCGGTCGAGCGGGACGATCACGACGAGCAATCACTTCGACGCCTGGGAGAGCAACGGCATGAACATGGGCAGCCACGACTACCAGATCGTGGCCACCGAGGGCTACCAGTCCAGCGGCTCCTCCGAGGTCTGGGTCGGCGCCGACGGCGGTGGCGGCGGTGGCGGCGGAGGCGGAGGCGGTGGAGGCGGCGGCGGCTCGACCGGTTCGCTCCAGGACGGCACCTACAGCATCCAGAACGTCAACAGCGGCAAGGCGATGGACGTGACCGGCCAGTCGACCGACGACGGCGCCAACGTCCAGCAGTACAGCTACTGGGGCGGCGAGAACCAGCAGTGGAACGTGACCGACACCGGCAACGGGTACAAGATCGAGAACGTCAACAGCGGCAAGGTGCTCGACGTGGCGAACTCCTCCACGTCGGACGGCGCCAACGTCCAGCAGTACACGGACTACGGCAACGACAACCAGCGGTTCCACATCCACGACCAGGGCGGCGGCCAGTACCACGTCCAGCCCGTCCACAGCGAGAAGGCCGTCGAGGTCGAGGGCTCCTCGGGCAGCGACGGCGCCAACGTCCAGCAGTACAGCTGGTCCGGTAACGGCAACCAGCTCTGGACGTTCGAGTCGGTCTGACGACGCCCGTCCGTCGAACCGACCGGCCTCCGGGGCCGAACCGATCTCTGTGCCTCCCGTTTTCCGTCGAAGACGGAACCCGGAAGCCGCCGCTCAGTCCTCGCGGGGGACGCGACCCTGCTCGTCCGGGATCCCCGCGTACTCGTGGAAGTGCTCGGCGAGTCGGTCGCGCCAGACGCCCGCGTGTTCGACCTGCTCGTCGAACCGTTCGGCGACGTGGCGGTACCGCTCCTCGTCGATGTCGCCCTCCAGGGTGCGCCACTCGTCGCGCAACCGCTGGGCCTCCTCGACGCCGGCGTAGAGGTTGTCGTACAGCGTCTGTATCACCGTCCGCCCGTCGTCGAGTTCGTAGTCCCACGGGAGGTGGTGGAAGAACAGGAGCAGTTCCTTCGGACAGGACTCGGGGTCGTCGTACAGCTCGGCCAGCGCGTCGGGGTACTGCTGGGCGTAGCCGTTACCCCGCGAGTTCCGGTCTTTCCCGATGCCGTCCTCGGTGATGCCGGTGTAGCCGGGCCACTCCTCCGGGCCGGGGTCGTAGTGGTTCTCGAGGTAGGCGCTGCCGTTGTACATCATGTGCATCAGCCCGATACCACCGGTCGAGTAGTCGATGACCGCCGGCCACGTGCCGTGCATGACCTCCGTGACCGTCCCGACGACTTCGGGGTCGGTGCCGAACGTCTGTTTGACCCACTCGTCGGTGATCTCCCCGGTTTCGAGGTCGGGATCCCACGCCAGCCGGCCGTAGCCGTAGAGGTTCGCCTGCGCGAGGTAGTGACCGGTCCAGTTCTTGTCCTCGCCGGGGCCGCCGACGCCCGCCATCCCGGTCCCGGGGTCGGTGAACAGATCCTTGACTTTCTTGCCGTGGCCCTCGGGGTCGGTGTCGAACTCCAGGACCTCCTTCCACATCGGGACGTGGTAGCAGGCGTGGACGTGCTGGCCGGTGTACTCGCCGGTGATCTGGAGTTCGAGCCCCAGGTCCGTCTCGGGCATCTGCCCGAAGACGGGGGAGATCGGTTCCCGGGGCTGGAAGTCGATCGGGCCGTTCTTGACCTGGATCGTGACGTTGTCGTGGAACTCGCCGTCGAGCGGTTCGAAGGTGTCGTACTGCTGGACGGCCCGGTCCTTGTGGGACCCGTAGACGAACGCCCGCCACCAGACGCGGCCGCCGTGGGGTTCCAGCGCCTCCGCGAGGACGTTCGCGCCGTCGACGTGGTCGGCGTCGTAGTTGTACGGCCCCGGCTGGCCCTCGGAGTCGGCCTTCACGAGGAACCCGCCGAAGTCGGGGATCAGGTCGTACACCTCGTCGGCCTTCTCGGCCCACCACTCCGCGACCTCGGGGTCGTTGGGGTCGGAGGTGTCGAGGTCGCCGATCTTCTCCGGCGCGCCGAAGTTGACCGAGAGGTAGGTCTGGATGCCGTACCGCCGGAACAGCGACGCCAGGCCCGTCAGCTTCTCCAGGTACCGGGTTTCGAGGAGGCGCCCCCCCTCCAGCTCGTCCATCGCGTCGCTGGCGGACTCGCGGCCGGGGATCTGGGTGTTGACGTTGTTGAGGACGACCCCGTTGATCCCGACGGAGGCGAGCAAGCGCGCGTAGTCGCGGTAGCGCTCGCGCAGGTCCGGCAGCCGCTCGAAGTCGAAGATGGACTGACCGGCGTAACCTCGCTCCATCGACCCGCGGAACGGGTTGTCCCAGTGGTTGATCAGCCGGTCCGGGGAGGCCGGTTCCTCCTCGATATGCGCGTCTTCGACGGACTCGCGGGTCGCCATCAGGCGCAGGAGGTGGAACGTGCCGTAGACGAGTCCCCGATCGGAGGACGCCGTGACGACGAGCGTGTCGATCCCCTCCCACTCGCCGGTCGTGATCACGTACCCGCCCTCGTCGAGGTCGTCGACCCGGTCCTCGTCGACGGCCTGCGCCACCACGTCCATGTCGCCGGGCGTCCCGACGGCGAGGAAGCCGTCGACGGTGCGGGGCGGGTGCTGCCAGAGGTGCGGGTCACGCCCGAGCAGGCCGCCGAGGCCGCGTCGCAGTTCCTCGCGTACCGCGCCGAGTTCCCGCGATTCCTCGGCGACGTAGGCGTGCGAGCAGAGCCGCCGGTAGGACTCGCGGAGGTCACCCGCCGGGACTTCGTCGTACCGGAGCCAGCAGTCGTCGTACTCTTGCATACGCTACTCCGATCCGCGGGGGCCACCAAAACGGTGACGGCGCGGTATCGCTCTCGAAACCGGGCGCCCGAACGGGCCGTCCCGTCCCGGAAGCCGCGGGCCGGACCGACGACCGCGACGGCGATCGGTTCCCGTTCCCGCGGTCGTTGCCGTTCCCGGCGTCGAACTCCTCGGTCGTCTCACCGGACCGTCGGACCTGGCGGGGACGAACCCGGGCAACGGTCGGGTCAACACCGAAGGTTTTTGTCAGCCATTCCCTTTGAACGAGCCACGTGTATGTCATCTGAGAGCACATCCGGGTCGGAGACGGACGAGACGGTGGACCGGTCGGTCGGTCGGCGGACGCTGCTGGGCGCGCTCGCGGCCGCGGGACTGGCGGGCTGTCCGAGCGACGGCGGCGACAACACGGCGACCGAGGGTGGCGAGGACGGGTCGGCGGACACGTCGACGCCCGCGTCGACACCCACGGCGACGCCCGCCGACGGGAGCGACGGGACCCCCGAGGAGACCGAGACGGACAGTGACACCGACACGCCGAGCGAGCCCGACCCCGAGGTACAGCGGCGGATCCGCGAACACCGGACGAGCGAGCTGACCGTCGAGGTGACCGACGGATCCGGCAGCGCGGTCACCGATGCGGAGGTCGAGGTCGCCATGCGGGAACACGAGTTCGCGTTCGGGACGGCCGTCAACGCGGGGGCGCTGATCAACGAGTCCAGCGAGGGCGACAACTACCGGGAGTACATCCCCGAACTGTTCAACACGGCGGTCATCGAGAACCAGATGAAGTGGGCCTTCTGGGAGCGCGACCCTGACCTGGCCGACGACGCGGTGAACTGGTTGCTCGACCGGGGGCTGGACGTGCGCGGTCACGTCTGTCTCTGGGGGCGGGAGGGCGTCGGCGCCATCCCGCCGGACATCCAGACGGCCGTCGAGGAGCGCGACGGCGAGACCATCCGCGAGCGAACGATGCAGCACATCGAGGACATCATCACCCACTACGGCGACGACATCACGGAGTGGGAGGTCGTCAACGAGGCGATGCACGCCTACCAGTTCCAGCTGGGCTACTACGGCGACGACATCGACCAGGAGGAACCCTGGACGGGCGAGGTGGTCCCGTGGACCTCCGAGCTGCTCGCCGAGTGGTACAGCAAGGCCGACGAGGTCCGCGAGGAGAACGACCTGGACGTCGGGCTGGGGGTCAACGACTTCAACCAGTTCGCCTACGACTACACCGACGGGCGCTACGAGACCCAGATCGACCACATCAACGAGAACGCGACCCAGCTGGACGTGGTCGGCCTGCAGGGCCACGTCGGCGCCCGCCAGGGCGAGTTCAACACCAACTCCGACCCCGACGGGCGGGTCGACGCCGCCACCGTCGCTGCGGAGATCGACAAGTGGGCCGACCACGGTGCGTCCGTCAAGATCACCGAGTTCGACACCTACAACGGCGACGACTGGGAGGACGACGAGGAGCGCGCCGAGGTCCTGAGCAACTACCTCCGGGGCGCGTTCTCCCACCCCGGCGTGGACGGCTTCCTCATGTGGGGCTTCTGGGACGGCCGCCACTGGGAGTCCGAGGCGCCGCTGTTCTACGAGGACTGGGAGGAGAAGCCCGCCTACGACGTCTGGACCGGACTGGTCTTCGACGAGTGGTGGACCGAGGAGTCAGGGGCCGCCGACGACGAGGGGACCTTCTCGACGACCGGCTTCAAGGGGGAGTACGAGGTCACCGCCACCGTCGACGGGACCGAAGTCACCGAGACGGTCACCCTCTCCGACGGCGGTGCCACCGTCGAACTCTCCCCGGACGCCTGACCCGTCGGTACCGGCCCGTTAAATAACTCACCTGTCAGTTCTCGCGGTCCGTATCACTCCGAATGTAAATCTTTTTTACCGGAACTCCCGCTGGTAGGAGCCACGTCGATGTCAGACGATCCCAACCGCGGTTCGGACAGTGGGGTAGACCCGGCTCTCGGCCGACGGACGCTGCTCGGTGCGCTCGCCGCGACCGGACTGGCGGGGTGCCCGAGCGACGGCGGGAACACGGACACACCGGACGGCGAGGTTGGGGACGGTGGCGGCGATGCCCCCGAGACGCCCTCCGGGACGCCGGCGGCCGTCCCCGACGGGTGGCCGGAGACGCGGGACCCCTATTACGGGGCGCTCGCGAACACGCTCGGCGGGGAGATGGGGCTGCCCGCCGGGGAGTTCGTCTACGCGAACTACGAGGCGGGGGCGATGGCCGCCTTCGGCGTGGGCGCCGACGCGGCCGAAACGTCCGAGATCGAAGTGGGCGACGACCAGCCGTTCTCCTCGGCGGTCCGCGTCGAGGTCTCCGAGGAGACGGAGAACACCTGGGACGTGACGATGATCGGGACCGCGACTGACACCGCTGTCGAGAGCGGGGACGTGCTGCTCGGCGTCGCGTACCTGCGCGGACCGGAGTCGAGCGAGTCCGAACCCACGGTCCAGTTCGTCTCGAAGGATCAGGACAACCTCAGCACGAACATGGTGCAGTCGACCCCGCAGGTCCAGCCCCCCGCGGAGTGGACCCGCTACTACGTCCCGATCCAGTACGACTACGACGCCGAGGCCGGCACCTGGCGGACGGAACTGTTCCTCGGCTTCGGCCCCCAGACGGTCGATATCGGCGGCCTCGCGCTTGTCGACTTCGACGGGCAGGTCGCCGTCGACGACCTCCCGAGCGGAGCGGCCGGCGAGGGCGGGGACGGCGAGGCGGGCGGCGACTGGGAGGCCGCCGCCGACGAGCGCATCGCGGAGCACCGAACGGGCGAGCTGACCGTCGAGGTGACCGACGGGTCCGGCAGCGCGGTCGCCGACGCAGAGGTCGCGGTCGCGATGCAGGAACACGAGTTCGGCTTCGGCACCGCGGTCAGCGCCGGCTTCCTGACCGAGGAGTCCGACGAGGCCGACACCTACCGCGAGCACGTCGCGGACCTGTTCAACCTCGCGGTGCTGGGCAACCACCACAAGTGGCGCTTCTGGGAGGAGAACCGGGAGCTGTCCGACGCCGCGACCGACTGGGTCCTCGAACAGGGGCTGGACCTGCGCGGGCACGTCTGCCTGTGGTCCGACGTGTCCGCGTGGTCCGTCCCGCCCGACGTGGTGCGAGCGATGGGGGTCGAGTGGGAGGCCAACGGCGTCACGGACCCGGACCTCGACCCCGAGCACGTCCGCCGGCGGACGATGGAACACGTCCCCGAGATCATCGAGCACTACGGCGACCGGATCACCGAGTGGGAGGTCGCCAACGAGATCGTCCACAAGCCGGGGTTGATCAAGGCGGTCAACGGCGTGGCGGCGACCGACGACACCTCCCTGGAGGACGTGGACCCGGTCGAAGCCCCGGTCCTGGCCGAGTGGTACGCGACCGCCCGGGAGGCCGCCCCCGAGGGGATGCCCCTGGGCGTCAACGACTACAACACGCTCGCCGGCCCGTACGAGTCGACGCGCGACGCCTACGAGCGGCAGATCGAGTTCCTCGCCGACTCCGAGGCGGGGCTGGACTTCGCCGGCCTGCAGAGCCACTTCAACGAGTCGTCGTCGCTGTCGCCCGGGGAGGTCAAATCGGCGCTGGACCGCTACGCCGAGACGGGCGTACGTCTGCGGATCACCGAGTTCGACATGGCCGACGAGAACTGGGCCGAGGAAGACAAGGCGGTCTTCTTCCGACAGTGCCTCAAGGTCGCGTTCAGCCACCCCGCGGTCGACGACTTCCTCGTCTGGGGCATCTACAGCCCCAACCACTGGCGCGACGACGCCCCCTTCTTCGCCGAGGGGTGGGAGGAGAAGCCCGCCCTCGAGGAGTACCGCTCGCTCGTCTTCGACGAGTGGTGGACCGAGGAGTCGGGGACGACCACCGACGATGAGGGAACCTTCGCGACGACGGGGTTCAAGGGCGAGTACGAGATCGTCGCCACGGTCGACGGCCAGGAGGTCACCGAGACGGTCACGCTCTCCGACGGCGGTGCCACCGTCGAACTCTCCCCGGACGCGTGACCCGTCGAGCGCCGCTGTCGTGACCCGCGCCGGGGCCACCGAAACGTTGCGACCTCCCGCGACCCCTTTCCGACCGCGCGCCGGTCGCGGACTGCCGGATCGGCCGGGCGGGCTACCGCCCGGCTACCCCGTCGCGTCCGTCCTGAACTCGGCCGAATCGGGCCACTCGTGATATCCCGGCAACTATTTCCGGATATTCTGACAATCGGCTGTTGATTATCACCAATTATCAGTATATTTTGGCAATATTTATGGGTCATAAATCGCAGAGGTTGGCCTGCACTATGCGAGAGGATGACAGTGGCGGTCGTGGGGACGACCGCTTGCGGGTGGGGCGCCGACCGTTCCTGCAGTCGATCGGGGCGGCGGGCGCCGCGGGTGGCATCGCCAGCGTGACAGCGGACGAGGTTCGCGCGGACACGCCGGACTCGTGGGATTCGGGTGGCGACGCGTACTACTCGTCGCTCGTCGGCGACCTGCGGAACGGGCGCGGGCTCCCGCCGGCGACCTTCGAGTTCGCCGACACGGAGTCGGGCGCCTGGAACACGCTGTACGCCCAGGCGGGGTCGGACGGCCAGTACGGGACCGCCGAGTCGATCGACGTCAGCGACGACGACGTACCGTTCTCGGAGGCGCGGCGTATCGACGTGACCGACGCGCCCGACCCGGACTACCCGGTGCAGGTGCGCGGCGACCTCACCCGGGACGTTTCCTCCGGAGACGTGATGCTCGCCGTCGCGTATCTGCGCTCGTCGAGCGACAGCCCGCAGGCGGAGTTCTACGCCGTCGACAGCGGCGGGTTCGGTAACGCGTCGGTCGGGAACCAGTCGCCGACGATCGGCTCCGAGTGGGAGCGACACTACTTCCCGATCGAGTTCGGTGCCGACACGGCCGCCGACTCCGAGGACCAGAACCTGTACATCCAGTGGCAGCTCGGCTTCAAGGAACAGACCGTCGATATCGGCGGGGTGGCGCTGCTCGACTTCGGGACCAACGTCGAGTTCGATACCCTCCCGTCGGGCGTCACCAGCCCGGCGCTGGGTCCGTACTACTCGACGCTCGTCTCCGACCTCTCGGACGCGGGGTTCCCCGGCGGCGAGTTCGTCTACGCTGACACGGAGTCCGGAACCTGGGACACGTGGAACACGAACGGCGTCGGGGAGGGCAGTCCGGGGGCCGCACAGTCGCTGGACGTGAGCGACGACGGCGTCCCGTTCAGCGAAGCACAGCGGATCACGGTCGAGAGCGCCGACACGGAGAGTTACGCGGTGCAAATGCGCGGCACCGTGGGCGGCCAGTCGGTCGAGGCGGGCGACACGTTCCTGGGAGTCGTCTACTTCAGGGCTCCCGAGGGAGACGTCGAAGTCGAGTACCGCGCCCGGGTCAGCGACCCTTACAGCAACGAGGTAAACGACAACAGTAAGCCGTCGATCGGATCGGAGTGGCAGCGCCAGTACGTCCCGATAGAGTATCAGAACGCTGCCGACGCCGGCAACTGGTGGATCGAACTCAACTTCGGATACGGGGAGCAGACGGTCGACGTGGGCGGGATCGCGCTCGTCGACTTCGGCCAGGACGTGGACGTGGCTAACCTGCCGTCCGGTGTCCCGTCGGGCGGCGGTGACGACGGGAACGGCGGCGACGACGGCGGGCCGTCCGAGTGGCCCTCGCCGAGCGACCCGTACTACTCGTGGCTGGTGAACAACCTCAGCGGCGACGGCCTGCCCGCAGCGGAGTTCGTCTACGACAACACCGAGTCGGGGACGAGCAGCGCCCACTGGACCGACGCCGGCGGTAACGGCACCATCTCCAGCCTCGACGTCAGCGGCGAGACCGTGCCGTTCTCGCAGGCGCGGCGGTTCGAGATCACCTCGACGCCGGACAACAACTACGCGGTCCAGATGCGGACGGGGCTGAACAGCGCCGACTACCGGAACGTCGCCGCCGGCGACGTGCTGTTGGGGGTGGCGTATATGCGCGCCCCCGACGGCGAGGGGACCGTCCAGTTCAACGTCCAGAACGACAACACCGAGGCGTTCTCGGAGACCACCGGGACCAACCAGGTCACCGTCGGCTCGTCGTGGCAGCGGTACTACTTCCCGGTCGAGATCGGGGCCGACGCGGAGGCCGGATCCTGGTGGTCGGAGTTCTGGCTCGGGTTCGAGCAACAGACCGTCGATATCGGCGGGTTCGCCCTGCTGGACTTCGGCGGCGGTGCAAACGCCGGGAACCTACCGAGCGGAGCCGCCAGCGACGACGACCTCTACTACGGCGACGTGTACACGGACGTGATGGGGATGGACCTCCCGGCTCCCGAGTTCCGGATCGCTGACTCGGAGACGGCGACCATCGAGTCGGGCTCGATGATAATCGAGAACGCCAACGGGTCGCTCTCCTCGCCGTCGCTGGGCGACGTGCCGTTCGCAGAGGCGAGGCGGTTCGAGGTCACGAGCGAGCCGAGCAACGCCTGGGACGTGCAGTTCAGGGCCAATATTCCAGATTCGATCGCGTCGGGCGACGCGATGCTCGCCGTGGCGTACCTCCGTTCACCCTCGGAGGAGCCGCAAGCGTCGTTCTACGCGGTCGACGCCGGCGACTTCGCCAACGACGCGGCCGGAAACACCAGTCCGACCATCGGCTCGGAGTGGGAACGCCACTACTTCCCGGTCCAGTTCAGCGACGACACGGACGCCGGCAACGCGTACGTCCAGCTGCGGCTCGGGTTCGAGGGACAGACCGTCGAGGTGGGCGGGTTCGCGCTGCTCGACTTCGACGGCGCGGCCGACGTGAACAGCCTCCCCAGCGGCACGCTCGCGCCCGACCAGTACGACGAGTGGGAGGACGTGTCCGATCCGTACTACTCGACGCTGGTCTCCGACCTGAAAGAGCTGAACCTCGGCGCGGCCGGGCGGTTCGTCTACGCGACCAACGAGGCCGACACGTTCTCGACGTACGAACTCATGCGGCCGGGCGAGGACAGCCCCGGCAGCGCCACCCGCTCGTCGCTGGACGTGAGCGGCGCGGACGTGCCGTTCTCCGAGGCGACCCGTATCGACATCACGGAGACTCCGAACAACGCCTACGAGTTCAGTTTCAAGGGCACCGTCGGAGACAGGTCGATCGGTAGCGGCGACGTGCTGCTCGGCGTCGCGTACCTGCGAACGCCCGACGACGACGGGGAGGCGTCGATCACCTACAAGTCGACGGAGAACGGGTCGATCTCGTCCAACTACGTCACGAAGGGGCGACCGACCGTCGGCTCGTCGTGGGAGCGGTACTACTTCCCGATCGAGTTCGCCTCGGAGGGGGCGAGCGGCGAGTGGTTCACCGAGATCTGGCTGGGAAGCGAGGTCCAGACGGTCGACATCGGCGGGCTGGCGCTGATCGACTTCGCCCAGGGCGTCGCCGTCGGCGACCTGCCGGCCTGGCAGGAGTCGCCGGCAGCGGGCTGGGAGGAGGCCGCCGACCAGCGCATCCAGCAACACCGCACCGCCGAGATGACCGTGGAGGTCTACGACGAGGACGGCGACGCCGTCGAGGGCGCCGAGGTCGACGTGGCGATGCAGGACCACGAGTTCGGCTTCGGTGTCATGACCAACGCGGGCGAACTGCAGGACGCCGAGGAGGGCGACCCCTACGTCGAGAACCGCAAGGGGATGTTCAACCTCGGCGTGCTGGAGAACGCCCACAAGTGGCGCTTCTGGGAGAACGACAAGGAGGCGCCCGACGCCGCCGTCGAGTGGTTCAAGGAGCTGGGCTGGGACGTTCGCGGCCACGTCGCCCTGTGGGGCAGCGTCTCCTCGTACGCCGTCCCCAACGACGTGGTCGAGGCGATGGGCGCCCCGTGGGAGGCCCAGGGGATCGAGGCCGGCGAACCCGACCCCGACTACGTCCGCCAGCAGACGCTGAACCACGTCCGCGACATCATCGAGTACTACGGCGACGACATCGACGAGTGGGAGGTCATGAACGAGGTCATCCCGCAGCCGGGCCTGGTCAAGGCGATCAACGGCATCCAGGCGACCGACGACACGACGATGACCGACCCGCGTCCGGAGGAGGCCCAGATCATAAACGAGTGGATGGCGGAGGCCCGCGACGCCGGCTACGAGGGTCTCTCGCTGGCGATCAACGACTACAACACCATCGAGGGGCCCTACGAGAACCGCCGGGAGCGCTACCGGGCCCAGATCGAGAACATCGAGGACTCAGACATCGCGGACCTGGACGCGGTCGGCCTGCAGAGCCACTTCAGTCAGAGCAGCAAGCTGCTGCCCTCGGAGGTCATGTCGGCGCTGGACAGTTACGCACAGTACGACGTGCGCCTGCGGATCACGGAGTTCGACATGTCCGACGAGACCTGGTCGGAGGAGAACAAGGCCGACTTCTTCTACCAGTTCCTCAAGACCGTCTTCAGTCACCCGGCGGTCGACGACTTCGTGGTCTGGGGGCTGATCGACACGCTGCACTGGCGCGACGACGCGCCGTTCTACGCCGAAGGGTGGGAGGAGAAACCCGCGCTCGACCGCTACCGCGACCTCGTGTTCGACCAGTGGTGGACCGAGGAGTCGGGAACCACCGACGCCTCGGGCGCCTACTCGCTGCAGGGCTTCAAGGGCGAGTACGCGGTCGACGTGAGCTACGAGGACGCGTCGGTCTCGGCGACGACCACGCTCTCGGACGGGGGGGCGACCCTGAAGGTCTCCCTCGACGGCGACTACGCCGAGGGAGGCGGGGGGAGCGACGGCGACTACAGCGGCCCGACCGCCGACGCCGGCTCGACCAAACGGGCCGAGCCGGGCGAGGAAGTGACGCTGAACGGCGGCGGGTCGACCGGGAAGGACCTCTCCTACGAGTGGTTCCAGATGTACGAGTCGACCACGGCCGACCCGGCGGTGTCGCTCACCGGAAAGGAGACGGCGAGCGCCTCGTTCACCGTCCCCGAGGTCGAGCAGACGCGCGAACTCGACTTCCGCCTGGAGGTCACCGACTCGAGGGGCAACACCGCACAGGACACCGTCGACGTGGTCGTCGAACCGACCGGCACGCCGACGCCGACCGCGACGCCGACGGAGACACCGACGGACACGCCGACCGCGACACCCACGGCGACACCGACGGACACGCCCACCGCGACACCGACAGAGACGCCGACCGCGACCCCGACGGACACGCCGACCGCGACCCCGACGGACACGCCGACCGCGACCCCGACGGACACGCCCACGGCCACGCCGACTGACACGCCGACGGACGCCGCCACGCCCACGGCGACGCCGACGGAGACGGCCACGGACGCGCCGGCCGCCGAGGGCGACGCCGGGACGGGGACGACCTCCGGCAGCGGTCCGGGGCTGGGCATCGTCTCGACGGTCGCGACACTGGGCGGACTCGCGAGCGTCGCGAAGTACCTCGCCGGCGACGAGAACGACGACGCCTGACGGCGCTCTCCCACCCGGCGCTGTCAGACGTAGCTCGCCGCTTCCCGGGCGAGCCCCGACCTCGCTTCGCAGCTTTCGCGTTCCGTTTCCCGGCGCGTGTGCGGGCGGTGTTCCGACCGCGTCGCTCGCCCGAATACCGGACGTGAGACTGTCGTCGGAACCATTAATATCCGCGTCCACCACCGGACAGGCGTAATGACAGCCGACTCCGACGCAGCCTATCGCGATTCGACGGTACCGACATCGCGGCGTATCGAGGATCTGCTCTCACGAATGACGGTCGAGGAGAAGGCCGCCCAGCTCGGGTCGGTCAGCCCGAGCAGCGGCGTCGCCGACAACGCCGGCGAGGACGAGGACGGCCACGAGCTCGTCGAGGACGGCGAGCTCAACCGCGAAGTCGCCGACGAACTGCTCGGCGACGGGGTCGGTCACCTCACCCGGGTCGGCGGCGAGGGGAGCCTCCCGCCGGAACAGGCCGCCTCGGTCACCAACGAGATCCAGGAGTACCTCGCCGAGGAGACGCGGCTCGGCGTCCCCGCGATCCCCCACGAGGAGTGTCTCAGCGGCTACATGGGCCCCGAGGGCACCACCTTCCCCCAGGGCATCGGCATGGCCAGCACCTGGGACCCCGACCTGATGGCGGCGGTCACCGACACCATCGGCGACCAGCTCGAGGCCATCGGCACCGCACACGCCCTCTCGCCGGTGCTGGACGTGGCCCGCGACCTCCGCTGGGGCCGCGTCGAGGAGACCTTCGGCGAGGACCCGTACCTGATCGCCGAGATGGCGACCGCCTACGTCTCCGGCCTGCAGGGCGACTCCCCCGCCGACGGCATCTCCGCGACGCTCAAACACTTCGTCGGCCACGGCGTCGGCGCGGGCGGGAAGAACCGCTCGTCGGTCGACGTGAGCGAGCGGACGCTCCGTGAGGTCCACATGTTCCCCTTCGAGGCGGCGATCCAGGAGGGCGACGCCGAGGCCGTGATGAACGCCTACCACGACATCGACGGCGTCCCCTGCGCGAAAGACGAGTGGCTGCTGACCGACGTGCTGCGCGGCGAGTGGGACTTCGACGGCCACGTCGTCTCCGACTACTTCAGCGTCGACTTCCTCAAGGAGGAACACGGCGTCGCCGCCACCCAGCAGGAGGCCGCCGTCTCGGCCGTCGAGGCCGGCATCGACGTGGAACTGCCCAACACGGACTGCTACGAGTACCTCGCGGAGGCCGTCCGCGACGGCGACCTCGCCGAGGAGACGCTCGACGAGTCGGTCCGCCGCGTGCTGCGCGCGAAGTTCGAGAAGGGGCTGTTCGACGACCCGACCGTCGACGTCGACGCCGCGACCGACCCCTACGAGGACGAGGCCGCGTCCGGGCTCGCCCGCGAGGCCGCCCGCGACTCGCTGGTCGTCTGCAAGAACGAGGGCGACCTGCTGCCGCTGGACGACGCCGACTCCGTCGCCGTGGTCGGCCCGAAGGCGGACGACAAGAAGGGGATGCTGGGCGACTACGCCTACGCCGCCCACTACCCCGAGGAGGAGTACGAGTTCGAGGCCGACACCCCCCTGGCGGCCATCGAGAACCGCGTCGACGCCGACGTGACCTACGCCCAGGGCTGTACCGCGACGGGCACCTCGACGGACAAGATCGGCCGCGCCGTCGAGGCAGCGGAGGACGCCGACGTGGCGCTGGCGTTCGTCGGCGCGCGCTCGGCCGTCGACTTCTCCGACGTCGACGCCGAGAAGTCCGAGAAGCCGATGGTCCCGACCAGCGGCGAGGGGTGTGACGTGACCGACCTCGGCTTGCCGGGCGTCCAGGAGCAGCTCGTCGCGCAGGTCGAGGGGACGGACACGCCGGTCGTCGTCGTGCTCGTCAGCGGCAAGCCCCACGCGATCCCGGAGATCGACGCGGGCGCCGACGCCGTCGTCCAGGCGTGGCTCCCCGGCGAGGAGGCCGGCAACGCCGTCGTCGACGTGGTCTTCGAGGGCCACGACTCCGGCGGCCACCTGCCGGTGTCGATGCCCAAGTCCGTCGGGCAGCTCCCGGTCCACTACAGCCGCAAGCCCAACACCTACAGCGAGACGTACGTCTACGACGACGCCCAGCCGGTCTACCCGTTCGGCCACGGCCTCAGCTACGCCGAGTTCGAGTACTCCGACCTCGATCTGTCGGACGTGGAGGTCGAGCCCTCGGGCACGTTCACCGCGAGCGTCACCGTCGAGAACACGGCCGACCGCGACGGCAGCGACGTGGTCCAGCTGTACGTCTCCGCCGAGAACCCCGACCTGGCCCGTCCGGTGCGGGAACTGGTCGGCTTCGAGCGCGTCGACGTCGACGCCGGCGAGTCGACGCGGGTCACCTTCGAGCTGGGCGCGAGCCAGCTCGCCTACCACGACCGCAACGCCGACCTCGCCGTCGAGGCCGGCGACTACGAGCTCCAGGTCGGCCACTCGGCCGAGGAGATCGCCGAGACCGCCCGCCTGTCGGTGACCGACACGAAGCGGGTCCCGCGGACGAGCCGCCGCTACTTCACCGAGACGAGCCTCGACCGGGCCTGACCGGTCCTCCGGTCGCCGTTTCTACCGCCTCGGGCCGACCGTCCGCGCCCGGCACCTGCATCGCGGCCACCTTGCACGTTCATTATCGAACGTGATACAACCGTCCGTCGACAGAACGACCCCCGTTTCACGCGCGCACGCGGGGACAATTTTATTTGTGATCTGTTTCTCTCCGTCCTTTCGGTCGCGGGTGCGGCGTCGCGAGCCCGGCACGTCACGAGTCGTGTTCTCACGCCTGATAGCGCTCGTCGACGGGACGGCCGAGGGCGGCGGTCGGTCCTTCGCCGGTGTGGCAATCCTTTTCGGGGGCCCACGTCAACCGACGGGCATGGTTCGGGCGTCGGTCGACGACGGAGGGATCGGCTCGTGAGCGAGCAGGGCGACGAGCAGACGGGCAGGGAGGCGGCGGCCGAGGCGCTGTGCGAACAGAACCGGAAGATCCTCGGCGTGTTCACGATCGCCGTCGTGTTCCTGCTGCTCCAGCTCCCGTACCTGGTGGTCACCGACGCGGATTCGTCGCTGTTCGTCGTGGCGGTGATGAACGTCGTCGGGAGCGCCGCGTTCGCCCTCCTCAGCGGCTGGGCGCTGTGGTTCTGTCGACAGCGGGCTATCTGAGGACGGGCGGAGCGAATCCCGACTGGGGTGGTCGGGATCCGATCCCGCCGGCTGGGTGGCTACGGGCCGTGGGACCGACGGGAGAAATCCGGGGGGACAGTCAGGCCGACGACGTCGCGCGGGCGTACAGCTTGTTCGCCAGCAGGAAGCCGTACGCGGTCGCCCCGAGGATGATGAGGGTCGTCCCGAAGATACCCAGCATCGCGGCGAAGACCTTGTGTGCGAGGACGATCCCCTCGACCTGTCCGAACGCCTGGTACTGGTCGGGGATCCCGTTCATCAGCGAGATCGGGCCGGCCTCGCCGCCGATGACGATGGCGGGCGTCCCGTTGATGAGCGTGGCTCCCAGGACGATACAGCCCACGCCCATCACGATGATCATCAGCGAGACGTTCCCGGTCATGAAGTAGTACAGCCCAAGCAGGTACGCCCGGACGCCGTCCGCCTCCTGCCGGCCGCGTTCGAGTTCCTGTCGCATTGCGATAGACTGTTTCACACACCTATTTGAAGGTTGCGCTTGCGGGCGCGGCCGCGTCGCGCGCCTCGGCAAGATCAGCGACGGCCCCGTATGAAATAATCAGGAAGTTTTATATAGAGCTGGCAGAAGGTAGAGGTATGCGGAAGCCTGACAGCATCCGTGACAAGGAGTTATCGCGACGCCGGTACGCGCAGATACTGGCTGGAATGGGAGCCGCGGGCGTGGCTGGCTGTGGGAGCGACGGTGGATCCACCGACACACCCGGCTCGGACGCTACCCCGACACCGACGCCCAGCGGCGACGGTGGCGACGGCGGCGACGGCGGCGACGGTGGTGACACCGAGACCGACAGCGCCACCGCGACCGCCGAGGAGCCGGTGACTCGACAGATCAACTACGCGGTGGCGAACTCGCCGGACGTGTTCAACTGGAACCCCTGGACGCCCCAGGACAACACCATCGGCGACCTGTGGATGTCCGACCTCCACGGGCTGCGGAACGTCCACACGACGAACCTGTCGTACTCCGGGACGACGGTGCCGTCTCCGCACAAGCCCAACCACGAGGAGATCGAGATCATGACGTGGATCTCGGGCTACGAGGTCGAGCCGCCGTACGACTGGTACGACCACCACGACGAGCGGTCGGCCTACTGGAACGGCGACCCCCACGACGCGGTCGCCCGCGAGACGCACAACCACGTCCACTGGTTCCAGGACGGGAACAAGTTCACCGAGGGCGCGACGTTCAACGAGCGCGCCGAGTCCCAGTGGACCCACCACATGTGGCAGGCGAAGGGGTCGGTCCCCGAGCAGGACCCGAACCCGACGGCACGGGTCGTGCTACGCTCGAACGCCGGCCCGGTCGACGGTAACCCGCCGATCCACCCGGACTTCACCGAGCCGTACCTCGAACGGTACCGGGACGCGGGCAACTCGGACCAGGTCAGCTCGATCACGGACGAGCTCGTCAGCGACCGGATCAGCCTCGACCGCATGGCCATGGAGGGCGGCACCGACGAGATGCTCGCCGGCACGGGTCCCTACCGGCTGGAGTCGATGGACGACGTGGGCTCCGAGCGGGTGATCCTCCACCTCAACGAGGACCACCCCAACGCCGAACACACCAACGTCGAGCGGCTCGCGCTCTACTGGGCGGAGGGCGACCGGCGTCAGACGCTCGTCAACGAGGGCGTGCTCGACGTCGACTCCGGGGCCGTCACCGACAGCGGGGCGACCACCCGCGAGACGCTCCCGGACCACGTGCAGGAGTTCACCCGGTGGCTGCGCGCGACGGGCGGCGACGTCTGGCAGCTCAACTGGCAGAACGAGCACCTTCAGAACCTCTGGGTGCGCCGCGCGCTCATCGAGGCCATCGACTGGAACGCCGTCTCCGCGAACGGCTGGGGCGAGGACGCCTCCCAGGTCACCCAGCACGACACCTTCCTGCTGGACGCCCAGTCCGAGAGCACCTTCTCCGAGGACTTCCTCGATAGCCTGCACCTCTACTCGCGGTCCTCGAACAAGGAGAACGCCAACGAGTACATGCGGCGGGCGGGCTACAGCAAGCAGGGCGGCCAGTGGGTCGACCCCAACGGCAACCCCGCGTCGATCGACCTCTCCTCGCGGTCGGGCAGCCCCGCCAACGTCCAGGGCGCCCAGACCATCCGCGCGAACCTCGCCAACTGGGGCTTCGGCGTGAACTTCACCACGATGGGCTGGAACAACTGGTCGACCTCGATCAACCCGAACGAGGGGCTCAACTACGACTCGACCATGTTCTGGCACGGCGACCCGTACGTCTTCCAGTACTACCACGACCGCGGCGCGTGGTGGGACCTGGGCCTGGTCGCCGGCAGCCCGACCGGCAACCCCTTCGACGCCGACCCCGAGGACGAGGTCGACACCCAGGGCAAGCCGATCGTCCAGGACGTGCCCAACGAGCCCGGCGCCTTCGAGGCGCCCGACGAGGCCGGCAAGTCGCCCGACCTCGACAACGCGACCGAGGTCAACCTCGTCGAGACCGTCAACCAGATCCGCGCGCCCGGGAACAGCGAGGAGGAACTGCAGGAACTGTACCGCACCTGCGCGAAGTACTACAACTTCTACGTCCCGCACTTCGTCTTCCACCAGTACCTGATGGGGTCGTTCGGCGACGTCCGCGACTTCGACTGGCCGGACCCCTCGGCCCGCGCGTTCGACTACGAGCGCTCGTTCGGTATCGAGGACGTGCTCGTGCTCGGCGGCATCGCCCAGGCCAGCACCGACACCGACTTCGAACCGCCGCAGTAAGCGGCTGACTCCCCGTATCGACCGCCGACCACCCGGGTCGCCCGGGCCGACGTTTCTCTCCGTTCGTCGCCCGACAGCGAGAGCGCTCGCTACGGTTCGATCCGTACTCTCGGAACACGGCGGGGTCTCGCCGTCCGCCGGCCCGTCACTCGTCGGTCGCCGGGCGGATCGCGCCGTGTTTCAGCATGTGGAAGATCGGCTGGCCGGCGGGGCCGGCGGTCCCGTATTCGGGGTCGGCGTCGTAGGACGGCCACTCGAAGTCGCGGGTGTTGCCCCAGAGGCCGTCGACGGCGTTGCCCAGGTAGATGTCGGGGAGGGCGTCGTTCCACCAGGTCGCGAACGTCGCGACGGCGTCGACGGTCGCGGCCCGGTCGTTCGGCGCCTCGATGGTCCGCCAGGTCTCGAGGAGGTCGACCGTCCGGCGTTCGCCCTCCGGGGCGTCGACCGCCCCGGGCGTCCGGGGGACCGAGACCTCGACGGGTTTGCCGCGACTGCCCGCCTCGGCGTCGGGGCCCGAGACGCCGTAGCCGACCGTGGTGGCCCCGTCGCTGGTCACGTCGTAGACGCTGTAGGGGTCGCCGTCGAAGTTCCAGACGACGATGTCGTGGGTGTGGTTCGAGACGGCGGCGTAGACGTTGCTGTTCGTGAGCCGGTCGGTCTCGACGTCGAAGCCGAACCGCGAGAGGCTCGACGCGACGACCTCGGTCGCGGAGACGAAGTCCGACCACACCGGCGTCGCGATCCGGATCCGCGGCCGCTCGCCGTCCGGACCGCGCCAGTCGCCGTTCCGGTCGCGGCTGTAGCCCGCCCCGCGCATGTACTCGGCGGCGGCCTCCTCGTCGGCCTCGACGGGGTAGCGGTGGAGCTGTTCGCGGACCTCGTCGGGGAGCCACCGGCGCGCGGCGGGCGCGGAGAGACCGGTCTGCCGTTCGATCGGCTCGCCCCAGTCGGCCACGTCGACGATCTGGTCGACCGGGACGACCGAGAGGACCGCCCGCCGGACGGGGCGGCGCCCGAGGTGTGGGTCCCGCCAGTCGAGCACGAGCTTGGTCCCCGAGTCGGTCGGGTAGGTCGCGAGCTGTTCGAGGTTCTCCGGCGGGTCGCCCCGCTCGTCGGCGAGGTCTCCGGTGCCGCCGTCGAGCCACCCCTTGTCGACGAGGTTCTCGATCGAGACCGACTGGACGACGGGGAACCACAGCCGCGGGACCGCGACCTCGTCGGCGCGGGGATGGTCGTCGTAGCGCTCCAGCATCAGCCGGTTGATCGACACCTCGACCAGTTCGTAGGGGCCACAGCCCAGCCCCTCGTCGGCGAGCGTCTCCAGCCCGGGGCTGTCGGTCCGGAGTTCGGCGACGACCTCGGTGCGGCGCTCGTCGGTCCCGGCGTCGCGGAGCCGCTCCAGCCACGGCTCGTAGCGGTCGACCCGGGTCCGGACGGCGCCGCCGACGGCCGTCGAGAGCGCGAGCGGTCGGTCGAGCGGTCGGTCGAAGCGATACCGGAGGGCCCGGTCGTCGCGGAGCTCGACATCGTAGCCCCGGTCGCCGGCCACGAACGACCCGATGCGCTCCTCGACCCACGCGTCGCGGGCGGTGACGGGGTCGCCCGACCACCACGTGTACCCGTCGGCGTAGGTGACCGTCGCGGCGTCGCCGTCGACGTCGAGCGACTCGACCACCTCGCCGAGCCGGCGGTCGCCGCCCGGCGTGGTGTAGGACTCGGCTTCGAAGAGGATCGAGTAGAAGGCCGCGGGGTCGGAGGAGGACCACGGCCCGACGTGGACGTTCTCGGGGACGTACGGGAACTGGAAGCCGAACACCCGCGGCGAGTCGACGATATCGTTCGGCTCGGTGCAGCCGGCCACCGACCCGGCCAGGCCGGCGCCGACCGCGGCGAGGTACGCCCGCCGGCTCAGACCGTCGCCCGCCCGCCCCTCGGAACCAGGATCCATCGCCGCGAGGTTATGGACGACCCGCCTTAAGGCCTCCGGGGCCGAGATCCGTCCGCGGGCGGTTCGTCCGGGAGTCCCCCCGCGGAAACCCGAGACGCTCCGGGTGCGAACGGATCTCTCCCTCCACCGACCGCGCGGGGAGCGCCCATCGCTACCGAGCGGATCGCGCCATCCGCGCTCCGGCAAGCGGAAAAGACATATAGGGTCGATCGTACAAGTCGTAGTATGGATGATTATGTGTCACAGGAAGCCCTGCGGTTCGTCGTGATCGGGCTCGTGGCGATGGCGGCCGTCGCCGTCGGCGCCGCGACCATCACGGCGACCGTCGACACCGGGGCGGCGGCCGGTGGCGGGCAGGATCCGGCCCAGGATCCCAACGAGCAGCGGCAGAACCAGGGCGGCGGAAACGGTGACGGCCCGGGCGGCGGGGACGGTCTCAACCGCAGCGGGGACCCCTCCGGCGGCGACACGGTCCAGTACACCACCTGTATCGAGCCGCTGACGACGTGGTACGGCGGACTCGTGTACTTCGGCGCCGCCGCGATGCTCGTCTTCCTGATCAAGCGGCGCTACTCGTTCGGCGCGGCGTTCCTCGGGCTGTACGCGCTCGCGCCGCCCGTGCTCCTGGCGTACTTCCTGGGGACCGACTGCGCGACCGTCGGTGGCCCCGGGCTGGGTAACAGCACGGCCAACGTCGGGACCAACGCGTCCGCGTCGCCGGTCGCGTCGATGGACGTGCCCCCCGCGGCCATCCTCGGCGTGTTCGGCGTCGTGCTCGTCGCGACGGCCGCGGTCCTGTTCCGCGCCTCCGGCGACCAGGCGATCACCACCATGGAGGAGGAGGCCGTCGACGAGGGCGAGGGCGCCGACGTGATGGACCTCGCTCAGGCGGCCGGCCGCGCCGCCGACCGGCTCGAAGAGCACAACGCCGACGTGGACAACGAGGTCTACCGCGCGTGGTGGGAGATGACGAGCATGCTCGACGTGCCCAACCCCGACAGCGCGACGCCCGGCGAGTTCGCCGAGGCCGCGGTCGACGTGGGGCTGGGCGAGGACGACGTGGCCGAGCTGACGCGGCTGTTCGAGGAGGTCCGCTACGGCAAGCGCGACGCCGAGAGCCGCGAGGACCTGGCCATCGACGTGTTCCGCAACATCGAGCAGGAGTACGGCGGTACCACCGACTCGTCGGTCGGCGAGGAGGGTGACGATGGATATTGAGACGATCCTCAACCGCATACTGATCGCCATCGGGGCGATCCTCTTCGCCGCCGCGGCGGCGATGATCGTCGTCCCCGACCTCTCGAGCGCCCTCCCGTCCGCGACGCAGGGGGTCTTCCTGGTCGGGATCATCGCGCTGGTGACCGGGCTGGGCGTCGTCCGCCGGCGGCTCCGCGGCGAGGTCGAGGAGACGGTCACGCCCGACCCCGAGCGGCCCGCGGGCAACCCGATGCCCGGCGAGGACGTCGACCGGATGCTCTACGAGATGACCCACCTCCGCCAGGGGGTCACCGAGAACCGCGAGCACCTCGAGGAGCGGCTGGAGAATCTCGCGGTCGCGGTCATCCGCAACCGGGAGGACTGCTCGGTCGAGGAGGCCCGGCGCATCCTCGAGGCGGGCGAGTGGACGGACAACGAGACCGCCGCGGACTTCTTCCGGGGCGAGCGGACCGCTGCCGAGGAGGCCGGCCTGTCGGAGTCGCTGCTGTCGGGCACCGACGACGTGGCCGCCTTCGAGAACCAGTTCCGCGTCACCGTCGAGGAGCTCATCGAGGTCGGCGACGTGGACGTGAGCCACGACGTCGACGTCAAGGAGGGCGACGACCGCTCCTTCTTCGACCGCCTGCTCGGCCGCTCGGCCGACGACGGCGACGAGGACGACGCCGTCGAGTCCAACTGGAACGAGCCGAACTCCTCGGTGCCGACCTTCGACACGAGCGAGCCGTTCGAGGACGTGAGCCTGCAGCACACGAACCGCTGGCTCGGCGTGACGGCGTTCGCGCTGGTCGCCGTCGGCGCCGGCGTGATGACGTTCACCCCCGGCCTGATGCTCGCCGGGACGGTCGGCATCGCCTACACCATCTACGGGCGCGTCTCCGCCGTGCCCAAGACGGAGGGGCTGGTCGTCGAGCGCGAGTTCGACACCGACGACCCCGAGCCGGGCGACCTCGTCGAGGTGACGCTGACGGTCCGCAACGAGAGCGGGTCGATGCTGCCCGACCTGCGGATGGTCGACGTGGTGCCGGACTCGTTCGTCGTCACCGACGGCGTCCCGCGCCTGCACACGGCCCTGCAGTCGGGCGCGCAGGCCCAGCTGGAGTACACCGTCCGCGTCGAGCGCGGCGAGTACGAGTGGCCGCTGCTCGTGGTCGCGCGGGACTTCAGCGGCGGCGTCGAGCGCACGTCGCTGGTCACGCCCGACGCGGGGATGCGGGTCACCCCGCCGCTGCGGGTCACCAACGACGTGCCGGTGCGCGCCCAGACCACGCAGTACGCCGGCGACGTCGACACCAAGCAGGGCGGCGCCGGGCTGGAGTTCCACTCCGTCCGCGACTACCGCCCCGGCGACCCGATGAACCGCATCAACTGGAAGCAGGTCGCCAGCACCGGCGAACTCGCGACCATCGACTTCCGCCAGGAGAAGGCCGCGACGGTCACCATCCTGTTCGACACCCGACAGAGCGCGTACATCTCGGCGGGCGTCGACGAACCGCACGCGGTCGACCACTCGGTCCACGCAGCCAGCGACATGTTCGGCGCGCTGTACGACCAGGGCAACCTCGTGGGCGTCGCCGCCTTCGACACGGTGCCCTGCTGGTACGCGCCCGGCGCCGGCAGCGAGCACCTGGAGAACGCCCGGGTCCTGTTCGCCCAGCACCCGGCGCTGTCGCCGCGGCCGCCCGAGCGACAGGACCACGAGAGCCAGTACATCGACCCGATGACCCACGTGCGCCGGCGGCTGCCGAGCACCTCGCAGGTGTTCCTGTTCTCGCCGCTGGCGGACGACTACGCGGCCGAGGTCGCCCGGCGGCTCGACTCCGAGGGCCACCTGGTCACCGTCATCAGCCCCGACGTGACCGTCGACGAGACGGTCGGCCAGCGGCTCACGCGCATCGAGCGGACCGCGCGGGTCCGGTACCTCCGCGAACGGGGGATCCGCGTCATGGACTGGGACCCCGACGAGCGCCTGTCGCTCGAGGTCGAGAAAGCACAGACGAGGTGGGCATAATGAGTTTCGACATCCAGGACGACGAGTTCAACGCGGTCGAGGTCACTCACTCGCCCGCACGGTTCAGTAGTATCATCGCGGTCGCCGCGGCGCTGCTGGCGGTCGTGACGACGGCACTGGTCGCGCCGCTGTCGGCGCCGGTCGGCCTGTTCGGCCTCGCCGGCGTCGCCGCCGGCCTGTTCGTCTTCGAGTCCGAGCGGCTGACGGTCGCAGGCACGGGGATCGTCTTCATCGGCATCGTCGTCGCCGGCTTCTTCGGCGACGTGCCGGAGTTCCTGCTGTTCGCGGCGCTGGCGACGATCATCTCGTTCGACCTGGGAGGGAACGCCTTCAGCGTCGGGCGTCAGATGAGCGACCAGACCGAGACCCAGCGCGGCGAGGCCGTCCACGTCGCCGCCACCGTCTTCGTCGGCGTCATGGCCGCCGGCCTCTCCTACGGCCTCTACATCGTACCGTGGGGCTCGCTGACCGTCCCGGCCCTGACGCTGCTGTTGCTGTCGGCGCTGTTTTTCATCTGGTCGATCCGCCAGTAGGCCGGTCGACCGCTTCCGCTCGCGTCTCCCTTTTCGTCCGCTGTTGCACCCCTCGCCGAGTCGCTCCGAGTCCGTTCTCCGACCGTCGCGCCACTGCGACGCAACCGTCGATATCCGGTCGCTGACTGGCGCGTCAGTCAGCTTTCCGTCATGGAAAACCGTCTTACACCGTCAGGGTTAAGAGGCATAGCACGGGCTATCTTACCATGGCACAGAGCGACCTATCCATACAGGAGGCCAGTGACCAGTTGGAGGCAGTCGTCGACGAGATCCAGTCGTCGGTCATCATCGAGGAGGAGTTCCTCGAGACGGTGCTCGTGGGACTGCTCTCGAAGGGCCACGTCCTGCTGGAGGACGTACCCGGGACCGGCAAGACGCTGACCGCGAACAGTTTCGCGACGGCGCTGGGCCTGTCTTTCTCCCGCATCCAGTTCACACCGGACCTGCTCCCCAACGACGTGACCGGGACCTACATCTACAACGAGCAGGAGGGCGAGTTCGAGTTCAACAAGGGGCCCATCTTCGCCAACATCGTCCTCGCAGACGAGATCAACCGCGCGCCGCCGAAGACCCAGGCCGCGCTGCTGGAGGCGATGGGCGAGGGCCAGGTCACCACCGAGGGTGACACCCGCCAGCTGCCCGAGCCCTTCTTCGTCATCGCGACACAGAACCCCGTCGAGCAGGAGGGGACCTTCCCGCTGCCCGAGGCGCAGATCGACCGCTTCAACATCAAGTCCTCCATCGGCTACCCCGACGTGGACGGCGAGGTCGAGCTGCTCCGGCGGCGCAACGACCGCACCTCGACGACCCCGTCGGTCGGGCAGGTGCTCGACCACGACTCGGTCATGAACCTGCAGGCGGTTCCGGACACCGTGACGGTCACCGAGGACATGCTGGAGTACATCGCGGCCGTCTCGCGGGCCACCCGCGACGACCACCGCGTCGAGACGGGCATGAGCCCGCGCGGGACCCAGCGCCTCTACGAGACCGCCCGCGCCCAGGCCGTCATCGAGGGGCGCAACTACGTCACGCCCGACGACGTCAAGACGGTCTCCCAGCCGGTCATCGCCCACCGCCTGGGCCTGACCGCCGAGTCGCAGGTCAACGACGTGGACAAGTCGGAGATCGTCGACGAAGTGCTCGAGGAGATCCCCGTCCCGACCATCGAGGCGCCGGCGTAACGACCAACCGGAGGACACATCATGGGTGTTTCAAACGCGGTTCGGAACCCGGGCTCGTACATCAGCAGGACGCTGAGCCTCTACTGGGCGCTGCTGACCGACCCGGAGCGGTTCTACGACGAGTACATCGGGACGCGGCGCGTCAAATCAGAGTTCGCGCTGGTGCTGGTGACCGGGCTGGTCGGCCTCGTGGGCAACTACCTGATGCTCCAGGAGCTGATCTTCCAGTTCGAGGGCATCCAGTCGGTCGTCATCAACGAGCAGGTCCGCTTCCAGCTCCAGCAGCGCGTCATCGAGCCGCTGCTGGGGGCGTTCCTGCTGTGGATCTGGTTCGGGGTCGGGACGTACTACGTCGCCTGGCTGTACACGACGATCGGCACGACCTACGTTGCGATGAAGCGGGCGGCGTGGGCGCTCGCCCCGATCCTGATCGGCAACCTCATCCACACCGCCGCGATGGCCTACGCCTCGACGACGCTGGAGGTCACCGAGGACGACGTCACCATCGCGACGAGCATCTCCGACGTGGTTGCGGGGTTCGTCTGGTCGCAGGCCAGCGGTGAGACGGTCGTCCTCGCTGCGACCGCGGTCGGGATCGCCTTCGCGGTGTGGACCGGGTACATCAGCGCCTACGCGATCAAGGACGTGCGCGACCTGACGACGACCGAGGCGTACAAGGTCGCCGCCGTCCCGACGCTCGGCTACGTCCTGTACATCGCATACAGCGTCGTCACCGCACTCTGACAGAAGAATTAAGAAGTTGTGACACTCCAACACACACTATGAACTATTACATACGGCGGTTCAGCCAAGCGATCGTGACCTTCGTCGTGGGGATGTTCATCACGTTCGCGCTGTACCGACTCGTTCCGGGTGGGCCGGTCCAGGCGATCATCGCCGACCGGGTCCAACAGATGCAACAGCGCGGCCAGCCGGTCGACACGCAGGAGGTCGCCGAGATGGCCGAACAACTGACGGGGATCAACCCCGACAAGCCGATCCCGATCGCCTTCTACGAGTGGCTCCGGGACATCATCCTCTACCAGGACTTCGGCGAGTCGATCCTGTTCCAGGACCCCGTCTTCGACATCCTCTTCCGCGGGATGCCGTGGTCGATCTTCCTGAGCGTCTACGGGCTCCTGCTGGGCTTTACCGCCACCATCGCGGTGGGCGTGTTCATGGCCTGGCACGAGGGGACCAAGATCGACTCCGGGCTGACGGTGTTCGTGCTCGTGATGCGGTCGATCCCCTACTACGTGGCCGCGATCGTGATGCTGTCGGTGCTGGCGTTCCAGTGGGGACTGTTCCCGACCGGCGGCCGCGCGCCGCCGGCGGCCGACCCCGGGTTCAACCTCGAGTACATGATCGGGATCGCGAGACACGCGGCACTGCCGATCCTGTCGAACTTCATCGTCGGCTTCGCCGGCGGTGCCATCGGGATGCGGGCGCTGACCGTGCGGGTCATCGGCGGTGACTACCTGCGGTCGGCGCGCCTGCGCGGACTGGGTACGAACCGCATCCTGACCCGGTACCTGACCCGCAACTCCATCCTCCCGATCTACACCGGGTTCATGCTCGGTATCGCGGGGATGTTCAGCTCGAACGTCATCACGGAACAGATCTTCCAGTACCACGGCGTCGGCTGGTTCATGCTCGAGGCGGCGGTCAACCAGGACTACCCGCTCGTGATGGCCGCGTTCGTGTTCTTCTCGGGCATCACGGTGACGGCCATCCTGATCGCTGACCTCACCTACGGGCTCATCGACCCGCGGGCCGGGACCGGCGCGACGAGGGAGAGCTTCTAAGATGTCCGAGAAAACACCAAAGAGCGACGGGGGCGTCACACAGGAAAGCATCTTCGGCTCCGACGAGGAGGCCGAGCGCCGCCGGACGCCGCCGGCCGAGCGCGCCCGCCGCGCGTTCGACTTCTACATCGCGACGCCGTTCCGCGTCGCGTGGTCCGACTGGCGGACCCGCATCGGCGGCGTCGGCGTCCTGTTCTACCTGCTGATGGGCACCGTTGGCGTCTGGCTGGTGCCCCCGCCCCAGATCAACGAGGGGCCCTACTACCTCCAGCCGTTCCGCGACTGGTCGATGCCCCTGGGGACCGACAACCTCGGCCGGGGCGTCTTCAAGACGCTCGTCCACTCGACGCCGGCGATGATGAAGATGGCGCTGGCCGGGATCGTCTTCTCGGTCGGCGTCGCGGTGCTCGTCGGCATGATCGCCGGCTACAAGGGCGGCGTCATCGACACGGTGCTGATGACCATCGCCGACGTGTTCATCACGCTGCCGGGCCTGCCGCTGATCATCGTCCTCGCGGCGATCTTCTCGCCGGAGGACCCCTTCATCGTCGGGACCATCATCGCCATCGACCAGTGGCCGGGGCTGGCCAGGATGTTGCGCTCGCAGGTGCTGTCCCTGCGCGAGGAGGACTACGTCGAGGCGGCGCGGTCGATCGGGCTCTCGACGCCGACGATCGTCGGCCAGGAACTGGTCCCGAAGGTCGCGCCGTTCGTGCTCGTCTCCGCGGCGGGCGCCGCGGTCGCGGTCATCTTCCAGTCGGTCGCGCTGTACTTCATCGGCGTGCTCCCCTTCAACTCGTTCAACTGGGGCGTGATGATGCAGCTGGCCTACGAACAGGGCAACGCGATCTCCGCGCCCGGCCGCGCCGGCCACTGGATGCTGTTCCCGCTGCTGGCCATCTCGGGCGTGAGCTTCTCGCTGATCCTCTTCTCGCAGGGGCTCGACCGGGTGTTCAACCCGCGCCTGCTGGCGCGCCACTCCGAGACGGTCCCCGAGGACGAACAGGACGGGGCGGGTGACCTGTGATGCCCGCCCGTGAACCGACCGACCGACCGGAGGTGAGCTGACATGGCAATCGGACAATCGAACCAGTCGACCGAGGAGGAGACCGCGGAGGCCGACGATCCCGACGAGGACATCGTCATGAGCGTCGAGGACGCTCGCGTGCAGTTCGGGATGTCCCGCGGACAGGCGTGGGTGCTCAACGACGTGAGCCTTGACGTCCGCCGCGAGGAGATCTTCGCCGTCGTCGGGGAAAGCGGCTCCGGCAAGTCGATGTTCGCGGCCGCGCTGATGGACGCCGTCGAGGACCCCGGCCACCTCTCGGGCGACGTGACCTACTACCCCCGCGAGGACGAGGGCACCGACACCCCGAGCGCCGACCAGATCGGCTCCTACGACGCCGTCGGTGACGACTCGATCGACGTGCTCGGGATGAGCGAGGGCGAGCTCAAGAACTTCCGCTGGGAGCAGGTCTCGATGGTGTTCCAGGGGGCGATGAACTCGTTCAACCCCACGATGAAGATCAAGGGCCACTTCCACGAGACCATCCAGGCCCACAACGCGGTCCTCGACGAGCGGATGGAGCACGTCCGGGACCTGTTCGAGGCGCTGCACCTCGACCCGGACCGCGTGATGAACTCCTACCCCCACGAGCTGTCGGGGGGGATGAAACAGCGCGCGCTCATCGCGCTCGCGCTGGTGCTCGAACCCGAGGTGCTCGTGATGGACGAGCCGACCGCGGCGCTGGATCTTCTGATGCAGCGGTCGATCATCTCGATGCTCCGGGAGCTGCGCGACGAGTTCGACCTGACCATCGTCTTCATCACGCACGACCTGCCGCTGGTCGCCGGCCTCTCGGACCGCATCGGCGTGATGTACTCCTTCGAGTTCGTCGAGGTGGGCGACACGCGCTCGCTGCTGAAAGACGCGGCTCACCCCTACACCCGGGCGCTGTTGCGCTCGGTGCCGAGTATCGAATCGAACATCGACGAGATGGAGCCCATCGAGGGCGCGCGGCCGGACCCGGTGAACATCCCGACGGGGTGTTCGTTCCACCCGCGGTGTCCGATCGCCGACGACCGCTGTGAGATCGAGGACCCCGACCTCGTGACGGTCGACGAGGACCACGAGGCGGCGTGTTTCTACACGGACCAGGCCCGCGACGAGCTGACCTACACCCTCGACCACGGGACCACGGAGGACGAGAGATGAGCACAGACGAACCCACGGCCGACGACGCGACGGCCGACGACGCGGCCGTCGACGAGGAACCGAGCGACGAACCGATCCTGTCGGTCGAGGACGTGAACGTCCACTACACGCCGGGCGGGATCGTCAAGCGCGCGCTGACCGACAAGAAGGTCCGCGCGGTCGACGGCGTCAGCTTCGACCTCTACGACAACGACATCGTCGTGCTGGTCGGGGAGTCGGGCTGTGGCAAGACCACGCTCGGCAAGACCGCGATCGGCCTCGAACAGCCCACCAGCGGGACGATCACCTACCGCGGCCAGGATATCTGGGACGCAAAGGCCAACCCGCGCGACGCGGACATCGAGTTCACCGAGATCCGCCGCGCGATGCAGATCATCCATCAGGACCCCGCCAACGCGCTGAACTCCTCGCGGCGGGTCAAGGCGATCCTCGCCGACCCGCTCAAGAAGTACCGGACCGAGCTGGGGCCCAAAGAGCGGGAGGACACCATCTACCGCTACCTGGAGTACGTGGACATGATGCCGCCGGAAGACTACGCCGAGCGGTATCCCCACCAGCTCTCGGGCGGCGAGAAACAGCGGGTCGCCCTGGGTCGGGCACTGCTGATGAACCCGGACGTCATTCTCGCCGACGAGGCCATCTCGGCGCTGGACGTGAGCCTGCGCGTCGGGATGATGGACCTGATCCTCGACCTGCAGGACACGTTCGACACCTCCTACATCTTCATCAGCCACGACCTGGCCAACGCCCGCTACCTCGCCAAGCGCGCGGGCGGCCGGATCGCGATCATGTACCTCGGGGAGATCGTCGAGATCGGGCCGCCCGAGGAGATCCTCCAGAATCCCACGCACCCGTACACGAAGGTGCTGAAGTGGTCGACGCCGACCGTCGACCCGGACCTGGCGAAACAGCGCATCCAGGAGGACCCGCCGGTCCGCGAGGTGGACGTGCCCGACCCCGAGGACCCGCCCTCGGGCTGCAAGTTCCACACGCGCTGTCCGGAGGCCCGCGAGGTCTGCACGCAGGAGGAGCCGGGGATGTTCGACACCGCCGGCGAGAGCGAGACCGCCTGCTTCCGGGCGCTGGAGACCCACGAGTACTGGAACAGCGCGGAACTGGCCGACGCGTCCGAAGACGAGTACGACGCCCAGGAGTCGTCCAGCTTCAGCGACTGAGCCGGTCGCGGACGCGTTTCTCTTTTCGATCCGTCCGCGTCGCGGGGCGGTCGCGCTCGGTCCGAAAGCAAATCTTATTTCCCCCAGACGCGGCTTTGAGCACACATGGCACAACAGATGGCCGACGGACCGATGGTGGTCCTCTCCGACGAGAGCCAGCGTACGTCGGGCGAGGACGCCCGGTCGATGAACCTCGAGGCGGGGCGCGCAGTCGCGGAGACGATCCGGACGACCCTCGGGCCGCGAGGGATGGACAAGATGCTCGTCGACCAGGGCGGCAACGTCGTCGTCACGAACGACGGCGTGACGCTGCTGGAGGAGATGGACGTCGACCATCCCGCCGCGGACATGATCGTCGACGTGGCGACCACACAGGAGGAGGAGGTCGGCGACGGCACCACCTCCGCCGTCATCCTCGCGGGGGCGCTCCTCTCGAACGCCGAGGACCTGCTCGAACAGGACATCCACCCCACCTCCATCGTCTCGGGCTACCGCCACGCGGCCGAGACGGTCACCGAGGTGTTCGAGGACATGGCGACCGAGGTCGACCCCGAGGACACCGACGTGCTCGAACAGGTCGCCGGCACCGCGATGACCGGCAAGGGCGCCGAGTCCGCCAAGGACCTGCTCTCCTCGATGGTCGTCAGCGCCGTCCGCGCGGCCGTCCGCGAGGACGGCACCGTCGACCAGGACGCCGTCGACGTGCGCCAGTTCTACGGCGCCTCCATCGACGACTCCGAGTTCGTCGAGGGCGTCCTCTTCGACATCGAGCCGGTCCACCAGAACATGAGTCGGGACGTCGACGACGCCGACGTGCTCGTCTACGAGGGCGACATCGAGGTCTCCGAGACCGAGGTCGGCGCCGAGGCGTCGGTCGGCGACATGACCGACCTGCAGGGCTTCGTCGAGCGCGAGCAGTCCGAACTCGCCGACAAGGTCGACAAGATCGTCGAGGCGGGCGCCGACGTGGTCCTCGCGGACGGCGGCATCGACGAGTACGCCGCCGAACTGCTCGTCGAAAACGGCATCACGGCGTTCCGCCGCGTCGACGACGACCAGCGCCAGCGGGTCGCGCAGGCGACGGGCGCCGACCGCGTCGGCGACCTCGAACTGCTCACCGCCGACCACCTCGGCCACGCCGGGACCGTCTACGAGCGGGTCATCCGCGACCGGACCGTCCGCCGGCAGGCCGACCACGAGTCGACGGTCGTCTTCGGTGACCTCCCCGAGGCCGGCGTCGGCACGATCCTCCTGCGCGGCGGCACCGAGCACGTCCTCGACGAGGTCGAGCGGGCCGTCGTCGACAGCATCGGCGTCGTCTCCGCCGCGCTCGAAGACGGGGCGGTCCTGCCGGGCGGCGGCGCTCCCGAGATCGAGGCGTCGCTCGCGCTCCGCGAGGAGGCCGACTCCGTCGAGGGCCGCGAGCAACTGGCCGTCGAGGCGTTCGCCGAGTCCTTCGAGGACAGCCCCCGGACCCTCGCCGAGAACGCCGGCCACGACGCCATCGACGCCCTGGTCGACATGACCGCCCGCCACGACGCGGGCGACGTGAACGTCGGCATCGACGCCGACACCGGCGAGCTCGTCGAGATGTTCGAGGACGGCGTCGTCGAGCCGCTGCGCGTCAAGACGACGGCCGTCAACTCCGCCGTCGACGCGGCGACGATGATCCTCCGCATCGACGACGTGGTCTCCGCCGGCGACCTCTCGGTCGGCGGCGAGGACGAGGAGGACGGCGGCGGTCCGCCCGGCGGCGGCATGGGCGGCATGGGCGGCATGGGCGGCGCGATGTAACCTCTCTTCTCTAGGTTACATCTTCCCCGTCGCCACGGACGTTCGATTCCCGTTTTCGAGCCGTGGTCGCTTCCGAGTAGAGAACTACTGAACAGCGACTAGCATCCGGCGCCTGTGGCGCCGGTTCGCCGTCAGAGCCTGCGACGAGTCCGCGGTCGTTCGTGAGCCGCTCCGGCAGGGACCGTTCATGCCGACGGGGTCTGTGATGTGTTCGGCCTCGGTGGTGTGTTCGGTCTTGACGGGTACGTCGTGGTTTCGGGGATCGCCCCGACTGGTGCGTTTGAAATAGAGAAACACACCGTTCTCGCAGTGGCGATGTTCGAACGGAAGAAACGGATCGGAATGCGGTTTCGAGCGCGTCGGAACCTTCCGGTTCCGCCGTACTCAGCGGCTCAGGGGACTCGTTCCGGCTTACGGAGCCGGGTCGAACAGGGTCTCGCCTTCGACCATGTTCTCCTCGATAGTGTCGAGGTCGAGGGTCAGGCCGAGGCCGGGCTCCTCGGGGATCTCCATGTAGCCGTCCTCGATGAGGTCGTCCTCGTCGACCAGGTCCTCCCACCAGCCGAGCTCGTAGGAGTGGTACTCGACGGCCAGCGAGTTGGGGATGGCGACGGCCAGTTGCGCGGAGGCCATCGTCCCGATGGGCGAGGAGACGTTGTGCATGGCGACGGGGATGTAGTACATGTCGGCCATGGCGGCGATCTTGCGGCCCTCGCGCATGCCGCCGACGCGCGGGATGTCGGGGGCGATGATGTCGACGGCCTCGTTCTCGATGAGGTCGCGGTTACCGTGGGTGCGGTAGACGTTCTCGCCGGTCGCGGTCGGCGTGGCGGTCGACTGCGTGACCTCGCGCTGGGCGTCGTGGTTCTCCGGCGGGACGACGTCCTCGAGCCACCACACGTCGTACTCCTCGAGGCGCTTGGCCAGGCGCTTGGCGCTGCCGGTGGCGTACGACCAGTGGCAGTCGAAGGCCACGTCCGCGCGGTCACCGACGGCCTCGGTGGTCGCTTCGACGATCTCCGCCTTGTGCTCGATCTCCGGGCCGCGGAGGTGGCGGTTGGCGCGGTCACGTTCGTGACCGGAGGGCACGTCGAGGTCGAACTTGATGGCGTCGTACCCCAGGTCGGAGACGACGCGGTCGGCCTCCTCGGCGCAGGCCTGGGGGTCGGCCTCGTCTTCGGTGTGGAGGTCGCAGTAGATGCGGGCCTCGTCGCGGTACTTGCCGCCGAGCAGCTGGTAGGCCGGCAGGTCGGTGAGCTTGCCCGCCACGTCGTGGAGGGCGATCTCGATGCCGGAGATGGCGGAGATGACCTTCCCGGAGATGGAGCCCTCGCCGGACATCTTCTGGATCATGTGCTCGTAGAGGCGGTCGATGTCCAGGGGGTTCTCGCCGATGAGGAACGGCTTCATCCGCTCGATGATAGCGGTGTCGCCGCCGCCCCAGTAACACTCGCCGTTGCCGACCGGGCCGGCGTCGGTGTAGACGCGCACGAGGATCCACGGGTAGTTCCCGTCGACCATCGTCGTCTGTACGTCGGTGATCTCGGCGTCGCGCGTGCCGCCGCGCTCCTTGGAGACGCCCATCGTCTCCGCCGAGAGGTCCCGCATCGTGTATTCAGCGTTCGGATCGCTGATCTTGTCGAAGTCGACCATGACGGATATAGGTCCAGACGTAACTCGCTTAAAGGTTCTCACATCCGTTCGGAGCCGCGTCGACCGGCGGGATCGAGTTCCGGCGATCCGAGATACGGGCACGGCGTGTCCTGTATGGAAACTCGTAAGTGGCCGCCATCCGACCGTTTACGTGCATGACAGAGACAACGAACCTGTACATCGACGGCGAGTGGGTCCCGGCCGAGAGCGGGGACACCTTCGCTGTCGAGAACCCGGCCGACACGACGGAGACGGTCGCCGAGTACGCGAAGGGCGGTACCGAGGACGCCCAGAAGGCCATCGACGCTGCCAACGAGGCCCAGGGCGACTGGGAAGCCATGCCCGCGCCCGACCGCGGGACGATCCTCCGCGAGACGGCGAAGCTGCTGGAGGAGCGCAAGGAAGACCTGACCGAACAGCTCACCCGCGAGGAGGGCAAGACCCTCTCGGAGGCCAGCCCCGAGGTCCAGCGCGCCATCGATATCTTCTACTACTACGCCGAGAAGGCGGCCGACAACGCGGGCAAGCGCAAGGGCCCGAGCGGCGGCCGCACGTCGGTCTACACGAAGCGCGAGCCGCTGGGCGTCGCCGGCCTCGTCACGCCCTGGAACTACCCGATCGCCATCCCGGCCTGGAAGATCGCGCCGGCGCTGGCGACCGGCAACACGATCGTCCTCAAGCCCGCTTCGGCCGCGCCCGGCCCGGCCGGCAGCATCGTGCAGGCGCTGGAGGAGGCGGGTCTCCCCGACGGCGTCATCAACTTCGTCCCCGGTTCCGGCAGCGACGTGGGCGCCGAGCTGACCTCGAACGACGGCATCGACGCCGTCTCCTTCACCGGTAGCTCCGAGGTCGGCCACCACGTCTACGACGCGGCGACGGACAACATGGCCCGCGCGCAGGCCGAGATGGGCGGCAAGAACCCCGCCATCATCACCGACAGCGCGGACGTCGAGGAGGCGGTCGACATCGTCGGCGCCGGCGCGTTCGGCGTCACCGGCCAGGCCTGTACCGCCTGTTCCCGCGCCATCGTCCACACGGACGTCTACGACGAGTTCGTCGAGGGCATCGTCGAGTACGCCGAGTCCATCGACATCGGCCCCGGCGTCGAGGACCCCGGCATGGGTCCCCACGTCACCCAGAGCGAACTCGAATCCACGCTCGAGTACGTCGACGTGGCGTCCAACGAGGGCGCGAACCTCCAGACCGGCGGCGAGCGGCTGGACGGCGACGAGTACGACGACGGCTACTACGTGAGCCCCGCCGTCTTCACCGAGGTCGAGCGCGACATGCGCATCTTCCAGGAGGAGGTCTTCGGTCCGGTCCTCGCCGTCACCGAAGTCGAGGACTTCGACGAGGCGATCGAGGCCGCCAACGACAGCCAGTTCGGTCTCTCCTCGTCGGTCGTCACCACCGACCTGAACGAGGCCCACGAGTTCATCGAGCGCACCGAAGCCGGCGTCGCGAAGGTCAACGAGAAGACGACCGGTCTCGAACTCCACGTGCCCTTCGGCGGCAAGAAGGACTCCTCGACCAACACCTACCGCGAGCAGGGCGACGCCGGTCTCGACTTCTTCACCGAGATCAAGACGGTCTACCTCAACACGTAGACCGCCCGGCCGTCGACCCACAGCGAGCCTCCGAACCTCCGTCCGGCATCGCCGGACGATTTCTCTTTCGGGTATGATTTCTCCGATTTTAATCGTCTGTACTGCCGAATTTCTCCCGTAGCGGTGTCGGACCGTCGAATCCGTTCTGTTACTGTGAACGAGCACCAGTCACTCCGGTGACCTAACACGCCCGACAGGATGTGGGTATCACCGGAGAAATCGCTTAGAACGCACTATACCGTGTCGACATCTCTGTCTCCGTAGAAGTAACTAATGTTCACGTAATTAGAACATAAGTTCGAATCTCTCGACCAGCGTGCGTCGAACTAGCAGGCATGACAGTACTACGTGTGTAATCCGTATCGGTTCGGGACACTCGCAGTTGTCGTCGGTATCCGGATCGAACAGTCGACGGAGATACTGACCGGCGAACCACGAGAACGCCGCTTGCGACGGATCTCGCCTGCCGTAGCGCTGAGACGGGACGAGGTGCTCCCCGAGAGGGAAGTCCGAATTCAATATAGCGATATTTAGTTTACTAGTCCGACGTCGGGCGCGGGTTTTGACGCCCGTGGAAACTCTCCGGAACGAGACGAGGGGGATCGCGGGTGGGTGAGCGGGTCAGAGGAGCCGATAGATGTGCTCCGCGTACACCTCGCGGACGCGGTCGCCCCAGTCGTGGGTGTAGGTGTCGATGATGTCCTGGGCGACGTCGCCGCGGAGGTACTTGACGATGCCGCGGTCGCCGGTCCGGTCCCGGAGGTGCGTGGTGAAGAAGTGCCGGAAGTAGTGGGGCGTGACGTTCTCCTCGGCGCCGCCGCCGTCCCGGTACCACCCCTGCTCCCGGGCGTGCGTCTCGACGATGTGGTGGACCATGTCGGGGGTGAGCCGCTTGCCCCACCCGTCGGCCGTGCTGACGAACAGCGGGTCGGCGTCCGAGCGCGGATCGGGCCGGACGGCCAGCCACTCGACGAGGACGGCGGCGAGTTCGTCGTCGACGGGGATCGTCGTCGCGCGTTTGCGCTTGTTCGACGCCGTTCGCCGCTGACCGTTGTACCTCTGACCCGCGCTCGGTTCGTCGTCGACGTAGACGGAGTCCGGCTTGCCGTCGAGTTGCGGGCGGTGGGACCACTCGAACGGCGCTCCGGAGAGCGACAGGTCTCGTCTGTCGAGATTGCAGAGCTCACCGGCTCGCATCCCCGTCTTCAGCAGCGTCATCACGACCGCACGGTCCAGCGGGTGGGTCACGCCGGACACGAACGACCGCATCGCCGGGACGGTGATGTCGCGTCGCTCCGGGTCGACGTTGATCGACTCGTCGATCTCCTCCAGGACGAGCGCCATCGGGTTCTCCTCGAAGGCCCCGACTTCGGTCATGTAGCCGTAGAACCGGTGGAGATAGGAGGCGTACGTGGCGACCGTGCTCTCGCCGACGGAGCCGCGCAGCTGGTGGATCCACGCCATGCAATCCCGGTGGTTCGCCCCACCGAGGCCGATCCCCCGGTCGGTCAGGTACGACTCGAACTCGCGGAGGACGCGCTCGTAGGCGTCACGCGTCCGCTGGCTCTTCCCCTGGAACGTGATGTCGTCGAGGAAGTACGCGATCGGATCCTCCGTGGCGGCCGACCCGCGGTCGGTGCTACTCATCGATAGTGTACCCCCCGTTGCGGCCGCTGTATGTGACCCGACCGCTAGATTGCAGTTCCTGGAGCGCTGCCTCGAGCTCGGCCTCGATGTCGTCGGCCACCGCCTCGAGCAGTTCGTCCCAGGACAGATACTCCGCCGATCGGAGCACCGCTACGACCCGGTCTTCCATGCTCATACCCTGGGGGTCAGCGTCCGATGATCGGTCTCCACCGGGATCCTCGGTCGCGGACTCGGGATCGGGCGTTTGGGCCCCTCTCGAATCCGTTTCCGACTCGCCGAACCCGCGGCGGCCAGCCTGTACCATCGTCCTGACAAATTCGCTCCGACTCATCCCGAGTTCCTCGGCGTGGTCGTCCCACTGGTCACGCTGGTAGGCGGGAACGTACGTCCGGACCGTCGCCCGCGAAGTGTCGCGTTCCGACTCTGCCATTGCCGGGGTGTCGTTCCCCTCGACAATCAATCTATCGCCACACTCACGGATAAAAACTCTTATTTGTGAATGGAGGTATTTCATACGCCGCCTCGACTGTATATTAGGCGTGAATTTGGTGCTATAATGAGTTAGTTACCTACGTACACAACTAATATTTGTCGTATGGTAAGCGACAGATCCGCTGTGGTCCAGGGTCGCGGGATACCGGTCCGGAAGGGGGACTTTCGACACCCGTCGGTTTGGTAGTGGGCTTTCGACCAGGCTCTCGACCTGCACAGACCGGTCTCTCGGAGCGCTGTGGCGCGGCAAGATCTGTACGCAATTCCGGGCGGGCTCCGGACGGGAACGGCCGTCAGCGAGTCGGCAGCGGATGCCACGGGGCAAGTACGACTGCGTCGTCGTGCGACAGTCCGGATCCATCGGGAGGATTTCGCAGTCCCGGCCGTCAGGGCCCTCCCGTTCCGTCGGCTGTCCACAGGTCCGGTTGCCGACCTCGAACAGGTCGCCACGAGGGGCGACTCCCCGGGAACTCGTCGGCCGTCGCGAACCTTCCGTGAGCGTCCCGTGTTCGTCACTGCAGCGCCTAACTGGTTCGGAACCGGGGATGCAGGCGGCGACGGTGCGTCACCCGAGCACCTCCAGCGGCTCCGTGTCACCGGCTCTGGTACGCGGGGACGGGCCCCTCGTCACGCTCGGACCGACCGTATCGATCTCGGGACACACGGACCCGCGGGTACCAGTAACTCGGTCGGTCGGCCCGTCGACCGCCTTTCCCGAGTGAACGCCCGGACCGGAGCGCCTTCTGGGGGATGAAGTTCGCGTATCGCCACGGGGACGGGGCCTCGGCCGTCGGACAGGCTTCCCAGGGTCCCCGGAGTCTACCACCGAGGTGGCGGGCTGTCATCTGGTGGACCACTCCGCTACCCCGGGTGTCGACACTCGCCGCTACGCCGTCAATGTCGCTCCCTTCCCCATCCAGAGATCGATCCCACTAGAGGTTCAGACCCCGGTTCACAGCGGGAATAGCCTTGGGTGCCGGGATCGGCCACGCAGTGTCCTGTAGACCGTACCCGGTCGAACTGTCTCCTCGGTGCTCTCGATTCTGAAAATCCCCGGTCCGCGACGAATGGAAGTATAACAAAAAATCCACAAGTGTCTCGAATTCCGTTCGATAGTTTTCGGGTAAACTATATTCCGCTATACGTAATCAGGTGGGCACGCGAAGGTGATCCCCGGTTTTTAGATCGGCGATATCGAAGCGCTACGCTCGTCAGCGGCTCGATTCGTCGATATTCATGAGGGGTCGACACAGTCGACGAACTCGTCGTCGGTCCGCCGCGGGGGCGTGGAGATCGACCCGGACGTCTTCGCGGACGCGACCGGGCGTTCCCGCGGGACGGCATCCGGTCGGCGAGCGTGATCGCCTCTTCGATATCGTGTGTGACGAACAGCCCTCTTGTCCGGTTCGTGCCGGGTGGACAGCAACCCCGATCCGAGCGGCAGCGCGCTGGGCGTTGACACTCTCGAACGGTTCGGCCAGCAGTAACGTTCCCGGGTCGACCGCGAGCGCACGGGCGAGGGCCACGGGCCGTTTCGTGCCACCGGACAGTTCCGACGGGTGCGTCTCCGCCCGGTCGTCCAGCCCGACCAGTTCCAGCGGCTCGCGAACGCGGTCGGTCCGTCGGAGTCCGGGAACGGACCAGTTCGAAGGCGACGTTCTCCCGGACGGACAGCCACGGGAACGGCCGATACTCCTGGAATACCATGGCCCGGTCGGGACCGGGGACCACAACGGGTTCCCCGTCGACGAGGATCCGGCCGTCGGTCGGTGTTTCGAGCCCACCGACGAGGCGGACGAGGGACGTCTCCCCACCGACATCCAACCACGGTCGCGAACTCGCCGGGGTCGACGACGCGACCGACGGCGGTCACAGTCGATGGATCGGACCGCGCCCGGCGTCTAGACCCCCGCCGACGGGGGTGGAGACACTGTCCGGAACGAGTGAACGGAAAGAACGCGCAGCGTCGGTCGGACTCGGTCGATCCGGGTCCGGAGTCGTTACTCCTCGGTCGGTTCGTCGGCGTCGTCGGGCCCGCCCGGGCCGGGCGATCCGGCGCCGGTCTGGAAGACGAACTCGTGTTCCTCCTCGGTCTCGAAGTTGCCCAGCCCGTCGCCCAGGTACTGGGCGTAGCGGGTGAGCTCCTCGGCGCGCGAGGAGACCTCGTTGAGTTCGGCGGCCTGCTCCTCGGCCGCGCCGGCGACGTTCTCGCTCTCGGACATCGTGTCCTCGGCGAGGTCGGCGGCCTCGTCGATCATGCTCGCGACCGCCCGGATGCTGTCGAGCGAGTCGCCGAAGTCGACGTTGGGGTTGTCCGCCGCGAAGTCCTCCAGCTGTGCAGCGACGCCGTCCATCTCCTCGGAGATGTTCTGGAGCCGCTCCTTCTGGTCGTAGGCGTCGTCGGAGATCTTCTGGATGGAGTCGGCGACCTGTTCGCTGGCGTCGCGGACCGTCTCGGCGCTCTGCTGGACCGACTGGCCGCTCTCCTCGACCTCCTCGGCGAAGGTCTTGAGCTGGCCGGTCGTCATCTCAAGCTCGGTCAGCATCTCGTTGAACTCCTCGGCGATCCGGTCCATCGCCTCGTTCTCGCCCTCCGGCTCCATGCGCTGGGTGAGGTCGCCGCGGGCGCAGGCCTGCATGATCTCCGAGTACTCCTCGGCGCGGTCCTGGAGGTAGTTCGACAGCTCCATCGCCTCGGCGCGGGAGACCTCCGCCTCCTTCCGGGCGCGTTCGGCCTCGTCGATCTGCTCGCGCAGCGAGTCGCGCATCGACGCGAACCCGGCGTAGAGCTGGCCGATGCTGTCGATGCGGCCCGACTGGATGTCCACGTCGAGGTTGCCCTCCTCCATCTCCTGGGCCTTGCCCTTCAGGCGGTCGATGGACGAGGAGGTGTTGTAGCCGAGGGCCGCGCCGATGAGCAACATCACGAGCACGGCGCCGGCGGTCGCGATCATCCCGAACCGCTGGACCTGCTGGACGTCACCGAAGAGCACGTCGGTCGGCGCGTGGACGAGCACCGCCCAGTCCTCGGAGCTTCCGGGGACGAGGACGGGCGCGTACCCGACCGCGTACTCCTCGTCCATGACCTGGTTGTTCGTCCGGCTCGACATGACGCCGCTGAGGTTGTTGGTGAGCCCGAGCGCCCTGTCGATGGCGCGCTGGTCGCCGTACGCGGTCAGCGTCTCGTCGGTGTCTACCTCCGGATCGCTCGCCCGCTCGTCGACCAGGATGGTCCCGCTCGCGTTGACGACGGTCGTGAAGCCGCCCTGGGCGCGGTCAGTTCCCTGGAGGTTGCTCGCGATGTCGGTCGTGGCGACCTCGACGAGCAGGACACGCTCGGTCGTGCCGTTGACCAGGCTCGCGAAGCCGACGACCGGCACCCCGTTGGGGCTCTGGTAGACGCTCGACACCTTCACCTCGTTCGTCTCGGTGAAGCTCCGTTCGGTGACCCAGTCGCGGACCGTCCCGTCGACGTCCGACCCCGGCGCGACGGTCTGACTGGCGACGAACGTGGTCTGTCCGGTGCCGCCCTGGATGAGATGCATCGAACTCACGTCGCTCGGCATCTGACTCCGCTGGCGTTCGCGCAGCGTCTCCGACATCGCGTCGCCGTCGTTGCCCCTGTAGGCGGGGTCGCCGGACGCGAGCCGGGTCGACAGCCGGTTGCTCTCCAGCCACTGACCGACGAGGTTCGACTCCTGAACCGCGAGCCCGCGGTACTCACTTTCGACCTGGTCGCGGGTGTGGTCGACGAACTGCTGGGTGCCGACGAGCCCGACCGCGCCGATCGCCAGCCCCATCACCAGCAACACGATGAGGAACTTCAGCGCGAACCGCTTCCTGACGAAGTCCGGAACGACCGTCCGGACGACGCCCATCGCTCCGCCGCCACTGCCGCTGTCGCCGTCTTCGTCACTCATGTGTCTCGCCTCCGTTCGGTCGTCGGTCGATACCCCGCCGTCGAGTCACCGTCCGGGGAGACCCCGGGGCCTGACTCGATAGCTCGGTTGTACCCCGATTGCCCATGGGGTTCCATGTCCGACTATCTCATATATAGCTTTGGAGTAAGGTGAGGGCAAATATGACAACGTGACACGTAACTTGGCCGAACGGACGGGGCCGCCGGGGATCCCCCCGGATTTAAGCCGAGCCCCCACCCAGCGACGAGTATGACAGATCTCGTCACGGTCGGCGAGTCGATGCTCAGGCTCTCGCCGCCGGACCACCAGCGCCTCGAAACGATGGACGAACTCGACGTACACGTCGCGGGCGCCGAGAGCAACGTCGCGGTCGCCGCCGGGCGACTCGGCCTCGACGCCGCCTGGGTGTCGAAACTGCCCGACTCCCCGCTGGGCCGGCGGGTGACCAGCGCCCTGGGCACCCACGGCGTCGACGCCGACGTGGTCTGGGACGACGACGCCCGCATGGGCACCTACTACGTCGAGATGGCCGGCAAGCCCCGCGGGACGAACGTCATCTACGACCGCGCCGACTCGGCGGTCACCACCGCCACCGCCGACGAACTCGCCACCGGCCGGATCGCCGAGGCCGACGCCTTCCACACCACCGGCATCACCCCCGCTCTCTCCGAGACCCTGCTGGAGACGACGGCGGACCTCCTCGAACTCGCCGGCGACCACGACACGACGACCGTCTTCGACGTGAACTACCGCTCGAAGCTCTGGTCGCCCGCGGAGGCCCGCGACACGCTGGAAGAGCTGTTCCCCGATATCGACGTGCTCGTCGTCGCCGTCCGGGACGCCCGGTCGGTCCTCGACCGCGAGGGCGACGCCGAGGCCATCGCCCGCGAGCTGGCCGCGGAGTTCGACTTCGAGCTGACGCTGGTCACCCGCGGCGGCGAGGGGTCGCTCGCGCTCCACGAGGGCGAAGTACACGAACAGGGCGTCTTCGAGGCCGACGAGTACGACACCGTCGGCACCGGCGACGCCTTCGTCGGCGGCTTCCTCGCCTCGTGGCTCGACGGGGGGTCGGTCCCCGACGCCCTGGAGTACGGCGCCGCCGCGGCATCGCTCAAGCGGACGATCCCCGGCGACATCGCGCTGGTCACCCCCGAGGAGGTAGAGCGCGTGGTCGAGTCCGGCGAACAGAGCGGTATCTCGCGGTAACCGGGCGGTTCGCCGTCACTCGCTCGCCTCGAACGCCCGAACGAGCTCCTCCGGGAAGGTCCCGGGCGAGAATATCGACACGACGTCGCCGGTCTCGATCCGGGTGTCCCCGTCGGGCGTGATGCGGTCGTCGCCCCGCTCGATGCTGACGACCAGCGCCTCGTCGGGGAGGAGCCCGTCGCTGTTGGCGCCTTCGAGCGTCCTGCCGGTGATCGCGGCGTCCTCCTGGACGGTGAACTCGACCACCTCGGCGCCGCCGACAACGCTCTGGAAGTCGGTGACCGCCGACCGGGGCGAGTCGACCTCGGGCGCGAACGCCCCGTAGGGCTGGGTCGTCTCCTCGCGGACGATGTCCTCCCGCTCGATCGTCAGCCCGGCCGCCGACAGCTGCTGGGCGATCCGGTTGATCTCGCCCGTGTCCGACCCGACGGCCGTGACGACGACGTTCTCCTGTCCGGCGAGCAGTTCTCGCACGCCGACGACGCCGGGCGTCCCGAGCACTTCGTTCGCGATGGCCGACCGCTCGCCCACCGGCGCCGTGCAGGTGAACTGCGTCGTCATCTTCCCGTCGGTCGCCTCGTAGTCGATGTCGGCGTGGTAGCCGCGGATGATCCCCGCCTCCTCCAGCTGTCGGATCCGGTTGCGGACCGTCGCCGGCGTCACGTCGACCTCCTCCGCGATCGTCGGCGCCGACGTGTTCCGCGCGTCGCCCGCGAGGTAGTAGAGGATCCGCTCGTCGATCTCGTCGATCCGGTAACTCATACCGGCCGTTGTTTCGGATCGGCAAAAGGAGTTGTGCGTTCCGATCGGAGGTATCCCGTTGGTACCGTATATTATGCGCCGTGAGTTTCGAATCGGTAATTGAATACGTCTTAATTTCCGGCTCGAAAATATATGCGACAGATTTTTGTTCCGGCATCGAAAACGAACAGATATGACGGGCGACGAAACGAGTTCGCCACTGGAGAAACTGCGGGACTACTACGACCACGAGGAGCTCGTCTGTCCCGACTGCGGGTACGAGGACGAGCGGGGGAGCTGGGACAGCGAGACCGACGGGGGAGTGGTCGAGTACACCCACGAGTGTCCCGAGTGCGGCGCGGTCAGGGAACACACGCTGGAGGTCGGCGACGAGTGAGTGCGGGACGGGGCCCGCCGAGCGGCGTTCGGCCCTGATCGACACTGTTACACGACCGGCCGCGATGAACGGAGAACGATGAGAGGGGTCGTCGACCGCACGGGGGTTCGCAACCGGCCGGGCGCGGAGCCGCGAGAACGCGGACACCCGCCGTACGGGGAACGGGCGACGGCGTCCGAACAGACGAGACGCGAGGCCCGACCCCAGCGATGAACTCCGACATCCGCGTCGACTGGCGGGCGAGCGTCAGCCTCACCGGGAGCGTCGTCAAGTGGCTCACGGTGCCGATGCTGTTCCCGGTGGCCCTGGCGCTGTACTACGGCCGGGGCATCGAGGCGTTCCTGGTGACCGTCCCGCTGGCCCTCGCGGTCGGCTGGTCGCTGGAGCGGCTCCACGACGACCCCGGGGCGGCGCTGGGCGCCCGCGAGGGGTTCCTGATGGTCGCGCTGACGTGGCTGCTCGTCAGCCTCGTCGGCGCCGTCCCGTACGTCGCGGAGGGGTGGCTGACCGCCTACGGGTCGGCCTCGACGCTGCGGTGGCCGGTCAACGCCCTCTTCGAGTCGATGAGCGGGTTCACCACCACGGGGTCGACCGTGATGGGCACCATCTCCTTCGAGGGCCACTCCCGGGCGCTGCTGATGTGGCGCCAGCTCTCCCAGTGGCTCGGCGGAATGGGCATCGTCGTCCTCGCCATCGCCATCCTCCCGGAGCTGTCGGTCGGCGGCGCCCAGCTGATGGACGCCGAGGCGCCGGGCCCGGGCATCGAGAAGCTCACCCCGCGGATCGCCGAGACCGCCCGTACCCTCTGGGGGCTGTACCTCGGGCTGACCGCCCTGGAGGTCGTCGGCCTCTACGCCTTCCACCTGGTCGGGGTCGCGCCCGAGATGACCCTCTACAACGCGGTCGCCCACGGGTTCACGACGATGCCGACCGGCGGGTTCTCGCCCGAGGCGCGCTCGATCGAGGCGTTCTCCGCGGTGGTCCAGTGGTTCGTGATCCCGTTCATGGTCGCCGCGGGGACGAACTTCGCGCTGTTCTGGCACTGCTGGAACCGCGACCTCCGGACCGTCGTCGAGGACGTGGAGTTCGGGTCGTACCTGGGTATCATCGGCGTGCTCGCCGCGCTGGTCGCGGGGCTCCTGTTCACCGCCCCCGGCCACGACGCGCTCACGGGCGCCGTCGAACCGTCGCTGCGGCACGCCCTCTTCCAGGTCACGTCCATCGTCACCACGACGGGCTACGCGAGCATGAACTTCGACCTCTGGGGGCGACAGGCCAAGTTCGTCCTCCTGTTCGCGATGTTCGTCGGCGGTTCGGCGGGCAGTACCGGCGGGTCGATCAAGGTCATCCGCTGGGTCGTGATCGTCAAGTCGCTGTTCCGCGAGCTGTTCACCACGGTCCACCCCGAGGCGGTCAAGCCCGTCCGCCTCGGGGACACGGCCATCGACGAGTCGACGATCCGCGGCGTCTACGCCTTCACCCTCCTGTACCTGGTTATCTTCGCCGTCGCGACGGTGGTCGTCGTCCTCCTCGGCCACACCGGGGAGCCCCTGTCGGTGTTCGAGGGGACCAGCGCCGTCGCCGCGACGCTCGGCAACGTCGGCCCCGGCGTCGGCGTGGTCGGCCCGATGGCGAACTTCGAGGGGTTCCCCGCCGTCTCGAAGCTGCTGATGGTCTTCCTGATGTGGATCGGCCGCCTGGAGGTCTTCCCCGTCCTGGTCCTCCTCACGAGAGCCTACTGGCAGTCGTAGGTGCTTACGATCGGCGTTTTCGGCGGACTTTCGTCGAACGGCTTTCGCGAGATGCACCGTCAGGACTCGCGCCACTTGTGGCCGCACTCGACGCAGGTGAACAGCCGGACCTCGTAGGAGCCGCCCGGCTTCGGCAGCATCTCGTAGTCGGCCCGGTCGCTGTCGCAGTCCTCGGCCGGACAGGGCTCCCGCATCGTCTCGGTGGAGCCCTGAGTCGCGTCGGCCACGGCGGGCGCCCCGTCGTCCCGCTGTCCGTCCCGGGTCGCCATCGCCGCTTCCGCCTGCGAGTCCCGCGACTCCTCGTGCTCACAGGAGCGACACACCCACGTGTCGCCCTCCGTGTGCATCATCGAGCCACACTCGTCACAGAATTGCATACAGAGGACACACGGTCGTCGGATATATGTGTTAATCTCCGATCCCTCTCGGATTTCAGGCGACTGTTCGTGCACACTGAGCAATAGATTCAGGTTCAACAGGTGTGAAAGAACACGCCTTCTACGACACCCTTCGAAACGATTGTCGACGAGGATTTCAGAGGAGTGTCGCTACAATCTGGACAGAAAACCCGATCAGCAACAACCCTAGCCCGAGCCGCCGGATATACCGCGCCTCCCACTCTCTTACGAGCTCAGAAAACTCTCTTCGACGAAGTGTAGAATCGCGGTACTCAACACCATTAGGTACCGATATCACATAATTCCTCCTACCCACCCTGTTCGAGCGAATATCACCTGAGACCTCACGCTCCAAGTACTGTTCCAAAATCTCAGATATATCGTTGTAACCCTCTTCACCTTCTCTCAACCAGACCTCCTGTCCATCGGTTTTGGTTGTCATCTCGATTCTCGCCTTTTCCACATGTTTTGTGCGAGGACAGTAGTTGACGAAATCCTTGCGACAGCTCGGCAAGTCTGCGATGGCAACCACGGTAGCGCCGATGATGTCCAAACTCAGTCCGAGCGCAGTAATCGAGAACATACGTGCTCATATCGCTCATGTGAATTTGGAATGTCGCAGAACAAAGACCCACGCTTATGTTAGTAGATGGGAACAAGAAGACATGGACGAAACAGGGACTTGCGGGAAGTGTGCGTCCGAGATCTCCACAGAAGCAACGAAATGCCCCAACTGCGGATATGAACCCAGTACCGACAGTGCAACCGGCAGAAGCATTATGATGGTAATCGGACTGCTTCTGACTGGAACCATCATCGGTGCTGTGATCGGAATCCCACTCCTCTATTTCGGGTACAAATCTCACAAATACCACAACACACTGAAACCGACGAACACAGACCCTGAAGACACAATCTCGTTCAGAGAACTAATCGACTTCTAACCAGAAACTTAGAAATCAGTATCGACGTGCTTCACGATAGAGAACCGGAACTTCTCGTGTGGAACCCAATGCTCCATCCGCTCAGGAGTCCCGCCCTCGTCTTCATACTTCTCAGCTTTCTCAATCAGGACTCTCGCTAATTCTTCCATCGTCACCCCACCTTTCGCCTCAATTTCTTCGATTGCCTCAGCCGTGACAGGGTGTGTGCGGTCAGCATCAGGGTTTGGCCCAGAAATCTTGTAGAGGCTGTCAGGGTCGTCTCGGTCGAGATAGCTATTCACTCGGTCCATCGTCTCAATAGACGCTCGCTCGGTCCACACGATGGTTTCGAGGAGGCCATAGTCAAGATCCACCTCGTCTTCTAAACTAGCGATGATATCGTCTTGGCTGTACCCGTCTGTACTCTCCAGCGTCTCTTTCAGCTTCTGAGCGATGATACAGGCTTGATCCTCGGTTACGTCGTAGTGTTCGTGGATGATGGTTGTGCGTTTATCGACGTTTACCCTGTCTTCGACGGCCCACTCTGGAATATCGAATGCGCTAGTCACATCAGTCGTATCTCCTCCTGCTTCTGTTTCTGCTTCTGCTTCTGCTTTTGCTTCGTTGTCGCCTCCGAGAGTGTTTGTAACTTTATCGAACAATCCCATGTGCAGTGGATGATGCTAAATCAGTATTAAATTGGTGTCTAAGTTTCCTATAGTTAGCATCCGGCGCGGAGCGCCGGTTCACCGGATGCGAGCGACCGAAGGGAGCGAGTCGTCCGGTTTTTTCACCCATGTTTTTGGCCGGGGGGTTCCCGCAGCGAGCGAAGCGAGCGAGGAAACCCCCCGGCGAAAAAGATGGTAGACAAACCCTATATCCCTGCCGCGGGAAGGCGTTCGCATGAACCGAACGCCGACGCCGCGGGGGGTATCGATCTGAGATGCGCAGCGCGAAGATAGTCTGCACGCTGGGGCCCGCCAGCGAGTCCGAGGAGACGATCGAGGCGCTCGCCGAAGAGGGCATGTCCGTCGCGCGGATGAACGCCAGCCACGGCACGCCCGAACACCGGCGGGAACTCGTCGACCGCATCCGAACGGTCGACCGCCGGACCGACCGGCCGGTCGCGGCGATGCTCGACCTGCCCGGCCCGGAGGTCCGGACGGCGCCGATCCGCGACGAGATAACGCTCGAAGGCGGGTCGACGGTCCGGTTCGTGGAGGGCGACGAGGCGACGCCCGAGGAGATCGGCGTCTCGCACGACATCTCCGCGGTGGAACCGGGCGACGTGGTCCTGCTCGACGACGGGCGCATCGAGACGACCGTCGAGTCGGTCGACGACGGCGTCGTGACCGCGACCGTCGAGAGCGGCGGCGATCTGGGGGCGCGCAAGGGCGTCAACGTCCCCGGCGTCGACCTGGGGCTGCCGGTCATCACCGACCAGGACCGGGAGGAACTGCAGGTCGCGGCCGACAAGGAGGTCGACTTCGTCGCGGCGAGTTTCGTGCGCGACGGCGAAGACGTCTACGAGATCACCGACGCGCTGGACGAACTCGGCGCGGACATCCCCGTCATCGCGAAGATCGAGCGGGACGTGGCCGTCGAGAACCTGGAGGGGATCATCGACGCGGCCTACGGTGTGATGGTCGCCCGCGGGGATCTGGGCGTGGAGTGCCCGCTGGAGGACGTGCCGATGATCCAGAAGCGGATCATCCGGAGGTGCCACGAGGCGGGCGTGCCCGTCATCACCGCGACGGAGATGCTCGACTCCATGGTGACGGCCCGGCGACCGACGCGCGCGGAGGCGTCGGACGTGGCCAACGCCGTCCTCGACGGCACCGACGCGGTGATGCTGTCGGGCGAGACGGCCATCGGCGACCACCCCGTCCGGGTGGTCGAGACGATGAACCGGATCGTGAAGGACGTCGAGGAATCCCCGGAGTACGCCGAGAACCGCGAGCAGCGGGTTCCCACTGCCGACGAGACGCGGACCGACGCGCTCGCCCGCTCGGCCCGCTTCCTCGCCCGTGACATCGACGCGGCGGCGATCGTCGCGGCCAGCGAGTCCGGCTACACCGCGCTGAAGGCCGCGAAGTTCCGCCCGTCGATCCCCATCGTCGCCTCGACGCCCAGCGAACGGATCCGCCGCCGGCTCGCACTGTCGTGGGGCATCATCCCCAAGAGTTCGCCCTACACGGCCGACGGCGCCGACGCGGTCATCAACAACGCAGTCCAGTCGGCGCTGGACACGGGCGCGGCCGACAGCGGCGACACCGTGGTCGTCCTCTCGGGCATGATGACCGAGCTGGAAGGGGTGAACACGGCGAACATGCTGAAGGTCCACGTCGCCTCCGAGACCATCGCCTCCGGGCGGTCGGTCGTCGAGGGGCTCGTCTCGGGCGAGTTGCACTGGACCGACGACGGCGACCTCTCGGCGCTCCCCGAGGGGGCGATCCTGGCGGTCCCGGAGGAGTTCGACGGGGAGTTCACCGGCGACGTCGAGAAGCTCGCGGGGATCGTCGACCGCCACGGGGGGATGACCAGCTACGCGGCCATCGTCGCGCGCGAACTCGACGTGCCGATGATCTCCAACGCCTCGCTGCCCCGCGACGTGGAGTCGGGGGCCGTCGTGACGCTGGACGCCGAGCGCGGCATCGTCTACGACGAGGCGATCCAGAGCCGTGCGCGCGAGCGCGCGGCCGAACGGGACCTGTAGAGGACGGCGGACGCCCGGAAGGGGGCGGCGAACGACGAAAGCGCCGCGGGACAGGAGGAGGGTCCCGGTCGAAGGTGGCCCTGCGGGCCCGCAAAGGCGCGAGGGCGCCGCTCCCGGTTCTCGAAGGAGGTACTCGCGGGCGGGTGAATATGTGCAGTTAAGTAGCGGAGGGTACACCGTCCAGGTACCATGGCCACCTACGCAGGGGTCGACCTCGGCGCGACGAACATCCGCGCCGTCGTGGGGGACGACTCGGGGACGGTCGTCGCGTCCCGGCGGACGGGGACGCCCCAGGGACCGAACGGCATCGCGGTCACCGAGGCGGTGCTCGACGCGCTCCGGGGGGCTGCCGAGGAGGCGGGCGTCGACCCGACGCGGATCGCCGCCGTCGGCATCGGCTCCATCGGCCCGCTCGACCTCGCGGAGGGAGCGATCGACAACCCCGCGAACCTCCCCGACACCATCGACCGCATCCCGCTGACCGGCCCCATCGGGGAACTCGTCGACAGCGACGACATCTATCTGCACAACGACACTACCGCCGGCGTCATCGGCGAGCGGTTCTACTCGGAGCGCAACCCCGACGACATGGTCTATCTCACCATCTCAAGCGGCATCGGCGCCGGCGTCTGCGTCGACGGGTCGGTCATCCAGGGGTGGGACGGCAACGCCGGCGAGGTCGGCCACATGACCGTCGACCCCAACGGCTTCATGACCTGTGGTTGCGGGGTCGACGGCCACTGGGAGGCCTACTGCTCGGGCAACAACATCTTCCGCTACGCCCGGCGGCTCCACGACGAGGACCCCGTCGACACGTCGATGCCCCTGGAGAGCGCCGACTTCTCCTCGGCGGACGTGTTCGCCCACGCCGCGGAGGGCGACGCCTTCGCCGAACACGTCCTCGACCAGGTGACCCGGTGGAACGTCATCGCCATCGCCAACATCGTCGACGCGTACGCCCCGCTGGTCATCTACGTCGGCGGCGCCGTCACGCTCAACAACCCCGAGCGGACGCTCGACCCGATCCGCGAGCGCCTCGACGACGTGGTGTTCGGGAACGTCCCGGACGTGCAGCTGACCACGCTCGGCGACGACGTGGTCGTCAAGGGCGCGCTCGCCAGCGCGATGACCGGCGGCACCGGCGACCGCTCGCGGGTCCGGTAGCGCTATTTTCGTTCGGGCGAGAGCGTCGGGAGCAGTTCGGTGTGTCGGTTTCCGGCAGGATCGTGGTGAATTCCCGCTCGGTACGTCGTGCGAATGTCAAGGTGCGTTTAGTTGGGCGATGCCTGTGGCACAACTGCTCTTTCACTACTATCGGGAGCCCGCTCCCAGCTAAGCACACTCTGCTTCTCGATACGCTCACTCTCTAAATGGAACGATCAGCGTGACCAATTATCCGGCTATCTCTGAGAATTGTATCTACCAACACAGACGGCCTTTTGAAATTCATATACGGAAAGTGGATGCATCTATAGCCAATCTACTCCTCTATCTATTCATTTGACGGCGACAGATTAATTTATCGAGGAGTCCACTGGTCGAGTATGTATGCAACAGCCGGAACTCGATTCTAACGCCCCTGGCGAACTCGTCTCGTACGGCCGGCGGTCGTACTACAAGCCCGATCCGCTGCCACCGTCCCGAGACCTCGCTCTCGGGAACGATTTCTACGAAACGCTCTCAGACGCGACGTTCTGGCTCGGGAAACTCAGTGGCGTGAGTCTCGAACTCGATTTCCCGCCAGTACTCTACACGTCCCTCCTCCGTAAGGAAGCCATGGAATCCGCCGAAATCGAAGGCGCTGACGTCGACTACGACGCTCTCTACAGTCTCGAAACGCGCTCGTTTGACGCCGGCGAAGAGGAAGTCAGCACCGAATCCACGAGGGGCCAACGGAAGGACACGCAGGAAGTCCTCAACTACGAAGACGCTATCGAGGACGGTATCGAGGCACTCGACCGAGGCGAAGACCTGACCGTCGAACGGCTCCACGAGTTCCACGAGACGCTTCTCACGGGCGTTCCAGACGACCGCGTCGATACCGATACGCTCGGCGCGTACAAGACGAAACCGAACCATATCGGTGACTTCCTCCCACCCATTCCAGGCCAGGTCGACGGCCTGATGGACGCATTGTTCACCTACTACAGAACTGGCGGAAGCTACCACCCGCTCGTGGACGTCGCGCTCTTCCATTACCAATTCGAGACCATCCACCCGTACGGCGACGGGAACGGTCGTCTCGGCCGACTCCTCATCACGCTCCAGTTGTACGACGCTGGCTTTCTCGAACGCCCGAATCTCTACCTCAGTGAGTACTTCAATCGAAACAAGCCGACGTACGTCGACCGGTTGGCGGCCGTTCGATACGATGGCGATTGGGAAGCGTGGCTCTCGTTCTTTATCGAGGGCGTCGCTCGGCAGGCCCACGAGTCCGTCGACCGAACACTCTCGCTAGCCCACCTCAGGCGTCAGTACGACGCCGAGTACGGGGGAAAGTCGTACACGAAGAACCAGCTCGCAGTGAAGCTCTTCGAACAGCCCTACGTCACGAGCAAGACAGTGCAACGGCTCTTCGACGTCGAGCAACCGACGGCGTCGCGAGCGATCAACGACCTCGTCGACGAGGGAGTCCTCGAGGAAGTGACCGGAAAGGGACGGAACAAGGAGTATCGTGCCCGCGAAATTTTCGAGATCCTCGAGCAACCACCGCAGACCTACTGACCACGGTGGCGGCGTGCCGGACGGTGTCGTGTGGCGCTCGAACCCTGTGAGCCCCGTGAACGACCGCAGTGGTTCGAGACGGCGACCCGTCTCGTCACTGAGCGAACCGGAGATTCGAGAGGTCAGCGAGGGCGTCGCTCTCGCACGATGCCGAATCCTCGATCTTCGGGCAGCTCGCCAGAGCGTGCTCTGACGGTGAACCGTCTCGCTCGCTCCGTTCGCTCGGCGGATGCTGGTCCGACGCCTACGTCACCTGTACTGAGCGAATATCGTTGCCCGGAAACGGTGGTAAAACTCTCGTCCGATACCCACTCGTTCGCGGCCGGTATCACCCACGTAGGTCGTACAGTCGGCGGAACGCCGTCGGTGGGAAGCGCAGTTCGACGCGGCTGGGCGGGCGGCCCTGGCCGTCGGTGGCCTCGGCCTGGACGCGCTCGACGACGCCGACCTCGGCCATCTCGTAGAGGTAGCGCTTGACGGTCCCGGGCGAGAGGTCGACCGCGGGGACGGCGCTTATCGCCTCGGTGGTCGCGGTGACCGAGGCGCGGTCCTCGGCGGGGAGGTCGACGAGTTCCCGGAGGACGAGCTGTTTGTTCGCCGGGAGCGCGAGCACGCGGGCCAGCGAGACCGACTCCCGTGGGACCTCCTCGGTCGCGGCGGTCACGTCGGCCTCGGCGAGGCGGGCCCGTTCGTCCTCGGTCGCCCGGACGGCAGCGACGAACAGCGCGGCCATCGCGTCGTGGGCGTTGCCCTCGGCCCACTCGGCGATCCGGCGGGCGAGGTCGTGGTCGAGGCCCTGCCGGGTGAGCCCGAGCGAGGCCCGCGTCATCAGCAGGTCGACGAGCGTCTCGCGGCGGTAGCGGTCGACGCGTATCTCCGCGGCCGTGTACTCGGTCAGCACCGTCTCGTCGGGGTCGCGGCGGCCGACGGCGAGCCAGCTCACGTTGCTCGGGAGGCCGGCGAACAGGTCGACCAGCTCCTCGCCAGTCGTCCCCTCGGGCTCGCAGACGTGGTCGACGGCGACCACGACGCCCGTGCCGGCGTCGCCCAGCAGGTCGTGGAGCCGCTCGCGTAGCTCGGCGGTGGAGATGCCGTGTTCGGGGACCGGCTCCTCGACCAGCGCGTCGAGGACGCCGCGGTAGAAGGCGAACTCGCTGGTCGTCTCGCGCAGGTCGAGGCAGGCGAACGCGGGCGAGGTGGGCGTCGCCGCGCGCGTGCTGGTGTGGATGATCGACCGGGTCTCGGTCGACAGCCGGTCGAGGTGGGCGAACAGGGCGGTGACGACGGCGGACTTGCCGGCGCCGAACGGTCCCGAGACGTACGCGTTCGGCGGGAGCTGCCCGTCGAAGACCGGGTCGAGGTGGTCGAGCAGGCGTTCGAGCGTCGGCCCGCGGTCCGAGGGCTCCTCGACGTGGGCGACCGGCGACAGCGACTCGTAGTCCTCGACGAGGCGGCGGCCGCCGGTCCGTCGCTGTCGCCGTTTGATGCGCGCGTCGATGTCCATGGGAGTCCGGGTGAACGGTTGTGAATCAGTTCCGTCTCGGTATATAAATCAGGTGGTCCGCGCGCCGGCGGGGGACCGCGGCGGGGCGGTCAGAGGTACCCCGCGTTCGGCAGGACGCCCAGGATCGCCAGGACGCCGACTGCGAGCATCGCGAGGGCGATGGCCATCGCGGGCGGGTCGATGTGGGTGCCCGAGTGGGCGTAGAAGATCCGCTGGGTCACCTCGCCGAGCAGGCCGCTGACGGCGCCGAAGACGCCGGCGGCCACCAGCGCGACGACGCCCCCGGCGACGGGGTCGACGACGACCGCGCCGACCGCGCCGACGAGCGTGATGTGGTGGGTCACGGGGATCTTCTCGACGCCGAGGTTCAGGAACAGCAGGCTCATCGCCGAGATGGCGTAGCCCATGAAGACGCTGCCCGTCTGGATCCAGATGTAGCCGCCGAGGATCCCGCCGACGAGGCCGATGGCGGTGACGCCCGACCACTTGTACTGGTGGGGGAGCCACGGTTCGGTCGCAAGTCGGTCGGCGTGTTCCTCGGGCACCTCGCCGCCGTCCGTGGCCATCCGCGGCTCCTCGCGCTCGAAGGGCGACATATCGAGCAGGCTCCCGCCGGCCGAGCGGCCGACGATCGGGTAGCCGAAGACGGCCCGGGCGATGAACGCGCTGGCGACGACCGCCAGCGCGATGGAATCGGTGACGCCCGTCCCGTCGACGACCAGCACCGCCGCCGAGAGCTGGTTGATGACCACGCCGATGACGCCGAAGACGGCGCCGACCGCGAGGATGTCCGGCTTCGTGCCGAACGCGTAGAGGATGTTCTTCCCGAAGTGGTAGTCCCAGCCCTCGGGTTCCATCTCGGGGTACTTCTTGCCCGCGTACGCGGACGCCGCGACGCCGCCGGCGAAGGCGACGTGCGGGCCGGTGACGGCGCCGAAGCCGATGACGCCGGTCACGCCCGCGGCGAGTTCGCCCTGGCCGATGGCCGGGAGGGCCATGACCTCGCGCTGGAGGATCGCGAGCCCCTCACCGAGGAAGACGACGAAGCCGGTGAAGACGAACGCCGGGAGCGCGCCCAGCGCCGCGCCGAACGCGCCGCCCGCCATCGCCGTGATCAGCAGCAGGATGAACTGTTCCCACTCCATGCCGATGACCGGCACCTGGAGGGCCGTCTCGTACATGGATCACTCCTCCCGCGCCCAGTCGAGCGAGCGCTCGACGGCGTCGTCCCAGCGGCCGTACATCCGGTCGGCCTCCTCGGCGTCCATCTCCGGAGTGAACTCCCGGTCGACCTGCCAGTTGTCCCGTAGCTCGTCGACCGAATCCCAGTAGCCGACGGCCAGGCCGGCGGCGTAGGCCGACCCGAGCGCGGTCGTCTCGTCGACCTCCGGCCTGGCGATCTCCGTCTGGATGATGTCCGACTGGAGCTGACAGAGGAAGTCGTTCTTGACCGCGCCGCCGTCGACCCGGAGGCTCGTCGTCTCGACGCCGGAGTCGGCCTCCATCGCCTCGGCGATGTCGCGGGTCTGGTAGGCGATCGATTCCAGCGTCGCGCGGACGATGTGCTCCTTCCGGGTGCCGCGGGTCATCCCGACGATGGTGCCGCGGGCGCGGCCGTCCCAGTGAGGTGCCCCGAGCCCGGTGAACGCCGGGACCATGTACACCCCGTCGGTCGACTCCACGGAACGGGCCAGCTCGGCCGTCTGGGCGGCGTTGTTGATCAGGTCCACGTCTTCCAACCACTCGATTGCGGCGCCGGTGATGAAGATCGACCCTTCCAGGGCGTACTGGACGGGCTCGCCGGACATCTGGAAGCCGATGGTCGTAAGCAAGCCGTGTTCCGAGGAAACGGCCTCGTCTCCGGTGTTCATGAGGTAGAAGGAGCCGGTGCCGTAGGTGTTCTTGGCGTCGCCGGCGTCGAAGCAGGTCTGACCGAACAGGGCCGCCTGCTGGTCGCCGAGCGCGCCCGCGACCGGGACCTCGGCGCCGAGGAAGCCGTCCGGGTCGGTCGAGCCGTAGGTCGCCTCGTCTGAGGAGGGCCGGACCTCGGGGAGCATCGACTCGGGGACGCCGAACTCCTCGAGGAGTTCCGGATCCCAGTTGAGGCCCTCGATGTCGTAGAGCATCGTCCGCGAGGCGTTGGTCACGTCGGTGATGTGCTCGCCGGTGAGGTTGTAGATGAGCCAGGTATCGATGGTGCCCATCATCAGTTCGCCCGCGTCGGCGCGGTCGCGGACGCTCTCGCCGCGGGAGCTCTGGAGCTTCAGCGGCTCGGCGTTGTCGAGGATCCACTCGGCCTTCGTGGCGGCGAAGTAGGCGTCGGCTTCCAGCCCGGTCTTCTCGCGGATCCACCCGACCTTGTCCTCCTCCTCCAGCTGTTCGACGCGGTCGGTGGTGCGGCGGTCCTGCCAGACGATGGCGTTGTGGACCGGCTTGCCCGTCTCCGCGTCCCAGACGACCGTCGTCTCGCGCTGGTTGGTGATCCCCAGTGCCTCCAGCTGGCTCGCGTCCAGCCCGCCGTCGCGGAGGCCCCGCGTGACGACCTCCTGCGTGTTCTCCCAGATCTCGATGGGGTCGTGCTCGACCCACCCCGGCTCGGGGTAGATCTGCTCGTGCTGTTCGTATGCGTTCGCGACGACCTGGCCCGCGTGGTCGAACACCATGAAGCGGGTGCCGGTCGTCCCCTGATCTATCGCGCCGATGTACGTGTCTGCCATTGTCTGTCACCGTGTGGCGGGAAGTTTACTTCGACTGCCGCCCTGATGGTAAACAATATCAGGAATCATTATAAATGTTACTGACGGTCGGGTATCGGAGAGTAAAATAAGCGCCCGGTACCGCAGTAGCGTCCGCGGATAGCGGTACCACGCGGGTCGGGATCGAACGGATCTATCGGATTTTATCGCTTTCATACCCGGATATTGGGGAAGAAGACCCATTCGCTCTGTGCGGCCGAACGGGGTGATACCCACTGTGAGGGGTGCGGGATGACACCGGCGGAGAGGTAGAATCATTTTATTTACCGATGGGTGGTTTCCGCCGATGAAGTAAAGTGGGTGGGCTCCGAACGCCGTGGTAGATGGCATCGACACCCCACATCGCGGTGCTCGGGGGCGGTTCGACGGGCAGCGGCGTCGCGCGCGACCTGGCGATGCGCGGGTTCGACGTGACGCTCGTCGAGCAGGGAAACCTCACGCACGGGACGACCGGGCGGATGCACGGGCTGCTCCACAGCGGCGGCCGCTACGCGGTCTCCGACCGGTCCAGCGCGCGGGAGTGCATCGCGGAGAACCGGGTCCTCCGGGACATCGCCGCCCACTGCGTCGAGGAGACCGGCGGCCTGTTCGTCAAGCGCCCCGAGGACTCCGAGGCGTACTTCCAGGAGAAGCTCGACGGCTGCGAGGCCTGCGGGATCCCCGCCGAGGTGCTCTCCGGCCGGGAGGCCCGCGCGATGGAACCCCACCTCGCCGAGGATATCGACAGAGCGATCTGGGTCCCCGACGGCGCCGTCGACCCCTTCCGGCTCGTCGTCGCCAACGCCGCCAGCGCCGTCGAGCACGGCGCGCGCGTCGAGACCCACTCCGAAGTGACGGACCTGCTCGTCGAGGACGGACAGGTCGTCGGCGTCGAGGTCGAACACGCCTCCGGGCCGGGCCTGCGCGTCCACGGCACCGAGGGCGGCCGCGAGGAGATCCGCGCCGACCACGTCGTCAACGCCACCGGCGCCTGGGCCGGCCAGATCGGCGACATGGCCGGCGTCGATATCGAGGTCCGCCCCTCGAAAGGCGTGATGACGATCATGAACGTCCGGCAGGTCGACACGGTGATCAACCGCTGTCGGCCGAAGGGCGACGCCGACATCGTCGTCCCCCACGAGACCACGGCGATCCTCGGGACGACCGACGAGGAGGTCGACGACCCCGAGGACTACCCGGAGGAGCAGTGGGAGGTCGACATGATGATCGACACCCTCTCGGAGCTGATCCCCATGCTCGAAGAGGCCCGGACGATCCGCTCCTTCTGGGGCGTCCGCCCGCTGTACGAGCCGCCGGACGTGGGCAGCACCGACCCCACCGACATCACGCGCGACTTCTTCCTGCTCGACCACGACGATCGCGACGACCTGCCCGGCATGACCAGCATCGTCGGCGGGAAGTTCACCACCTACCGGCTGATGGCCGAGCAGATCGTCGACCACGTCTGCGACCGCTTCGGCGTCGACGCCGCCTGCCGCACCGCCGACGTACCGCTCCCGGGGAGCGAGGACTTCACCGTCCTCCGGGACTACATGGACGAGTTCGGCCTCCAGTCGCCGATCGGCCGCCGCAGCGTCGAGCGCCTCGGCTCCCGGGCCGACGAAGTGCTCGACACCAACGGGCCGAACCCGGTCGTCTGCAACTGCGAGGGCGTCACGCGCGCGGAGGTACAGGACGCCATCGAGGGGTCGGGCTCGGACCTCAACGCCGTCCGCATCCGGACGCGGGCCACGATGGGCAACTGCCAGGGCGGCTTCTGCGCCCACCGGCTCGCGGGGGAACTGGAGGACAGCTACGACGAGCCCACCGTCCGCGAGGCCTGGGACGAACTGCTCCAGGAGCGCTGGAAGGGGCAACGGCACGCGCTGTGGGGCCAGCAGCTCTCGCAAGCGATGCTGAACTACGCGCTGCACGCGACCACGCAGAACCGCGACCGCGACCCGGCCGACGCCGAGGGGACCCTCGACTTCGCGGCGTTCGACGGCGGGCCGAGCGAGGCGGGCGACCGCCCGAGCGACGAGAGCGCGGGCGACGCCGGCCTCGCCACCGACGGAGGGCGCGATGGCGATTGACTCGGAAGTCGTCGTGGTCGGCGGCGGGCTCGCCGGCGGGTTCGCCGCACTCTCGGCCGCCCGCACGGGCGCGGACGTGCGACTGCTCTCGTACAAGCAGAGCACGCTCGCGCAGGCCTCCGGGCTCGTGGACGTGCTGGGGTACCCGCCGGACGGGACTGCGAGCGACGGGGACGGCGGTCCGGTCGTCGACCCCTACGCGGCGATCCCCGATCTCGCGGACGAACACCCCTATCGGACGGTCGGCGTCGACGGCGTCCGTGAGGCGATGGCGGTCTTCGACGAGGTGGCCGACCGCTACCGCGGCGCCCACACCGACCGCAACGCCCTGCTCCCCACGCACGGCGGAACGATAAAGCCGACAGCGCGATACCCAGCCGGCGCCGCGGCGGGCGTCGCCAGCGACGACCGCGACGCGCTGCTGGTCGGCTTCGAACGGCTGGTCGACTTCGACGCGACACACGCGGCCGCCCACCTCGAAAACGCGGGCGTCCCGTTCGAGGTCGAGGGCGCGACGATTTCCTTCCCCGGCGATCTGAACGCCGACGCGAAGGTGACCCGCTACGCGAAACTCCTCGACGAGGACGCGCCGGTCGAGACCCGGTCGGGCGGGCAGCGCCGTGCCCGCGACGCGCTCGCGGCCGCGGTCGAACGCCACCTCGACGGCGCCGAGCGCGTCGGCTTCCCCGCGGTGCTGGGCGACGACGACCCCGCCGCGGTCCGCGAGTCGCTCGAAGCGGCGCTGGGGGTCCCCGTCTTCGAGGTGCCGATGGGGCCGCCGTCGCTCCCCGGCCTGCGACTGGAGGACGACCTCTACGCGGCGCTGGACGCCGCTGGCGTCAGTATGGAGACGGGTAACCCCGTCGTCGACTACGAACCCGACGGCGGGGGCGACGCCGCCGGGCGGATCGCGTCGGTCTCGATCGACCGCAACGGGGCGAAGATTCCGTTCTCCGCCGACCAGTTCGTCCTCGCGACGGGCGGGCTGATCGGGAAGGGGGTCGGCTCCGACCGCGATGGCGTCGAGGAGCCGGTCTTCGACTGCCATGTCCCCCATCCATCGGACCGCTACGAGTGGTTCGACACGGACGCCTTCGGCGACCACGAGTTCGCCCGCTTCGGCGTCCCGACCGACGGCGACCTGCGGCCGCTCGACGCCGGCGGCGACCCCGAGTTCGGGAACCTCCGGGCCGCCGGCTCGGTGCTGGGCGGCTACGACTTCGCGGCCGAGAAGTCGGGCAGCGGCGTCTCCATCGCGACCGGACACGCGGCCGGCAGGGCCGCAGCGGAGGCGGTCCGATGAGCGGCGACGGTGCGGAGAACGGGACGGAAGGCGGTGCAGCGGACGATGCGGACTCCGATCCGGGAGACGAGACGGACCCGGGACCGCCGCGCGTTCCCGACGGGGGTACAGCGAGCGGCGGCGCGGGCGACACGACGGGACCCATGAGCGACACCGACCACACCAGCGACTTCGAACCGGCGGCACCGAACCCCGACGAGAACCACGAGGCGACCCAGGTTTTCGGGGAGGCCGAGGAGTTCGACCTGCGCCCGGGCGCCGACTCCTGTTACAAGTGCTCCTCCTGTGACACCAGCTGCCCGGTCGCGGAGGTCGACGACGACTTCCCCGGGCCGAAGTTCCAGGGCCCCGAGCAGTGGCGGCTCACCCAGACGGACGACGACTACGAGGTCGACGAGTCGGTCATGTCCTGCTCGAACTGTATGCGCTGCGACGACGCCTGCCCCTCCGGCGTCCCGCTCAGTCAGATGCACAACACCACGCGGGGCCGCTACGTCGACGAGCAGATGAGCAAGCTCTCGGTCGAGTACTGGCGCAACCGGATCCTCGCCAACTACCGCACGTCGGCCGCCCTCGCGAGCAAGGTCCCCCGGCTCGCGTCGTTCGCGATGAACTTCGGCCCGGCCCGCTGGGTCATGGAGAAGACCCTCGGCGTCACCAGCGAGCGCGACTTCCCGGAGTTCGCCGCGGAGACGTTCACCGACTGGTGGCAGGCTCGGGGCGGCGCCCAGGTCCAGTCGGCCGACAAACGGGTCGCGTACTTCCACGGTTGCTACGCCGAGTACAACACCCCGGAGGTGGCGAAGGCGCTCGTGCGGCTGTTCGAGCACTTCGGCTACCAGGTCGCCGTCCCCGAGCAGGGCTGTTCGGGCACGCCGATGTTCGCCAACGGGATGTTAGACGACGCCCGCCGCGACGCGGAGACCAACGTCGCGTCGCTGTCGGCGCTGGTCGAGGAGGGCTACGACGCCGTCTGTTCCTGCACCTCCTGCTCGATGAGCCTCCGCCAGGAGTACCCCGAGCTGTTCGACTTCGAGGGCACGGCGGAGGTGGCCGCCCACACCTACGAGGCCGTCGAGTACCTGCGGATCCACGAGGACCTGTCCGGCGCCGTCGCCGAGGCCGACGTGGACGGAGAGCTCGCCGAGGAGTTCGCCTACCACGCGCCGTGTCACGCCCGCAACCAGGGGCTGGACCGCCAGGCCGTCGAACTGTTCCGGGAACTGGACGGCGTCGATATCGAGGACGTTGGCGACTCCTGTTCGGGCATCTCGGGCACCTACGGCTGGAAGGAAGAGAAGTACGACTACTCGATGGAGATCGGCGAGGAGATGTTCGAGCACATGGAGTCGACGGAGGGCGAGACCGGCATGACGGAGTGTCCCACCTGCGCGATGCAGATGGAACACGGCACCGGCTACGAGATCCGCCACCCGCTGGAACTGCTCGAAGCCGCGCTGGTCGACGGGCGCTGAGGCGCAGCCACACCCTTCGGCGTCGTCACCCACTCCGGACGAAGGTAACCGGGCAGGGCGCTTCGAGCAGGACCTTCTGGGCCGTCGACCCGAACACGGCCTTCCCGGAGGGGCGGCGCTTGCGGCCGCCGACGAAGACGAGGTCGGCGTCGGTGGTCTCCGCGAGCCCGACGACCTCCTCGCCCACGCCACCGACGCGACCGCGGATCCGCACGTCGAGTCCGGCCTCCGAGAGGCGGTCGCGGAACGCCTGAACGGTCGTCTGCCGGGCTGCGACCGCGTCGGGTTCGGCGTCGTCCCCGAAGCCCAGCCGGTCGCCCGCCTCGGCGAACCGCTCGCGGGAGAACACGTGGCCGAGGACGACCGTGGCGTCGGCCGGCCCCGCCACGTCGCTGACGGCGGTCACGATCGGGTCGGCGCGCGCCTCGTCGCCCGGGCCGACGGCGACGAGGACAGTGTCGAGTGCCATACCGATCGGTTGCCGTCCGCGCCGCAAGCGCCTTTCGTCGGTTCATCCGCGTCGGTACCGACGAACGACGAGTAAGGAGTTCCTACCCGGTGTTCTTCATCCCCGCGGCGATGCCCTGCACCGTGAGCCGCAGGGTCCGCTCCTCGGCCTCGGTGAGGTGCGACTGGTCGAGCAGGCGCACCTGCAGGAGGTTGAGGGGGTCGACGTAGGGGTTGCGCCGGGCGAGGTTCTCGGCCAGCCACTCCCGCCGCAGGAGACTGTCCCGGTCGGTGATCGTCTTCACCAGTTCGACGGCGGACTCGTACTCCTCGCGGATGCGCGGGAAGAACTCCGCGCGGAGCTCGTCGGGCGCGAGGTCCGCGTAGCGCTCGGCGATCTCCATCTCCGAGCGGGCCAGCGCCAGCGCCGCGTTGTCCAGCGTCGTCTGGAAGAACAGCCACTCGTCGTACATCTCCCGCAGCGTCTCCACGTCGCCGCCCGAATCGAGGTACGCCTCGATGCCGGTCGCCAGCGAGTACCAGCCGGGGAGGATACAGCGGGCCTGCGTCCACGAGAACACCCACGGGATCGCCCGCAGGTCGTCGACGCTGCGGTCCTCCGAGCGAGAGGCCGGCCGCGACCCGAGGTTCAGGTCCTCGATGACCGTGATGGGAGTGGCCGTCTCGAAGAAGTCGACGAACCCGTCGGATTCGAGCAGGTCGACGTACTCCGCGCGGGCGGCCTCGGCGGCCGTTTCCATGGCCTCGGCCCACTCCTCGGGCACGTCCTCGACCGGCTGTTCCATCGCGTTGTGCCGGGCGCGGATCTGGGCGTCGAGCATCTGTTCGAGGTTGCGCTCGGCGATTTTCGGGTTGGCGTACTTCTCGGAGATGGTCTCGCCCTGCTCGGTGAACTTGATCTGCCCGGAGACGGTCTCGTTGGGCAGGGCGAGCATGGCGTCGTTCATCGGGCCGCCGCCCCGGGAGATGGAGCCGCCGCGGCCGTGGAACAGCCGCATCTCCACGTCGTAGTCGTCGGTGATCGCCGCGAGCCGGCGCTGGTTGCGGAAGAGGCTCCAGTTCGCTGCGAGGAAGCCGTTCTCCTTGTTGGAGTCGGAGTAGCCGAGCATGATCTCCTGGACGCCGCCGCGGGCCTCCAGCGCCTGCTGGTAGGCCTCGTTCTCGAACAGCGTCCCCATGATGCGCCGGGCGCCGTCGAGCGCGTACTTCGACTCCAGGAGCGGGACCACGTCCAGCCCGCAGTAGCCCGGCAGGTCGACGACCCCGGCCTGGTCGGCGAGGAAGAGCACTTCGAGGACGTGGGACGGCTCCTCGCACCAGCTGATGGCGTAGGTGTCGATGGCGTCGACGCCGTAGTCGTCCTGCCACTCGGCCGTCTTCTCGAAGCGGCGGAGCACGCGGGCGGCCTCGTCGGAGAGGCCCGCCCGGTCTCCCAGGTCGACCACGGGCTGGTCCTGCAGGATGGCCTCGGTGAGGAAGTCGACGCGCTCGCCCTCGTCCATCGACTCGTAGTCGATCCCCTCGCGGTCGACGGCCTCGGCGATGGCGTCCGTGTGTTTCGCGCGGTGGTCGCGCAGGTCGAGGCTGGCCAGCGAGAAGCCGAAGGTGTCGACCGTGCGGTAGAGGGGGTCGACGTGGGCCTCGGCGATGACGTCGCCGCCGTTGGCCCGCAGGCTCTCGGCGATGGCCGCGATGTCTTCGAGGAACTCGCTCTCGTCGCCGTAGCCGCCGGGGCGCACGTCGTCGACGCGGAGGACGCGCTCGCGCATCAGCTTGAGCAGTTGCCGGTAGGGCTCGTCCGGGTAGCGCTCGCGGGCCGCCTCCGCCACGGCGGGCAGCCGCTCGCGGTGGTCGGCCAGCCGCTCGTCGAGGCGCTCCCCGGTCTCGATCTCGCTCGCGTCCTGACTGAGGACGCCCGACAGCGTCTTCAGCCGGTCGCGGTACAGCGGGACCGCGACCGCCCGCTGGCGGTCGAGCGTCTCCTCGGTCACCTCGGGCGTGACGAAGGGGTTGCCGTCCCGGTCGCTCCCGGCCCACGAGCGGAACTCGTAGAGCTTCGGCACGTCGACCTCGCCGTCGAACTCGTCGTCGACGGCCCGCTCCAGGGCGTCGTACACCTCGCTGATGACCTCGAAGAGGACGTTCTCCAGGTACCACTGGACGTTCAGCGCCTCGTCGGTCACGTCCGGCCGGCGCTCGCGGACCTGCGCGGTCTGCCAGAGGCTGGTCACCTCGGCCTCCAGGTCCCGCTCAACCACGGCCTGCTCGTCGCGGGTCAGCCGCACCTCGTCGAGCCGTTCGAGGTCGTCGGCGACCGACCGGAGCTTCGCCTTGACGGTCTTCCGGCGGGCCTCGGTCGGGTGGGCCGTGAACGTCGGCTGGATGAGCACGTCGTCGAGCACCTGTTCGACGGTCTCGGCGTCGAGGTCCCGCTCGGCCAGTTCCTCGACGGCCGCGCGGACGCTGTCCTCAAGGGTCCCCTCGTGGCTCCCCTCGCGGATCTCCCGGACGCGCTGGCGCTCCTCGGCGAGGTTGATCAGCTCGAAGTACGTCGTGAACGCCCGCGCGACCACGTCGCTCTCGGCCGGCGAGAGTCCGTCGAGCGTCTCGTCGATGGCCGCCCGGTCGTCGGCGTCGCCCCGCCGGTAGTCGATCGCCGCCGTGCGGATCTGTTCGACTATTTCGAACGCAGATTCGGATCGCTGGTCCCGAATAATCTCGCCGAGCAGCTCGCCCAGCTCCCGTACGTCCCGGTTGATCTCTCTGTCATGCAATTCCATAACAATGCGTCTCAGGGCCACTCCTAAAACGTTAGCGGATTTCGACATCCCACAGGGACGTACGTGTAAGACCGGTTCCCCGTGGCGAACCCGGTTACCGGGACTGGATCGACCGACGGAATCAACCCGGAACGGGTTCGGGAATACCGAATCCAGCATCTCGGCGAGTATCGGCGCGATACCGCGAACGAGCCGCGGAATCGGGGACGACTAGCGGGCGGTCGGCGTTCGGCGAGTCCGTCCGAGGTTCACACGTGAACGTCCGGGTTGAAGGGGTGGGGGTTCGATACGTCGACCATGGCGTACGCGACGAACGACGGGACCCGGATCGCCTACGACGTGGCGGGCCCGCCGGAGGCGGAGGCCGTGACCTTCCTGGAGGGGCTGGCCTACGGGACCTGGATGTGGAACCGGCAGCGCGAGGGGCTCGACGACTACCGGACGGTCGTCGTGGACAACCGGGGGACCGGCGACTCCGACGCGCCGGAGGGCCCCTACACCGTCGCGGAGATGGCCGCCGACCTCGAAGCGGTCCTCGACGACGCGGGGATCGAGCGGACGCACCTGGTCGGCGCCAGCCTCGGCGGGATGATCGCCCAGCGCTACGCGATCGATTACGACCGCGCCGAATCGCTCGCGCTCCTCTGCACGACCCACGGCGGCGAGGAGTCCGTCCCAATCCCCGATGAGACGCAGGCGCGGATGCTCTCCGTTCCCGAGGAGTACGGACCCGCGGAGACGATCCGCCACAAGATGAAACCGGCGTTCACCGACGAGTTCTGGGCGGAGAATCAGGATGTCGTCGAACGGATCGTCGACTGGCGGCTGGAGACAGACCCGTCGGAGGACGCCTACGAGTGGCAGAGCGCGGCCGCGGTCGGCTTCGACGCGAGCGACGAACTGGCGGCGATCGACGTGCCGACGCTCGTCCTCCACGGCACCGCCGACCGGGTACTGCCGCCCGAAAACGGAAGGCTCCTGGCGGAACGGATCCCCGACGCGGAACTCGTCGAGGTCGAGGGCGGGTCGCACCTCTTTTTCGTCGAGCGCGACGGGCGGGTGACCGACGAACTCCGGGAGTTCGTGGCGGATGTCTGACTGGGTCGGCGCCTGGAGCGAGAAGCGCGCCGCGCTCTCGCCCGACAGGGTCGGGCTCGTCGACGCCGCGACCGGGACCGAGTACACCTACGCCGACCTCGACAGCCGGGCGAACCGCTGTGCGCGGCTCCTCGCGGAGCACGATGTCACGAAATCCGCGGACGACGCGCCCGCCGACGCCGGCGGTCGCGTCGCGGTCGTCTCCCGCAACCGCCCGGCGTACGTCGACCTGTTCTTCGCGACGGGCAAGACCGGCGGGGTCCTCGCCCCGCTGTCCCACCGGCTGGCCGCGCCGGAACTCGCTGAGCTTCTGGAGGCCGTCGACCCCGAACTCGTGGTCGTCGAGGAGCCGTTCGCGGACCTCGTCGGCGACGCGGCCGATGAGGAGGCCTGGGACGCCGAGGCGCCGATCCGCTCGCTGCCAGTCGAGGACAGCGGGGACGATGACGGAAGCGCGGGCGAAGCGACCTGGGAGTCCTACGACTCCGCCCTGCCCGCCGACGACTCGTCCTTCGACGGCTCCTCCGTCGACGCCGACGATCCCCACCTCTTCCTCCACACCGGCGGGTCGACGGGGACGCCGAAGGAGACGGTTATCTCCCACGAGGCGCTCGTCTGGAACTCGGTGAACACGATCACCGCGTGGGGCCTGCGCGACGACGACGTGACCCCGATGGTGTTCCCGATGTTCCACACCGGCGGCTGGAACGTCCTCACGCTCCCCCTGTTCCACATGGGCGGGGCGGTGGTGATCGACCGCGAGTTCGACCCCGGGCAGATCCTCGGGATCGTCGAGGAGCGGTCGGCGACCGTCCTCGTGGCCGTCCCCGCCGTCCTCCGGATGATGACCGAACACGACCGCTGGGCGGAGACGGATCTGTCCTCGCTGCGGTTCGTCAAGTCCGGCGGCGGTCCCTGCCGGGAGTCGGTGATGGAGGCGTGGTGGGACCGCGGCGTCGACCTCTCGCAGGGCTACGGGCTGACGGAGTGTGGCCCCAACAACTTCGCGATGCCCGACGACTGGCCCCGGGAGAAGGCCCACACCGTCGGCGTGGCGAATATGCACGTCGACGCGCGCGTCGTGGACGACGACGGCGAGGAACTGCCCGCCGGCGAGATCGGCGAACTCCAGCTGCGTTCGCCCCACGCCGCCGACGGCTACTGGGCCGCCCCCGAGGAGAGCGCCGAGACGTTCGGCGAGTGGGTGTCGACCGGCGACCTGGCCCGCGTCGACGGCGAGGGGTACGTCTCCATCGAGGGGCGCAAGAAGAACCTGTTCGTCAGCGGCGGCGAGAACGTCTACCCCGCCGAGGTCGAGGACGCCGTCGTCGACCACCCCGACGTGGCCGACGCCGTCGTGATCCCGGTCCCCGACGAGCAGTGGGGCCAGGTCGGGAAGGCCGTCGTCGAACCCGCGAACGGTGAAACAGCGCTGACCCTCGACGACCTCCGGACGTTCCTCGACGGCCGGCTGGCCCGGTTCAAACACCCCAGACACCTCGCGTTCGCCGACGAACTCCCGACGAGCGGGCCCGACAAGATCGACCGCGAGGCCGTCGCCGCCGAGTTCGGCGAGTGATCTGCGGGACTTCTCGGTCCGTTTCGGCCGCCTTCGTATCACTTATGCCGGTCGCGTGCGCGCACTCGCCCATGGATCTGCAGGAGTACCTCGACGACTTCACGGAGCGCGACTGGCCACAGGCGGAGGACGGAACGGTGCGGTTCGCGATGGTCGGCCTCGGCTGGTGGACGATGGAGTTCGCCATCCCCGCGACCGAAGTGCTCGACCACCTGGAGACGACCGTCGTCGTCTCCTCGACGACCGAGAAGGCCGAGGGCGTCGCCGACGAGCACGAGAGCATCGAGCACGGGCTCACCTACGACGAGTTCACCGAGGGCGAGGCGACCGACGCCTACGACGCAGTCTACATCGCAACGCCCAATGCCCTGCACCTGCCCTACGTCGAGGCGGCCGCCGAGTTCGGCAAGGACATCCTCTGCGAGAAGCCCCTGGAGGCCAACACGGAGCGCGCCGAGCAACTCGTCGAGGCCGCCGAGGGCGTGACGCTCGGCGTCGAGTACCGGATGCACGTCCAGCCCGCCGTCCGGATGATGCGCAAGCTCGTCGACGCGGGGTTCATCGGCGACGTGGCGATGGTCCACGGCAACATGTCCCAGCCCCTGCTGGACATCAACGACAACTACGACCAGTGGCGGCTCGACCCCGACATGGCCGGGCCGGGCGCCTCCGTCACCGACCTGGGCATCTACTCCGTCAACACGACCCGGTTCGTCATCGACGAGGACCCCGTCGCCGTCACCGCGACGGACTGGTCCGGCCACGAGGCCTTCGACGAGGTGCCCGACGAGCGGGCCGCCTTCACCGTCGAGTTCCCCGATGGCGTCGTCGCCGCCTGCACGGCCAGTCAGAACACCCAGGAGACGAGCAACCTCCGCATCATCGGCACCGAGGGGGAACTCCTGCTCGAAGACGCCTTCCTCTCCGGCGACCGCGAGCTGACGATCACCCGCGGCGAGACCACCATCACCACCGAGTTCGACGGCATCGAGGAGACCCGCCGCTCGCTGGGATACTTCGGCGACCACGTCCTCACCGACACGCCCATCCTCGGCGACGGCGAGCACGGCCTCGTCGACCAGCGCGCCATCGACGCCATCTACGAGGCCGCCGAGACCGGCGAGCGCGTCGAGCTGTAAGGTCGCTTCTCCACAGTTTCCTCGGTCGGGGTGTCGACCGGTCGGGACGCCCGTCGCACGACTTACTCGGGGGACGCGAGTCCGAACAGCCCCGCGTAGACGAGTCCGATCGACCCGCCAAGGGTGACGTTGTAGCCCCAGCTAAAGGCCCACAGGCCGCCGCCCACGACCCACGAGACACCGATCGACGACAGAAACGAGACCAGACCGATAGCGAGGGGGACCAGGGCGCCGATCGGCCCCTTCCGGTGTCGAAGGGAGCCGACAGCTCCACCGACGGCGAGCGACAGGATCGGGAGGTCGGCGGGCTGATAGCCTCGTGCCGCGAGCGGCGACGCGTCCAGCGGGACGCGCATCCCGGTGTGCAGCGGGCCGTACCAGGGCCACGCCAGCCACGTGCCGAGACAGAGTAGCGCGCATCCGAGGAGTGTCCAGCCCGTCAGCAGAGTGCGCCGGCGACCGGCCGCGAGTCGGATCCGCCGACCGAGCAGCCACGCGGCCGGAAACACCGCCCACCAGACCACCGTCGCCGCCGCACCGCGTTGTGACGACGCGAGCGCGACCAGCGCAACGCCGACCGTCCAGAGACCGCCGAGCCACCGGACAGGCACGCCCGTCGGGATCCGCTCGCGGTCGGTCATGCGAACCGTGCTTGCTCCGAGCGGCCGAAAAAGGGTACCGATCGGTCGCCAGCCGATGAAATCGGTCGTAGCAGGAGTGGGGCGACCGGAGGGGGTCGCCCCCGTGTCAGAGGCACAGGTGGATCGGTTGGCGGACGATGCGACAGCGGCGCAGTCGGGGGCGGCGTCGGGCCGAAGCGTCAGCGGGTGGGGACCTGACAGGGCGACGTGAGAGCCGTCGCACCCACCGAACTGCGCGCACTTGTGGATAGGCGGGACGGGTTTGTAGTTTCTATCTCGGTACCATCTATTGTATGGATACCATCCATACTATCGTTACTCTCTAAATGACGGTTACTCTCCGGAGTGTGGAAACGAACGGGCGAGACCGAGCGGTCAGAGCTTGTGGCGGAAGGCGTGGAGGACGTTCTGTCCGGTCTCGGTGAGCCGGATCTGCTTCTGTCGGCCGACGCGTTCGACCTCGACGTAGCCGTCGTCGACCAGCGGGTCGACGATGTTGGCGTTCAGCAGGGCGAACTTCGCCTTGTCGTTGGCGGGGTCGGCGTCGGCGATGAAAGACAGCCGTTCCGACTCCGCGTACTCGATGAGGTCGGACTTCTTGGCGGTGTAGGTGTCGTCGTTGGTCTCCTCCAGGTACGCGAGGACGGCGACCTGGTCGCGGGAGACGGCCTCGATGGGGTAGGAGGGGAGCACCTCGTCGTCGCGCATCCCGCGGGTGCGGGGGTTCTCCTCCAGGTCGGGGACGTGTTCCTCGGCGCGGACGTAGTAGGCGGTGGCGTCGGTGGCCATACAGGCGATAGCGCTCCCGATGGCGGCGAGTTTCCCGCCGCTGGAGACGTTGACGCGGACGACGTCCTGCTCGTGGTCGGCGGCGACCGTCGTGACGACCGCCAGCACGTCGTACAGGTCCGAGAGGTTCGTCTCCCGGAAGCGGATCGTTCGACCGTCGTCTTCCAGTTCCTCCACGAGCGCCTCCTGGTAGGGCGTCAGCGGGGTGTGTTCGCCGTCGGCGGCGAGCAGGTAGACCACGTCCGCGTCGTGCTTGCGGAGCGGCCGGAGGATCCGGTCGTGCTCGTACCCCAGCGGCACGACGTGGACTTCGTCGATGGTTCGCATACCCTGGGGCGCGGCCGCCCCCGACGAGAACGTTTCGGTGGCCGGCCCGTCGGCGAGCGCGGGACGCCGCCACACACCGGCCGAAGACCTATCGACCTGCCGGGGATACGCCCTGTCGATGACAACCGACGAGGAGGCGGGGGGCGGGACCGACTGGGATCCGACTCACGAGATCGTCTCCACGGGCGACCTCGCCGACGAGGTCGCGGCCGACACGCGCCTGGTCGCCGTCGCCTGCGAGTTCGGCGATCGGGCGTTCCTGACGATGGCGACCGACGACGTGAGCGACCGGAGTCCCCACACACAGCGGATACTCGACGGGCGACTCGACCGCGTGGACGACGACGCGGACCGCGACCGGGCGGACGACGCAGAACCCGACCGGGGTGACGACGGGGCGGACCCCGGGTTCGGTGGACCGACGTGGCGGGCGACGCTCCCAGAGATGGGCGACGCGCTGGTGCGCGCTCTGACGGTCGCGAATCCCGAGACCGACGGCCCGCTCGGCGCAGCGCACTGGCGCCGCTGGGACGTACAGCGGGTCGAGGTCCGCCGCGGCGGGCGGCCGATCTACCGGTCGGTCCCGCACCACTCGCTGTTCGAACTCGACGCGGCGGAACTACCCGCGTTCCCCGACCGGGTGCGCGAGCGCCTCGCCGACCTGCCCTGTGCCGTGGTCCCGACGGGGCCGGTCGCGACCTGGCCCGGCGGCGAACTGAACCACCGGGCGCTCCGCTTCGAGCCCGGTTCGGGCGTCTCGCTGGAACACGTTCGCCGCGTCGCCGTCGACCGCGACCGCCGCGACCTCGTCGTCGACTGGGAGCCCGTCGGCGAGCGCGTCGAGCGCGAGCCCAGTCGGGTGCTTCGCGGGCTGTTGCGGGCGTTCGCGTGGACCGTCGCCCGTCTCGACGGACCGGAGGACCCGCCGCGGCGGCTGTCGTTCACCGACGCTGACGACTTCCGGCGGGCGGTCGAGGGGATCGAGACCGTCCGCGAGCGGGTGGGTTACGACTTCGCCGTCGTCGAGGTGTGAACGGATGGCGCCAGTCTTTACAACCGGAGCCCCCCGAGTGGTGGCATGGTCAACGTCAGGGACCCCGAGGCGCTCCGGGACGAACCGGAGGTCGACTTCCGCGAGCAGGAGCAGGTCGTCGACGCCGAGGAGTTCGAGCAGGCCGTCGAGAGCGCGGAGAACCAGAGCGGCATGGTCGTCGTCGCGGTCACCGACGACCGGGACCGGCTGCTGCTGGTCGACTCCGAGTGGGTCGACGGGTGGACGCTCCCGAACGGGCCGGTCGGCGCCGACGAGGACTGGGCGGTCGCCGCCGACCGCTGGAGCGAGGACGAACTGAGCTTCCCCGTCCAGATCGAACGGCCCGAACTGGTGATCCGCACGGAGACACGCGCGGAGGGCGGCGAGGAGAGCGTCGTCGGCTACACGGTCGCGTTCGCGGCCTCGCTGGTCCCCGCGATGGGCGGCCCGGGCGGTATGGGCCCCGGCGGCCCGCCGCCGGGCGTCGGTCCCGACGGGAAGAAAGCCCCGGACGGCGAGGAGGCCCCGGAGGGTCAGGGCCCGCCAGCGGGCGGCCCCAGCGGGCCGCCGGGCGGCCCCGGCGTCGGCCCCATCGCCTCGAACCCCAACCTCGACTGGTTCGACGCGGTCCCCGACGACGTGGCACCGGGTCACGACGCGCTCGTGCGGTACTTCCTCGACTGAGAAACGGCCCGTCGTTCTCGGGGGCCGTCCGCGCCGAATTACTGCGGTCGTCCGATCGATCGGGCGTCGAACGAATCGAATCGAAGCGTACGCTTCGTCGAACGAGTCGGACCGACGGTCCGTCGGCTCGACGAAGCTCAGGGCGCTTCGTCGAACACCGAAAATCGAAGATTTTCGAGCTTGACTTCGGCTACGCCTCGTCAAACAGCGTCTCGCCCTCGACCATGTGGTCCTCGACGGTGTCCAGGTCGAGCGTGACGCCGAGGCCGGGCTCCTCGGGGACCTTCATGTAGCCGTCCTCGATGAGGCCGTCCTCCTCGACCAGGTCCTCCCACCAGTCGAGTTCGTAGGAGTGGTACTCGACGGCCAGCGAGTTGGGGACGCTCGCGCCGACGTGGGCGCTGGCGATCGTCCCGACGGGCGAGGAGACGTTGTGCATCGCCACGGGGACGTAGTACTGGTTGGCCACGTCGGCGATCTTCCGCGTCTCGCGCATCCCGCCGATCTTCGGCATGTCCGGCGCGACGATGTCGACGGCCTGCTCCTCGATGAGCCGGCGGTGCTCGGTGACCCGGTAGCGGTTCTCCCCGACGGTGATGGGGGTGGTCGTCGAGTCGGTCACCTTCTCCTGCACTTCGAGGTTCTCCGGCGGGACGGGGTCTTCGAGCCACCACACGTCGTAGTCGTCGATGGCCTCGGCCAGGCGCTCGGCGGAGTTGGCGGAGAACGTCCAGTGGCAGTCGAAGGCCACGTCGGCGCGGTCCTTGACGCGCTCGGTCACCGTCTCGACGATCTCGGCCTTGTGGCGGACCTCGCCGGGTCGGAGGTGGCGGTTGGCGCGGTCCTTCTCGTGGCCGGAGGGCACGTCGAGGTCGAACTTCAGGGCGTCGTAGCCGAGTTCCTCGACGACGCGCTCGGCCTCGTCGGCGCAGGCGTCGGGGTCGGCCTCCTCCTCGGTGTGGCAGTCGCAGTAGACGCGCATCCGGTCGCGGTACTTGCCGCCGAGCAGCTGGTAGGCGGGCACCTCGATGATCTTGCCGGCCAGGTCGTGCAGCGCCACGTCGATGCCGGAGATGGCCGAGACGGTGACGCCCTCGACGGAACCCTCGCCGGACATCTTCTGGATGAGGTGTTCGTAGAGGCGGTCGATATCGAGGGGGTTTTCGCCGATGAGGAACGGCGTCATTCGCTCGATGAGTTCGGGGATGCCCGCGCCCCAGTAGGCCTCGCCGGTGCCGACGAGCCCGGCGTCGGTGTAGACCCGGACGAGCGTCCACGGGAAGTTCCCGTCGACCATCGTCGTCTGTACGTCCGTGATCTCCACGTCTCGGCCGCCGCCGCGCTTCGCGGTGGCGCCCATCGTCTCCGCGGACAGCTCCCGCATCGTGTACTCCGCGTTCGGGTCGTGGAGGTCTCTGTAGTCGCGTCCCATGCCGGCGGCTACTTGTGGCCCCTACTAAAGTGTGGAGGAAACGCGGCCGAAGCGTTCGGCTCTCCGAAACGGGGCGGGCACCGGGTCGGCCGAACGGAACGCGCGTGCCGCCGTCGGTCGACCGGAACGGCCGTGCCACCGGGTCGAGCGCTCAGAACAGCCACGGCGTCGGACGGCCGGACGGCCGGGCGGAGCGTACGCAGCCCAGGGGTCAGTTGTCCACGTCGCCGGCGACCAGCACGGTCGCTACCCATTCCGACCACGTGTTGCAGTCGGCCGCTATCCGGTTTAGAACGGTAGACAGAATCCGACGGGTCAGCCGGTCCACTCCTCGCGGTGGGCGTCGCTGCAGAAGTGCGTCGTCTCCACCTGGCCGTCGTCGACGCGCGTGACGACCCTGTGGTCGGGGTCCTGTACCAGGGCCTCGCCGCAGACGGCGCACGTCGGCGCCTCCTCCTCGGATACGTCTTCGTTGAGATCGGACGTGGGGTCGACCATCGTGTCCGACCCGTGTGTACGGACCCACTTAACCGCATACATCGACGCCGGGCGACCGGAGACGGGCCGCCGTGGTGACGGCCGGGAGTGCTCACCGGTGGCCCGTCCGCGTGCGGACGGTCGCCGTCAGCGGTCGCGGGTGACGGACTCGCCGGGCGCCGTCGTCGCGCCGGCGGAGAGTTTCACGCCGGGGTTGAGGCTCGTGTTGATCCCGGTCTTGGCGCCGTCGCCGGCGACGACGCCGAACTTCCGGCGGCCCGTCGAGACGCGGTCGCCCTTGACGGTGAAGTACACGTCGCCGCCGTCGTGGCGGAGGTTCGCCACCTTCGTCCCCGCGCCGAAGTTCACGTCCCGACCCAGCACGCTGTCGCCGACGTAGGAGTGGTGGGGGACGTGCGTCCCCCCCATCACTACGCTGTTTTTGACCTCGACGGCGTTGCCGACGTGGGTGTCCTCCGCGAGGAGCGTCGCCCCGCGGACGTACGCATTCGGCCCGACCTCGGCGCCCTCGCGGATCAGCGCCGGCCCCTCGACGACGACGCCGGCGTCGACGGTCGCCCCCTCCTCGACGACCACGTCGCCGCGGAGGTCGGCCGACTCGTGGACCTCGCCCCGGAGGTCGCGGTCGAGTTCGGCGAGTTTCCACTCGTTCGCTTCGAGCAGTTCCCAGGGGCGGCCACAGCCCAGCCAGCGCTCGACCTCGACGGTCCGGACCGAGCGCTCGTCGATGACCCGCGAGAGCACGTCGGTGATCTCGTGTTCGCCGCGCTCGCTCACGGGCACGTCGAGCCACTCGCGGGCCTCGGCGGGGAAGCGGTAGGCGCCGACGTTGACCAGGTCGGTGGGCGGATCCGCCGGCTTCTCGACGATGCCGGTGACGACGCCGTCTTCGACCTCGAAGACGCCGTAGCTGGTCGGGTCGTCGACGCGGTAGGTGCCGACGGCGGGCCCGTCGGCGTCGAGCAGCGCCGCGACGCTCGCGCGGTCGTAGAGGTCGTCGCCGTTGAGGACGACGAACGGCCCTTCGAGGTGCTCGCGCGCGCAGTCGACGGCGTGAGCGGTCCCGAGTTGCTCCGCCTGGACGGCGTACTCGACGGGGACGCCGCGGTACTCGTCGCCGAAGTACGCCCGGACCGCGTCGGCCTCGTAGCCCACCACGAGGACCAGCTCCGACGCGCCGGCGTCGACCGCCGCGTCCGCGCCGTGGGCGACCAGCGGCCGGTCGGCGACCGGCAGCATCGGCTTGGGCAGCGACTCCGTCAGGGGACGCATCCGGGTTCCCTCTCCGGCCGTCAGCAGGACGACTTGCATGTACCCGGCCGGTCGCCCGGCCGGCCCATAGTGGTGTCGCACCGTGTATCGGAGACACGTCGATTCAGGCGCCGTATAACGACGTGGGAGACCGATCTACTCGCCGAGTGTATGCTGTGTGGTATCTCGACACATACTAAAGCGAGCGGGGCGTACGTCTGAGACCCAGCGACCATGGCACGATCCGACGGCGGCCAGGGGGGTATCGGGGAGCGAACAGCGGCGGCCGACGGGGGCGAGCCGGGCGTGGGCGGCGACGGGCGGCTGCCCGAGTCGGTCGTCGCGGACCTGCGCGGTGACGAGTTCCGGCGTCGCGCGCTCGCCCGTCTCGTCGAGCGGGACGAGCCGGTCCCGGTGTCGGACCTGGCCCGCGAGGCGGTCGCCGCGGAGCGCGACGAGGACCCCCCGGACGTGCCGGCCGACGCGGTCGACGCGGCCCGGGCGGAGCTGTTCCAGGAACACCTGCCGAAACTGACCGCCACCGGCGTCGTCAGCTACGACTCGCTGGTCGGCACCGTCGAGCTGTCGACCGACGACCCGCGGCTGATCGGCGGGGACGCCGACGCGGGCGAGGGATCCGACGAGCCGGTGGTCCCGGAGTGACCGGCGGGCGGGATCACCGTCGAGCACCGGCCCGGACCGGCGGGCGCCGGGTGACCGTCGAACGCGGGCCCGGACTGGCGGTCCGACGACGCCGGTCGTCCGTCGGGTCGAACGGAAAGACCAATACAGGCAGCTACCCAACCGGCGGGTACTGTGACGAACACGCAGGTAACACACGTCCAGATCGACAACTACGGTCCCTGGACCGTCACGCCCGAGCCCCGCCGGGAAGTCGACCTCCAGACCCTGCAGTCGCGGCTCTACGCCGACCTCTCGCAGCTGGTCGGCAACCGCGGCGGCTACGTCTTCTTCTCGCGGTTCGACAACATGATCGCCGTCACCAACGGCCTCGACGAGGACGACCACGCGCTCATCCAGGAGTCGGTCGGCAACCGCTACCCGGTGACGATGAGCCTCAGCGTCGCCACGGGGACGACGCCCGCCGAGGCGCTCGGCACGGCCACGGAGGCCCTCCAGGAGGCGGGAAGCGCCCAGGACAAGTCCCGCCGGGAGATCCTGCGCGGGCGTACCATCGACGAACAGTTCCGGACCGACGAGGACCTGCAGATCGCCCACTTCGACGTGAACGACGCGACCGGCAAGTACACCGACGAACTCAACGAGTTCGACACGTTCATCCGCATCGAACAGGGCTACGCCGAGCTGATGCGCTACATGCGCCGCGCGTACGACTCGCTGTCGTTCTTCGTCGGCGGCGACAACGTCATCGCGGTCTGCTCCGAGATGGACCCCGCCGACTACCAGGACGCGGTCGACCACGTCCGGGACGCGGTCGACGTGGAACTCAAGGTCGGCGTCGGCCGCGGGGAGCTCGCCCAGGAGGCGGGGATGGCGGCCAAGCACGCGCTCGAGGAGTGCCGCGCGACCGGGGAGGACGTACACGTCGACTGGGCGACCGACGGGAGCGGCCCCTCGGCCTGAGCGCGCGATCCGGGGTCCGACCGCGCGGGAGGCGCCCGGCGAGATACGCCGCGTAGCGTCTTAAGCGTGGTGTAGGTAGCTTTTAGACGGAGTGTGGTAAACGTCCGCACATGAAACGAGACGCGAGCGTCCGGGAGGTGATGGACCGCGAGTTCGTCGGGGTCAGCGAGGGCGACGACCTCCGGGAGACGGCCGAGTTGATGCTGGCGGAGGGGGTCGACAGCGCCGTCGTCCTGCGGGGAGCGGACCCGGTCGGGGTCGTCACCGAGCGGGACGCGCTCGCGGCGCTCGTCGGGGCCGACGGGGAGACGCCGACCGCCGCGGAGGCGATGACCGACGCCGTGCCGACCGTCTCGCCCGAGATGACCGTCGCCGAGGCGGCCGACGAGCTGTCCGCGGGATCGACCCAGCGGGCGCTCGTCTCCGAGGGCGGCGAGCCCCTGGGGATGCTGACCGAGCGCGACCTGCTGACCGCCTCGCCGTTCGCGCGGACCGCGGCCGATCCGGCCGCGACCGACCGCGAGCGGGCCGTCGCGGGCGTCACCGCGGGGCGCGGCGAGTCGGCGTCGGAACCGGCGGCGGACCGCGGCGGCGAGTCCCGCTTCGAGGACCAGTCGCTGTGCGAGGCCTGCGGGTCGCTCTCCCGCGAGCTCTCGACGTTCAACGGGCAGCTGCTCTGTCCGGACTGTCGCGATATCTGACTCGCCCGCCTCTCGTCGAGACCGACGCGGGATCCCGCTGTGGACCCGTCGCGAAGTAAGCCGAGGTTTCGTGAGCGCATCCTGTCACGAACGGAGCCCCCAGATCGACCGTCCGGTTTTGCGCGCTCTCGCAACCTGAAGCGACGCGTCACGGCGGTCGTATTGCGACGGGAACGTGACAGTTTGTGGGACACCTTTATAGTGACTGGTTGACAAGGAACGTGGTGAGATGTCTCGCAAGATACGGAGACGGAAGGTGCTCAAGGGACTCGGAGTCGCGGGTGTCGCGGGCCTGGCGGGGTGCGCACAGGCCGGCGAGGACACGCCGACAGAGGGTGACGAGGGTGACGGCGGTGACGGCGGCGACGGCGAGGATATGTCGACCGCCACCCCGACCGAGACGCCGACGGCGGCGGAGGGCGACACGGAGACCGCCGAGGGCGACGGCGGTGACGGCGCGGCGTCGCGGACGATCCGGCTCGGGATCCTGATGGGCGTGACCGGCCAGCTGTCGGACCTCGGTCCGCCGATCCGCCAGGCCGCGGAGCTGGCGGCCGACTACATGGACGAGGAGAGCGACGCGTTCACGGTCGACTACCAGTTCGAGGACACCGCGACGGACCCGAACACGGGTATCTCGGCCGCCGAGTCGCTCGTCTCGTCGGGGTATCCGATGATCGCCGGCGCGCTGTCCTCGACGGTGACCATCCAGACGGCCAACAACGTGACGGTCCCGAACGGCGTCGTGCAGTGTTCGCCCGCGAGCACGTCGCCGGCGATCACCGACCTGGAGGACAACGGCTACCTCTACCGGACGACTCCGACGGACGCGCTCCAGGCGGAGGTGATGACCCAGATCGGTCGCGAGCGCCTGGAGGCGTCGACGACGGCGACGCTCGCGCTGAACAACGACTACGGGCAGGGGCTGGCCGACGCCTACGTCTCCGCCTGGGAGGACGCCGGCGGCACGGTCCAGCAGGAGGTCAGCTTCGAGCCGGGCGCCTCCTCGTACACCTCCCAGCTGAGTTCCGCGCTGCAGGACCAGCCGGACCTCCTGATGATCGTCGGCTACCCCGACAGCGGCGTCAGGATCTTCCGGGACTTCTACAACGACTACTCCCAGGACTTCTGCGACATCATCGTCCCGGACGGCCTCCAGAGCGGGAGCCTGCCGGGCGACGTGGGCAACTCGATGCGCAACGTCTGGGGGACCGCCCCGACCTCGACGGGGCCCGGCCGGGAGACGTTCGACTCGCTCTACCAGGAGGCCTACGACAGCGACCCCTCGGAGAGCCCGTTCACCGGGCAGTCGTTCGACGCGGTCGCCGTGCTCGCGCTCGCCAACGCCGCGGCCGGCGAGAACAGCGGCGAGGCGATCCGCGACCAGATGCAGGCGGTCGCCAACGAGGGCGGCGAGACCGTCACGCCGGAGAACCTCGCGGAGGGGCTGGAGATGGCCGCCAACGGCACCGAGATCAACTACCAGGGCGCCTCCAGCGCCATCGAGTTCGACGACGTGGGCGACATCGCCGCCGCCACCTACCAGTACTACCGCTATCAGGAGGGCGGCTTCGAGGTCATCGAGAACATCGACTACTCCGCCTGAGGCGGAGACCCCTTCTGGATTCGGTCACCCGCCGAGGAACTGCTGGCGCACGCTCTCGTCGGCCAGCAACGCCTCGCCGGAGTCGACGAAGCGGTTCTCGCCCTGGACGAGGACGTACCCGCGGTCGCACCGGCGCAGCGCCTCCTTCGCGTTCTGTTCGACCATCAGGACCGCCGTCCCCGCCTCGTTGATGGCGTCGATGCGGTCGAACAGATCGTCCACGAGGTCCGGTGCGAGCCCCGCCGAGGGCTCGTCGAGCAACAGCAGGTCGGGGTCGAGCATCAGCGCCCGGCCCATCGCGAGCATCTGCTGCTGGCCGCCCGACAGCGACCCGGCGCGCTGGTCCTCGCGCTCCGCGAGGATCGGGAAGCGGTCGTAGACGGCCTCCAGCGCGTCGTCCGGGAACTCGTCGCGGACGTACGCGCCCATCTCCAGGTTCTCCCGGACCGACAGGCCCGCGAAGACGTTCTCGCTCTGGGGGACGTACCCCAGGCCGTGGTGGACCATCGACTCCGGCGGCTCGTCGGTGATGTCCGCGCCGTCGAAGGTGACCGACCCGCTGAAGACGTTCGTCAGCCCGAAGACCGATTTCATGACCGTCGACTTGCCCGCGCCGTTCGGGCCGACGACGGTGACGTACTCGCCGTCGCCCACGTCCAGGTCCACGTCCGTCAGGATCTGGAGGTCGCCGTAGCCCGCGTCGAGCCCCCTGACCGCCAGCAGCGGGTCGTCGAGCGTCGCCGCCTCCTCCGCGCTGGTGGCCGTCACGTCGCTCGCACCCGACCCGACGAGCGGGTCGGTCGACCCGTCCGTCGCGGCGCCGTCACCGCGGTCCCCGGCGCCGCTCATATCTCGTCCCCCAGGTAGGCGTCGACCACGCGTTCGTTCGAGCGAATCTCCGCGGGCGCGCCCTCGGCGAGGACCCGCCCCTGGTGCATGACGATGACGTGTTCGCAGTGTTCCATGATGAGGTCCATGTCGTGTTCGACCAGCAGGAAGGTCAGCCCCTCCTCGCGCAGCTCGTGGACGCGGTCGAGCAGCTTCTCCTCCAGCGTCGGGTTGACGCCGGCGAACGGCTCGTCGAGCAGCAGCATCGACGGGTCGACCATCAGCGCCCGCGCGAGCTCCAGCAGCTTCCGCTGGCCGCCGCTGAGGTTGCCCGCGTACTCCTCGGCGAGGTGGTCGATCTCGAACAGCTCCAGCGTCTCCCACACCTCCTCGCGCAGCTCCCGTTCCTCCTCGCGGACCCGCCCGCGCAGGCCGGGCGCGACCGCGTTGACCAGCTTCTCGCCCGACTGGCCCCGGGGGGCGAGCATCAGGTTCTCCAGCACCGTCATCTCCTCCAGTTCGCGGGCGATCTGGAACGTTCGAACGAGTCCCTCCTCGGCGATCTCGGCGGTCCGGTAGCCGGTGATGTCCCGCCCCTCGAACGTGACCCGGCCGCCGTCGGGGTCGTGGACGCCCGTGACCAGGTTGAACGTCGTCGACTTGCCCGCCCCGTTGGGACCGATGAGTCCCGTCAGGCTGCCGCGTTCGACGGAGAAGGAGGCCTCGTCGACGGCGTCGATGCCGCCGAAGCGCTTCGTGAGGTCCTCGACGACCAGCGAGGCGTCAGCCGGGTCGAGCCCGTCGCGCTCGGCGCCCTCCGTGGCGACGGACTCGGCTTCGTCGGCGTCGGCGGCGGTTTCCGCTGTCTCCGACGCGGTCGCGCCGGACGCCTCCGCAGTTTCCGCCGTTTCGGCCGTCGGTCGGTCGTCACTCATCGCTGTCACCCCCGTCGGCGGCCGGCCGCGCCCCTTTCGTCCCGGGCCGACCGCCCCGGTCGGAGAGGTCGACGCTCGCTGCGACCTCCTTGCGGTGGCCCAGCAGGCCGGTCGGGCGGAACTGCATCAGCAGTATCAGGACGACGCCGACGAGGACGAACCGGAGCGCGGAGACGTTCTGCAGCGTGTAGGCGAACAGCGGTCCCGGGTCGGCCGCCCCGAGCGGCTCTAACGCGGCGACCATGGTCGTCGGCGCCTCGCCGGAGACGAAGTACTTCGTGAAGATGCGGCTGACGTACTGGGGCCCGAGGAACAGGAGGCTGGCGAACAGCCCGCCGCCGAGGACGCTCCCGGTGTTCGAGCCCGCGCCGCCGATCATCAGCGCGATGAAGATGTAGAACGTCTGGATCGGCATGAACGTCGTCGAGGTGGGGTCGGTGAACCCCTTCTGGGTCTCCCAGAGGATCCCGCCGAGTCCCATCAGCGCGCAGCCGACCATGAACACCTTCACCTTGAACAGCCGGGTGTCCTTGCCCAGCGAGTTGGCGACGAGTTCGTCCTCCCGGATCGCCTTCAGGACCCGCCCGAACGGCGAGTTGCCGATCCGGCGGAGCAGCCAGTAGAAGAGGGCGACGAACCCGAGCAGGACGACGGTGTACGCCAGCGAGACGACGACGGTCTCCCTGACGCCGACGGCGCCGAACGCCGAGATGACCGCGTCGCCCAGCGCCGTCCGGCCCCCGCTCGCGGGGTTCATCGGGTTCGTGTAGAACAGCGACTTGACCGGGATCGTCGGGTTGATCGGGATGTTGATCCCGCGGCCCGCGCCGGTGCCCAGCGGCACCTCCGGGAGGAACGGCACGTTCGCGAACAGCGTGAACTGCTGGAACGTCGTCGACAGAAGTGTGAGGCGGACGATCTCCGAGAACGCGACGGTGACGATGGCGAGGTAGTCCGCCCGCAGGCGCAGCGCCGGCAGGGAGACGACGGCGCCGGCGACGGCGGCCATCACCATTCCGCCGACGACGCCGACCCACAGCGGGAGTCCCAGCCCCGGCGGGCTCCCGCCGGTCGGGGCCGTGATCGCGGCGAACGTGTAGACGCCGACCGCCATGAAGCCCGCGACGCCGATGTTGAACAGCCCGGCGTAGCCCCAGTGGAGGTTGAGGGCGAGGACGAGCATCGCGTACAGCGCCGTCCAGAACGTGACCGCCTGGAGCGCGGCGACGACGCCGCCCACGCCCCGTGAGGGGCCGAGGATGGCGAATATCGTGAACAGCACGTAGATGCCGGCCGTGACGAGGGCGATCAGCCCGGCGTCGCCCTCGCGCAGTTCGGCGCGGAGCCGGTCGAGGATATCTGTTCCCGTGCCCGACGCTCCGTCGGTCCCGCTCATGCGGTCGTCACCCCCCCGAAGAGGCCGTCCGGCCGTATCACCAGCACGAGGATCATGATGGCGAACGCGGCGGCCGTCGAGAACGACGACGGGATCCAGACAAGCGAGACCGACTGGGTGAGGCCGATGAGCAGGCCGCCGACCATCGCGCCGTAGATCGAGCCGATGCCGCCGAGGATGACCGCGGCGAAGATGAGCAGGAGCAACACCCACCCGAGGTTGTACGCGACCGTCCCCCGTTCGAGCGCCATCAGGAAACCGGCGGCGCCGGCGAGGCCGCCCCCGATGATCCACGTCGCGCGGACGACCCGCTCGGTCGGGATCCCGGTCACGCGCGCAAGGTCCTCGTTGTCGGCCATCGCGCGCATCGCCTTGCCGAGTTTCGTCCGCTGGAGCGTGACGTGCAGCGCGTACATCAGCGCGAGCGACGTGACGACCAGCGTCGCCTCGGCGCTGGTGACCGAGAGGATCTCGGCGGTGTAGCTCCCGAACGACGGGCCCGGGAGTTCGACGTAGAAGGCGTCGCTCGGGACGTTGCCGTTCCCGGCGAGGATGATCGTCGACCGCTCGGTCGCGAGCGCGAGCCTGCCGCGCACGCCGGCGAGGATCAGCTTCGGCCCGCCGGCGGTCAGCCCGCGGTTGGTCGCGCCGAAGAAGAAGACGATCAGGTACCGCAGGGCCAGCGCGACGCCGATGCTCGCGATCAGCACGGCGATCCCGCTCTGGTCGCGCATCGGCCGGAACACCAGCCGGTCGAGGGCGAGCGAGAGGGCGACCGTCGCGGCGACGGCGACGACGAGCCCGGCGACCACCGCCAGCGGGTTGCCCACCGCGTTGACGGTCAGGTCCGCGGCGCTCGGTCCCTCCGGACCGAACCCGAGCGTCGCCAGGAACAGGACGTTGCCGTCGAGGACGCCGGCTCCCAGCCCGGCCAGCAACCACGCGACGGCCCAGCCGGCGAACGCGCCGGTCGTGATGTAGTCGCCGTGGGCGAAGTTGGCGAAGCCCAGGATGCTGTAGGTCATCGACAGACCGATCCCCGCCAGTCCGATCCCCAGGCCGACGACGATCCCGTCCCAGACGAGCGTCACCAGCCGGCTCGCGCCGAGGGTCCCGCCGAAGAGCTTGACGGACCCGACCGCCACCTCGACCCCGAGTACCTTCAGGAGGAGGTCGACGCCGAGGCCGACGAGGAACAGGCCGAACAGCGCCGTCTTCGGCCGCTCGGCGACCTCCAGCCTGAGGGCGGTGACGCGCTCAGCGGCTGCCATGGCTCGACTCCGGCGCTCCCCGCCCGGACGTCTCCCGCGCGCCCGACGAGCGCGATCCCGCGACTCCCTCGGCTCCCGCTAGCCGTTCCCAGCCCGACCCCGGCCGCCAAATCGTGTGGTTAGCGAACATACCGTACAGGCAGTGGAGACGCCGAGGGAATAAAACTCTTCGACGCCTGCCGGCCGAAAGGCTTAGTCGGTCGCCCTCCACCACCCGACCACCGGATGGAGATCGAACTCGCCTCGGTGGCCCAGGCCGAGACGGTCACCGACCTGTGGGTCGACCTCGCCGAGGAGCAGACCCAGCACGACTCGCACGTCCTCGCCGAGCGCAACCGGAGTTCGGTCGCCGACGAGCTGGCCCGCCACGCCGTCACCGACCGCCTCGTCGTCGCCACCGACGACGGTAAGGTCGTCGGCTTCGTCATGTTCACGCTCGACCGCGGCAGCTACGAGATGGACGTGACCCAGGGCGTCGTCGAGAACCTCTACGTCGTGCCGGAGCATCGCGACGAGGGTATCGGAAGCGAACTGCTCGCCACCGCCGAGGCGCGGCTCGACGACCTGGGCGCCGACACGGTCACGCTGGAGGCGATGGCCGACAACCTCGCGGCCCGGCGGTTCTACCGGCGTCACGGCTACGACACTCACCGCGTCCAGCTGGAGAAACCGCTCGAAACCGATACCCACTCAAAGGAGGGCGAGTAAGTCCAACCCGCGCCAGGGGAGCTTGGGTGGTTCAAGCACTCGACTTGTAATCGAGACTCCCGGGGTTCAAATCCCTGCCCTGGCTTCCGTTTTCGGGCAAACGTTCTCGTCGGTCTCTCGGAGGCGTGTCCTGATTCGGAAAACTATCCGAGTCGGCTTCGTTCTCAGGGACTGTCCGGTTCAGAGACTCGTTGTAAGTATCACCTCGTGGTCGTTAACGCGGTCGGATCGATCGAACTGGAACCACTCGATCTCGAAGCGCCAGGTCTCACCCTCCGGGATTCCGGACTGGTTCGTCCAGTTACCGTCAAGGACTACCCCTGAATCATCATACAATAGCGCCTCGGCCTCGAGATATCTAATCGAATCGCCGGTGTTATTCTCGACCCGGCCGGTGACGGTGACGCTCCCGTCGTCGCTGACCTGATGGTTGGTCTCGACGATCTCAACATCCTCCGGCGGGTCGGTCGGCGTCGTATCGTACTCTCCGGAGAGGTCGTAGTCGTCGATTTCGTCGGTATCGGACAGCGCATGAACGTGTGCTTCCCACGTCTGCCCGGCTTTGAGTATCGGGAGGTACTTGTTGTCGTTGTCGAGAAAGTCCCCGTTCTCGTTGTACCACTCGGCGGTCAGCGTGATCTGTCCGGAGGGCGCGTCGCCCCGGTTTTCGACGGTCGCCTTGACGTACACGTCGGTGCTGAACTGTCCTTCATCGACGATGAGTTCGGAGTCCACGATCTGGACATTCGGCTCGCCGGCCGGCGTCGGCGAAGGCGTCGGCGATGGTGTCTCAGTCGGCGTATCTGTCGGTGTCTCGGTCATCGTATCCGTCGGGCTCTCCGTCGCAGTCGCTCCTCCGTCTCCCTGTGTCGCCGTCGGTGCCTCGGGCGTCTGTGTGGGCGAATCCGTGGGGGTATTGGTCGGTGTCGCGCCACCGTCACCGCCCCCGACGGTCCGAGTTTCATCACTCCCGCAACCAGCTAGTGCCGCACTCACCGCGACCGCTGCCAGGAATTCTCTGCGATCCATGGGTCCGTTTTGCTGTCCAGTTACTAAGAAGTATTGACGACCGTCAGATCCGGATCGATATATCTCCGAGTAGCTGGAACGTCACTCGGCCGATTTCCCGCCGATTCGACCTATGAGAGATGTGCTTACAGGACTTTCAGACGCTCTCTTCGAGCGGGTTGTACGCGCCGTTGATGTCCCACTCGTGGAGGCAGTAGGGGTCGCCGGCGAGGCGCTCGCCGTTTTCCTCGACGACGGTCCAGGTGCCGGAGTCGTCGTCCCAGGTGTCCGTTCGACCGCACCGCTCGCACTCGCGTTCCTTCGGGGGGACGATGGTTGTCATACACCACTCTCCGTCGCGAGGGGTAATTAATCTCGTCGGCTCGGGCCCGAACCCTCGGGCGGCGACGCCGCGATCCGATCGCGGGCTACCGACGCGGCGACGCCGATACCGCGGGCACCTGCGGAGCTCAACTGGACGGATGCGGCCCTGAAACGGAATTATACTCCTAGAAGTGCCTTGCAGGAACGCTTTTCATGACGATTGTTCACATATTTCGCATGCTCAGTGAGGATCCGTACACGGCGGAGAAATCGCGATACGAGTGCGTCGAGTGTCTGCACAGGGTGACGACCGACGGAACCGTCGGCGCCTGCCCGGAGTGCGGCGGTCGAATGAAGAACGTGGCGGTCCCGCGGGAGTGACAGGCTCGGCTGGAGCGGGCCCGACCGGGCGCGCTGCGGGCTACTCCCCGAAGTCGGGGAGGTCGTCGGGCGCCTCGTACTCGGTCTCCCACTCGATATAGTCGTCTTTGAGCACGTCGCAGACCTCCTGACCGAGTTCGGTCAGCCCGGCGTTGATGGCCGAGACGGTGCCCCACGAGTCGAGATCCGGGTGGATGTCCCGCTCTTTCCAGTCCTCGGGCAGTCCGGGCGCGTGGTAGCCGACGCGCTCGGCGTAGGAGTCCCAGAAGAAGTCGAACCGGTCCATCAGGTCGAGGTCGACCACGATCCCGTAGTCCTCGGCGCTCATCGCCGTGTCGGCGGCCCAGTGCTCGAACGCGCGGTCCCAGGCGCCGTCCCGGAGGTACTGTTCGATCTCGTCGCGGCGATAGTCGGTGTCGTCGACGACCTGGGCGTCCTCGTACTCGTTGGGGTCGATGGTCTCCAGTTCCGGCGGGTCCGGCGGGTCGACGTCGAGAGTCATGCCCCGAGATAGGCGGGGCCGGCGGATAAGTCCACGTGCATCGGCCGACCGGGTCCGGCGGCGTCTGTCGACGCCACGGTCGCTACCGACGGCGGCTCAGGCGGCGCTGTCCTTGTTGTCGCCGTCGAGCGCCTCCTCGCGGAGCCGTCGGCCCTCGTCGGTGGCAACGGTGAGGTCGGGCACTTCGACGGGGTCGCGGTCGTCGTCGATGGCGACGTAGACGGAGTAGGATTCGGTGGTGAGTTCCCGCTCGCCCGAGCGGGGGTCCTCCCGGAAGACGCGCAGACGGACGCGGACGCTGGAGCGCCCGGTCTCGTAGACGTAGGCCTCGACGAGGGCGGTCTCGCCGACGGGGATGGGCTGTTTGAAGTCGACCTGGTCCATCCGGGCGGTGACGCAGTCGCGGCCGGCGAAGCGCATGGCCGACATCGCGCCCACCTCGTCCATCCACTTGAGCACGTTCCCGCCGTGGGTGGTCCCCAGGGAGTTGGCGTGGTTGGGCTGGACCATCCAGCGGTTCTCCAGAAACGTGTCCATCAGGTCGGGCATGGACATCGGTTGGACGGGCGCGCCCATATGGCTGGCCTTTCCCGCGATCCGCCCGCGCGTGACCACTCGCGACGGGCGCGACCGGCCGGAACCCAGGGGGATTTATACTCCGGCGAGGCAGGGGTAGGCGTATGGACCGCGCAGACGTCGCGATCGTGGGCGGCGGCCCGGCCGGCACCGCGGCGGCGTGGGCGGCCGCCGACGAGGGGGCCGACGCCGTCGTCGTCGAGAAGGGCGTCCCCCGGGCGGATCGGGACCGCCTCGGCCCCGACTCGACGGACGCCGCCGGGATGCTCGACTACTGGCTGGAGATCATGGACGTTCCGGCCGAGGAGATCCCCGACGACGTGATCTTGAGCGTCCTCGACGGCGCCGAGTTCATCGGCCCCTCGGAGTCGGTGACGCTGGAATCGACCGGCATCGAATCCTCCTACGACCACTTCGGGTTCGCCTTCCACCGCGCGAAGTTCGACGACTGGCTTCGCGACCGCGCCGAGGAGGCCGGCGGGACCTACCGCGTCGGCACGAGCGTCAACGCCGTCGAGACCGACCTGTCGGGCGACCCGCGTCACACCCTCGAACTCGCGGACGGCGAGGCGATCGGCGCCGACTACCTCATCCTCGCCGACGGCCCCCAGCGGACGGTCACGACCGGCGTCTTAGACCAGTTCCTCCCCGGCGACCGGAGCGTCTCGGAGTACCTCTCGCCGGACCAGGCCAACCACATCGCCTACCAGGAACACCGACGGATCCCCGAGGAGCTGTTCGACCCCGCCCACATCAAGTTCTGGTGGGGCGTCATCCCGGGCCACACCGCCTACCCGTGGATCTTCCCGAACGACGACAACGTCGCCCGCGTCGGCCTGACGATGCCGATCGGGATGGACCTGGACGACGTGGAGGATCCCGAATCGTACGCCCTCCTCGAACCGGACGACGAGCAGATTCCGGCGGGTGCGATCTACCTGCGGCGCCTGCTCGAACGGGAGTATCCCGGGTACGACCTCGACGACTTCCCGCTGGTCGAGGACCGCGGCAAACAGCGCGGGACCGAGGCCTACCCGATCTCCTCGACGCGGCCGATCGACTCGCCCACGAGCGCGGGCATCGCGGTCGTCGGCGGTGCGATGGGCACCACGTCGGCGTTCCACGAGGGCGGCGACCACGTGGCCGTCCGCACGGGCAAGATCGCCGGCGAACTCGCCGCCAACGACCAGCTGTTGCGGTACAACGGCCGCTGGAAGAAGGCGATCGGCGACGAGATCGTCCGGAACGTCACCTTCGCGGAGGTCGTCCGCGGCTGGGAGCCGGCCGACTGGGACCGCGTCTTCGCCGCGACCCGGGCGATGAAAAACCGGGGCGGCTACGACTGGACGGGCGCCCTGAAGTCGGGGACGACGGCGCTGAAGCTCGTCGCCGACTACAAGTGGACCAAGCGGGGCTTCCGCGACGGGAAGTACGTGCAGTTGCGACAGGACGAGTACGAGGTCTGAACGCGGTTCGACGGAAGCCGGGGGCCGTTTCTATCCGTCCGGGAACCGCACCGAGTGCCGCAGCGTCCCCACGTCGTCGATCTCGATCTCGACCTCGTCGCCGTCGGACAGGGGCCCGACGCCCTCGGGGGTGCCGGTCGCGATCACGTCGCCCGGTTCGAGGGTCATGTAGGTCGTGATCTCCTCGATGAGTTCCGGGATGGAGAAGATCATCCTGTCGATGGACTCGGACTGGCGGACCTCGCCGTTGACGCGGGCCTCGATTGTGGCGTCCTCGGAGAGGTGTTCGGGCGTGGCGATGACCGGGCCCATCGGGGCGGCGCCGTCGAAGGCCTTGCCGCGGACCCAGTTCTGTTCGCGGTCCTGGTCGTCGCGATTGGACAGGTCGTTGAACGGCGTGTAACCGGCGATCACGTCGTCGGCGGTGGCGGCGTCGACGTTGCGACAGCGCTCGCCGATGACGACGCCGAGCTCGGCCTCGTGTTCGATCCGCTCCTTGCCGGCGGGGAGCGTGACGGTGCTGTTGTGGGTGGCGACGGTGTTGGGCGTCTTGATAAAGAGCAGCGGCCGGTCGGGGAGTTCCTCGTCACGTTCGGCCGCGTGGTCGGCGTAGTTGCGGCCGACGCAGATGATCTTGGTCGGTTCGCAGGGGGCGAGCACGTCCACCTCGTCGGGGTCGAACGTCTCGTCGCCGAAGGCGATGCGCCCGTACGGGCCCGCGGCGGCGGTGACCACCTCCTCGCCGTCCCTGACGGTCCACCGACCGCCGCGGACGTTGCCGGCAGAATCGCGAAAGCGGACGCGTCTCATGGCCTGGATATCTGCGGGCGGACTGATAAGCGTTTTCAGAACGGGACACGTTGACACACGGCGACCGGGAGTCGGGTGACCGAACGGCTTTTGGAACGGGCCACAGTAGCCGGCGGCATGAACCTGCTCGTGGTCGGCGCCGGGGAGATGGGGCGGTGGTTCGCCCGGACGGTCGCTGCCGGGTCCCCCGACCCGCCGGCGGTCGCGTTCACCGATACCGACCCGAGCGCCGCGCGCGAGGCCGCCGACGCCCTCGACGAGTCGGGCGGCGGGACGACCGCCCGGGCCGTCCCGACCGACACCGACGAGACCTTCGACGTGGTCTGTTTCGCGGTGCCGATCCCGGCGCTCGACGCCGTCGTCCCGGCGTACGCCGACCGGGCCGACCGGGCGCTGGTCGACGTGGCCGGCGTGATGGGGCCCGCCGTCGAGGCGATGGCGGCGGCCGGCCCCGACCTCGAACGGGTGAGCTTCCACCCGCTGTTCGCGGCGGCCAGGGCGCCCGGCAACGTCGCCGTCGTCGCGGACGCGCCCGGGCCCGTGACCGACGAGCTCCGCGCGGCGCTGGCCGACGCCGGCAACGACTGTTTCGAGACCACCGCACGGGAGCACGACCGGGCGATGGAGACCGTTCAGGCGCGCGCCCACGCGGCCGTGCTGGCCTTCGGCCTCGCCGCCGAACCCGTCGCCGACGAGTTCGAGACCCCGGTCTCCGAGGCGCTGTTCGACGTGCTCGGGACCGTCACCGGGAACGACCCCGGCGTCTACGCCGACATCCAGGACGCCTTCGACGGCGCGGAGAGCGTCGCCGGCGCAGCCCGGGAGTTGGCCGAGGCCGACCGCGAGACGTTCGAGGAACTGTACCGCGACGCGGGAACGGCACTGCCGCCGGGTGCGGACGAGGGCGGGAGCGGAAGCGGAAACGGTGGCGCGGACGGGGAGAGATTATGAACGCGGACCAGCGCGAACAGGTCCGCTCGAACGCGAAGTACCTCCGACAGGTCCGGCCCGTCGACCCCGAGGAGATCTACGAGTACGTCGACGGCCAGCCCCACCCGGCCGCCGTCGCGCAGGTGCTCCGCGAGTCCGCGGTCGAGTTAGGCCTCGTCGAGCGCGAGGACGGCACCTTCGAACCCGTCGAGGAGGGGCCGCTCTCCGTATCCTTCCACGGCGTCGACGCCTTCCCGGTCGAGTACGGCCGGACACTGGAGGACCGGCTGGTGGCCGAGTACGGCCCCGGCTGGCCCGACGGCGACTCCGGCGACCGCCTGCGCGAGCGGGTCCGCTCGTTCAAGGACGACTACTACAACCAGCGGGCCGTCGAGTACGACGCCGAGACGGCGCTGGCGTACGCGCTCTATCACCTCCCCGACTACTACGCCGTCGCCCAGTACGTCCTCGCGGACCTCGCCCGCGAGGGGCTGGTCCCGAAGCGCCTGCGCGTCCTCGACGTGGGCGCCGGCGTCGGCGGACCGGCGCTCGGCCTGCACGACCTCGTCCCCGAGGACGCGCTCGTCGACTACCACGCCGTCGAACCGAGCGACGCCGCGGACGTGCTGGCGGCGCTGCTCGACGAGACCGGCCGGAACTTCCACCACGAGATCCACCGGGAAACGGCCGAGGCGTTCGACCCGGGTGCGGTCGCACTCGAGGTCGACGACGGCAACGACGGCGACTCCGATGACGGCGACACCGGCTTCGACCTGATCCTCTTCTCGAACGTCCTGAGCGAACTGGACGACCCCGAAGCGGTCGTCCGCCGCTACGCCGACGCGCTGGCGGCGGACGGCACGATCGTCGGGCTCGCCCCCGCGGACCGCAACACGGCCATCGGCCTGCGGGAGGTCGAGCGGGCGGTCGCGGACCGCGGACCGCTGGCGATCTACGGACCGGATGTCCGCCTGTGGCCGGGCGAGACGCCCAACGACGACTGCTGGTCGTTCGAGGTCGAGCCCGACATCGAGGTCCCCGTCTTCCAGCGCCGGCTCGACGACGGCGACTCCGGCGACTCCGGGCTCGACGGCCCCGACCGCCGCGACGGCGAGTTCGAGAACGCCGACGTGCAGTACGCCTACACCTACCTCCGGACGGACGGACTCCGGCGCGTCGACTTCACGCCGGACGACTCGCGGGTCGCCAGGCTGGCAGACACCGACGACCTGATCACCGAGCGGGCGAACGTCTACTTCGCGAAGCTCAGCCGTGACCTGTCCGACGACGGCCATCCCCTCTTCCGCGTCGGCGACGGCAGCCAGCGGGTCGACCACTTCGCCGTGCTCACCGACGAGTCGACGCTCAACCGGGACCTCCTGACCGCCGAGTACGGCGACGTGCTCTCCGTCGAGAACGCGCTGGTCCTCTGGAACGACGACGAGGACGCCGTCAACCTCGTGATCGACGGCGAGGCGGTCGTCGACCGGGTCCCGGTCTGAGATCTGTTCGGTGAACGCGAGCAAGTCAGCGGTGCGGTCGGCGCGCGCTGGAGCGCGCGTTCATGCGCGCGACCGTAGCCGCGCGAGGGATGAGCGAGTGAGCGGCGCGAACGAGCGGATCGGCTGGGGAGGTTCGTGGCTCTCTGCGGTTGTTGTGCGGGGCCGTCGCTGTCGCGGAGCGGTGCGGTCCCTGGTGGACTGAAAGGGCGAGGCGCGCTCGCGTTTATGTAGTCGCCTGAGCGGGCCACTATCCGCGCGGGCGGTGCCGAGAGCGCGGATATCCCGCTTGGTTCGAGAGAGCGAAGCTCTCTCGTCACTGAGCGAATCGGAGATTCGCGAGGTCCGCAGGAGCTCCGCTCCTGCGAGATCCCGAAAATCTCCGATTTTCGGAGACAGCGACCGCGAGCGCGGCGAGGGCTTTCATCGCTCGCTGTCGAGCGCGGTCGATCCGGTTCAGAGCGAGCGCGGCGAGGGCTTTCATCGCTCACCGTTGCCTGCGGGAGCGACTCAGCTAACGGTCAGGAGACTGCCAACACTCCGTATCCGAAATCGCACACACCCGACTCACAGTTCCCGACGGCGCCCCTTCGGAACCTGCGAGCGGAGTTCGCCGTGGACGTAGAGGGCGACGCCGACGGGCTCCGGTTCGCCCGCGACGTCGGTCGCGACGATCAGGTACCCCCAGTCGCCGTCCCAGTCGAGTTCCTGGTCCTCGCCGGCGACGAACGCGGCGGCCTCGTCCCGCGAGAGGTGAATCACACAGTCGTCCGCCTCACCGCCGAACCGCTGGACTGCCTCCAGGGTCGGCTTCCAGTGCTCGCGGCGCGTCCGCAGGAAGGCGAGCCCGAGCCCCTCGATCGCGACGGGGGAGGCCACGTCGTCGGCGAACGCCCAGATCTTGCCCGAGCCGCGCTCCCAGAACGTGTGTCCGTCGAAGGTCGCCGGCGGAATCCCGAACCGCTCGTCCCACCACTCCAGAACCTCCTCGCGGGTCGGCCGCCCCTCGACGACCCGCTCGTCGGCGGTCGCGGGCAGGCGGTCGAACTGCGTCCCGTCGTTTTCAGCACTCATCCGGCGGTCACCTCCAGCTTCGCGCAGAAGAATCCGCCGGTGTCGTTGTGGTGGGGGTAGATGCGCCTGGCCTTCCGGACCGACTCGTCGAACTGCTCGCCCTGCCACTCGGTGACGCCGGGTGCCGACTCCAGCGGGAGGTCGAACTCGACCAGCTCACACGATTCCTCGGCGAGCGCGTGGTCGAGGACGGCCTCGTTCTCCTCGGGGGCGAACGTGCAGGTGGAGTACACCACCGTCCCGCCCTCCCTCGTCGTCTGGACCGCCCGGCGGAGGACGCCCTTCTGGACGCCCGAGATGCCCTCGACGTGGTCGAGTTCCCAGTCGTCGAGCGCGTCGGGGTTCTTCCGGATGGTGCCCTCGCAGGAACACGGCACGTCCACGAGCGCGCGGTCGTAGGGCGCGCCCTCCTCGCCCTCGTCGGAACCGGGCGCGCGGAAGGGCTTCAGCGAGTGGTTGCGAGCGTCCTCGTGGGTGACGGCGACGTTCGTGACGCCGGCGCGTTCGGCGTTCGAGCGCAGTGCGGAGATCCGGCCGAGGTTGTTGTCCGTCGCGACCAGCAGGCCACGGTCGTCCATCAGTGCGGCGAGTTGCGTGGTCTTGCTCCCGGGCGCGGCGCAGGCGTCCCACACGCGCTCGCCGGGCCGGGGGTCGAGCACCTCGGCGGGGACGGCCGAGACTTCCTCCTGGCCGTGGATCCAGCCGAGCACGTACGGCCAGTTGGTCCCCGGCTGGTCGTCGGGGAGGGCGAACAGGCCGTCGTGCCACCCGACGGGTTCGTGGGCGATGTCGGCCTCCTCCAGGGCGGCGCGGGCCCGCTCGACGGTCGTCTTCAGCGTGTTGACGCGGACGACCGACGGGAGCGGGCGCTCGCAGGCCGCCCGGAAGGCGTCGAAATCGTCGACGAGCGGCTCGTAGCGCTCCAGTACGTCCATTGCCACCCCGTTGTCCGCCGCCCGTGTTAACCCTCTCGGCTCCGGGCCGAAGCGGCGCGGGCGGGGATGTCTCGGCCCCGCACGACCGCCGGGTCGCCGCCGTCCAGCGACCCGCACGCCCGCACAGCCCGGAGTCGTCGCCGGCCGCCCCGGCTCGGTTTTATGCCACTGGCGGCCGGGGCAAACGGTATGGCGGAGATCGACGTACACCGCGATGACATCGAACTGGACGCGCCGACGCTGGTCGAGGGGCTGCCCGGGGTCGGCCTCGTCGGCAAGATCGCCGCGGACCACCTCGTCGACGCCCTCGACATGACCGACTACGCGGCGGTCCACTGCGAGGGGCTGCCCGAGGTCGCCGTCTTCGGCGAGGGCGACCCGACCTACGACCCGCCGGTCCGGCTCTACGCCGACGAACAGCGCGACCTGCTGGCGCTCCAGAGCGACGTGCCCGTCTCGCCGAACGTCGCCGACGACTTCGCGGCCTGCCTGACCGGCTGGCTCGCCGAGCGCGACGCGACGGCGCTGTACGTCTCGGGGTTGCCCGCCGAGAAGGAGGGCGTTCCGAGCCTCTACGGCGTCACCAGCGGTGACGCGACCGGGTTGCTGGACGAGTACGACATCTCGTCGCCCGACGAGAGCGGCGTCATCAGCGGCCCGACCGGCGCGCTGCTGTACGAGGCCAACCGGAGCGATCTGGACGCGCTCGGGCTCGTCGTCGAGGCCAACCGGAACTTCCCCGACCCCGAGGCCGCGCGGGTCGTCCTCCTCGACGGCGTCGGCCCCATCGCGGGCGTCGACGTGGACACCGAGCACCTCGTCGAACAGGCCGAGGAGATCAGCGCGGCCCGCGAGAACCTCGCCAAGCGGATGCAGGAGGCCCAGGAGGAGAGCTCGAAGGCCCAGCCGATGGGGATGTACCAGTAGCCGGGATGAGCGTCGCGACCGCCGCAGGGACGTTCGCCGTCGGGGTCGTCTTCGGGCTGGCGCTGGCGGCGCCGCCCGGGCCGATGAACGCCGTCATCGCCGAGGAGAGCGTCCTCCGCGGGTGGCTCGCCGGCTTCACCGCCGGGCTGGGCGCGATGACCGCCGACCTCGTCTTCTTCGTCCTGTCGCTGGCGGGCGCCGTCGCCTTCCTGGAGGGCGCCGAGACCGTCCGCGCCGCGATGGTCGGCGTCGGCGGCCTGCTGATGCTGTATTTCGCCGTCGGCGCGGTGGCCGACGCCCGCGAGGACTTCCTCTCCGGGGAGCCCGGTCCCGACAGCGACGACGCCGACGCCCGGGGGTTCACGAAGGCGTTCGTGCTCGCGCTGACCAACCCCTACCAGATCCTGTTCTGGTTGACCGTCGGCGTCGGCCTGCTCGAACCCGGCACCGTCGACGTGCTGTCGTACCTCCCGGTCGTCGGCGCGGACCTGGCCGGCGCGCTCGTCGTCCGGACGGGGAGCCCGGCGTTGCTGGCCGGACTGTTCGGCGGTATCGTCGTCTGGATCACCGGGTTCCCGGCGACGCTGGTGAGCATCGGCCGCCGGGTCGACGCGTTCGCACCGGCCGCCGCGGCCGCCTCGGCGCTGGTGCTCGCGGGGTTCGGCGTCGCCTTCTGCTGGACGGCGGCGCGGACGCTGGTCGGCTTCTGATACGGATTATTGCAAGCGTTTCCCGGGTCGACCGCACGAAGTCGTGCGGTCGATCGCGGAATGACTTGCAATAATCCGTATGAGCGGTCGAGCGACCTCCCTCCGCGTCGGACGGCTCTACCGGCGTCCTCGCGGAGGGGTCGCGGCGCCCGTCACTCCTCGGCGTCCGGCGACGCCGGCATCTCCTCGGGTTCCACGTCGGCCACTTCCGCTTCGAGCCACTCCTTGAACCACTTGACGCGCTTGAGTCGGCGGTGGACGATGCTCTCTGCGGTGTCGCTCTCCACCCGCTCGCGGGCGTCGGTACCGCGTTCGAGGACGCGCCCGACCATCTCGGCGGCGTCGATGTGGGTGCGGGACTCGTAGCCCATCCGCAACAGCATGAGGGCGGTGCCGTTGGCGCCGACCTTGTCGAGCAGGTCCGCCTCGATGAGACACTGGGTCTCCAGCGGCAGGTCGGTCAGGTCGCCCTGGTAGGAGTGGTCGCGGACGGCGGCGCAGACCTCGTCGACGAACGAGGCGGGGTAGTCGCCGTGGCTGGTGAGGTACTCGCGGGCGATGCGGGCGCCCTCCTCGGCGTGGAGGTCCTGGTCGACCTCCAGCTTCGCGATGTCGTGGAAGAGGGCGGCGACGCGGGTCACGTCCACGTTGGCGCCTTCGGCCTCGGCGATCTCCTCGGCGAGTTCGACCACGTTGAGGATGTGGTTGAACCGGTACTCCGCGGAGTGCCACGGGTACCACCGCATGCGGCCGCCGTCGTCCTCGCTCTCGACGCTGGCGGCCAGGTAGTCGTGGACGAAGTCCTGCATCTCCGCGAACTCCTCGGCGGAGACGGGCGACTCCCTAATTTCGACGCCCACGGAACCACCCCCGGTAGATACGTGCGTCAGTCATCTTACGAATAGAAAGGCGCGTTCGACTCTTAGGCGTTACGACACCCGTGGCCCGCCGGTTTCGGCACCGCCCCGCCGGCCGCGAAGTCCGGATCCCGCCCGGCTCCGGCCGTCTCCTGCCCGTCGAAGACGCCGCTGTCCGCCGATCTAGTCGATGGGTATCCGGGTGACGCGTGCCGACGGCCTCCCACTGGCCGACGTGTTCGACGCGCGTCCACCGTCCGGGCCGCCGGCTCGACGAGTCGCAACCGGATCCGCGATTTGACGTAGTTTTATCGTGGTGCGTGCCAACGTGTGTCGTATGAACGTGCGCACCGCGGAGCGGGGGGACCGACCGGCGATCCGGGACGTGGCGCGGCGGTCGCTGCAGGCGTCGTACTCGCTGAGTCCGGAGGCGATCACCGGCGCCGTCTCCGAGTGGTACGACGAGGCCGCGCTGGACGAGGCGACGAACGACGACGATCGGTACCTGCTGGTCGCCGACCGCGAGGGGCAGGTCGTCGGCTTCGCCGAGAGCGAGCTCTCGGGCGATGACGGGACGCTGCTGTGGCTCCACGTCGACCCCGCCTACCGCGGCGAGGGGGTCGGGTCGACGCTGTTCGAGGCGACCCGCGAGCGGCTGGAGGCGGACGGCGCCGACCGGATGGTCGGGCGCGTGCTCGCCGACAACGTCGACGGCAACGGCTTCTACGAGGCCCAGGGCTTCGAGCGGGTCGACGAGGCCGACCTCGAGATCGCCGGCGACCGCCACGTCGAGCACGTCTGGGCCGAGTCCGGCGACGACGGCCTCCAGCCCGTCAAGAGCGCCGACGGCGAGACCGTCTACGTCGACGAGACCGACTGGGACGACGGCTCCGCCGCGAAGTTCTACACCGTCTACGCCGACGAGGCGGGGGGCGACCACTACGGCTACTTCTGCAGCAACTGCAACCGCCTCGCCAACGCGATGGACGCGATGGGCCGCATCGAGTGCGACAACTGCGGCAACGCCCGCAAACCGACCCGCTGGGACGCCGCCTACCTCTGAGCGGCGCCCGGTCTTCGGAGCGGGAATTCTCGGCCGGACAAAACGTATACCGGACTGGCGGGTCACCTGGAACGATGCGCGGCGCGCTCTTGGTCGCACTCGCGCTACTCCTGGTCGTCGCGGGTTGCAACGCGCCGGCAACTGGGCCCTCGCCGACACCCGAGTGGGCAGGACCAGCGACCGAAGCGGCGGCCGATCCGCGCCCGGACTCGTCGGTAGCGACGCGGGGCGAGTCACCGTCGGACTCCCCCGCGGAGGCGTCCGCTCTCCGGACGGCATCAGCGACACCCGTCCCGTTCGCTTCCAACGGCACGGACTGTCCCGACAGCCTCTGGATCGGTTTCTCGCGGACCGACAGGGCGGACGTGTGGACGCAGGACGGCGTCCGCGTGAGCTTCACGATTCCGTCGAACGGGTCTCTCTTCCTGGTGACGTACGTCGACGGCGACGTTGCGAGCACGCACTCCCGCGCGGACATCGGTCGGAATATCGTCACGGCCGACGGGTACCCGATCGACCTGCAACGGTCGTATTCGGGGACTCGCGTCGTTCAGACGGTCGTCTACAGCGACCGGGACGGGAACGGCGAGTTCGACCGCGACGCGGACGCCCCCTGTGTGGTCGACGGGGAGGTCGTGCAGGCCGGTCCCGAACGGCTGAACTTCACGGCGTACGGCGGGACCGAACGAGCCTCACCCTCGCACCACCACGAGGCGGAGCCGGAACGAATATACAACTGACACGAATCGACTCGATCGATGTCACAACCGAACCCGCTCGCGAACCCGGCGGTCAGATACGGGATCGGCGCCTCGGGCGCCCTGGTCATCGCCGCGGTCGCGTACACCCTCCTCGACGGAACCGCCCAGATGGCCGCCTACGCGGTGGCCGTCCTCGACCTGATCGTCACGCCGCAGATACTGAAGCGAGCCGCGACCGCCTGACGGAGTCGACCGCCGGTCGTGTCCCGGGATCCCCCAGTCGACCGAACGGTTCGAGGGAGCCGACGAGTTTCAGCGGCTGATACTCGGGCCGGTGCGTTTTTGCCGGGCTACGTTCCGTGACCCGGTATGTCAACCGACGGATCGACCGGGCCGACCCCGTCGAACGGGGGTCCCGGGGACGGGCTCGCCGCGGTTGTCCAGTACATCCCCAGCGGGGACACGATCCCCGACGAGTCGTGGCGGCGGCGCCACCGTAACATCCTCCTCGTCGTGCTCGCCCACGTCCCGTTCCTGTTCCTGCTGGGGACCTTCGAGGGGACGGAGACGACGTTCTCGGGGGCGACGATCCCGGCGATCCCGCTGTCGACCGTCCTGCTCGAACTGGGGGTGCTGGTCGGGCTGGTCGCCATCGCGAGCCTGTCGCGGTTGCCCCGACGCGTCCGCACCGCGCTCGGGACGCTCGGGTTGCTCTCGGCGTCGGTGGTGCTCGTCCACTTCTCCGGGGGGTTCATCGAGGCGCACTTCCACTTCTTCGTCGGGATGGCCGTCGTCGCCGTCTACGAGGACTGGGTGCCGTTCGCGCTGGGGATCGGGTACGTGGTGCTCACCCACGGCGTCTTCGGGATGATAAATCCCAGTCGGGTGTACAACCACGAGGCCGCGATCGCCAACCCCTGGGCGTGGGGGCTGATCCACGGCGTGTTCGTCCTCGCGCTGGCCGTCGCGCTGATGTCCCACTGGTACTCGACCGAGCGCTCGCGCGAGGAGGCAACTGCACGACTCCGCGAGGCCGAACAGAAGCGCCAGCAGGTCACCGACCTGGAGGAACAGCGGGCGGAGATCGAGGAGGCCAAGGCCGAGGCGGAGGCGGCCCAGGAGCGGGCGGACGAGCGCCGCCGGGAGGTCGAGCGGCTGAACGACCACCTCGAAGCGAAGGCCGACGACTACAGCGCGGCGATGTCGCGGGCCGCGGACGGCGCCCTGCACGTCCGGCTGGACGCCGAGAGCGAGAGCGAGGCGATGACCCGGATCGCCGAGTCGTTCAACGAGATGATCGCGGAGACGGAGTCGGCGATGGCGGAGATCCAGGCGTTCGCCGACGAGGTCGGCGAGGCGAGCGCCGGGGCCGACGAGGGGGCCGCGGCGGTCGAGGCGGCCAGCGAGGAAGTCCGCGAGTCCATCGAGACGATCGCCGAGGGGGCGAACGAGCAGTCCGAGCAGCTCGACGCGGTCTCGGCTGAGATGAGCGACCTCTCGGCGGCGGTCGAGGAGGTGGCGGTCTCGGCGCAGACGGTCGCCGAGACCTCCCGGGAGACGGCCGAGATCGCCGAGGAGGGCGAGGAGACCGCGCGGACGGCGATCGAGAACACGCGGGGGAGCCGCGAGGCGATCGGTTCGACGGCAGACCGCGTCGCGGCGCTCGACGACCGGATGGCCGAGATCGGCGAGATCGTCGACCTCATCGGCGACGTGGCGGAGCAGACGAACATGCTCGCGCTGAACGCCAACATCGAGGCCGCGCGGGCGGGCGGCGGTGGCGGCGCCGACGGGGACGGGTTCGCCGTCGTCGCCGAGGAGGTCAAGCAACTCGCCGAGGAGACGCGGGCGTCGGCGACGGAGATCGAGGAGCTCGTCGAGGAGACCCAGGCCCAGACGACGGCGACCGTCGAGGAGGCGCGCCGCGCCGAGCGGCGGATGGGCGAGAGCGTCGAGGTGGTCGAGGACGTGGTCGACGCCTTCGAGCGGGTCGCCGAGAACGCCGAGGAGACCGACAGCGGGATCCGGGAGATCAGCGAGACGACCGACGAGCAGGCCGCCGGCACCGAGGAGGCGGTCTCGACGGTCGAGGCGGTCGCCGATATCAGCCGCTCGACCGCCGAGGAGAGCGAGCGGGCGGCGGCGACCGCCCGGGAGCAGGCGACCGCGATCTCCGAGGTCAGCGGGAACGTCGCGTCGCTGAGCGAGCGGGCCGAGCGACTCCGGTCGCTGCTGGCCAAGTTCGAGGTGGGCGACCGGCCCGGGTCCCGACCGGGCGGCGCGGCCGCCGGGACGGCCGGCGGAGGGGTCGCCGTCGAGGACGGCGGGCGACCGGAGTGACGCGGTCGGCGGTCTCCGGCCTGTATCCCGGCCCGGAGCGGGCGCCGACCCGGCCCCGGCCGGGACCGGCCACCACGATTAAACCGCGTCCCGCCCCTAGACGGGACATGGTAGCGACGTTCCCCTCGTCCCCCGTTCGGTGGTCCCGATGGTAGACCTCCTGTTCTCGGCGGGGCGGCTCCTGGCGGCCCTGTTCCTGGTGGCGCTCAACGGCTTCTTCGTCGCCTCGGAGTTCGCCTACGTTCGCGTCCGGTCGAGCGCGGTCGACCAGATGGTCGCGGAGGGCCGGAGCGGCGCCGAGCTGCTGCGGGATGCCCTCGACAACCTCGACGATTACCTCGCCGTGACCCAGCTGGGGATCACGCTCGCCTCGCTGTCGCTCGGCTGGATCGGCGAACCGGCGATCGCGGCGCTGATCGAACCGATCCTCGGCACCGTCCTCCCCCAGGGGACGATCCACCTCGTCGCCGTCGGGATCGGGTTCGGGATCATCACGTTCCTGCACGTCGTCTTCGGCGAGCTGGCGCCGAAGACCATCGCCATCGCCGAGGCCGAGCGGATCGCGCTGTTCGTCTCCCCGCCGATGAAGTTCTTTTACTACCTGTTCATCCCCGGACTGGTCGTCCTCAACGGGACCGCGAACTACTTCACGCGGCTGATCGGCATCCCGCCGGCCTCCGAGACCGAGGAGACCCTCTCCGAGGAGGAGATCCTGACGGTCCTCTCGCGGTCGGGCACGAAGGGCCACGTGGACGCGACCGAGGTGGAGATGATCGAGCGCGTGTTCGAACTCGACGACCTCTCGGTCCGGGAGGTGATGGTCCCCCGGCCGGACGTGGTGAGCGTCCCCGCGGACGCGACGCTGGCCGACCTGCGCGAGGCGGCGGTCGACTCGGGGCACACCCGGTATCCGGTGCTCGACGCCGAGGACCCCGACCAGGTGGTCGGCTTCGTCGACGTGAAGGACGTCTTCCGGGCCGAGGAGTCGATGACCGACGAGGTGACCGCGGGCGACCTCGCCCGGGAGATGCCGCTGATCCCCGAGACCGGGGCCGTCGACGACCTGCTCGCGGAGTTCCAGGCCGAACAGCGACAGATGGCGGGGGTCATCGACGAGTGGGGATCCTTCGAGGGGATCGCGACCGTCGAGGACGTGCTCGAACAGGTCGTCGGCGACCTCCGCGACGACTTCGACGTCCCCGAGCGCGAACCGACCGTCGACGAGCGGACTGACGGGGTGTTCCACATCGACGGCGGCGTCGTCCTCTCGGAGGTCGAGGAGCCGCTCGACGCCGACTTCGAGACCGACAGCGTGGGCACCCTCGGGGGGCTGGTGCTCGACAGGATCGGCCGCGCGCCGGAGGTCGGCGACGAGGTGACCGTCGACGGCTACCGCTTCACCGTCGAGGCCGTCGACGGCGCCCGGATCGACGAGGTGGAGGCTCGGGCCGTCGAGGACAGCGAGGAAGCCGCGCCGTCCGACGGGGAGACCGACGGGGACACGCTCTGACGACGGCCCGACCACCGACACCCGCGACTCGCCGACCGCCGAGGACGGGGGAGTGACCGGCCCTCCACGAACGGGACCGGGTGTTCGGTCCGTGCGGTCACTCCCCCAGGCCGAGCCCGGGGTGCCACCGGTCGACGCCCGCCGCCTCGGCGGCGTCGTCCATCTCAGCGAGGACCGAGACTGCCTCGCTCGCGACCTTCGCCGCCTTGCGCTCGCCCTCCGTCCTGAACTCGCCGGTCACGCGGTTGGCGTAGACGGTGCAGACCGCGCCCGCCCGGAGCCCGTAGAGGTTGGCGAGCGTCAGGATCGCCGCGGCCTCCATCTCGAAGTTGAGCACGTTCGCCTCCCGGAGGTTCTCGACGAGTTCGTCGCTCCCCGCTGCCTCGAACCCCTGGAATCCGGGGCGGCCCTGGCCGGCGTAGAAGCTATCAGTGCTGGCCGTGACTCCGACGTGGTAGTCGTAGCCCAGCCGCTCGGCGGCGGTGACGAGCGCCCCCACGACGCGGTCGTCGGCGCTGGCGGGGTAGTCCTCGCGGACGTACTCGTCGCTGGTGCCCTCCTGGCGGACGGCGCCGGCGGTGATGACCAGGTCACCCACGGCCGCCTCCTCGCGGATCGCGCCGCACGAGCCCACCCGGAGAAGCGTGTCGACGCCGACGCGGGCGAGTTCCTCGACGGCGATGGCCGCCGACGGCGAGCCGATCCCCGTCGACGTGACCGAGATCGGGGTGTCGTCGTAGGTCCCGGTCGCGGTGCGGTACTCGCGGTGTTCGGCCACGAGCTCGTGGCCGTCCCAGCCGTCGGTGATCTTCTCGACGCGCTCGGGGTTCCCGGGGAGGAGGACGCTGTCGGCCACGTCGCCCGGCGAGACCTCGAGGTGGTACTGCTCGCCGTCGTTGGGGTCCTCGCTGGCGGGGGTGTCCGAGTCGCTGTCTCCGCCGCCGTCGGCGTCGCTCTCGTCGCTCATCGCTCGACCATCTCCCGGGAGATCGCCTCGGGCAGTAACTCGCCGAGTTCGTACTCGACGGGGCCGTCGGGCCCCTCGCAGACGACGACGAACGACTCCGGACAGAACTCCGCGAGCGACTGCCGGCACATTCCGCAGGGGGTCACGCCGTCCTCGGCGGCCGAGGAGACGGCCAGCCGGTCGAACTCCCGGTGGCCGTCGCGGACGGCCGACCCGAGCGCGACCTCCTCGGCGTGGAGGCTGTTGCTGTAATTGGCGTTCTCGATGTTACAACCCGTGTACACGGTCCCGTCGGCGGTCCGCAGCGCCGCGCCGACGGCGTACTCCGAGTAGGGGGCGTACGCGTTCTCGCGCGCCTCCCGGGCGCGGTCCAGCAGGTCACTCATGGCCGTACCGAGCGGCGGACGGCACTTAAGCCGTCGGCCCCGTGGTGCCGTCGCGACGAGTCGACGCGTGTCCGGCGGGGGACGGCGACGCGTCGGATGAACCGACAGAGTGAATACCATTTTTCGAGAAACGGTGTCCATGCGGTACGAGAACCCGATACTGCCCGGATTTCACCCCGATCCCACGGTCTGCCGGGTCGGCGACACCTTCTACCTCGCGACGAGTTCGTTCGAGTACTTCCCCGGTGTCCCGCTCTACCGGAGCGAGAACCTCGTCGACTGGGAACCCATCGGTCACGCGCTCACCCGCGATTCCCAGCTCGCGATACAGGACATCGGCCCGTCCGGCGGCATCTTCGCGCCCACGCTCCGGCACCACGACGGGACCTTCTACCTCGTCACGACGAACGTCAGCGGCGACGGCCACTTGCTCGTCACCGCCGACGATCCGGCCGGTGAGTGGTCCGACCCCACGTGGGTGGACGCGCCGGGGTTCGACCCCGATCTGTTCTTCGAGGGCGACACCTGCTATTTCACGTACCACGACGAGGACACCGAGAACCCGATCCGGCAGGCCGAACTCGACGTCGAGACCGGCGAACTCGGCGAACCGCGGACGATATGGACGGGCTTTCGCGATCCCCACGTCGAAGCACCACACATCTTCGAACGGGACGGAACGTATCACCTGCTTCTCGCCGAAGGGGGCACTCACGCGGGTCACATGGTCGTCGCGGCACGCGCCGACGACCCGACGGGTCCGTACGAGGGGTGCCCGGACAATCCAGTTCTCACTCACTGGGGCCGTCCGCGGGCCGACATCCGTGCAGTCGGCCACGCCGACATCGTACAGGACGAGAACGGGCGGTGGTGGCTCGTCTGCCTCGGCATCCGCCAGCGCGGCCCGTGGCCGAGATACCACCACCTCGGTCGGGAGACGTTCCTCGCTCCCGTCACCTGGGAGGACGGCTGGCCGGTGGTCAACGACGGGGAGCCGATCCGGGCCGAGATGGAGGCGCCGCTCCCCGGCGAGCCCCGGACGGAAACGGACCCGGTCGGACACACCGAGACCGACTTCACGGACGGGCTGGGCGTCGAGTGGCAGTACCGCCGCAACCCCGACCGCGACCGCTATCAGACGGGCACGGACGGGCTCGCCCTCCGCGGCGGCCCGGAAACTCTCGACGAACCCGGGGCCACCTTCGTCGGCCGGCGACAGACAGCCTTCGACTGCCGGGCCGAGCTGTCGCTGTCGTTCGACCCGGCCGACGGCGAGGAAGCCGGCCTCGCGGTGGTCGCCAACGAACGACACCACTATCAGGTGGGCGTGACCCGTCGAAACGGTCGGCGGGAAGCCGTCGTCCGCCTCCGTATCGGGGACGCGACGGACGTGGTCGGGCGCACCTCGGTCGGGGCATCGACCGACCTGGCCGTGGCGGCCGACACCGACGAATACCGCTTCCACGTAGACAGCGAAGAGCTCGCCTCGGCGGCGACTCGCTACCTCTCGACGGAGGTGGCCACCGGGTTCACGGGCGTCTTCATCGGCCCCTACGCGACCGGCCACGGGACCACGTGCGAGGCGGACGCGGTGGTCGAACGCTTCGTCTACGAATCCTGAGCCCGCCGGGGTCGTGCACGAGCCGCCCCAACGCGAGGCAGTCGCGCGCCCCCGCACGGCCGAGCAATGTCGGATGATTTTTCATTCACTGTCACAATTCCCCGACAGATGAGTGGTCAGAGTCAGATCCCGGAGGAGTGGGAGCGCGGCTTCGTCGAGGCGAACGGCATCGAGTTGCACTACTGCCGCACCGGCGGGTCGGGCCCGCCGTTCGTCGTCTCCCACGGGTTCACCGACGACGGGTACTGTCGGCTCGACCTCGCTCGCGAACTGGAGGGCGACTTCGACGTCGTGCTGTACGACGCCCGCGGGCACGGCCGTTCGGACGCCCCCGACGAGGCCTACGGCCCCTCCGAGCGGGCGGCGGACCTGCTCGGGCTGCTCGACGCGCTCGCGCTCGAAGACCCGATCCTGTTCGGCCACTCCATGGGTGCCGACACGGTCACGATGGCCGCGGCGCGCCGACCGGATCGGCCGCGCGCCGTCGTCCTCGAAGACCCCGTCTGGATACTCGACGGGGTCAACGACGACCTGATCGAGGAGGATCCTGGCCGCGATATCGAGGAGCAGATCGCGTGGTGGCAGGACCGCAGCGTCGAGGAACTCCTCGAAGCCGATACGATGTTCAACGACCTCGCCGAGCGCGGACAGCCCGATCTCGCGCGCCGAGTGGCCGAAGCCAGGCACCGTCTCCGACCCGAGATCGGCCGCGTGTCCGAGGCCGAGTTCGTCGACCCCACCGAGACGTACGGCGACATCGAGGCGCCGACGCTGATCTTGAAAGCCGACGCGGACGAGGCGGAACGCGAGCGGGAACGGGAGATAGCCGCCCTGCTCCCGGACGGACGGATCGCGCACGTGGACGACGCCGGACACTGCGTCTTCTGGGACGAACGGGAGCGTGCGACCGAGGAACTCCGGGGGTTCCTCGAAACGCTCTGACGATTTCTGGACCGCGAGACCGACGTCGACAATACCTCGCTTGGGCGTCGTAGAACCCTTCTCACGCCGGAGAGCGGGGAAAGAGCGCGATCCGGCCGGTTTCGTTCGAGCCGGCATCGCCGGGTCGATGCCTCGTACTCCCGCGTCTAGTAGAACAGAGTCGTTATCAACCCGGAGAATTTCGACGCAACTCTAACAATAGCTGTGGCATGATCGTAGACAGACCACGGAATGGATGTCTCTCTCGCGCGACACGTAGGGGCGGCAAACGCCCCGGTGACGGAACTCGCGATCGAAAGCCAGTTGCTGGTTCGATGGGGTGTGACCGCTTCACCGTCGCAGGCGCTGATCGCGGTCGTGCTCTGTGGGCCGTCCCTGTTGCTGGCTGGATATCTACACCGCCAGGTCGATCGGGTGGACTGGACGACAGTGGCGGTGTGGAGCGCCGGAGGGGTCCTTGGAGGCGCTGCGCTGGGGCTGTGGATCGCGGGGGGTGGCACCGGTTCGTCCGCCGCCGTCGTACGAGCGGCTATCGGCGGAGCAGTCGGAGGCGGGTTCGCCGGCACGGAGATCAGCCGGACCAGGTCCGCCCTGGCAACCTCTGACCGCGATCGACGCCGGTGGAAGTCGCTGTTTGCGAAGGCTCCGACCGCGGTCGCGGATCTGTCCATCCGTGAGAACGCGTTTTCGATCGTCGCCGTGAACGACGAGTTTCGGACCTCCTTCCCGATCGATGGGGACTACGAGGGACAGCAGTTGGGGTCCGTAGTCGACCTCGACGACATCGACGAGGACCTCAACAGCGCCGTCGAGGCGGGGACTTCGATCATGCGGGAGTTCACCATCTCGTCGTCCGGCGATACTCGATACTACCGCCTCCGGCTGATACCGTACCAGTACGACGACGCACAGCGTGCGTTTGCAATCGTCACCGAGGGGACCAGCCTGAAGAAGACCGAGAGGGACCTCCAGGAGGCCGTCTCCGAACTTTCGAAAAAGAACGACCGGCTCGAACAGTTCGCGAGCGTCGTCAGTCACGACCTCCGGAACCCGCTGAACGTCGCGACCGGCCACCTCGAACTCATGGACGCTCCCGGGGAACAACAGCACCGGGAGAAAATCGCCACCGCACTGGGCCGGATCGAGAGCCTGATCAGCGACCTGCTCACGCTCGCCCGGGAGGGCAGAGCCGTCGACGACCTTCGCCCGGTCCGCCTCGATTCGGCCGCCGACGGGGCGTGGGAGACCGTCGACAAGGGGGAGATGGAACTCAATGTGAACACCGACGCGGTCGTACTGGCCGACGGGGACCGCCTCCAACAGCTGTTCGAGAACCTCTTCCGGAACGCTCGTGAACACGCCGGTAACGACGCCACGGTCGCTGTCGGCGATCTCGACGACGGGGACGGGTTTTTCGTTTCCGACGATGGCCCAGGGATCCCCGCCGATGAGCACGAGAGCGTCTTCGAGCCCGGGCACTCATCGAAGTCGACCGGCACTGGTCTCGGCCTCGACATCGTCCGTGCGATCGCTCGTGGTCACGACTGGCGCGTCGACGTGACGGAGTCGTCTGAGGGCGGCGCGCGGTTCGAATTTCGGAACCTGCAGTACCCCTGATGGACCGGACCACGCCCGGCGTGGCTGCCAGCACTGCATCGAACCGGGATCGATTTTAAATCTTTATACGCTCACACTATCTCGTTCGTGACAGAATGGCCGAAACTACCGTACGGAAGGGGATCACCTACGCCGAGCGCGAAGCCGGCGAGATGAAACTCGACCTGTATCTGCCGGACCGTGAGAACCCGCCGCTGGTCGTCTACGTCCACGGTGGCGGCTGGATCGCGGCGACGCGCTCGAACATCCCCGACCCCGAGCGGTACGCCGCCGAGTGGGGCTGTGCGATCGCCAGCGTCAGCTACCGGCTCCAGGAGGCCCCCGACGGGGCGGCCGTCGAGGAGATGTACGACCCGTCGAACCCCACTCCACGGGGTCGCTTCCCCGACCACTTCGTCGACGTGAAAGCCGCGATCCGATGGCTCCGCGCTCACGCCGACGAGTACGGCTACGACGCCGAGCAGATCGCCGCGTGGGGCTCCTCCGCGGGCGGGCATCTCGCCCTCCTCGCAGGTGTCGTCGACGACGTCACCGACCTCGGGGACGCCTTCGCCGACGAGGTCGAGCGGACCGTCGCCCCCGAGGAATCCGGTGCCGTCCAGGCCGTCGTCAGCTGGTACGGCGCCGCGGACTTCGGGATCGTCGCGGACGAGATCGGAGGGGAGGGAAGTGACGAAGGCGACGGGCTCATCCCGCTGTTGCTGGGCGGGTCCCAGTCCGAAGTCCCCGAGCGGTGGGCACAGGCCAGTCCCGTCACGCACGTCACGCCCGAGAGCCCGCCGGCGCTGTTGATGCACGGCCGCGAGGACGAGGTGGTCGACGTGGAACACAGCCACAGGTTTTTCGACGCCCTGGAGGGGGCTGGAGTGGACGCGGTCTTCTACGAGTTGCGCGACCTGAACCACGTCTGGGTCGAGGACGTCGAAGACATCGAGGGCGAGCGCGTGGCGATGGACCTGCTGGCGGCGGACCCGACACACGCCCAGTCGGTCTACGAGGCGACACACGTCGGCGAGGGCGGGTCGCCCGAGCCCCTTCTCGCGGACCTCCCACCGGCGGGTCCCGAGGCTATCCGCCGGTTTCTCGAACGAACCATCGAGTGACGGCGTGTCGGACAGAACACAACGAACTTGAAGGTGGGGCGACACTTACCGGACGATGCGACGCTGGCTCCGCGCGTCCCTGGTCGCGTACGCCGCACTGCTGACCGCGCCAGTGGCGACACTCGCACCGGCGCCGACGTGGCCCTCGTTCGCCGCGGGTGCGATCCTCGGCAGCGCGGCGGGGTTCGCCGCGACCGCGACGCTGGACGGGCCCGAGGAGGTACTGGCGCTCCCGCGGGTCCTCGCAGGGTTCGCGCTCCCGCTGGGGTGGCTCTATCCGGCGTGGACCGGCGCCACCTCTATCCCGACGTTCGTGTTCACGCCGTGGACCGCGGGCGCGGCGGCGGCGCTCGCCTGGGTGGTCGCCGTCGTCGTCGCCGCCGACTGGCGGACCCGCGAGCGGATCGACGGGCTGACCGAACTGGCCGTCTTCGAGGCGCGCAACCCGCCGGAGACGCGCCGTCAGGCCCGGATCGCGGTCGGTGTGATGGCGGTCCTCGTCGTCGCGGCCGTCGTCATCTCGTTCGCACTCGGCGACGGCTCGGGGTTCTCGTACTGGTGGCTTCCGGCGATGCTCCCGATCTGGATCCCGATCCTGGCCGACGCCGACGGCCGCGAGGTCGCGGTCGCCGACGGCGGCCTGCGCGTCGAGCGGCAGATCCACGACTGGGACACCGTCGACGGCTACGAGGTGTCCGACGACGCGCTCACTGTCACTCGCCCGAAGTGGTACCACTCGGACCTCTCGTTCGACCGCGGCGACGTCGAGGACCTCGACGCCGTGACCGCGGCGCTTGACGACGCGCTGTCCCGGCGGTGACTCCCCGTTCGGTTCGGTCCGCCGTCAGGCGTCGGCGACGGCGCCGCGGACGACGGTCGTGACCGCGTCGACCAGCTCGGACACGTCCTCGCTCTCGGCGTAGACGCGGACGTACGGTTCGGTCCCGCTCGGGCGGACGAGCGTCCACGAGCCGTCGGGGCGTTCGAGCCGGACGCCGTACTCGGTGTCGACGCTCGCGTCGGGGAACTCGGCGGGCAGGCGCTCGGAGACCAGCGCCATCGCGCGCTCCTTGTCCTCGTCGGGACACTCGACGCTGACCTTCCGGTAGGGGCGCTCGGTCACCGGGTCGCGCAGTACCGCGAGGCCGGGACCGGCGACGAGGCGGGCGAGCACCGCCGCGCTCGCGACGCCGTCGATCCAGCCGCCGAAGGCGGTGTGGATGTGCTTCCACGGTTCGGCAGCGAAGACGACCTCGGTGTCGTCGTCGCCGGCCGCGCGGGCGGCGTCGATTCCCTCGTGGAGCGCGCCCAGGCGGACGCGCTCGACGCGGCCGCCGGCGGCGCGGACCCGCTCGTCGATGCGGGCGGAGGCGTTGGGCGTCGTGACGACGACGGGGTCGCCCGCGTCGCTGCGGGCCGTGTAGTGCTCGGCGAGGACGGCGACGATCGTGTCCTCGTGGACCACCTCGCCGCTCGCGTCGACGACGACGATGCGGTCGGCGTCGCCGTCGTGGCCGATCCCCAGGTCGATGTCGCTCTCCGCGAGGTACGAGCGCAGGTCCCGCAGGCTCTCGGGCGTGGGTTTGCTCTCGCGGCCGGGGAAGTGCCCGTCGACGTTGGCGTGGACGGCCGTCACGTCGGCGCCCAGCTCGCGGAGGACCTGCGGCGTCGCGACGCCGGCCATCCCGTTGCCGCAGTCGACCGCGACCGAGAGGCCGTCGAGCGGTTCGCCGTGGTCGCGGGCGTACCCGGCGACGGCGTCCCGATACGCGCCCAGTACGTCGGCCCGCTCGCTCGCCCCCCACTCGTCCCAGGGGGCGGGGTCGGGGTCGTCGGCGACGTGGCGCTCGATCCGCGCCTCGGCGGCGTCGCCGTACTCGACCCCGTCGGCGAACAGTTTGAGCCCGTTGTCCGCCGGGGGGTTGTGGCTGGCCGTGACCATCACGCCGCGGCGCTGCTGGGCGGCGTAGGCCAGCGCCGGGGTCGGTACCTGGCCGACCCTGGTCACGTCCGCGCCGGCGCTGAGGAGGCCGGCCTCGACGGCCGCCGCCAGTCCCTCGCCCGTGGTTCGCCCGTCGCGGCCGACGACGAACGAGTCGCCGTCCGCGCCGGCCGCCCGCCCGACCGCCCGCGCCAGCGCGGGGGTCACCCGTGACTGCACGTCGCCGCGGATCCCCGCGGTCCCGAACAGGTCCATACCGGCTCCACGGGAGGGTCCCCATTAACCGTAGTGGCACGCGGTCGGACGCCGGTGAAACAGCCGCCGGACGGACGCGAGGGTCGTGCGCACGAGCGCCGACTCTCGGACCCGAGTCCCGCGGGTGGTCGGCGAAAGAGCGAGAGCGGAGAGAACGGGGCGGCGTTACTCGACGCCGTCGAAGTCCGGGTAGTCCTCGATCTCGACGCCGTCCTCGGTGACCTCGGCGATGTAGACGCCGTTGCCGGAGCCGGTGTCGCGCTCGGCGGCCGCGCGGACGCCGGCGACGGCGGCCGAGCGGGCCTCGTCCATGTCCATGCCGTCCTCGTAGCGGTCCTCCAGGGTGCCGTAGGCGACGGTGAGCCCGGAGCCGGTGACCGTGTAGTCGTCCTCCATGACGCCGCCGGCGGGGTCGATGGAGTAGACGTGGCTCCCCTCGTCGTCGATGCCGCCGAGGATGGGGTTGATGGCGAAGAATGGACCGCCGCGGGCGAAGTTCCCCGCCAGCGTCGAGAGGGCGGTCATGCTCATGTCCTCGCCCTGTCGTGCCTCGTAGAGGTCGACCTCCGCGCGCAGCGAGCGGATGAACGACTGGGCGCCGCCCACGCTCCCGACGAGCGTCAGCGCGGCCGTCGGGTGGATCTGCTCGACCTTCTGGACGCGCTTGTTCGAGACGAACCGCCCGCCCAGCGAGGCGCGCATGTCCGTCGCGACGACGACGCCGTCCTCGGCGGTGATGCCGATGGTGGTCGTCCCGGTCTCGGCGACCTTGCTCTGGTCGCCCTGCGGGGACTCGTCGGGGAACGAGCCGATCTCCGGCTCGGTCGGGTCGGGGATCCCCGCGTCGTGGCGCTGCAGATTCTCCGAGAACTCCGGGCCTGCGGATGGGTCGCGCATGGTTGTTGGGTATCAGTCCTGTGCTGATAAAACCACCTTTTCGATCCCCCGTCCGGCGACGGCGCCGGTCGACGCGTCGCTCGACGGTGAGCGGTTCGACGACAGAAAGGTAGCTACGTCAGTTCGCGCGTTCGGCGTCCATCTCCTCGTAGGTCTCGTTGACGCGGTCGACCGCCCGGTGGACGGGCAGGGTGACCCCCGCCTTCCGCATCACGAGCGCCAGCGGCATGAGCAGAATGCCCGCGAACAGGGTCAACTGGTACACTGCGAACACGGCTGCGCGGTTCAGGGTGGTCGGCATCGTGGTGTGGTCTCCTCTCCGGACGAGGGGACGTATAAGCTTTACCCCCCGGTGGCGGGTATCCGATAATGGATCGTGTAGAACTACCCCGTCGCTGTCTTGCGATTCAACCGTAGTTGTCCCGGAGACAACCAGACCGGTGCTCGGACGGATTTCGGGGTAACGGCCCCGCTGGTGAGCTTGGGAATCGTCATAAGTTATGGCCATGATTCCGGTCACGTGCGCAGCGTGCGGCGGCGGCTCTCGGGGCGGTCGCAGCCGTCGAGCGGGTCGGGGTCCCCGATCCGGCGGGAGCGGACCAAAAACCGGATTACGGAGAAAGGCGGAGCAACGTGTATGAACTACATCGTAGTGATGGAAGCGGCCTGGTTGGTTCACGACGTGGACAACATCGACGACGCCATCGGCGTCGCCATCAGCGAGGCGGGCAAGCGGCTCAACCAGAAGGACATGGACTACGTCGAGGTCGGCGTCGGTTCGACGAACTGTCCCGCCTGCGGCGAGCCGTTCGACTCCGCCTACATCGCCGCCGACACCGCTCTCGTCGGCCTCGTCCTGGAGATGGAGGTGTTCAACGCCGAGAGCGAGGAACACGCCCAGCGCATCGCCAAGAGCGACGTGGGCGGTGCCCTCCGGGACGTGCCGCTCAACGTCATCGACACCATCGAGACCGAGGACGACGAGGAGAACTGACCCTTCTCACTGCGCCGCCAGCCGCGTTCCCGTCTCGGCGCTGACCAGCAGGTCGGCCACCCGCTCGGCCGCCCCGGTCACCTCCGGTTCGCTCTTCAGCAGCACCGTCTCGCTCGGGAAGAGGTGTTCGCCGACTTCGAGCCCGTGCTCGCGGGCGGTCCCGCCGGAGACGGTCAGGTAGACGCCGATGCCCGTCTCGGCGATGGCCGCCTCCTCCTCTTCGTGGCCGTCGGTGGGGTAGGTGAACTCGATCCCGTCGGTGGCCGCGGTGCCGAGGACGCCCTCGACGAGCCGCTCGTAGCGCGGCGAGATACAGAACTCGCCCTCGTAGGCGTCGACCAGTTCCCGCGCGAGGTCGGCGTCGTACTCGGCGGCGAGTTCGGGAGTGACCAGGAGCGAGTGCCAGACGGTGTCGCCGAGGCCGGCGACCAGACGCACGTCGGTGTCCCGCGGGTCGACCCGCTCGTTGACCTCGCCCAGTTCCGCCAGCGGCTCCTCGCGGAGTTCGACGACCTCCTCCAGGAAGAGGTCGGCGCTGTCGAACCCCAGCGGCATCTCGTGTTTCCGGAGCGCGCGGAACGGCTCCTCGCGGCCGACCAGCCGCAGTCGCAGGTCCTCGTCGACCGGCACGACCACGCTGTCGAAGACGATCCGGCGGGGCATCCCCGAGCGGTCGTCGCGGACGAGCGTGTACTCCGGGGCCTGGGGGTCCCCGTCGTCGCTGTAGGCCGCGAGCCGTTCGTACACGTCGCCGGTCGCCGACTGCTCGCCCTTGGTGACTGCCTTCTCGTAGCGCAGGGTCGAGATCACGTCGTCGGCGAGGCCGGCGACGCCCGTCTCGTCCGCGAGTCTGTCGAGGACCGCTTCGAGCGGGCGTCCCTTCCGCGGCACCGCGACGCTGACGGTCGTCATTGCTATCGAGCACGCAAGCGGCGCGTAAAACGAGTCCGATCTCCGCTACGTCGGTCCACCCACCGGTTACCCGGCGTCGTCCGGCGCCACCCGACTCAGGCGCTCACCGGTCCAGTCGGAACCGCTCAGCTGCCGCCGATGACCGAGGAGAGCTGCTCGCGCCACTCCTTGAGCTCCTCGATCTCGTCGTGGATGTCCTCGATGTCCGAGCGCACGTCCTCGACGTCGATGTCGCCGACCTGCTGTTCGAGGTCGTCGAGGTCCCCCTCCACGTCGTCGACGGTGTCCTCGACGGACTCCACGTCCTCCTGGACGGACTCCACGTCGTCGAGCACCTCGTCCATGTCCGACTGGAGCGCGTCCATCGACGACTCGACGGAGGCGACGGTCTCCTCCACCTCCGAGATCGACTCCTCGTGGCCGGAGGCCATCCCGCGGACCTCCTCCAGTTCGGCCTCGAAGGACTCGACCTGCTCGCGGAACTCCTCGATCATCTCGTCGCCGGTGCCGTTCTCGTCGAGGAACTCCTCCAGCGCCGAGGTGTACGCGAGGAGGTCCGACACCTCCGTCTGGAGGTGCTGGATGCGCGCGTCGACGCTGCCCTTGTCGTCCTCCGCGAGGTCGAAGGCCTTGCGCAGTAGCTTCACGTCCTCGGCGTCGACGTTCTGGTTGCGGATCTCCGCGGCGAGCGCGCCGACCAGCGAGTCCACGTCGGCGTCCTCGACGGCGACGCTCCCGTCGCTCTCGCCCGAGGCGCCGCCCTCCCCGCCCGACCCGCCGTCGTCGGGCTCGTTGGGGTCTTTCAGGTTCAGCGTCTCCACGTCCTCGTCGGTCCCGTCGGCCTCCTCGTCGTCTTCGAGCCCGGGCACGTCGCCGTCGCCGGAGATCACGTCGCGCACCACGTCGCTGCTGTCCTCGTCGACGACGCTCCCGTCGTCCTCGTCCAGCGGCGGGTCGACCGACTCGACGGTCGGCGTCGTGAGGAACTGCTCGACGTTGTCGGTCCCGGTCGCCCGGATGCCGTAGACCGTGGTGTAGTCCGCGCCCGCCTCCAGCTCGCGCTCGAAGGTGATCTGGTCCTCGTCGATGGTCCAGTACTCCGAGCCGTACTCCGGGTGAAAGCCCAGGTCCTCGACCGCCACGTCCTCCGGCACCTGGTCGACCAGCGTCACCGTCACCGTCTCCGAACGCGCCGACTGGATCTCGAATGCGATCGCCGGCACGGGGAACTCGTCCTCCTCGAACCGCTTGTCCACCGTCACCCCGTCCGACGAGACGGACACTTTCTCGTACTGCTGTGAGTCGCTCATGTATTCTCCCTCGTTTAGGGACCAACTTAATGATACTTATTGTCCGGATCCTTTCATCTCTACTCAGCGGAACGAAAGCGGGGAATTTCGGGCGAAAACCGATCGCTCGACCGTCGGTCCCGCCGGCGCGGGAAGGGCGGATGCCCGGCCGACGGCGGCGCGTGTAGCGGCCGCCTCAGAGGTCGAAGCGGTCGCCGATCTCGACGATCTTCATGTTCTCCGGATAGTCGAAGCTCGCGGCGTGGTTGTGCAGCACCGTCGGCTCGGTGGTCATGCCCTTCCACATGTCCCAGTGGCTCGGCACGAGCGTGTCGAGCTGGAGTTCGTTGGCGGCCTCGATTATCATGTTCTCGTCGCTGTACCACCGGGTGCGCACGTCCTCGCCGGTCTCCTTGTCCTGGATGTTGCCGACCGCGCCGAACGCCAGCACCCCGATGTCGATGTCGTAGTTCTCGCCGACTTCCTCGAACTCGCCGGGGCGGGCGTCGCCGCCGTGGAAGAACGTGCCCGCCTCGTGCTCGAAGACCAGCGAGACGGGGTGGATAGCGTCCGGATCGTTGGCCGGCTCGACGTGGACCGTCAGCTCGCCGACTTCGACCGTGTCGCCCTCCTCGATCTCCGTTAGCTGGTCGTCGCTCACGCCCCACTCGCCGGTCCAGTCCTCCTCGTCGATCACGTCGTGGCCGGCGTCGGCCGTGTAGTAGTCGGCGCCCGTGTTCGCGAGGATCGGCGCCTGGCTCGGCCCGTGGACGTGGTCGACGTGCTCGTGGGTGCCGAAGACGGCGTCGGCCTCGGCCACGTCCTCGGGCTCGAACGGGACCGGGATCATCCGCACCGTCCGCGGCGGGTCGCCGATCCCGAGATAGGGGTCGACGAAGACCGTCGTGTCGTCGCTGGCCTTGAGGATGAAGCCGTTACAGCCGAGGTACCAGACCGCGAGGGTGTCCGGCGACGCCGATTCGACCGCGCGCGGGAGCCAGTCGCCCCAGTCGCTGTCCACTGTCATACCCGCAACTCCGCGCGACGCCAGCAAAAAGGTGGGTGAAACCGGCCGTTCGCTCGCCGGACCCGCCCGGGAGGGTCGTACGGATTATTGCAAGCGTTTCCCGGGTCGACCGCACGACCGCGTGCGGTCGATCCCGTAATGACTTAATCCGTATCAGTCCTCGCAGCAGCCGCCGGCCTTGCCGCCGAAGTCGACCGTCAGCGGCTCGGAGATGATCTCGTTGAGCTCCTGCAGGCGAAGCTCCAGCTCGCTCTGGACTTCGAGGTACTCCGCCATCTTCGGGTGGTCGTGCAGTTCCTCCTGGGCGTCCTGCAGCGTCCGGAGGTCCTCCTGGGTGGCCTCGTTGGTCTGGCGCGCGAGCATGAACTCCTCGCGGATCTGCTCGAACTCCCGGATCTGCTCCTGGAGGTCCTCGTCGGCCTCGACCTCGGCCTTGGCCTCTCGGTAGCGCTCGTAGACGGGCATCTCCGCGATGCGCTCGCCGAGCTCGCGGGCGAGCGCGTCGACCTCCTCGCCGGCCTCCGCGTTCGCCGCGTCGGTCTCGATGCTCATTCTACCCGCGTTTGGTCCCTCGCGGGTTTCAAGGTGCCGACTCCGGCCGCGACCGCCGGGTCCGCCCGGTCGGGTGGTCACGGGTCGGCAACTCACCGCCCCATGCGGTCGTCGGCGTCCAGCGGCCGGAACCCCAGTCGGCGACGGACGCGGTCGCGGAACGCCGCCGCCGCGGCGACCGGGTAGGCGACCGCGAGCGCGCCCGCCCGTGCCGTGACCGTCGAGGGGAGCGAGACGTCGAGCGACCGGAGGACGGCGAGGCCGGCCAGCCCCGCAGCGCCGCTGGCGACGTACAGCGCGACGACGAAGACGGCCAGTCGCCGGTACGACCAGTCGCCGGCCACGAACGGATAGCTCCCGCCGACCGCGACGACGGCCGCGGCGGTCTGGGGCGGCCGCGCGAACAGCGTCGCGTCCGCGGCGAGCGCGTAGACGACCGTGAACGCCGGCGCGAGCGCGAGGTAGAGCCCGACCGCCGCGAGCAGGAAGTCGACTGTCGCGGACGCCCATGTGCGGAGCGACATACTCGTCCCCGAGTGCGCGAGCGTCAAAGCTCCCGCGACTGCGGGGGTCCGGAACCTCGGGACCCGACCGACGGACCCGCGGACCTACCCGAGCAACAGCGCGTCGAGCGCGAGGTTCGCGACCGCGAACGCGACCCAGAAAGTCAGGAACGCGAGGATGAACGGGCTCAGCCCGTCCCGGGGCTCGCGGTCGGCCTGGCGGGGCGGCCGGCCGTGCCAGCTGTCCGGGGAGCGGTCCTGCATCGCGAAAAAGCGGGTGCGGACGGCGAGACGGACGACCGCGACCGCGGCGCCGGCCGCGACCGCGAACGAGGCGACGGCGACGACCGCCGTGCGGAGGACGGTCAGGAGGGGGACCATCGTCGGTCACCCTACTCGGCGGGCGGCGTTAAATGCGTGGCCGTACTCGCTCCCGGGGCCCGGACCGTCGGGAGCGCGTCACCGGAACCGGCGACGTTCGCACGCTCCCCGAGCCCTTATCCGACGCGGGACCGAAGCGGGGGTATGGTCTCAGAACTCGTCGTCGGCGGGCTGCTCGCGACGCTGGTGTTCGGCTTCCTCCGGTTCCAGGACCGCATCGTCTCGGCGCTGACCCGCGCCCGCGGCGGCGACGAGCGTGTCGTCATCGAGGACCCCTGACGGCGGTTCGACCCTCGCGCTCACCGCCCGTCGAGCCGTGCGACTGCGACGCGCTGACGGGTCCGCCGGGGACCGCGGAGGTTTTACCCCGCGAGCGGATACGAGCCTCCAATGAGCCAGGATTCGCGCGGCGAGGCCGACGCGCCTCGCACCGAGGGCGACCTCAGGGAGACGGGGATGTCGCTGCGCCACGACCGCGAGTGGGACTACGAACTCGATCGCATCGTCGACGCCGTCGAAGAACGGGACGCCGAGACCGTCGGCCTCCAGTTCCCCGAGGGGCTGAAGCGCCGCGGCCCCCGCGTCGCCGACGACCTGCGCGCCGAGCTACCGGACGACGTGACCGTCATGATCTCCGGCCAGCCCTGCTACGGCGCCTGCGACCTGGACACCTACCTCATGCGCCGGACGGACGTGTTCGTCCACTTCGGCCACTCCCCGATGAAGGAGTCGGACAAGATCATCTACGTCCCCCTCTTCTCGAACGTCGACGTCTTCCCGATCATGGAGCGGGCGCTCGACGAGGAACTCTCCCCGGCCGACGAGGACGAAGACGTGGGCCTCGTGACGACCGCCCAGCACATGAACAAGTTCGACGAGATGCGCTCGTGGCTGGAGGAGCGCGGCTACACCGTCCACACCCGCAAGGGCGACGAGCGACTCACCCACGAGGGCCAGGTGCTGGGCTGTAACTACGCCAGCGCGGACGTGGACGCCGACCAGATGCTCTACGTCGGCGGCGGCAAGTTCCACCCGCTCGGCCTCGCGATGGAACACCCCGACAAGAAGGTCATTATTGCCGATCCGGTCAACAACGCCGTCTCGGTCGCGGACACGGAGAAGTTCATGAAACAGCGCTACGGCGCGGTCCACCGCGCGATGGACGCCGAGGAGTGGGGCGTCATCTTCTGCACCAAGATCGGGCAGGGCCGCTGGGACCAGGCCCAGGAGATCGTCGAGAACAACGACGACGCCTACCTCATCACGATGGACGAGGTGACGCCCGACCGGCTGACCAACTTCGGGATGGACGCCTACGTGAACACGGGCTGTCCCCGGATCACGACCGACGACGGCCCGCAGTTCAAGCAGCCGATGCTCACCCCCCAGGAGTACCGCATCGCCGTCGGCGAGGAACCGCTGGAGGCGCTGGAGTTCGACACCTTCCACGGCACCTGGTAGGCGACCGCTTCGGTCGGGGGCGACCGAGACTGTCATCAGTCCTGATAACCGGGCGCAAACTGACTTGAGTGGACGGCTCGTCCGGGTCCCATGGAGCGCGAACACCGCGACGAGGTGGCGGCCTCGGAGTCTCGGGCCGTCTTCGACACCTCTCCGGTACCGACACTGGTCCAGGACGGGGAGACGGCCGAGATCCTGGACGCGAACGAGGCCTGCGAGGGCCTGTTCGGCTACGACGCGTCGACGCTGTGCGGGATGGACGTCTGGGAGTTCAGCCCGTCCGTCCGCGACGCGGAGGCGCGAGCCCGCGAGGTGGTGCGGACCGCGGTGGCCGAGGGCGAGCACGGCTTCGACTGGGAGATCACGCGCCCCGACGGCTCGCGGGCGACGGTCCACGTCGAACTGCGTCGCCACTCGGGGGGCGAACGGCCGCGCGTGCTGGCGTTCGTGACCGACGTGACCGTGGACCGGAAGCGCGAGCAGGCGCTCACCGAGCTGCCCGCCGTGGCCGCGGAGCTGATGGAGGCAGAGACCACCGAGCGGATCGCCGCGGTCACGACCGGCGCCGTCGAGGACACCGTCGACTTCACCTTCGCGGCGGTCCGGCTGCTGGGGGCGAACGGCCTGGAGGTGGCGTCGACGACGACGGCGACCGAGAACTCGCTCGCCGGGGAGCTCCCGACCTACGAGGTCGGAGAGGGGTTCGTCGGAGAGGCCTTCGAGGCGGGCGAACCGCGGGTCGTCGACGACGTCTCGACGGTCTCGGGCGAGGTCGACTACGGCCCGGTCCGGAGCGCGGTCTGTATCCCGCTGGGTCGTCACGGCGTCCTCAGTCTCGGCGGGGAGGCCGTCGGCCAGTTCGACGACTCGGACGTCGAGTTCGCGCGGGTGCTGACGCGGCTGACCGAGTCCGCGCTCGACCAGGTCGACCGGGAGAAGCGCCTCCAGGAGCGGACCGAGCAGCTCGAGACGCTCCTGAACAACGCGCCGCTGATCTTCTACGAACTCGACACGGAGGGGGTCATCGTCGAGTCGCGGGGCCGCGGGCTCCGACGCTTGGACCTCGAACCCGGCCAGGCGGTGGGCGAAAACTTCCTCGAGATGTACGCCGAGCTGCCGGCCGTACAGCGGGTCGCCGAGCGGGCGCTCGACGGCGAGCGCGTGAGCGAGACGGTCCGCGTCGACGGGCAGTGGTTCGACAACACCTTCCAGCCGGTCTTCGACGACGGGGGCGACCTCGAACGGGTCGTCGGCGTCGCGTTCGACGTGACCGAGCAAAAGCGGATCGAGGAGCAGTTCGCCGCGCTCAGCGAGTCCGCGATCGAGCTCTCGGAGAGCGACTCCGCCGAGGCGGCCGTCGACGGGGCGCTCGAAGTCGCCGAGACCGTCCTGGAGGAGCCCGTCGTCGCCTACTGGGAGGCCGACGACGACCCCGACAGGCTAATCGCCTCGGCCGTCTCCGACTCCGCGGCGGCGATGAACGAGGGGTCGGTCGGCAACCTCGTCCACGAGCCGGGCGACCCGGTCTACGCCGCCTTCGAGGCGGGCGAAACGGTCGTCGAGAACGACGTCGACGCGGCGGCGACGGCCTCGGCGGCGCCGCTCCGGTCGCTGATCCTCGCGCCGGTCGGCGACCACGGGTTGCTCACGGTCGGGGACCCCGATCCCGGGGCGTTCGACGAGCGCAACCGATACCTGGTCGCGCTCCTCTCGGGGATTCTCCGGTCGACGCTCGACAGACACCGATACGAGTCGGAGCTCGTGGAGAACCAGCGCGAGCTGGAACGCTCGAACGAGAGCCTCCAGCAGTTCGCGTACGTCGCCTCCCACGACCTCCAGGAGCCGCTGCGGATGGTGTCGAGCTACGTCTCGCTGCTCGAAGAGGAGTACGGCGACAGCTTCGACGAGGACGGCGAACTGTACATGGAGTACGCCGTCGACGGCGCGACCCGGATGCAGGCGATGATCGACGCGCTCCTGCAGTACTCCCGGGTCACGACACAGGGCGACGAACTGACGGAGGTCGACACCGGGGCCGTCTTCGAGGAGACGGTCCGGAGCCTGGAGCTGCTCGTCGAGGAGCGCGACGCGACCGTCGACTGGGGCGACCTGCCGGCGGTCACCGCCGACCGCGAGCAGCTCGGACAGCTGTTCCAGAACCTCGTCGAGAACGCGCTCCACTACGGCGGCGACGAACCGACCGTGACGGTCGGGGCCGAACGCGAGGACGACCGCGTCCACTTCACCGTCGCCGACGACGGCCCGGGTATCGAGGGCGACCAGCACGACCGCATCTTCGAGATCTTCAAGCAGAACGCCAGCCGCTCGGGGAGCACCGGGATCGGGCTGGCGATGTGCAGACGCATCGTCAACCGCCACGGCGGCGAGATCTGGGTCGATTCAGAACCGGGGGACGGCGCGACGTTCCACTTCACAATGCCGGCGACAGCGGAGACGGAGGTCAACGCATGAACCGACACGACACGACGGCGACCGACCGAGGGCGAACGGACGACGGACCGACTCGACTCGCGGGAGTTCGAGCATGAGCGGCGAGCACGGCGAACCTGTCGAGATACTCCTCGCCGAGGACAACCCCGGTGACGTGACGCTGACGCGGAAGGCGCTCGAACGGGGGAACATCAGCAACAACCTCCACGTCGTCAACGACGGCGTCGAGGCGGTCGCCTTTCTCCGCCAGGAAGGGGAGTACGCCGACGAGCCCCGCCCCGACCTCGTCCTCCTCGATCTCAACATGCCGCGAAAGGACGGCAGGGACGTCCTGGAAACCATCAAGGAAGACGACGACCTCAGGCGGATCCCGGTCGTCGTCATGACGAGCTCGGAGGCCGAGGAGGACATCGTCCAGTCGTACGACCTGCACGCGAACGCGTACCTGACCAAACCGATCGACTTCGACGGCTTCCTCGACGTCGTCCAGCGGATCGAGGACTTCTGGCTGACCGTCGTCAGGATGCCTCCCGAGTGATGAGGTCGACCGTCAACGCGATGCTCGTCGAGGACAACCCCGGCGACGCGAAGCTCGTCGAGCATCACCTCGAGAACCCCTCGGTCCGGGCGTTCCTGGACGAGGTCGCGCTCACCCACGTCGAGTCGCTGTCGGCTGCCCGCGACGCGCTCGCCGCGAGCCACTACGACGTGCTCCTGCTCGATCTCGGGCTCCCGGAGTCCGAGGGGCTCGAGACGCTCCGCCGCGCCGCGGCGTTCGACTCGGGCGTGCCGATCATCGTGCTCACCGGGCTCGACGACACCGAGATCGCCGTCGAGGCGATCCAGTCCGGCGCCCAGGACTACCTGCCGAAAGGCGACCTCGACGGCGACAGGCTGGTCCGGGCGCTCCGCTACGCCATCGACCGCCACGAACAGGAGCAGACGCTCGCGCGCCGCAACGAACAGCTCGACTTCTTCAACAGCGTCCTCCGTCACGACATGATGAACGGGTTCAACGTCATCATGGCGCGGGCCGACATGCTCCGGACCGACCTGGACGACCCCGAACACGTCGGCCACGCCGAGAACATCTACGACTGGAGCGTCAAGATCACCGACCTGAGCGGGAAGGTGCGGTCGATCCTCGACTCCGTCGCCAGCGACGGCGACGCCGCCCTCGAAGCGGTCGCGCTCCGACCGCTCGTCGCCGAGGAGGCCGACCGCGTCGACGCGATGACGGACCGCGTGGACGTCGACGCGTCGGTCCCGCCGGGGCTGACCGTCCTCGCGAACGACCTCCTGAACGACGTGGTCGGGAACCTCCTCACGAACGCCGTGGAGCACTCCGATGAGACCACCGGCGTCGTCGTCACCGCGGAGGACACCGGATCGACCGTCGTCCTGCGGGTGGCCGACGACGGGCCGGGACTCCCCCCGGAGGACCGGGCCGACATCTTCGAGCGCGGCGAGAAGGGCGGGGCCTCCTCGGGGACCGGGTTCGGCCTCTTCTTCGTCTCCTCGATGGTCGAGTCCTACGGCGGGTCGGTCCGCGCCGAGGAGAGCGACCGCGGCGGCGCCGCCTTCGTCCTCGAACTCCCCGAGGCCTGATCCGCTGATTACCTCCACTCATTCAACAACGTTTTTGGATACGCGGGAGATATTGACGACGGATGACCGACCAGGCGCGACGCGCGGGCGAGTCCGGGAACCGCGGGGTGAGAGCGTGAGCACGAAGACGCGGCTGGCCCAGCAGCTGGGGGTCGTCGCGGGGTTCGAGGACCCGCAGGTCGACCTCGAACAGTACCGGACGCCGCCGGACGTGGCGGCCCACCTGATCCACACGGCGGACCTCCAGGGCGACGTCGAGAACCGGACGGTGATCGACCTGGGCACCGGGACGGGGATGCTCGCGCTCGGCGCCGTCCTCCGGGGACCCGAGCGGGTCGTCGGCGTCGACCTCGACCCCGGCCCACTGGCGACGGCGCGGGCCAACGAGCGCCGCGTCGCGGCCGCCGCGGACGTCGAGTGGGTGCGCGGCGACGCGACCGCGGTCCCCCTGTGTCCGGACGGCCCCACGACGGTCGTGATGAACCCGCCGTTCGGCGCCCAGTCGGGCAACGAACACGCCGACCGGGGCTTCCTCGCGACGGCCGCCGCGATGAGCGAGGTGTCCTACTCGGTCCACAACGCCGGCAGCGAGTCGTTCGTCGAGTCGTTCGCCGCCGACAACGGCGGCCGCGTCACCCACGCCTTCGCCGCCGAACTCGACCTCCCCCGCCAGTTCGACTTCCACGAGGCCGACTCGCAGACCGTCGACGTGGAAGTGTTCCGGATCGCCTGGGACGACGGCGACGGCGGCGCCGAGGACCCTGACGACACCGGCGCCGACTCGGAGTGACCGCCGCGGGGCCGACCTGGCCCACCGGCGGGACAGACGGGGCCTACCGGCGGGACCGACATAGCCGGCCGCTCAGTTCTGCCGGGCCCGCGGGACGGACTTGCTGGCGACCTGCACTCTCGTGCGGTTGCTGGTCGCGACGAGGTCGCGACCGGTCCGGTTGAGCCGGAGCCCGCCGACGGTCGTCGCGTTCGACCGGTCGGGGACCGGCGCCCGCCCGAGGACGGTGCCGTTCGTCGAGACGACCGCCTCGAACCCGCCCTCGACGGGCGCGATGGAGACGTTGCGGCCGTCGATCACCGGCCGCGCGCGGCGCGGGTCGGTCGCGTACGCCAGCCGCGCCCGCTCGCCCTGCTCGCGGAGCGTCACCTTGTACACCGAGCCGTTGCCGACCAGCGACCAGCCCTCGCGGCCGGCGTAGACCGTCTCTCGCCAGCCCAGTCCGCCGACGCGGACGGCCCCGCCGCCCTGGAACGCCAGCCGGCTCTTCGAGACGGCCTCGATCCAGACCCGGCGCTGTTCGCTGAGGACGACCACGCCGCTGGAGCGGATGGTCGCGCTGTCGCCGTAGAGGTACTCGTTGACCAGCGAGACGTACTGGTTGGGCTCGTTCTCGACGTACGTGACGGTGTAGTCGCGGACCTCGACGGTCGCGGCGTCGGCCGGTAGCTCCCCGGAGACCGTCGCGAACCCGAAGGGCACCGCGAACGACGCGAGCACGACCAGCCCGACCGCGACGACGGCCACCGGCGCGTCGGGCCGGGGCAGGTCGACCGTCCGCCCCTCCAGCCGCGGGAGCAGCGACCGGTTCGACGCCGAGGCGGCGGTCGCGATCAGCGCGGCGCCGAGGAAGACGACGCCGACGCCGACCGCCCGGTACAGCGCGAAGCGGTTCGCCCCGACGGGCGCGTAGATCGCCCACAGCGACTGCCGGATGCCGAAGATCAGCGCCGCGAACCACAGGTACAGCGGGTTCGGGTAGTCGTCGCGGACGGCGAGGACGGCGATCCCCGCCAGCGCGCCGGCGAAGATGCCGATCGCGTGGCCCTGGATCGCGATGTCGGCCCACCACGGCGAGAAGAAGCCCGGGCCGGGCTCGCGGGTGATGTAGGGGTTGCGCAGGCTCCGGTACAGCAGGTCGACGACGCGCTCGGCGATCAGTACGAGCACCGCCAGCAGCGGCCGCGTCACCATCGCGAAGCCGATGTACGCGTAGAGGACGCCGGAGAAGCCGATGACCGGCCCCATCGAGAAGAACCCGGTGAAGATACCCAGGGCGACGGAGCCGGCTGGGACGGCCAGCAGGCGGACGAAGGGGTTCGTCCGGAGCGAGGCGAACGACTCCGAGCCCCGCTCGGTCGGGTAGTGGCCGAGGTAGTACTCGACGAGCGGCGCGAACACGACCGTACCGACCAGGTTGCCGGTGATGTGGCCGACGCCGTTGTGCGCGAAGCCCGCGGTGAACACCCCGAGGGGGTAGAAGTACGACCACGACCGGAAGGGGATCACGAGCGGGCTGTTGGGGTGTTCCCACCCGCCCTGGACGACCCAGTAGACCAGCAGGACGCCGAGGACCGTCAGCAGCGTCCCCCAGGGGACGCCGAGGACGAACCGGGCGCGCAGGCGGTCGCTCCAGCGCTCGCCCGGGACCAGCGACCGGAGGACGCCGAGCGAGACGGCGACGGCGAGGAGGAGGAACAGCTGTTGCCAGGGGGCGAGCGCGCGGACGGTCTCGACCACCTCGGCGGCGGGCGCGGGCGACGACTGCAGCATACCCGCCACATAGGGGGCCGGTTAGTTATCCTTGGTGGCGGGGCCGGCGTCCCGTCGTGCGGTCGGGCGCGTCGGCGGGAGTCGCGAGGGGGGACAGTTCCCGGCGGCGCCGCTCGCGGGAGGGTTCGAGCCGCAGGATTTTCGGGGGTCGGTGCCGATGTGTCGGGTAATGGGAGTTCGGCCACCGTCGAACGACGTGGACGAGGAACCGGACGTCGTCGAGTTCGGGATCGCGGCGCTCGACGCGCGACTGGCCGACGCGGGCCTGACCTTCCCCGCGACGGCCGAGGAGGTGCGCGACCAGTTCGGGGACGCGACGGTCCCGTACGACGCGGCCGGCAACGAGATGCCCCTCGCCGAGGCGCTCGACGAGACGGACCGCGAGTCGTTCGACTCCGAGGACGACCTGCTCAACGCGCTCCACCCGGTCTTCGAGCGCAAGCGCCAGGCCGCCTCGACGAGCCTCGTCAAGCAACTGCGCGGGCTCGTTCCCTTCTGAGTCGGTCCCGCCGGTCCGCCGCGCCGGCTCGCCCCGCCGGTCAGCCGCGCCGCTCGGGCGCCGACGCGCCCTGCTCCGACGGGGATTCGACCCCGTCGTCCCGGTTCTCGCCGTCGCGGACCGCTGCCGGGTCGCCGGCGCCCGCGTCAGCGGACCCGCTCACGCGAGCGGCGCCGCGGGTCGACTCCTCGCTCAGCCGCTCGGTGAGGTCCTCGAGCTGGCGGGTCTGCTCGCGGTTGACGGTGAGGATCATGTCCGAGAGGACGCCGAACATCAGCAGCTGGACGCCGAAGATGATCGCCAGCCCGCCGAGGAAGGCGATCACCTCGTGGGAGGTCTTCGGGACGGTGACCCACTCGTAGGCGACGTATGCGCCGAGGACGAGGCCGACGAACAGGCTGACGGTGCCGACGCTGCCGAAGTAGAAGAGGGGGTTGTTCGTCTTGGCCATCTTGTACAGCGTCAGGATGATGTCGGCGCCGTCGCGGAACGGCCGGAGGTTCGTCTCCGAGTCGTCGGGGCGGGCGCAGTATCGGATCGGGACGACCTCCGTGCGGACGTTGTGCTTGACGCACTCGACGGCCATCTCCGTCTCGATGCCGAAGTGGTCCTCCGTCAGCGAGATGCGGTCGACGGTCTCGCGGGTCAGCGCCCGGTAGCCGCTGAGGATGTCCTGGTAGTCCCGGCCGTGGATGACCGAGAACGCGCGGTTGATGACGCCGTTGCCGAACTGGTTGAGCCGCGTCATCGCCCCCTCCTCCATGTCCGCGAAGCGGTCGCCGATGACGTGGTCGGCCCGCCCCTCGAAGATCGGTTCGAGCATCGCCGCGGCGTCCTCGGCCCGGTAGGTCTGGTCGCCGTCGAGCATGAGCACGACCGGGGCGTCGGTCAGCTCGAACCCCTCCTGCAGCGCCTGGCCCTTCCCCTTCGAGCCGCGCTGCTGGACGACGCGCGCGCCCTTCTCCTCGGCGATCGACTGCGTGCCGTCGGTCGACCCGCCGTCGATCACGAGGATGTCGTCGAACCCCTCGGCGGCGAACGACTCGACGACCGGCCCGATCGTCTCGGACTCGTTCAGCGTGGGGACCAGCACGCAGACGTCGTCGTAATCCATCGTCCCCGCTTTGACGCTCCGGGAGAAAAAGGTTCCCCGTTGGCCGGCCGGCGGGGACCGATCCGGGCGCCGTCGACTCTGCGGACGGGTCGCCGCTCAGTCGTCGGCCCGCTCCTCGCTCAGGTGCTCCCAGATCTCGGTGCAGCCACAGCCGTCGGCCACGTCGTCGAGGTGGGCGTCGGCCCGGGCCTCCGCCTGGCCGTCCCCGTCGGCCGACCTCTCGTCGACCGCGTCCTCGTCAGTGACACCGTCGGCCGCGTCGCCGTCCGCGTTGTCGAGCTCGACCATAGTTACTCAGCTTGTGAGTAACTCACGACGGCGAGTGGTAAGTACCTTTCGGGGACACTTTAAAGACGGGCGGCGAAGGTGGCGGTGACATGAGCGGCGAGGCGAGCGCGGTCTTCGACCGGCTGGGGCTGACCGAGTACGAGGAGACGGCGCTGCGGGAACTGCTCTCGCTCGGGAAGACGACGGCGCCGAACCTCGCCGAGGCGACGGACATCCCGAAGGCGCGGATCTACGGCGTCCTCGACTCGCTGTCGGACCGGGGGTTCGTCGAAGTGATCCCGGGCCGGCCGAAGGAGTACCAGCCCAAGCCCCCGGAGGCCATCCTCGACCGCGCCGTCGAGAACCACCGCCAGGACTTCGAGGCGTTCGCCGCCGCGATCGAGGACCTGCGCGAGGACTTCCTCGCGGAGTTCCGGCCCCGCTACGAGCGGGCGAGCGAGGACGTGACCCCGACCGAGGAGCTGTTCCACGTCGTCGACGTGGGCGAACCCAGCGAGCGCGAGACCCGGCGGCTCTACCACGAGGCCGCCGACGAGGTCCACGTCGTCACCAAGAGCTTCGAGTACTTCGACTCGGTCGAGCCGGCCTTCGCCGACGCCCTGGAGCGGGGCGTCGACGTATCCGTCCTGATGCTCGTCCCCGAGTTCCTCTCGACGGACCCGCGCGACGAGCCCGCCATCCAGCGGGGGATCGTCGAGCGGATCCGCGAGGAGTACCCCGACGTCGAGATCCGCTTCTCGACCGGCAAGCTCCCGTTCCGGGGTCACGTCGCGGACCCGAGCCCCGACTACGAGACGGGGTCGGCCATCCTCCTCGTCGAGGAGGAGGACGTGCCCAACCACATGCGCCAGGCCGCGATCACCGACAACGGCGCGTTCGTCGCCGGGCTGAAGCGATACTTCGACCTCATCTGGGACCACGAGAGCGTCGGCTCGCCGCCCGACGACTGAGCGGTCCGGGTGTCGGTCGCGGGGAGCGGACCGTAGCCTCTTGTCCCACTCGGCGCATCGAATTCTTTAACCCCCCCGTTTGCCAACACCGGCGTGATGACAGTCGAACCGCTGGGGTACCGCGCGCGGAAGTGGCTCGTCCAGCAGGTCACGGGTCGACTCGACCGCGGGACCCAGCACCAGCGACTCCTCGACGAGGAGTGGGACGTGGCGCTGGTCCTCGACGCCTGCCGGTGGGACACGCTGGACGACGTGGCCGACTGGCCGATCGACCACGCCTACTCGCCGGGCAGCGCCACGCCGCAGTGGCTCGACATCGCCGAGCGGACCCGCGTCCTCGAGGACACCTACGTCGTCAGCGCCAACGCCCAGTACGACGGGCGAGACCTCGGCGAGGCCGAACTGCACGCGGTCTGGGAGACCGACTGGAACGCCCGGCTGGGGACGGTCCTGCCCGAGCCGACGCTCTCGAAAGCGGACGACCTGCTGGCCGACGGCAAGCGGCCGGTCGTCGCCCACCTCCTCCCGCCCCACGCCCCCTACGTCGCGAAGGTCGCGGACACGTGGCTGCCCGCCTTCCCCGACACCGACGTGTGGGACCGCAACCCCAACGTCGGCGAGCAGGAGGGCCGGATGTCCCCGCAGGTCGCGATGGCCCGCGGACACATCGACCTCGACCGCGCGCGCCGGGCCTACGAGGCCTCCGTCGCCAGCACCTGGGCGGAGGTCGCCGACTGGGTCGGCCGCTGGGTCGACCGCGAGCTGACGGTCGTCGTCACCGCCGACCACGGCGAGACGTTCGGCCGCCTCCGGGACTTCGGGTTCTGCGGCCACCCCAACCGCTGTCACGTCGACCCGCTGGTCAAGGTGCCCTACGAGCGGTTCGAACAGCGGGCCCCCGCCGAGGGCGGCGCCGAGAGCGTCGAGGAGAAGCTCTCCGCGCTCGGCTACGTCTGACCGACCGCCACGGCGGTCCGCGAACCGGACCCCCGGGACCGACTCCCGGACCCCGCCGGCCGTCGGGCATCGACCGGCGCGAACGCTCCTCTACATGGAAATATTTTAACCATACCTGGCGAAACAGTCGGGCGTGACGACGGAACCCGCCGTCAGCCCCTCCACCAATGACTACGCTCGCTTCGATACTGGATAGACTCGGTAGACGCACAGCGATCAGAACTGCGATGGGCGTGCTGGTGCTCGCGCTCGCCGTCTCCGCGGTCGCGGGCTACGTGCAGGCGTCGGACGGCGTCACGAAGTCCGAACTGCGCGAGCAGGCACAGCTCCCGATGGACGAGCGCGACGAGATCGTCGACGACCGGGACAACATGACGGTCGTGACGACCTCGCCCCGGGAGAGCGCGCCCGGGAAGATCATGGCGTTCACGCCGGACGGGCGGCTCGCCTACTACAACGACACCTACAAGAAGTACTTCGACGTGGACCCCGCTCCCGGGGGCGACGCGACCGTCGAGTACGTCGCGGGGTCGGAGCTCGGCCGCAAGGGCTGTCCCGCCTCCGGCATCGACCCCTGTAGCCGCATCGTCATCGAGCGGGTGAACCTGACGACGGGCGAGCTCACCCAGCTCCACGAGCGGATCGTCCCCGGCTGGTCCATCTGGCACGACGCCGACCGGCTCGACGAGCACCGCTTCCTGATCGCGGACATCGCCGGCGACAGCGTGTTCGTCATGAACGTCACGAGCGGGATCACCACCTGGCGGTGGGACGCCGAGACCGACTACTCGGTCCGCTCGGGCGGGCAGATGAGCGACTGGACCCACCTCAACGACGTGGAGCGCGTGGGCGAGGGCCGCTACATGGTCAGCCTCCGCAACCAGGACCAGGTCGCCTTCCTCAACCGCTCGGGCGGCGTGATCGAGGACTGGACGCTCGGCGCCGACGGGAACCACTCGGTCCTCTACGAGCAGCACAACCCCGACTTCATCCCGGCCGAGCGGGGCGGCCCGGCGGTCGTCGTCTCCGACTCGGAGAACAACCGGCTGGTCGAGTACCAGCGGACGAACGGCTCGTGGGAGCGCACCTGGCACTGGGCGGACGCGCAGATGCAGTGGCCCCGCGACGCCGACCGGCTGCCCGACGGCAACACCCTCGTCGCCGACTCCAACGGCAACCGCATCTTCGAGCTGAACCAGCGGGGCGAGATCGTCTGGGAGGTCCAGGTCGACACCCCCTACGAGGTCGAACGCCTCGGGACCGGCCCCGAGAGCACCGGCGGCCACAGCGCGCAGGCCCTCGGTCTCGACTCGCGCGGGGACGCCGGGTCGGCCGCCGCCGACGAGCCCAGAGAACGGAACAGGACCGGGCTCTTCGAGGGGGTCGTCGGCTTCTTCAAGGGCCTGCTCCCGAGTCTGGTCGTCAACGGACTGCTGTTCGTCATGCCCGTGTGGATGAACGCCCAGATCTTCCTGAGCCTCGTCGGCGCCCTGCTCGTCCTGGCCGTCTGGGCCGCGCTCGAACTCTACTGGTCGCGGTGGTACGTCGCCGTCGACGCGGGCAGGAAGGGCTGAGAGCGGCGGGCCGGTGCCGGCGAACGCCGGTTCTCAACCGTCGTGGTCCGCGAGGACGCGTTCGTAGATGCCGTGGAGCTGTTCCAGCGGTCTGTCCGCCCCGAACTCGGGCGCGCGCCGCCGCGCGGCGGCCGTCAGCCCGTCGAGGTCGTCCAGCGCGCGCTCCAGCGCGTCGACCAGTTGCGGGACCGTCCGGGGCGCGAAGGTGACCGAGGCGTCCGGCGGCGCGAACTCGCTGACGCCCGGTTTGTCCGTCACGACGACGGGCTTGCCGGTGGCGAGCGCCTCGAACTGGACGTTCGTGCCCGCCGTCTCGTCGACCGTCGGGATCACGACCAGGTCCGCGCCCCGGTACACCTCGTTCAGTTCCCCCCGCGGGACGAACCCCTCGACGGTCACCGCGTCGTCGAGGCCGAGGTCGGCGATGCGGTCCTCGTCGGGGTCGCCGGCGCCGACGACGCGGGCCTCGAACGGCCGGTCGAGTTGGGCGAGCGCGCGGAGGAAGTGGGGGTAGCCCTTGTGCCCGGAGAAGTCGCCGACGTAGAGCAGTTCGGGCGGCGAGGCGGGCCCCTCGCGGTCGTCGGGCGAGAACCGCGCGTCGACGCCCGGTTCGAGGACGGAGATCCGGTCGCGGTCCATCCCGAACGACGCCATGATGTCGCGGTGGTGGTCGCTGAAGGCGACGGCGTGGTCGTAGGGTCCGACGGCGCTCTTGACGGACTTCAGCAGGAACCGCGACCAGTTGCCGACCCGGTCGGCGACGCTCTCCTCCCAGTAGGGCACGTCGCGGACGGGCGACCAGCCGGCGATGGCCGGGCCGACGACGACCGGGGCGTCGCCGACCGCCGACAGCGTCGTCGGGTAGACGATGGTGTCCATCACGAGCACGTGGACGAGGTCGTAGGCGTTCGCCCGTAGCGCCCGGCGGATCCGCCGGGCGTTGAGCAGGAACTCCGCCTTGTTGGCTCTCGTCCCCCACAGCGACTCGGCGTCGCCGAGCCGCCGGCGCGGCGTGACCGCCAGCGTCCCGTCCGGGTTGCTCACGGTGAACGGGTACACGTCGAACTCGAAGGGCGCCCCCCGGTCGCGGCCCCAGTGGACCCAGTCGTGGAACCGCCCGAACCGGCCGTCGCAGGCCCCGTTGTAGTACGGCGTCACGTACGCGACTCGCATACCGCCCCGTAGCGAGGGCCGGGGTTTAAGGGTCCCCGTTCCGCGCGACTGACCGACGGCGGTTCGTCTCGCCGCGCGGCCGTCCGGTCTCGGACGGCTCCACCGACCCCCCGATCAGTGGGAGTACAGCGAATAGAGCGGTTCGAACGCGTCGACGGTCCGGCCGAGCGTCGACTGCTCGCGCCACCACTCGGTGACCTCCGCCGGCGTGCGGATCCGGTCCTCGCGGCCGGCGACGAGGTCGGCGTTGGCCATCGGGTCGTCCTCCAGATGGGGGTGGCCGACGAGCGTCACGACGCCGGCGCCGACCATCGCGGGCGTCACCGCGGGGACGTGCGTCGGGACGAGCGTCACCCCCTCGACGGTCCGCGGCACGGGCCACCGCCCCTCGTTGAGACAGTCGAACCCCGCGTCAGCGAGCGCGCGAACGGTCGTTCGGTCGTACTCGTGCCACGGCGGCACGAACGTCGTCGGTTCGATCCCGTGGGATCCGAGCACGTCCCGCCCGGCGCCGATCCGCCGGGCCTGTTCGGCCCGGTCGAGGCCCGCGAACTCGCTCTGCTCGCTGTAGAGCGCTCCGCCCCGCCCCTCTCCGACGTTTTCGTGCGTGTACCCGTGCTGGGCGAGTTCCCAGCCGTTCGCCCGTAGCTCGTGGAGGAACTCGACCGCGTCGGCCGACAGCCGCTCGCCCTCGAACTTCGGGACGACGGCGACCAGCCCCCGGAGGCCGCGCTCGTCGTAGCGCGAGAGCGTGTCGACCCACGTCTCGACGTCGCAGTCCTGATGGTAGTCGTCGAAGCGGAGACAGATCAGCGACGCGCGGGTGACGCCCGGCCACATGATTACTCGCCGCGGAGTACCGCGGACGGTGCGGTCGGCCCGGCCATCTCAGATGTACCCCAGGTCTTCGAGCTGGTCCTCCAGCTCGGGGTCGTCCGGCGTCCGGAACGTCCCCGGGCTGTCCAGCGGGTCGAGCGTCTCGCGGAGCACTCCCTCCAGCTCGTCGGCCACGTCGGGCCGTTCGTCGAGCAGGTCCTCGCGCTCGTAGCGGTCCTCGCGCCAGGCGTACAGTTCGCGGTCGCCGTCCTCGGTGACGATGAGCTTGTGCTCGTCGTCGCGCACCGCCTGGAGCGAGCGGGCGTACCCGCTCGCGTCGAAGTCCGGGTACTTCCGCTGGAGCCGCCGGACCGGGCCGTCGAAGCCCGCGTACTCCGCGAACGTGTGGTCGTGGTACCGGCGGTCCGCGAAGTCGTAGAGGCTCTCGCTCAGCTCGTAGTCGGGCGCCGGCGCACCGGCCGCCTCCAGCATCGTCGGGTGCAGGTCGACCAGCGACACCTGGTTGTCGACGGTCCGGCCGGCGGGCGGGCCGTCGGTGGCGGTTCCGTCCCCCTCCCTGTCCCCGCCGCTACCCTCGGCCGACGCCGGCGGCTTGATCACGAGCGGGACGTGCAGCAGGGTGTCGTACAGCGAGAAGATGTGTGCGGCGAGGCCGTGGTCGCCGAAGTTGTCGCCGTGGTCGGCGGTCAGGATCAGCAACGTGTCCTCGTAGGCGCCGCGCTCCTTCAGGAAGGCGACGAACTCGCCGATAAGGTCGTCCAGGTACCTGATCGCCCCGTCGTACCACGAGCGGATCACGTCCCACTCGGCCTCGGTCATCTCGACGTTGCCGGTCAGGACGTTGTCGCCGGCGTCGCGGGAGACCTCGCGGAGCTTCTCGATGTCGTGGCCCGACAGATCCTGCGGCTCTCGACCGGTCGCGCCAATGGCGCGTTCGAGGAACTCCCAGCGCGGCCGGTCGAACCCGTCCAGGAACATCCCCTTGTACGGTCGCGGCGGGTTGAACGGGCTGTGGGTGGTCTTGGCGTTGATGAACCCGAAGAAGGGGTCGCCGTCGTCGACGGCGTCGTCGACGAACCGCCGCAGGCGGTCGTACTTGTAGCGGGTCTTGTCGTCGGGGCCCCGCGTCAGGGAGAAGCCGACCTGCTTGGCGAACGAGCGGTCGGTCGCGACCTTCCGGACGAACCCGGCGTCCGGCGAGATACGGCGAGTCTCGACGTAGTCGTCCACCCCGCGGGCGTACCCGCGGTCGGCGCGGATGTGCGCCCCCGCGCTCGCTGCGAACGTCCGGTAGCCCTCCCGCCCGAGCGCCTCCGGCAGCGTCTCCAGGTCGTCGGGGATGCCCAGCGCGTTGCCGTAGATCCCGGTGTGGGAGGGGTAGCGGCCCGTGAAGACCGCGCCGTGGGTGGTCGGCGTCCAGATCGACGGCGCGAAGGCGTTGTCGTACTTGACGCCCTCGTCGGCCAGCGCCGTCATCGTCGGCGTCGTCTCGCGCTCGTAGCCGTACGTCGAGCAGTGGTCGGTCCTGACCGCGTCGAGCACCAGGAAGAGGACGTTCGGTTTGCTCATCACATGTACCCCAGGTCTTCGAGCTGTTCTTTCACGTCGTCGCCGCCGGCGGCGAAGTCGCCCCGCTCCACGTCGCCGGCGTGGTCCGTCCGGTCCAGCGCCGCCTCGACCGCCCCGCGCACGTCGAGGACGCTCTCGATGGACTCGACGATCTCCGGGTCTGTCCCCGCGATCATCGCCTCCTCGGTGTGGACGCCGTCCTGCAGGCCATGGTCGCTGACCAGCAGGAGGTCGTCGCCCTCGCCGAGGTCCGCCCGGAGCTCGCCGACGAACTCGTCGAGTTCGTCGTAGGCGCGCCGCTGGAGGTCCGGCAGGTCGTAGGTGACGTGCCCCACGAGGTCCAGCCCGCTCGTGTAGCCGAACACGAGCTCGTAGCGGCCGCCGCGCAGGCCACGGCGGACCCGCGCGGTCCGGACCATCGCCATCTCCAGGCACTGCTCGTAGAAGGCGTACGGGTCCGCGGAGGTGTGGCCCCCGGTCGCCTCCGGGTCCCGCTCGAACAGCTCGCCCATGTGCCGCCGGAGGCTGTGCTCGCGGTCCTCGGTGTCGGGGTCGACGACGTAGTTCGGGACGCCGATGGCCGTCGCCTCGCGGCCGTCGAAGACCGTCGAGATGCCGTTGTCCTCGTAGTAGGCTGCGGGCGTCCGGAACGCGTCGGCGTCCGTGTTGGTCAGCAGCCAGGCGCCGATCCGCGTCTGGAGAGCGTCGGGCAGCAGGTAGTCGGCGGCGCGGCTGCCCGCCGAGAGCAGCGGGTTCTCCCAGGCGATGCCGTCGTCTTCGAGCGTGAGGCCGTGCTCGGCCGGTTCCAGCCCCGTGATGATCGTCGGCCACAGCTCGTGGGTGCTGGGCTCGCCGGCCGAGCTGACGATGGTGTCGATCGACCGGTGGGCCTCCAGCGCGAGGTTCGGATGTGCGTCCGGGTCGACGAGCTCGGGGTCGAGCGCGTCGATGCCGAACACGACGAGGACCATCTTACCGGCACGGAGTCAGCCGGGAGATTAATCTCTTACGGACGGGATCGGAACCCAAAAGGTAGACCCCGCGCTTCGGGCGGGTGAGCGCAATGGCACCGCCAAACGTCTGCTGGATAACACTCGACAGCGTCCGATCCGACCACACGGCGCTCGACGGCTACGAACGCGACACGACGCCGACCATCGCGCGGCTGGCCGACGAGGGCGCCGGGTTTCGCAACTGCTTCGCCCACAGCAAGGACACGCTGCAGTCCAGCGGTGCCATCCTGACGGGCTACCCTCCGACCGGGACGACGATGGGCGTCGACGGCAACCGCCTCCCCGACGAGGTGACGACGGTCGCGGAGCGGTTCCGCGAGGCCGGCTACGACACCGCCTGTCTCTCGCGCAACTCCTACGTCAGCGCCGAGACCGGCCTGAACCGGGGGTTCGACCGCTTCCAGTGGCTCGCCTCCTCGACCATCCACGAGGCCGGCCCCGCCACCCTGCTGAAGTACCTGCTGAACGTCCGCAAACACTCCGCGGGGTTCCGGACCGACACCGCGAAACACGCCTCCCCGTTCCTGATGAACGAGGTCGCCAAGGGCTGGCTCGACGACTTCGAGAGTCGTGACGACCCCTTCTTCTTCTACCTCCACTACAACGAACCCCACCGCCCCTACTACCCGCCCGGGATGTTCATCGACGCCTACGCGGAGGACCTGCCGATTTCCGGCCGGGAGGCCGCCGAACTCGCGACCGACATCCACTACCGGCTCGACGAGATCATCGCCGACGGCTGTCGGCTCTCCGACGAGGAGTGGGCGGCGCTGCTGGCCACCTACGACGCCGAGATAGCCTACACCGACTACATGGTCGGCAAACTGCTCGACCACCTCGACTCGCTCGACCTCGGTGACACCGTCGTCGTCGTGACGGCCGACCACGGCGAGTTGTTCGGGGAGTGGGGCCTGCTGTCGCACAAGTACGTCCTCCACGACGCGGTGACGCGCGTTCCGCTGGTCGTCCACGGCCTCGACGACGAGTTGGCGGCCGGCGACGACGACATCGTCCAGCACGCCGACGTGATGGCGACGCTGCTGGAGGCTGCGGGCGCCGACGCCGACGACCTGGCGGGCGTCGACCTGCGCTCGGAAACCCGCGAGTTCGCCGTCTCCCAGCGCGGCCCCGTCGACTTCGAGGGGCTGGCCGAGCGCTATCCGGGTTTCGACCCCGACAGGTTCCGCCACGGGACCCTCTCGGCGCTGCGGACCGCCGACTGGAAGTACCAGCGCGGCGGCGACGGGGCCGACCTGTTCGAACTCCCCGACGAGGACGAGGGCGACGACGTGAGCGACGACCACCCCGACCGCGCCGCGGAGATGGACGACCTGCTCGACGGGTGGCTCGACGAGCACGGCCGCCCGCGCGGCCGCGGCGCCGAGGCGGAGTTCTCCGACGCCGTCCAGGAGCAGCTCGAAGAGCTCGGCTACATGAGCTGAGGCGCCCGGGGGGACGCCGCCGGGACCGTCCGGGCCGCGACCTCCGGGACCGCCGCGGCGTCGGCGGGCCGGGTGACGCGGCCGCCGGACAACACAAACGTTTCAACGACCCCCCCGGAAGACGGCACCGTGCAACCGCAGGGTGGCGCCGGTGGCGGCCGTCCGCGCCGGGCGCGAGGTGAGCGGCCGTGAGCGGCCGGCAGGGCAGGACGACGCTGATCTACTTCGCGACGCAGGTCGGGACGACGCTGTCGGGGTTCGCCGCGACCTGGTACATCAACGTCCGTCTCGGCGCCAACGCCTTCGGGGAGTACTCGACGGCGGTCGCGTTCCTCTTCTGGCTGAACGTCCCCGCCAGCGCCATCGGGACCGCGGTCAACAAGCGCATGAGCGAGGCCCGGGAGCCCAGGGCGTTCCTCGCCGCCGGCCACGCGGCGAACCTCGCGGTCAACGCCGCGCTGGTCGCCGGCCTGCTCGTCTTCCGCGAACAGGTCAACGTCTTCATCGGCGTCGACGTGGCCGTCTTCTTCGCGGCGCTCGTTGGTGCCCGCGCCCTCTTCGACGTGACAGTCTCGTCGCTGCGGGGCAACAAGCAGGTCGGCCTCTCGGGGGGGATCAAGACCCTGGAGTCGGTCGCCCGGTCGGGCATCCACATCGGCGCGCTCTTCTTCCTCGGAGTCGGCGTCGCGGGCCTCGTGATCGGCCACGCCGCGGCGCTACTGCTCGCCACGGTCGCCGGGCTGGTCCTCCTGGAAACTCGCCCGAAGCGCCCCGACCGCGAGCACTTCGCCTCGCTCGGGGAGTACGCGCAGTACTCGTGGGTCGGGACGCTGAAGACGCGGGCGTTCGCCTGGACCGACATCATGATGATGCGGGGGCTGAGCCTCTCGGTCATCGGGCTGGCGACCGTCAACCAGACGCAGATCGGTATCTACAACGTCTCGTGGACGCTCGCCTCCGTCCTCGCGCTGGTCAGCATCGCGATCAAACAGACGCTGTTCCCCGAACTGTCCGAACTCGCCGTCGACGACGACTACGACCGGATCCGACACTTCCTGAACGAAGGGCTCGCCTTCACCGGGATCTTCGCCATCCCGGGACTGTTCGGGGCGGTCGTCGTCGGCGACAAACTCCTGACGATCTTCGGCGCCGAGTACGCCGCCGGCGGGGGGATCCTCGTCGTCCTCATCGCCGCGCGGCTGTTCGCGGCCTACTCGGGCCAGCTCGTCAACGTCATCAACGGCATCGACCGCCCGGACGTGGCGTTCCGCGTCAACCTCGTCTACATCGTCATGAACGTCGCCTCGAACTTCGCGCTCATCTCGCTGTTCGGCTGGTGGGGCGCGGCCGTCGCGACGGCGCTGTCCTCGCTGGTCAACGTCGGCGTCTCCGGCTACGCGCTGACCCGGCTGGTCGGCCGCCCCCGCGTCCCCTACCGGGACATCGGCGCCCAGGTCGCCGCGTCGCTAGTCATGTTCGCCGCCGTCCTCGCCGGCCGGGGGGCGGTCCCGGACACGCTCGGCTGGACGTTCGTCCTCGTCGGAGTCGGCGCCGCGGTCTACGTCGGGGTCCTGCTCGCGCTCTCGGCGCGCGTCCGCCGGAAGGCGGCCGGAGCCGCCCCCGTCGATTTCGGTCTCTGAGTCCGGAAGTTCGGCGGTAACGGCGTCCGACCGTGTTAGAAGCCCCTACTCCACGTACCCCAGGTCGCGCAACTGCCCCTGTAGCTCCTCGGGCACCTCGTCTTCGACCTCCGCGGTGTCGCCGCGGTGTTCGAACGTGACCCGGGCGTCGCGGCTGACGAGTCGCCGCTCGAAGTCCTGCCAGAGCACCGTCGCCTGCTCGTGCCACGGCGCGATGGTGATCGTGTAGTCCGTGTCCGTCTCCAGAAGGTTGTTGCCGTCCCAGCGGTCGGCCACATCGGCGCCGGCGCTCGCGGCGATAGTGGGGGTCAGATCGAGGAGACTGCACGGCCCGTCGGCGTCGACGCCGTCGAAGACGACCGGCACCTCGACGAGGCAGTCGTCGACGCGCCGGAGCTGTGGCTGGTGGAAGTAGTAGCCGTCGTCCCCGAAGCCCTCGCCGTGGTCGGCGGTGAAGACGAACGCGGGGTCGTCGCTGTCGATCTCCGCGAGCAGGTGCCGTATGTTCTCGTCGGCCCGCTGGAGCGACTGACGGTACTTCCGGTCGATCTCGGCCTCCTCGGCGTCGGTGAGCTTGTCGGGCTTGAAGAAGGCCTTCTGGTCGAGGTCCTCGGAGACGGCGTCCTCGCCGGCGCCGTAGGGGCGGTGGGTCTCCATGAGGTGGACCCAGAGGAACCGGGGCCCCTCGGCGGCGTTGAACCACTCGATTGCCTGCTCGACCACTTCCCGGTCGCGGGGGCGGTTCTCGCTCTTGGCGTGGGGCGGGTAGAACTTGTAGTAGATCCGCCGCAGCAGGTCGAAGTTGGCGAGGTACTGCCGGAGGCCGCTGCCGCGGTTGCCGGGCTCGATGAAGCTGTCGTAGCGGTCGAACCCCTCTGCGAACCCGAACGTGGCGTCGGTGTTGGGATTCGGTGAGAGTCCCAGACAGGTGTAGCCGGCCGCCGAGAGTGCCTCCGCGAGCGTCGGCTCCTTGACCCGCCCCGTCAGGACCGACTCGTAGCTGGACGCGTGGATGCTCGCCAGGCTCGGCCGCGTGTACTGGGCGGCCGTCATCCCGGTCTCCACGTCGAACGAGGAGACGTACTCCATCTCGTCGACGTAGTCGGCGCGCACCGAGTCGGCGGTCACGAAGACGATGTCGTCCATTCGTTTTCCCTCTCGACCACGGTCGGAATGACGCTTTTGGTCCGTGCGAGGGGTAGCGGGACCGCTCCCTCACCGGATCCAGGTGACGACGATGGTCCGGGCGAGCCCGACGGCGTAGCCCAGCCCCGGCTTCTTGGTCTCGCCGGCCTCCCGTTCGCGGATGGTGACCGGCACCTCCTGAATTCGGAGGCCGTTCTTGCGGGCCTCGATGATGAGCTCCGGCGCGGAGAACCGCTCCTCGGTGAGCGTCAGCTCCCCGAGGCGGTCGCCGCGGATGGCGCGGTAGCCGTTCGTGCAGTCGGTGATGTCGGCCCTGGTGAGGCGGTTGATGAGCCAGGTGAACGCGCGGATGCCCCCCCGTCGCGTGACGGAGTTGCCCGAGCGGTCGCGGCCCCGGTAGCGCGAGCCCATCACGTAGTCGGCCTCGCCGTCGACGACCGGCGCGACGAGCGCGTCGAGCTGGTCGACCGGGTGCTGGCCGTCGGCGTCCATCGTCACGACCACGTCCGCGCCGTGCTCGCGGGCGATCTCGAAGCCCGTCTTCAGGGCGCCGCCCTGGCCCTGGTTGAGCGGGTGTTCGACCACGATGGCGTCGTGCGCTTCGGCGGCCCGCCGCGTCCGGTCGTCGGAGCCGTCCGAGACGACGACCGCCCGGACGGCGTGGTCGCGGACCGTCTCGGGCAGCGACGCGAGCACGTCGCCGACGGTGTCGGCCTCGTTGTAGGCGGGGATCACGACGTACACGGTCCGCCGGTCGGGGTCGCCGTCGAGCGGCGCCTGCTCGACCGCGAGCTCCCGGGTGAGTTCGCTGACGACCGCCCTGGTCGAGCCGATCCGGCTCACCAGGTAGAGGATCAGGAAGAGGAACGTCGCGTTGACGAAGATCTGGATGAGCAGGAACCGGCTCTCGAGGTTGAAGGCGGCGGCCAGCGCGCCGTACAGTCCCGGCGCTAATCCGACCGTGAGCAGGCCGACCGCCAGCGCGAGCGCGAGGCCGAACTCGCTCTTCGAGAAGGTCCGACGGTAGCGGTCGAACCCCCAGAGGACGGCGACGACCGCCAGGGCGACGAACAGCAGCGTCAGCGCCTCGTTGTCCAGCCCGGGGAGGGCCGCCGCGGCGCCGTCCGGTACGACTGCCATGCGTGCTAGTATCCCCGAGTGTGTGCCGTTTATATCCCGCGATCCCGGATGTGAGACCGTCGACAGTTTCCGGATCCGCGGGGCGCGGGTCGTGCGGTCGCCCGGACGCGGGACGCCGTGGCCATCGAGTTCCGCAGTCCGGCGCCGCAGTCGCCACCCGCATCACCCAAGTACCGCGGGGGTGTAGCCGGTGACGAGTCGAGACGCCGATGTCACAGCCACGGGCCGCCCTCTCCGTCGACTTCGAGTATTTCACCCACCTGCCGGCCTACCGCGGCGCCCGTGGGACGACCGACAGGCCCGCGGTGGGTCTGGACGGCGTCACCTTCCTCCGCGACGCCCTCCGGGAGGCCGGGGCCGCGGCCACGTTCTTCACCGTCGGCGAGATCGCCGAGGAGCGCCCGCGCGCCGTCGAGCGCGTCGCCGCGGAAGGCCACGAAGTCGCCTCGCACACTCACACCCACCGTCACCTCTCGGAACTCGACGCCGCCGACCGCCGCGAGGAACTCGTCCGCTCGAAGGAGCGACTCGAAGCGGTCACCGGCGAGGCGGTCGCGGGCTTCCGCGCGCCCTCGTTCGACCTGGGCCCGGACCACTTCGGGACGCTGGCCGAGGCGGGCTACGAGTACGACTCCAGCGTCGTCCCGTGTCGGTCGATCCCCGGCTGGTACGGCGGCGAGTTCGACGCCGAGTGCCCGGTCCCGGCGAGCGCCGTCGACCCGACAGCGCCGGCCGACTTCGCGGAGGTCCCCGTCTCGGTCATGCCCCGTCTACGCCTGCCGCTGACGGGCACCTGGATCCGGTTTTTCGGCGTCTCCTACACGCTCGCGGGGATGCGCCTGCTCGCCCGGCGCGGCGTCGCGCCGGTGCTGTACGTCCACCCGTGGGAACTGGTCGACCTCCCGGCGGTCGACGGGGTACCGAAACGGGTGTACGTCCGGACGGGCGCGTACATGCGGCGGGCCGTCCGGCGGATCCTCGCCGAACCGTTCGAGTTCGTGACCGTGCGGGACCTCGCCGAGACCGCCGGCGAGGCCGAACCGGCGCCCTCCGAGCGGAGTGACAGACCGTGAGCGACGGCGACGCCGAGGGCCGGTCCGGCGACGGTGGTGCCGGGGGCCAGTCCACCGACAGCGATGCCGAGGGCCAGTCCACCGACGACGCCGGGGGCGGATCCTGGCGGCGACGGGGGCTCTCGGCGCTGCAGTGGGCCGTCGCCGTGGGGGCCTTCTGGTACGTCGCCCGCGGGGTCGACTGGTCGACCACGGCGAGCGAGCTGGCGACGCTCGACGCCGCCGTGGTCGCGGCCGTCCTCGCGGTCACCGCGGCGGAGTTCGGGTCGCGGTTCGCGATGTGGTACGCGCTGCTGAACGGCCTCGCGCCGACGGACCTGCGGACGACCGCCAGCGTCGACCTGGTGATCAAGTTCGTCAACCACGTCGTCCCCTCGAAGGCGTCGGGCCACTCCGTCGCGCCGCTGGTCGTCCGCCACTACACGGGCGCCGACTGGACCGAGGCGGTGAGCGTCTCCGGGCTCAACACCGGCCTCTACGCCGCCCTCTACGGACTGGTCGCGCTCGCGGGGCTCGGCCTGTTCGCCCCGCGACTCGGGGGCGGCTGGCTACTCGTCATCGCGCTGTCGACGGGTGTCTACCTCGCCGCAGGCGCGCTCGTCCTCGCGGCCGGCCGGCGGATGGACGCCGCCGGGCGGCTGGCGGGCCGGCTCGGCGGCCTCCTGGGCCGGGTCCCGCGGGTCGGCGACCGCCTCGCCGGCGTCGCGGGCGCGCTCCCCTCGTTCACCGCCGACTCGGCGAGCGTGTTCCGGCGGCTGTCCGCGACCCCGTCGGTCGTCGGTCCGTACGCGCTCGGGTGGGCGGGGACGCTGATGGTCTTCCCCGCCCTGCGCGTCTGGGTGTTGCTCACCGGGCTGGGCGGGGCGTTCTCGCCCGCCGTCGCCCTGCCGGTCGTGCTCGTCACCGCCTACAGCGTGACGGTACTGCCGCTGACGCCCGGCGGCGTCGGCGTCGCGGAGGCCTCGGCGACGGCCGTCCTCGTCGCCCTCGGCGTCGCGCCGGCGCTCGCCCCCGTCGTCGTCCTCCTCGACCGGACCTTCGGCGTCTACCTCCCCGCCGTGCTCGGCTGGCTCCCCGCCGCGAACCTCGACTTCGCGGATCTGATCGCCCGCGGCGAGGAGGGGAGCGGGTAGCCGCTCGGGACCACTGGGCCGGCGACGAACACCGGCCGAAACCGCGCTATGGAGGGCCTACCGTCCGGACGAACGAAACGTATTTCCGGCGGCCTCGCGGGGTTTCCGACAATGACGCGGACCTTCGTTGTCGGGCTCGACGGCGCGGGCTGGCGGCTGACCGAGCCCTGGATCGACGACGGCCTCCTCCCCAACCTCGCCGCCCTCCGCGAGTCGGGCACCTACGCGACCAGCCGGAGCTGTCTCCCGCCGGTCACCTACCCCAACTGGAAGTGCTACTCCTCCGGAAAGAACCCCGGCAAACACAGCGTCTACTGGTGGGAGCGCATCGACCTGGCCGACGAGCGCATCGACATCATGAGCGGGAGCGACTACAAGACCGCCGAACTCTGGGACTACCTCAACGCCGACGGCCAGCGGACCGCCGTCGTCAACATGCCCTCGATGTATCCCCCGCGGGAGCTCGACGGCTACGTCGTCTCGGGCGGCCCGGACGCCGTCGAGGGCGAGTACCGCTCGCTCGACTCCGGCTACACCCACCCGCCCGACTTCGAGGCGGAACTGGCCGACCGCTACGACTACGACGTCCACCCCGACCCGCTACTCTCGTCGAACGACGAGCGCGGCGCCGAGGTCGAGGAGATTCTCCGCCTGCTCGAACTTCGCCTCGAAGTCGCCCGCGACCTGTTCGTCGAGGAGGACCTCGAGTTCGCGCACGTCACGCTCTTCTACCTGAACGTCCTGCACCACTTCTTCTGGGACGACGAGCCGACGAAGCGCGGCTGGCAACTGGTCGACGAGTGGCTGGGCGAACTGGCCGAACTGGAGGACACGAACCTCGTCGTCGTGTCCGACCACGGCGCGGCCGCCACAACGACGGAGTTCTACGTCAACGAGTGGCTCGCCGAGAACGGCTACCTCACCCGGGCGAGCGGCGTCGAGGACTACTTCCAGCGGGTCGGACTCACCCGCGAGACGGCGCTGGACGTGGCAAAGCGGTTCGGTCTCGTCGAGTTCCTGGCCGAGACGGTCCCCCAGCGCGTCCAGGAACTGGTCCCCCAGAGCGCCGGCGCCAAGCGCGAGCGCAAGATGGAACTCATCGTCCCCGGGGAGACGAAGGCGCTCGCCAGCGGCCAGGGGCCGATCTACGTCAACCCGCGCTTCGACGTGGAGTCGGTCCGCGCGGACCTCATCGCGGACCTCGAATCGGTCACGGACGCCAGCGGCGAGCCGCTCTTCACGGATGTCTACCGCGCCGAGGAGGTCTACGAGGGCCCCTACGTCGACATCGGGCCGGACGTGGTCGTCGACCAGCGCCCGGGCGTCCACGTCAACGACGGGCTGGGCGGCGACGCCGTCCAGACGAAGCCCGACCGCTGGGCCGCCGAGAACACCCCCTCCGGCATCTTCGTCGCGAACGGCCCCGACTTCCGGAACCGGGGCGAGATCCCCGAGATCGACATCCGCGACATCGCGCCGACGATCCTCGCCGCCCACGGCGTCGACACGCCGACCGATATGGACGGCGAGGTGCTCGACATCTTCGTCGACGACCCCGACGTGGGCACGCAGGATCCTATCGACCACGAGGACGCCGAGGCGAGCGGCCCGTCCGACGAGGTGGCCGACCGGCTGACCGAACTCGGCTACATGGAGTAGGGCCGGTCCACCGACCCCGCACCCCGGTCCGACAAGTGATGTGTCCGCGGACCGTATAATCGGGTGACAATGTCGCTTCGCTCGCTGTTCGGCCTCCCGATCGCGATGGGGTGGCGCCACCTCCTGTTCGCCAACTGGCCGGTCGACCCCGACCTCGTCGACGCGCACGTCCCCGACGCGCTGACCGTCGACACCCACGGCGGGCGGGCCTGGCTCTCGGTCGTCCCGTTCACGAACGTCGCGGTTCGCCCGCGCGGTCTGCCGGCCTGGACCGGCCTCCCGCTGCCCGAACTGAACCTTCGGACGTACGTCAGCCACGAGGGCGAACGGCAACGCGCGAATGGTCGCGACGGGTCGGGTGAGGACACCGGCCCGACCGACGACGGCCCCGCCGGGGACCTGGGCGTCTACTTCTTCAGCCTCGACGCCGACGGGATCCTGGGCGTGACGGGCGCGCGCCTGTTCCACCACCTCCCGTACTACCTCGCCGAGATGTCCCTGGAGACCGACGCGTCGGGCGTCGAGTTCAGGAGCCGGCGGCGACACCCGGGTGCGCGCCCCTGCGACTTCGACGCCCGGTACGAGCCGGTCGGCGACGGCTTCCGCTCGGAACCGGGGTCGCTCGAACGGTTCCTCACGAAGCGCCACCGATTCTACACCGAGACGCCCGGCGGCGAGTTGCGCTACGCGCAGATCCGCCACCCGCCGTGGACCCTCTACGGGGCCAGCGTCGACCTCCGCGAGAACGAGGTCTTCGAGACCAACGGGTTCGACACGCCCGAGAGCGAACCCACCGTCCTCTACAGTCCGGGGGTCGACGTGACCGCTTCCGGGAGCCGCCGGGTTGAGTGATCGACCGGGGCGCGGGGCCGACCCGGTCGAGGGTCGGGTCGGTCCTCGCTCGCAACCGTTGCCCATTCCCCGCTCGGCGCCCAACCGTCGAGCGACATGACTTCGGAGATGACAGCCTACGTCGTCGAGGAGTACGGCGACCCGGACGTGTTCACCGAGCGGACCGTCGAGGTGCCCGAACCGGGCCCCGAGGAGGTCCGCGTCGAGGTGCGCGCGACCAGCCTCAACCCGGTCGACTACAAGATCCGCCGGGGCGACATCCCCGACTTCACCCCGGAGTTCCCCGCGGTCCTCCACTGCGACGTGTCGGGCGTCGTCGACGCGGTCGGCGAGGAGGTCGACCGCTTCGACGCGGGCGACGAGGTGTACGGGATGCCCGGCGGCGCGGGCCGTGACGGTGCGCTGGCCGACTACGTCGTCGGCCACGCCGGGACCTTCGCACCGGCGCCCGAGACGCTCCCGCTGGCCGACGCGGCCGCCCTGCCCGTGGTCGCGCTGACCGCCTGGGAGATGCTAACCGACAAGGCGACGGTCGACGTGGGCGACGACGTGCTCGTCTACGGCGCCAGCGGCGGCGTCGGGCACATCGGTGTGCAACTGGCCCGCTGGTTCGGCGCCGACGTGACCGCGACCGGCTCCACCGAGGCGAAACGCGCGTTCGCGGCCGACCTCGGCGCCGACCACACCGTCGACTACACCGCGACCGACGTGGCGTCGTACGTCGACGAGCACGCCGACGGCGCCGGCTTCGACGTGGTCTTCGACCCGGTCGGCGACGACCACCTCCAGACGGCCTTCGACGCGGTCCGCCCGTTCGGGACCGTCGTGACGACCGAGTCGAGTTCGACCCAGGACATCTCGGCGCTGCACGCCAACTCGCTCGAACTCGGCGTCGTGCTCGTCATCCTGCCGGTGCTGCTCGGCGACCGACAGGAGCGGGTCGGCGAGGAACTGGCCGACATCGCGGCGCTCGTCGACGACGGCGCCGTCGAACCCCACGTCGACGAGCGGTTCGCGTTCGACGAGGTCGCCGACGCTCACCGCCTCGGCGAGGACGGCGACTTCGTCGGGAAGATCCTGCTCGAAAACGAGTGACGAAGCGTCCGCGGACGCTCGCGGCGAGCCACCTGCGAACACTCGCGGCGAGTCGTCCGGCCACGGCGGAACCGAACACAAAGCATTTGTCGCGGTGGCCGGTTTCTCGGCAGTGATGCCCTCCACGATACCCACTGCGGTGCCCCTTCAGGCCGGCGAGGCGGCGTTCGTCCTCCTGTTCGGGCTGATCGTGTTCGCTATCGGGATCGCCCTCGTCTTCTGGACGTACAGCGACGCCCAGAAGAACAGCAGCCACCCCGCGTTCCTCTGGGCCATCGTCGTCTTCCTGGCGCCGCTTCTGGGACTCGTGCTGTACTTCCTCATCGGCCGCGACCGGAAATACTGACCGGCCGGTGGCGGCCAGTCCGGTCGACTGGGTGACCGGCGATCCCATTCGCTACCGGCCGCGGCGACGAGTTGTGTCCTGCAAGATCGTCCGATACCGCTCCTGTGCGGCCTCGAAACTGTACTCCGACTCGATCAACTCGCGCCCGTTGCGGCTGATCGCCGGCAGGTCCTCGCGGTCGAGGACCGCGAGCAGTTCCCGGCGGATGTCGTCGGGGTCGGTGCTGTCCATCAGGAAGCCCGTCTCGCCGTCGCGGACCACGTCGGGCACGCCCGAGACGGGCGTCGCGTAGACGGGCGTCCCGCAGGCCAGCGCTTCGAGGATCGTCGTCGGCAGCCCCTCCGTGGGTTCCGAGGGGAGGACCACCAGCCGCAGGCGGTCGAGTTCCGCGGGCACGTCGTCGTGGTCGACCCACCCGCGCATCTCCACCTGCCCGGCCTCGATTTCGTCCGCGAGTTCCGCCTCCAGCCACTCGCGCAGGTCGCCGTCACCGATGAACGTGAAGGTCACGTCGTCGGGCAGGCCCTTCGCCGCGGCGGCGAGTTCGCGGACGTTCTTCTCCTCGTCGAGCCGGCCGAGGAAGCCGACCCGACGGCCCCGCTCTTCCAGGGGCGTCCGGATCCGGAACTCGTCGGTCCGGACGTAGCGAGCACCCGTGGGGTACACGTCGGGAGAATCGGGGTCGATATCGAGTTGCTCGGCCATCGACGGCGTGTAGGTCACGACCCCGTGGGCGGCCGCGAAGCCCGCGCGTTCGAGCGCGCGGACGAGGCCCGCGAGCGTCCGGGGGACCGGCGAGGGCAGCGACTCCTCCCAGGCGATACGGAGCGTCAGCGGCACGTCCCCGCGGGGTTCGACCAGGACCGTCTTCCCGATAGCCCGGGCGAACAGGATCGGCAGGAGGTACGAGGTCGCCCCGTAGAAGAGGACGACCTCCTCCTCGCGGCCGGCGAGGACTCGACACATCCGGAGCTGGTTGACGAGGAATCGGGCGGCCGCCACCGCGACCGAGTCGCCGGCGCCTTTCCGCGTGAGTTCGACGAGTTCGTGGCGGTCGCGGATCTCCGAGTCGGCGGGCAGGTCCGCGGTCACGAGCGCCACGCCGGTCACCGCCGAGAGGATGTCGAGCAGGCTCCGCGTGGCGTTCTCGCCGGCCGCCGCGAGGGGGTGCGTGACGACGCACACGTCGGGCAGGTCCGCCATTACCGATGGGGTGGCCCCGGCGGGCGCTTAACGCTGGTCATCCCCACTTGACGATCCCGTAGAGATACCCCAGGCCGACGACGCCGGTCAGCAAGAGGAGCCAGGCGAGCTGTTTCGCGGCGGTCGCGTCGGGGTCGCGAATCAGGTCCCGGAGCCGGCCCGGGACGAACTCGCCGAGGATCTTCCCGAGGAAGTCGCTCTCCTCCTCGGCCGATCCGGGGACGAACTGCTGCATCCCGCGCTTGGAGTAGCCCTGCCAGAACGCCCGGTCGAGCAGCCACTTCGGCTCGGTGCGGTAGGCGAACACCTTGTGGCCGACCGTCGCGTCTGGGACGTAGCGGACGCCCCGTCCGCACTCCTCGCGCATCCGGGCGCAGACCTCCGTCTCGCCGCCCTGGAGGTTCTTGTCGCCCTTGCGGCCGCCGATCTCGTCGTCGAAGCCGCCCAGGTCGAGGAACACCTCCCGGCGGAAGGAGATGTTCGAGCCGTTGGTGTTGCGGACCTCGGCGGGGGTCTCGCGGCCCTCGCCGAACCCGCGGTAGGTGGCGCCGATCAGGAAGTAGAACTCCTCGGGGAGAAAGCGGGCCTCGCCGTCGACCCAGATGGGGTCCATCCGGCCGCCGGCGGCGACGGCGTCGTGGGTCTCGTAGGCGTCGACGAGCCGCTCGATCCACTCGGGGTGGGCGACGGCGTCGTCGTCGATGAACGCGACCACGTCGCCGCTGGCGGCCTCGGCGCCGTTGTTGCGGCTGACGAGCAGGCCGCGGTTCTCGTCGTTGCAGCGGGTGACGACGTTCTCCCGGCCGCCGAAGTCGGCCTCGAACCGCTCGTAGACCTCGGGGTTGCCGTCGCTGACGAAGACGAGTTCCACGTCCTCGTAAGTCTGGTCGAGGACGCTGCGAGCGGCCTCGGTGACCGCGTCGTAGCGGTCCATCGTGTGCTCGCAGAGCACGACGGAGACGCGCATACCCGCCCATCGACCGGGGGCCGGAATATGCTTTCCGTCTGCCGTCCCCCGACCGTCCGAGTTCGGGCCGACCCGTCGCGGCCGAAATCGCAGTACTGCGGCCCGATCCGTGGGCCCCGGCGAGTCGGGTTTACCGTGAGATGACAAGGCTTATGCGCGCGATGGAACTGGTTCCGTCAATGAGTCAGTGGCGTGGTCAGATCGAAAACATCGACGAACCCGGTGATCTCGCCGACGTGGTGGGTGAGTACTACCACATCCCGGCGATGGTCGCCCTCCTCGGGTTCATGCTGTGGAGTCGCGTCCGCGACTGGAAAGCGTTCCTGGTAGACGGGACGGTGTATTTCAGCGGGAACGACCCGTGGTACCACTACCGGATGGTCAAGTACACGGTCCAGAACTGGCCGATGACGAGCCCGTTCGACCCGTGGACCCGGTTCCCCGTCGGCACCCACTCCAGCCAGTTCGGCACCGTGATGGACCAGCTGGTCGCGACGGCCGCGCTGGTGGTCGGCCTCGGGAACCCGAGCGACCACACCGTCCGCCTGGTGGTCCTCTTCGCCCCGGCCGTCTTCGGCACGCTGGTGGCGATCCCCACGTACTTCCTCGCGAAGCGCCTCGCCGGGAAGTTCGCCGGCGTGTTCGCCGTCGCCGTCCTCGCGCTCGCCGGGAGCACGTTCGCCCAGCGCGGGACCGTCGGCTTCTACGACCACCACGTCGCCGAGGCGCTGTTCATGACGACCGCCGTCCTCGCGACGATGGTCGCCGTCTCCGTCGCCGAGCAGGAGAAACCCGTCTGGGAACTGTTCCAGGCCCGCGACGTCGACGCCCTGCGCCGCCCCGTCGGCTGGTCGCTGGTCGCCGGCGCCGCCATCGCCGTCTATCTGTGGACCTGGGCGCCGGGCGTCTTCCTCGTCGGTATCCTCGGTACCTTCTTCCTCATCGAGATCTGCTCGGAGTACGTCCACGGCGAGAGCCCCGAACACGTCGCCATCGCCGGGGCGCTGACGCTCTCGACCGCCGGCGTGTTGAGCTTCGCGGTTCTGGAGAACACCGGCATCAGCGCGACGAGTTACAGCCTGGTCCAGCCGATGCTCGCGTTCGCCGTCGCCGCGGGCTGTGTCTTCCTCGCGTGGCTCGCCCGCGAGTGGGACGGACGGGACCTGCCCAACTACCAGTACCCCCTCGCGGTCGTCGGCATCCTCGTCGTCCTGGCCGGTGCGGTCATGGTCCTGCTGCCCGACCTCTGGAGCTTCTTCGTCACCCAGCTCACCCGCGTCGTCGGGCTGGAGAACTCCGACACGGCCCAGACCGTCGGTGAAGCGCAGTCGCTGCCGTTCGGTCAGCTGTTCCCCCGCTACGGCTTCACGGTGTTCATCGCGCTGCTCGGCGTCGCCTACGTCGCCGTCCGGCAGTTCTACGACCGGCCCCGCGCCGAGCTGACGCTCGTCGCCGTCTGGACGGTGTTCCTCCTGTTCGCGACGCTCACCCAGCGCCGCTTCGACTACTACTTCGCCGTCGCCGTCGCGACGATGGGCGCGATGGTCCTCGGGGAACTCGCGCGGTTCTCCGGGCTGACGACGCCCGACACGGAGATCGAGACCTACCAGGTGTTGACGATAGCCGCCGTCGTCCTGGTGGTGTTCGCCCCGCTGCTGTACCCGACGCCGCTCGCGATGCAGATGACCTCCGCGCCGCAGGGCCCGGGCCAGGCCCAGCCGGCCTGGAACGAGACGCTCGGCTGGATGGAGACGAACGCGCCCGCCCAGGGCACCTACGGCGGCGCCGACAACGCCGACGCGGTCCCCTACTACGGCACCTTCGAACGCACCGACGACTTCGACTACCCCGAGGGGTACTACGGGACGCTCTCGTGGTGGGACTACGGCCACTGGATCACGGTGATGGGCGAACAGATGCCGATCGCCAACCCGTTCCAGCAGGGGGCCAACCAGGCCGCGAACTTCCTGCTGTCGACCAACGAATCGCACGCCAACGAGGTCATGACCGACCTCAGCGAGGACGACGCGAAGAGCCGGTTCGTCACGGTCGACTGGAAGATGGTCGAGACCGCGACCTCCTACCAGCGCGCCGGCGCCGGCCCGATCAGGCTCGGCGGGAAGTACTTCGCGCCGTTCTCGTTCTACTCCGACGGCAACATCTCCCGGACCGACTACTACCGGGGGCTGTACTTCCAGACCAACCAGCAGACCGGGGTCCAGTACCGCCTCTTCAACCGCCACCAGCAGCCGTACTACAACTCCACGGCCGTCCGGCTGTACCGGTTCCACGGGAGCGCCACCGATCCGGCCCCGATCGTCCTCGACTGGACGATCGAGGACGTGGGCGACCAGCAGGTCCCGGTGAGCAACGGGACCCGCCGGTTCGGCTCGATGGAGCAAGCCCGCGAGTACGTCGAGAGCGACCCGACCTCCCAGATCGGCGGGTTCGGGAACTACCCCGAGGAACGGGTGCCGGCGCTCGAACACTACCGGATGGTCCAGGGTAGCAACACCACGTCCACGGAGTCGTTCCGGTACCAGCTCGGGCTCCGGAAGACCGCCGGCGGCGCCTTCCAGACCTCGCTGCGCCAGCCGGGCGTGCTCGGCGCGCTCCAGCCGCCCAGTTCGAACTGGGTGAAGGCCTTCGAGCGCGTCCCCGGCGGGACCATCGAGGGCGAGGGGCCCGCGAACACGACGGTCAACGCCGCCGTCCAGATGGAGGTCCCCTCGACGGACTCCACGTTCGTCTACCGCCAGCGGGCCCAGACCGGCGAGGACGGGACGTTCACGATGACGGTCCCCTACTCCACGACCGGCTACGACGAGTGGGGCACCGAGGAGGGGTACACCGAACCGAGCGTCCGCGCGAACACCTCCTACCGACTCAGCACGGAGATGACCTCCAACGGGACCCACACGTTCCGCTACGGCGGCACGGTCGACGTGACCGAGGGCCAGGTCATCGGCGAGAACGAGTCCGCGTCGACGATCACCCTCGAGAAGGGACAGGCGCAGCCGCTCCAGATCAACCAGAACGTGACATCGAACGGTACCGCCACCGACGGCACGGCCGGCAACGGTACCGCCAGCGACGGGACGACGAACGGGACGGACGGCGATTCGACACCGAACGACGGGACGACGGCCACGCCGACCGCGACCGCCACGGACGCGGTGACCGCCACCGACGCGGGGACTGCGACCGACTCCGACGGCACCGCCAACGGTTCGAGCGGGTCGGCGCTGGTCGATCCCGCGCCCGCGACGCTGTTCGCGTTGCTCGGCGGCGGACTGCTCTCGGTCGTCGGCCTGACGAACCGCGACTGACCGCGGACGACCGTTTTCTCCGCGCGATGTCCCCCGCCGGCGCGGGGCATCCGTCACTACTAACTACCGGCTCCGACTTCCGTCCCCTATGACACGACAGCGGGGTCGACCCGACGGACGGCGTCGGCCGAACGCGCCTGCGGGTGGTGCCGATGGCGGTTGACGGCGGCCTGCTCGCGCTCGACGTACTGCTCGTGGCGTTCGCCGGCGGCGCGGTCGGCGCGGCGGTCGGCGGCTACGCGGCCTACGGGCTCGCCGGACTCGTCGTCACGGTCGGCGAGATCGCGCGCGTCACGACCGGCGCGGGCGGCTCCTCGCTGGTCGCCGACTCGCCGGACCTCGCGACGGCGGGGGTCGCGGGGCTGGTCGGCTACGGGCCGGTCCTCGGGCCGCACGTCGCGTTCGCCGGCGGCGCGGCAGCGGCGGCCTACGCCGGCCGGAAGGGCCACCTCGACACCGACTTTCCGTACCACGAGGCCAAGCACCTCGCGGCGCCGCTCGGGCCGCGCCCCGGCGCGCTCCTCATCGGCGGCGTCTTCGGCGTCCTCGGCTACTGGCTCGCACAGCTGTCGCTCCGGCTGGGACTGCCCTGGGACCCCGTCGCCGCCAGCGTCGTCGTCTCCGCACTGTTGCACCGCGCCGTCTTCGGCTACCCGCTCCTCGGCCGGCTCGACACCGACCTGCTCGACATGTCGCCGTACGAGGACGGCGACCGGCGGATGGCCGCCGACGGCGACGGCGCGCGGTCGCTCGCGGGCCGGTACGTCGTCGAGCCGTGGCTCCCCTACCAGTCCGAGTGGCTGTCGGTCACGCTGCTGGGCCTCCTCGTCGGTATCTTCGCCGGCTTCCTCGCCGTCGCGACGGGCAGCTACTTCCTCGCGTTCGGGATCGCCGCCGCCGGGCTGCTGTTCCTGACCGCCGGCGTCGAGCGGTTCCCCGTCACCCACCACATGGCACTGCCCGCCGGGATCGCCGCGCTCGCGCTCCCGGCGGCCGGACCGACGGTCGCGGTCCTCGCTGGCGGCGCCTTCGGCGCCCTCGCGGGACTGGTCGGGGAACTCGCCCAGCGGGTGCTGTACGCCCACGCCGACACCCACCTCGATCCCCCGTCCGTGGCCATCGTCGTCACCACTCTGCTCGTCGCAGTCCTCGACGTCGCGGGCGTCTTCCAGCAGGCCGCCGTCCCCACCGTCGGGCTCGCCTGAGGTCCGTTCGCGTCCGGCGATCGGCGGAACGGAAAGCCGCGTATTCACAGCGTTTTTATACTGACCTCGGCATGTTAGGATAGATGCAGCAGTGGCTGGTCGGTGACGCGGTCGGGGGAGTACTGGCGGCCGGGCCCGCGACGGAGACCGGGGCGCGAGAGTCGCCGTCGTTCCCGGTCGCCGGCGAGCCGTCGGTCGGCCTCCTGCAGTCGGCGTCCGGCGACATCGGGGGGATGATGGTCGCCGCGGTCGTCCTCGTCGCCCTCGGTCTCGGCGGCGTCGCCGCCTGGCACTCCGGACTCCCGTCGCTCCGGTCGGAGAGCGAACCGTCGAAGAGCGGGTCCGCCGCGGAACCCGACGGACCGGAAACCACCGAGCGACCGCCCGAAACAGACCGGCCGGGGGCGGGGACGGAGGTCGAGCCCGACGAACCCGCCGGCAGGACCGACCGGGAACTGATCGTCGACATCCTCGAGTCCAACGAGGGGCGGATGAAACAGGCCCGCATCGTCGACGAGACCGGCTGGTCGAAGTCCAAGGTCAGTATGTTGCTCTCCGAGATGGAGGACGAGGAGGAGATCAGCAAACTCCGCGTCGGCCGGGAGAACATCATCAGCCTCAGCGGCAACGAACCCGAGGCCGCCGGCTCCCCGTTCGACGAGGAGTGATACGGATTATTGCAAGCGTTTACCGGGTCGACCGCACGACTACGTGCGGTCGATCCCGGAATGACTTGCAATAATCCGTATGAGTGTGCGACGGCGTCCCGATACGGCCGCGAAGCGCAACCGTTAAACCCGTATCCTCGCTACGAACTGGTACACACAGAGGGCGTGTGCGCTCCGTTGGTGTAGTCCGGCCAATCATCTTGCCCTCTCACGGCAAGGACCAGGGTTCGAATCCCTGACGGAGCATCCCTTCCTTCGCTACTCTCCTTCCAGTGGCGTCTCTTCGCGTCAGTCGGGACGGGGTCACTCCGACGAGGCGCCCAACAGGAGTAGCACGCGCTCGTGACGGATGCCGTCGGCCGTTTCGACACCGTTCGCTTCCGTCATCTCGTCGAATTCGAACGCGAGCACCGAATCGAGGTAGCTCCAGTCGCGTCCGGTGACGGCGTGTCGACGGTCCCAACGGAGGACGAACCGGAGCGTCCGACCCGTACAGTCAGGCGATGTCGCGGGAGGTGTCGATGGAGACCTGCTCGACGAGGTCGAGCTTGATGATGTCGGTGGGGGCGCGGCCGCCGCGGAACTTGGGGATCGCGAGGCGGTTCTCGACCTCGTCGGCGTCGGTCGTCGTCTTCAGCTCGAAGATCACGTCGGCGAAGTGCTCGGTGGTGTCCCGCAGGGGCGGGACGCTGCGGCCGTCGAGGCAGTGGACGATGGCGAGGCTGCCCGTGTTGACGATGTGGTTCTGCAGGTCGTTCATAAAGGAGCGGTACCGCGACGGCGGCTCCTGGGCCTCGAGCACGTCGAGCGGGTCGACGATGAGGTTGGAGGTCTCCGGGAGCGCGGAGACGAGTTTGCTGGCGTTGTCCAGCGGGGCCTCCCCCGAGATGTGGCGGACCGTGGGGTCGCCGGTGGTGGCGGGCGACTGCTCGATGCTGGCGGTGACCGACTGGGCGGTCCGGTCCAGCGAGAGGTACAGCGTGCCGCGGGTCGCGGTCAGCTCGTAGAGAAACAGCTCCGCCTGGCTGGCCGGCTGGGCGCTGAGAGCGACGATGCTCCCCTCCGGGATCCCGCCCCCGAGCTTCCGGTCGAGGACGTCGATGCCCGTGTTGAGCCGGTTGACCATGCTACCGGTCCATTACGATCCCATCTGATTAAACATTCCGCCTCTCGAGCGCCGTTGCGAGCCGATCGTACGACGCGCGTCCGACTCGGTCGCCCAGCACGTCACCCGCTATCTCGGGAACCGTCGCCAGCACGGGCTCGGGTGCGAGAGCGAGTTCCCCCTCCGAACCGGTTGCCGCCGCCGGCGACTCGTCGGCCCGGGTGAGCACGCTCCCGAGGACGCGCGCGTCCAGCGTCTCGGCCATCCGCGCGGTCTTCGCGGCGTCGTCGAGGCTCGCCGGCTCGGCCGTCGAGACGACGAGTGCCGCGTCGGCGTGGCGCAGCGGTGCGGCGGCCGCGTCCGTCGCGCCCGCGGGGCAGTCGAGGATCACCCGCCCGCGAGCGCGGCCGAGCCGACGGAACGCCGTCCTGTCCAGCGGTCCCGACGCGCTTCCGGCCGGGAGCACGTCGACGCCCGGGACGACAGTGCTCCGGTGGGTCACCGCGGCGATCGAGTCGCCCTTCGCCACGGCGTCGACGCCCGGCGAGCGGTCCGTGTCGGCCATCGTGTGGAGGTTCGGCATATCGCAGTCGGCGTCGACGACGAGCGGCCGTTCGCCGTCGCGGGCGAGCGCCGCAGCCAGGCCCAGCGCCGTCGTCGTCTTGCCGCAGCCACCCTTTCCCCCTGCGATCGCGAGCATGGGCCGCGGTGGGCCCGCTCTCGCACTTGAACCTACGGACGTTCGACCCCGTGTCGGGAGTTTCAAGACAATCGAGGGCCCGACTCTACTCGATGCGTCACGACCACATTACCAGTGCGAAACAGCTCTCGCGGGCGGACATCGAGGCGGTGCTCGACCGGGCGGCGGAGGTGGCCGCCGACCCCGAGTCGTTCGCCGACCGCCACGGGAACGCCCTGCTCGGGCTCTGTTTCTTCGAGCCGAGCACGCGGACGAAGATGAGCTTCACCGCGGCGATAAAGCGGCTGGGCGGCGACGTGGTGGACATGGGCACCGTCGAGTCCTCCAGCGTCAAGAAGGGCGAGAGCCTCGCGGACACGGTCCGGGTGGTCGAGGGGTACGCCGACGCGCTCGTCCTCCGCCACCCCAGCGAGGGGTCGGCCCAGATGGCCAGCGAGTTCGTCGACGTGCCGCTGATCAACGCCGGCGACGGCGCCGGCCAGCACCCCACCCAGACCCTGCTGGACCTCTACACGATCCGCGAGTCGGCGGGCTTCGACGACCTGACGATCGGGATCATGGGCGACCTGAAGTACGGCCGGACGGTCCACTCGCTGGCCCACGCGCTGACGAACTTCGACGCCGACCAGCACTTCGTCAGCCCGGAGAGCCTCAAACTCCCCCGGAGCGTCCGCTACGACCTCCACGAGGAGGGGGCGTCGATCCGCGAGCACACGGAACTGGACGCGGTGCTCTCCGAACTCGACGTGCTGTACGTCACGCGGATCCAGGCCGAGCGGTTCCCCGACGAGAGCGAGTACCGGGCGGTCGCCGGCGAGTACCAGATCGACACCGAGACGCTGGAGGCGGCCCGCGACGACCTGACGGTCATGCACCCGCTGCCCCGCGTCGACGAGATCGCCCACGAGATCGACGACACCGACTACGCCCACTACTTCCAGCAGGCCCACAACGGCGTCCCCGTCAGGATGGCGTTGCTGGACCTGCTGCTCGGAGGTGACGAATGAGCGACCGCGAACTCCGCGTCTCGAAGATCCGCAACGGCACCGTCGTCGACCACATCACCGCCGGCCAGGCGCTGAACGTGCTCGCCATCCTCGGCATCGACGCCGACAGCGGCGAGACGGTCAGCGTCGGGATGCGCGTGCCCAGCGACCGCCTCGGCAGCAAGGACATCGTCAAGGTCGAGGGCCGCGAGCTGAGCCAGGACGAGGTCGACGTGCTCTCGCTGATCGCGCCCGCGGCGACGATCAACATCGTCCGCGAGTTCGACGTGGTCGAGAAACACCGCGTCGAGCGCCCCGAGGAGGTCGTCGGCGTCCTCTCCTGTCCGAACCGCCACTGCATCACGACCGAGGACGAGCCCGTCGAGTCCCGCTTCGACGTGCTCGACGACGGCATCCGCTGCACCTACTGCGACACCATCGTCCGCGACTCCATCGCCGAGCAGATCGACGTGGCCTGACCGAGTTTCGACACTTCAGAGCCGGTGCGAGCGATTCGCTCCTGCTTGCCATCGACGGGAGTCGACCTATTGACAGCCCCTCCGAGTGGCCGGTGGAGGCGTTCCAGTGTTCTACCACGACGACAAACTCCAGTACCCAGTCGAAGTCGAACAGCCGGACCCGGCGTTCGCGAAGATGCTCCAGGAGGCCATCGGCGGCGTCGAGGGCGAGATGCGCGTCTGCCTGCAGTACATGTTCCAGGCGTTCGGCGTCCCGGACGAACACGCCGAGTACCGCAAGCTCCTGATGGAGACGGCCGTCGAGGAGATCGGCCACATCGAGATGCTCGCGACCGCGGTCGCGAAGAACCTCGAAGGCGCGCCCACCGAACTGCGCGAGGAGATGAGTTCGGACGGCGCGGTCAACGCGGCGATGTCGGGCATGATGCCCCGCCAGTACCTCTCGGCGGGGATGAACGCGATGCCGGTCGACGCGAACGGCAACCCGTTCAACGCCAGCTACGTGGTCGCGAGCGGCAACCTCGCGGCGGACATGTACGCCAACGTCATGGCCGAGTCGACCGGGCGGCTGCTCGCGGCGCGGCTCTGGGAGATGACCGACGACCCGGGGATGAAGGACATGCTGTCGTACCTGGTGGCCCGCGACGCGATGCACCAGAACCAGTGGCTGAAGGCGCTGCACTCGCTGGGCGACCCCGAGGACCCGTTCGACCACCTGCCGATCCCCAACACCTTCCCGGAAGACGAGATGCCCGACGAGTTCGACTACTCCTTTATGTCCACCACGCGCGACGGCGAGGAGTACGAGGCGCCGTGGACGCAGGGTCCCTCGGTGGACGGCAAGGAGGACTTCTCGTTCATCTGGGAGGGCGACATGGAGGGCGCGATGCGGGACATCGCCGCAGCTGACCCCGACACCCACAACGAAGTGGCGAGCGACGACGACTGAGCGGGCGGCCGGCGACTGAGTGAGGGACCGATGACTGAGCGGGCGACGCCGCGAGTGCCCGCCGACCGCACCTCCGCTCACTTCGCACCAGAAACACTTTAACTGGCTGCCACGAACATTCGTTCGATGTCGAAGAAAACACTGCTCGTGCTGGTCGCCCTGGTCGCCGTCGCCGTCGTCTACAAGACGGCCCTCGGCGAGTAGGAAGCTAGACCGCGCCAGGGACCGCCGAGGCATCGCTCTCCGACCGCCTTTTCGAACGACTTACACCGCCCGCTCACGACCATCGGATATGTACGGCGTCGTCACGCGCAACGAGCCCGAGCTGGAGTGGGCGGAGTTCGACCGCGCCTTCTACGAGGTCAAGGACGTGACCGGCCGCGCGGCCGAGCCCGTCGACAATGGCGTCAACATGATATCCTGTTTCGGAGACAACAAGGCCGCCGCCGACAACCCCGACCTGGTCCCCGAAAGCGACGAGGGCGAACAGGCGACCCGGGAGCGCCCCTACTTCGACTGGGCGTACGTCTGTCCCACCCACGAGCGCTACCGCGAGGGGTTGCTTGAGATAATCGAGGACGCCGCCGAAGCGAACGCGGACGTGCGCCTCGACGACGTGGGCTTTCCCCGCGAGGAGTACTGCCACTGCGACCGCTGCGAGGAGACCTTCGCGGCCAGCGACTTCGACGACTGGCGCGCCTGGCGGGCATCGGTCATTACCGACTTCGTCGCCGAGGCCCGCGAGCGGGTGCCCGGCGACCTGTATCTCACGCTCTACCCCGACCCCTACCCGGGGCACATCTACGACCGCGCGGGGCTCGATGTCGAGGCGCTGGCCGAGTACGTCGACGAGTTCGTCGTCCCGCTGTACGACATGGCCTACTCGACGACCTACTGGCTGGAGGTCCTCGCAAAGGGGTTCGTCGACGAGCTCGACTCGCCGTTCTCGATCGAACTGTACGCCGTCAACGTGGACATCGACGACCTCGTCCACGCGACGGAGGTGGCCGAGGAGTACGCCGAGTCGGTGCTGTTCGGCTACGACGCCAGCAACGCCCGCGCGACGGTCCGCCGGATGCGTGCCGACGCCCGCGACGGCGAGCAGTTCGGTCCCGAGTGACGGATAGCGCCCGCGTGGCCGACTCTCACTCCCTGAACCGCTCCCGGCGCCACTCCCGCAGGACGGCTCTGTCTCTGGTGTTTTCGGGCAACTCGTCGAACCAGCGAGCGTCGGTGATCTCGCCGTCGGGGTCGTGGACTTCCAGCTCCGTCGATTTCGCCTCTCCCTCGAAGATGGGGAGGACGCCCCACGTCTCGTGGCCGTCGCCCCGGAAGCGGACCTCGCCGAGGATCCCGAGACCGTCGTAGTCTACGTCGATCCCGGCCTCCTCGCCGAGTTCCCGGCGGGCGCCCTCGCGGACGGACTCGTCGGGTTCGACCTCGCCCCCCGGGAGGACCCAGGTGTCGATGGCGTCCTGTTTGACGAGCAATAGCTCTCCAGAGGGGCGGTAGGCGAGCGTGTGAGCACCGTAGGGGAGCCCCTGGGCCTCGATGCGCTCGGCGACCGTCCGGAAGCGGCCGCGGGAGACGGTCCGGGTGGTCCTGAACTCGACGAAGTCGTCGTACTCCTCGGCGAAGCGGTGGTACACCTGTTCGGCCTCCTGGCGGGCCTCGGTGGCGAGGAACCAAAGGTTGTCGACGGCCGTCATCGCATCGGTGCCGGCGGGTGTACTCGCCTCGGCAAACGCCTCCGCCGGAGAGGGCGCGTTCGCTCGGTCATGGCCACCTGTTCGCGAGTCACCGGCATAAGTTTTCGACCTCCGTGCCGGTTCCTCCACGCCGCTGCCCGGAGGAGGGCACATCCCGGTTCCTCCGCGCCGCCGCCCGGGGAGGACCCGACCCGATTCCGCCGACGTGCGTCCGCCGCGTGTCTGACTGGGACTTATGTATCGCGTCGAGAGACCACGTACCGATGACGGAGGGTGTCAGGCGGTCGAACGAGGGTGGACGAGCGAGCGGCCGCGGAGCGGACGAGGCAGTGGGCGGCGCCGGACGAGTCGCCCTCGTGTGCGAGTCGGCGTTCGAGGCCGAGGCCGCGGCCCAGCTCGACCGCGCGCTCGGTGGGGACTCCCGGCGAAGCGTCCTCGGGGTCCTGTATCGCCACGACGTGCGAGCGTGGACGGCCGCGCTCCGGGAACGGTGCCCCGGGATCGATTCGGCCGCTGCCGTCGCCGTCGGCCCCGTCGCGGGGACCCAGCGGGACGGCGACCCACTCCCGGTCAGGGCGGTCTCCGACCCGGCGGATCTCACGGGGGTCGGTATCGCCGTCGGCGAGTGGCTGCGCGCCCGCGACGCCGACGAGCGGCCCGTGGTCTACCTGGACTCGCTGTCGACGCTGTTGCAGTACCGGGACCTCGAAGGCGCGTTCCGGTTCCTCCACGCGCTCCGGGCGCAGGCCCGCTCGACGGGGGCCGCCGCGTACGTCTCGGTCGACCCCGGAGCCCACGACGAGGCGACGCTGGCGACCCTCGGGGCGCTGTTCGATACCGTGGTCCGGAACGAACGGGTGGCCGCCGGCGCGGCGGCCGACGCTCCCGACACTTCCGCCGACTCGGCCGGCCGCGTCGTCACGGACGGCGGCGCTTCCGCGGATCCGGGTGCCGCGAGTGGCCCCGAGTGAGACGGATCAATCCCTTTTTGACGGGCCGTCGAGTACCGCCGCCCATGGCATTCGAAGAGGACGACCGCGTCATCCTCCGCGACGAGCACAGCGAGTACGACGGCGAAGAGGGCACGATCACGCAGGTCGTCGAGACGATGTTCGGCGACGAGAACTACACCGTCTCCTTCGAGGACGGCCAGGAAGCCGGCGTCTCCGAGGACGACCTCGAAGCCGCCGAGGAGTAAGCCGCTCGATGCCCTCCGTCCCGCTGCACTACGTCGACCTGCGCGCCTTCTGCTACGTCACCGAGGACGAGGAGCGCGTCGAGTCGGCGCTGCGGACCTTCCTCCCGGAGGAGTTCGAGGTCGAGCGGGCGGTCTCGGAGGGCCACCACGGCGACCGCATCGTCGTCCTCTCGGCGCGGGTCGAGCGCGCCGACGAGATCCGCCACGTCCTCGACACGCTCGGCGACCTCGACGACCTGGGGGCCGTGGCCGACGAACTCGACGAGCGGGTCGACGACAACTGCGCCTTCTACCTGACGCTGGACAAGCAGGCGGCGTTCCGCGGGGAGGTCGAGCGCGGCGACGGCATCACCTTCCGCTCGAAGGTCGAGGCCTACCCCGCCAAGAAGCCCAAGGCCGTCGAGAACGCCCGCGAGGTCTTCGAGGCGCTCTGAGCGCGCGATGAGCGACACGGATCGAAGGGCGGACGACTCGGCCTTCGAGGCCGTCCACGCCCACCCCGACGGCGAGGCGACCGTCGCCCGCCACGCGCTGACCGCCGCGGAGTACGGCTTCGACGGGGTCGTCGTCCGCAACCACGGCGACGCCCCCGCCGAGTTCGACGCCGACGAGATAGCGGAGCAGTACGGCGTCGAAGTCGTCGAGGGCGTCGAGATCCGGGCCGAGGACCCCTCTCGGGCGAGCGGGTTCGTCGGCAACCACCGCCGGTCGAAGACGGTGGTGGCGGTCCACGGCGGGACGCCCGCGATCAACCGCTTCGCCGTCGAACAGTCGGCCGTCGACGTGCTCGCTCACCCGATGACCGGCGACGGCGACGTGAACCACGTCCTCGCGAAGGCAGCCGCCGACAACGGCGTCCGCTTCGAGTTCTCCTTCGAGCGGGTGTTGCGGGCCGACGGCGGCCGGCGCGTCCAGGCCATCCGGGACCTGCGCAAACTCCGGGAGATCGTCGAGACCTACGACGCCCCCTACGTCGTCAGCGCCGACCCGCGCAGTCACCTGCAGTTCCGGGCGCCCCGCGACCTCGCCGCGGTCGGCGAGGTGCTGGGGTTCGACGCCGAGCAGGTGCGGGCGGGCCTCGCCGAGTGGGGACGGATCGCCGAGCGCAACCGCCGGCTGGCGAGCGACGCGTTCGTCGAACCCGGCGTCTACCGGGTGTCCGCGGACGACGCGGGCGACGAGGAGGCATCCCCCGATAGCGACGACCGGTAGCGACCCGTCCGGGAACGAGGCGTTCTTCCCGCCGCGGGGCGAACGCGGTGGTATGAAACGATCCATCGACGAGCACGCCGCCCGCTTCGACGAGAAGGCCGGCGAGTACGACGACTCGAAGAGCGACGAGTACCGCGCCTGCGCGTCGCTGGTCGTCGAGCACGCCAACCCCCGCACGCACGACACCGTCCTCGACCTGGGGACCGGAACGGGGGCCATCGCCCTCCCGCTCGCCGAGGAGGCGAAACGGGTGATCGGCCGGGACATCAGCGAGGGGATGCTCGACAAGGCCCGCGCGAAGGCCGACGACCGCGGACTCTCCAACGTCGAGTTCGGCGAGGGGCGGTTCCGCGAGCCCGCCGTCCCCGACGACGCCGACGTGGACGTGGTGACGACGAACTTCGCGATGCACCACCTCTCGGACGACGAGAAGCGGGAGGCGATCGACGTGATCACCGGTCTCGAACCGCGGCGGATCGTGCTGGGTGACGTGATGTTCTTCGACGGGCCCGACCCCGAGGAACCGTTCTACAGCCCCGAGGTCGACGACCCGGCGACGGTGGGCACGCTCGCTGACGCGTTCACGGACGCCGACTACCCGGTGACGGCGGTCGAGCGGGTCCACGACCAGGTAGGCGTGCTCGTCGCCCAGCGCGTGGTGCCGATGGGGGGCCGCGCCGCCTCGGTGGATCCGGAGCAGGAGGCGGGACGGGCGACGGACGCGGGTGAGGAGTCGTGAAGCACCTCCCGAAGCACCTCCAGCCGCGGTGGCGCTACCTCGCGGTCGGGCTGGAGGCGTGGCCCGACGCCGAGATCGGCCGACGGGCGTTCCAGCGGGAGCTGTGGTTCGCGGCGCAGAACCTCGTGGGCGACGCCGGGAGCGCCGAGGCGGACCTGTCGGTGGTCCGGTTCGCCTTCGAGGAGGGAGCGGGCCACGCCATCGTTCGGGCGCGCCGCGGCGAGGTCGGCCGCGCGCGGGCGGTTCTGTCCTGTCTGGACGCGGTCGACGGGGCGGCGGTGGGCGTCCGCGTGCGGGGGGTTAGCGGCACGGTGCGGGCCTGTGAAGAAAAGTATATACGACGCCGACCGGAACCAACGGACCAGAGAAACGTCGTCTTCGAGAACGCCGAGCGGCGTGCCGTCGGCCGCGACGGCCGAATCGACGTGCGGGCCGACGACGCGTTCGTCGGGGCGACCGAACTCGATCTATAAATATGCAGGGACAATCGCAACAGCAGGCGTACGACCGAGGGATCACGATCTTCTCGCCGGACGGCCGGCTCTACCAGGTCGAGTACGCCCGCGAAGCCGTCAAGCGCGGCACGGCAAGTATCGGCGTTCGAACAGCTGACGGGGTCGTGCTGGCGGTGGACAAGCGAATCCGCTCGCCGCTGATGGAACGGTCCAGCGTGGAGAAGATCCACAAGGCCGACGACCACATCGGCATCGCCAGCGCCGGCCACGTCGCCGACGCGCGCCAGCTCATCGACTTCGCCCGCCGCCAGGCGCAGGTCAACCAGCTGCGCTACGGCGAGCCCATCGGCGTCGAGACGCTCACGAAGTCGGTCACCGACCACATCCAGCAGTACACCCAGGTCGGCGGCGCGCGCCCGTTCGGCGTCGCGCTCATCATCGGCGGCATCGCCAACGGCGAGCCCCGCCTCTACGAGACCGACCCGTCGGGGACGCCCTACGAGTGGAAGGCGCTGGCCGTCGGCGCCGACCGCGGGGACATCCGGGAGTACCTGGAGGACAACTACGACGAGGAGATGGACCTCGACGGCGGCGTCGGCCTCGCCCTGGAGGCGCTCGCTTCGGTCAACGACGGCGAACTCTCGCCGGAGGGCATCGGCATCGCCACCATCAGCGTCGACGACGAGACGTTCACCGAGATGAGCGACGCCGAGAAGGAGTCCCACCTCGACGAGCTCGACCTGCTCGCCGTCGAGGACGACGACGAGAGCGAGAGCGAGGAGTAACGCGGCCCGCGGTCGGTGCCCGGTCCGGATCGGCCGAACGGTCCGACCGACAGGGGTCGCCTGCGAGCGGTCGACGCCCACACACCTTTTTACCCACACGGTGTTACCTCCGGGTATGATATCGCTCGACGAGGCCGTGACGGCGCGGCTCGAGTCCCACGGCGAGCGCTTCGAAGTGCTCGTCGAACCCGACGCCGCCCTCGCGATGAAGCGCGGGGAGTTCGACGGGGACCTGGAGGACGTGATCGCCGCCGAGGACGTCTTCGAGAACGCCTCCCGGGGGGACCGCCCGCCGGAGAACGCGCTCGAAGAGGTGTTCGGGACCACCGACCCCCTGGAGATCATCCCGGAGGTCGTCGAACGCGGGGAGATCCAGATCACCGCCGAACAGCGCAAGGAGATGCAGGAGCGCAAGCACAAGGAGCTCGTCAACCGCATCACGCGCAACGCGGTCAACCCGCAGATGGACGACGCGCCCCACCCGCCCGAGCGCATCGAGAGCGCGCTGGAGGAGACCGACTTCAAGATCGACCCGATGGAGCCCATCGAGAACCAGATCGACGACGCGCTCGACGCCCTGCGGCCGGTGATCCCCATCCGCTTCGACACCGTGAAGGTCGCCGCGCAGTTGCCCCCGGACTACGCCGGCAGCGGCCAGGCGCAGATCCGCGAGTTCGGCGACCTCGAGCGCGAGGAGTGGCAGCCCGACGGCTCCTGGGTCGGCGTCGTCGAGTTCCCCGCCGGGATGCAAAACGAGTTCTACGACCTCGTCAACGAGGTCTCCAGCGGCGAGGCCGAGACCCGCATCCTCAAAGACGAGGACGACATCGAGACCCGGTAGTCGCTCCGTTCGCGACCGGCACCCCGAACCGGCGGCTGTGACCGCCGGACGGCGGGGGTTCTGGAGAGTCGATCATTCCCGGTTGTGCGAGGTTACCGACCGCCGTCCCTCGGTTCACGCCGTCGCGCGAGCGATCCCCGCGGACGTGAACGTTCCGGTGTTGATATATGGAGCGGTTCCGAACTTCCGATCATGACCCACGTCTGCCGCAACTGCAAACGCGCGTTCAGTACGGAACTCGAGCTCGAACTACACCGGGACACGTGCTCGCAGGGCGACCTGTTCTGCGACGAGTGCGGCGAGCGCTTCGCGGAGCGACGGGCCACGGAGGACGGCTGGCACTATCGATGCCCCGGCGAGGACTGCGACGGCGAGGGGATGGGCGAGGACATCCACAAGGTAACCGACGTACGACTCGAGAAGTCGACCTGACGACGGCTGCGAACACTTCTCCTCACGCGTCCTATCCTGTCGATAGCTCGTCGCGCTCGGCGATCGACGCGATCCGGTCGAGCGCGCGGCGGCAGACGACGGCGTACCCGCCCGCGAGCAGCGGGATCTCGAAGGCGACCCGCGAGCGCCCGTCCCCCAGCGGCGTGACCGCGTGGCCGGTCGCAGGAATTTGCGCCACGCGCCACGTCCAGCGGTAGTCCGCGCAGGTCTCGACCTCGAAGGGGACCCACGGGCAGCCGGCGACCTGCACCTCGCCGCGCGATCCCGGTTCGATGGAGCGGTCGCGCGACCGGACGGCGGTGACGCTCGGCCCCCACTCGGGCCACTGCTCCGTGTCGGTCAGGACCGTCCAGACGGTGTCGGCGTCGGCGTCGACGACCCGACCGACGATAAGTCGCCGCCCGTCGGGCGTCCGCTCGATCCGCGGCAGCGAAGCCATACGCGCCCTTGGGGTCGCTCGGTCTTGGGTGACAGGGCGGGACCGCTCGATCCCGGGTGTCGGGACGGTATGTGGCCGTCGAGGTCAGGGGATCTCGCCGACCGCGCGCCGGAGATCGGACCCGTCGCGCCAGTGGACGACGCGGTCGCCCGCCGCGCGTTCGAGCGCCGCGAGGTGGGCGGCGGCCATCCCGTTGTCGTAGCGCTCGCGGCGGCGCTCGTCGCTCTCGTAGGCGCGCTTGAGCAACCAGAGCGCGTCGCGGACGCGGCTCTGCTCGTGGTAGAGGTACCCTAGTTCCCAGACGTGGCCGCCGTCGAAGTCCCCGAGGACGCCGACGACGTGGGTCGCCTGCTCACAGAGGATCTCGAAGGCGGGCGCCCACAGGTCGATCTCGTCGCCGGAGAGCCCGAAGTCCTCCAGCATGAACGCCGTCGCCCCGCGGCGGTCGTCCAGCAGGTCGCGGACCCGCCGGCGACGCCGTCCCGGTCCCCCGTCGCCGCCCCGCCCCACGACGAGGTACCGCCGGTCGCTGTACTGGATCTCGTTCAGCCGGTCGCCGTGGAGGCGGGTCTTGAGCCGCTCGTGTTGTTCCGGAGTCAGCGTCAGCGAGTTCGGACTCGCGTCGACCAGCCCCGCGCCGTCGACGCCGTCGACGTACGCCGGATTCTCCCCCGCTCTCCCGTCGTCGCTCTCGCCCCCCGACGCCCCCTCGTCGCTGTCGACCATGCCGGCCCGACTCCCGGACGTGGCAAGTGTCTTCCGACTGTCGGAGGAACAGTTAGACAAGCGTTCAATGAATAGTCGAGAAACGCTCGACGACCACTCGCACTCAGCGTCCAAGTGTTTATCACGCCGGGCGGCGTACGTAGGGATATGCGACCCGACGCGGCCGAACCCGGTGAGGAGGAGGCGAGCGACGCGTTCGACCCGTGGCTCGCGCTCCAGCGGGTCACCGACGAGACGCGGGCGAACATCGTCGCGGACGTGGTCGGCCACCCGAAGGGCGCGCCCAGCGTCGACGAGCTCGACTACACCAACCCCAGCCTGGAACCCGATACCATCCGCAACCACCTGAAGACGCTCGCGGAGGCCGGCGTCGTCGAGGAGCTGACGGTCCCCGCCGGGCAGCGGACGCGGGGTTACCCCTACAAGTTCTACCGGGTGACCGAGCGAGCCCGGGAGCTGTTCGACCGCAACGGGCTGTTCCCCGCGGAGGCGTGGCAACGCCAGTACGAGCGCGTCGAGAAGACCCCCGAGATCCGCGAACTCGAAGCGATGCCCCGACCCGAGGAGTAACTCCGGCACAGGGCGCTCTCCGGGGCGGTCTCTGTAGTCGATCGCGAACGGTGATCGGCCGTCGACGGCCGAGCGGGCGGCGTCAGACGGAGGTCTGACGGGGGCTTATGGCTCGGCCGCGGGTGTGGATCGGTAATGGCAGAGACAGAGTCGATCACCGTCGCGGACGTGAGCGACGGACCCTGTGGGAGCGGCGAGCCGGGCCGAGCCGTCGACCTGCCGGTCGTCGAGCTGCTGACCGGCCGCGGGTTCGTCACCGGCAAGTCCGGGTCGGGCAAGTCCAACACCGCCAGCGTCGTCGTCGAGAAGCTGCTCGACAACGGCTTCGGCATGCTCATCGTCGACATCGACGGCGAGTACTACGGCCTCAAGGAGGAGTACGAGATCCTCCACGCCGGCGCCGACGACGAGTGCGACATCCAGGTCACCACCGAGCACGCCGAGAAGATCGCCACGCTCGCCTTAGAGCAGAACGTCCCCATCATCCTCGACGTGTCGTCGTTCCTCGACGAGGACGAGGCGGCCGACCTGCTGACCGAGGTCTCCAAGCGGCTGTTCGCGAAGGCCAAGAAGCTCAAACAGCCGTTCCTCATGCTCGTCGAGGAGGTCCACGAGTGGATCCCCCAGAAGGGAAGCGTCGGCGAGTGCGGCAAGATGCTCATCAAGATCTCCAAGCGCGGCCGCAAGCACGGTCTGGGGGTCGTCGGCATCAGCCAGCGCCCCGCCGACGTGAAGAAGGACTTCATCACCCAGTGCGACTGGCTCGTCTGGCACCGGCTCACCTGGAACAACGACACGAAGGTCGTCAAGCGGGTGCTCGACACGGAGTACGCCGAGGCCGTCGAGGACCTTGACGACGGCGAGGCGTTCATGATGAACGACTGGGACGAGGACGTCCGGCGGGTCCAGTTCCGCCGCAAGCAGACCTTCGACGCCGGCGCCACGCCCGGCCTCGACGACTTCGAGCGTCCGGATCTCAAATCCGTCAGCGACGACCTGGTCTCCGAACTCCAGGAGATCAGCGAGGAGAAGGCCGAGACCGAGGACCGGATCGCGGAGCTGCGCGAGGAGTTAGACGAGAAGAACTCGCGGATCGCCGAGCTGGAGGCGGAGCTACAGGACGCCCGGGACATGCAGCGGATGGCCGACCAGTTCACGCAGGCGCTGGTCGACCACGTCAAGGGGGCCAACCCCGGCCGCACCGAACAGGAGCGGATGCGCGAGCGCCGCGCTGCCGCGAACGGGGACCAGTCGTCGTTCGACGACGCCGCCGAGTGGGCCGACGGGTCGGCGGAGGCGACCGCGGGTGCGGACGGCGAGGAGCCGCCGTTGCCCGACGAGACCGCCCGCGAGGACGACGGCTACGACGAGTCGGCGATGACCTGGCCCGGCGACGAGGCCGCCCGCGCGGAGGCCTGGGAGGGCGGCTCCGACCGCGCGGAGGTCGCCGAAGACGCCGACGCGGACACAGAACCCGACGAAACGACCGCGGACACCTCGCCGAGCGCCGACGACGACGCCGGGATGTTCGGCGGGATGGGCGACGCCTTCGGCGACGACGCCCAACTCGCAGAGAGCGCCGCGACCGACGGCGGGACCGCCGCGCGGACCGACGAGGGGCTCGGCGGGGCCGACGACGCGGCGATGACTCGCGGGTTCGACGGCGTCGAGGACGACCCGCTGGGCGACCGCGCGACCGACGCCTTCGAGGCGGGCACCTCGACGGCCGTAGACGACGAGGCGGTCGAGGACGCCGCCGCGTTCGCCCGCGAGCTGGCCGACGACCTCGCGGACCTGGAGGCCGAGACCCGGCAGATGCTTCGGTACTACCGCGACCACGGCCCCGGGACGCCGACGGACGCGCTGTTCGCGGCCGGCGGCTCCGACGACCGAACCCGGGCCTACGCCCGCAACCGGCGGCTGCGCGTCCGCGGCCTGGTCGAACACGTCGGCCGCGGCCGCTACGACTATCGCGTCCCCGCGCTCCTGCGCGAGCGCACCGACCGCGAGTCGGTCGACCCGTTCGTCCGGCAGGTCGAGCACGCGCTCGACGGCGGCGACCACGGGGACGTGCCGGCCGACGAGTCCGAGCGAGCCGACGAACCCAGCCAGGTCGACGAACCCGACCGAGTCGAGGACGCCGATGCGAGCACGGAGACCGGCGCCGGAGACGTGCCGGCCGAGGACGGCACCCCGGGCGGAGATACCGCCAACGGCCTCGACGACCTGCGACCCGACGACGCCGACGACGACAGTGCCGACGACTCCTCCCTCGCCGTCGACAACGACGAAGTCGAGATCCTCGACTGACCGGCGGGACTCGAACGACGGGGTTGTCCGCTCACTTCTCGCTGGCGGATTCGTTCCGAATCGTTTTCACGCTCGCGAGCGACTGCCGACCCGTGCGCCGACGCGACCTGCTCGCCGCGGTCGGTGCGGGGGCGGCCGGATTCGCCGGCTGTCAGACCCGCGCGAACTCCACGGACTCGGGGACGCCGACGCCGCCGGCCTGCGAGGGAGCGACCGGGCGGCGGGTGACGCTCGCCGACACCGCCGACGTGCCTGGGGCCGCCGAACTGGTGATCGATCCGGTGGTACTGACCGCCCACAGCAGCCCCGAATCCCCGGCCCGGGTGCGGATCGAACTCGCGAACACGGGCGCGCGGCGAGAGGCGAACGTCGTCGACGACACGCGGTGTCACCTGTTCAACCGGAACGGGCGGAGCGACGACGGCGGCCTGTGGCTCTACCGGAGCCAGGACGCGCCCGGGCGCGACGAACGCGCGGGCGAGTGCTGGACCCTCGACCGCGTCCCCGACGGAAGACCCGCCTACCGGGCGTACTCCTGTGGCGGGTACACGCTGGCATCCGGCGGCCAGCGGTACTTCACCTACGAGGTCTGGGACGACTACCTCGCGGACGGCTACATGCGTCCCGGCACCTACCGGTTCACGACGCCGGTCCGGATCGGCTACGAGGGAGACGTCGAGGCGGTCGAGTTCGACTGGTGGCTGGAACTGGACGTGCAACGGTGAGACGGCTGACGTCGCGGCGGCACGGGGTGGCGAGACGGAGCGACTCAGATCTCGGGTAGCCGTAGCCCCGCCGCGACCATCGCGAGGGCACCGACCGCCAGCACCGCCAGCCCGGGGACGAACGAGCCCGTCAGATCCCTGAGCCCGCCGACGAGGAACGGGCCGAAGAAGCCGCCGAGTTCGCCGACGGCGAAGACGAGGCTCACGGCGGTCGCGGTCAGCCCGGGGCCGATGTCCTCGATCTCGGTCGGGATGGCGCGGACGAGCGGCGAGACGCCGCCGACACCGGTCCCGACGACCACGGCGGCGACGCTCGCAGCGAGGACGGTCCGGCCGACGGCGAGCCCGGCGACGCCGACGAGCGCCGCGGCGCCGCAGACGACGACCGCCTCGCGGCGGCGACCCAGCCGGTCCGAGAGCGGCGGGACGATTACGGTGCCTGCGGCCTGGCCGACGACGAACAGCGTCGCGACGGCGGCGGCCCGCGCGGGGGTCGCGCCGCGGGCGCCCGCGAGGGTGGGTAGCCACCCCTGGAGGCTGTGGCCCAGCAGGAGGTAGACGGTGCCGACGACGACGAGCAGGCGCATCACGCGGTGGGAGAACACCCGGGCCACGTCAGCCCGGAGCGACCCGAGCGCGAAGTCGCTCTCCGCGTCGTCGCCGTAGGGCGTCCCGTGGCGGCGGGCGTGCCACGCGGCGACCGGGACCCAGACGACGAGGAAGGCCAGCGCCGCGCCGGCGAGGGCGCGGAAGGTCGGTCGCCACCCGCCCAGCGCGGGCCCCAGGACCGCCCGGCCGACGCTGTAGGCCGCGGCCGTGCCGGCGTAGGAGCCGAGGATGTACACCGTCGACATCGTGCCCAGCAATCGGGAGGGGAAGACGCTCGCGACGAGCTTCGGCAGGCCGAACGTGATCCCCGTCGCGCCGACGGCGAAGACGACGGTCGTCGCGAGCATCCCCGGGAAGCCGGTCGTCGCCGAGCGTAGTAGTTGCGCGACGCCGAAGATCCCGACCGCGAGCGCGATGCCGCGGCGGGCGCCGATGCGGTCGAGCGCGAGCCCGGAGAGCAGCGAGAGCGGGACGTAGGTCAGCGGGACCGCACCGACCAGCGCGCCGGCCTGGGTGTCCGAGAGCCCGAGCTGTCGACCGATGGGTTCGAGGAACGCGGCGAGCGCGAACCAGTTGGCCATGAGCAGGAGGTAGCTCACAGCGCCGAGGACGACCAACGCGTAGGAACTCGGCGGAACCGCGTCCGGGGGCGCGTCGTGCGACCCCGAACCGTCCGACGGCTGGCCGTCCGACGACGCGTCGGCCGACGGTCCGCCACTCGTGCCGCCGCTCGCCGCGTCACGACCCGCCTCGTCGACCATGGTCGGGTTTGCGACGAGCCCCGCAAATACCCTCCGACAGCGAACAGCCCGACCGCCCGTCGGCGCGGTGAGTTACGCCCGTTCCCGGAACCGCACGGTTCCGTCCTGCTCGACTGTGACCCGGAACCCCTCGTAGTCGAACGACACGTCCATCCGGGCGTCGTCGTCCGGCGGGTCCGAGAAGAGACTGTCGAGCACGCTGTCGGCGCAGCCGTACATGTCGCTCAGCTCGGTCACGTCCGTCCCGCGGATGTCGGCGACGGTCGCCGCGACCTGCGCGGCGGGTTCGTCCTCCTCCGGGTCGAGCTGTCTGCGGACGGCGCCGTCTTCCACGTGATCTTCCATATCCGGCGTAGTGCCGCGAACGACTAAAGGTGCGTCACCGCGGGGAGTATCCGGTATCCAGACGGGATCGAAACGTCAGCGGACGCTTATCGGTGTGAGGGCCGTACCGGTCCCGTGAGTGTCATCGGCGACTTCACGGTGCCGGCCGAGTCGTTCGCACTCGCGGAACCGCTCGCGAGCCACCCGGAGACGAAGGTCACGGCCAACCGGCAGGCCACCCACAGCCCGCGCGAGGTGTTCCCGTTCCTCTGGGCGACGGGCGGGGACCTCGACGCGTTCGGTGAGTCGCTCGCCGAGGCGCCGGCCGTCGAGACGATGTCGGTCGCCGAGCGGGCCGACGACGCGGTCATGTTCCGGGTCGTCTGGGCGGAGCCCTTTCAGGAACTGATCCACGACATGGTCGACCACCACGCGGCCATCGTCGAGGCGTCGGCGAGCGGCGACACCTGGTCGCTCCGGCTCAGGTTCGCCGAGGAGTCGATGGTCTCGTCGTTCCGGGACCACTTCGACGAGACGGGTCGCCGCTTCGAGGTGCGCTCGCTGTGGCACCCCTCCGGCCCGCGCCAGCGGGAGTACGGCCTCACCGCCGAGCAGTACGAGGCGCTCGCGGCGGCGGCCCGGGAGGGTTACTTCGACGTGCCGCGCCGCGCATCGGCGACCGACCTCGGCGAGCGACTCGGGATCTCCGGGAACGCGGCCTCCCAGCGGGTCCGCCGCGGCTCCGCCGCGCTCGTCCGGAACGCGCTGTTGCTCGACGAGTCGAGCGAGGGTACTTGAACGGCGGTACGATCGAAGGCGGTACCTGAACCGATTCGGGCCCCACTCTCAAACCAGGATGAGCAGTCAGAAACCCATCGACGATCCCGCAGACCGGTTCTCCGATGCGGACCCGAACCTCGTCTACGCCGCGCTCGCGGTCGTCGACCGGCGGTTCGTCGTCGCGTTGCTCGCCGACCGCGGGGAGAGCCTCCACCTGTCGACGATCGCGGACGCCCTCGCCGCGCGGAAGCACGACGGTTCCGGCTCGGCCCCCGAGTCGGCGGTCCGGTCCACGACGACGGCGCTCTATCACGTTCACGTCCCGAAACTCGCCGACGCGGGGATCGTGGACCACGACCGCGAGGCGGAGCGGGTCGCGCTCGCGGTCGACGCCGACGCCGTCCGCGAGGCGGTTGCGCTTCCCTCGGTCGAGTGATCAGGCGAGCGGCTCGACGAGGTCTTCGAGCGCGGCCCGCGGGTCGTCGGCCTTCGCGACGCCGCTGGCCAGCAGGACGCCCGTCGCGCCCAGGTCGCGGGCCGCGTCGAGGTCGTCACCGGTCGAGATGCCGGCGCCGCAGAACACGTCGACCGACTCGTCGACCGCCGCGGCCGCCTCGACGGCGTCGGTGACGATGTCGGGGTCGGCCTTGCTGACGGGCGTGCCCGTGCCGATGAGTTCGGGCGGTTCGACGGCGACGGCGTCGGGGCCGAGCGCGGCCGCGGCGCCGACCTGGTCGGGGTTGTTCGCGCAGACCACCGTCTCCAGGTCCGCCCGCTCGGCCGCGTCGAGGCTCGCGTCGATGTCGGCCAGTTTCCGGCGCGCCTCGGAGTGGTTGATCAGCGTGCCCTCGGCGCCGGCGTCGGCGACGGCCTCGGCGAGCGTGCTGCCGGTGTGGCTGCCGTGCTCGACGGGGCTGACGTGCTGGGCCCACGTCTCGACGCCCGTCTCGGCCACCGCCGAGAGGTGGGCGGCCTGGGGCGCGACGGCGATCCGCACGCCGGTCGCGTCGCTCACGTCGGCGGCCGCCGCGGCGACCTCGACGGGATCACACGGGTAGGCTTTCAGGTTGACGAGGACGAACATACCCGAGTGGGCGACCGCGACGGGGAAATAGGTTGTGAGTCCGCCGGCGGCGACTCGCGGAGGCCGCGGCTCGGTCGCGCGCGGAGGGTGAGAGTTAAGACGGTCAAATCGCAATATCAGTCCATCGTGACAGAGGGGACCGCCGAGCGCGGGACGGTGCTGGTCGTGGAGGACGAGGACCACCTCGCCGAGCTGTACACGGAGTACCTCGACGACGAGTACGACGTGCGCACCGCCTACGGCGGCGTCGAGGCCCTGGAGATGCTCGCCGCGGACCTGGACGTTGTCCTGCTCGACCGGCGGATGCCAATCGTCTCCGGCAACGAGGTGCTCGCGGAGATCGAGGAGCGCGGGCTCCAGTGTCGGGTCGCCATGGTCACCGCCGTCGACCCCGACTTCGACATCATCGACATGGGCTGTGACGACTACGTCGTCAAGCCCGTGACCAGAGACCGGCTCAGGGAGGTCGTCGACCGCCTGCTGAAACTGTCGGAGTACACCGACCGCAAGCGGGAGCTCACCGCCAAGAAGCTCAAGCGCAACGTCCTGCGGGTCGAGAAGACCGAGTCGGAACTCGCCGACAGCGACACCTTCCAGCGCCTCCAGCGGGAGATCGCCGAGATGGAGGAGACCATCCAGGGGATCGCGGACGACCTGGGCGACGACTACGTCGCGAAGACGCAGTGACCGGCCTGCTCCGGCCCCGATCGGGCGGGTTCGATCCCCCGAGCGTTCTCGGTCTCGTGGGGATTGCTGTACCCGTGTACTGCGACGACCGCCCGATAGCGGGCGGTCGATGCGGTACTGACTACGGCAGTCCGTCTCAGGAGTCCTTGCGTTCGACCACGTCGCCGAGCGTGTACTCGCCGGTCGAGTCGCCGCCGGACCACTCGGACTCGTCGGCGGTCCCGCCCGCGGAGAGGTTCACGTCCAGCGCGCTCTCTAACTTGCGTTGCACGTCGTCGCTCGGGAGGGTGTCGCCCCGCTCGATCTTCCGGATGAGGCTCGCCTTCTCGTTGAGCTGGCGGGCCAGGTCCTCCTGGCTCATGCCCGCGGACTCGCGGGCCGAGCGGACCGTCTCGTCGTAGTCCTGGGCGAGTTCGTCCATCTCGTCGAACATGTCCGACCGGCGCTGCGAGGACCCGCCCGAGCTCGACGAGGAGCCGGACGAAGAGGACCCACCCGAGGACCCGGACGACGAGTCCGACGACGAGGTCGAGTACTTCGTCGAGGCCGACGACGAGGACTGCTGTTTGACCTCGGTACCGAAGTCGGTACACTCGTCGCAGACGTCGAGCTCCGCCCCCTCGACCTTGACGCGGTTGGGGGAACTCGTCTCGCTCCCGCACATCTCACACTGAACCATGATCGCCCCTTGCCGGTCACCGGGCATAAAGCATACGCCAGCATAACTGCTGTGCGCGCCGCGCGCTCTCCCGGCGAGTCGACCGTTGCCTCCCTCCCGGACGCACGCGCCGGGGCCGCCGGGGTTTTTGCCGCTCTCGTCCCTACTCCGGCCATGGAGACCAGACCGCTGGGCGACACGGGCCAGGAGAGCACGGTGCTGACCTTCGGCGCCATCGCGCTCGACTTCCTCGACCAGGCGGAGGCCGACGAGATGACCGAGGCGGTCCTCGACCGCGGGGTCAACCACGTCGACGTGGCGCCCCAGTACGGCACCGCGGAGGTGAAACTCGCGCCGACACTGGCCGACCGGCGCGACGAGGTCTTCCTCGGCTGCAAGACGCTCGAACGGAGCTACGAGGGCGCCTGGGAGAAGCTCGAGGCGTCGCTCGACCGGCTCGGTGTCGACCACATCGACCTGTACCAGTTCCACGCCGTCACCGAGTCCTCGGAGATAGACGCGATCACCGCCGACGACGGCGCGCTGGCGGCCTACCGCGAGGCCCAGGAGGAGGGCCTCGTCGACCACATCAGCCTGACGAGCCACGGCAGCCCCGACGTGATCCGCGAGGCCGTCGAGCGCATCCCGGACCTGGAGACGGCGATGTTCCCGGTCAACGCGACCGTCGCCGCGAAAGAGGGGCCGGACCACGAGTTCCCCGCGCTGGCCCGCGAACTCTCCGAGCGGGGGATGGGCGTGCTGGCGATCAAGACGTTCGCGAAGCGGCCGTGGCCCGACGACCTGCCCGAGGGAGAGCGGCCCTACAACACCTGGTACGAACCCTACGACGACCCCGCGGACCTGCGGCGGTGTCTCCGGTTCACGCTCGCCCAGGAAGGCGTGACGACCCTGACCAACGCCGGCGACCCGCGGCTCGTCGACGATATCCTCGCCGCCGCGGCCGAGTTCGAACCGATGGACGAGGAAGAGCAGGCCGCGATGGTCGACGAGCGCCGGTCCGACGAGTCGCCCGTGCCGACCGTCGACATCTGACGGCGGCCGAGAGAGCGGCCGCGATCGAGTCCCCGCGCCCTGCCGATTCGTTCCGTTTCGTTGTCTCATTCTGTACGTTCGCGTTCCGAAACGGGATATTTTGTCCGCGAGTGTCGGGTCCGGATCGCGGGGTATTTTATTCGCCGTCTATATTCCCCGGTTATGGACCGACGACGTTTCCTGACGACCGTGGGCGCGGGGGCCGCCGGACTGCTGGCCGGCTGTAGCGCCGAACCGACCGACGACGCGACCGCGACGGAGGGCGACTCGACCGACACGCCCGAGAGCGGATCGACCGCGACGGACGGCGACGGCTCCGCGACCGAGACCGCCGACGGGACGGTAACGGGCACCGCCTCGGGCGGGACGCCGCTGTTGCGCGTGGGCACGTACCCGTCGTTCGTCGACGCGCCGAGTTCGAGCCCGGGCCCGTGGCTCAAGGAGCGCTTCGAGTCGGAGTACGACGCCGACCTGCAGTGGTTCGCGCCCGAGAGCAGCATGGACTACTTCCTCCAGCGGCGCCAGCAGGGCGTCAGCATCGACACCGACCTGTTCCTCGGGCTGACGCCGGAGAACCTCGTCAAGGCCGACCGCGGGGTCGGCGAGGGCGACTCGCTGTTCACCAGCGTCGACACGGGGGCGCTCTCGAACGCCGACGCGGTCGTCGACGACTACCGCTTCGACCCCCAGGAGCGGGCCATCCCCGTCGGCGCCTCCTACATCAGCCTCGTCTACAACCAGAACGCGCTGGACGAGCGCGGCGTCGACGCGCCCGAGACGTTCGACGAGCTCGCGAGCGACCCCTACGAGAACGGCCTGCTCGTCCCCAACCCCCAGAACAGCGAGACGGGCCTGGAGTTCATGTTCTGGACCATCGACCAGTTCGGCGAGGACGGCTACCTCGACTACTGGAGCGACCTGATGGACAACGGGACGCGGGTCCTGCAGGACTGGGGGACGGCCTACGACGCCTACTCGAACGACGAGGCGCCGATGGTCGTCTCCTACTCGACGGACCAGGTGTACGCCGACCGCTACGACCAGGACATGGCCCGCCACCAGGTCGGGTTCCTGAACGACTCGGGCTACGCCTACCTGGAGGGCGCCGCGCCGTTCACCGGCACCGACCGGATGGGGCTGGCGACGGAGTTCATCGACTTCGTCCTCCGGCCGGAGATCCAGGCGGAGATCGCCCAGCGCAACGTCGCGCTCCCCGCGGTCGACAACGCCGAGCTCCCCTCGGACTACTACGACCTCGTCCACGAGCCCGAGGAGATCGTCAGCTTCGGCTACGACGAGCTGACGGGCAACGTCGAGCCGTGGCTCAGCGACTGGTCGCGTCAGATCGCGACGCGGTAGATGCGGCCCGCCCGGGTCGTCGAACGGCTGGGCGCCCCCGCGCTGGCAGCCGCGACGCTCGCGCTGCTGGCGCTGCTGTTCTTCTACCCGGTGGGGATCGTCCTCGTGGAGGCCGTCCGGGTCGACGGCGTCTACACGCTCGCGACCGTCGTCGAGGTGCTGCGCGACCCGTTCTACTTCGGCGTGTTCGCCCGGGCGCTGGACGACCCGGCCGTTATCGTGCGGTCGTTCCCGGACTACCGGCTGGGACTGTTCGGCTTCACCGCCTACCAGGCGCTGCTGTCGACGGTCGCCGCCGTCCTGCTGGGGCTGCCCGGCGCGTACGTCCTCGCCCGCTTCGAGTTCCCCGGCCGCCGGACGGTCCGCTCGCTGACGGCGCTGCCGTTCGTCATGCCGACGATCCTCGTCGCGATCGGGTTCGTCGCCACGTTCGGTGCCAGCGGCGTCGTCACCGGGGCGCTGCAGGCGCTGGGCCTGCAGGTGTCGTCGTTCACCGGCACGCTCGGGATCATCGTCCTCGCCCACGCCTTCTACGACGCGCCGCTGGTCGCGCGGATCACCGCCGCGTCGTGGGAGGGCATCGACGCGGAGATGACCGAGACCGCCCGCTCTCTCGGGGCGTCGCCGCTGCGGGCGTTCCGGGACGTGGTGATCCCGCAGTTGCTCCCCGCGATCTTGACCGGCGCCCTGCTCACGTTCATCTTCTCGTTCATGTCGTTCGCCGTCGTCCTCGCGCTGGGCGGACTCTCGCTGGCGACCGTCGAGGTGTGGGTCTACCACCGGATCAGCCAGCTCGACTACGGCACCGCCTCGACGCTCGCGACGATGGAGATGCTGTTCTCGCTGGCGCTCACCTACGCCTACCTGCGCTACGAGGCGCGCCAGCGGGCGACCGGCACTGCGCGCCCGGCCGAGCGGGTCGACCTGTTCGGGCCGGCGACGAAGCGCCGGCTGTTCGCCTGGGGCTACGCCGTCGTCGCCGTCGTCGTCTTCGTCGTCCCCATCGTCAGCCTGGTCTACAGCAGCGTCACCGGACCGGAGGGGTTCACGCTCCGCAACTACCGCTTCCTGGTCGAACGGCAGACCAGCGCCTACGCGTTCCAGGTCAAGCCGCTGACGGCCGTCACGAACTCCCTGATATTCGGCGCTGGGACGCTTCTCCTGGCGGTCCCGATGGGCGTGTTCCTCGCCGTCGTCAGCACCCGACAGTTCCGCGGGCGCAAGCTGATCGACACGCTCTCGATGGCGCCCTTTGCCGTCAGCGGCGTCGTCGTCGGCCTGGGGCTGCTCCGCGGATGGGTCTTCGGCACCGAAGCCTTCGGCTATCGGTTCACCGCGACGGGCGCGGTCGCCATCGTCGCTGCCCACGCCGTCGGCGCGTACCCGTTCGTCACGCGCAACGTCGCGCCCGCGCTCTCCGGCATCGACGACTCGATCGTCGAGTCCGCGCGCTCGCTCGGGGCCTCGCGCGCCCGGGTGATGCTCGACATCGAACTCCCGCTCGTGGTCCCGGCCATCCTCGCGGGGACGGCCTTCGCCTTCGCCATCAGCATCGGCGAGTTCGATTCGACGGTTATACTGGCCACCGGCGGTTCCGGCTACACCATGCCGGTCGCAATCGAGCGGTTCATCGGCCGACGGCTCGGCCCCGCGACCGCGATGGGCGTGGTCCTGCTGGTCGTGACGGGCGTGAGCTTCGTGGTCATCGACCGACTCGGCGAGGGGAGTGGTTTCGGTGGTTGACCTGCAACTCGACGGCGTCCGGAAGGCCTTCGACGACACCGTCGCGCTCGACGGCGTCAGCCTCGACATCGCCGAGGGCGAGTTCTTCACGCTCGTCGGCCCCTCCGGCTGCGGGAAGACCACGACCCTCCGGACGATCGCCGGCCTCGAATCGCCCACCGCGGGCACCGTCCGCTTCGGCGGCGCGGACGTGGCCGGCGTCCCCACCGAGGAGCGCGACGTTGGCATCGTCTTCCAGAACTACGCCCTGTTCCCCCACATGAGCGTCCGCGAGAACATCGCATACGGGCTGAAGTTCGCCGACCCGCCGGACGGCCAGTCGGTCGACGAACGGGTGACCGACCTGCTGGACCTCGTGGATCTCTCGGGCATGGGCGACCGCGAGCCCGACCAACTGTCGGGCGGTCAGCAACAGCGGGTCGCGCTCGCCCGCGCGCTCGCGCCGGCGCCGGACGTGCTCCTGCTCGACGAGCCGATGTCGGCGCTGGACGCCCGCCTGCGCGAGCGACTGCGTCGGCAGGTCCGGCGCATCCAGAAAGACCTGGGCGTGACAACCGTCTACGTCACCCACGACCAGGAGGAAGCGCTCGCGATCTCCGACCGCCTCGCCGTGATGAGCGACGGGGCAGTCGAGCAGGTCGGGACCCCCCGCGAGGTGTACGAGCGGCCCGCGACGGAGTTCGTCGCCTCGTTCGTCGGGGAGAACAACCTGTTCCGCGGCGAGGTCGTCGGCCGCGACGGCGACGAGACCACGGTAGCAGTCGACGGGGCGGAGTTCCGGATCGACGACGGACTCGGTGAGGGGACGGCCGCTACGGGCGACAACGTGACCTTCTGCGTCCGGCCGGAGGACCTGCGCGTGGGCGCCGACGCCAACCGGTTCGACGTGGCGGTCGACACCGCGGAGTTCCTCGGCGAGACCACCCGCTACTACGCCGACTGGGGCGACCGGACCGTCGTCTTCCGGACCCCCGACCCCCACGACGGCGACGCGCTCACGCTGGGGTTCGACCCGGCCGACGCTCGGATAGTGTGAGCGGGCGCGTCGCCGCGCCGGGACAGACCGGGAGAATTAACCGGGGAATCGCCGTGCCATCAGGTATGATAACGCTCGCCTCGGACTTCCCGAGCCCGTACCCCGCAGCGATGCGGGGCGTGATCTGTTCCCGGTCGGACGCCCGGATCGAGGACGTCGCCCACGACTTCCCGCGCCAGGACGTGCGCGCGGCGGCCTTCTGGTTGCGCGAGGTGCTGCCGTACTTCCCGCCCGCCACCCACTGCGTCGTCGTCGACCCCGGCGTCGGGACCGACCGCGGCGCCGTCGTCGTCGAGGCCGGCGGCCACGAGATAATCGCGCCCGACAACGGCGTCGCGGTCCCGGTCGCTCGCGAGCTTGCAGGTGGCGGGGAGGCCGAATCCGGCGACGACGGGTCGGAGGACTTCGACGTGTGGGAGATCGAGTACGACGACGCGGAGACGGCGAGCAACACCTTCCACGGCCGGGACGTGTTCGCGCCGGCGGCCGCCGACGTACACGACGAGGGCGGCGCGGCCGCGCTGGACCGATGCAGCCGGACCGACGAGTGGGTCGACCTGACGTTCCCGGAGCCGGACATCGTCTCCGGGGGCGCCCGCGGCGAGGTGCTCGTCGTCGACGGCTTCGGCAACGTCATCACGAACGTCCCGGGCGAACACATCGAGGGCTGCGAGGGGATCCGCGTCGACGACGAACTGGTCCCGGTCCGGGACGCCTACGCCGCCCGCGACCCCGGCGACCGGCTCGTGACCGTCGGCAGCCACGGCAACGTCGAACTGGCGGTCAACCAGGGCCGCGGCGACGAGGCGTTCGACCTCGCCGCCGGCGACGACGTGCTACTGGAGTGGTAGGCGGGCGGTCGCACCGCTCCCGACGGGTCGTGAAGCGCGAGACTCGCCCGGAGACCGCCGTCAGTCGACGAACTCGCGGAGGTTCGCCAGGTTCTCCGGGCCGAGGCCGGCGACCGCCAGGAGCGCGTCGTCGCCGGCCGCCCGCACGTCGCTCTCGGTGACGTAGCCGGCGGTCCGGAGCTTCCCCGCGGTCTTCGGACCGATACCCGACACTTCCTCGAAGGGGACCTCCGGGTCGGCGCCGGCAGCCTCTGCGTCGTCGTCCGCGCGGTCGCGGTCTTTCGCGCCGGCGTCGCTGTCCGGGTTGACGAGCAGGTCTAGCGCTTCCCGGAGCGCGTCGGCCTTGTGTTTCGCCTTGCGGCCGTCCGCGCGCTCGTAGGCGGCGAGTCGCTCGCGCAGGCGGTCGTACTGCCCGGCGTCGCTGGGCATCTCGGCGCCCGGTCGCGGCCGGTAGCGCGTCCCGAGTTCGGCGTCGAACGAGTCGCGGCGGACGAGCGTCGTCCCGCCCGACTCGTCGCGCAGGAGCACCACCTGCGCGTCGGTGTAGATCACCTGCCGTAGCTCGGCGGTCCGCTGGTCTTCGAGGACGAGTCCGATCTCCGTGCCGATCCTGTTGGTTCTCGACGGATCGCGGTGTGCGTCTGCCATGGTCGGGTTCGAAGCCGTGCCTGGTTGTTTCTCGCTGGCACGTACCCCGTACGATCGCCACGCACTCGGGCGGTTTGGACCTGTCGCTTCCGGCTCCGGCCGGACCGGTCCGACGGTCAGAGCAGCGCCGCGAGATGCTCCGGATAGACGGTCACGTCGTCGAGCGCGTCGACCGGCTTCCACACCGCCTCGTAGGTCTCGCCGATTTCGGGTTCCTCGCCCTCGAACTCGTCGCGCTCGTAGGGCCACGACTCGGCGAGCGCGACCTCGTAGAGGAACCAGATCTCGTGGCCGCGCTGCCCGTCGAACGTGAACGAGTTCTCCAGCGTCTCCAGCAACTCGGCCTCGACGACTTCGACGCCGAGCTCCTCGTCGAACTCGCGAGCCAGCGCCTCGTCGCTCGACTCGCCGAACTCGATCGCGCCCCCGATGGGCCGGTAGAACGGTTCCCCGTCGTCGTACAGCCGACTGAGGAGTACCTCGCCAGGCCGCCGCGGGACGCCTACCGCGAGCGGTCGGATGTCGCGCCAGCTCACGGGAGCACCGATACACCCATCGTTCGAATATCGGTTTCGATCGCCGGGTCCGCTATCGGGGTCGGCCGTTCACAGCGCCTTCATCGCGTAGTAGAATCGCTGGACGGCGGTGAAGTGGCCGACGACGGCGAAGAAGACGAGCAGCCACCCGACCACGGTCAGCCCCGAGAGCGGTTCCGTGACGAACGCGGCCGCCGCGCCGACGGCGACGACCAGCGCCAGGCGGTCGGCGCGGCCGACGAGCCCGCCGTAGACGCGGTCGAGGCCGACCGCCTGGGCCTGGGTGCCGAGGTAGGAGGTCATCAGGACGCCGGTGACGGCGGCCAGGCCCAGGGCGTAGGCTTCGATGCCGGCCGCGAGCCCCGCGATCATCACGATGTCGGCGTAGCGGTCGAGGACGTGGTCGAGCAGGTCGCCGGCGTCGCTGCCGGTACCCGTCTCGCGGGCGAGTTCGCCGTCGACCAGGTCGAGCCAGCCGTTGAGCGCGACCGCGACGGCGCCGCCGAGATAGAGCAGGGGGTCGCGGCGCGGCGCGACGGCGAAGGCGGCGCCGCCGACGAGCGCCAGCGCCAGCGCGAGCACGCTCACCCCGTTGGGCGTCAGGCCGACGCGCTTCGCGAGGGCGACCGACGGCGAGACGGCGCCTTTCACCGCAGGGCGGAACCTGTCCAGGGTCATCCGGATCCGGTCATAGATAGTCCACGAACGAAACTGTACCGACCTGCGGTTCGCGCTCGCCCGCGACGACGGCCTCGATGGCGGCCGCCACCTCGTCGGGGTCCATGTCGGTCGCGTCGACCTCGTAGACGCCCTCCTCGCCGTGGCGCTCGACGGCCTCCGCGAGGATCACGTCCAGCGCCTCCGACTCGGCGTTCTCCTCGGCCTTCGCCGCCGGTTCGCCCCGCTCGGTCAGCCGCCGCTCCAGCTCCTCGGGGTGACACCGCAGGACGACCACCCGGTCGGCGTCGAAGTGGTGGGCGAGGTGCGATTCGAAGAGGGCGTCCTCGCGACCGTCGAGGTAGTCGGCCAGCGCGTCGAGGTCCGCGACCGCCGAATCGCGCTCCTCGTCGTGTTCGACGACGAAGTCTTCCTCGCGGATCACGTCGTTGAGGTGGAGTACGTCGAGGTCGGCGGCGGATCCGTCCGCGTCCGCGAGCCGCTCGACGGCCGTCGTCTTCCCCGTCCCGGGGGTACCGGTGACCGCGACGCGCATCAGGCGGACCCTCCCGCGGACCGATCCACAGCCGACCGCCGGACGGGCGTCACGCCGACACCTCCGCGACGATCTCGTTGATCGTCTCGACGGCGCGGCGAGTCTCCGCTTCGGTCCCGCAGGTGAGCCGGATACACTCTGGCAGGCCGAAACTGGTGCAGTCGCGGACGATGACCCCTTCGCGCTGGGCGGCGTCGGCGACGGCGCTCGCATCGCCGACCTCCACGAGGACGAAGTTGCCGCCGCTCTCCCAGGTCTTCGCGTCCAACTCGTCGTGCATGTACTCGCGAGCCCACTTCGCCGTCTCGACGGTCTTCTCGACGTGGTCGTCGTCGTCGAGCGCGGCCAGCCCCGCGCGACACGTCAACTCGGTCACGCCGAAGGGGGTGTTCACGCGGGCGTAGGCGTCGGCCCACTCCGCGGGCGCCACGGCGTAGCCCAGGCGCATCCCCGCGAGGCCGTAGGCCTTCGAGAACGTGCGGATCACGGCCACGTCGTCGCGCTCCTCGACGAGCCCGATCCCCGACGGGGAGTCCGTGAAGTGGATGTACGCCTCGTCGTAGACGACGAGCGTCTCCTCGTCGGTCTCCTCGGCGACCGTCCGCACGTCTTCCAGAGTCATCTCGGAGCCCGTCGGGTTGTGCGGGGAGGTGACGTAGATGATCCGGTGGCCCTCGTAGGCGTCGAGGACCGTCTCAGGGGTCTGGGCGAAGTCGTCGGCCTTCTCCAGGCGGTACTCGTCGACCGCGCCGTGGTGGTAGCGGGCCGACATCGGGTAGTAGGCGAACCCCGGCGTCGGGACGAGCACGCGGTCGCCGGGCTCGATGAACGCCCGGGCGATGTTGTCCAGCGCCGTGTCGCCGCTGGGAGTGAGCCAGATCTGTTCGGGGTCCAGGCCGTGGCGGTCTGCGACCTTCTCGGTGAGGTCGGTGTGGGCTGACTTGGGGTAGCTGGAGACGCGGTCGGCGTGCTCGCGGACGGCCTCGACGGCCTTCGGGCTGGCGCCGAAGGGGTTCTCGTTCGAGGAGAGTTTGACGAGGTCGTCGGGGTCGAGCCCGAGGTCGCGGGCCACCTCCTCGATGCCCCTCCCGGCGCGGTAGACGGTGTGGTCGGAGAGGTCCCGTGGTTCCATACCGGAAGGGAACGCCGGCCGCGCCTTAAGCGTGCTCACACGGCGTGACGCCCTGCCACCCGCCCCCCGTCGACGAGTCCCCGGCCGCGGCCCGCGAACCGCCGGAAGTGGGTAGCTTCAAGGGAGTCGCGTCCTCCGGGACGCGTATGTCAGCGCTGGACACGGCGATGTACGTTCTGCACCTCGTCTTCGGCGGGGTGTGGACGGGCAGCGTCGTCTTCGTCACCCTCGGCGTCCTGCCCACCGCGCAGGACGGCACCGCCAACGCCGAACCGCTCCGGCCCGTCGTCGAGCGACTCCGGTGGGTCTCGCGGACGAGCGCGCTCGTCCTGCTCGCCTCGGGCGGGCACATGGCCGGCACGCTGTACACGGTCGAACGACTGACCGGGCAGTCCAGCGGCCACCTCGTGCTCACGATGGTCGCGCTGTGGCTCGGTCTCGCCGCGCTGGTCGAGGTCGGGTCGAGCAAGCTCGCGGACGGCTTCGACCGGCGGAAGGTCCGCCAGCCCGCCCGCGAGGCCCGCCCGTTCTTCCTCACCGCGTCGGCCGTCTCGGCCGCGCTCCTCGTCGTCGGCGGCCTGCTGGCCTCACCGACGGTCGTCTGACCCGGCCGGACAGGGCCGTCCGAACCGCTCAGAGATCCTCGTCGACGTGGTCCGCCGCCTTCAGCGCCAGCGCTGCGATGGTGAGCGTGGGGTTCATCGCGCCGCTGGTGACGAACACCGACGACGAGGCCACCGAGAGGTTCGCCACGTCGTGGGTCCGCAGGCGCGGGTTCACGACGCTCGACTCGGGGTCGGCGCCCATCCGGGTCGTCCCCATGTGGTGGGCCGCGGGGCCGGTGTTGTCCGGCCCGACCGTCCACCCCACGTCGACGCCGAGTTCGTCCATCACGCGGCCCTGGATCTCGTTGGCCTTCGCGAGCGACCGCCGCGTCCGGTCGTCCAGGGACCACCGGATATCCGGCACCGGGTTGCCGTGGTCGTCGGTCGTCGACGGGTCGAGCGCGACCCGGTTGGACTTCCGCGGGAGCTGGCCGACGAGCCCGCCCATCGCGACGTGGTTCCCGTAGCTCTCCCGCAGCGAGTCGAGCAGGTCGTCGCCCCACTCCTCGGCGCCCAGCGCCTGCTCGACGGGGGATGGACCGGCGTAGTTGAAAAATTCCAGTTTGATCGGCCCCACGCCCTCGAAGTCGTTGTCGTAGAACTGGTGGGTCTCGGTGGTGTTGAACCCGACGTGGTTCTGCCGGGTCGGCCGGTCGAGCGTCCCGCCGGTCCCGGCGAACAGGTGCTCCATGAAGTAGCGGCCGACGAGCCCGCTGGAGTTGGCGAGCCCGTCGGGGTGGGCCTCGGACTTCGAGAGCAGGAGCAGCCGGGGAATCTCGACGCCGCCGGCGGCGAGGACGAACTGCCGCGCTTCCTGTCGGTGCTCGGTCCCGTCGGGGGTCGCGTAGACGGCGGCCGCCACTCGCTCGCCGCTCCGGTCCGTTTCGAGCCGCTGGACCGGGACGCGGTCGAGGACGCGCGCGCCGGCCTCCTCGGCCGCCTCGATCGTGTGGTCGGCGCTGTACTTCGCGCCCGAGGGGCAGACGGGCTGGCAGGTGCCGTAGCCGACGCACTGGCCGCGGCCGTCGTAGGCCTCGGAGTTGCGGGCGTTGGGCACGGAGTGGGTCGCGATCCCCAGTTCCTCGCAGGCCTCCGCGAACAGCGAGTCGCTGTAGGAGGGCGGAAAGGCGGGGAGCGGATGGGGGTCCTCCCGGGGCGGCGCGAAGGGGTTGTCCGACGCGCCCGCGACGCCGATGGCGGACTCGGCCTCGGCGTAGTAGGGTCGCAGGTCCTCGTAGTCGATGGGCCAGTCGGCGGCGACGCCGTCGCGCGAGCGCCGCCGGAAGTCCGACTCGTGGAGCCGCATCACCATCCCCTGCCAGTGTAGCGTCGACCCGCCGACGCCCTTCACGCGCATCGCGTTCAGCGGGTAGAACAGCTCGCCCGTCGAGCTGTGGGCGTCGCGCTCGCCGCCCATCCCCCAGACGGACAGCGACCCGTGGGCCGGCCGGATCGCCCGCTCCATGCGCTCGCGGCGGTCGGCGAAGTCGAACCGCGGCCCCGCCTCGAGGACGACCACCTCGTGTCCCTGCCCGGCCAGGCGGTTCGCCGCGAGCGCGCCCGCCGGACCGGCACCGACGACGCACACGTCCGCCCGCTCGCTCGGCGTCCGGTCGACGCCGCCCTCCGTCGCGCTCATGCGAGCGGATTAGGCAAACCTAAACTTATGGCTTGCCATGCGGGTTCCACGGACCGGGACGCGGCCCGCGCGTCGCCGCGGGCGGTGCGGAGTGTTTAATCCTCCCGGTCGTCTAGGTCGGTGTGCGTGCCTTCAGTCCCCGCCCGAGCGCACCCGAACGGGAGCGATGACAGCGCGGCGAACCCGGGCACGCGACACCGAGTGGCGCCGCAAGCGCCGGCCAGCCGAGGGGCCGAAGCGCCTCGGCGTTCGGTCGCCCGGTAGGGCGACCCGCCCGGCACGAGGGTTTCCCGGCTGACCACGGCACGCCGCCTGGGATGATGTCGGTCGTTAGTGTTCCGGGCGTACACTTCCGCTCGCGCAAGTCACTCGTGGAGCCACTCGTACCACTCGTCGAGATCGACGAGCTCGTTCTCGATACCCGTCGAGCCGTACTGATTGAATACCTCGTCTACTGTTCGGGCAAGCCCCTCGGGGTCGTTGTCGGGGAGTCTCTGGTCGTAGTACAGCAACATTCCAGCATGGTCGTGGGTTCGGTGGAGCGGTTCGAAATCCTTGGCGTTGTTCGTGAGCAAGACGACGGTCTCGTCTGCACACCACTGGAGGAGTTCGACATCGGTCGTGTGTTCTCCGAACTGGTCTTTCGCTTGAACGACGTCGTATCCGCGTTCGTAGAGCAGTCGCTCGAAGATCCGACCGACGTGTTCGTCCAGCAGAATCCGACCTCCCGTCACTGGATAGTCTCTTTTGGCTTCAGCGAGGATTCGCGGACACGCTCGAACGCATCCTCGTTCTCTCGTTCGAGATCGCGCATCTGCTCGACGTGACCGTAGTAGTACGACAGTGCCTCGTAGATCTCCGCGAGAGAGAGATCGAGCTGGTCAGCGACGTACGCAGGCGATTGATCGCTATCTATCACTCGCGCGGCCACGTGACGGACGCCGACTCTCGTCCCGTCGATACGGGGTTCCCCGCCGAGCACGTCGTCGTCACGAGTGATCGTCATACAGCCGTGTAGGGTCGCCTTCGTTTATACGTCTTTGGCGTAGCTCCCTCTCGTGCCCGTTTCACTTTCACCAGGCCTACTAGTAGATTCTCGCCCGGTAGTGTTCCGGGCGTACATTTCGAATTACCGGAGATACGTCCCGATCTCGTCGGCGACGGTACCGACGAATTCGTCGGTGACGCGACCCTGCCACGCAATCAGGTCCTCGGTTCGCGGTGAGTGGACTGCCCACGGCGAGACGAACGACTCGCGCGGAACGCCGCCGACTTCCCACACGTCGGAACCCAATGCGATCGAGTGTTCGTACTCCTTGGTCGAGATCGCGACCGCGAGAGACTGCTCACCGTCGAACGGGTGCGAACTGTTGTTGACGATCAACCACGGACGCTGACGCTCCTCGCCCAGCTTGAACGGATCGGCACTCCGAACGACATCTCCTCGCTCCGGTTGCATTTATCGGTCCCGTTCACTCGGGTGTGGTTCGCTGGGAGCGACGGCGTCCCACTCGTCCGGATCGATGCCCTCATCCTCGTCATCGAGCTGTTCCGTTGCAGCATGGAGATCGTACGCATCCTGTACCCGACCCAGGTCCTCGGTTATCGCCCAGTATTCGCCCTTGTGTCGGACGAGATCACGCTGTTTCAATCGGGAGAGCGCGGTTCCAACGGTGTTCGGATCTTCGCCGACTCCGGTCGCAATTTCCGAGCGGGTGAACGCCTTGTCCCGGTTCGTATACAAATAGACGAGTACCTGCTCGGGAACGCTCGGACCGTCTGGTAGGTCCCCCGTTTCGAACTCCTCGATACGAACTGGCATACGGAGTACTTAGCGTGCTGATGTAATGAATGTACTGCTGTGCCGGAGCTACAGGCGGTTGAGTCGGGAACACTTCTACCACGTCTACTAGTAGATTCTCCCCCGGTAGTGTTCCGGGCGACACGATTCCGACGGACAGCGACCGCCTCGCCGCGAGTCGCCCACCGTTAAGACACGTCGTTTCGAACGGCACGACGATGCCAGTCGAGCCCGAAACCGCGGCCATCGCGGTCGTCTCGCTGTGCGGTGCGGCCGCCGTCGCGGTCGTCACGCGCCGCCACTACGAACCACCGCCGCGGGAGGGCGAGGACGAGCCCCCCGAACCGGTGTTCGAGACGGTCGTGTTCTTCGCCCTGGCCGCGGGGCTGTTCGTCGGGCTCGGCTACGCGCTCGCAACCGTCGGCCGCTGGGGACTGGTGGGACGGGCCGTGACGCTGGCACTCTCGGTCGTCGGGCTCTCCTCGGCGTACGTGACTGCCACCGGCCGAGTCGCCGGGAACGCCGAGACGGCGAGCGCCCGCATGGGCGTCGTCAGCGCAACCGTACTTGGAGTGTATCCACCGCTGTTCTTCGTGCTGTCGGTGCTGTAGGGGATCAGAGGACGGCGAGGAGTGCCGAGGTCGCGTTCTGTGGGTCCGGAAGCTGGTCGCTGAAAACGATGACGACGTAGAGGAGCGTGAACAGCGTCGCGTTGTAGATCCCGTGGATCAGCGACGGCACGACGATGTTGTCGGTGAGTTCGTAGGCCGCTCCGAACACGAGCGAAGGGCCGACGAGGACCCCCAGCGCGACGAGGTTGCCGGCGGCCGACCCGCCGGTCAGCGCGAACCAGTGGAGGCCGGCGAAGACCGAACTGGCGAGGATGATACCCGCCACGGGACCGAGCACCTCGCGGAGCCGTCCCTGCACGACCCCGCGGAAGAGCAGTTCCTCGCCGGGGCCGATGACGAGGATCGACGCGGGGATCAGGATCAGCAGGACTTCGGGGTTCTCCATGCCGATCTCGGCGGCCTGGTTCGTGCCGGTGTCGACCTGCAGGAGCGTGACGAGGATCGACCCGCCGAAGGCGGCGGCGAGGGCGACCACGTACCCGCCGACGACGATGGCGACGCCGCGCAGGTCCGGCAGGTCGGCCTCGATGTCGAACGGCCCCGGGACGCCGTCGAACCCGAGGATCGACCTGATCTCCGGGCCGACGGCCGGCCGGAGTTTGAGGTACGCGAGGGCGACGCCGGCACAGCCGACCCCCTGGACGAAGACGAGGCTCAGGACGATCAGCGCGCTGGCCGAGAGTTCGATGCCGAGCCCGTAGGTCAGGACGGCCAGGGCGACGGAGACGAGGAGGAACCCGAGCAGGAGTCCGCCGCCGCCGAGGCCGACCGCCGAGACCAGCGCGACGGCCGTCCGGAGCGGGGACCGGTCACTCGTTGACATTCTCACCCGCCGATACACCCGTCGCACCCAAAAGCGATTCCCTCCCGGGGGGCAGCCGTCGGAGGTATCGACCGACCGACGGGCGGCGACCGACCCGCGCGAACGTATAAGGTGATCTTACGGCTTCCCGGGCGTCAATACCCGTTTCAGGGCAAGATATATGTGAACGTCTGTCACACGTTCGGGTACGATGGTAGAATGTGACCACTGCGGCGACGACGTGTTCCGCGCGTGGCGGCGACGCGAGCGGACGGAGACGATGACCCGCCGGACGGTATCCTGGGTCTGCGAGGACTGTCACCCCGAACTGGGCGAGACCGGCCGGACGACCGCGACCGGCAGCCGCGCGGTCGCGGACGGCGGCAGGCGCACTGAGCCCTGACGAGCGGCGTTCGGACGGTTTCGAGCGGGGCGCACGCGATTTCAACGGGCTGACCTCTCCGGTAGAAATTTGTAGGTGAAGCCGAAAGAACCGTGCGAAGCCGTCACTGGGTGTATGAGCAGGACGTTCTACGGCGTCCTCGGGGTGGGACCCGACGCCGACGAGGAGGCGATCCGCGCCGCCTACCGCGAGCGCGTCAAGGACCACCACCCGGACGTGAGTTCCGACCCCGACGCGGCCGTTCGATTCAAGCGACTGACCGCGGCGAAGGAGACGCTCCTCGACCCGACCGAACGCGCCCGGTACGACCGGTTCGGGCACCGCGCGTACGTGGCAGCGCACGCCGATTCGGCCCTCTGGACGACAGAGGCGTCGGCGGCGGCCGCGTCGACGGCCGACAGCTCGACGACCGGGACTCGTGACGCCCGCGAGACGGTCGGCCGAGACCGGGGTGGCACTCGCGACGCGACAGACGAGTCGCCGGCGAACGGATCGGACCGGAAGACGGCCACGGAGAATCGGCGTCGTCGCCCCGCGAGCGCCGACCCATCGAACACCGGGAGGCGACGGCGGACCCGGCGGCCGTCCGGGTCGTACGCCGCGACCAGTTTCTGGGGGACCGCCGAGCGCTCTCCGGGCGCCGGGCGGTCGTCGGGTCAGGCGACGCGGCGCGCGCTGGCCGCGCTCCGCCGGCTCGGGCCGTGGATCCCGGTCCACGCGCTGTTCCTCTCGCTTGCGGTCGGGACCGGCTGGTACGTCTACGCGGTCGTCCTGCCGCCGGCCGAGCGGTCGGCGGCGTTGCTGTTCGTGCTCATCGGCGAGGTGGGGCTGGCGGTGGTTCTGTCGTCGTTGCACATACTCACGCGGCTATACCGATAGCGGTCGCTCGGCGCTTCTGGGACGGGTTCGAGTTTCAAACGAGTTTTTGTCTTTTGGGAAAGCCCATTACGCTCGGCCATCTGTGCTAGGGTAATGGGTCGTCTGCTGCCGTTCAAGTCGGAGCCGACGCGGACGCCCGACGAGCCGAAGGTCCTCGACCTCGACGACGACGCGACCGAGGAGGCGCTGTCGGCGCTCTCGTCGGACACCGCGCGGAAGATCCTCGCGACGCTGTACGAGGAGCCGAAGACGCCGCCGGAGATCCGCGACGAAGTCGGGACCTCCCTCCAGAACGTCCACTACCACGTCGAGCGCCTGGAGGACGCCGAACTGATCCAGCCCGCCGGCGAGGGGTACTCCGAGAAGGGCACGGAGATGACCATCTACGCGCCGGCGAGCGAGGCGCTCGTGCTGTTCGCCGGCCAGGAACACGACCGCTCGCGGCTGAAGACGGCGCTGACGCGCCTGCTGGGGTCGGTCGGCCTGCTCGCGGTCGCGAGCCTCGCCGTCCGGCGGCTGTTCGGCGAGTCCGGCGGCCGCCTCGGCGACTACGGCGTCTCGTTCGGGATGGGGTCGCAGTCCGGCGCCGACCGCGGAGCGGGTGGCGGCGACGGCGGGGGGACGGCCGCCGGTGACGGCGCCGGCGGTACAGCCGGCGGCGACGGCGGCGACGGCGGCGGTGCAGGCGGTGACGGTGGAGACGGCGCGGACGCGGGCGACGGCGCCGGCGAGGCCACGACCACCGGCGACGGCGAGGTGGGGATCTTCGGCGGCGAGGACACGACCGACGCCGGCGGCGGGACCCCGAGTCCGACGCCCGATCCCGCCACCGCGACCGAGGCCCCGTCCGGCACGCCGTCGCCCGCGGGCACCCCGTCGCCGACCCCCGCGGAGACGGCGTCGGCGACGCCGGCGGGGACCCCGTCCCCTACTCCTGCGGGGACGCCGACGCCGGCCGCGACGCCCTCGCCGACATCCGCGCCGACGGAAACCCAGGCCGCGACGCCCGCCCCGACCTCGACGCCCACCGCGACGGAGACGGCGACGCCTCAGTCGACTCCCACGCCGACGGATCCGCCGTCGGCCGCGCCGACCGATACGGGGATGGACTCGGGGACGATCACGCTCGACGCCGAGACGCAGGTCCCCGCAGAGACCGTCGACGGTGCCCGGCAGGTCGCCGCGAGCGGCGACCCCCTGCTGGCCGACCCCGCGGTCGCCTTTTTCCTCGGGGGCCTGTTCATGATCCTCGTCGTCACGGCCTGGTGGTACGTCCAGGGGTGACTTCGGAGCGGTCGGGGGTTCCCGACGCTCGCCGTTCCAGCGACTGTCCGCGCTCGCCCGGTCACGATAGCAAGGCGTATGGGCCAGTCGCGGCAACGGCGAGGTATGAACGTGCGACGCGTGGACGCGCTCGGTCCCGACGAGCGGGCGGCGCTGTTCGACCGCGACGCGGGGGTCGAGGGGGTCCGCGACGACGTCCGCGGGATCGTCGACCGCGTGCGGTCGGAGGGCGACGTGGCGCTCAGGGAGCTCTCGCGGGAGATCGACGGCGTCGAGGTCGGCAACATCGACGTGACCGACCGGGTCGACGGGGCCGCCGAGGCGGTCGACGAGGAGACCCGGGCAGCCATCGAGGACGCGGCAGCGAACATTCGCGAGTTCCACGAGCGCCAGCTCCCCGAGGACTGGACGGAGGAGTTCGACGGGCGGGAACTCGGCCGGCGGTTCCGGCCGATCGAGTCCGTCGGCGTCTACGCCCCCGGCGGGACCGCAGCCTACCCCTCCAGCGTCCTGATGGGCGTGATCCCGGCGGTCGTCGCTGGCGTCGAACACGTCGTCGTCGCGACGCCGCCGGCCGAGGAGCTGAACCCGGTGACGCTCGCGGCGATCGACGTGGCGGACGCCGACGCCGTCTACCAGATGGGCGGCGCGCAGGCGGTCGCCGCGCTGGCCTACGGCACCGAGACCGTCGGCGCCGTCCAGAAGGTCGTCGGCCCGGGCAACCAGTGGGTGACGGCGGCGAAGGCCGAGGTCCGGGGCGACGTGGAGATCGACTTCCTCGCCGGCCCGAGCGAGGTGCTGGTCGTCGCCGACGAGACGGCCGACCCCTCGCTGGTCGCCGCGGATCTGGTCGCCCAGGCGGAACACGGCGAGACGAGTTCCGTCGTCGCCGTCACCGACGACGAGGAGACGGCCGACGCCGTCGCCGCGGCCGTCGACGACCACGCCGCGGGTCGCGACCGCGAGGAGACGATCCGCGCGGCCCTCGACCGGGACGCCAGCGGCGTCTTCCTCGCCCGGTCGATGCCCGAGGCCGTGCTGTTCGCCGAGGAGTACGCACCCGAGCACCTCTCGATCCAGGCTGCCGAGGCCGAGGCCTTGCTCGACCGGGTCCCGAGCGCCGGCAGCGCCTTCCTCGGTCCCTACAGCCCGGTCGCAGCCGGCGACTACGCCACGGGGACCAACCACGTCCTCCCGACCAACGGCAAGGCGCGGGTGACCGGCGGGCTCTCCGTCGACACGTTCCTCCGCTCGACCACGGTCCAGCGCCTCTCCGCGGACGCGCTGGGCGACCTGCGCGACACCGTCACGACCCTGGCGGACGCCGAGGGGCTCGAAGCCCACGCCCACAGCGTCGACGCGCGCTTCGAGGGCGACGACGCGAACGGCAGCCACGACGCGAACGACGGCGACGACCCCGGTGCAGGCGCCGGGAGCGCGGGCGAGTAGCGCCGGATTACCGGGCCGGGTTCGGGACCGGCCGCGTCGCGGGTCGTCAGGTCTTTCTGCGATAGCGTCGTTCGGTCGTGCATGACAGAGGACGTGCGCTACCGGCCCGCGAACGCCGGCGACGTGGACGGGATCCAGCGCGTCGCCCACGAGGCGTGGCACGCCGCTTACGACGACATCCTCGGCGAGGACGCGGTCGAGTCGACGCTCGACGAGTGGTACGAGGACGACGCCATCGAGGCCGGCGTCGAACACGACGCCCAGGACTTCTTCGTCGCGACCGTCGACGGCGAGGTCGTCGGCTACGCCCACGTCGGCCCGCACCCGCCCCGCCGGGTCCACCAGGTCTACCGCCTGTACGTCGACCCCGACCACTGGCAGGAGGGGATCGGACGCAACCTCGTCGCGGAGGTCGAGCAGGCGCTGTACGACCGCGACGTGACCGCCTACGAGGCGGAGGTGCTCGCGGGCAACGACCGCGGCGTCGCCTTCTACGAGGCGGTCGGCTTCGAGCGCGTCGACGAACAGGAGACCGAGTTCGGGGACACCACCGCGACCGAGTACATCTTCCAGAAGCGGCTGTAGCGCGGTCGCGGTCGCGCGGACCGCCGCCGAGCGACCCGTCGCCGTCAGGGTTAACACGTTCGGGACGGAACTCAAGGGTATGAGTTCCACGACGGAGTCCGACCCCGACCTGGGCGGCGAGGGCATCGAGGTCACGGAGGCAGCGGCCGAGGAGGCCCTGTCGCTGCTGGAGGGTGAGGACATGGACACGGACGTGGCGGGGCTGCGGCTGTTCGTCCAGCAGGGCGGCTGCGCGGGGCTGTCCTACGGGATGCGCTTCGACTACGAACCCGACGAGGACGACACCGTCTACGAACACCACGACCTGCGGGTGTTCGTCGACCCCGCGAGCATGGACTACGTCGGCGGGTCGGTCCTCGACTTCGAGGGCGGGCTCCAGGGCGAGGGGTTCCACGTCGAGAACCCCAACGTCGTCAGCGAGTGCGGCTGCGGCGAGAGCTTCCGCACCTAGTCTTCCAGCTCGAACGCCACCTCGACCTCGGCCTGGTACTCCCTGTTCTCGACGCTGGCGACCTCGACGCCCATCTCCTCGACCTCGACCCACTTGACGTTCTGCAGGGTGTCCTCCGCGCGGTCGACCGCGTCGTCGACGGCCGCGTCGAAGCTCTCTGTACTGGTCCCGATCAGCGTGATCTTCTTGAAAACCATCGCGACGTGTGATACGACCCCACGGTACAAAAGCTTCGGCCGGGTGACAGAGCAGCGGCGAGTTACGCGGACGGGCGAGCGCCCGCCTCGGCGGGGCGGGGTCGACCGGGTCCGCGGATGTCAGGCGGCCCGGTGTTCGAGCCGGTCCTGGATGTACTGGGAGACGTCGTTGAGGTGAGCGGTGCCCCAGGTTGCGACGACGACGGCGCCGAGCGTGTTGTAGACGAGGTCCCACAGCGAGTCCTCCAGGCCGTACTGGGTCAGCACGGAGTCGGTTCCCAGCAGGGCGGCCACCTGGCCGATGGTGAACTCGATGATCTCCCAGAAGACGCCGTAGGCGAGCACGAACATGAGGATGAACAGGAAGACGAACCGCGGCGGGAGGTTGATCTGGTCGGAGTGTTCGTCGAGCGCGCGGACGGTGGCGTAGCCGACGCCGGCGACGACCGACGACGACAGCGCGTGGGTCATGTGGTCCCACCAGGAGATCGAGACGTAGAAGCTCTCGCCGCCGGTGCCGATGGTCCCGAAGGCGTGGAGGAAGACGGCGCTGGTGATCCACAGCGTCAGTCCGGCGTCGAGGGGGACGCCGTAGTCCCGTTCCAGCACCGGGACGAGCTGGGCGATCAGCAGCGCCACGCCGGCGTTGGCGATGATCTTCACGTTCAGCTTCCAGAGGCCGTAGAGGAAGACGCCGAGCATGACCAGCTCCATCAGCCAGGTGAGCTGGCGCTGGCGACGCGCCGAGATGCCGAGGCGGTCTCGGATCCTCACGCCGTCTCACCCCGGATCCGGCCCTCGACCAGCGCCCGCCGCCTGACGTAGAACTGGAAGACGAGCCCGGCGACCAGCCCCGCGATCCCGGAGCCGACGAACTCGACCATCAGGCGGTGCTCGATGGCTTCGAGGTCCGCGTCGCTGAGGACGCCGTCCGGGCCGGGGTCGAGCAGGAGCGTCGTCCCCAGGTGCACGTCCGATCCCCAGCGCGCGAGCGCCCAGAGGCCGGCCGCGCCGAGCGTGGTGACGACGACGAACAGGACGGCGAAGCCGACGCTCATCTCGACGGGCGTGAACTCGTGGAGGATCACGGCGACCAGCAGCGCGAACGCGGCGATCGAGAGGTAGGTCGCGACGGTGCTGGTCACCCGCAGCGTCGCGACGGCGCGGCCGACCACCGGCAGCCCGGCCAGCAGGACGACCTCGGCGGGCGGCATCGCGCGCGGGTTCCGGAGCAACAGCGCCGGCAGCGCGACCACGACGCCGACCGTCGCGGCGAAGGCCGCCCACAGCAGGTCGCCAGTGAGCGCGCTCTCGATACAGACCAGGCCGACGACGCCGACCAGCACCCACGCAGCGCCGGCGTTGACCCGGGTATCGGTCAGCAGCTCGCCGAGGTCCCGTTGTGCCATCTATACCGTGACCGATTCGACTCCACACAGGAAACGCTACCGGCCGGATGAGTCGCTCGGGCCGGGTGAGTCGCTCGGGCCGGGAGAAACCGCCGGGCGCTCAGGCTGCGTTCCGGTGGCAGGCGACCTCGTAGTCGCCGTCCTCGTCGACGCCCATGATCGCCCACTCGTAGTCCGGGTCGGCCGCCTTCAGGCGGCGTTCGAGCTCCGGGACGTCCTCCGACCAGGCGACGAAACACCGATACTCCCCTGTCTCCGGCGTCTCGTCGAACTCTTCGGCCGGCGTGACGTGGACGACACGCCACTTCCGCTCGGCCAGGTACTCGCCGCCGCTGTCGGTTACCGTGTATCCGAGATCCGCGAAGATCGACTGGGCCTTCTCGTCGAGGTGCTTGGTAACAGCCCTCATTCGTGTCACGATACCACGCCGACCGGGATAAGTGTTCCTACAGTTTACAGGTGCCCGGGACGCGAGTCTGTCCTGTCCGCGGGTAATGACTGGTTACGCCGGCTCCACAGTGCCTGATACGCGGCGGTCGTTGTGATGCGCGGCGGTCGCTGGTCGGTGACGGTCCCGATGGCCGGGACGGCGTCACTCGTGGGCGGCGTCCCACTCCTCGGCTTTCCGCAGGTTGCCGCAGTCGGTGCACTTGATCCGCCCCATCGAGTCCATGGCGGTCCGGAACGAGTCGCAGTTGCCGCAGAAGTACCCCCAGCGGCGCTCCCGGTCGGGCGACCGGTAGACGACGAAGAAGGGGCCGTCCGACCCGCGTTCGGCGTCCTCGGTGTCGACGTACAGGGTCTCCGCGCCGGGACCGGTCTTCGTCTCCATGTGCGAGGGGAGGGCAAGGCCGCCCAAAATCCTTCCGTCCGTGACCGGACCGGGCGGTCCGCTACCGAAGACGCTATGAACGCGTAGGGACTCCCATCCGACGGATGTCGCCCCGGGTCCTCCACTACTCGGACGTCGAGAACGCCTACGACACGCCCGAGCGGGTCGCCCGGCTCGCCGGACTGGTCGCGGACCGCCGCGGCCCCGACACGCTGGTCGCCGGCTCCGGCGACAACACCGGCCCCGGCGTGCTGTCGCTCGTGACCGACGGCCGCCAGTCGCTGGACTTCTTCGAGGCCGTCGACCCCCACGTCGAGACGGCCGGCAACCACGACTTCGACCACGGCTTCGACGCGCTCCGGAGCGTGGTCGCCGACTCGCCCCAGCGGTGGACGCTCGCCAACGTCGGACTGGACGGCGAGCGGTTCGGCGCCGACGCCGGCGTCGAGGCCGGCGCCCTCGTCGAGCTGGCCGACGCGGCGGTCGGCGTCGTCGGCGTCCTCGACCCGGCGACGACGGAGATGACGCCCGGCACCGAGGCGCTGGAGTTCAGCGAGCCCGTCGACGCCCTCGCCCGCGAGGTTCCCCGCCTCCGCGAGGCGGGCGCCGAGTACGTGGTCGCGCTCGCCCACACGAACGACGAAGACGCCCGCGCGATCGCAGCGGAGACGGGGGTCGACGCCGTGTTCGCCGGTCACTCCCACCACCAGCACGCGACCGCGGTCGACGGAACGCCGTTCACCCGGCCGGGCGCGACCGGGGGGTACCTCTACGAGGTCGACCTCGACAGCGGCGAGGTGACCTGTCACGACACTCGGAGCGCCGACCCGGACCCGGCCGTCGTCGACGCCCTCCGCGAGCGGATCGCCGCTAGCGGCCTCGACGAGGAGGTCGCGCACGTCGATCGGCCCCTCTCCCGGGACCGCGAGCGCCGACTCGGCGGCGAGTGGCGACTCGGCAACTTCGTCGCCGACGCCTACCGCTGGAAGACCGGCGCCGACGCCGCCATCCAGAACGGCGGCGGGATCCGCGAGGGGCCGCCCCTGTCCGGCGACGTGACGGTCGCGGACCTGATCAGCGTCAGCCCGTTCGAGGAGCCGGTGGTCGTCACCTCGGTCACCGGCGCGGAGCTCCGGTCGGTCGTCGCCGAGGCGGACGGCCGCGCCGTCGACGGCCTGGACGACTACTGGTACGGCCACGTCAGCGGGATGCGCGTCGCCGCCGAGGACGGCGGCTACGAGCCGTACGTGGACGGCGAGCCGGTGGCCGACGACGAGCGCTACACGCTCGCGGTCCCGAACTACCTCCTGATCACCGACCTGGAGTTCCCGACGCTGACGGAGGCCCACGCGGTCGAGCGCTACGGCCTCCAGTATAAGGTCATCGTCGAGTACGCCCGCGAGTTCGGCATCGACGCCCGCCTGGAAGGGCGGATCCCGGACGCGGTCGCCGCCGAGTGACGCTACTGGGGCCGCCACCGTCCGGGGAGTGGCCGGGGAAAGCGACCGCGGGACGCAATGGAAAGGTTCAGGCGCCGGGGCGGACAACACCGGGGCAATGACGCAGGTCGTCGTCCCGGTCCGGTATCCCCTCTCGGAGCACTCGCGGGCGACCCTCTCGCGGGCGATCGAGATCACCGAGGAACGCGGCGGACAGCTCACCGTCCTCCACGTCAACCAGTACCAGGACAACCACCAGCCGACCCGCCGTGACCTGAAAGACGCCGTCGAGCGCGAGTTCGGCCGGCTGTCCGACGCCCGCTACGTCGTCCGCCAGGGACTGCTCGTCGAGGAGACGCTACTCGACGAGATCGTCGCCGAGGACGCCGACATCGTCGTCATCGGCAAGAAACAGGCCGGCCGCTGGCGGCGGATGATCCGCCGGCTGGTCGACGACCCCGACATCGAGACGTTCCTGCGCGACGAACTGGACTGCGACGTGGTCACCGCCGAACGCTGACCGGTGACTCTCAGCGCCGCCCGTCGTCACCGTCCCCGTCGCTCTCCGTGGGGTCGGGCGGTCGCTTAGACGGGTCGACACCCGCTCCCGGCTCTGACCGCCCCCGATCCGGTCGCTCCGGGCGGTCGGCCGCCCGTCCGTCGTGGACCCCGACCTGCATCTCGCCGCTCGTCTCGTCGAAGACGTGGTGCTGGTGAGGGTAGGCTATCTCCACGTCCTCCTCGGCGATGGCCTCGTCGAAGGCGGTCTGGATCTGCGAGCGGACCCGCAGCAGCCAGTAGGGTTCCTCGACCCAGTAGCGCAGCCGGAGGTTGATCCCGTGGTCGCCGAACTCGTCGACGTAGCAGGTCGGCCCCGCCGGATAGCGGGCCGCGCCGACCCGGATCCGCGGTCCCCCGCCGACCACGTCGTCGACGTTGCGGGCCGCGTCCTCGGCGAGTTGGCGGGCGCGGGCCAGGTCGCTCTCGTAGGTGACCAGGATGTCCAGCGACTGCCGCGTGCGGGTGTCCTCGGCGGAGTAGTTGACCACGTCGCGGTCGCGCATCGTCCCGTTCGGGATGACGAGGAAGGTGTTGTCGAGCGTGAATATCTTGGTGTACCGGAGCGTGATGTCCTCGACGAACCCGCGCTGGTTGCGGTCGGCGAGTTCGATCATGTCGCCGATCTCGTAAGGCTGGTCGGCCAGCAGGAAGACGCCGCTGATGACGCTGCCGACGATGGGCGCGAGGATGACACCCACCACCGCCGAGAAGACGGCGACCGAGAGCGTCAGGTCGGCGAGGCCGTAGCCGTAGATGCCCATGACCGTGAACGCCGCGAAGAGGAAGACGATCCCGCGGATGCCGCGCAGCGCCGTCCGCGTGAGGCTCGGCCGGCGGAACCGGCGGGCGATCCGGCGGCCGAGCAGTTTGACGAGCAACTGCGAGACGGCGTAGGCGAGGGCGATGACGACCAGCGACTGGGCGAGCTGGACGACCGGCGTCGGCGTGGCGTCGAGGACCCGCACCACCTCGTCGGGCAGCCACGACGGGGTCGTCGCCGTCCCCTCGGCCGTCGCGGTCCCGCCGGCCCCGCCGCCCGTCTGGGCGACCGCGACCGCCAGCGCCCGCAGCCACTGGACCATGGCGTGGTGTCCACTCCGCTCGGCAAAAGGGTTGTGTCACAGGCGGTCCGGCGGAGGGCGGCGGATCGACCCCGTCCGGGGACCCCGGTCTCAGAACTCGTGGACCTGTTCGTCGGTGATCGCGGCGTCGAGCAGTCGGGTTGGGGTCGCGTCGTAGGCGGGGTTCTCGACGGCGAAGCCGTCGGCGGGTTCGCGGATCACCTCGCTGGCCGAGCGGTGTTCGTTCTCGAAGGCGAACCCGCCGGTGACCATCTTCGCCTCGGCGCCGACGACGCGGACGGGCACGCCCGCGTCGCTCGCCGTGGCCGCCAGCGGGTAGGTGCCGATGCGGTTGTAGAGCGTGTCCTCGACGATGCAGTCCATGCCGACGACGACCTGGTCGATCTCCGGGAGGAAGTGGCCCGCCGCCCCGTCGACGATGAGGTGGGCCTCGACGCCGTCGAGGTCGGCCAGCGTCCGCACCATCTTCCGGCCGAGGTAGCGCGGCCGCGCCTCGGAGCAGTACACCTCGAGTTCGGTCCCCGCGTCGACGGTCCGCTCGATGGCCTCGAGGACGGTCGAGGAGTAGTCGTGGGTCAGCAGCGTGGTCCCGTCTTCGAGGTACTCGACGGCCCGCTCGGCGGCCCGGTCTTTGGCCGACTGGACGCGGTCGACGACCGACTCGACGGCCTCGCGGGTCAGCTCCTTGGCCGCGTCGACGGAGTCGGCGTCGGCGTCCTCGACGGTCGAGAGGACCTCCCGCTGGGTAGTCTGGAGGGATGCGTGAGAAGGGTTGGCCCGCCGGAGCGCGTGGCTGTTGCGTTCGAGCGTCCGGACGTACTCCTCGACGGTCGGGTACTCCCGCTCGGTCAGCGCGAGCAGCGCCTCGGCCGCCTTCACCGCGACGACGGACGAACTGTGCGTCTGCATGTCCGCGATCTCCTCGACCGTCTCGTCGATCATGGTAGGACCGTCGCCGCTCGCGGTCAAAGGCTTTCCCCCTGCCGATCAGACCCGACGGAGAAGCCCGCCCGGCCGCGAACCGGCCGCCCGCCTCTATCGATTCTGATACTCCCGCCGAAGCTGTTTTCGTCCCGTCTCGCGCTATCGTGAGTACATGACCGGTGGCGACCCGCGACGGGGACGAACCGACCGCGGCGGGAGCGAGCCAGGCGGTCCTCCCGGGGGCGACCGCGGCGTCTCGGAGTTCACCGGGGTCGCCATCCTGGTCGGGATCACGCTGCTCGTGACCGGGTCGGTGGGGCTGTACGTGCTCGTCGACTCCGGCTCGGGGAATCCGGGGCCGAACGCGAACTTCACCTTCCAGTACCTCGATAGCGCGTCGGTACTCGTCGTCACCCACGACCGGGGGGACAACTTCACGGCGAGCAACCTCACCCTCCGCAGTAGCGAGCGGTCGGTGCCGTGGCACGAACTCGCCAACGCGCCGGAGAACAGCAGTGTCACGCCCGGATCGACCGTCCAGCTCAGCCGGCGCAACGCCTACGGGGAGCCGGTCGGATCGGGCGACCGGATCGCCGTCGTCCACGCCCCGCCGGCCGGCAACGAGACGGTCCTCGACCGCTGGAACGGGACAGGGTGACGGCGAGGAGTCCGTCCCCGTCATCTGTCGGGTCGTCGACCGCGTCCGCCGACCTGTCCCGGCTCGACTCGGTGTTCAACCCTTGATGTTGCAGACCGGGAACGTGCGCGCGACGCGGTCGCCGATGCCGAGCGCGTCCGAGACGCGGACGACCTCGTCGACGTCCTTGTAGACGCCGGGCGCCTCCTCGGCGACGGTCGCGCCGCTCTGGGCCTTGACGTAGACGTGGTCCTGCTCGCGCAGGTCGTCCTGCACGTCGCCGCCCCAGAACTCCTGTTTGGCCTGCGTGCGGCTCATCAGCCGGCCCGCCCCGTGGGCCGTCGACCCGAACGTCTCCGAGAGGGACTGCTCGCCGCCGCGCAGGATGTAGCTCCCCGCGCCCATGCTCCCCGGGATGAGGATGGGCTGGCCAACGTCGCGGTAGGCCGGCGGCACCTCCTCGCGGCCGGCCGGGAACGCCCGCGTCGCGCCCTTCCGGTGGACGTACACCTCGCGCTCCTCGCCGTCTTCCACCTCGTGGGTCTCCTTCTTCGCGATGTTGTGGGCCACGTCGTACAGCAGGTCCATCTCCATGTCCCGCCACGAGCGGTCGAACACCTTCTCGAAGACCTGGCGGGTGCGGTGGGTGATGAGCTGGCGGTTCACCCACGCGAAGTTGATGGCCGCGCACATCGCGCCGTAGTAGTCCTCGGCGAGCTGCGAGCCGGCGGGCGCCGCCGCCAGTTCCTTGTCCGGTAACTGCGAGAGCAGCCCCTGATGGGCCTGCTCGATGTCCCGAAGGTAGTCCGTACAGACCTGGTGGCCCAGCCCGCGCGAGCCGCAGTGGATCAGCACGACGATCTGGTCGGGTTCCAGCCCGAAGTCGGCGGCCACGTCCTCGCGGTACACGTCGGTCACCCGCTGGACTTCGAGGAAGTGGTTGCCGCTGCCGAGGCTGCCGACCTGGTTCTTCCCGCGGTCCTTGGCCTTCTGGGAGACCTTGCTGGGGTCCGAATCGTGGCGAACGCCCTCGTCCTCGCAGTATTCGAGGTCCTCGGGGACGGCGAAGCCCTCCTCCAGCGCCCACTCCATCCCGCGGTCGAGGATGGCCTCCACGTCGTCCATCGACCCCTCGAAGACGCCGCCGCCGCCCAGCCCCGACGGAACGTTCGCGAACAGCGCGTCGACGAGTTCCTCCTCGCGACCCTGCACGTCCGCGTAGGTGAGGTTCGTCGTCATCATGCGGACGCCGCAGTTGATGTCGTAGCCCACTGCTCCGGGCGAAATACAGCCATCCTCCGCATCGATGCCGGCGACGCCGCCGACCGGGAAGCCGTAGCCCTGGTGGCCGTCGGGCATACAGACCGCGTACTTGCGGACGCCCGGCAGGTGCGTCGCGTTCTTGAGTTGCTGGAGCGTCTTGTCCTCGCTGATCTCGTCGAGCAGTTCCTCGCTGGCGAGCACCCGCGCGGGAACGTTCATCTCGCCCTCCTGCGGGATCTCCCAGACGTAGTCCCTCACCTTCTCCAGGGTGATGCCGTCGGCGTCGTAGGTGGTCATACGCGAGTGTCCGCCCGGCGCGCCGAAATCGGTTTCGCTGTCTCCCGAGGCGGGATCGGTCGCCGCGCCCGCGGTTCGGGAGCGCCCGTTCACCGGAGGTCAGGGTTCGTGAAGTGGCCGATCGTCTCCAGGGGTTCCCAGTCGCCGACCAGCGTCTCGCGCAGTACCTCGTGGTGTTCCTCGTCGATATCGTACGCCTCCTCGTCGCCGGCCTCGTCGGCGGCCGCCAGGTCCTCGGCCTCCATGTAGACGTAGAGGTAGGCCTCCTCGTCGGTCGAGCGGACGAACGCCGTCTCCGTGTAGACGCCCTCGTGGCGGAGCGTTGCGACGACCTCCGACTCGCGTTCCTGCAGTTCCTCGAACCACGAGCGCAGTCGGTCCGCCTTCCCGTCCTCGATGCGGGCGCGGGCGAGCGTGACTTCCGGCATCCCGTTTCGGCCGTCGTATCAGCGGGGGATAAAGAACGCGGTCGTCCGTGTCGCCCTACGCGGTCCGCACCTCCGGTCGGGCGGGTCAGTCGGCGCTCGGAACCGCGTCGCGGTCCCGGTCGCGGTCCCCGGCGGCGCTCAGCCAGGCGTCGAGCGAGAGCGGGCCGCCGCCGAGCGTGAAGATGGCCGAGATCATGCCGAACAGCGTGATGTGGGCGAGCACGGGGTCGTCCGGCAGGCCGAACAGCGTCAGCACGAGCATCGTGAACGCGACGGCGGCCGCGCCGCGGGTGTAGTAGCCGACGACCAGCAGCAGACCGACGCCGATCTCCGTGAGGCCGGCGCCGAGCACCCACAGGCCGGGGTCGACCGGGACGACGGCCGTCAGGTCGTACCTGTCGACGACCTGGACCGCCCGGGAGGGGTTGGCGAGCTTCTCGACGAGCCCGAGGTAGGCGAACGCGAGGCCGACACCGACCCTGAGGACGGTCGCGACGTAGCGCTCGTGGGATTCGATCCGCTCGGCGAACCGCTCGGCGACGCCACGGACGGGGTCGATCCGCCCGTAGTAGGTCCCGGAGGAGCCCGCAACCACGCCGAGCATGTGGTCGGCGCTGGGGCGTCCACTCCCGAGGAGGATGATGGCGACGAAGCCCGGGACGTACTCGACCGCGAGCACGAGCGCCGGGTTGAACGCCAGGGCGGCGAGATACGTCAGGAGGCCGGCCGCGGCGACCGCCCGCGTCGCCAGGCCGAAGAGCAGGAGGAAGCCGAGGCCGACCTGGAGGACCCGTGCCTCGGCGGGGACGGCCGGGCTGAAGAGGTACCCGGCAAACCCGGCGCCGACGAGCGGCAGCCCGAGACTCAGCCGCAGCATCCACGGGACGTACTCCCGGTAGTCCGCCAGGGCGGCCCGCAGCGCCTCGATGTCGGGCACCGTCGGCCGGGTCACGAACAGCGCCGCCAGGAGCGCGACGACGCCGACCGTCCCACCCGCGACGAGCGCGAGGTTCAGCGGGTCCGCGAGCACCTCGGCGGCGAACTCGACCGCGTCCCGCGTCGCCGTCGGCGCGTCGGTCACGTAGTCGACGTGCGCGCTCGCCCGGCCGGCGAGCGTCGCGAGCGCGATGCCGACCACCAGCAGGGCCGAACCCGACCGCACGCCCGGTCTGTCCATGCCCGCCGGTTGGTGTCGGTCCGGGATAAGTGTCGGCTTCTCGCCCGCGGGTGGCGGGGAGACGCGGCTACACGTCGAAGACGACGTAGGCGTGCCAGCCGTCGGCGGTCTCCGAGAGGTCCATCTCCGAGTAGGTGACCGCCTTCAGGTCCCGGGCCTCCACGGCGTCGAGGGGCACCCCGCGCGCCGACCCGGAGAGGTGCCACTCGCCGTCGTCCGACGTGGGCGCTGCCACCGCGGTCTCGTTGTCGACCGGGAGGACGCCGCGCACGTCCCGCTCGTAGATGAGTTCGTCGAGGTAATCGAACAGCAGCGCCTCGCGACTCTCGGCGGCGACCGACAGTTCGAAGCGCTCGCCGCCCTCCCTGGGTATCTCGTCGCACATCGCCGCGGCCATGCCGTCGGCGACGGCGCCGAAGACGGCGTCCAGCGACTCCCCGCTGGCCTCGACGGCCACGTCGGCGGTGTGGTCACGGAGCGCGAAGCTCACGCGTCGCCCCCCGCGGCGTCCCCGTCGGTCGCGTCGCCCGGTCCATCGGTCGCGTCGCCGGTCGACGGTTCGGCCGAGGTACTGTCGTCGCTCGCGTCGGGGGACCCGTTCGTGTCCTCGCCGCCGGTCTGTTCGAGCATGTAGTGGCGGACGGCCTCCTCGCCGTCGACCTCGGTCTCGTCGATGTCCGGGTGGATCGCGGCGAACTCCCGGCGGGCCTGTTCGCGCAGGTCCTCGGCCGCGTCGCCTGTCAGGTCGCTGAGGTCGTCGACTGTCCGGGTTCCCCACGCGCTCAGGTCGCCGACGCCGTCGCGGGCCTGCTTGCGGATGGTTTCGAGGTCGACGAGCTCCTCCGGCGGTTCCCCCTCGGTCCGCTCGCCGGTCGCCACGCCGCTGGTGACGATCGAGCGGATGCCCTCCTCGACGGTCAGGTCCACGTCGTACACCCGGTCGTCGGAGACGTGGATGACGTATCCGCCCATGACGGGGTTGGGGGCGAGCGGCATGAACAGCGTCGTCACGTCGTCGTGGCCGGTCGTGTCGCCGATGGTCGGCGGCGCGTCCGCGGTGACGAACGCCAGCGAATAGGAGCCCTCGCGGGGGAACTCGACGAGCTTGACCTCGCGGAAGCTCTCGGCGTCGTTCGACAACAGGAGTTCGGTCATCTCGTTGAAGCTCGTGTAGACGGAGCCGATGCCGGGGATGCGGGCCATCAGCGTGTCGAACACCTGCTCGAAGCCGTCGCCGGACCGCGTCTCGGCGATCAGGCCGATCACGAAGATCATGACGACGAGCGTCAGCACGGCCAGCACCTCCAGCTGAAGCGAGGTGAGGTTCGTTCCGATACCGAACCGCCGGCTGAGGAAGTCCACGAACGGGCTGATCGCCTGGAGGATGAAGTTGACGACGAACGCCAGGACCATGGCCGTGATCAGGACGGGGATCGTCACCGCCGCGCCGCTGATGAACACCTGGCGGGCCTTCTCGGCGAGCGTCGTCCGCGCGGTGCTCGCGTCGGCGACGGACCTGGACGAGAGCAGCACCATACTCTCCTCCTGCGTGCCGGCCGCCGAAAGGTTTGCGACCGGGAGGGTTGAGGGCGACGCCGCGCCGATGGAATTATAGTGGCTTACCCGCTACAGCCCCGGTAGTGAGCGTCAACGTCGAGCGACGAGTCGTCGACCCGGGGGACGCCGACTACGTCGAGCAGGCCTGGCAACTCAAGGAGCGCATCCGCGCCGAGGACGGCGTGCTCCGCCAGCGCCGCGGGTTCTTCGAGAACGCCTACGAGCGGTCGACCGTCTACCTGTTCGTCGACCGAGCCGACCGCAACGCCCTCGTGGGGTTCGCGGCCGTCCGCCGCGACGGCTACATCCTCTTTCTCGCCGTCGACGCCGATTATCGGGGCGAGGGTTTCGGCGAGGCGCTGGTCGCCCGCGTCGCCGAGGACTACAGCTCCGTGACCTGCCACGCCCGGACGACCAACCGCGACGCCATCCACTTCTACCAGCACATCGGCTTCACCATCGAGCGCCGCATCGACAACTACTACGAGGACGGCGGCGACGCCTACTACCTCAAGCTCGGCGAGGAGGAAGGGCTCGCCGACCGGCTCTCGAAGCTGCTCGGCGGGTGAGCCCCACACGTCGACGGGAACGGGCGTCGGTCAGACCAGGACGAACGTGACGAGCAGCCCCGCGGCCGTCGCGAACGCGACCGTCGGTCCGCCCGAATCGTATGCGTCGGGCATGATCTCGATGGCGAGCGACGCGAGCACGGCGCCGCCACCGGCCGCCCGGACGACCGCCAGGACCGTCTCGCCGACGCCGGCGAATGCGACGTACCCGACGACGACCGTCCCCACCAGTCCGACGGCGGTCGCCGTCCAGACGGCGAGCGTTCCGGCCGGGGACCGACCCGTCTCAGTCATCTCCTCCGCGCCGGCGACGGCCTCGGGGAGGTTGTTCGCGGCGATGCCGACGAGGATCGCCAGCGGTCCGTTCGCCAGTCCGCCGACGAGGGCGACGCCCAGCGTGACGTTCTCGGCCACACCGTCGAAGACGACTGCAGCGAGGATCGCCCGCCCGTCGAGGTCACCGCCGGTACCGACGCGGTACTTCACCGCCACGTACAGGCCGGTCCCGGCGAACAGGGCCAGCGCCGTGCGGACGGGCCCCGCCGTTCGGAACGCGGGCTCGAACAGTTCGAACGCGAGGCCGGTGAGAAGCGATCCGCTCGCGAAGGCGAGCAACGCGCCCACCCATCGGTCGGACGGCGACAGGCAGATCCCGGCGACCGCACCGACGACCAGCGGGAGCGCGGTCCCGATCCCGAACAGGAGGGCCAGGGCGACCATCCGTGACCTCCGCCTTCGGGTCCGCGCCGGAAAACGACCGGGCCGGGTCGCGTCCGTCGCCGTCGGACCCGTCGCGTCGCCGGGGCGACACCGGCAGTCGTCTGGTCCCGGATCCGGGGCGTCCGGCGGTGAGCGAAACCGCTTTCACGCCCCGTTCGAAACCGGGTAGCCGTGCAGGAACAGACGCGGGCGTACCTCCGGGGGCGGTTCGGCGACCATTACCGCCGGACGGACCTGACGCCGCCGCCCGAGGCCAACGAGCGCGAATGGGGCTACGTCCCCTGGACCGACGGGCCCGGCGAGACGATGGTCCGTCACCGCTCGCTGCTGGACATGGGCAACCTCGACGACTTCCTCGCCCGCGAACGGCCGAAACACGTCTACTTCTCGGCCGGCCGCTACGAGAGCCCCGGCGCGAGTTCGATGGGCGAGAAAGAGTGGCGCTCCTCCGATCTGGTCTTCGACCTCGACGCCGACCACCTCCCCTCGGTGACCCTCGGCGAGGACAGCTACGCCGAGATGCTCGCGAAGTGCAAGGACGCGCTCCGCCGCCTGCTGGACTTCCTCGACGACGACTTCGGCTTCGACGACATGACCGTCGTCTTCTCCGGCGGTCGGGGCTACCACGTCCACGTCCGCGACGAGACGGTGCAGGAGCTGGGGAGCGACGCCCGCCGCGAGATCGTCGACTACGTGCGGGGGATCGGGCTGGACCAGGAGTACGTCCAGACCAGCGAGATGCGCGGCGGTGTCAGCCGCCGGGTCGTCCAGACGGGGGGCGGCTGGGGGCGGCGGGTCCACGAACACCTCCTCGAATTCGTCGACGATCTGCTCGCGATGGACGAGGACGAAGCGAAGGCCCGATTGCAGGAGCTGGACGGGATCGGCGAGGGCCGGGCGGAGACCGTCCACGGCGCCCTGGAGAGCAACGCCGAGGCGCTGGAGGCGGGCAACGTCGAGGTCGGCGGCGTCGGCCTGCGGACGCTGCTCGACGCGTTCGTCGCCGAGGTCGTCGAGGATCAGAACGCGCCCATCGACGAGCCGGTGACGACCGACGTGAACAGGCTGATCCGCCTGCCGGGCAGCCTCCACGGCGGGAGCGCGCTGGCGGTGCGACGCATCGACCGGGCGGACCTCGACGAGTTCGACCCGCTGGTCGACGCCGTCCCGGAGACGTTCGTCGGTCACGAGATCAACGTCGAGGTGACCGACCCCGGCACCGTGGAACTGCGTGGCGATACCTTTAATCTCCAGGCGGGCGAGTGTTCCGTTCCGGAGTACCTCGGCGCGTTCCTGATGACCAGAGGGCGCGCCGAGAAGGCACCAGAATGAGTAACCCGCGATGATGGACCTGGACGAACTGCGCTCGGTACAGAGCCGCGAACGGCAGACCGACAGCCTCCAGCAGCTGCGGGAGTCGTTCTACCAGGACGCCGGCGAGTTCATCCAGCAGTTGCACCGCGAGCGCGAGCGCGCCGCCGAGGAGGCCGACGACCCCTGGGACGCCCCGGAGGTCAACCGCATCAGCGACGACATCGACACCGCCGAGGGGACCGTCGAGGCCATCTACGAGCGCCGCGTCGGCAAGATCGTCAAGATGGCGTCGCTCGCAGCCGCGGACATGCCCACCGAGGACGAGGGGCTCACCGCCGAGGAGCGCACCCTCTTCGAGACGCTGGTCGAGGCCATCGAGGAGAACCGCGCCCGCGTCGAGGCGGTCATCGAGGGGGAGAACCCCGCCGCCGCGGCCGCCGACGTGGGGACGGGCGTCGAAACGGATGCCGGGGAGGGTCCGGAGACCGGCGGGACGGACGGACCCGCTCCGCCGGACGACACCGGCGCGTCGGGCGAGGCGCCCGCGGAGCACCCGCCGGATCCGCCGGCGAGCGATCCGGACGCGACCGGCTCGGACGCCGCGGACGGCGAGCGCGGCGAGGTACCGAGCGAGCCCGGTGACCTGGGCGACGCGCCGGCCTCGTCCGACGCCGGCGGCGAGTCGACGCCGAACCCGCCCGCGGACGAACCGGCCGAGGCCTCCGGTGTCGACGCCGCCGACCTGATGGGCGACGGCTCGGAGACCGCCGACGCGGCCGGCGCGACGGACGACGCCGACCCGGCCGCGCCGCCCGAAGCGTCGTCGGACGACGGGGGCCGCGACCACCCTCCACAGGCCGACGGCGGGGCCGGCGCGGTCGACGCCGGGGGGGGTTCCGAGCCCGGTCGCGAGGGCGGTCCGGCGGTCCCGGCGGGCGACGGCCCCGCGACCGAGTCCACGTCACCTTCGTCCGAGGAGGGGGCGAGCGGTGCGGAGGACGCGTCGGTCGACCGCGCGACGGTGAAGATCACGAGCGACGTGGGCGAGATCTTCGGCGTCGACCAGCGGGCCTACGACCTCACCGAGGAGGACGTGGTGACGCTGCCCGAGGCCAACGCCGGGCCGCTCGTCGAGCGCGACGCCGCCGAACGACTGGACTAGCACTTCTCCGCGGAACGGCAGCGAAACCGACCGCCCAGCGGCGGCTGGCGGGTGGGAAAGCGATCCTCGGGTGAGAAAGCGACCTCTCGGGTGAGTCGGCCCGAATCGGGGCGCTCGCCCGGTCAGATCGGGTCGGGACGGGACCCGAGCGTGAGTTCGACGCTCCGTTCCTCGCCGTCCCGGAGGACGGTCACGTCGATCGTGTCGCCGGGGCTGGTCTCCAGCGCGAGGAAACTGGCGAGCGCCTCCCTGGTGGGGATCGCGGTCCCGTCCATCGCGACGACCACGTCGCCGCCGGTCTCGACGCCGGGCTGGCCGGCCACGGTCGTCTCGCCGGTCGACCCCCGGAGGACGCCGTCGGAGGGGGCGCCGTCGCGGACGAGGTCGATGTAGACCCCGACGTGCTCGTCCACGCCGTTGGCCTCGGCGAGCAGCGGCCCGACCGTCTGGAGGCGGACGCCCATGTAGGAGTGCTCGTACTCCCCGTCCTCCAGCAGTGCGGGGACCACTCTGCGCGTGAGCGGCGCGGAGATGCCGAAGCCGATGTTGTCGCCGCCGCCGGAGTTGATGACGCCAGTCACGGCCCCGTCGAGCGTGACCAGCGGCCCGCCGGAGTTGCCCGGATTGACCGGCGCGTCCGTCTGGATCGCGTCGGGGATGCTGAAGTTGTTGGGCGCCGGGAGCGTCCGGTTGAGCCCGCTGACGATCCCGGCGGAGACGGACCCGGAGTAGCCGAACGGGTTGCCGATGGCGATGACCTCCGTCCCCACCTCGGGGTCGGACTCCCGGAGCGCGAGCGGTTCGGCGCTCTCGGGTAACTCCTCGACGGAGAGGACCGCCAGGTCGCTGTACACGTCCGTCCCCTCGACGGTGGCGTCGAGCCACCCGCTGTCGCTGAACCGGAGGTAGATCGCCTCGGCCCCCTCGACGACGTGCTGGTTCGTGACGACGTGGCCGTCGCTGTAGACGAAGCCGGTTCCCTGCGAGGGGCTCGGCGCGCCGGTGTACACCTGGATCTGGGCGACCGACGGGACGGTCGAGCGGTACACCTCGGCGTAGGTGCTCTCGCCGTCGGCGTCGAACTGCTCGAAGTCGCCCGCGGCCCCGTCTGCGCCGCCGTCCCCGCCGGAATCGGGGGCCGGCGTCGACGGCTCGGGGTCGACGGGCGTCGTGTCCTCGGTCTCGCTGCCGAGGAGCGAATCGGAACAGCCCGCGACGCCCGCCGAGAGCGCCGTCCCGCAGGCCGCGAGGAACCGCCGCCGCGACGAATCGGAGTCGTCCATATCGACACGTAGGACACCAGCCGAATAAAACCGCGGACGCATCGGGCCGGGACGGGTCCGGGTGCAACGGTGCCGGAACCGAGCCCGGCGGCAGGTTCCAGAGAGTCTCTCCCCCTGAGTCGGGTTTTTGAGCGCGAGCGGTCAAGCGGTGGCGACCGAATGGCACGTCCCGACCCACACGGCAGTTTCGACGAGATCCGCGAGGAAGTCGACGGCCGCCCGATGGTCAGCCTGTTCCGCTACGCGACCCCCTACTGGGCGCCGCTGGCGCTCGGCGTCGTCTCGACGATGGTCAACCGCGTCGCGCGGCTGTTCCCGGCGCTGCTCATCGCGGCGGCCATCGATCTGGCGGTCAACCCCTCCGGCACCGCCAGCAGCGTCCTCTCTGCGCTCGGTATCGTCCCCGCCGAGCCCGTCCCGCTCGACGACACCGCCGCGCGACTCGACCTGCTGTACTACCTCGGCGCGCTCGCCGCGGGCGCCTACGTCGTCCAGTCGGTCAGCCACTTCGGCTCCCGGTACTTCTTCCAGACGACCGCCCAGCGCATCCAGCACGACCTGCGGCTGGACACCTACGACCACATGCAACGCCTCTCGCTGGACTTCTTCAACAACCACCAGACCGGCGGCATGATGTCCATTCTCAACAGCGACATCAACCGGCTGGAGGACTTCTTCAACGCCGAGATCCGGGAGATCACGCGGGCGGTCATGATCTTCGGGCTCGTCGGCGGCTGGATGATATACACGGCGCCGTGGCTCGGGTTCCTCGTGCTCGTGCCGGTGCCGATCATCGCGCTGATCACCGCAAAGTTCATCATCTGGATCGAGCCGAAGTACAAGCGGATCCGCGAGCTGGTCGCGCGGATGAACACCCGGCTGTCGAACAACCTCGGCGGCGCGGCCATCGTCAAGTCCTTCGACCGCTACGACGTGGAGCGGGACCGCGTCGCCGAGCAGTCGGGCGGCTACCGCGACGAGAAGATCGACGCCATCACCGTCCGGAAGGCCTTCTTCGCCTCGCTGCGCCTGCTCGTCGGCGCGATGTTCGTGACTATCCTCGTCCTCGGCGGCCGCGACGCCGTCACCGCGGGCGGCCTGACCGCCGGCGCCTTCGTCACCTACTTCATGTTCCTGCGCTACCTCGACGGCCCGATGACCCGCATCGGGAAGACCGCCAACAACTACCAGAAGGCCAAGTCCAGCGCCGAGCGCGTCTTCGGCGTCCTCGGCTACACCGCCGACGTGACGACCGCCGAGGACGGCCACGCCCCCGACTCCGTCGACGGCCGCGTCGCGTTCGACGACGTGGACTTCAGTTACTCCGAGGGCGGCGAGCAGATCCTCGACGGCGTCGACCTCGAAGTCGAGGCCGGCGAGACGGTCGGCTTCGCCGGCACGAGCGGGTCGGGCAAGTCCACCCTGCTCAAACTCCCGCCGCGGTTCTACGACGTGGACTCCGGGGCCGTCCGGATCGACGGGACGGACGTTCGCGAGTTCGACCTGCAGACGCTACGCAACCGGATCGGCGTCGTCGAGCAGGACCCGTACATGTTCTCCGGGACCATCCGCGAGAACATCGCCTACGGCGACGCCGAGCTGTTCCGGTCGGTGCTGGCCAACTACGACGACATCCCCGCCGAGGTCGACCGGCGCGTCCGCGAGGCCGCGGAGGCGGCCGGCGCCCACGAGTTCGTCACCGACCTGCCCGACGGCTACGACACGATGGTCGGCGAGCGCGGCGTGAAGCTGTCGGGCGGCCAGCGCCAGCGCGTCTCCATCGCCCGCACGCTACTCAACGACCCGGACGTGATAATCTTAGACGAGGCGACCTCGGACGTGGACACGGAGACGGAGGAGCTCATCCAGCGCAACCTGGAGGCGCTGACGGCCGACCGGACGGCGTTCGTCATCGCCCACCGGCTGTCGACCATCCAGGACGCGGACCGCATCGTCGTCATGGACGACGGCGAGGTCATCGAGACGGGCACCCACGAGGAACTCGTCGACGAAGGCGGCGCCTACGCGGGCCTGTGGGCCTCCCAGACCGACGAGAACGCCGCACAGAGCCCCGTCGGCGCCGACGACTGACGGAGCTACCGGCCGGGACAAACTACAACACGGAGTTGCCCGAAGGGGCGGGTATGAGCCGATGGGTCGCGACGGACGAGTCCGGCCGCCCGGACTGGCGCCGGCCGGCGCTCAGGGTCGGCTTGGAGATCAGCCTGGTCGCGCTCGTCGCGGCCTACGTCGCGGTCCACCTCTCCTCGCCGCTCGTCGTCGCGGTCGTCGTCGTCGCGGCCGTCGTCGGATCGGCCGCGCTCCTGTTCCGCGCGCTCGACCGGCAGGCCTACGCGTGGGTCCGCTACGCGAGCGAGCGCGCCCGAGAGAGCCAGCGGAACCAGCGACGGGAGCGCGCGCAGCGACGACAGCGCAGCGGGCAGCGGAGCGGCGGCGGCCACCAGAGCGGCGGCGGAAGCCGACAGCAACAGCGGTCGGACGCCGAGGAGTGAGCGCCGTCGCTCCCTGCGACGACCTGCCGATAGTCGTAGCATTAAGTGCATCTGCCACGTAGCTCCGACCGACTATGGAGCTGACCTGGCACGGCCACTCGACGTGGCACGTGACGGTGGGGAGCACCGACCTGCTGATCGACCCCTTCTTCGACAACCCGAAGACGGATCTGTCGCCGGCGGACGTCGACGAGCCCGACTACGTCCTGCTGACCCACGGGCACGACGACCACGTGGCCCACGCCGGGGCGTTCACGGACGCGACGCTCGTCGGCACCCCCGAGGTGACGAGCCACGTCGCCGGCGAGGCGGGCTTCGACGAGGACGGCGTCGTCGGGATGAACCTCGGCGGGACCGTCGAGGCCGGCGACGCGTTCGTGACGATGCACCGCGCGGACCACACGAACGGAGTCGGCGCCGGGTTCGAGGTGCCGAGCGCGGGGTCTGCCGCCGGGTACGTGATCTCCGACACCAAGCCGACGCAGGTCGAGGACGCGGAGAGCGAGACGTTCTACCACGCGGGCGACACCGGCCTCATGACGGAGATGCGCGACGTGATCGGCCCCTTCCTCGAACCGGACGCCGCCGCGCTGCCCGTCGGCGACCACTTCACGATGGGGCCGATGCAGGCCGCGGTCGCAGCCGACTGGCTCGACGTCGACCACGTCCTCCCGATGCACTACGACACGTTCCCGCCGATCGAGATCGACCCCCAGGACTTCGTCGACGAGGTGGCCGCGACCGGCTCCGACGCCGAGGTCCACGTCCTCGACGGCGACGAGACGTTCGACCTCTCCGAGGGGTACTGACGGTCACTCGGCGTCCGGTCCGTCGACGCCCTCGACGGTGAACCGGGCGCCCCCTTCGTCCCTGTTCTCGGCGCGGAGCCGCCAGCCGTGGTCGGCGGCGATCCGCTGGGCGACGTAGAGGCCGAACCCGTCGCCGTCGGCGGCGGCGAACCCCGCGTCGAACACGCGGTCGGTCGGCTCGGCGGCGCTCCCTCCTCGGGGACGACCAGACAGTTGACCGTGTCGAAACAGAGCGCGTCTAACAGGTCCGAGGGGGACCCGACCGCGTCGACCGAGGCGGCGACCCCGGCGCGGTCGAGCGCCTCCGCGAGCGCCGACGCGTCGGATCGGTCGGTCGAGACGACGAGGACGTTGTCGGCCATCGGGATCCGTAGTTGCCAATTGCGATCACCGTAATTGAGTGTTTCCCCGTCCGACCGCCGGCAGTCTCCGGCGCGCTCGGAACGCTTGGGCACCTTTTAGAAGGGGGCGGTCGAACGTCTTCGCGTATGTCCGACATCGAAGTCACCAGCGTCTGCGAGGAAGGGTACACGGTCGAAAACGAGATCGACGGCGAGTGGTCGCTCGTCGTCGACGCCCTGAAGGAGGACGGCCCCGACGCGAACCAGGTCCTGGCCGCCGACTACGCGTCCTGTTACATCCCCGCGTTCCGCGTCGCCGCCGACCAGACCGGCTACGACGACGTCGGCCACGTCGAGATCGAGGTCGAGGCGGACCTCGACGAGGACGACGACCTTGAGTCCATGGAGTGGACGCTGAAGGTCGAGGCCGCCCTCGGCGAGGACGGCCAGGAGATCGTCGAACTCGGCGAGGAGATCTGCCACGTCCACTCGGCGCTGCGCGAGGGTCTCCACGCCGACATCACGCTCGAAGACGACGCGTTCTAGCGGGGACGCCACGCCACCGTTTCGCCGCTTCGCTCTCTCGCCCGGGTCCCGGGACAAGACGCTTGTCGGAGAGCGCCGACTGGCCGCCGTGGCGCGACTGACCGCGGGACCCGTGGCGCTCGTCGTCGGCCTGGCGCTCGTGACCGCCCCGCTGTGGGCGCCGGCGCTGAACGCGACCGGCCCCACCTACGAGTACCGGAGCCCCGGTCTGTCCGTCGAGGACGACCGGATCGCGTTCGCCGATACCCGACCCGCGGACGGCCTCGACGGGGTCGCCTGTTTCTCGGTCGATGTCAGCCGCCGCTGTGCGCTCGCGGCGGTGCTGACGAACGGGACGACGGTCGGGACCGGCTACCCCGGCGTCGAGGCGGACGCCGGCTACGCCGGCGAGCTACTGACGGCGCCCGAGGAATACGTGGCGTTCCGCGGCGACGGCCGGGTCTTCGAGCGGACGGCGCGGTACGACGAGACCGCCGACGAGTGGGTGCTCGGGCTGGAGCGCGTCGACGCGTGGGACGTACTGTCCGAGGTGGCCGTCGAGCCGCGCCGCGACGCGGTCCGGCGGGCCGTCGAGTCGGAGTTCGGGCTGGCCCCGGAACCGCTCGACGAGGGGCTGGTCGTCGAGACGAACGACGGGTTCGCGGTCGTCTACACGGCGGGGACCAGGGGGTCGCCGGTCGAGCGGCCGGCGGTCGAACGAGCGATAGAAGGGATATCGGTGGCGTTCGGGGTCGCGATACTCCGCCGACGGGGGCGTGGGACCGCCTGAGATTCAGGCCGCGACCTCTTCCTCGGCCTCGTCGTCGCCGTGGACGCGCTCGACCACGTCGTTGACGATGACGATGTCGCCGACGGCCTGGACCCAGCGGTAGGGGACGATGACGCCCCGGGACTGGGTGGCCTCGGAGCCGAACAGTTCCGCGTTGATCTGGTGGAGCGCGAGACCGGTCACCTCCTCGCCCTCCAGGTTCAGCCGCAGGTCCTCGACCTCGCCGACGAACACGCCGTTGTTGGTGTAGACTTCCCGCCCCACGAGCGTCGTTATCTCCTGTGGCGCCGTCTCGGGGTTCATGTCCCGTAACTCGGCTGGCGGGGTCTTAAATTCTTGTTCTGTGTCTGACGCGGTCCCCGAATTCCCGTCCGTCGGCCGTCGTTCGCGCGTCCGACGGACACGACGCCGTGGCGGTTAAACGGCCGCGGCCCCTACGTGGCGGCGATGAGCGAAGCCAGCGACGACACCGACGAGGAACTCGAACGGATCCGCGAGCGCAAGAAGGAACGACTCGCCTCCGGCGAAGGGTCGACGCTCTCCGACGGCGCGGGCGGCGGCCCCACCGCCGACACCGAGACCGCGGACACCCCCGACGAGCCGGTCCACGTCGACGGCCAGGCCGACTTCGAGGACGTCGTCGCCGACGGGGTCGTGCTGGTCGACTTCCACGCCGACTGGTGCGGTCCATGCAAGATGCTCGAACCGGTCGTCGAGGACATCGCCGAGACGACGGCGGCGACCGTCGCGAAGGTCGACGTGGACGCCCACCAGGGACTGGCCCGCGAGTACGGCGTCCAAGGGGTGCCGACGCTGCTCCTGTTCGTCGACGGCGAACTGACCGAGCGCCGCGTCGGCGTCCAGGGCGAGGGCGCGCTCCGAGAACTCGTCGGACAGCACGTCTGAAGCCCGGATTCACGGAGGCGCGAACCGAGCGGTACTGCGAGCGAAGCTGAACCGGAGAGTACCGCGAGCGGAGCGCGGACGGCGGTCGGGACGGTCAGTCAGCGGTCGCCTCGCCGGTGTCGATGGGGTCCTCGATGTCGCCGGTGACCGACTCGAGGAGGTCGGTGACCGTGACCATCCCGACCACCTCGCCGTCCTCGATGACGAGGGCGAGTTCCTGGTTCTCGGCCTGGAACTGGTCGATGGCGTCGCTCACGTCCACGTCGGGCGAGAGCGTCATCGGCGGCGCCGCCAGGTCCTCGAAGTCGATCGCCGCGTCGCTCGCCAGGTCCTCGCGGTGGCCGGCGAGGACGGGGAGATAGAGGATCCCGCGGAAGTCGGTCAGGTCTTCGCCCACCAGCGGGTAGCGGGTGTGGGGGCTCTCCTCCATCCGGCGGAAGTTCTCCTCGGCGTCGGCCTCGGTCGACAGCGCGACGATGTCGTCGGCGTCGAGCATCACCTCGCGGACCGGGCGCTCGCCGATGGTGAGCGCGTTCATGACCTCCTCGCGGCGGTCCTCGGGGAGTTCGCCCTCCTCGAGGACCGACCCGAGCTTGTTGCGCAGGTCCGCCCGGGACTCGATGACGTCCTCCTCGGTCTCCAGCCACGCGCCGGTCATCTCGATGCCGAACAGCCCCAGCGTCCACTTGGCGATCGCGTCGCCAAGGGTGATCAGCGGCGAGATGAGCCAGTTGAACCAGTACAGCGGCGCCGCGCCGTACTTGCAGACCATCCGCGAGCGCTCGACGCCCAGGTACGTCGGCGTCTGCTCGCCGTGGGTCAGGTGGACGAGGTTGATGATCAGGAAGGCGATGACGGCGCCGGCGCCGACGGTCGCCAGCCGCGTCCCCTCGAACAGCGGGTGGAACAGCGCCGCGAGCGCCGGCTCCGCGACGATACCGACCGCGATGCTGGAGGCGGTGATCCCCACCTGACAGGTCGTGAGGTAGATCTCCAGGTTGTTGGTCATCTCCCAGGCGCGTTCGAGCGCGGGAGTCCCGTCGCCGACGAACTCCTCCTCGGTGAACTGCCGGGCCCGGGTCAGCGCGAACTCGATCGCGACGAAGAAGCCGTTCGCGAGGATCAGCCCGACGCCCGCGATCAGTCGTCCCCAGACTTCCAGAGTGTTCATCGAGCCGTGCGCCTGCGCCACCCCGACGCCCGCGAGCAGTCGGATCCAGGTCTCCAGGGCGGTCATCGCCGCCGGCTTCTCTTTCGAGGGTTATAGTACCAGCGGAACGTCAGATCCCGGGAGCGAACGACGGTGTGGGCGATCGCCGCCGGATTCGGGCGGTCGGCCGAGCGGTCCTGATACGGATCATTGCAAGCGTGTACCGGGTCGACCGCACGACTGCGTGCGGTCGATCCCGGAATGTCTTGCAATGATCCGTATGAAAGGTTATGCCACTGCATCCCACAGGGGCGGATATGCCCTCGACGCTGGTGCATCTCGCCTTCGGCGGGATGATCGCCGCCGCCCTGCTGGGGTCGGTCTTCGACCGCCGGTCGCTGCTGGTCGTCCTCGCCGTCGTCGCCGCGCCGGACCTGGACTCCTTTATCGCCCTCTTTTTCGTCGCCGGCCACCGCACCGTCCTGCACACCTACGTCGTCCCGATCGCCGCGAGCGCGCTGCTGTACGTCGACCTGCGCCTCCGGGATCGCTCGTTCGTCCGCGACCGCTGGGGCCCGGAAGGGGTCCGGCTGGCGTGGGTCAGCGTCGTCGCGCTGGTCTTCGCGGGGATCGGGCTAGACTTCGTGGACCACGGCGTCAACCCGCTGTGGCCGCTCCACGACCAGTTCTACGTCCTCGACGGCCGCTTCGAGATCTCCGACCAGCGGGGGATCGTCCAGAGCTACGTGGACCTGAACCCCGAGACCGAACAGGCGGGACCGCGCAGCCGCGGCTCCTCCCAGGAGGTCAACATCTCGACGGGGGTCGACCCCAACCCCGGCGGGGAGGGCGGCGGCCCCGACCCGGACACCGTCGAGGACCCCGAGCGGATGTTCCCGGTCGTCCGCCACGGCTGGCAGCTCGCCATCCTCGTCACCGGCACCGTCGTGACCGCCGCGCGGCTGTGGACCGACGATATCGAGAACTGAAGCGGATCGCCTCCGGAGCCGACCCAGACACCGGTCACAGTTCGTCGGGCAGTCCCTCGCCGGCGGCGTCGACCGAGATCACGTCGCCGACGGCCTCGCGGGCGCTCGCCGAATCCTTGAGCCCCGTCCCGGTCGCGACGACGACGACGCGCTCGCCGGGGGCGACGGTCCCCCGCTCGACCGCCGCGCGGACGCCCGCGACGGCGGCCGCCGAGGCCGGCTCGGCGAAGACGCCCTCGCACTCGCCCAGCAGGCGCTGGGCGTCGAGGATCGCCTCGTCGGAGACGACGACGGCGTCGCCGCCGCTCTCGGCGAGCGCGCGGCAGGCCTTGCCCGCGTTGTGCGGGACGCCCACGTCGATGCTGTCTGCGGTCGTCTCGTCGACGCCCTCCCGACGCTCGTCGCCGGGACTCCGTCTGTCGGCCGTGACATCGGTCGAGTCGGCGCCGCCGTCCGCGGCCACCTCGTCGAACTCGGCAGCGAACCGATCGCGGATGGCCGTCGCGCCCTCGGCCTGGACGCCGAGCATCCGGGGCGCGTCGGCGACGACGCCGAGGCGTTCGAACTCGCGGAGCCCCTTCCAGGCGCCGGCCAGCGAGCAGCCGTTGCCCATCGGCATCGCGACCCAGTCGGCGTCGGGCGCCCCCTCGGCGAGTTCGAACCCGAGCGTGCGCTTGCCCTCGACCGCGTAGGGGTTCATCGCGGCGTTGCGGTTGTACCAGCCGCGCTCGGCCGAGACCTCCCGGCACAGCTCGTAGGCGTCGGCGTACGTGCCGTCGACGCCCAGGACGGTCGCGCCGTAGAGGCGCGGCTGGACGGCCTTGGCCTCCGGGAGGTCGGCGGGGACGAAGATGCGACAGTCGAGGCCGGCGCGGGCGGCGTACCCCGCGAGCGACGCCGCGGCGTTGCCCGTCGAGGCGCAGGCGACCGTGTCGTGGCCCGCCTGGCGCGCCCGCGAGACGACGACCGCACTGCCTCGGTCCTTGTTCGAGCCCGTGGGGTTGGTCGTCTCGTTCTTGACGAGGGCGTCGACCCCCAGCGCGTCGCCCAGCGTGGGCGCCGAGAGCAGGTCGGTACCGCCGGCGCCCAGCCTGACGGGGTCGCCGTCCACGGGGAGCAGGGGCTCGTAGGTCCACAGGTCTTCGGTCGGACCGTCGAGGACGCCGCCGAGTTCGTCGCCGAGGGCGTCGTCGTCGTAGCGTACGTCGAGGACGCCCGCCACGCCGTCGTGCTCGGGGCAGGTGTACTCGACGGCGTCGGGTGCGTAGCGGCGCCCGCACCGCTCGCAGACCAGGGCCTCGACGGGTGTCATGGGGTTTGCCTTGGCTACCTGTCGGCCCGACCGTCACAAATGCCTTCTGGCTTTTCGACGCCGCGAGCCCCGACCGACCGGCGCCGCGGGAGACGATCGACCGGCTCCGAGGGCGCAACCAACCGGGACCGACCACGCAAACGAGGTTATGCGGGCCGACCCCCAACCGGGCGACCATGAGCCTCTTCGCCGAGTTCCACGTCCCGTCGGAGGACTTCGCCCTGTCGTCGACGCTCGAACGGCTCCCGGACCTGGTCGTCGAGATCGACCGCGTCGCCGCCTCGGAGGAGGTGCTCACCCCCTACTTCTGGGTCTCCGGGGTCGACCTCGACGAGTTCGAAGCCGCGGCCGAGGCGGACCCGTCGATCGAGGACCTCCGGCGCCTCGACGACTTCGAGGCGGCGTCGCTGTACCGGGGGACCTGGACCGAGAACGTCGACACGATGGTGTACGCCTCGACGCAGGCCGGCGCGACGATCCTCGAAGCGAAGGGCCAGCACGGGGTCTGGGACATCCGCATCCGGTTCGACGGCCGCGAACCGCTCGACGAGTTCCAGCGCTACGCCGACCGCTACGACATCTCCTTCCGGCTGGAGAAGCTCTACGAGACCGACCACCCGCGGACGGGGAGCCGCTACGGGCTCACCGAGAAACAGTACGACGCGCTGAACACCGCCTGGGAGCTGGGCTACTTCGAGGACCCCCGGGAGACGACGCTGGACGAGGTCGCCGACGAACTGGGGATCACGCGCCAGTCGCTGTCCCAGCGGCTGCGCCGCGGCCACCACGCGCTCGTCGCCAACACCATCCGCGTGACGCCGCTCGCCGAGGAGAAAGCGTAGCCGTCCCGACCGCCCCCTGATAAACCCCTGACGTGGGCAGTACGAACCGGAACCCGGACGGGGGTCTACGATCGGTGTATGGAGTCACAGCCGACAGCGGCTTCGGACCCGGTAACGGACGCATTCGGACTGCTAGACCATCGGTACCGGCGGTACGTGGTGGAGACGCTGGAGCGCCACGACTGCGAGCTGACGCTGGCCGACCTCGCCGACGAGGTGGCCCGCCGCGAGCACGACCGGCCGGTGAGCGAGATCGACTCCGAGACGGTCTCGGAGCTGTACCTCGCGCTGTACCACACGCACGTCCCGAAACTCGCCGAGGGCGACGCCGTGCGCTACGACCAGGAGAGCGACACCGTCGAGCCCCGCGAGCGCGTCGAGACGCTCGCGCAGGTGCTCGACGCCGTCCGGTAGGAGGCGCGGCCGCCGATCTCCCACAATCGGGCCGGGCGTGGGACGACCGCGCTTCCCCGTGATTGATGTACCCGCTCACCGACCACGGTGGTATGAACGAGGGGTTGCGCGTGCGCGAGCGGCTCGGCGTCGCCGACGCGATCACGCTGGCCAACGCCGTCGTCGGGTTCGCCGCCGGCGTCGTCGCGCTCTCGGACCCCCACCTGGCCGCCCGGCTCGTCCTGCTGGCCGCCATCGCCGACGCGCTCGACGGGATCGCGGCCCGCACCTTCGGCGGCACCGAGGTCGGCCCCCTGCTGGACTCGGTGACGGACGTGGTGTCGTTCGGCGCGACGCCCGCCCTGCTGGTCGTCGGGATCGCCGGCGCCGAGTGGGGCTGGCTGGCCGACGGGATCGCGGCCGCGCCCCCCGCGCAGGCCGCCGCGGCCGTCGGCGTCGGGGCCGTCTTCGTCGTCTTCTCCGTGCTCCGGACCGCCCTGTACAGCGAGTTCGTCGGCGACGGCGAGAACCGCCCCGGCATCCAGAACACGCTCGGCGCGACCATCCTCGCGGCCGCCTACCTCGCCGGCCTGACGTGGGTACCGGGCCTGCTCGCCGCCGCCGCCGTCCTCTCGGTGGCGATGGTCGCGCCGGTCCCGTACCCGAAACTCCTCGCCCGCGACGCCGGGATCCTCGGCGTCGTCCAGGCCGCCGCCGTCCTCGCGCCGCTCGCGTTCGGCCGCGTCCTCCCGCGGTTCCTGCTCGTCGCGGCGCTCGGGTACATGTTCCTCGCGCCGCGCTTCTACTGGGGCGAGTGAGGCCGATCGTCGGCACCGACGACGGAGACGCCGGCCGCGGGGATCGACCCGGCCGGGGGAACTTTTTTCCAGCCGTCAACCGACGGGCCGATCGTGGTTTACGAGACCGGCAACCGGACGATAGACGACGCCGTCGAGCGCGTGCTGGCGGGCGAGCGGCTTACCCGACGCGACGGGCTGGCGCTGGTCGCGCAACCGGTCGAGCAGCTGGCCGCAGCGGCCGACGCCGTCCGCGCCGAGTTCGGCGACGGCACCGTCGACGCCTGCTCGATCGTCAACGCGAAGGCCGGCGACTGCGCCGAGGACTGCGGCTTCTGCGCACAGTCGGTCCACTTCGACACGGGAGTCGACACCTACGGGTTCCTCGACCCCGAGAAGATTCTGGAGGCGGCGAAGCGGGCCGAGCGCGACGGCGCCCAGCGATTCGGGATCGTCGTCGCCGAGAAGGGCGTCTCGAAGGAACACAGGCCCGAGGAGTGGGCCGAGGTGCTCCGCGCGATCCGGCTCGTGCGCGACGAGACCGACGTGGAGGTCGACGCCTCGCTAGGCATCCTCACCGAGGAGGAGGCGGCGATCCTGGCCGAGGAGGGGATCAACCACTACAACCACAACGTCGAGACCTCACCGAGCTTCTTCCCGGAGGTCGTCGACAGCCACTCCTTCGAGGACCGCGTCGAGACCCTGGAGGTCGCGAAGGAGGCCGGCATGGACCTCTGCGCCGGCGTCATCCTCGGGATGGGCGAGAGCCCGACCGACCGCGTGGACGCGGCCGTCGCCCTGCAGGATATCGGCGTCTCGTCGCTCCCGGTGAACATCCTGAATCCCGTCGCGGGGACGCCGCTGGGCGAGCGGTTCGACGACGGGGCGGCCATCTCGACCGAGGAGATCGTCTCGACCATCGCAGTGTATCGGCTGCTCCACCCCGAGGCGCGAGTGCGGCTGACCGGCGGACGGGAGGCGAACCTCGACGCCGCCGAACAGCACCTGCCGTTCGAGGCGGGCGCCGACGGAATACTCACCGGCGACTACCTCACGACGGAGGGGCAGTCGCCCGCCGACGACATCGAGGTCGTCGAGCGCGCCGGACTGGAGCCGAACACCGAGGCCAACGACTTCGACCCGGCCGCGGTGAAGGCCCGCCACGCCGACACCGGAACCGACGAATCGGCGAGCGCAGCCGGCGACGCGGAGAGCCCGGACGACGCGGAGAGGCCCGACGATGTGGGGACTGCCGCCGGCAACGCGACCAGCAACATCTCCGACTGACGACGGCGCGTGGTTCGACCGGGTCGCGGTGCGCTCGCGAGTCGCGTCACGCCGGTACCGCCTCGTCGCCGGCCGACAGCGCGTCGAGCCCGTCCTCCCGGAGCGCGTCCAGATCCGCCAGGAGCGCGTCGGCCGCGCGCCGGCGGATTCGCTTCGCGGTCGGCTCGTCGACCCGCCGCCGCCCGTCGATACGGCCGCCGGGCGGCCGGTAGGCGCCGGTGTCGACGCCGAGGTCGTCGAGGTACGACTCGACGGCCGGCGCCGACAGGCCCTCCGCGACCGCGGCGTCGACCAGGTCGCGAAGCCGGTCGAACGGCGGCAGCGAGAGGGCGTCGCGGCCGGCGTCGCCCCCGACCGTGGTCCCGCGCTCGACGGCCTCCTCGACGAGCCGCGCGGCGTCGGCGACGACCCGAACGACCGCGAGCGGCGGCGCGGCGTCGGGCGCCCGCCACTCGACGGTCCCGAGGTCGTCGCGCAGGCGCACGGGCGTCCAGACCGCGTCGGCCGGGGAGAAGGCGTCCTCGACCGCCTGGCGGTCCAGCCCCGGGTGGTCGGTCGCCGTCGCCACGAACGACTCGAAGCAGTCGTCGACGCGGTCGCGCCAGGCCTCGGCCGATTCGGGATACTCCCAGAGCTGGCCCAGTTCCGGCGCGGCGCCGTAACACAGCCTGCGGTAGGCGTGGGGTCGCGCGCAGGTCGCGAGCCGGCGACCGCGGTAGTACGGCGAGGTGTTGACGAGCGCGACCGCCGGGTCGAGGGCGGTGAGCGCCCGGAGCTGTTCGGCCGCGTCCACCTGCTCGAAGTGGACGTGCGTGCCGGCACAGCGGGCCGCGTGGTCGAGCGCGTCCCCGAGCACCGCACGCTGTACGTCGATCCTGTCGGACCGGCGCCGCGCGAGCGGGTCGCCGGTCAGCGGCGTCCCGAGCGGGACGAGCCGCCGGCCGTGCGAGCGGGCGACCTCGCGGACGGTTTCGAGCCTGTCCCCCAGCGTCGCCGCCAGCGCCTCGACGGACTCGCATGGCGGCGTCTTCACCTCCAGCAACGGGTCAGCGAACTCCCTGTCGACGAACTCGCAGTCGGCCGCGACCGGCTCGGCGGTCGCGAGCGAGCCGTCGCTCTCGACGGTCCAGTATTCGACTTCGAGCCCGATCTGCATGATCGCCGGGCGCCCGGTACGCCCTCCCTCCGTAGTGTCACTTACACGTCCATTTCGTCATAAATTTCCCGGATCGAATCGGTCGGGTCCGAGCGGTCGGTTCGAGCCGACGACAGCCGCCGCTGTCCGTCGGTCACTGCGACACAAAGGGGAACGGTGGGGCGGGATGCCCCAGCGTGTGACACTACGGAGCCAACTGGCTCCATCGGAAATAAGGGTTCGCGGACGTAAAAGTGTACTCGATCGTTGCCGGCGGGGAACGGCCACATTGTTGGGGTAAGACCGCGCTACCGGAGTTCGGTGACGGAATCCCGGGACCTCGCGGACCGGCCGATGACCGTTTCGGGTCCGCCGTCCCGAATGCCCTCACTCCTCGTCCGGTTCGGTGCTGTCGCCGCTGGACCCCTCCTCCTCCCCCGGGTCGGCGCCGGCGGTCGAGCCCGAGTCCGCGTCGTAGTCGGCCAGCAGTCCCGCCAGGTCGGCGTGGTCCGAGAGGAGGTCGACCATCCGCTCGACGGTCTCCGGGTCGCGGGTCCGGCCGGTGGAGATCACCTCCTCGACGCGGTCGACGGTCACCCTGGTGTCCGACTGGACGAGCAGGACCGGCACGTCCGCCTCGGCGGCCTTGCCGAGGATGGCGCCGGAGGGTCTGAGCCCGCCGGTCAGGACGATGCACTCGATGCCCGGCGCTTCGAGCGCGGCGGCCTGGATCTCCGAGCGGTCGCCGCCGGTGACCATCGCGGCGTTGCGCATCCGCCGGAAGTGCCGCAGGGCCGCGTCGCTGCCCATCGCGCCGACGGCGAACCGCTCGACGAAGCCGTCGGTCGAGGCCTCGGGGTTCAGCAGTTCGGCCCCCAGCGCGTCGGCGAGATCCGCGACGGTGACGCCGGCGAGTTCCTGCACGCGCGGGACGATGCCGAGGACGGGGATGTCCCGGGTCTCCAGGAAGGGTACCACGTCCGTGTTCAGCGAGTCGAAGTTGGCGTCGGCGACGGCGTTGAAGAGCACGCCCGCGAGGCGGCCCTCGAACTGGCGGGCGGCGGCGAGCACGCCGTCCACGTCGGCCGGGTTGGCGTAGCCGCCGACGACGACCGTGCGGGCGTCGAGCAGTTCGGCCACGTCGGGGTCGGTCAGGCCGACGATGCCGCCGGTCTCCAGGCGACCGCCGCCCTCGACGACGACCAGGTCGTACTCGTCGGCGAGCGCGTCGAAGTGCTCGCGCACCCGCTCGCGCACCTCGCCGTCGCGGTTGCCGCGGATGGCCTCCTCGATGAACGCCGGGGAGTAGACCACGGGTTCGAGGTCCGCCAGGTCGGCGTCGATGCCGAGCATCTCCTTCGCGAGCAGCGGGTCCTCGTCGCGGGTCTTGCCGACCGGGCTCTTGAGGCGCGTGCCCTTCGGTTTGAAGTAGGCCACGCTCAGGCCGCGGTCCTGGGCGAGCTTCGCGACGGCGATCGCGATGGCTGTCTTGCCGGTGCCTTCTCCGGTCGAGGTGACGAAAATGGGTTTCATAGTTCCTCCTGGTCGATGGTGAGTCGCACGTCGACGGCCCGGGCGCCGTCGGGGGTGGCGACGAGCGGGTTGATGTCCAGTTCCACGATGGCGGGGAAGTCGGTGACCAGCTGGGAGAGCCGCTGGATCGTCTCGACGACGCTGGCCTCGTCGACCGGCTCGCGGCCCCGTGCGCCGCGCAGCAACGGTGCGGCGTCGATCTCGTCGATCATCTCGCGGGCCGACGCCTCGCTGACGGGCGCGAGCCGGAGCGTCGTGTCCTCGAGCACCTCGACGAAGATGCCGCCGAGGCCGAACAGGACCAGCGGGCCGAACTGCGGGTCGCGGTTCATGCCGACGATGGTCTCGACGCCGCTGTCGAGATCCAGCATCTCCTGGACCTGGACGCCGAGGATCGTCGCGTCGGGCTGGTAGCTGCGGGCGCGGGTCACCAGGTCCTCGTAGGTGTCGCCGACCTCCTCGGGCGGGACGCCGACGGCGACGCCGCCGATGTCCGACTTGTGGAGGATGTCGGGGCTGACGATCTTCATGACGACCTCGCCGTCTCCGTCCCCGTCGCCGCCGTCGCCGTCGCCGCCGTCCCCGCCACCGTCGCCATCGGCGTCGTCACTGCCGCCGACGATCCGCTCGGCGGCCTCGACGGCGTCCGCGCGGGCGTCGACGATCTCGCCGTCGGGCGTCGGGATGCCGTAGGCGTCGAGCAGGCCCATCGCCTCCACGCCCAGCCGGTTGGTGTCCCGCCGGGCGGCCGATTCGAGGATCTCCCTGGCCGCCTCGCGGTCCACGTCGAACGTCTCGGGTTCGGTGTACTCCCGCTCGCTAATCGCCCGGTACTCCCGGAGCGCGTCGAGGCTGCGGACGGCGCGAGCGGGGTCGAAGTACGTCGGGATGCCGGCCCGCGAGAGCCGCTCGTTGGCGTCCCGGGCCGACGACCCGCCCATCAGCGTCGCGGCGACCGGCGTCTCGTACTCGGCCTGCAGGTCGACGACCGCGTCGGCCAGGTCCTCGTAGGAGAGGGTGGCGGTCGGGCAGGCGAGCACGACCGCGGCGCCGACGTTCGGGTCCGCGAGCGCGATGTCCAGCGCCTCCTCGAAGCGCTCGACGGGCGCGTCGCCGATGATGTCGACCGGGTTGTAGACGTTGGCCTCGTCGGGCAGCGCCGCCTGGAACCGCTCGACGGTCTCGTCCGTGAACGAGGCGAGCGAGAGGTCCGAGTCCCCGACGGCGTCGGTCGTCATCACGCCGGGGCCGCCGGCGTTGGTGACGATGGCGACGCCGTCCCGTTCCGGCAGGGGCTGGCCCGCGAGGATGCTCCCGAAGTCGAAGAGATCCTGGACGGTCTCGACGCGGAGCACGCCCGCCTGGTCCAGCGCGGCCTCGTAGGCCTCCTCCGAGCCCGCGATGGCGCCGGTGTGGGAGGCAGCCGCGGAGGCGCCGGCCTCCGTCCGGCCGGACTTGACGACGACGATAGGGGTGTCCGTCGAGACCTCCCGTGCGGATTCGACGAACGAGCGGCCGTCGACCACGTCCTCGAGGTAGCCCAGGATCACGTCGGTTTCCGGATCTTCGCCCCACTCGCGGACGAAGTCGGACTCGTCGAGGACGGCCTTGTTGCCCAGCGAGACGACGTTGCGGAAGCCGAGGTTGCGGTCGTTGGCCCAGTCGACGACGGCGGTGACGAACGCGCCCGACTGGCTCATGAAGGAGATCGAGCCCGGCTGGGCGTTCTCGGGGCCGAACGTGGCGTTGAGGCCGAGCCCGGTGTTCATGATGCCCAGGCTGTTGGGGCCGACGACGTTGAGGTCGTACTCCTCGGCGAGCTCCCGGAGCTCGCGCTCGCGGCGGGCGCCCTCGCTGCCGGACTCGCCGAAGCCGGCGGTGATGACGACCACGTCGCGGATCCCCGCCTCCGCGGCCTCGCGGATCGCGTCGAGGACGACGGAGGGCGGGACGACGATGACGGCCACGTCCACGTCGGGGACGGCGCCGACGCCGTCGTGTGCCTCCAGGCCCAGCACCTCGTCTTTCGTGGGGTTGACGGCGACCACGTCCCCCTCGAAGTCGGCGAGGAGGTTCGCCGTGATCGCCCGACCGACCGACCCCTCCCGGTCGGTCGCGCCTACGACGGCGACTCGCCGCGGTCCGAAGAGTGTGGCTAGTTCGCCCATCTACTCGGAGGTTCGCCCCGACCGGGTTTATAGGCTGGCCCGGCTTCTCACAGCGCAGGAAGACGGGCGGATCGGTCGCCGCGAGCCGGTCGGTCCGGGCGGCCACATCCCGCAGTACCGGTCACTCGGCGGCCACGTCCGCCGGCTCGGCGTCGGCCAGTTCCTCGATGCGCTCCGGGTCGACCGGGAAGACGGCCTCGGGGGTCCCGGCGGCGGCCCACACCGTCTCGAAGGCCCGGAGCGTCTCGTCCAGGTAGACGGGGACGGACCGCTCGTGACAGAACGGCGGCACGCCGCCGATGGCCCAGCCGAGCGTCCCCTTCACCTCGTCGGCGTCGGCCATCCGCACGGCCTCGGGGTCGACGCCGCGGAGGGCGGCGAGCTTCGCCTCGCTCACCCGGTTGGCGCCGCTGGTGACGACGACGACCGGCTCGTCGGCGACCATCGCGATGGAACTGGCGATCTGGGCGACCTCGCAGCCGATGGCCTCGGCGGCGTCGGCCGCTGTCTTCGTCCCCTCGGGGAACTCGCGGACCTCGACTTCGACGCCGCGGTCGGCCGCCCGCTCGGTGAACTCCCTCGCTCGCGGATGCATACCGCTCCGAACGGAGCGCAACGGTAAATGCGCTTGCACCCCGAGCGTCCGTCATGACGAGCGACGAACTCGGAGCCTTCGACGAGGCGGTCGTCGAGTCGGTCGCGGCCGACCGCGACGTGTCCGTCGAGCGACTGACCGACATTCTGCGCACCCACCAGGCGAACGTCCGCGAACTGCCCGGCGTCGAGGACATCGTCTACGAGTGGCGCAACTACTTCCACCTGGACCCGCTGGTCGGGCGGACCGAGGGCGCGTACTACCTGGCGCTCCCGGACCACGTCTGGACGGAGTTCACCGACGACCTCGCCCTCGACGACGCCGAGGCCGCGGCCCTGCTGGCCGTCCACGACGCGCAGGCGCGGGCCGCCCCGCCGGAGGCCGGCGTCGACGAGGCACGGCTAGACGGCGACGCCGCGCTCGTGTTGACCCGCCCGTGAGCTGTTCCTCGCTCATCACGACGGGGCGGCGTTCCCAGTTCGCATTCCGATACGGAAAACTCGATTTTGGCCATCCGAAAAAATTCTTTCCGAGTGGCAATCTTTAAGGGGCGAGCGGCCGATGATCAGAACGCAATGAGCACCCAGAAGCACGTCCTGCAGGAGGCCGGCACGGTCGAAGAGAACCAGCTCCGACTCGACCAGGGCAAGTCCGAGGAGATCGTCGAGGCGCTGAACGCCGACCTGGCGGACACGTACATGCTGTACCACCAGCTTCGAAAGCACCACTGGAACGTGGAGGGCGCAGAGTTCCGCGACCTGCACATTTTCCTCGGGGAGGCGGCCGAGAACGCCGAGGCGGCGGCCGACGATATCGCCGAGCGGCTCCAGGCCCTGGGCGGGGCGCCCGTGGCGAACCCGGTCAACCAGGCCGAGATGGCGACCGTCGAGTTCGAGGGCGACGACGTCTACGACATCCGCACGTCCCTGGAGAACGACCTGGGGATGTACGGCGACGTCATCGAGAGCCTCCGCGAGCACATCGAGCTCGCGACGGACCTGGGCGACCACGCCACCGCGGAGATCCTCCGCGAGATCCTCGTCCAGACCGAGGAGGACGCCCACCACATCGAGCACTACCTCGAGGACGACACGCTGGTCACCGACGCCGCGATCAACAGGTAGAACGCTATTCGCGGACCTCGACCGTCAGGTCGGTCGCGATCCAGCCGTCGCCGTTGTCCGACTCCGTGAACACCGTCCGCGTCTCCGTCGTCGAGTAGGCGGATATCTCCGGACAGTCCGCGCGTTCGGCCCGCCCGCGCTGTTCGTCCGCGTCGACGCGTGACTGCACCCCGTCGGCCGACTCGTCCGTTGCTTCCATATCTCGGTTTAGGCGAACCTAAAGAAATAAGGGTTGCGGTCGGTCCCGGAAGCCGACGAGCGGGCGCGACCGCGACGAAGGGGAACGTTCGACCGGAGTCCAGGGGATTGATTAGCGGGCTCACGAAGGCATGCCCATGAATCCGCTCTCGGTCGGGATCGTCGGCTGTGGCAACATCAGTTCCCGCTATCTCTCGGCGGACGCCACCTTCGACGCCTTCGACATCGTCGCCTGTGCCGATCTGGACGCAGAGCTGGCCCGCGAGACGGCCGCCGAACACGGGATCGAGGCCCAGTCGGTCGATGACCTGCTCGCCGACGACGCCGTGGAGGCTATCGTCAACCTGACACCGCCGAGCGCCCACGCGGGGGTCATCACGGACGCGCTGGACGCCGGGAACCACGTCTACACCGAGAAGCCGTTCGCCGCGACGGCCGAAGAGGCCGAATCGATCCGCGAGCGGGCCGCCGAGTCGGGCCTGCTCGTCGGCTCGGCGCCGGACACGTTCCTCGGCGCGGGCCTCCAGACGGCGCGGCAGGTGCTCGACGAGGGTCGGATCGGTGACGCCGTGGGTGCGACCGCCCACTGGACCTCGCCAGGGCACGAACTGTGGCACCCGAACCCGGACCTGTACTACCAGGAGGGCGGCGGGCCGCTGTTCGACATGGGGCCGTACTACGTGACCGCGCTCGTCTTCCTCCTGGGGAGCGCCGAGCGCGTCGCCGGGTCGGTCAGCCGACCCCACGCCACCAGAACTATCGAGAGCGACGCGCGGAAGGGCGAGGAGATCGACGTAGAGGTGCCGACCCACGAGGCCGGCATCGTCGACTTCGCCGGCGGCGCGACGGCGAACCTGCTGATGAGCTTCGACGTTGAGGCGTCGACGCTCCCCTTCCCCGCCTTCGAGATCTACGGGACCGAGGGGACGCTGGCGCTGCCCGACCCGAACCACTTCGAGGGCCCCGTCCGCGTCCGGAGCCACGAGGACGACGCCTGGGAGACGGTCCCGCTGACCCACGAGTACACGGCCGGCCGCGGCGCGGGCCTCGCGGACCTGGCCTTCGCCGTCCGCGGCGACTGGGAACACCGCACCAGCGGCGCCCTCGCCGGCCACGTCCTCGACGTGATGTCGGCGGTCCGCACGTCCTCGGAGGAGAGCGCGTTCGCGGCTATCGACTCCGACCCCGGCCGTCCCGCGCCGCTCCCGGCCGACTTCCCGGACGTGGACCCCTAGGGCCCGACCGTTCGGTCCTGTCGATCAGCTGTCGCGCGAGTGGTGACGTTTTTTCCGTCGGCCCGCGAAGGACGGGACATGACCGACGACTCCTCCGACGAGGACCTGGCGCGGCTGGTCGGCGACCTCGTCCGGACCCTGCGGGAACTCGAGGACGAACTGGAGCCGCCGCGGCCCGACGACGGGCCGCGGCTCCCGACGCCGCGGGACCTGCGGCGGTTCACCAGCGAAGTCGCCATCCCGGGGTTCATCCTGATCCTGGAGACGAACATCCGCGCGCTCCGGCTCCTCCAGCGTGCACTGCGGCTCGCCGACGGCGCCGACGAGGCCCGCCGCGAGACCGAACAGCTCCGCGAGCGCGCCAAGTCCGCCAGCGAGTCGACCCTCTCGCGGCTCGACGACGCGCTCGTCGACCTCCAGGACGCCGTCGAGGGGCGACCGAACGACGACGAGGCGGCGGAGCTGCTCGACGACGCCCGCGAACTGCGCGCGGAGATCCAGCGCCGTATCCGCGAGAGTACGCGGCCGGCCGACGGTTCGGCCCAGTCGTCGGACGAGGGATCCGGCGATTCGTCGGGCCAGGACGACCGGGCGGAGTCAGGTGGGGACGACGAGGGCGGCGACGACGCGGTCTCGGTGGATGTGGACGCCGAGCTGGAGTCGATCAAGCGCGACCTCGACGAACTCCCCGACGCCGACGACGTGCCGGCCGACGGTGACGGTGACGACCCCGGGAACGGCCCGCAGGACGGCGACGACGTCGGAGCGGACGGCTCCGGGGACGACGACGCCGGCGGTGCGGACCGCGAGTAGCTCGCCCGCAGTGAACCGCTTTTCTCCCGTCCGGAACCGCTGACCGATATCCCCGAACAACCGCCCAAACAATAATTTAGAAAACATAATGATTTATTATCCACCACGTGCAACCGTCGGGTACCCATGACGCCAACCGAGCGGAGGGGGGACCGCCGCGTCGCGCTGTGTCTCAGGGAGACGCTCCCGGAGCCGGCGGCGCGCCAGCGCGACCGGCTCACAGAGAGACTGCGCGAACTCGAGGCCGCCGGGCGGGTCGACTCGTTCGAGGTGACGACCTGTCCGAAGCGCATCCGCCGCGAGGACACCGAGGCGGTAGCGGCCCGTGACCGCTACCTGGCGTTCTCGCGGTGGGCGCGCGACCGCGGCGCGCGCTTGCGGCCGTTCTTCGCGACGCGCGAGTGTTACGCCGCGGACACCGGCGAACTGTGCGACTGGCTGGTCTTCCCCGCGATCACCCTCGCAGTCTACGACGGGGGCGACCTCGTCGCCGTCTACCCCCACGCGGACGGCGACGACTACCGCTCGGTAGCGGATGGGTTGTCTGCCCTCGCCGAGGACGCTCCTGATTCGGTCGATGACCGCGACCGCCCGCTGGTCGCGCCCGCCGACTGAACCCCTGCTGTCAGCCACCCGCAACCGCCACACCCCTGCCACCCCGGCGAGGGGGACCGGCCTCCCGCCGGTCCGGATTCTCCGCGGGCCGCCGCGAGACTACCGAACACCCGATATCGCGTTCCCGGTCGCCCGTTCCCGTTGCGACCGCTTCACTCGAAAGTGGGAACGGGATACTTATACGTTTGGATATTTCAACGTACCTACCATATTTTATCACTCGGCGGGGCGTCTCCGGTTCCATGAGTTCCGAAGCGGAACTGACCCACGACGAGGCCGTCGCGGACGTGCGGGCGTTCGTCGACGCGATAGAGGCGACGCATCCGGCGCCGTTCGTTCGGGCCGGCGGACGATTCGAGTACTACGAGCGGGTACAGTCGACGCTCGACGCCCTCCCGCCGGAGGGCCCCTCGAAGCGACGACTCCGGGAAGAACTCGCGGCGCTGGCGGCCGCGGTTCGGGACGCCCACACCTTCGTCGTCCACCCGATGGCCGACGGATCGATCCCCCTCCGTCTCGGCGCCGTCGACGGCGACATTCGGGTCAGGGCCGTCCGGTCCGACGAGCGCCGTTCCCTGGTGGGGGCACGTCTGCGGCGCGTCGCGGGCGTCGGCGTCGACGAACTCCTCGACCGACAGCGGCGCCTCCGGGGCAGTGAGACGCCCCACGGCGACCGCACCAACCTCCTGCTCTCGCTCCGCAACTGGCGTTCGATGGCCACGCTCCTCGCCGCCGACGACCGGCCGGCGCGAGCGACCTTCGAGTTCCGGGCGCCCGACGGGTCGGCCGTCCGCGAGACGTTCGAGCCGACGACGGACGGCGGGGAGTGGGTCGCGCCGTCGACGCTCGACCGACCGGCCTCGGAGGAGTGGCCGACCTATCGACTGCTCCCCGAGCGCGACGCGGCGTGGCTGCGGGTCCCGTCGATGGACGGCCACCGGGAGGCGTTCGAGTACCGACGCGACGGCCTCGACGAGCACTCCCGGACACGCGCGCGCTCGCTCTGCCGAGCGGCCACCGGCGAGCCGGCTCCCGAGGACTTCGACGACGCGCTCGGCGGAGTCCCCGCGGCGCTGGACGTGTTCAGGGACCTCGCCGGGGAGATGGCGGCGGCGGAGACGGAGACGCTGGTCGTCGACGTCCGGGACAACACCGGCGGGAATCGGATCCTCGTGGACCTCCTGGCCTACGTCCTGTACGGCTGGGACGCCGTCGTGACGGCCCGCGACCGTCCGGGCGCGCTCCGGTACTCCGACCGGCTGGTCGAGGAACGCGGAACCGACTCGTTCGAGCGCGCCGACGAAAACGGCGCGTGGGACCTCCGGCCCGGCGAGTACGCCGTCGACGACGGCGATCCCTCCGTGGAAGATGTCCGGAGCGACCTCCGCGACTCGCTGCCGACGTTCGAGCGGTCGGAGTCGCCGGACTGGCCCTTTGCCGGCAAATATGCGCCGCCGACCGTCGTCGTCGCGACGGCGGCGACCACCTTCAGCGCGGGGTTCTCGCTGCTCGCCGCGCTCCGGCGACTCGGGGCGAGCGTCGTCGGGACCGCACCGGTTCAGGCCCCGACGTACTTCGGGGACGTCGTCACGTTCGAACTCCCGAACTCGGGGCTCACCGCCATGACAGCCACGTCTCGGATCGAAACGCTCCCCGAGGGTCCCGACGAGGTGCTCGAACCGGACCGGCAACTGACGAGCGAGGACTTCGACCGCTACGACCACGACCGCGATGCGAGCGTACTGCTCGCGCTCGACGAGTACTGCTGAGGATCGAAACCCCCGAGATCGAGGTCGGAAACTCAGACCGGCTCGAACCGGTAGCCGTCCCACTCCTGGCTCTCGGGAACCTTGATGCCCGCCTCGGGGTCGCGCAGTTCCTCGGCGTAGACCGGCTCGACGGCGTCGCCGGTCTCGACCTCCTCCGTCGTGACCTGCCCGACCGCGCGGACGTAGTCGTCGGCCAGGTCCTCCCCGGAGAGGTCGAACTGGACGATGGCGATGGTGTTGGGCGCGCGGACGCCGGGCGGGGTCGCCGTCGACTTCGTCCAGGTGACGACCTCGCCGGTCCGCTCGGCGAGGTCGAGCCGTTCGGTCTGTTTCGCCCCGCACTCGGGGCAGAGCGTGTGCCCGGGGTAGGTGACGTGTCCGTTCTCGCAGACGTGGGCGTCGAACGACATTATCGTGCCTCCATGATCGTGGTGATGACGCAGTTCCCGAACCCGCCGACGTTGCAGGCGAGGCCGGTGTCGGCCTCGACCTGACGGGGGCCCGCCTCGTCGACGAGCTGTTCGTATATCTCGTAGCCCTGTGCGACCCCGCTGGCGCCCAGCGGGTGACCCTTCGACTTCAGGCCGCCCGAGGTGTTGATCGGGAGTTCGCCGTCCTTCTCGGTGCGGCCTTCCTCGACCTGCTTCCAGGCCTCGCCCTGCTCCGCGAAGCCACAGCCCTCCATCTGGAGGAACTCCAGGATGGTGAACATGTCGTGGAGTTCCGCCACGTCGATGTCGTCGGGGCCGATACCGGCCATCTCGTAGGCCATGTCGGACGAATCGACGACACCCCCCATGACGGTGGGGTCGTCGCGCTCGTGGACGACGTGGGTGTCCGTGGCGCCGGCGATGCCCGAGATCACAGCGTAGTCATCTGTGATCTCTTTGGCGCGCTCCTCGGTGGTGAACACGAGCCCCGAACTGCCGTCCGTGATCGGGCAGAAGTCGTACAGCCGGAGCGGGTCCGCGACGATGGGGCTCTCGAGGGCGGTCTCCTCGTCGATCTCCTTCTGGAACTGGGCGTGGGGGTTGTCCACGCCGTTTTTGTGGTTCTTGACGGCGACCTTCGCCAGCGAGTCCCGTGGGGCGTCGAATCGTTCGAGGTAGTGTCGGGCGGTCATGCCCGCGAACGAGGGCAGGGTCAGGCCGTGCTTGTACTCGGCGGGGTGGGTGATCGAGGCGATGATGTCCGTCGACTCGGCGGTCGAGCGGTGGGTCATCTTCTCGCCGCCGACGAGGAGGGTCATGTCGCTCGCCCCGGAGGCGATCGACTGCCAGGCCTCGTAGATGCCCGCACCGCCGGAGGAGGAGGTCTGGTCGACCCGTTCGCTGTAGGCCGGCATCAGCCCGAGGTCGTGGGCGAGGGCGTTCATGATCCCGCCCTGGCCCTCGAACTCGCCGCTGGCCATGTTCGAGACGTAGAGGTGCTCCACGTCCGCCGGCTCGATCCCGGCGTCGTCGAGCGCGGCCTCGCCCGCCTGGGCGATCAGCTCGCGTATCCAGGCGTCGCGCTCGCCGAACTTCGTCATCGACGCGCCGATCACTGCGACTGTCATGTGTGCCACCTCGGAGGGCTGTAATGTGGGTGTTACGGTGGCGACGGTCCGCAGTGCGGCCGCCGCGATGGGTCCAGGGGGCCGGGCGGGCGCCGGCCGGTCAGTAAACCGAACGGGCGCCGGCGGCGGGTCAGTAGAACGAGCGGGCGCTGGCCTTCCACTCCTCGCCCTTCCGCACGTCCTTCGGCCAGCGACTGCGGCCCATGGACTTCATCCGCCCGGCGAGCTTCCAGGCGTCGGCCCGCTCCTCCTCGTCGCTCTCGGCGGCCGCCGCGGCCGCGGCGACCTGCCGGTCGTGGAGGTGGGCGCCGACCGCCGAGGCGATGGCCGCGGCCTCGGTCGCGTCGGCGTCTGCGGGGATCGACAGCGATACTTCCTCGCCGTCGACGGTGAGCGCCACCGTCTCGCCGCTCGACCCGTCGCCGGACCCGTCGGCGGTCGGGTCGGCGTCCGGTGCCTCGCCGTCGGAGAGTGCTGTGTCGGCCATTACAGTGGGATGTTGCCGTGGTCTTTCGGCGGGCTGTCCTCGCGCTTGCGCTCCAGCATCTCAAGGTCCGATATCAGGCGCTTGCGCGTGTCCTTCGGTTCGATCACGTCGTCGAGATAGCCCCGCTTGGCGGGCCCGTAGGGGTGGGCGAACTCCTCGCGGAACTCGTCCATCAGCTCCTGGCGGCGCGCGTCCGTGTCCTCGGCCTCCTGCAGTTCGTCGCGGTAGAGGATGTTGACCGCGCCGCGGGGGCCGAGGACGGCCATCTCCGAGCCCGGCCATGCGTAGTTCACGTCCGAGCCGAGGAACTTCGAGGACATGACGATGTAGGCGCCGCCGTAGGCCTTGCGGACGACCACAGACAGCAGGGGGACGGTCGCCTCGGCGTAGGCGTAGATGAGCTTCGCGCCCCGGCGGATGATCCCGTTGTGCTCCTGGTCGGTGCCGGGCATGAACCCGGGCACGTCCACCAGCGAGACGATGGGGACGTTGAACGAGTCGCAGGTGCGGATGAACCGCGCGGCCTTCTCCGAGGCGTCGATGTCCAGCGTCCCCGCGCTGACGCGGGGCTGGTTGGCGACGACCCCGACGACGCGGCCGTCCATGCGAGCGTAGCCGACGACGACGTTGCGCGCCCAGTTCTCGTGGACCTCGAAGAAGGAGTCCTCGTCGACCACGCGGTCGATGACCCGCGTCATGTCGTAGGGCTTGCGCGGCGCCTCCGGCACGATGTCGGTGATGCCGTCGAGTTCCCGCTCTGGGTCGTCCCAGGAGGCGACCCGCGGCGGGTCCTCCATGTTGTTCTGCGGGAGGTAGGACAGCAGGCGGCGGATGTCGTCCAGCGCCGCCTCCTCGTCCTCGCAGGCGAAGTGGGCGACGCCGGACTTCGTCGAGTGGCTGCCGGCGCCGCCGAGCTCCTCCTTCGAGACCTGCTCGCCGGTGACCGTCTCGATGACGTCCGGCCCGGTGATGAACATGTGGGAGGTGTCCTGCACCATGAACGTGAAGTCCGTCAGCGCCGGCGAGTAGGTCGCGCCGCCCGCGCAGGGCCCCATGATGGCCGAGATCTGGGGGATCATCCCCGAGGCCTTGGTGTTGCGCTGGAAGATCTTGGCGAACCCGACCAGCGAGTCGACGCCCTCCTGGATGCGCGCGCCGCCGGAGTCGTTGAGGCCGATCACGGGGACGCCGGCGTCGACCGCGCGGTCCATCACCTTGCAGATCTTGTCCGCGACGACCTCGCCGACCGACCCCCCGAGGACGGTGAAGTCGTGGGCGAAGACGAACACCTTCCGGCCGTTCACGTCGCCGTAGCCAGTCACCACGGCGTCGCCGGGGAACTCCTTCTCGTCCATTCCGAACGACGTAGCGCGGTGCTCGACGAACGGGTCGATCTCGGTGAACGTGCCGTCGTCGAGCAGGTACTCCACGCGCTCGTGGGCGGTCATCTTGCCCCGCGAGTGCTGGCGCTCGATGCGGTCCTCGCCGCCGCCGACCCGGGACTCCTCGCGGCGCCGCCGGAGCTCCTCAAGTGCGCTCTCTTCGTCTGAGTCTCCTTCCTGGTCTGTACCGTCCGATGCGTCCGAACCTGTCGCGTCCTCGCTCGCTTCCTCGCTCATCTCACCACTCCATGCCGCCGTTGACGCCGATCACCTGGCCGGTCATGTAGCTGGACTCCTCGCTGGCGACGAAGGAGACGATCCCGCAGATGTCCTCGACGGTGGCGAACCGATCGAGGGGGATCTCCCGCAGGATCTTCTCCTGGACGCGCTCGGGCACCTCCTCGAGCATGTCCGTCTCGACGAACCCGGGCGCGATGCAGTTGGCCGTCGACCCCGAGGAGGCCATCTCAAGAGCGATGGTCCGGGTGAACCCGAACAGCCCCGACTTGGTCGTCGCGTAGTTGGCCTGGCCGTAGTTGCCCTGCTGGCCGACGACCGACGAGATGTTGATGAGTCGGCCGTGGCGGCTCTCCTTGATGTCGTCGAAGAACGTCTTCGTGCAGTTGTAGACGCCGCCGAGGTTCACGTCGATGACGGCGTCCCAGTCCTCGCGGGTCATGTTCTCGAACTTCTTGTCGACGGTGATCCCGGCGTTGTTGACGAGCACGTCGACCGGTCCGAAAGCGTCGACGACCTCCTCCCGCATCGCCTGGACCTCGTCGAAGTCGGACACGTCGGCCTGGGCCGCGATCGCCGTCCCCCCGTCCGCCTCGATGGACTCGACGACCGCCTCGGCCTCCGCCGCCGACGAGCGGTAGTTGACCACCACGTCCGCGCCGCGGTCGGCGAGGTCCTCGGCGATCCCCCGTCCGATCCCGCGGGAACTCCCCGTGACGAGGCAGGTCTGCTCCTCCAGATTCACGGCCCCGACCTCCGTTCGCGACGGTCCCGATTCATACATACAGTGGCCCCCGGAGACGGGTTAATAGTTCCCCTTGCGGAGGTTACATAACCCGGCGGTGGTGTCGCCTCTGATACCGGACCAGACGGCACGCACGACCGCTTGACGGCGCCCATACCGGCCGCTCGGCCCTCCGACTATCCGTCGCTGATAGGTTCTCGTGCCTACGTGGGAACCCCCCGTCCCGACGGCTCGTAGCGGCGGTCGACCGACAACGACAGGTATTTTAGGGCGACCTAAAGACATACGGGACAGAGATGACACGCGACATCTGCGTCGTGGTACCGACGATCCGCGAGTACGAGTGTATCCGGGCCTACGCCGACAACGCGCGGGCAAACGGGTTCGACCTCGACCGGCTGCACTTCGTCCTCGTCACGGAGGACTTCTGTGACACCGACGAGATGCGGGCGATGCTCGACGACGAGGGGCTGTCGGGCGAGGTGTTCGACGGTTCCCGGCGCGAGCAGTGGTACCGCGACCACGGCGTCGCCGAGTACGAGCACGTCGTCCCCGCCGCGAGCCACGCCGAGACGAGCTTCGGCCTGCTGTACATGTGGGCCGGCGACTACGACATCGGCTTCTTCATCGACGACGACACCCTCCCCCACGAGGAGTACGACTTCTTCGGTCGCCACCTCGACAACCTCGCCTACGAGGGGGAGATCACCGAAGTCGCCTCGGACGAGCGGTGGGTGAACGTCCTCCACGAGAACGTCGACGACCACGAGCTGTACCCCCGCGGGTACCCCTACAGCGCGATGGACGAGACCGTCGAGACCGGAACGGCCGAGATCGACGACGTGGTCGCCTCCCAGGGGCTGTGGACGAACGTCCCCGACCTGGACGCGGTCCGCATCCTCATGGACGGCGACCTGCAGGGCCAGGCCCAGACCCGGCTGGACGCCGACGACTACGGCGAGGACTTCGTCGCGGCCCGGGACAACTACCTCACCGTCTGCTCGATGAACCTCGCCTTCCGCCGCGAGGTGATCCCCGCGTTCTACCAGCTGCCGATGGACGACAACCCGTGGGACGTGGGCCGGTTCGACGACATCTGGAGCGGCGTCTTCCTGAAGCGGGCCTGCGACGTGCTCGGCAAGCGCATCTACAACGGCGCCCCGCTGTGCGAACACAACAAGGCCCCGCGCTCGACGTTCGGCGACCTCAACAACGAGGTGCCGGGCCTGGAACTCAACGAGCACGTCTGGGAGATCGTCGATAGCGTGGGACCGGAGGTCCCACGGACCGCTCGGACGGCAGAGCCGTCCGAGGACGACGTGGGCGGCGACGCCGACTCCTACGCGGGCGTGTTCGCCGCGATGGCCGACGAACTCGCGGAGGGCGAGTACGACTACGAGAACGGCGAGTTCCTCAACTTCGTCGGCGAACACATGCGCGACTGGCTCGCCTGTCTCGACGCGATCGAGGGGACGGCCCCGACCGCCGAACCCGTCGCCACCGACGACTGAGCGGGACGATACCGGGAAGTTTTTAATGCTTTAGGCAGGCCTAAAACACATGAGCGATAACACAGGATTCGGGCGGCGTCGATTCGTGAAGACACTCGCAGCGGGCTCGGCGGTCGGGCTGGCGGGCTGTTCGCTCGCGCCGGGCTCCGGGACGGCAACCGATTCGGGCGGCGACGGCGGCGACGGCGGGTCGAACGCCGAGATCCCGTCGCTGACGGAGTTCCGGGGGTCGGGCACCCTCGCGTCCGGCCGGCCCGCCCCGGAAGGCACCTCGATCCAGGACCTTCCGGACCTGTCGGGCGACCTCAACCTCTACATCGGCGGAGGCGAGGGCGGGATCTACTACCAGTTCGTCGAGATGCTCCAGGAGATCTACCCGAACTTCACGGTGTTCTCCTCGGACGCCGGCTCGGCGTCGCTGGCCCAGACCATCGTCGAGGAGGTCGAGGCCGACGCGGCCGAGGCCGACGTGTTCTGGTCCATCGACGCGAGTTCGCTGGGGTACGTCGCGGACAACGACGCCTACGAGCCCCTGTCGGACGAGGCGGTCGAGCCGGTCCCGTCGGGCTTCCGCGGCGACGACAACGCGTGGGTCGGCGTCGCCGGCCGCGCGCGGTCCGTCCCGTACAACACCGACGAACTGAGCGAGGGCGACATCCCGAACAAGGTCCAGGAGTTCCCGAACGTCGACGCGTTCCAGGACTCGATGGGGTGGGCGCCGACCTACGGCGCGTTCAAGTCCTTCATCACCGCCATGCGACTGCTCCGCGGCCGCGAGGAGACCGTCCAGTGGCTCGAATCGATGCAGGACGCCGGGATCGTCCAGCGCGGCAACGAGTACGTCGTCTCCCAGCAGGTCGCCGACGGCGCCCTGACGGCCGGCTTCGCGAACCACTACTACGCGATGCGCGTGCTGAACCAGCGGCCCGACGCGCCCATCGACCTGGCGTTCACCCAGGGCGACGCCGGCGCCCTGGTCAACGTCGCCGGCGCGATGGCCGTCCAGGGGACCGAGAAGGCCGACCTCGTGAACAACTTCGTCCGGCACCTCCTGTCGGCGGAGGCCCAGGAGTTCTTCGCCACCGTCAGCTTCGCCTACCCGATGATCCCCGGCGTCCAGCCGGTCGGCGGCCTGCCGACGGTCGACGAGCTCAGCCCCCCTGACATCGACCTCTCGGAGCTGTCGAACCTCGAACCGACGCTGGAACTGATGCGCGACGCCGGTGTCCTGTAGATGAGCGTCCGCGAGCGCGTCGGGCCGGCGAGCGACCTGCTCCCGGAGAGCGGAGTCGACGCCGTCTACGCCGCGCTCGCGACGCTACTGGCGCTCGTGCTGGTCGCGCCGCTGGCCTGGCTCGTCGTCGACGCCAGCACCCTCGGCGGGGAGGCGGTCGATTTCCTGGTCGCCTCGGAGACGGTCGCGGTGCTGGTCCGCAGCGTCGCGCTCGTCGCCGTCGTCACCGCCGGCGGGATCGCGATCGGCGTCCCGCTGGCGGTGCTGACCGTCCAGGCGTCGATCCCCTTCCGCCGGTTCTGGACGGTTCTGGTCGCCCTGCCGCTGGCGGTCCCGAGCTACCTCGGCGCGTTCGCGGCCCTGTCGGCGTTCGGCCCCACGGGCCCGCTCTCGGAGGCGCTCGGCGTCCCGCTCCCGGCCGTCGAGGGGTTCGTCGGCGCCTCGGTCGTCCTCACGCTGTACACCTACCCGTACGTGTTCCTCACCACGCGCGCGTCGCTGCTGTCGCTGGACGCGTCGCTGGTCGAGGCGGCCCGGACGCTCAACTGCGGCCGCCTCGCGGCGTTCCGCCGGGTGACGCTCCCGCAGATCCTCCCGGGGATCGCCGCCGGGGCGCTGCTGGTCGCGCTGTACACGCTCGCGGACTTCGGGACGCCGAACTTCATGAACCTGGAGGTGTACACGCAGTTCATCTACAGCCGCCACAAGGCCCACATGGGCGGGTACGCGGCGCTGCTCTCGCTGCAGTTGATCGCGGTGACGGGAGTCATCCTCGCAGCGGAGTCGGCCATCGGCGCCGACGACTCCGGCGCGTACGCCAGCCGCGGCAACCGCGGCGCGGCCGAACTGGACCTCGGCGCGTGGCGCTACCCCGCGATGGTCCTGCCGGCGCTGGTGGCGCTGGCCGCGCTGGTGCTCCCGGTCGGTATCTTCGCGTTCTGGCTCCTCCGGGGCGGACCCGGCTACGAGTTCGCGCGGCTCACCTTCTCGTGGGCCTACGGCTGGAACTCGGTGAAGGTGTCGCTCATGGCCGCGGTCGCGTCGATCCTCGTCGCCCTGCCCATCGCGCTGCGCTCGGCGACGGCGAACTCGAAGCTCTCCTCGCTGACCGCGCGGATCCCCTACGTCGGCTACGCGACGCCGGGGATCGTGCTGGCTATCGCGCTGGTGAGTTTCAGCCTCGACCTGGCGCCGGAACTGCTGTACAAGTCGGTCCCGCTGCTCGTGTTCGCGTACGTCGTCCGGTTCATGCCCCAGGCCATCGGTTCGATACAGGCGTCGACGATGCAGGTCGACGGCCGGCTCGTCGAGGCCGCGCGGACGCTCGGTCGCTCCCGGTTCGGGGCGTTCCGGGCCGTGACCTTCCCGCTCATCGTCCCCGGCATCGTGACCGGCGCCGCGCTCGTCTTCCTGACCTCGATGAAGGAGCTGCCGGCGACGCTCCTGTTGCGTCCGCTCGGGTTCGACACGCTCGTGACGTTCATCTGGCGGGCGGAGGAGGCGGGGATGTACGGCCAGGCCGCCGTCCCGGCGTTCGTGCTGGTCGTCGTCTCGGGACTCTCGATGGCTGTGCTTTTGGCTCAGGAAGACGACGGGTAGGGTAACCGAACGATGATCGAGCAAACAGTCCCCTCGGCGGCGGACGACCGCGTCCGGATCGACGACGAGCACGGCGGCGAGCCGGTGCTCGATCTCGACGGCGTCACCCGCGAGTTCGGCCCTGAGACCGCCGTCGACGACCTCTCGCTGTCCGTCTACGAGGGCGAACTGCTCACGCTACTCGGTCCGTCGGGCTGTGGCAAGACCACGACGCTGCGGCTGCTGGCGGGCCTGGACCGCCCCGACGCGGGCCGCATCCGCGTCGACGACCGGCCCGTCGCCGGCCCGGACACCTTCGTCGCGCCCGACGAGCGCGACGTGGGCCTGGTCTTCCAGTCCTTCGCCCTGTTCCCGCACCTCTCGGTCGGCGAGAACGTCGCGTTCGGCATCGACGACTGGTCGGCCGACGAGCGGGAAGCCCGCGTCGCGGAACTGCTGGAGCTGGTCGGCCTGACCGACTACCGCGAGGCGTCGCCGGACGACCTCTCCGGGGGCCAGCGCCAGCGGGTCGCGCTCGCGCGGTCGCTGGCGCCCGAGCCGGACGTGCTCCTGCTCGACGAGCCGTTCTCGAACCTCGACGTGAGCCTCCGCGTCGAGATGCGCGAGGAGGTCCGCCGGATCATCAAGGAGACGGGCGTCACCGCCGTCTCCGTCACCCACGACCAGGAGGAGGCCCTCTCTATCTCCGACCGCGTGGCCGTCATCAGCGACGGCCACGTCGAGCAGGTCGGCCGCCCGGAGGTCGTCTTCGAGCAGCCCGAGTCGCGGTTCGTCGCGGAGTTCCTCGGCCAGGCCGGCTTCGTCTCCGGGACGCTCGACGACGGGAGCGTCGAGACGGACCTGGGGACGCTCCCGGCGGACGTGATCGAGGGACTGGGCCCCGAGTACGACGGCGCCCGCGTCGACGTGATGGTCCGCCCGGACGACCTGGTGGCGACGCCCGCCGACGGGGAGTCGTTCGAGGCCGACTCCGGGATCGAGGCCGACTCCGACTCCGGGGCCGAGGCCGACCCCGGTAACGGCCGGATCGTCCACCGCCAGTACACCGGCCCCTCGTTCGTCTACCAGGTCGAACTTGACGGCGGCGACCACGTGTACTGCGAGCACAACCACGCCGACGACCTCGCCCTGGACCAGCGCGTCCGGGTCGACCTCCGGGTCGACCACCCGCTGGCCTGGTTCCCCGCCGAATGATGCGCCGGCGGAGCGCGACCCTCGGGACGGCCGCGCTCGCGCTCGCCGGCGGCCTCTTCGTGTGGTACGTCGCCACGACCCTCTTCCCGTACCACTCGCTGAACCACGACGAGGCCGTCTACCTCCAGCAGGCTGCAATGTTGCTGGAGGGACAGCTGTACATGCACTCGCCGGTCGAGGGCGTGTTCCGGCCGTGGTTCTTCGTCGACGCGCCCGAGGGGATGTACCCCAAGTACGCGCCGGTGCCGGCCGCGATGTTCGCCCTCGGGAAGCTGCTGGGCGGCTACCGCCTGACGCTGGTCGCGGTCGCCGCGGGGAACCTGGCCCTGGCCGCCGGCGTCGTCCGCGAGGCCTTCGACGCGCGGACCGGGCTGGTCGCGGGGGTGCTCGTGCTCGCCTCGCCGCTGTTCGTCATCAACTCCTCCGTGTTCCTGCCGTACGCGCCGACGCACTTCCTGAACCTCGCGTTCGCCTACTGCTACCTGCGGGCCGACCGGACGGGCAGCCGACGCTGGGCCGCCGGCGCGGGCGCGGCCGTGGGGCTGGCCTTCTTCGCGCGGCCGTACACCGCAGTGCTGTTCGCCCTGCCGTTCGTCGGCCACGCCCTGTGGACGCTCCGCGGGGAGTTCGGCGTCGACCGGCTCCGCGACCCGGTCGCGCTCGTCCGCGACTCCGACCCGGTGGGCCGACAGGCGACGACGGCGGCGCTCGGGCTGGTCGGCGTCGCAGTCACACTCGGATACAACGCCGTCGTGACCGGCCACGCGCTGACCTTCCCCTACGCGGCGTTCGCGCCGCTGGACGGCCTCGGCTTCGGCCGGCGGCGGATCCTCACCCACGAGATCGTCTACACGCCGGAGCTCGCGCTGGAGGCCAACGGACGCGTGCTCTGGATATTCTTCGCGAAGTGGCTGGGCGGCGGACTGGTCACCGCGGCGCTGGCCGGTCTCGGCGTCGCCGTCGCGGTCCGGCGCGGGCTGACCGACCGGCAGGCGCCGCTCGCGGGCCTCCTCGTCTCGATCCCGCTCGGGAACGTCTACTTCTGGGGCAACTTCAACGTCCTCGGCGACCTCGAGACCGCCGGCGACGGCCTCGTCGCCGCGCTCGGGCCGTACTACCACTTCGACCTGCTGCTCCCGACGGCCGCGTTCGCCGCGGTCGCGGCGCTCGCGGTCGTCGACCGGGTCCGCGGCGCGGTCGCCGCCCGCCCCGAGTTCGACCGCCGGGCGACGTACGCCGCGACCGCGGTCGTCGTCCTCGTCCTCGCCGGGGCCGTCGGCGCGGTCACCGCCGACATCGCCCGCGAGCCCGTCGAGCGCAACGCGGAGGTGACCGAGAGCTACGAGACGGCCTACGAGCCCTTCGAGGGCGGGCCGCCGCGGAACTCGCTGGTCCTGCTGCCGGACCCGTACGGCAACTGGCTCAACCACCCGTTCCAGGCCGTCCGCAACGACCCCGGCTACGACGGGCGGGCCGTCTACGCCATCGACGACCGGCCGTTCGCGACGGCCGACGCCTTCCCGAACCGGACGCTCTACCGCTACGCCTACCGCGGCGGCTGGGCGCCCTACGACGGGTCGCCCAGCGCCGCCCGCCTCCAGCGCGTCGAGGACGTGGGCGGCGACCGTGTGCATCTGGACGCGACCGTCGGCGTCCCGAGCGGGGCCCGGAGCGTCACCGTCCGCGTCGGCACCGACGACGGGAGCCTCTACCGCGTCGCGAGCGGCGCGAACTCGTCGCTGGACTTCCGGCTGGACGTCACCGACGAGCGCGTCGCCGTCGAGGGGCTCGGCGGCCCGACCGACGAGACGCTGGCGGTCGAGGGCGTCGAGGACGTCCGCGCGAGCGCGTTCGTCGACTACGGCCCCGGCGGGAGCTTCACCTACCGCTTCGACCTGCCGGTCGACGCCACCGACGGCCGGGTCCGCGTGCTCTCCCCCCGGATCGAGCTCTGCCGGGGCGTCCGCTCGTGCGGCGGCGAGGCAGCCTACGTCCCCGAGACCACGCCCGACGGCGTCACCGTCGAGACGAACCTGACCGTGACCGACACCTGACAAGCCATGACCACCGACGACACGGAACTGACGCGCCGAGACGCCATCGCCGCCCTCGCCGCGGCCGGGATCACCGGCAGCGCCGCGCTGGCCGGATGCTCCGCCGACGAGGGCGATCCATCACCCGACGGCGAGGAGACCGGGACGCCGCCCGGCCCGGTCGACGAGCGCCACCTCGACGTGCTGACGGCGGCCGCCGAGGTAGTGTATCCGAGCGACCTCGCCGGCGTTGAGGCGTTCGTCACGGAGTTCGTCCGTGGACGCGCGGCCGAGCGGCCCGACCACGCGGCCGGGATCGCCGACACCGCCGAGTACGTCGTCGAGTGGACCCGCTCGTGGCTCGACGGTGAGTTCCCGGAGTTAGACCCCGAGCGCCGGGAGGAGGCGCTGGACCGGATCGGCGCCCGGGAGGCCGAGCCAGACCCCGCGGGCACGGACGCCGAGCGCGTCCGCTACTACGTGGTCAACGAGCTGCTGTTCGCGCTGTACGCCTCGCCGACCGGCGGCGAGCTGGTCGGCATCGAGAACCCGCAGGGCCACCCCGGCGGGACCGAGAGTTACCGTCGCGGGCCGCAGTAAGCGGTTCCTCGACCGGGCTGTCGTGCTCCCTTACCGCCGACGCTCTTCGAGACAGACCTTGACGATGGACTTCGCGATGGCGGCACCGCCGGCGAACGGGTCGAGCTTCGTCTCGCCCTTTCGCTCGTCGTAGTCGATGGGGACCTCGCGCACGTCGTAGCCGCGCATCAGCGGGCGGATGAGCAGTTCGGCCGAGAGGCCGGTGTTCTCGGTCCAGGTGATGTCCTGGACGACCTCGCGGCGATAAGCCCGCATTCCGGTCGTCGTGTCGCGGACGCGTTCGGCCATCAGCGCGCTGGCCAGCAGGGCGAACGCGCGGTTGCCCTGGCGGTTGAGGAACGGCATCGGATCGGCGCCGCGGGTGATGCGGTCGCCGCTGACCACGTCGGCGCCGTCGTTGACCAACTCGAGGAACTCCGGCAGCGCGTCCATCGGGTACGTGTCGTCGCAGTCGGTCGTGACGACGACGGGCCGGTCGGCCGCGAGCACCGCCGCGCGGACGGCCACGCCGTAGCCCTGGGGCTCCTGTTCGATGACCCGCGCCCCGTGCTCGCGAGCGATCTCCGGGGTCCGGTCGTCCGAGCCGTCGACGCAGACGACGTTCGCCCGACCGTCGGTCACCCGGTCGACGTCCTCGAGGACCGCGCCGATGGCCGCCTCCTCGTTGTAGGTGCCCATCACGACGGTCACGTCGTCGAAGGTGAACTCCCCGTCCGACGCCGCGGACGGTTCCTCTGAGTCGAGTGTCGCGTCGCCCGTCTCCGTCGTTCGGTCGCTCTCAGCCGTCTCCGCGTCAGAGTCCGCACGCCCGTCGTGCTGTAGCTGACTCATTACCCATCCCTCTCGACTCGACCCTCTTGAGTTTTTAGGTTCGCCAAAAACAGCCGGTCACCGCGAGGCGAACTGCTCGGCGACGAACTCCTCGTTCGGGGTGGCCCGGTCCCAGTAGTGTTCGAAGAGGTCCCGGCCCCACTCCATGGCGCGGTCGTCCTCGGCTATCACTTCCGTCCGGGAGTCCCACCGGCCGTCCGCGGTGGGAAGCGAGAGCATGATCTCCGAGTCGGTGACGCCGATGCCCACGTCCACGTCGAGCACGCGGACGGGCGTCTCCGACCACTGCTCGGCCTCCGAGGGCGATTCGATCCGATCGAGGGCGTCGAGGGCGACGCTCCTGTCGACGAGCAGGCGCGCGTCCGGGGCGTCCGGCATGACGGCCTCGTACTCGGCCTGGTAGATGGGCGTCACGATGTCGACGTCCGTGCCGGCCCGCTCGACCCGGTCGCGGACCTCCCGCACGACGGCGTGGGGGTCGGTGTCCGAGGCGCGGACCACTTCGGCGTCGGCGAGTTCGGTCAGCCGGAGGCGGAACCGCCGGGGGAGCGCGGCCACGTCGTGGTCGCGCCAGTAGTCGTCGGCGAGTAGCCGACAGAGGTTCTCCTGCTGTTCGAGCAGGTCCGCGACCAGCTGGCCGCTCCCCGTCGCGGCGAGTTCTGACTCCCCCGACCGGACCAGCCCCTTGCGTTCGAGGTCGCCGACGGCGTTGTAGACGGCCGACTCGCTCGCCTCGACCCCCTCGATCAGCGCCTCCATCGACTGCTGTCCGTCGACGACCGCCAGCAGCACGTCGGTCCGAACCGTCGAACCGAGCACGTAGCCGACGATCGATTCCGAACTCACGGCGCTCCCCCCCGGGACCACCGCACGGCGCTGCGACGCGCTTCCATTATCGGATTCCATACTATTCGGAATTACTTCGGTCTTGCGGAAGGGATCCCGACGAATGGAATTATCTCCCGGTGAAAAGTTCAACATTTATACCGTTGGGGGAGGGAGGACACAATGCGGTTCGATGGGGGATGGAAGGTCCCTGCTGGCCTCTCGACCTGAGGGGGGAGAGATCGGCTCACTGGCGAACGCCCGTTTCATCCCCGGCCGCGTTCTCGCGACGCCGACCCCGGAGCGGCCGCTCGCTCGTGCCCGGATAGCGGTCCGCTCAGCGGCGCCCCTCAGTCGGCGGGTTCCGGCGGCGAGTCCCGACCGATGCGGATCTCGAAGGATTCGATGTCCTCCAGCGCTGCGACCTGGCCGCCGACGGTGACCCGGCCCTCGTCGGTCTCGACGACGAGCGACGCCTCCTCCAGGCTCGACGTGATGCTGGCGTCGACGACCTTCCCCTCGACGACCAGTTCCTCGCCGGTCAGCACGTCTCGCCCCTCGATGGTCGCGTAGAACTCCCCGTCGAGGTCGACCATGTCGGCGATGGCGCGGCGGATCGTCCCGTAGCGGCGCGGGAAGGACACGTCCTCCCCGTCGGTCCGGACCGTCTCGGCGGTGGTCCACAGGACCGTGTTCATGAACATCGAGACCAGGAAGCCCAGCTCAGAGCGGTCGAAGATGACGCCGTAGCGGTCCGTGTCCCCCTTGAGGCTCTCGCGGGTGGCGTAGATGGAGTAGCGGCCGTCGGCGACGGCGATGACCGGCGTCGTGACGCCGCGGCGCGCCTTGACCGTGCTCGCGAGGTCGTCGTAGTCGTACTCGTCGGGGTCGGGCGCGTCGGCCGCGGGCGAGATGAGGATCTCGATGGCGACGCCCTCCTCGTGCTGGCGGCGTAGCTGGCTCTCGAAGCGCTCCAGCAGCTCCGGCGTCAGCGACAGCATCAGCTCGTACTGCGCCGAGTCGATGACCTCCGAGAGATAGCGGAGGATCGTCGGGCGGGACTTGACGAGCGAGACGGCCTCCGTGCCGCGGGCGGGCTGGGTGTACTGCTCCTCCAGGTCGTCGACCAGCGTGTCCAGCGACTCCTGGAGGTCGTCGAACGCCTCCGCCGGGTCGAGCGCCAGCACCTTCATCGGCCGCGACTCCTGGAGTTCGACCAGGCCGATGTCGCTCAGGCTGCGGACCGTGTCGTAGACGCGCGGCTGGGGGATGTCCGTGTAGTCGGCGATCTCCGAGGCCGTGACCTGCCCGTGTTCGAGGATCGTCAGATACGCCTTCGCCTCGTACTCCCCGAAGTTGAACCGCTCCGAGACCGCTTCGAGCGAGGCGAGGAGGTCGTCACCAGCCATGTGGGTTGGGTCTTTCGCCACCGAGTAAATCAGTCTGTCCCTTCGCGCGGTTCTCGCGGGTCACGGACAGCGGGTGTTCGGCGACCGCCAGCGACCGACGACGGACAGCGGGTGTTCGGCGACCGCCAGCGACCGACGACGGACAGCGGGTGTTCGGCGACCGCTCACAGCCGGTCGAACTCGACGACGGCCTTGATCTGGTCGTGGCCGTACTCGAAGGCCGGCGCCGCGTCCTCGGGCGTCGCGACGGTCGTCACGAGGTCGTCGAGCAGCCACGCCGGGAGTTCGGCCAGGGCGTCGACCGCCCCCTCGAAGTGCTTGACGTGGGAGTTGACGGTCCCGACGAGCGCCTTGTTGTGCAGGACGAGTTCGTTGTGGATCCGCCCGCCGTCGACCTCGAACTCCCAGGAGTCGGGGATGCCCAGCAGCGCGCCGACGCCGTTGGGCGCCAGCGCCTCGACCGTCTCGAAGGCGTGGGGCGCGTACCCCGTCGCCTCGTAGACGAAGTCCATCGGCTCGTACGCCTCGGGAACGGTCTCAAGCGGCGTCTCGTTCGAGTTGACGTACGTCGCGCCGATCTCGTCGATGATGTCGACGGTCGGGTCGGGCCGCTCCCGGCGGCCCAGACAGTAGGTCCGCTCGAAGTCGCGGGTCGCGAACGAGCGGTCGCTGTCGACGCCGTACTCCAGCATCGCCAGCGTGAGCAGGCCGAGCGACCGGTTACCCAGCACCAGCGCCGACTCGGGCGTCCACTCGAACGGCGACCGCGAGGCGTAGGCGTGTTCAAGCGCCTTCTCCGTGATGCTGATCGGCTCGACGAGGAAGCCGACCTCCCACAGCTCCCGGGGGACCGGGACCAGGTACTCCGGCGGGCTGGTGAAATACTCGGCCATGTAGCCGTGGGCGCCGACGATGCCCCGCTCGACGTACTCGCCCTCGGGCGCCATGTCCGGCTCGCCGCGCTCGAAGTACTCGTTGGTCCCGTCGGCCGGCGGACGCCGGACGGTGGGGGCGACCACGTCGCCCTCCGCCAGGTCGGTGCCGTTCGGGTCCGCGACGACGGCGACCGCCTCGTGGCCCAGTACCACGTGGTCCTCGCCCTCGGGGAACCCGCCGTGGGAGCCGCCGATGACCTCGTGGTCCGTGCCGTCGACCCCGACCCGGAGCGTCCGGAGCAACGCCTCGCCCTCGTCCGGTTCCGGCCGCGGCTTCTCTATCACTGTGGGTCCCTCGGAGTCCCGCTCGACAGCGATCGCCTTCATTGGCGAAAAGAGTACTCTATTCCGAGTTAAGTCTTTCCTCAGACGGTCAGAGGCCGGCGCCGCCGGCCCGTCGAGACGGACGGCCGACTCGCGGTCGGCGGTGACGAACGGCGCGGGACGGGCGAAGAACGGGCGCGGCGGTCGGTCGTCGAGTGTCGCGGTCAGTCCTCGACGGGGACGGCCTCGCCGGTCTCGCTGGAGCGGTAGATCGCCGAGAGGACGCGCTGGACGGTCAGGCCCTGGTCGACGGTGTTGCGCTCGGGCGTCTCGCCGCGCGCGCAGTGTTCGAGGAAGTACGCCTGTTCTGCAGCGTGGGCGTCGTTGTTGCGGGTCTCGACCTCGGACTCGACCATGTGGCCGGCGCCCTGAACCCCCGACTCGTGGAAGGTGACGCCCTCGCCGGGACGGAAGGTTGCGCCCGACTCCGTGCCGCGGAGGACGTACTCCTGTTTCTTCGGGCGGTTGACGGCCCAGGCGACCTCCAGGGAGATGGTCCGGCCGTCCGCACAGCGGATGAACGCCGTCGCGGAGTCGTCGACGTTGAACCCCTCGGGGCCCTGGTCGTCGCCCCACATCTGGATGTAGGTGTAGTCGTCGCGGCCGCCGAACTGCGAGCGGGTGATGCCGCTGACCTCGTGGACCTCGGGATAGCCCAGCAGGTACAGCGACAGGTCGACGGCGTGGACGCCGATGTCGATGAGCGCGCCGCCGCCGGCGACCTCCTTGCTCGTGAACCACGACCCGCGTCCGGGGACGCCCCGCCGGCGGATGTAGTTGGCCTCGACGTGGCTCAGGTCACCAAACCGGCCCTCCCGGCGGTAGCCGTTGATGACCTCGACGGGGTTCTCGAAGCGGGTGTGAAAGCCGACCATGCAGAACCCGTCGGCGTCGTGTGCGGCCTCTGTGATCCGTTCGGCCGCCTCCAGGGTGTTGGCCAGCGGCTTTTCGACGAGCACGTCGAGCCCCTGCTCCAGCGCGTCGACGACGTACTGTTCGTGGAACTTGTTGGGCGTCGTGACGGCGACGGCGTCGACCTCCTCGTACAGTTCGTTGTGGTCCTGGTAGGTGGGGACCCCGAACTCGTCGCCGAAGGAGGCGCGGGCGCCCTCCGCGATGTCGACGCCGCCGACCAGGTTGGCCCCCTGGTCGACGAACCGCTCCGCGTGGTGGTGTCCGATGTTACCCAGACCGACGATGCCGAGCCTGACAGATGAGATATCGACCATAGTGTTGACTCCGTTCGGTTCTCACGGAAACCTACTCGCGGACTCCCGTAAATCTCCCGCGATCAGTCGCTGAACCCCGGCCCCCGTCGAACGGCGGCTCGGCCCGTTCGGATCATCCGGACGGAACGGACCGCTCGACGGTGAATTCCGCCGATCACTCGACGGCGACCAGCCGGTTGAGCGCGTACACCGTCCGCAGCACGTCGCCGGCGTCGCCGGCGGGGAAGACCAGGTCGTCGCGCTCCCGGACGTGCTCCAGGACGACCGTCGACGCGTGTTCGGGCGCGGCCGCGATCCCGGCGTCGCGCTCCGCGACCCACTCCATCACCCGGAGGTCGCTCTTGCTGTCGCCCAGCACCAGCGCGAACGGGTCCTCGACTCCCAGCACCTCGAAGGCCGCCTCGACCCCGCCGGGCTTGTCGAGTTCGCGGCTCACGACCTCCGCCGCGTCGCCCTCGTAGTAGGCCACGTCCACGCGGTCGAGGAACTCTGTCACCGCCGCCGGAACCTCCACGTCCGCCGGGCCCGATTCGCCCGGCAGTTCGCCCCGGTCGTCGAGGACCGCTTCGATCTCCGGGTCCCGCGCGGCGTAGAACGCCCGGGTCCACTCGCCGGCCCGCGCGCCGAGGACGCCCGCACCGTCGTCGCGCTCGCCGGTGTCGGCACCCCCGGGTTCGGCGCCGTCGATGCGGTCCGCGACGACGACCCCCAGGAGGTCCAGCAGGTAGACGAGCGCGTCGTCGACCACCGCGACGGCGTCGTCGCTCCCGGTCTCGAAGTTGGGCTTCAGGGTGACGTTGAACTCGTTGCCCTGGAGGTGACAGCCCCGTGCGACGCCGTCGGGCGCGTCCGAGAGCACGCGCTGGCGCAGGCGGTCGAACACCGCGCGGACCGACTCGTCGAGCTCGTCGTACAGCAGGCGCTTCGTCTCGGGGCCGTGACCGGGCGTGAACACGCCGGTACCGCTCTCGTAGACGACGCTCACCTCGCCGGAGTTGACGACGGCGTTGCCCAGCCCCTGGCCGAGGAAGCCCTTGACGTTCTCCAGGGTCTGTCCGGTGCAGACGACGATGGGCACGCCGGCCTCGTGGAACTGCGTCAGCAGGTGCAGCGTCTCGCGGGGGATCTCGTTGTCGGTCTGCCCCGCCGAGCGCAGCGTCTCGTCGACGTCGAGCACGAGGGCGTTGACCGGCCGGTCGTACTTCGTCGCCAGGTCGAGGCCGGTAAAGGCCTGGTCGCGGGTGGCGTGGGCGGCCACGTCGGCGTAGGTCTCGCCGGTCCCCGGGAATGCGTCGCGGATCTCCTCGCGCAGTTCGTCGAGTTCGTCGCTGGCCGACTCCCAGTAGGTCAGCGCGACCCGCGAGTCCAGCGGCGGGAACAGGTCGACGAACGCCTGGTGGGCCCGCAGCCGCTCGGCGTCGAACTCCTCGTAGAGCCGGTAGAGCTGGTCGTAGCGCTCCATTACCCGAAGGTACCGTCGCCACACGTTGTGTAGGTTGGGATCGGTGCCCGGGCCGCCGACCCGAGCGCCGCGATCCACAGGGTGGCGACTGGGACCCGGGCCGTGTGAGACTGCGACGGGAACCCACAACGGGTAACACCCCCGCGTGCGAAAGAGCAGGTAACACGCATGAAGAACATCGACGATCTCATCGACAGCGCGGCGGAGCTGGCGGAGGGGGGTCTCTCGAAGGGCGAGATCGCGGACGAGCTCAACGTCTCGAAGGAGACGGCCTCCTGGCTCGTCTCGCGCAGCGGCGCCACGACGACGACGGCGACCGACAGGAAGTCCCAGAGCCCCCACGACATCCACGTCGACTGGAGCGCCATCGGCCGCGACAGCGCCCGGCTGACACACGTCGGCCGCGCGGTCGCGGACCTGCTCTCCAAACAGGGCGAGGAGGTCGACCTGACCATCGGCGTCGAGAAGGCCGGCGCGCCCATCGCGACGACGGTCGCGCGCGAACTCGACACGGACCTGGGCACCTACGCGCCGAGCAAACACCAGTGGGACGACGGCGAGAGCGAGGAGCTGTCGGGCTCCTTTTCCCGCAACTTCGCCCAGATCCGGGACCGGGAGTGCTACGTCGTCGACGACACCATCACCAGCGGGACGACCATGACCGAGACGGTCGAGGCCATCCGCGACCGCGGCGGCGAGCCCGTCGCCTGCGCGGTGCTCACCGACAAGCGCGGCGTCGAAGAGATCGAGGGCGTCCCCGTCTACTCGCTCGTCCAGGTCCTGCGCGTCGGCCAGTCGGAGTAACCCCTCGCGCGACCGGGCCGGCTCATACGGATTATTGCAGGTCATTCCGGGATCGACCGCACGCAGTCGTGCGGTCGACCCGGGAAACGCTTGCAATAATCCGTATCAGGGCTCGACGTCTTCCCAGTAGGTCGAGGTGATGTGGGCGTCCGGTTCGTCCGGCGAGGAGAGCGTGAGTTCGTCGTCGGTCCACCGGACGACCAGCTCCGGCCGGTCCTCGGACGGGCCGTCGCGGTCGGGCGCCTCGGCCGCCTGCGCGCGGACGAGGTCGTCGGTCACCGCGCGGCCGTCGCCCTCCACGACCTCCTCGGTGAGTCCGACGCACTGCACCGAGCGCGCGCGGTCGGCTGTCCCCTCCGGCTCGACGGACTGCGCGCGCTCGAACGACGGACGGTCCTCGTTGCCGGTCAGCGATCCGAGCCGGGCGCGGAGGGACTGACCGACCGAGCGGAGTCTGCCGGCGAGGCGACCGAACAGTGAGTCGGACTCGCTTCCCCGGTCGGGGTCCCCGACGGCCCGACCCTCCCTGTCGGACCCGTCGACGGGGGTCTGGCTCATACCCGCACTTGGTGTGGAACGGTAAAAATCATTGTGCCAACCGATGACACACGCGTGGTACTACCGGGTCCCCGTCAGGTCAGACTCCGGCGGGGAGCGCGGGTCGCGTCGCCGGCGGACCGTGCCGCCTCGTGCGGTCAGTCGCCCGCCGCCGGCACGGCCTCCGGGTCGGGTTCGACGGTGTAGAGCCCGAAGAAGACGACCGCGGCGACGACGATGAACGCGCTGGCGGTGAAGAAGGCGACGAACACCGAGGTGGCGTCCCACAGCGCGCCGACCGAGACGGGGCCGACGACCTGGCCGACCTTCCAGGCGATCGACCGCAGCGACATGCTCCCCGCGACGGCGTCGAAGTGCTCGCCCTCCTCGACGAACAGCGCCATGCTCGCGGGCAGGCGGATGCTGTCCGCGATCCCGCAGACCGCGAAGGCGCCGAACAGCGGGAAGAAGGCGGGCGGCAGCGTCGTCGACAGCCCCGCCACGGCGATCGTCATCGGGGCGAAGTAGCCGACGGCGTACTCGGCGAAGGGGATGATCGCCGCGCCGACCGCGTACAGCAGTGCGCCGACGAAGACGAAGACGTGCTTGTGCCCCAGGCGGTCGGTGTACGAACCGACGAGTCCCTGGGTCAGCGACTTCGTGAGCTTCCCGCCGGCGAGGATGCCGCCGACGAGTATCGGGCTCATCCCGAAGCGGGTCCGCGCGTAGATGGGCAGGAAGAGGATGACCGCCATCTTCCCGAAGCTCAGGCCCAGCCGGAAGACGACCAGCGCGCGGATGGCCGCGCGGCCGAGCAACATTCTGAGCGTCTCGACGCCGGTCGCCTCCTCCGGGTCGGCCTGTCCGCCCGGGTCGTCCCGGAGGAAGAAGTAGACGCCGACGAACGCCAACAGCGTCACGCCGCTGAGCACGCCGTAGGTGAGGGTGAACCCGCTGGTCGCCAGCAGGATCCCCCCGACGAGGTCGCCGGCGAGGCTGGAGAACGCACCGACCTGGTTGTAGGTGCCGAGCCACTGGCCGCGCTCGCCGTCGGGGCTGATCTCCCCGACGACCGTCGAGCCGGTGATCCACAGCAGGCTCGCGCCCAGCCCCTGGAACACGCGCATCAGCACGACGTGGCTCACCGTCTCGACCATCGCGAAGCCGACGAACACGAGGACGTTCAGTGCGAGCCCGACCAGCAGGTACCGCTTGGCGTTGCCGGTGTCGATCTTCCGCCCCATCGGCAGGACGATGACCAGCTGGACCAGCGCGAACGCGGTGCCGAACAGCCCCTCGACGGTGCCCGAGGTGGCGAACATGTCGGCGTACAGCGCCAGCGCGATGGCGATGGTCGAGTACGCCTGCGACCGCGCGAAGGCCGTGCCCGCGAGCGCCACGAACTCCGGGTTTCCGAACAGCGCCAGCGAGCCGCCCGAGTCGTCGCTCACACTTCGGGGGTCCGGCTACGGCCGAAAGGGCGTTTCGCCTCCGGCGGAGCCTTCCGCGTGTCGACGCGTCACGGTCACGCGGGACCGACCCGTCGGCGCGCTCACAGCTCGATCCGCTCGACGATGTTCTCCCCGCCCTCGGAGGAGTTGACGGCGACGATCCGGACGTGCTCTTCGAGGCCGGAGCCGCGGAGCTTCGCCTTCAGGAGTTCGTCGACCTGGTAGACGCCCGCGGCGTTGTGCATCTCGATCTCGACGAGAACTGCCGCGCCGTCGCCCGGTTTCAGCGTCACCGACTCGATGGCCTGGCTGGAGACGGTGTTGATCCCGCGCCCGCCGCGCTCGTAGGGGTAGCGCGACCGGCCGTGCTCCATGTCCAGCCCGTCGGCGATCCGGACGAGCCCCGCTTCCGTCGTCAGCGGCGTCTCCTCCGTGTGGTGACAGAGGATCGCGTGTAGCACCTCGCCTTTCATCCGGACGGCGTCCGCGGTGTCGTACCACTCGTCGAGGATCCGGTCCAGCAGGTCGGCCGCCAGCGGGATCGAGTAGTAGGGGTGTTCGTCCCGGTGGACGACGTGACCGATGTCGTGGAGCGTCGCCGCCAGCGCCACGATCACCGGTTCGTCGGCCGTCTCGAGCCCCTGCTCGGCGGCGCCGTTGAACTCGACTTCGCCCTCGTAGCAGAGTTCGTACAGCGTCAGCGCCCGGTCGCGGACGATGCTGACGTGCTTGGCGCCGTGGTCGTTGTAGCGCATCCGCGCGACCGGGTTGACGTTCTGGGCGTCGAGGTACGTCTGTATCTCCTCGTCGTCCCGGACGAACGCGAGGACCTCGTTGAGCCGCTCGTCCGGGAAGGCGTGCTCGCCGTCGGGGTCGTACGACCGACCGTCGCTCGTGTCGCCGTCACTCATGTCTCCACTGTCCGTCCGGGCGCGCAAAAACCCTCGTACGCACCCCACGGTTCGCGCCGGGGACTCGCAACCGTTCCACCGCCGCAGTCGCGCGACTGTCGGGGTTACTCCAGCGCGGCGACCGCGTCGCGCACCTCGTCGTAGTCGGGTTCGATGCTCGGGTCCCCCGCGACCCACCGATAGCGCACCACCCCGTCGCCGTCGACCACGAGCACCGCGCGTTTGGCCACATCGTCGACGCCGATCGACGCGAAGTCCATAGCGAGGTCGTAGGCGTCGACGATCCGCCGGTTCGTGTCGCTGATCATCCCGAAGGATAGCCCGCTGTCCTCCCTGAAAGCGTTGAGGGCGAACGGCGTGTCGACGCTGACGCCGTACACCGTCGCACCGAGGTCGTCGAACTCGCCGAGCCGCTCCTCAAAGGTCTCCATCTCGTGGGTGCAGGTCCCGGTGAACGCGCCGGGGAAGAAGGCGAGGACCAGCGGCGCCTCGTCGAGCCGCTCCGACAGCGTGAACTCGGTCACGTCGCCGTGGGCTAGCGGTGCGGTGAAGTCGGGCGCGGCGTCTCCCTCGTCGATCATACGGGACGGTCACCCTCGCGCGGCAAGGGCGTTGGGACACCGGCGGGGTCGGCCGGATCCGGTCCCGGCGAAAGGTTGATGAAACGGGGGTGTCGGGGGGTGATAGACAGCAAAAAGGTTATAATTGGCGTCGAGTAAGCGTCGGGTAGAGATGTCGAGCACACTCATCCCCCTGTTCCCCGTCGGGGGTATGCCGGGCGGGACGGAACTGATCGTGATCCTGTTGATCGCCGTGTTGCTGTTCGGAGCCAACAAGATCCCGAAACTCGCGCGGTCGACCGGGCAGGCCATGGGCGAGTTCCAGAAGGGTCGCGAGCAGGTCGAGCAGGAACTCGAGGAGATGAAAGACGGCGCCACCATCGACGACGACGGCAACATCGTCGACGAGGACGGCGAGATCCTCAAGACCGAGGCCGAGCGCGAGACCGAGGCCGCTATCGACTCCTCGGACTCCTCCTCGACCTCGTCGTCGTCGTCCAGCGAATAACGGTTCCGTTCTCCCCGTTCTCTCCGCCGGTGAGCAACAGCAAGGTTCTTTCTCCCGGCGGCCGCTGTCCCCGGTAGGGCGTGTGGCCTAGGGGACAGGGCGAGGGGTTCCTAACCCCTCGATCGCGGGTTCGAATCCCGCCACGCCCGTGGAACTGCAAATCGACGGGTAGCAGCGGTATATGTCATTATCTGTCTCGAAACGGCAGTTTTGATTTCGCTCAGTCGCTGAACGCGGTCTGTGGTGTCCTGTGATTCGCGCGCTTCGATAGCCGAACGACATGCCCGTAATCAATCGGTCGTTGACCGTTTGCTGTACCACTCCACACCCCGCATGACCGAGTCCCTTACCACTGTACTCAAACTGGTTCAGTGTACAGGAACACGGTTCCCGTGGCATGCCAGGCTATCTACCGAAGCGGTCAGTGCAGGGGATGGACTTACCACGCCAGCATCCGCCGAGCGAACGAAGTGAGCGAGGCGGTTCGCCGGACGCAAGCGAGCGAAGCGAGCGCGTCGTCCGGCCTTTTTCCCCAAGTTTTTCCGGCGGAGGATCCCCGCAGCGGCCCGCAGGGCCGCGAGGAGCTCTCCGCCGGAAAAAGTGGGTTCGCATACACACTGATCAGATTTCGGGGTGCGAAGACTTTTGTGTGATACAGCTGTATCACACTACATGAGCACAGACACCGAACCGGGAGACGACCGGATGGAGAAAATCAACGTTCGGGTTCCGGAATCGCTACTGACGCGGATCGACGAAGAGTGGGAGCGGCGCGGGTACTCCAGTAAATCCGAAGCTATCAGGGACGCGCTCCGGGACTGGGTGAATCCGCCGGCGACGCTCTCTGAAGAAACGCTCGAAGACCTGGAAAAGAGCCGTGAACAGGCAGAGGAAGGCGAGACAGTGACCGCCGAAGAGGCACGCGAGCGGCTGGGTCTGGATGACTGAAGTCGAGTACACCGAGAAGGCAATCGACCACCTAGAAAATCTTGATTCGCAGGTCGCCGACCGCGTCATGAACAAGGTAGACGAGGCGACGGACTGGACCGAGCACCGCCTCGAACCGCTCTCGGGCTATCCGTACTACAAACTCCGGGCTGGAGATTATCGCGCCATCATCACGTGGGATCGCAGTGACGACCTCCTCCGCGTCGAAGCGGTCGGCCACCGCCGAAATATCTACGACCGTCATCTTCCGCCGTGACGGCGATGCCAATCGGAACAGCCGCGGCAAGCAACGGCAAAACCGGTATTTAGGCGTCAGAATTCGACCGTCTCACGGCCGAAAGGACGGTCCGTTCAGCCGCTGAGCGAAAGCCCGCCACGCCCGTGCAGTCACCGACGGTGAGCGAAGCGAACCGTCGAACGAACCGGACCGGGATTCGAACCCTGGAAGTCGCACGCAGTGAGCGGAGCGAACGAGTACGTCTTCCTCCGGTTCGAATCCCGCCACGCCCGCTCTGCGACGAACGGACGTGAGGAGCGAGCGGGCCCGGAGTTCGAAGCAGACCGAGGTTCTGCGCCTCCGGCGCAGGTTCTCGGGCGTGGTTCGAATCCCGCCACGCCCGTACCACGTTTTTGCAGCGGAGAGTTCCTCGCGCGCCAGGGACGCTGCGGGAATCCTCCGCTGCAAAAACGTGGGGAAAAAGGCCGGACGACGCGCTCGCTCCGCTCTCTCGCGTCCGGTGAACCGCGCGCACAGCGCGCGGATGCTTGCTCCGCACGTAGGGGATTCGAACTCTGCCAGTCGTGCGCAGCGAGTGCAACGAGCGAGCACGTCTGGATCCGGTTCGAATCCCGCTGCGCCCGTGAACCGAGCGTACCGAGGTGAGCGGGCGCGGCGAACATCGCGAATCCGGACGTTCAGAGACCGTCGACCGGATCCGGGTTCCGCTCGGCTGTTCGGGGGTGCCGGTCAGTCACGATCGGCCAGTCCGGAGGTTCCTCGGGATATCGAGCAGCGACGAGAGGGCGGCCGATGCGGAGAGAGAAAGCGGTGTCGGCGGGTGACGAACTCCGGCGGTCGGTCGAGCGGTCTCGACCGGTTACAGCTTCTTCTCGGCGTCCTCGGCCAGTTCCTTCATGCGCTTGCCGACGCGGCCGGCGTCGGAGAACTCGTCTTCGCTCATGGCGGTCGCGAGGGCGTTACCGAGGACGAACACGGCGTGTTTGTGCTCGCTCTTGGACTTGTGGACATCCTCGGGAGTCACGTCGAGTTCCTCGTAGGCGTCGAACAGCGACTCGTCGACATCCTCGAGGCCGGCGAAGTAGTCCTTGATCGTGAGCATCTGCGCGTGGAGTTCGAGGAGTTCGTCCTTGTGCATGGGTGACCCTATGTGAACCGTCGGTTTAACGATTGTCCGTCAGAAGGTCACACGCGAACGGCCGCGGTCAGAAAACGTACTCGTCGTCGTGGCCCATCATCCCGTCGTCCTCGTAGCCGCCCCCTGCCTCCTCGTCGTCGTCCTTCGGGCCGCTCGTCTTGTACGCCTTGATCCCTGTCGAGAGGAGGTCCTCGATGGCTTCCTCCCGGTTGAGGAACTCACCCTGCTCGACGAGCTGGGCGATGCGCATCTCGAGGTGTTCGGGGATCGTGAGGTCTACCTTGGGCATCGGATCGGTCGATGCTTCGGGAAGGGGGTATTTAACTTTGGCGGGGGTGATAGCCGAACCGATCACGGCACGGCGGCGGAATCCGGCCGGTCCGCCGCGGACGTATCGCGCGTCCGGTGTGACATGGACAGCGGTGGGTAGAGGAGGGGTTCGCCGGGGCGGTCCGAAGTAGTTAGGCTGAAAGGCGTACGGTCCGAAGCGCCTGGAGATGGAAGCTCCTCGTGGTGACGAGTCGTCGGTCGAACCCGACGAGACGAACTTCGCGACGCGCGGACGCGAGGTCGACGGCGTCGCGGTCGGGACCGTGCTGGGCGAACTCCCACGGCCGACGGTCGGCTGGTCCGAGGGCGACCAGCGGGTCGCCGCCGGCGGGTCGGCGGCGACGATCACGGCGGACGGCCCCGACCGATTCGACCGGGTCAGGCGCGCGGGCGAGGCGCTGTTCGCCGGCCGGACCGTCGGTTCGGACCTGCCGCGGGCCGCGCGACCACGACTGTTCGGCGGCTTCGCGTTCCACGAGGGAGACAACGACGGGGGCGGGTCGCCGTGGGACGGGTTCCCCGACGCGCAGTTCGTGCTCCCGGCCGTCCAGGTCGTCCGGACCGACAAGGGGGCGACCTGGGTCGTTGCGACTGCCACCGGCCGGTCGGCTGCGGCCGACGCCGAGGCGCTGCTCGACGAGTGGGTCGAGCGGGTCGAGGCCCTCGACGACACGCCCCCCGAATCCGGCCCCGGTATCGAGCGCCGCACGTTCACGCCCGACGACGCGGGCTGGCGCCGCCAGGTCGAGGCCGCCGTCGAGCGCATCCGCCGGGGGACGCTGCGGAAAGTCGTCCTCGCGGGGGCGCTGACGGTCGACCTGCGCGGGGAGCTGTCGGTCCCGTCGGTGTACGAACGGCTCTCGGAAACCTATCCCGACTGTTTCCGCTTTCTCGTCGCCCCCGAGGGCGGCGGGCAGTTCTTCGGCGCGACGCCCGAGCGGCTGATCAGCAGGGACGGCCGGACCGTCCGGACGGAGGCGCTGGCCGGTTCGACCGGCCGGGGCGACACGCCCGAGGAGGACGAGTGGCTCGCCAGCGAACTCCAGGACAGCGAGAAGGACCGCCACGAGCACGACCTCGTCGTCGAGGCGATCAAGTCCCAGCTGTCGCCGTACGCGACCTCGATCTCGACGGGCGACCGGACGGTGCGCCGGCTCGCGACCGTCCAGCACCTCCAGACGCCGGTGACGGCCGAACTCGCCGAGGACGACCACGTCCTCTCGCTGGTCGAGGCGTTGCACCCCACGCCGGCGGTTGGCGGGCTCCCCCCGGACGAGGCGCTGGAGACGATCAAGGAGACCGAGGCGTTCGATCGGGGCTGGTACGCCTCGCCGGTCGGGTGGTTCGACGCCGAGGGCGACGGCACGTTCGCGGTCGCCATCCGCTCGGCCGTCGCGACCGGCCGGCGGGCGACGCTGTTCGCCGGCAACGGCATCGTCGGCGACAGCGACCCCGACCGCGAGTGGGACGAGGTACAGTTGAAGTACCGTCCGGTACTCGACGCGCTCGAATGACCGCACCGAACCGCGCGACGCTGTGGGGCCGGACGCTCGTCGACGAACTCGCGAAAAGCGGCGTCACCGCGGCCGTCGTCTCGCCGGGGAGCCGCTCGACGCCGCTGACGGTCGCGCTCGCCGAACACGACGACGTCGAGACCTACTCCGTGCTGGACGAGCGGTCGGCGGCCTTCTTCGCGCTCGGTCGCGGCCGCCGCACCGGCGAGCCGACCGCCGTCGTCTGCACCTCCGGGACGGCCGCCGCCAACTACCACCCCGCGATTATCGAGGCCAGCCAGTCGCGGGTCCCGCTGCTCGTGCTCACGGCCGACCGCCCGGCCGAACTGGTCGACAGCGGCGCCAACCAGACCGTCGACCAGGAGCAGCTCTACGGCGACGCCGTCCGGTGGTACAAGACACTCCCCGAACCCGCGCCCGAGCCCCGGCGGCTCCGGTCGCTGCGGGTGGCCGCCGACCGCGCCGTCGCGAAGACGACCGGCGCCGACCCCGGTCCCGTCCACCTCAACGTCCCGGTCGCCAAGCCGCTCGAACCGACCGAGGAGCCCGGCGACGTGCCGGACTCCCTGGCCGGCGAGGCGCCGCTGGCCGTCGAGGGACGGGACGGCCCGTTCGTCCGGACGACGGCGGGGCGGCTCGAACCCGACGACGCCGCAGTGGCCGACATCGCCGCTGACCTCGAATCGACCGACCGCGGCCTGGTCGTCGCCGGGCCGCTGGACCCCGGTGTTCCCGACCCGGATGCGGTCGCCGAGCTGCTCGGCGCGACCGGCTTCCCGCTGCTGGCCGACCCGCTGTCGAGACTCCGCTACGGGTCGCTGGTCGAGGACCACCCCGTCGCCGGCGGCTACGACTCGTATCTCGACGCCGACGGCTGGCCCGACCCGGACGTGGTCCTCCGCTTCGGAGCCTCGCCCACGTCGAAGGTGCTGCGGCGGTTCCTGCGCGACGCCGACGCGCGGCAGGTCGTCGTCGACCCGGCGGGCGACTGGCCCGAGGCGGAGTTCACCGCGACCGACTACGTCGAGGCCGACCCCGGCGCGACCCTCTCGGCGCTGGCCGAGCGCGTCGACGACCGGCCGACCCCCGACGGAGGCAGCGCCGGCGGTGACGGGCAAGGCACCGACGGTGACACCACCGACGAGAACACCGCCAGGGCGTGGCGCCGCCGGTTCGAGCGCGCCGAGGCGACCCACTGGGACCTCGTCGACGAAGCGGCCGACGACGGCCTGTTCGAGGGAGCCGTCCTCTCGGAAGTCGTCGCCGGCGCACCGGACCCGGCGACCGTGTTCGTCTCCAACAGCATGCCGGTCCGGGACTGCGACCGCTTCGGGCGGCCCCGGTCGGCGGATCTGACGGTGCTGGGAAACCGCGGCGCCAGCGGCATCGACGGCATCACCAGCACCGCGCTGGGCGCCGGGAGCGCGACCGACGACCCGCTCGTCGTCGTCACCGGCGACCTGGCGTACTACCACGACACGAACGGCCTGCTCTCGGTCGCCCGCTGCGGCGTCGACGCGACGATCGTCCTGATCAACAACGACGGCGGCGGCATCTTCCACATTCTTCCCATCGAGGAGTTCGACCCGCCCTTCACCGAGCAGTTCGTCACCCCCCACGGCCTCGACTTCGAGCACTCGGCCGACCTCTACGGCCTCGGGTTCCGCCGCGCGACCGACCTCGACGACTTCGCGGCGGCCTACCGGGAGTCGCTCGACAGCGACGGGACGCAGGTCATCGAGGTGCGGACCGACGGCGAGGCGAGCCACCGCCGCCGCGAGCGCCTCCACGAGCGCGTCCGCGAGCGGGTCGAGCGCGACCTGTAACTCCCCGGCGGTCGCTCACGACCGCACGAGCGTGAACGTCAGCACGGACATCCCGAGCGGGACCCACGTCGCGGTCAGGCCGATCACCCCGGCCAGCGAGAAGACGCTGAGGGCCGGGAGCGCGAGCAGGAGTATCGGCACGACCACGCTCCAGAGGCCGAAGACGAGGATCGCGGCCTCCGGGATCGACAGCAGGTAGGCGACGGTCAGTAGCGTACAGACGCCGACGACTACCCGAGCGACCAGCGGGAACGCGGGGTACAGCGTCGCGGCGACGAAGAAGGGGTAACAGACGAACGTCGACACCAGCAGGACGACCGACTGGTCGACCGGGAACAGCCGACTGAGCCGGAGCCCGCGCGTATCGTCGGAGCCGTCCCGGACGGCCCAGGCGCCGGTGGCGTCCCACGCGTTCCACGACCAGTCGGCGTTGGGCCCGTCAGAGGCGCCCGCGGCCGCCTGGCGCTGCGCCGAGGGCGAGTCCCCGCTCGCGCCGGCGCTCCGCCCGGCCGTCCGCCCGCTGGACTGCCACGACGGCCCCGTCGACCCGGTCGTCGACCGGGTCGTCCCACCCGACGGGTCCGCACTCGCCGCGCGGCCGTCACCTCGCCCGCGCTCGCGCCCTCGCGCTCGCTCGCGACGCCGCTGGTCGGCCCCCCTCGCCGAGCCCCCGTCACCCGACCGTCGCCCGCGCTGCTGTGACCCGCGCCACGTGCTCTCGCCGGCCGAATCCCGACCCGACCCGCTCCGACGACCGTTCTCCCCGCTTCGCCCCGCTGCGGTGCCCGGTCCGGGGTCGCCCCGCCGCGATTCGGTCGTGGACGACTCGTCCGACCCGTCGTCGCCGCTCCCGGCGGCCGTCCGCGTCGACCCGGCGTCGGGCGTCCCCTCGCCCGTGAACGCGGCGTGGCCGATCCGGTCGTACCTGGCGCGCTCCTCCTCGTCGGTGAGCACGCGCTTGGCCTCGTTGAGCCGCTTCGTGCGCTCCCCGGCGTTCACGTCGTCGCTCACGTCCGGGTGGACCCGCTTGACGGCCTCCCGGTAGGCGGCCTCGATCTCCTCGGTCGTCGCGTCGTCGTCGACGCCGAGCCGGTCGTAGAAGGTCTCTGTCATGGGGCGCGCCGTAAATCACCCGTAATTCGCGGTCCGACGGTAAAATCCCTGTGCCCCACTATCGGGATCGATAGCGGGCGGCGGTCCGCCCGGACTGCGAATCTTTTTGCGCGGTCCGGCCCGAGGGCCGCCATGGTCTCGGAGATCTTCGACCCCGACCGCTGGGAGCCGGTCGACGCGTTCGACTTCCGCGATATCACCTACCACCGCGGGACCGACACCCCCGCCGTCCGCATCGCCTTCGACCGCCCGGCGGTCCGCAACGCCTTCCGCCCGGGCACCGTCGACGAACTCTCCACTGCCCTCGACCACGCGAAACGGCAGTCCGACATCGGTTGCGTCCTCCTGACCGGCAACGGCCCCTCGCCGAAGGACGGCGGCTGGGCTTTCTGCTCGGGCGGCGACCAGTCGGTCCGGGGCGACGACGGCTACGAGTACCAGGGGGACGACGCCGACCGCGAGGACGCCGCCGAGGCCGGCCGCCTCCACATCCTCGAAGTCCAGCGGCAGATCCGCCACATCCCCAAGCCCGTCGTCGCCGTCGTCCCCGGCTGGGCCGTCGGCGGCGGCCACTCGCTGCACGTCGTCTGCGACCTGACGCTGGCCTCCGACGACCACGCCAAGTTCCTCCAGACCGACCCCGACGTGGCCTCCTTCGACGCCGGCTTCGGTTCGGCGTACCTCGCCCGCCAGGTCGGACAGAAGAAGGCCCGCGAGATCTTCTTTCTCGGCAAGACCTACGACGCCGAAGAAGCGGCCGACATGGGCATGGTCAACGAGGCCGTCCCCCACGACGAGCTGGAGGAGACCGCCATAGAGTGGGCCGACCGCATCACCAGCAAGTCTCCCATGGCCATCCGGATGCTCAAGTACGGGTTCAACATGGCCGACGACGGCATGGTCGGCCAGCAGGTCTTCGCCGGCGAGGCGACCCGCCTGGGCTACATGACCGACGAAGCCGAGGAGGGCCGCGACGCCTTCAACGAGGGCCGCGACCCCGAGTTCGACGACTACGACTGGTTTTACTGAGCCCACTTTTTGCGACGGAGAGTTCCTCGCGCGCCGGGGGCGCGCTGCGGGAATCCTCCGTCGCAAAAACGTGGGGAAAAAGGCCGGACGACTCGGTCGCTCCGCTCCCTCGCGTCCGGTACTCGATCCTCGTCCCGCACCGCCCCGCTCCGCACCGCTACACCGCTTCCGCGACCGCGCACCGCAACTGCTCGCCGCAACCGCCCACCGCCACACCGCTCGCCGCGGCCGCCCGCTTCCGGCGGTTCGTTCGGCCTTCCCGACAGACTCAAGGCCGTGTCGGCTGTCCAACGGGATCCGCTATGCACCTCGTCCTCGACTACGGCGGCGTCATCGTCGAACACGGCGACGAACGCGAGCACGCGGACGTGCTGGGCGTCGACCCCGATACCGACCCGTATCCCGGCTGGATCGCCTACTTCGCGTACCGCGACGGGTTCCTCGACAGCACGGCCGAGTACCTGGACCTCCTCTCGACGCTCTCGGGGGCGTCGCCCGAGGCGTGCCAGGAGTACCTCGAACGGACGTGGCTCGACCCGGAGTTCCCCGACGAACACGCGGAGATTCTCCGCGACCTCGCGGACGACCACACGCTCGTCCTCTTCGGAAATATGGTACAGCCCTGGATCGAGACGGTCCTCTCCGAACACGGCGTCCTGGCGTGTTTCGACGACCTCGTCGTCTCCTCGGCGATCGAACGGCCGAAACCCCACCCGAGGGGCTATTTCGAGTGTCTCCCCGAGGGCGACGAACCGGTCGCGTTCGTCAGCGACGAGTACAACGAGGACCTCATGATGGGCGAGTTCCTGGGGATGCGGTCGGTGTGGGTCGAGAACGACGAGACGCCGTACCGGGAGCCCGACGTTCGGATCGCCTCGCTCGCCGACCTCCCGGACGTCCTCGGTGCGGACGGACTCTCGTCCCCCGAGTGACAGTCTTCCGGTAGTTGCGCCCGCTTGCTCGTCCCGATACCGGACGGATCCGCTCGGGAGCATCACGGACCGCTCCCCAGCACTACGTACGATCATTACCAAGTTTCAAATGGAATTCCTGCTGATAGTAAGACGACCGTGTCCAGGAATCATCCACAGGGGAGTGGCAGAGTTCTCGCAGTAGCGATGGCGGTGATGCTGGTCGCGTCGGGGGTGCCGGCGGTGGTCCCGGCCGCGACGGCGCAGGCCGGCAACGCGGAGGTATCGATCGAGGAGATCCAGCGACCCGACGGTCCGACGGACGCCTCGCCGTACGTCGGGGAGAACGTCACCACCAGGGGGACAGTGACGGCCGTCGTGGCGGAAGGGTACTACATCCAGAACGGCACCGGCGCCTACAGCGGCGTCTACGTCTACACCGGGGGCCAGCCGAGCGTGGCACCCGGCGACGCCGTCGAGGTGACGGCGCCGGTCACCGAGTACTACAACCTGACGGAACTCGACGCCACCGCGGCGAGCGCGTCGACGACAGTGACCGGCACGGCGCCGACGCCCGACCCCGTCGAACTCGACACCGGCGCGGTCGGCGCGGAGCGCTACGAGGGCGTGCTCGTCACCGTGTCGAACGCGACGGTCGCGGCGACGCCCGGCCAGTACGGCGAGTGGGCCGTCGACGACGGCTCCGGGGAGATCGCGGTCGACGACGTGACCGCCGGGGACGCGACGACGCCCAACGAGACCGGGCTGGTCGTCGCGAACCTGACCGGGCCGGTCGCCTACAACTTCGGCGCGTTCAAGATCCAGCCGAAGACGGTCGGCGAGATCGCAGAACCGACCGACGGCGGGTCGCCGGGCGACGGAACCCCGGCGGATCCGCCGGCGAACGCGACGACGCTGACGATCCTCTCGTACAACGACGTGCAGACGGCGGCCTCGAACCCGACGGCGATGGGTCGGCTCGCGGGCGCTATCGAGGAGCGGCGGGCGGCCCACGAGAACCCGACCGTCGTGGTCGGCGGGGGCGACCAGGTGAGCCCGAGCTCCCTGTCGCCGGTCAGCAACTGGACGGTCCCGGTCGCGGCGACCAACGTCGTCGACCCGGCGGCCGACGTGGTCGGCAACCACGACCTCGACTACGGGTTCGACGCGGTGGCGAACTACACGGCCGCCTCGGGGTACCCGTGGTTGCTCGCGAACGTCCGTGCCGAGGACGGCGGCGGCGTTCCCGGGACGGAGAACTACACCATCGTCGAGCGCGACGGCGTCCGCGTCGGCGTCGTCGGCCTCGTCGACGACGCGATCGAGCCCAAGACCGCCGTCGACTTCGACGAGGCCGGTTACGAGGTCGCCGACTACAGCGAGGTCGGCGCCGAGATCGCGACGGAACTCAAGACCGAGAAGGACGTGGACGTGGTCGTCGCCGCCGCCCACATCGGAATCGGTGACTCGCGGGAGCTCGCCCGCGAGACCGACAACATCGACGTGATCGTCGCCGGCGACGACGAGGTGGCCTACGAACCGCAGGTGACCGACGGGACGGTCGTCATGGAGGCGCAGGGACGGGCGGCCTACCTCGGCGAACTCAACCTCACCGTCGGCCCGAACGGCAGCGTCGCGATGGCCGACGGTCGCCTCGTCGAGGTGGCCGGCACCGACGCGGTCCCGGTCAACGAGACGGTCGAGGGGATCGTCTCCTCCGCTCGCGGGCAGTACCTCTCCGAGGCCATCGGGCGGACGACGGTCCCGCTGAACTCGACGTTCTCGGCCAGCTACCACGACGAGACGGCGTGGGGCAACCTCGTCACCGACGCGTTCCGCGCGGAGACGGGTGCCGAGGTCGCGGTCACGAACGCCGGCGGTATCCGCGGCGACTTCGTGATCGAGCCGGGCAACGTCACCTACGACGACGTGTACACCTCGCTGCCGTTCGGCAACACGCTGGTCACCAAACGCCTCTCCGGCGCGGAACTGCGCGCCCTGCTGGCCAGCCAGGTCGTCACGCTCGAGTCGGGCACGGGCCAGCAGTACGGCCAGGAGGCCCAGCTGCAGGTCAGCGGCGTCACCTACGAGATGGTGGCCCACGAGGGGGCCGAGCCGCTCGTCCGCGACGTGTACGTCGGCGGCGAGCCGCTGCGGCCGAACGCGACGTACAACGTGACGGTCAACTCCTACATGGCCGGCTGGGACGACCTCGCCGACGACCCCACGGTCAGCACCGACCTCACGCTGTACGGCACTGCGGTCGCCGACTACATCGAGCGCCGGGGGACCGTCTCGCCGCGGGACACCAACCGGATCCGCCGCGTCGACCGCGAGGTCGGCACCGAGTGGGTCTTCGCCGCCAACGGGTCGACCGTCCCGGTCCACTACGAGGTGCCCCAGGAGGTCCTGTCGGTCGAAAACTCCTCCGTGCGCGTCGAGAACGCCACCGGCGCGGCCCTGTCCGCCGAGCGGGTCCGGCTGACCGGCGACGACCTCCTCGTCTACTTCGACCGCGGCGAGTTCGGGTCGCTCGCGGCCGCGAGCGACCACCTCCAGTTGTACGCCCGCTACACCGACGCCGAGTACGACGGCCGACGGAGCTACTTCGAGCGGTCGGTCCTGAACGGCCACCTCGACGGCTGGGAGAGCCTCGCTGCGAACGGCTCGTCGGACGACGGTGACGAGAGCCGCGAGGACCCGCGGGCGCTGAAAGCCGACGCCGTCGAGGCGACCGACGCGATAGACGCCGACGCCGGCCGCTACGAGTCGGCCCGCGACCGCGCGAGCGAGCGGTTCGACGACTCGCGCCAGTACTACCGCGGCCCCGTCCGGACGGAGTCGGCGAAACTGTTCACCGACGACGCCGTCGGCGTGCAGGCGCTGACCGCGTTCGCCGGGACCGACGCGGAGGCCAACGCCACCGCGGCCGCGGACCTGGTCCTGCGCGCCGACAACCGGACCGCCGCCCGCGAACTCGCCGACGCTCGGCGGCTCCTGAACGACTCGCGCGAGGACATCGACAATCGGGGTATCCGCCGGAGCATGGAGGCCCACCTCGACAACGCCGAGCGGGCCTACGCCCGGGCCGAGCGGACGATGGAGCGCGCCCGGGCGGCCGAGGGCCGGCGCGCAATCCGCCTGCGGGCGAGCGCGATCCGCCAGCTCCGCCAGTCCTGGCGCCAGTCCCACTGGGTCGTCGAGGAGGCCGTCGAGCGCACGGACGCGACGACGCCCGAGTGAGCGGCCGCCGACGCTGGCGCGTCCGAGCCGGCCGGTCGGGACGGGCCGCGTTCCGTTCCCGCTCGCCGGCGTAACGTTCACCCCGTCGCCGGCCCAAGCCGGGGTATGTTCGACGACGCCCAGCGACGGGCGGGCTACCGGCTCAGACGGGCGGTCGGCCCGCACCTCGACCGGGCGGTCCGGACGGTCGTCGACGAGACGGTCCGGGTGTACCCCGACGGCTACGCCGGGACGGTGAACGGACGGATCGAGGCCGTCGAGTCGGCCCTCTCGGACGCCGGGTTCAGCTGGAACCCGGTGAGTATGTACCACTACACGCCGCTGGGTAACCGGACGAACGGGAGCTGGGTCCTCCGCGAGTCGCCGCTCGCCGACCGGCAACTCCACCTCGTTCTCGTCGAGCGGGGACGGGAGCGGGTCGACGTGTACGCCCACGAGGAGTACAACTGGCGGCGCCACCCGCTGAGACACGTCCGCGACGCCGGGATCGACCGCGAGCGCGGCGCCGAGCGGGCGCGGTCGATTCTCGAAAGCCTCGACCTCGAACACGCACACGAGACGTACCTCCGGCGGAAGCTGGGGCACCTCGGCCGCCGCTGTCGCCGCTGGCTCGGCGAGCGGTCGCTTGGATGAGCCGGGGACGGACGTACCCGCGTCGAGGCGCACGGATCGACCGGACGGCTCGACCACCATGCCCGACCTACCCGACTTCCCCACGCCGGACGACGAGGAACAGGCCCCCGACCGGCGGGACATCATCGACCGGATCCTCGGCGGCGACCCGGACCAGAACTGAGCGCGCTGGAGCGGCCGGTGTCGAGCACACCGGCCGCGCGTCGCCCGCGACGGGATGCCAACTTTGACACTCGACGGGTTCCGACTCCCGGGTATGTCGACCGCAGACGCACAGGTCTCGAAGCGCCGGGCCTGGCTGATGGCCGCGCGGCCCCAGACGCTACCGGCGGGGTCGGCGCCCGTCGTCGTCGGCGCCGGGCTGGCCGTCCACGCCGGGGTCTTCGCGCCGCTGCCCTGGCTCGCGGCGCTCGTCGGCGCCCTCCTCATCCAGGTGGGCACCAACTTCGCCAACGACTACTACGACGCCGTCAAGGGGGCCGACACCGACGACCGCGAGGGGTTCACCCGCGTCACCGCCGGCGGGCTCATCCCGCCCGCGCAGGTCAGGCGGGCGATGATCGCCACCTACGCGCTGGCCGTCGTCGTCGGCGCCTACCTCGTCGCCGTCGGCGGCGTTCCCATCCTCGTCGTCGGCCTCTCCTCCATCGCCGCCGGCGTCCTCTACACCGGCGGCCCCTACCCCTACGGCTACCGCGGACTGGGGGACCTGTTCGTGTTCGTCTACTTCGGCGTCGTCGCCGTGACCGGCACCTACTACGTCCAGGCGGTCACCGAAGCGGGCGTGGGACTGTTCCCGACGGGGATCCCCACGGGTACTCTTCCGCTCGCAGCCGTCGTCGCCAGCCTCCCGGCCGCCGGCCTCTCGACGGCCATCCTCGTCGTCAACAACATCCGGGACAGAGAAACCGACGCCGAGGCGGGCAAGCGGACCCTCGCGGTGTTGCTCGGCTACCGCTGGAGCCGCGTCGAGTTCCTCGCGCTGGTCGGGATGGCCTACGTCGTCCCCGTGGTCTTCGCGCTCGACCCCGCCTACGACCTCCCGGCGCTCGCGCCGCTGCTCTCGCTCCCGCTCGCGGCGAGCGTCACGAAGACCGTCCTCGAACGCACCGACGGCGAGGCGCTCAACCCGGCGCTCGAACGGGTCGGACAGACGCTGTTCGTCCACTCCCTGCTGTTCGCCGCCGGCCTCGCCGCGCCCGCACTGCTATGAGCCGCGACCGCTCGACCCCCGACGGCGTCACTCCCTTCTCGCTCCCGCTGGCGTCGCCGCTGGCGACCGCCGCCGGGGAGATCAGCGAGCGGTCCGGCTTCGTGGTCCGCTACCGCCATCGCGGTGAGACGGGAATCGGCGAGGCGACGCCGCTGCCCGGCTGGACGGAGTCGCTCGACGCCTGCGAGGCCGGGCTGGAGCGGGCTCTCGAGGCGGGTGCCGGCGGCGAGCACAGTACCGGCCTGCTCGAACTCGACGCCGACGAGGCGCCGGCGGCCCGCCACGGGTTCGCCACGGCCCTCCTCGACGCCGACGCCCGGGCCGACGGCCTCCCGCTCTACCGGTGGTTCGACGACTCGCGGACCGTCGAGTCGGTGCCCGTCAACGCCACCGTCGGCGACGCCGACCGCGAGACGACGGTCGGGCGCGCCGAGGCGGCCGTCGACCGCGGGTTCGACTGTCTCAAGCTCAAGGTCGGCGCCCGCCCGGTCGAGGAAGATATCGAGCGTGGCCGAGCCGTCCGCGAGGCGGTCGGCGACGGCGTGACCCTCCGGCTGGACGCCAACGGCGCTTGGTCCCGCGAGGAAGCCGAACGAGCCGTCGAACGGCTCGAACCGCTCGACGTGGCCTACGTCGAACAGCCGGTCGCGGCCGACGACCTCGCCGGGCTCGCGGACCTCCGCGGAGCGGGCGTCGGGATCGCTATCGACGAGGGGCTGACCGAACACTCGATGGCCGAGGTGTTCGACGCCGACGCCGCGGACGTGGTGGTCCTCAAGCCGATGGTCCTCGGGGGCCCGGGCAACGCCCACACGCTCGCGATGCGCGCCAGGGATCAGGGAATCGAGCCCGTGGTGACCACCACCGTCGACGCGGTCGTCGCCCGGACCGCCGCGGTCCACGTCGCCGCCGCCGTCCCCGACGTGGCGCCGTGCGGCCTCGCGACCGCCGATATGCTCGCCGAGGACCTCGCCGCAGACCCCGCACCGGTGTCCGACGGTTCGATTGCGGTCCCGCAGGAGGCCGGGATCGGCGTCGACCCCGACGAGGTGCGACAGTGACGCTTCCACCGCCGACCGAGTGGCCCGTCGACGACCCCGTCGCGGACCCGTCAGTCGACATCCTCGCACAGCGGGCGGCCGCGACGCCCGACGCGACTGCCGTCGTCGACGCCAGCGACGGCTCGGCGTTGAGCTACGGTGACCTCGACGACCGGGCATCGACCCGCGCTGCGGCCAGCGAGTCGGTCGCACAGAGCGACCTCGCCGGCGGTCGAGTCGCGCTCCTGCTCGGAACCCGGCCGGCCGTCGCCGACCTGTACTTCGCCGTCGGCCGACTCGGAGCGAGCGCCGTCGCGCTGAACGTCGAACTCCCGGCCGAGCGGCTCCGCTCCCAGGCCGCCCGTGCCGAGGTCGACCTGCTGGTCTGCGAGCGCGCGACCGAGGAACTCGCGACGGCGGTCGCACCCCGGGGGACGCCGGTCGCGTCGGTCGACGACCCCGGGTCGGACGCCGTCGCTCCGCTGTCGCTCGACGGGGACGAGTCCGCCGAGCGCGTCGATCCGTCGGAGCGGCCGCTGGACAGCGAGCGGGTCGTCATGTTCACCTCCGGCACGTCGGGGGAACCCAAGGGCGTCCGACTCACTCACCGGAATCTGGTCGCGAGCGCGGTCGGCTCGGCTCACCGCCTCGGCGTCGAACCGGGCGACCGCTGGCTGGTCTGTCTCCCGACCTACCACATGGGCGGGCTCGCGCCGCTCGTCCGCTCGACGCTGTACGGCACGACGACGGTGATCCAGCGGGAGTTCGACGCCGAGGCGACCGCGCGCGTCCTCGACGAGTTCGGCGCGACCGCGGTCTCGCTCGTCCCGACGATGCTGACCCGCCTGCTCGACGCCGGGTGGGACCCCGCCGAGTCGCTCCGGTTCGTCCTCCTGGGTGGGGCGCCCGCCTCGCGCGAGCTGATCGAGCGCTGCGCGGACCGCGGCGCCCCCGCCTGTCCGACCTACGGCCTGACCGAGACCGCCTCGCAGGTCGCCACGGCCACCCCGACGGAGGCCCGCGAGCACCCAGACACCGTCGGACGGCCGCTCCGCGGGACGACCGTGGCCGTCGTCGCCGACGACGGGACTCCCGTCGACGCCGGCGAGTCGGGCGAACTCGTCGTCTCGGGGCCGACCGTCACGCCGGGCTACCTGGACGACGAGCAGACCGCGGCCGCCTTCGACGACCTGGGGTTCCACACGGGCGACCTGGGGTACGCCGACGGGGCGGGTCGACTGTGGGTCGTCGGGCGCGTCGACGACGCCGTCGTCACCGGCGGCGAGAACGTCCACCCCGCGCGAGTCGCCGACGCGCTCCGCGACGTTGAGGGCGTGGCCGACGCCGCCGTCGTCGGCCTCCCCGACGAGGAGTGGGGCGAGCGCGTCGCCGCGCTGGTCGCGCCGGCCGACGAGAGCCGCGGCCGTGAGACCGGGGACCTCTCCGCCGACGGCGTCCGCGAGGCCGTCCGCGACCGCCTCCCGTCCTTCGCCGTCCCGAAGACGGTCGGGTTCGCCGATTCCCTCCCGCGCACCCACTCCGGGACGGTCGACCGCGAGGCCGTCCAGGAGCGACTCGAATCGGTCCGCGACGGGACGTAACCGGCCCGACCCGCGCCCGCCACCGGGTTTAATCCCGTCCGCCGCCTACCGGGGGTCGTGTGTACGCTCGTCTTCGCCTGGCAGGTGTTCCCGGACGCGCCCGTCGTCGCCGCAGCCAACCGCGACGAGGCGCTCGACAGGCCATCGACGCCGCCCGAACTGATCGAGGAGTCGCCCCGCGTCGTCGCGCCCCGCGACGAGGGGGCCGGCGGCACCTGGATCGGCTACAACGAACACGGTCTGTTCGTCGCGATCACCAACCGCTGGGACGGCCGGGAGCCCGCCGGCGAGCGCTCGCGCGGCCTGCTCGTCCGCGACGCGCTCCAGCAGTCCTCGGCTGAGGAGGCCGCCCGCCTCGTCGAGCGGGAACTCGACGACCGCGCCTACGACGGGTTCAACCTCGTCCTCGCGGATGCCGGTGCCGCCCTGCTCGTCGAGTGGGACGGCGAGACCCGCCGCGTGCGCAACTTCGATCCCGGCGTCCACGTCGTCGTCAACGTCGGCGCCGACGGCGACTACGCGATCCCCGAGTCCCGCGCCGAGGCCGGGACGGCCCAGGCCGACAACGCCGGGAAGGTCGCCACCGCGCTGCAGGTCGAGCCCGGCGAGACCAGTACCGCGTGGCTCGACCGCGCGGCGGACGTGATCAGCGACCACGAGTACGGCGTCTGTGTCCACCGCGACCGCTTCGGGACGCGCTCGTCGTCGCTGGTCGAGATCGGCCGGGAGGGGTCGCGCTATCGCTATGCCGACGGGCCGCCCTGCGAGACGGACTACCGGGACGTGGAGAGCCAAATTTAAACGGCGGAGACACGGACCGTACTGATATGGCCGCTGCCGAGGAAGACCTCAACGAGGACGAGCGCGCGGGACTGGAACTCATCCGGGAGACGGGGGGCATCCACCAGAGCGACTTCTGGAAGGAACTGGACGTGAGCTCCCGCAAGGGGAGCCGCATCGCCGACGCGCTGGCCGACCAGGACCTCATCCAGCGCGAGGAGACCGTTTACAATGGCCACAACACCTACTATCTGACCCCCGCCGCCCGCGACCTGGACTTCTCGCTGCTGATGGCCGGCGACCAGCTCTCCCCGTTCGTCGGCGACGACGAGGTCAACGCCCACAGCGACACCTTCTCGCAGTTCGTGATGAACCTCGCCTACGAGGAGTAAGCGAGTCCCCGTCCGTTCTCGGTGCTCTCGGGCCGTGATAGCCATGCCTGGCACCGACTCGCGGCCCGGCGGACCGGACTGGTGGCGACACGGGGACGCCGTCGTCCGCCCGTTCGGCCACCGCCACGACGCGCCGATTGCCCGTCGGATCGCGGGGACCGAACTGTCCGTCGGCAACGTCCACGCGGCCGACCCCGAGCGGTGCGACCGCTCGTTCGATCGCGTCCTCTCGCTGACCGCCGAGGGCCGGCCCGCGACGACCCACCACCGGCCGCTGGTCGACGGTCCCGACAACGACTGGGCCGCGTTCGAGGCCGCCGCGGACACGGCGTGTCGACTCGTCGGGGAGCGGTCGCTGCTGGTCCACTGTTCGCACGGCGTCTCCCGGAGCGCCGTCGTCGCCGCGGTCGCGCTGGCCGCCTCGGAGGAGCGGGCGCTGCGGGACGCGCTCGCGCTCGTGCGGTCGGCGCGACCGCCCGCGACGGTTCACCCGTCGCTACGCGAACAGGCCGTCTGGTACCTGGCGGAAAAGTGACGGCGCCGGTCCGTCGGCGCGGGACGGGCCGGTCAGTCCTCGACCGTCAGTCTTCGAGCGCGTCGGCGATGCGGCCGAGTTCGCGGCGGGCGTCGTGGACCTCGTCGCGGAGCTTGCGGACCTCGCGGACGAGTTCCTCGTCGGCCTTCGAGGACGACTCCTCCTCGCCGCGGCCGCCGGGACCGCCCGGACCGCCGCCCATGCCGGGCGGGCCGCCACCGCCGCCGCCCATCATGCCGCCCATCATCTGCGCGAAGGGGTTGCCGCCGCCACCGCCGCCGCCCATGCCGGGCGGGCCACCGCCGCCGCCCATCATCTCTTCCATGCGCTCCTCGCGGCTCATGCCCTCGCCGTCGCCCTCGCCTTCCTCGGCGCGCTGCTGGCGGATCTCCTCGACCCGCTCGCGGAAGGACTTGGACTCCCCGTCGCTCTCGCCGTCGGCGTCGCCGCCCTCGGCTCCGTCGGCTGACTCCTCGGCGGCTTCTTCGGGGGCTGTATCGTTCTCTTCGGAAGGATCGTCTGCCATGGTCGCGCTTGGCCGCGGCGTCCCAAAAGGGTTGTCGTACCGGGCTCTCTCCGGACCGGAAACGGTCAGGCGATCCGGCGCACGAGCACCGAGATACCGATCGCCGACGCCGCGAGGACGACCAGGTTGAACACGGCCTGGAACACCGGCACGAAGTCGGGGCTGAACCACACCCGGATCGCCTCGCTCGCCGCGAAGTAGAACCGGAACGTCGCCACGAGCGCGAGCAGACAGAGGATCGCGAACGCCGTCCACTGGACGTAGCCGACGATGTCCCGTCCGTCGGCGGAACCGCCGGGACCGCCGGCGCCGGCGTCGCGGTTCGACTCCTGCCCGACGGCGGCGCCCCCGTCGGCGCTCCGGGCGTCGCTCGCTCGCGAGAGCCCCGCCTGGCCGTCGCCCTGGGTCCCGTCCGCACCGTCCGTATCGTCCCCGCCGGCCTCCCGGCCGGCGTCGTCGGTCAGCTGGTCGTCCCCCTGTGCGGTCACGTCATCGCTGTCGCTGTCTTTCATTGGTGCCTCCGTGCCGCGAGCGCGGCGAGCGCGAGCAGTGCGGCGAGCGCGCCGACCATGCCGAAGCCGGGACCGGACGCGCCTCCGGCGTCGGTCGGCATCGGCGTCGCGCCGGCGTCGCCGCCGTCCCCTGCGTCCCGCTCGAAGTCGCCCGCCTGGAAGTCGACCTCCTCGCGGGTCGTGTTCTCCGGGACGGGCCGGGTGGGGTCGAGCTTCGCCGGCGCGGTCGCCGACTCGACGACGACGCCGTCCCTGAACAGGATCCCGTCGAGGTAGTAGTTGTAGTTCGACGGGACGGTCAACTCGGCCGCCTCCGTCACCGTCTGCCCGGGACCGATCTCGTCGATCTCGACGGTCGCCCGGTCGGCGACGACGTTCGACTCGACCTGCCGCGCCGTGACGACCAGCCGCAGGCCGCCCGCGGGCTCGTCGCCGCGGTTCGTGAGGTAGGTGCCGGTCCGTAGCGTCGTCCGGTTGTCCGCCGCCTCGGCGACCTCGTAGGAGATCACCGGGATCGAGGCCGGGCCGTCGCCGAAGCGGTGGAAGCCGACGGTAGTCTCAGCGTAGTCGGGGGTCAGCGAGTCGACGCCGCTGACCGTCGTGGACCCGGTCTCGACGCGGCGGCCGTCCTCGTAGACGCGGACGTACAGGCGGTAGCCGCCCTGGCGGTCGACCGTGACGTTGACGCGCGACCGGACCTCGCGGTTCCCCTCGATCCGGCCGAGCTCCTTCCTGACCGTGGCGGCCACGAGGCCGGTGTCGGTGTCGACGGCCTGGAGTTCGACGGTGACGTTGTCGGCGGGGCCGCCGCGGTGTTCCATCCGCACGTCGAGCGAGAGCTCCGCGCGCTCGCCGCCGACCTCGCCGGCCGCGACGCGGGGGTCCTGCAGGGAGAGGACGCTCGGCCGGACGGTCTCGTCGGTCCGCTCGGCGAGGGCGTTCGGGGCCGCGAGCGCCAGTCCCGCCGCGCCGACCACGAGCGCGAGCGCGAGGGCGGCGAGCCACGCTTCTCGGTTCACGTTCCCCACCGCCACGGCCGCTCGGTAAATGTCTTGTGTCCAACACCAGCGCCCGGCGGTGACGGTAGGCCCCGCCCACGGGACCGACTGGCCGCCCTTACCCGAACGCGCCGAGGCTGGACTGGAGGTTCCTGTCGGTCTCGCCGTCGCGCACGTCGTATCCGACGAGGTCGCGCATATCGACGGCGTAGGTGCTCCCGCCGTTGTCGAGTACGAGCACCCTACCCTGGACGCCCTTGACCGTCCCAGAGGCGAGCGTCTCCGCGACCGGCCGGTCGGGCAGGTCGAACCCGTAGTCGAACTCGTAGGTCTCGACCGGGTCGAACTCGGCCAGCAGGTCCCGCCAGGCGGCGTCGTCGACCGACTCGTGGAGCCCCCGGACCTTCGTCGGGACGCGCACGCGGTCGCCCACTTCGGTCGCGATCTCGGCCTCGATCTGCCGGGCGACGCGGCCGTCTGCGACGGTCCGGAGGTGGGCGGCGCGGTCGGCGCCCTGCTCACGGAGGCGGGTGTCCAGCCGCCAGGAGCGCGTGACGCCGACCTTGAACGTCTCGGGCGCGAACGCGGCGAGGTAGACGGCGTGCTCCTCGCGGCAGGACTCCAGCGGGAGCGAGCACTCGCCGGTACAGCGCGCGCAGGGCCACCGATAGGTGTGTTCGTCGCAGTAGGGCGCGCCCTCGCGGGGACAGGGCGTGTGCGCGCCGTCGTCGAGGACGCCGGCGCAGTGTCGGTCGCCGAGCGCGTAGGACAGTCCGGTGCCGGGGTCGAGCGCCACAGTCGAGACGGTCCCGTCGTCGGCGACCAGCAGAGCTGGCGGTCCGTCGGTCCCCGTCTCGTACCCCACGATCTGCACGCCCGCGGGTTGGCGACCCCCGGATATAGTCGTGGCGCTCCGGCGGAGCGGCCGGGCGGTCCGCGGTAGTCCCGGGGGTCCGTCCGGTCCGCGACGGTCCCTAACGCGCTCCCCGCCGCGGTCGGGGACCTGTGGAGCGAGCGAACGGTGGGCCGGGTTTAACTGTCGGGCCGCCGTCGGTTCGCCGAGACCATGGCCGACCTGCAACTCACCAGCCCGGCGTTCGCGGACGGCGCGGCGATCCCCGAACGGTACGGCTACACCGAGGACAACGTCAACCCGCCCCTGGAGATCTCCGGCGCCCCTTCCAGCACGGAGACGTTCCTGATCGTCGTCGACGACCCCGACGCGCGCGAACCGGCGGGGAAGATCTGGGACCACTGGGTCGTCTGGAACATCGACGGGGACACCGAGTCCGTCCCCGAGGGCTGGGACCCCGAGGACGCGGGCGCCGTCGCCGGCGAGAACGATTACGGCGAGACGGGCTGGGGCGGCCCGAACCCGCCGGACCGCGAGCACACCTACCGGTTCCTCCTCTACGCGCTCGACGACCGCCTCGACCTGTCGGCCGCCGCCACGAAAGACGACGTCTACGACGCCGCCGAGGGGTGCGTCGTCGGCAAGGCGCAGCTCGAAGGCACCTATGCGCCCTGACGACAGACAGACCGCACGACGGGGGTGGGCGACGGGGCGGGCTCAGTCGGCGAGCAGTTCCCGCGTGGCGCGTCGGACGGCGTCGTCGCTGGAGTCGTCGGGCTCCCAGCCCAGCGCCGAGAGCTTCTCGATGGAGAGGCGCATCCGCGGCACGTCGCCCACCCACCCGCGGTCGCCGCCGGTGTACTCGTAGTCGGGGTCGAGGCCCATCTCGTCGCTGACGATGTCGGCGATGGTCGTGACGGAGGTGGTCGTCCGGGTCCCGAGGTTGTAGACGTTGAAGTCACCGTCAGACGAGGTCTGACGAGCCTCCGAGGTGCCCTCGGAGACGTCGCCGGCGTGTTCGACGACGTGGCACATCGCGTCGACGCACTCGTCGACGTGCATGTAGGACTTCTCCTGGCGGCCGTCCCCGAGGATAGTGAGCGAGTCGGGATCCTCGTCCAGCTTGTCGATGAAGTCGGGGATGACGGCGCCGAGTTGCAGGCGCGGGCCGACGATGTTGGCGAAGCGGTAGACCCACGCCGTGAAGTCGTGGCTGTTGGCGTAGACGGAGAGGAGGCTCTCCTCGCCGAGTTTCGAGGCGCCGTAGATGCTGATCGGCTCCAGCGGCGCGTAGTCCTCGGGGGTGGGCCGCGGGGCCTCGCCGTACACCGTCGAGGAGGAGGTGAAGGCGATCTTGTCGACGCCGACCTCGTCCATCCGGTCGAGGACCGTCTCGGTGAGTTCGTTGTTGAAGCGGTACTGCTCGATGTCGTCGGCGGCGGCGTTCTTGTTCGCGGCGAAGTGGAAGACGCCGTCGGCGTCCTCGGTGATGGCCGCGGCGGCCACCTCGGGGTCGGTCAGGTCGCCCTCGACCACCTCGACGCCGTCGGGGAGCCAGTCGCGCTCGCCGTTCGAGAAGTCGTCGACGGCGACCACCTCGTTGTCGTCGACCAGCCGCGCACAGAGGTGCGAGCCGACGAAGCCCGCCCCGCCCGTCACGACCAGTCGCTTCCCGGAGAGTTCCATGGGCGCGCTTCGCCGGGGGGCGACGTGTGTGTTGCGGTCGACGGCGGGGGTCTCGTTCGCGGTCGGGGCCGAACGTGTCACCGACAACGGTAAACCGGCCAGGTGCCACAGTCGACGTATGAACGACGGGGCGCGGAGGTCGAGCCGACGAGCGTTTCTCGCGGCGGCGGGTGCGGTGGCCGGGACCGCGCTCGCGGGCTGTGGCGGACTCGTCTCCAGGCCGGGGAGCGGTGGCACGGCGACGCCGCGGGACGTGTCGCTGCCGACGCCGTACAGGGGACCCGAGGACGCGCCGGTGACGGTCGCCGTCTACAAGGACTTCGCCTGTCCGGCGTGCCGGCAGTTCAACGAGCAGGTCAAGCCGAACGTCGTGCGCGAGTACGTCGACCCGGGCGTCGTCCGGTTCGAACACTACGATTTCCCGCTGGATATGCACGAACCCGACTCGTACACGGCGGCCAACGCCGCGCGGGCCGTCCAGCACGCGGCCGACGACGCGGCCTTCTTCGCGTTCGCCGACGCGCTGTTCGCGAACCAGGGCGACCTTAGTCCCGGGACCTACGAGACGCTGGCGACCGACCTGGAGGCGGATGTCGACGGCGAGCGCGTGCGCTCGGCCGCGGAGGGCCGGACCTACCGCGAGGTCGTGCGGGCGGACAAACAGCAGGGGATCGACGCGGGCGTTCGCGGCACGCCGTGGGTGTTCGTGGACGGCTCGGTCGTCGACGGGTTCGGCTGGGAGCGGGTCCGTGCCGCGATAGAGAACGCGCGCCCCGACGACAGCGGCTGAGGCGTGCGGACGGGGCCACGGGCGAGGGGGCGGCCGAACGGACGGGTTCGGAAGCCTCCTAAACGGGGCTCGCGTAGCTGTCGCGCATGCACGACGAACCCGAGGTCGCCGTCCTGCGGCTGGGCCACCGGCCGGGTCGCGACGACCGGATGACCACCCACGTGGGACTGACGGCGCGGGCGCTGGGCGCCGACCGCGTCGTCTTCGGCCCGGAGGCGTCCGGCTCGGCAGACACGGTCCGCGACATCACCGACCGCTTCGGCGGCCCCTTCGACGTGGAGGTCACCGACGCGCCCAAGGCCACCATCTCCGACTGGACCGGCCCGGTCGTCCACCTCACGATGTACGGCCTGCCGGTCCAGGACGTGCAGGACGACCTGCGCGGGTCGCTGGCGGGCGGCGACCCGGTCCTGTTCGTCGTCGGCGCCGAGAAGGTCGACTTCGACGTGTACGAGCGGGCCGACTACAACGTCGCCGTGACGAACCAGCCCCACTCGGAGGTGGCGTCGCTCGCCGTGGCGCTCGACCGGCTGTTCGACGGGCGGGAACTCGACCGCGAGTGGACCGACGCCGACCGCGAGGTGGTCCCGATGGAGACCGGCAAGCGCGTCGTCGAACCCGACGACGCCGGCCGGCCGTCCGACGCCGAAGCGGCCGACCGACCGTCCGACGCCGAAGTGGCCGACCGGCCGGAGTGAGCGCCGCGAGCGGCAGATTCGGGGGCGAACGGCCCGACGCGGCGATTCCGGCGGTCCGGTGCTTTTAAACGCCTCACGCTCTGAGATTGCCGTAATGGCTTTTGACGAACTTCTGGAGGACCCCGTTATACAGAAGTACTTACACGAGCTGGTCGGCCCGAAAGGGATGCCGGTGGCGGCGGCGCCGCCGGACGGCGAGGTGACCGACGAGGAGCTCGCCGAGGAGCTCGGCCTGGAGCTCAACGACGTGCGCCGGGCGCTGTTCATCCTCTACGAGAACGACCTGGCGAGCTACCGCCGGCTGCGCGACGAGGACTCGGGGTGGCTCACCTACCTCTGGACCTTCGAGTACGAGAAGATTCCCGAACAGCTGGAGTCGGAGATGTACCGCCTGCTCGAGGCCCTGGAGGAGCGCGAGGAGTACGAGAAGGACAACGAGTTCTACCTCTGCGAGAACTGCGGGATCCGCTTCGAGTTCGGCGAGGCGATGGAGTTCGGCTTCGAGTGCCCCGACTGCGGTAACCACGTCGAGGCGATGGAGAACACCCGCCTGATCGACGCCATGGAGGACCGGATCGAGGCACTGCGCGACGAACTCAACGTCGAGCACAGCGAGGCCTGATGGTCGTACTCGCAACCAAGGTCTACGTGGAGGGCGAGGCCCGGCGGCGGGCGACGGACTCGCTTCGCTCGCAGGTCGACAACGTCGTCGGCGACCTGGACGTGTCGGTCGACGTCGAGATCCGCGACGACGAGTTCCCCGAGGTTCTCGTCGAGGGCGCGGACGCGACGGTCGCGGCCAACGCCCTCACCGAGGAGTGGGGCGAGGTCACGCCGGAGTTCGAACCCGGCGAGGAGTACGTCGGCACGCTGGAGTCGTGGGACGACGAGGGGTTCGTCCTCGACGCCGGCTTCGGACGAGACGTACGGATCCCGGCCGGCGAGATCGGGCTCGGCCAGGGGACGCCCGAGCAGATCCGGACGCGGTTCGGGCTCGTCCAGCACCTGCCGATGCGGTTCGTGGCGGGTGACCCCGACGAGGACGAGCCCGCGCGGCTGGCCGACGCGGAGCGCGACCGGCTGTACGACTGGACGCGCGGCGCCGGCCGGGTCAACGTCAACTCGGCGACGCGGGCGGAGGCGCGGGCGACGGTCAACCGCGCGGGCCACGCCCGGGACATCGTGACCGTCGAGCGACTGGGGCTGCTCGAACAGAGCATCGTCTGCGAGGAGGACACCGACCCGCCGGGGCTGCTGGCGAGCATCGGCCAGTACATGCCGGCGGAGCTGCTCTGCGTCGTGCCATGAGGCGGCGGCTGGTCCTCGCTCTCGGCCTGTTCGCGGTGCTGGTCGCGCTGGCCGGCTGCGCGTCGCCGTTCGGCGGCGGCGGACCCGACGAGACACAGCTCAACCAGAACGCGACCTACGACTGGGACACCAACGCGACGACGACCTACGACGTGGCCCGCGGGAACTTCACGGGGATACTCGGCGTCGAGAACCGGTCGTACGTCCAGCTCTACCAGCGGAGCGAACTCGGCACGGACCAGCCGCTGGACATCGCCTCGTTGCGGTTCCGTTACCCCGACAACGGGACGGTCGTCTCGCCGGCCGACCGGTCGAACTTCTACGTCAACTCGACGAACTCCCGGCTGAACGTGACGCTCCCGCAGGCGGGCGGCCAGGTGGCGTTCACGGCGAACCGCCCGAACGCCAAGCGGTTCGCGGTCCCGATGTTCGTCGAGTCCGCTCACTCGGTCGAGGTCGTCCTCCCGCCGCGGGCCCGCGTCGGCGTGCCGCTGCTCTCGAAGGTGTCGCCGGGCGAGTCGACGACGAAGGTCCTCGAGGGCTCAGACCGGATGATCGTCCGCTGGGAGTCGGCCGAGCGCGGTCCGATCCTCGTCCGGTACTACCTCGCGCGGGACCTGCTCCTGTTCGGCGGCATCGGCGGGGTCCTGACGCTGGTCGGTATCGGCGGCGCGCTGTACTACCTGCGGCAGATCCGGGTGCTCGAACGCAGGCGCGAGGAGATCGGTCTGGACGTGGAGACCGAAACCGACGAGTTCGACGACGACGACCCGCCGCCGGGAATGCGGTAGGCCCGAACTCCGGAGCGTCGCGCCTCCGGGCGTCGCGGCGGGACGGTCCCCCCGACGCCGGCTCCGGCGTTCGGTCGCCGTGACGGGACGGCCCGAATCTGACCGGAAGCAGGCGACCTTTTACGGGTCGGGTCCCTACGGCGGGTATGCGCGTGGCTATCGTCACGGTGGGCGACGAACTGCTCGCCGGGGACACCGTGAACACGAACGCCGCCTGGCTGGGGGAGCGACTGACCGAGCGGGGCGTCGACGTGGAGCGCGTGGTCACGCTCCCGGACCGGGTCGCCGACATCGCCCGCGTGGTCAACGAGTACCGCGCCGAGTACGACGCCGTGCTCGTCACCGGGGGGCTCGGCCCCACGCACGACGACCTGACGATGGACGGCGTCGCCGCCGCGTTCGGCCGCGAGGTGGTCGAGAGCCGGGAAGCGCTCGACTGGCTCGCCGAGGAGGGCGGCTACACCGCGGACGACCTCGCCGAGGGCACCGCGGACATCCCGCGGGGTGCCCGGATGCTGAAAAATCCCGAGGGCGTCGCCCCGGGCTGTGTCATCGGGAGCGTCTACGTCCTGCCGGGCGTCCCGGCGGAGATGAAGGCGATGTTCGAGACGGTCGCCGACGAGTTCTCCGGCGAGGTCGAACACGTCGCGTCGGTGGTCGCGGACGAACCGGAGAGCGCGCTGCTGGACCGGATCGACGGGCTACGCGACCGCTTCGACGTGACGGTCGGGAGCTACCCGGGCGACTCGGTGCGGGTGAAGATCCAGGGGAGCGAGGCGGAGGTCGAGGCGGCGGCCGAGTGGCTACGCGAGCGGGTCGACCTGAAGGAGACCGGCGAGTGACTATCGGTAGAGGACCTTCCACCACAGCGCGGTCAACACCAACCCGCCCAGCAGCAACACGAACCCCGCGACGTTGATGAGCCCGCCCTGCACGGCCTCGGCGCTCTCTTGCAGCGGTATGAACATACCCGGTTCTTCCGCGTCGTCCGATGTAAAACCGCCCGATCCCCGCCGCGCTCGCGGATGAACGACGGGTCGAGTCGTCGGGGACCGCGGCATCGCGGCGGGTCCGGTACCCAGTCGCTTTTGTCGGGTCCTCTCCTACGGTCTCCGATGCGACGGATCGGCGTGGTCGTCAACCCGATCGCCGGCATGGGCGGGCGGGTCGGCCTGAAGGGGACCGACGGGAAGGTCGAGGAGGCGCGCGAACGGGGCGCCGAACAGCGGGCGCCCGAGCGGGCGCGGGCGGCGCTGGACGCGCTGGCGGAGACGGACGCGAGCGTCGAAATCTACGCCTTCGGCGGGCCGATGGGCGAGGACGCCGCGCGGGCGGCGGGCTTCGACCCCGCGGTCGTCGGGGAGCCCGACTCGGATGCCGACGCGAACGGGGAGATCGAGACGACGGCGGCCGACACCCGCGAGGCGGTCCGGGCGTTCGTCGAGCGCGGCGTCGACCTGATCCTCTTCGTCGGCGGCGACGGGACAGCCGTGGACGTGGCCGAGACGCTCGACGACCTCGACAGCGAGACGCCGATCCTCGGGGTGCCGGCGGGCGTGAAGATTTACTCGTCCGTGTTCGCGGTGCGACCCCGCGAGGCCGGGATCGTCGCCGCGTCGTTCGACGAGGTGGAGACGGGCGAAGTCAACGACGTGGACGAGGACGAGTACCGCGCTCAGGAGGTGTCGACGGAGTTGCGGGCCATCGCGAAGACGCCGGTCGCCGAACAGCGGCAGGCGAGCAAGCAGACCGGGGGCGGCTCCGTCGCGACGCTGGCCGAGGGGGTCGCCGAGGAGGTCGAGCCCGGCGTGACCTACGTCCTCGGCCCCGGCGGAACCGTCGGCGCGATCAAGGCGGAACTCGGCTTCGAGGGGACGCCGCTCGGCGTCGACGTGTGGCGGGCGAGCGCTGACGGCGAGGGCGGTGATGACACAACTTCAAGGGGCGAGGTCGTCGTCCGCGACGGCGGCGCCGCCGAGATCGAGGCGGCGCTGGGCGAGCGCAACGTCGTCGTCGTCTCGCCGATCGGCGGCCAGGGGTTCGTCTTCGGCCGCGGCAACCAGCAGATATCCCCCCAAGTGATCCGCCGCTCGACGGTCGAGATCGTCGCGACCCGCGCGAAACTCGACGGGCTGGACGCGCTCCGGGTCGATACGGGTGACCCCGAACTCGACGAGTCGCTGCGCGGCTGGCACCGTGTCAGGGTCGGCCGCTACGAGCGCCGTCTCGTCAGAATCGAGTGACTGCGGCCGCCCGTCCGGCGGCGTTCCCCTCGTCCTCTCTGCCCTAGTATGTGAACCGTTCAGAACATCCGGGTCGAATTTTGGACGCGCGTCCACATTATGTAATAGTATTCGACGGCATATTATACCGTGTATGAATACGTTTAAGGTCAACAGCGGATAAGCAAGGGTATGGAAACGCGGAAAGTCCAGCGGTTGGGTCCGTCGACGCTGGCGATGACCCTGCCTGCGAAGTGGGCAAAGGAGCACAACGTCGAGAAGGGCGACGAGGTGTCGCTGCGGATGGGCGGCAAGGGGACGCTGACGGTGATGCCCGAGTCCGTCCAGGGCGAGGAGTCCGAGGCGATCATCCACACGGAGGACCTCGACGCCGACGCCCTGGAGCGGGCGATCCTCTCGCAGTACGTCCTCGGCCGGCGCATCATCCACGTCGACGCCGGCGAGAGCGGGACCCTCGAGAGCGCCCACATCAACGCCGTCTACAACGCCGAGACCCAGCTGATGGGCCTCGGCGTCGTCGAGGAGACCCCCGAGCGGATCGCCATCCGCTGTTCGGTCGACCCGGAGGACTTCACCCTCGACAACCTCCTCGAACGCCTCGAAAGTACCGGCTCGACGATGCGAAACGAGGCGGTCAAGGCGCTGGCCCACGGCAACCCCGACCTCGCCCAGCGCGCCCTCAACCGGGAGCGGCAGGCCAACAAGATCTTCGTCCTGCTACTGCGACTGATCTTCACCTCCTACCAGAACCCCAACCTCGCGCGGGCGGTGGGACTGAACGACGGCTTCCCGCTGATCGGCTACCGCTCGATCGCCAAGAACCTCGAACTGACCGCGGACAACGCCGAGGACATCGCGGAGATCGCCCTGGAGACGGAGGGCCACTCGCTGAACGTCGACTCCTCGACGATGCGCCGCATCCGGGAGTTCACCGACCAGGTCAACGAGATCACCGAACTCGCCGTCGAGGCGGCGGTCGAACGGGACTACGACATCGCCATCGAGGTCCGCGAGCTGTTCGCCGAGATCGGCGACCGCGAGGCGGAGATCCTGGACGACCTCGACGAGATGTCCAACGACGACGTGCTCCGCGTGCGCGAGGTGCTCGTGAGCCTTCAGCAGACCGCCCAGTACGCGGTCCGAAACGCGGAGATCGCGACGAACCTCGCGCTCAACGAGGAGTCGGAACACACGACCATCCAGTCGACCTCCGAGGAGTGAGCGCGCCCTTCGGGGGCGAGCGCGGCCGTTTCGCCGCGCCGACCCCGAATGAATTAAGTGCGGAGTGACGGAACCGGAGGGTATGAGCGAGGTCACCGCGGGCTCGGACATGAGCATCGGACTGGGACTGGCGTTCGGCGTGCTCGCGGTCGCGGGCGCCGTCGGAATGCTCGTCGCGTACGACAACCAGGTCGTCGCGGGCTGGAGCTTCGCGCTGGCGGTGGTCGCGGGGATCTGCTCGATCGCCGGCATCCACCTCTACGGCGCCCGAGACGCGTAAGGAATTCTTAAGGGTATTCGCGACCAATCGCGGGTATGAGCGAACTCGGCGAGGAGGACAGGGAGATCCTGGAGTACCTGCGCGACAGCGTCTCGCGCGGGCAGAGCTACTTCAGAGCGAAGAACATCGCGGAGCAGATCGGCCTCTCCTCGAAGCAGGTCGGCGCGCGCCTGCCGAAACTCGACGAGGAGTCAGAGGACGTGGACATCGAGAAGTGGGGCCGCGCCCGCTCGACGACCTGGCGCGTCACGCTCAGTTAACGGGCTCTTTTAGGGGACGCGGTTCGAAGCACCGCCATGACTGTTCGGGTGGAGCGGTCGTTCGAACTGCCGGTCGACCGCGAGCGCGTCTGGGAGTTCATCGCCGACCCGGGCCGACGTGCGGGTGCGATCAGCGTCGTCAAAGACTACGAGGTCCACGACGACGGGAGCGCCACGTGGCACATCGCGCTCCCGATCCCCGTCGTCGACCGGACCGTCGCCGTCGAGACCGAGGACGAGGAACGCAGAGAACCGGAGTACGTCCGGTTCGTCGGCCGCTCGAAGGTGATGAAGGTCGTCGGCGAGCACGAGCTCGCCGAGACCGACGAGGGCACGCGCGTCACCAACCGGTTCGTCGTCGACGGCTCGCTGCCCGGCGTCGAGCGGTTCTTCAAGCGCAACCTCGACGAGGAGCTGAAAAATCTGGAGGAGACCCTCGCCGAGGACTTCGGGGTCGAGGTGTGAAGCTCGCGCTCGCCCAGACCCGGATCGAGAGCGGGGACGTGGACGGCAACGTCGATCGCGCACGGACGGCCGTCGCCGAGGCCGCCGCCGACGGCGCCGACCTCGTCGCGCTGCCGGAGATCTTCAACGTCGGCTACTTCGCGTTCGAGAGCTACGGGCGGGCGGCCGAGAGCGTCGCCGGCCCGACCGTCTCGGCGCTCGCCGAGAGCGCGCGCGAACACGACGTAGGGGTCCTCGCCGGCAGCATCGTCGAGGACCTGGCGGAATCGCGATCCGACGGGATCGACACCCCCGCCGCGGAGGGGCTGGCCAACGCCGCGGTGTTCCTCGACCGGGCGGGCGAGCGGCGGGCGGTGTACCGCAAACACCACCTGTTCGGCTACGGCTCCGCCGAGCAGGAGCTACTGACGCCCGGGGAGGCCGTGCCGACCGTCGAGTTCGGGGACCACACCGTCGGCGTGACGACCTGCTACGACCTGCGGTTCCCGTCGCTGTACCGCGAGCTGGTCGACGCCGGGGCGACGATGGTACTGGTCCCGAGCGCCTGGCCGTACCCGCGCGTCGAGCACTGGCGGCTGTTCCCGCGGACGCGCGCCGTCGAGAACCTGCTGTACGTCGGCGCGGTCAACGGCGTCGGGACCTTCGAGGACGCCGAGTTGCTGGGCCGCTCCGCGATATACGACCCCTGGGGAACGACCCTGGCGAGCGCCGGCGACGAGGCCGCCCTCGTGACCGCCGAGGTGGACGCCGACCGCGTCGCCGCGGTCCGCTCGGAGTTCCCCGCGCTCGAAGACCGCCGTCGATAGCTCAAGCGCCCGTTTGATGCCACGGTACCCCTTTTGTGACGCGGACGGATCCCCTGGGTATGGTTCGCAAAGCGACGCTGCTGGTGGCGGTCCTGGTGGTCCTCGCGGGCTGTGCGGGCATGGGGGGCGACTCGGCGGACGGTGCCGCGCCGGAACGGCAGGCAGCTGGCGGCGACGGGGGAGACGGCGGCGACGGAAGCGGTGGCGCCGCCGGCGGTGATGGCGGTGACGGAGGGAGTGGCGGCGACGCGGCGGACGCCGAGTTCAGCGCGAGCGACGGGGGCGGCGACGGACAGGCGAGCGCGGCCCGGGTGGATCGGGCGCTGATCAAGACCGGCGAGGTGACCCTCGAAGTGGAGAACTACTCGGTCGCCGAACGCGCGGTGCGGTCGCGTGCGGCGGAACTCGACGGCTACGTCTCCGGGTCGAACGTGGAACTCCACCACCGGGCGAACGAGACCTGGCGGACCGGCTACGTCGAGGTGCGGGTCCCCTCGGGGAACTTCACGGCGCTGTACGAGGCCACCCAGGGCCAGGGGACCGTGCTGTCGGCCGACTCGAACACGAAGGACGTGACCGACCAGCTGGTCGACCTGACGGCTCGGCTGGAGAACCTCCGGGCACAGCGGGATCGGTTGCGCTCGCTGTACGACTCGGCCAACACGACCGAGGACCTGCTCGAAGTCGGCGAACAGCTCTCCGAGGTCCAGGGGGAGATCGAGCGCCTCGAAGCCCAGGAGCGGTCGCTGCGCGACAGGGTCGCGTTCTCGACGGTGCGCGTCGAACTCCGCGAGCCCGAACCCGACCCGGTCGCGCCCGCGGAGCCGACGCCGTTCCACGAGCAGTCGGCCGTCGCGGTGTTCACGTCGTCGGTCCAGGGATTCGTGACGTTCGCTCGCACCGTCTTCGTCGCCGGCGTCGCCGCGGTCCCGTGGGTCGTCGGCCTCGGCGTGCCCGCCCTCCTCGTCGTCGGCGCGGGTCGACGAATCGGTGTCCCCTCGTGGGTGCCGTTCGTCGGGACCCGATCGCGTTCGGGGGATCCGTTCGGCGACAACGGCGACGCGGGTGAGGGGCTGACCGGATTCGGGGGCGACTCCGGGGACGGTCCTGACTCGGGGAGCGGTTCCGGCGGATCGGCCGGAGCCTCGGAGACCGACGACGGCGCCTCGAAGGACGAGCCGACCGACGAGTGACCGCGGGGGCGGACTCGATCCCTCCGAGCGTGACGACCGCACGGGACTGCCGTCGGGTGTCGGTCACAGACACGAGATTTATAACGGAGGGCGCGTTATCGACTGGTGCCGGCGAGACGCTTTTCACGTCGTAACCGGCAATCCGACCGCGCTCGGCCAGGCCCACGTCGACCACACGCCGCGGCACCTGTCCGGACAGGCCGCCGCGGCCCGCCTCCTCGTCCACGGCCCGCCTCTCACCTTTCGACGCGTCGATACTACCAGCGGCGGGTGCCGCGACCGATCACGGCTCCAGCGACGCCGCGACCGACTCGAGGTCGGCCGGGTCGCTCGCTCGGACGAGGACGACGACCGGCTCCGCTTCGCGGACGGCAGAAGCGCCCGCGACGGGGCCGACGGCGGACTCACCGCCCGCGAACCTGACCGTCTCGCCGTCGACGGACGCCCGAAACTCGACGTCCGTCCCGAGGCCGAGCGTCCCGTCGAGCATGGCCGCGAACCGCTCGGCGCCGTCCCTTGACGCGGCCTCGAACAGGAACGCGTCGCCGCTTGCGCTCGGCTCCACGTCGACCGCCGAGAGAACGTCGTCGTCGACGGTGACGGACCGAGCGGTCGTGGCGAACGAAACGTCGCCGTACGAGGGGTCGTCGAGTTCGGACTGGAGCCGCCGACCCCAGTCGCTCGGACCCTCGGCGGGCGCGTCTTCGGGACCTGTCCCGCCCCCGACGAGCGACTCGGTCCGCTCCGGATAGAGCACCGCCGCGCCGCCCGCAGACCCCGCGCCGAGGAGCGCGAGGAGCGTGCGTCGCTTCATCGCGAAACCCCCACCTGCGTCGGGCTCCCGTGAACCGACCGATTGAGTGACTCGCGGGTCCACTCGAGGGCGGTCCCCAGCCTGTCGCCGTAGTCGTGGTGGGCGGCAGCACCGCCCCACTGGTAGCTGTCGGCCCGATCGGCGAGGACGGATGCGACCTCGTCGACGTTGACCAGCGTGTCCCACACACCGCCGAGCGCGCTCTGTTCGATGGCGTGTGCGTGTCTGTACATTCCGTGGTTGGCGAACGCGCCCATGTAGTGGTGATTCATGGTGAGATAGGCCAGTTCCCACGCCTCACAGGGTGAGAGCGTGTTATCCGTCCGCTTCGCTTCGAGGTCGATGATCCGCCGGATGACCGGGATCCGGGTCGTGCTGTACGCGTGACCGATCGCGGAGAGCTTCGCGTTCTGCTCCATCCCCGTCGTGACGCTGTCGACCGCGCGCGAGACGAGTTCCCCCAGTGCCATGTAGAAGACGACGCCGGAGGCCGCGCTCGCGGCGCTCGAGAGCGACGTGGTCACCGACCCGGACGCGCTGTACGCCGCGCGTGCGGCCGCACCGATACTGTACCCGTCCCGAGCGTTGGACCTGATGTCGATGCCGGTCTGTGCCAGTTCGAACATGTAATCGTTCATCTCGACGAGGCTGTCGGCCGCTCGAACCTCGTCTCTGATCTCGTCGTACGTGTACGTCCACTGGGTCTGTTTGCTCATCGCCTCCATGTACGGGTCCGTGATCTCCTGGACCGCCCACGCCGCCGAGTCCTGCAGTGCTTCCATCACCGGCCCGACGGCCGCGGCGGGGTTCACCTGCGCCATCGCGTAGGCGGCGAGCGCTTCCCACCCGATGGAGGCCGCCCGGTTCAACACCTCCGAAACGTTGTGTTTGCCGCGGATCCGCCGTGCGTACTCCAGTTCCTCGCGCCAGTCGAACCCCGTGGTCGCCCGCCCGAACGCGTGCGTGACGAAGGCGTCCCTCGCCGTGTCCGGGTCGACCAGCCGGTAGTCGGTCGTCGCGACCGCCAGGCTGCCGCCGCTCCCGGGGACCCCGGAGAGGACCAAAAGCGGCGTATCGAGCGGCCGAACCCTGGCACGGACGTTCGCGTCCCGGAGGTCGTACCCCGGGGCCGCAGCCGTCGTGGCGGGAGCCGGCGTCTCGACCGAAGTCTCCCGGTCGGTCGGCGTCCTGGTGTCGGTCGGCGTCCTGGTGTCCGTCGCCGTGTCCGTCCCGGGCGGCGTCGGGATCGGCTGCGGTATCACGGTGACTCTGTCCCAGTACCCCGTGAAGTCGCCGCTCCTGAACGCGACGTGGGAGAGTGCCGTCTCGTCGTCCATCGCGTCGACGCTCGCCACGCCGCGTCGCTCCCCGTCGATCCAGTAGCTGACGGTCACCGTCGACTCCTCCGAGTCGTATCGGTAGCCGATGTCGTAGAAGAGCCACTCGCCGCGGTCGAACGACCCGAGGTCGAGACCGGAACCGCGAATCCCGTCGGTTCGGAACCGGAGGAGATGGCGCGTGTTACCGGCGTCCCAGCTCCCGACCTCCGTCCGGAGCGTGATGCTACCGTACGGGGCGAACCCGTCGTGGCACCCGATCTCCCCTTCGACCGCCGGTTTGATCGCCCCGGCGACCCGGATCGGCTCCCCGCCGGGGTGGTCGTCGAACGGCGCGTTCGCGAGCGCCTGCCAGCACCCGCCGTGTGAGCCGACCAGTTCGAGACTCCGCGACCCGCGCGCGCTCGTCGACTCGACGACCTGCTGGTCCGTCGACCCGTCCTTCACCCAGCCCGACGGGTACGAACCCGGTTCGATGTCCTCGAAGCCCTCTCTGATAGGTTCGAACCCCATACCCATTCATGTCAATACCGTTTAAAATAGACTTCGGTCGCGTGGACCGCCGCCCGCTCAGTCCCCCTCGGTCTTGATGTCCGCCGAGAGACCCTGGGCCATCTCGATGTCCTTCGAGTTGTTGAGCGTCCAGGCGGTGCGCTCGGTGACGGCCTCGATGACCTCGCGGGCGCTCGGGGCGCCCTTGCCCGACTTCTTGACGCCGCCGAACGGCAGTTGCACTTCCGCGCCGATGGAGGGGAGGTTGCCGTACGCGAGGCCGACCTCGGCGTGGTCGCGGTAGTAGTTGATCTGACGGTAGTCCTCGGAGACGATGGCCCCGGCGAGGCCGTACTCGGTGTCGTTGTGGATCTCGACGGCCCGCTCGATACCGCCCTCGTACTCCAGCAGGGCGACGTGCGGGCCGAACACCTCCTCGTGGATGCATCGCAGGTCCGGGTCGTAGTCGATCTCGTAGACGAACGGGCCGACCCAGTAGCCCTCTTCGTGCCCGTCGGGGATCTCAGAGTCGTCCAGCTCCGCCCGGTCGACGAGGACGTTCGCGCCCTCCTCGCGGGCCAGGTCGTTGTACTCCCCGAACTTCTCGACCTGGCTCCCGTCGACGACCGGGCCCATGAACGTGTCCTCGTCGAGCGGGTCGCCGACGGCCACGTCCTCCGCCAGGTCGACGAACCGCTCTTTGAACTCGTCGTACACGTCCGTGTGGACGATGAGCCGTTCGCTGGAGACGCAGCGCTGGCCCGTCGTCTTGAACGAGGACATCACCGCCGAGTGCAGGGCGATGTCGAGGTCGGCCGCCTCGGTGATCACGATGGCGTTCTTGCCGCCCATCTCCAGGGCGGCGTCGCGACCGGGGACGCCGCCGAGTTTCTCGTCGATCTTGTGGCCGACCTCCGCGGAGCCGGTGAACAGGACCGTCGAGACCCGCTCGTCCTCGACGATGGCGTTGCCGGCGTCGCCGAAGCCCTGGACGACGTTGAACACGCCCGGCGGGACGCCCGCGTCGACCATCATCTCCGCGACGATCTGACCGCAGTAGGGGGTCTGCTCGGCGGGTTTCCAGACGACGGTGTTGCCCTCGACCAGCGCGACGGCCATGTGCCAGAACGGGATCGCGACCGGGAAGTTCCAGGGGGTGATACAGCCGACGACGCCCCGCGGTTTGCGCCGCATGTAGGCGTCCTTGCTGGCGATCTCGGAGGGGACCACGTCGCCGTGGGGGTGGCGGGCGTTGCCGGCGGCCCACTCGACCATGTGGGCGGCCTCGACCACGTCGGCGCGACCCTCGCTGATCTCCTTGCCGCACTCGCGGGTGACGATCTCACCGAGTTCGTCCGTGCGGTCCCGCAGTTCGTGGTAGACCTCCCACAGCACCTCCGCCCGGTCGATGTACGACAGCGAGCGCCACTCCTCGAACGCGTCGGCGGCGGCCGCGACCGCACGCTCCACGTCCGCCGGCGTCCCGCGGTAGAACTTCCCGACCGTCTCGCCCGTCGCCGGGTTCCCGCTCTCGAAGGTCTCCTCGCTCGATCCGGTCGTCCACTCCCCGTCGACGTAGTGTTCGAACGGATCCGTCTGGTCCCGACTCATACGGTACCGTTCGACGGCGACGGTGAAAAAGCCCCTGCGCCCCCCGCGCCGACCCCACCGCTCCCCGACAGCACGGACCCCTCCGCTCCGCCCGGTTCGGGACCCGCGGTATCATCGCCGATAGCTCGCGAGAAACATTAATTATAGTTCATTATATACTTGCAAACGGGCGAGTGAACCGATGGCTACTGCAACGGGTCCCCCGGACGGGACCGAAGCGGACGGCGTGGCCGACGCGGGGCGAACGCGCGAGGACGGAGGGCCGACCGTCGCGGTGTTCGACGACTCAACGCGGTCGGCGCTGTACCGTCGATGGCTCCCGGACACCTTCGAGGTGGTCGCCGTCCGGTCCGTCGTGGAGGGGCGCCGAGTCGTCGACGCGTCGACGGTAGTCGCGCTGGTGCGCCACGAGCTGTCGGACTCCAAGCGGGAGGCCATAGCCGACCTGCTCGACGAACGGTCGCCGCTCGTACGGACGGTACTTACCACGAGTCGCCACGAACCGGTCGCCGACCAGGTCCTCGACGAGGACGCCACGCTGTGCGAGCCGATCGACAGGGACTCGCTCCGGCAGGTCGTCAGTCAGCAGGTCGCGATGGCCTCCTACGGGCGCCTGCTCGTCCAGTACTACGAGTGTACGGCCCGCCTGTCGGCCAGGGAGGTCAAACTCCGCGGTGACGACTGCGACGACGAGCGGTACCAGCGCCTGGAGTCGCGCCGCGAGGACCTGGCCGCGGGGATCAAGACCCTCCAGAAGCGGCTCTCCGCGGAGGACCTCCGCTCGGTTCTCTACGAGATCGCGCCCCCGGAGCACGAGCGAGCGGCCCGCGAGCGCGAACCGTCAACCAGCGGCAAGTACCGACCGGACGGCTGTCGGAGCTGCGGGCGCGACTGGAACGTCAACCCCGACGGCTCGCCGGCCGGGTACCGGCGGCTCGGGGCGTTCGTCTGGGAGTGTACCGACTGCGGGACCCTCCACGACAGATCCGACCCCGCGAACCAGCGGGTCGCGCGCCGCCGGTGACCGAACCGGACTCGCCGCTCCGCGGTCGCACCCGTCGGTGAGTCAGCCCGACGGCTCGATCCGCCCGATCGCGTGCTCGAAGTCGTCGCGGCCGATCACCACGTCGTCGGCCCGCTCGTTGGCCTCGTCGGGGTCGACGCCGGCGGCGACCTCGCTGATCGCTCGCATGGAGGCCGCGCGCACCAGCGACTCGATCTGGGCGCCGGACAGCCCCTCCGTCTCGCTCGCCAGGTCGTCCAGGTCCACGTCGTCGCCGAGCGGCTTGCCCTCGACGTGTACGTCCAGGATCGCCCTGCGACCGGCCTCGTCGGGGTTCGGCACCTCGACGTGCTGTTCGAGGCGGCCGGGTCGCAGGAGCGCGTCGTCGAGCATGTCCCGGCGGTTCGTCGCTGCGAGGACGACGAGGTTGGGGTTCTCGGCGGCGCTGTCCATCTCGGTGAGCAGTTGCGAGACGACCCGTTCGGTCACCTCGTTGCCCTCCATGCGACCGCCGGCGATGCCGTCGATCTCGTCGAAGAAGACGATGGCGGGGGCGGTCTGTCGGGCGCGGTCGAACACCTCCCGCACCGCCTTCTCGCTCTCGCCGACGTAGCGGTCCATCAGTTCCGGCCCGGCGACGCGGATGAAGTTGACGCCGCTCTCGCCCGCCACAGCCCGGGCGAGCAGGGTCTTCCCCGTCCCCGGCGGGCCGTACAGCAGGACGCCGGAGGGCGGGTCGGTGTTCGTCGCGGTGAAGAGGGGGCCGTACTCCAGGGGCCACTCGACGGCCTGTTCGAGCGTCGACTTGGCCTCGTCGAGCCCGCCCACGTCGTCGAACGTGACCGTCGGCGACTCGGCCACGTACTCCCGCATTGCCGACGGTTCGACTGTCCGGAGCGCCGCCTCCATGTCCTCCCGCGTCACCTCCGGCTCGTCGCGCGTCCGCCGGAGCGCGTGCATGGCGGCCTCCGTCGTGAGGGTGTGCAAGTCCGCGCCGACGAACCCGTGGGTGCGGCCGGCCACGCGGTCCAGATCCACGTCGTCGGCCAGCGGCATCCCGCGGGTGTGGACGTCGAGGATCTCGCGGCGCCCGGTCTCGTCGGGGACGCCGATCTCGATCTCGCGGTCGAAGCGGCCGCCCCGGCGGAGCGCGGGGTCGATGCTGTCGACGCGGTTGGTCGCGCCGATGACGATTACCTGTCCGCGGTCCTCCAGCCCGTCGAGCAGCGTGAGCAGCTGTGCGACGACGCGGTTCTCCATGTCCGAGTCCTCGTCGCGCTCGCCCGCGATGGCGTCGATCTCGTCGACGAAGATGATCGCCGGGGCGTTGTCCTCAGCGTGGTCGAACGCCTCGCGCAGCCGCTCCTCGCTCTCGCCCTTGTACTTCGAGACGACCTCCGGCCCGGAGATCACGTCGAAGTAGGCGTCGACCTCGTTGGCGACCGCGCGGGCGATGAGCGTCTTCCCCGTCCCGGGCGGCCCGTGCAGGAGGACGCCCCGCGGCGGGGAGATGCCCAGCCGGGTGAAGAGATCGGGGTTCGACAGCGGCAGCTCGATCATCTCCCGCACCTGGTCGAGTTCGTCGTCCAGCCCGCCGATGTCCTCGTAGGAGACGCCCGTGCGCGAGGCGGACTCGTCGGGCGTCGCCTCGGCACCCGTCCCGCCGGCTCCCGTCCCGGACGACCCGCTGGACCCGCTCGATGCGCCGCTTGCTCCCGTTCCGCCGCCGGCAGTGCCGGACCCGCCGGTCGCGCCGCCGGTCGACCCCCCGTCTATCGGCGGGAGGACGGTGATGTCGGTCCCGTCGGTGACCCGGACCGCGCCGCCGGGGTCGGTCCCGGAGACGGCGAAGGCGCCGACGCCGTCGATGTGGACCTGTTCGCCCTCGCGGAGCGGGCGGTCCAGCAGGGCGCGCCGGACCGCCGACTCCTGCTGGGCCTCGTCGAGGCCGACCGACTGGGCCAGCCGGACGGTCAGGCTGTCGGCCTCGCGGACGGAGGTCTGCTCGACGGTGACCGTGTCGCCGATGTTCACGCCGGCGTTGGCGCGGGTGTCGGCGTCGATGCGGACGTAGGCGCCGTCGCCGCTCTCGGGCCAGGCCTTCGCGACGGTCGCCCGCTCGCCGTGGATGACCAGCGGGTCGCCGCTCAGCACTCCGAGTTCGGACCGGACTCGCTCGGGGACCCGCGCGATGCCGCGGCCGGCGTCGCGCTTGTTCGCTCCTTCGACGGAGACCTCGATGGCGTCGCCGCTTCCCATACCCCCGCTATCGGGCCGACGCTCATTATGCTTCCCCACCACCGTTTTCGCTGAGGGGTAGGCAAACCGCGGCCCGCGGCGCGCGGATGCTCAAGTAGGAAACGAGGTCACGTCAGGTGCCCTCGAAGTGAACTCGAAACATATCTGGTTACCCCGATACTTGACCTCCCCAGGACCTAATCGTCTTCCGAGTAGATCTTCCTCGCAGTCTTTGTCGATTCAGTAATTTCCGTGCCTTTCGCGACGCCGTCCGCGATCACTTTGTACATAGTTCCGACGAACCCTGCGTATGAAGCTATGATACCCACCAATATGAGGAGAACACCGACCAATAATGATCCCTGAACGATCACGGCGATACCGATAATACAGAATAGTAGCCCGAAAGTAGTTACACCGAGGACGTATCCGAAGTGCTCTATCCCGTACATTATCCCCTCCTCTGAACTAACGCGCGCCATAGGTATATCATGAATAAATGGCATAAAGTCATTTTTGGCCACATATTCACATTTTCCGTATGGCAGTGAGATGCAGTAACTGCGGGACCCAAGTACGCTCCTCGGCGAGCGAGTGCCCCAGCTGCGGCGCGGTGTTCGAAGAGGCGAAGGGAAACATCCCAGAGAGAATACCTGCCAGTTGGATCGGGGGTGCAATCGGTCTGTTAGTGTATGGATTACTGCAGACGTTCGTGCCGACCTATTTTACGATCGCTGCAGCGGCAGCGGTGACGTTAATAACGTGGGTATCCGTTAGCCGAGCCCGGTAATATCCGCAGTAGGCCGTGTTGGATTGAGGGTCTCTGTAACCGGTATTTACGCGGCCGGTGCTCAGTTCGCAGACGAAACGAGCGGTCCGCCGGACCGGAGTAACGCCTTTACCCCGTGACGACGCACACTCTACCATGGTCGTGACTACCGAGCGCGACGAGATGACCTGGTACAAGTGCGAGGCCTGTGGGCTGATGTTCGACGAGCAGTCAGACGCGCGCCAGCACGAGGAGAACTGCGACGCCGAAGAGCCGTCGTACATCCAGTAGGCCGGTCGACCGGCCAGCAACACGGTCGATCCGGCGGGGGACCGGGTCGCCGGGGAGCCGCCACGCCGAACGAGCGTTCAACGGGGCCTACGCGTTCTCGACGATCTCGAAGCTCTGTTCGCCCATCTCGTCCTCGACGAAGACGAACACGCGGCCGTCGACGACCGACAGGTCCGCCTCGATTTCGACCCGGTGCGAGTCGGAACGGGCCACCACGCCCTGGAACAGCGGCTCCTCGTCGCCGTCGTCGACCATGACCCGGCCGACGCCGGTCGTCTCCAGGATGTCGTCGTGGGTGTTCAGGTCGTTGACGTACAGCATGATCCCCTGGGTCTCGGTCTCGTCGGTGACCAGCACGTGCACGTCCTTGCCGGGGCCGGCGCGGACCGACTCCTCGACGGCCGTCGGGACGCCGCGGTAGAAGACCTCGCGGCCGTCGAGGTACTCGACGGCGACCCCGTCCTCGGTGAGTTCGACCCCCAGCGTGTCCGGCGGCACGTCGTTTCGCGCGCTCATGGTCGGGGATTCCCGCGGGCGACCCAAAAGCGTCGCGTTCCCGTCGTGCGGGCGCCGCCTCGCGACCACCGGCCGCTCCGCTTGCCGGATTCCCACAGAGGTAAATACCGCCCGGGAAGACAGGGGGACGATGGAAGGACAGGCAGTCGCCCCCGCGGCGGGGACGGTGCTGAACGCGCTCGCGACCGGCGTCGGTTCGGCGTTCGCCATCGACGAGTACACGACCGCGACGGTGGAACTCGACGCCGACGCCGACGGCGTGACCGGCTGTGTCGCCGAGGACCCCGAGGCGGACACCGAACTGATCGAGCGGTGCGTCGCCGCGGTCACCGACCGGTTCGGCGACGGGGAAGGCGGGCGCGTCCGCACCGAGAGCGACGTGCCGATGGCCTCGGGCCTGAAGAGCTCCAGCGCCGCCGCCAACGCGACCGTGCTCGCGACGCTCGACGCGCTGGGCGCCGCCGACGATATCTCCCGCGAGGACGCCTGCCGCATCGGCGTGGGGGCGGCCCGCGACGCGGGCGTCACCGTCACCGGCGCGTTCGACGACGCCAGCGCGAGTATGCTCGGCGGCGTCACGGTCACCGACAACGACAGCGACGAACTGCTGGCCCGGGAGGAACGCGACTGGGCGGTCCTGGTGTGGACGCCGCCCGAGCGGTCGTTCTCCGCGGACGCCGACGCGGACCGCTGCCGGCGGGTCGCGCCGATGGCCGATCTGGTCGCGGATCTGGCCCTCGACGGGGAGTTCGGCCGCGCGATGACGGTCAACGGGCTGGCCTTCTGCGCCGCACTCGACTTTCCGACCGACCCCGTCGTCGAGGCGATGCCGGTCGTCCACGGGGTCTCGCTGTCGGGAACGGGGCCGAGTTTCACCGCTGTCGGGGACCGCGAGGACCTCGAAGCCCTGCGCGACCGCTGGGGCGAGCGCGAGGGTCGAACCTGGCTGACCACGACACAGACGGAGGGGACACGCATCCAATGAGCCAAGACGAATCCGACTACGCCGAGGAGATGAACCTGGACGAACTGCGCGACGAGATACAGTCGATCGACCGGGAGATCGTCGAGTTGATCGCCCAGCGGACCTACGTCGCCGACACGATAGCGGAGGTCAAAGACGAGCGGGGCCTCCCCACCACCGACGAGGAACAGGAGCAGGCCGTCATGGACCGGGCCGGCGGGAACGCCGAGCAGTTCGACGTCGACTCCAACCTCGTCAAGGCCATCTTCCGGCTGCTCATCGAGCTGAACAAGGTCGAGCAGCGGGAGTCCAGGTAACTTCTAACACACGACTCTTTGACTCTCGTTCTATAGTTGCTGGTATGCATTGGTTCGACAGACCTGGAATCCCCAGTACGGGAGAGGTCTAATTTGGGCGACCAAGATCCCGAGGTAGAGATCACGGGAGAACAGGCCACGGCACCGGAGATACTCGAATCGGTAATCGAATCTGCCCAGAACGAGATGGAGCGGGGAACTGTGGGGCTCTTACTGTCAGGGTTTTCAGCCGGCCTCGATATCGGATTCGGGCCGCTACTGATGGCAGCCCTGCTCACGTTTACCGACGGTGGCTTCGGCGATATCGGGACGGAACTACTGCTGGCGAGTGCTTACTCCGTCGGGTTTATCTTCGTCATCATCGCACGTTCGGAACTGTTCACCGAACACACGACTCTCGCAGTGATGCCAGTACTTGACGATCGGGAGTCGCTCGGAAAGTTAGGTCGGCTCTGGACGCTTATCTGGGTCAGTAACGTCGTGGGTGGCGCAGTATTCGCTCTGTTCGTGGTCACGTTGATGCCTAATCTCGGGGTCGCAAACCCGGAGGCGTTCGTCACCATTGCGCGAAAGATGGTCTCCCACGAGCCCAGATGGCTGTTCGTTGCGGGCATCCTCGCGGGATGGCTCATGGGCCTGTTAGCGTGGTTGGTAACCGCCGCAAAAGAGACCACCAGTCGCCTGTTCATCATCTGGCTCGTCACCGCCTCGATCGGTATTCTCCACCTCCCGCACTCGATCGCAGGCAACGTCGAGGTGCTGTTCGGGGTGTTTATCTCCTCCGAGATAACGGCGCTCGACTACGTAACTTTCCTCGGACTGGCGACTGTCGGGAACGTGGTCGGTGGCGGCGTGTTCGTGAGTCTGTTAAAATACGGTCACGTCGTTCGCGGTGGGGGCTGAAGACACCGTACCCCGAAACTCACTCTCGTCAGTGTACGAGTCGTACGGAGCCCAATACAACGAAGGAAGTGGCGATAGGAAATCGAATGTGTTACGTCAGCTGTAGAATGAGCAAGGTCGAACGGCGCGAGAACCGATAGCCGAACGCGACGTGCCGATGCCGTTTCGATGGTCGCGGCGGGCGCCGGCGACAGCCGAAGTTCCTTATGCGTTCCGCGAGAAGCCGGCGGGTATGGCGGAGTACGAACTCGACGAGGTCGACCGGGAGATCCTCGCCGCGCTACAGGAGGACGCGCGCAACCTCTCCTCGGGCGAGATCGCCGAGCGGACCGACGCCTCGTCGAGCACGGTGCGCAAGCGCATCCAGCGGCTCGAATCGGAGGGCGTCGTCAAGGGGTACAGCGCCGACGTCGACTACCAGAAGTCCGGCTACCCGCTCCGGATGTTGCTGTTCTGTACCGCCCCGATCCCCGAACGGGGCGCGCTCATCGACGACATCCTCGACATCCCGGGCGTCGTCTCGGTCCAGGAGCTCGTGACGGGCGAGCAGAATCTCCTCGTGACGGCCGTGGGCGAGTCCGACGACGACATCACGCCGGTGGCGCAGGAACTGCTCGACATGGGGCTGACCGTCGCCGACGAGGTGCTCGTCCGCAGCCACGAGACGACGCCGTTCGACGACTTCTCGGAGGGGTGACCCCCGCCGGGCGGGGTCTGCAGTCGATCCCCGCCAGTGACCGGAACCGGCCCGCGCCCGCCGGCCGACCTCCGGTTGTTCCGCTCTTGATCCCGCGAAGAGTACCATCCCGTTCGCATATCCGCCCCTGAATACCGATCTGTTCGTTCGGGTCGCCGTTCGCGCTCGTACCTGACTCCTCCCCCGGGGCTGTCCCACGCCGGGCCGAACCGCGCACGTCGGCCGAACCGGCGCCCGCTGTCTCTCCCGATCCCTCGCGCTCGGTCACTGTTCCCCGATATTCTCCGTGTAGCGGCACCGTTCGGCCGCTCCCCGTGGCCCTGGGGGTGAGCTGTCGGGACCGCCCCGGTGTGCGATCCCGTACCAATGACCATAACGTTCTTTCATCCACGTTTCTCGAACAGATTGTGCGAACCAAAGACTATAATAACCGTATTGTTCTACAGTGCTGTAACGACGACCAGTTCGTGTGAGTGCCGCCGCGGACTCGGCGGCCGGACGGGCTGGTCGGGGACACAACGATGACCGGCCAAACGGGACGGAACGACGCCGCAACGCTCTCGGAGACAGTCTCGCCGCCGACCTCGTTCCTCCCGCGAGCGGCCACGGTCGCGGTCTGGACCCTCTTCGCTCTTAGTGCGGGCGTCCTGGCCCTCGTCGTGGCGGGCGGCGAGTGGGCGGTCGCGGACCTGGTGGTCGTCGACGGGCTGACCGCCGTGATGTGGGTCGTGGTCACCTTCTTCAGCGGCATCGTCCACAGCTACTCCCGGCGGTACATGGCGGGCGACGCCCGCGTCGAGGCCTTCTTCGCCCGGATCTTCGCGTTCACGCTCGTCGTGATGACGATGACCGCGGCGAACCACGTCGCGCTGTTCGCGGGGACCTGGCTGGCGATGGGGCTCGTCATGGCGTCGCTGGTCGGCCACGTCCGCGGCTGGGAGCAGGCCCAGGCCGCCGCCGCCAGCGCCCGGCGGCACTTCCTCGCCAGTAGCGGGCTGCTCGCCGGCGGCCTGGCGATCCTCGTCTGGGCGACGGGCGCGACCTCGATCTCGGGCATCCTCGGTCAGGTCGAGACTCTCTCGCAGCCGGTCGCGCTGGTCGCCGTCGGCGCTATCTTCCTCGCGGCGATGCTCCAGTCGGCGCTCGTCCCGTTCCACACCTGGCTGCTGTCGTCGATGACGGCGCCGACGCCGGCCTCGGCGCTGATGCACGCCGGCTTCGTCAACGCGGGCGGCATCCTGCTGACGCGGTTCGCGCCGCTGCTCGCGGACACGCCCGCCGTCATGTCCGCCATCGTCGTCGTCGGCGCCGTCAGCGCCCTGCTCGGGCAGGCACTCCTGCTCGTGCAGACGGACATCAAGCGCAAGCTCGGCGCCTCGACGATCGCGCAGATGGGCTTCATGATACTCCAGTGCGGCCTGGGCTTCTTCGCGGCCGCCGTCGCCCACCTCGTCCTGCACGGCTTCTACAAGGCGTACCTGTTCCTCTCCTCGGGCGAGGCGGTCGAGCAGACCGCCCCGAAAGAATCGAAGCGCGACCGGCTGACGCTCCCCGGCGTCGCCGTCGGCCTGCTCACGGCGGTCGGCGGCGGCGCTCTGTTCGCCGTCCTCACCGGGAAGGGGACGGCACCGAACAGCGGGCTCGTCCTGGCGCTGGTGGTCGTCCTGACGACCATGCACGCGACGCGGGACGTGCTCCGTCGGTCGACCCTCTCGCCGGCCGCCCGGCTCCTGAGCGTCCCGGTCGTCGTCCTGACGGCCATCGGCGCCTACGGCGTGCTGTTCAACGCCATCTCGACGGTGATCGCCGGCGCGCCGATGGCGAAGGCGCCGACCGAGCTGACGGCCGTCCACGTCGGCGTCGCCGCCCTGTTCGTCCTGTCGTACCTGGCGACGGAGCTCGGCTGGCACCGCGCCAGCGACCGCCTCTACGTCGCGCTGCTGAATCGCTCGCAGCCCCACCCGGACACCATCCTCACCGCCACGGAGGACTACGATGACGCTTGAACGCACTACCCTGGAAGACAGCATCGACCGCGCGGCCGAGACCGTCGGCTCGGTCTGGCCGCTGCATTCGTTCGTCACGGCCAACCCCCTCGCGGGGTTCGAGGACCGGCCGTTCCACCGCGCGGTGAGCGAGGCCGAGCAGCTGTTCGGCGGCCGCGGCTACCCCCACCCCTCGGTGTTCCGGCGGGCCTGGGAGGACGGCCGGATCGACCTGAACGTGTTGCGCGAGGAACTCGACGCCCACGGCGTCGCCGGCGAGCCCGAAGCACTGCTCGACGAGATGGCCGCGGCCGAGGCGGAGCGCGAACGCCAGCGCGCGACCGACTCCGACGACGCCACCGAGACGGTCGACCGGATACTCTCGAAGTGGCTCGCCGCGTTCCTCGACCAGGGGCAGGCCCAGTGGTCGATGCCCAACCGCGAGCAGGGGTTCTACGACGCCTGGCGGGGCCTGGCTCCCCACGACGAGGAGATCCCGGGCTGTGACGACCCGTCGGACATCCCGGAGTCGCCGGTCGAGGCGGTCGAGTCGGTGCTCTCGGAGTATCCGGAGGGCCGCTGGGAGGAGCTCTTCGAGCACCACCTCGCTGCCACGCCGGGCTGGACCGGGTTCGTCAAGCAGCGCGCCGACGGCCGCGCGGGGCCGTGGCAGTCGAAGTATCCCATCTCCCTGCTCGACTACCTCGCCGTCCGGCTGACGCTGGTCGACCTCCTCGACGCGCCGGTCGAACCCGACGACTGCGAGGCGGCCGACGGCCGTGGCTACTTCGAATCGGCCGACGAGTCCGACGACCGCGGGGCGACCGACGAGGACGAGGTCCCGCTGGCCGAGATCTGGCTGCGCGCCTGGGAGAAGAGCTACCGCGCCCGCCTGCTTGACGGGATCGACCAGTCGGTCACGGTCGACCGGTCGGCCACGGATCCGTCGACCGACGGCGACGACGACCGCCCGGCCGCCCAGCTCGTCTTCTGCATCGACACCCGGTCGGAGGTCATCCGCCGTCACATCGAGAAAGCCGGTCCGTACGAGACCCACGGCTACGCCGGCTTCTTCGGCGTCCCGATGCGCTACGAGGGCTACGACTCGGCGGTCGAGATCGACGCCTGTCCGCCCATCGTCGACCCCGAGCACCGGGTCACCGAGCGCCCGGAACACGACCACGGCGAGGCGGCCCACGACCGCTGGACCGGGCTGGCGACGGCCGCCCGGAAGCACCTCAAGTCGCTGAAGACCAACGTGGCCGCCGCCTTCACCTTCGTCGAGGGCGGCGGGAGCGCCTACGGCGCGGCGATGGCTGCGCGGACGCTTGTCCCCTCTGCCGTAGCCGACCTCTCGGACGCCGTCGACGACCGCGTCCCCTCGCCCGCGGAGTTCTGCGAGCCCGCACTCGACCGCCGCGACGAGGGAGGCGGCGAGGGCGACGGCCTCGCCCGGGGGATGACTCTGGAAGAGAAGGTCTCCTGCGCCGAGACCGCCTTCGAGCTGATGGGCTGGGAGGAGTTCGCCCGGCTGGTCGTCTTCGCGGGCCACGCGAGCGAGACGACGAACAACCCGTTCGATTCGAGCCTCGACTGCGGCGCCTGCGCCGGCAACCCCGGCGGCCCGAACGCCCGCGCCCTCGCCGCCGTCTGCAACGACGAGGAAGTCAGGGCACAACTCCGCGAGCGCGGCCACGACATCCCCGAAGACACCGTCTTCCTCGCCGGCGAGCACAACACGGCCACCGACGAGATCACGCTGTTCGACGGGGACGTGCCCGAGAGCCACAGCGAGGACCTCGAACGCCTCCGCGCGGACCTCGACGAAGCGCGGGCCGGTGCCGCCGCCGAGCGCGCGGAGTCGATGGCGGGCGCCGACCCCGACGAGGGCGTCCGCGAGACGAAGCGCCGGACGGCCGACTGGGCGGAGACCCGCCCGGAGTGGGGGCTGGCCGGCAACGGGTCGTTCGTCATCGGCCCGCGCGAGCTGACCGAGGGGCAGGACCTCGACGGGCGGGCGTTCCTCCACTCCTACGACTGGTCGACCGACCCCGACGGGGACGCGCTGGAGGCCATCATGACGGGGCCGCTCGTGGTCACCCAGTGGATCAACAGCCAGTACTACTTCGCGACGGTCGACAACGCCGTCTACGGGAGCGGCTCGAAGGTCACGCAGAACCCCCGCGGCAACATCGGCGTCGTGCAGGGCAACGGCGGCGACCTGATGACCGGGCTCCCGCTCCAGTCGCTGAAGGTCGACAGCGAGCGTCTCTACCACCAGCCGCTCCGGCTCACGGCGGTCATCCACGCCCCCGTCGAGCGCGTGGCCGACATCCTCGCGCGCCACGAGGAGGTCGCGAAGCTGTTCGACAACGGCTGGATCTCGCTGACGGTCGTCGACCCCCAGCAGGACAACGCCGCCGTCCACTACCAGGGCGACCTGGAGTGGGAGCGGGCGACAGCCGCCAAGCCGCTCGCCCGCTGAGCGCCTCGTCCGCGCTCGCGCACGGCGGGCCGGAGTCCGGTCCGATCCGGTCCGGGTCAGTACTCCCAGATTCTGTCGATCCGGTCTCCGACCTCGGGGTGGTCCTCGCGGAGCGCGTCGACGCGCCGTTCGCCGTCGACGTTGACGACGTGGATCTCGCCGCGCTGGCCGCCGTACACGTCCTGGAAGTCGTAAACCGCGCCGACCACGTCGACGGAGTCGGGCACGCGCTCGCTGTCGACGAGGGATTCGACCTGCTGGTCGACGTTGTACTCGACGAGGCGGTTGACCGCCTCGGCCGTGTCGAACCCATCGGGCAGCGCCGCGACGCCGGCTTCGAGGTGCGGCGCCAGCAGGCGGAGGGAGTGCTCGATCCCCTCGGGTTCGGTCCGGTCGTCGGCCAGCGCCTGGTAGGCCCCGGTCACGGCGCCGCAGCCGGTGTGGCCGACGACGACGGCGGTCTCGGTGCCCGCGTGGGTGATCGGGTAGAGCACGTCGTCGGAGACTTCCTCGCCGCCCTCCCCCAGCTGGACGACGCGGTTGCCGATATTGCCGACGGTGAACAGCTGACCCGGCTGTTCGTTGCCCCACATCTCGTCCTGGAGCACCCGCGAGTCCGAGCAGCAGACGGTGACCGCGGCGGGGTGTTGGGCGTCCTGTACCTCGTCGAAGCGGTCGGCGAACCGCTCGGCGTGGCGCGCGTTCCCCGTCAGCAGGTCGACGACCGTCCCGTTCATACGACGACCCACTCGCGCGACACGGATAGCTCTTTGAGATGGTGTAACAAACCCGCTACCGGATCGCAGGACCGCGGCGATCGGGGAGCGGCGACGGCGCCGATCGTCACGCCGCGCCTTCGTCGACGGCCGCGGGGATCCGCTCGATAACGTCGGTCGCGACGAGGCCAGTGCCGTACTCGTCGGCCGCGAGTTCGCCGGCGCGGCCGACGACCCTCGGACCGAGTCGCGCGGCCTCAACCGGGTCGAGGCCGCCGCCGAGCAGCGACCCGACGACGCCGGCGAGCGTGTCGCCGGTGCCCGCGACCGTCATCGCGGGCGTCCCCTCCTCGACCGTGAACCGCTCGTCGCCGGCGAAGATCTCGTCCTCGGCGCCTTTCGAGACGACGGCCGCGCCGCTCGTCGCGGCGAACGATTCGAGCGAGCCGTGTTCGGCCTCGATCGCTTCGACCTCCGCGCCGTCCGGCGTGACGACGGTCCCGCTCAGGTCGCAGTCCAGCGCGTGTTCGATCGCCGTCGCGTCGACGACCGTCGGCACCTCGACCCGCTCGACGACCTCCCGGACGGCCTTCCGGGTGGGCGTCTCCAGCCCGGGCCCGACCACGAGCGCGTCGCTCCACTCGGCGACCGCCAGCACCTTCCCGACGGAGTCGGGCCTGAGCACGTCGCCGACGAACCGCTCGGTGAGGACGTTCGGCGAGAACCCCGCGACTACTTCGAGGGCGACCTCCGAAGTGAGGACCTTCGCCACGTCCGTCCCCGTGCGCAGCGCCGCGAGCCCGGACAGCGCCGGCGGTCCCGCGAACTCGATGCTCCCGCCGACGATGCCGACGCGGCCGCTGTCGCCTTTCTCCGCGTCGCCGCCGCCGGCCAGTTCCGCGAGGGGTTCCTCCATGCCTCCGGTCGCGTCCCCCGCCCCAACAGCCCCCTGCCGGCATACGACGGCCTGGCCGACCGCCGGGCGTGTGGATGGACACCCGCCTCTCAGGCGCGGTTCGCCTCGAACCACTCGACGGCGAAGTCGACGAGCGCGGGCTGGTCGACCAGCCGCGCCTCGGCGGCGCCGACGGTCCCCCGCTCGACGGCTTCCGGAACCTCGTCCTCGAACCCCGCACCGAGTTCCCCGAAGTCCGAGGTGTCGGTCTCGATGTCCTCGTACCCGACGCGGACCGCGTCGCCGTCTTCGAACACGGGGGCGTCGTTGGTCGTCCGCTCCTTCGGGAACCCGGCGCGGTACTCCGCGAGGTGGATCGAGGTGTTGGTGTCGTAGTCAGTACCGAGCATCAGCACCGTCCCGTCGCGGTCGTAGACCGCCGCCAGCGGCGACCCGTCGCCCAGCCCCTCATCGTAGGAGTGGTCGGCGACGATCGCCTCGGCGTCGGCGCCCCACGCGGCGAAGGAGACGGTCGGGTGGCGGCTCCTGACCGTGTCGGGGTAGCCGCGGAAACACTCCGCGACCGCGCCCATGCCGCGCGTCGGCGTGCTCTCGGGGCGGAACGGCGGTCGCTCCGCGCGGATCGTCTCCATCCACTCGTCGGGGACCGGCGGGTTCGACCAGGCCTCGGGGTCGGTGTACTGGCCGGTGTGGGCCGGCATCACGAGCGTCCCCGAGTCGGTGACGACCGCCCGGAGCGCGTCGACGACGGCCTGCGCGTCGCCACAGACCCAGCCGAGCGCCGAGAGCGACGAGTGGACGAGCACCGTCTCGCCCGGCTGGACGCCGAGTTCCCGGAGGTCGTCCACGAGCGTCGAGACGGTGACCGGCTCCTCGACCCGGTCGACGGCGGCGTGTTCGCCCATGAACCGGCTTCGGAAAGTGCCGGGTTGAGTGTTTCGGGACCGTGAGAGGGCGTGGCGAGCGGTGACGATCCCGCGCCGTCAGCCCGCGACGGAGACGGTGACGTTGCCGGACGTGCCCGAGGCGGTGGCGTTGCCGACGAACGGTTCGGGGCCGGCGAAGACGACGGTCGTCCCCTCGCCGACGCGGGCGAGTCGGTATACGGTGTCGTCGTCGGCCGGCTGGGCGGTCCGCCAGGACTCGAAGGCGGCAGCGAACTCGTCGGCCTCGGCGGGGTCGTCCCAGCGCAGCGCCCAGGCGAAGGCCGCCCGGCTGGAGTTGTCGGCGTCGTGGAACCGCGCGATCCTGTCGGTGCCCCACCCGGCCGCGGCACTGGCCGCGGTCGAGCGGTTCAGGTCGGCCCGCAGCATCGTCCGGACGACGATCTCCCCCTTCGTGTCGTAGTGGTCGTCGGGGAAGCGCCACTCGCCGGTCCGGTTCACCGAGAGCGTGAGGTTGCGCTCGGGCTCCTCGCTCGGCGTGTAGCCGTGGATCAGCTGTTCGCCCGTCACCGGCGTGGGCGTCGACGGATCGTACAGCCACGAGACGTTCCGGGGGCCGTCGACCTGCGAGTGGATGTACCGCGCGCCGTAGAGGTAGCGGGCGCGGAACAGCCGGCGGCCCTCGGCCCCGTGCTCGTACTGGGTGCGCAGTTCCTGGGTCTGGTTCCAGGAGGTGTCCAGGTACCGCTCGACGTACCGGTCGGTCACGTAGACCGCGGCGCCCTCGACGAGGCCGGCGGCGACCTGCTGTGAGTCGGTGTCGTCGACGAACCGACCGAACGTCCCGGTGTCGACGGCGTCGCTGTGGAACTGCATCCAGTGGACGTACTCGTGGGCCAGCAGCGTCTTCTGCTGGGTCGCGTTGGCGTCTTTCGGCATCACCACGATGCGCTCGGAGGTCGCGCTGCCGTGGTAGACGCTGGTGTTGATGAACTGGTCGCCGTATCCGAACGCGTCGTAGAACGGGTTCTGAGCGAGCCGGCGGTTGTACCGCTCCAGCGCCGGCATCCGCTCGCGAACGTAGACCGTCGGCGGCTCCACGTCCGTCCCGAGCAGCGCCTGCACGTCCGCGTAGACGGCGTCCTCGTCGACCGAGAGGTTGCCGCCGCGCAGTTCGACGTTCGGTTCGTCGCCGTCGTCAGGGCCCGGCGTCGGGGTAGCAGTGGGCGTCGCAGTCGGTGTGGCCGTCGGAGTCGGCGTCGGGGTCGCGGCGTCGGTCGGTGTTGCAGTCGGGCTCTCCGTCGGTGTCGCGGACGGCGTCGCCGTCGAAGTGGCAGTCGGCGTGGGAACGGCGGTCCGCGACGGTGTGGCGGTCGACCCCGGTGGCGCCGTCGCTGTCGGCGTGTCGGTCGGTTCGCCGGTCGATACGTCGGTCTCGGTGGGCGTTCCGGTCCCCTGGCCGCCGAGCAGGCTCCCGCAGCCCGCCAGCAGGAGGACGACGACGACGCCCGCGGTCGCGGCTGTCTGTCTCATCGCTGGGACCGCTGGAGGGCGGTGTGTTCGACGCGTCGACCGGGCCGAACGTAGTCCTTTCGGCTGGTAGACAGTATTCCGAACGGTCGGGGGACGGCGAACGAGGGAGGGACGGAACGCCCACGCGGCCGCGGGTTCGGCCGGCTACGCGCCCGGGTCGTACGTCTCGGCGAGCGCGTCGAGTTCCTCGTGGTGTTCGGTCGTATGGGGCGCGGTCAGCGGCGAGACGCTCACCTTCCCGTCGACGACCGCCCGGCGGTCGCTGCCCTCGGGGTCGGGGATGTCGCCGTCGGCCATCCGCTCCCAGATGCGGTCGTGGAGGTGGACGCCGTCTTCCTCCCGCGTCGCGGTCATCTGGTACACCTCCGAGGGGAAGGTGACCGCCATCTCCGCCGGTCCCCACTCGGCGACCGGCGCGTTGACGTTCAGGTAGTCGGCGCCCTCGAACACGCCCGTCTCGGGCGCCCGCTCGACGAGGTACTCCGTGGCGCGGGCCGCCTCGGCGTAGCTGTCGGGGTCGACCTGCACGTCGTTGAACGCCGCGTCGTCCCGAACGGGGATGTACATCGACACCGAGATCGCCGGCACGTCGAAGAAGGTCGCCTCGACGGCCGCGGAGACGGTGCCCGAGCGCCCGAGGACGTACGCCCCGAGGTTCGCGCCCTGGTTGCAGCCCGCGACGACGATGTCCGCGTCCGGGACCAGCGACCCCAGGCCGGCGACGGTGCAGTCGGCGGGCGTCCCCTCGATGGCGTGGCCCAGGTCGTGCTCGTGGACGGTCACCTCGTGGGACAGCGACCGCCCGACCGCGCTCTGGTCCTCCGCCGGAGCGACGACCGTCACGTCGCCCACGTCGGTCAGCGTGTCGTAGAGCGCCCGGAGCCCGGCGCTCTCGATCCCGTCGTCGTTCGTCAGGAGGATCGACGGCTCGTCCATACGACCCCTGTCGGCGGTACCGGGAAAAGTACACCGACCGCTACGAGTTGGGGTGTTTTCGTCAACGGGAACCGAGGTTCCGTGACTCGTTCGGTAGCTGGAATCGTGACCGCAGTCAACGGCGGGTGCTGAAAGCCCTCGGCGCGCTCGCTAGTAGCGAACTCTACCGCAGGAGACAGCAGGCGATGAAAGCCCTCGGTCCGCTCGCGGTCGCTGAGCGACATATCCGCGCTCTCGGCACCGCCCGCGCGGATAGGGGTCGCTCAGGCGACTGAACTGCACGCGAGCGCGCCTCGCCCTTTCAGTCCACCAGGGACCGCACCGCTCCGCGACAGCGACCGCCCCGCACAGCACCGCAGACGGCCACATACCTCCCCAGCCGATTCGCTCCTACCGTCGCTCATCCCTCGCGCGGCTACGGTCGCGCGCATGAACGCGCGCTCCAGCGCGCGCCGACCGCACCGCAACCGCACTCACTCGCCACCGCGGTGCGGGATCCGGACGCTGAAGCCCGGAAGGACTGCCGAACGAGCACGGTGGGCCGCCACTCAGTCGTCGCGCTCGCGGACGGTCCCGCCGCCGAGTCCTTCCCACTCCACCCGATACCCGAGCGCCGACAGCGCGGCGCTGGCGTCGTCGACCCCGTACTCGTCGAGGACCGCTTCGGCGTCGCTCAGGGCCATCCCGGCCTCGACGCGCTGGCCGAGTTCGTCCAGCACCGCGGGCCTGACGAGCGTCCGGCCGACGCGCTCGTGGTCGGGGAAGGCCTTGCCCTCGACGGCATCCTCGCTGACGCCGCGCTCGGCGGCCAGCGACTCGATGGTCACCACGTCGGCGTCGGGTCGGAGTTCGTCGGGGAGCGCGGCGGCGTGCTCGGCGACGAGGTCGTCCTCGTAGCGCCGGAGGGCGTCGCGCACGTCCTTGACGCGGACCGTCCCGGAGTAGGGGATCGCCCGGTGGTCGCGGGCCTCGATGTCCTCGCCGGCCCCGAGGCTCTCGTCGACAGCCACCAGAAGCTCGACGTCGTCGATGGCCGCCAGTTGCGAGAGCTTCTTCTCGACGTACTCGGGCGTCCAGAAGCCCATGATCTCGAAGAAGACGCGGAAGTCGGCGTGGCGGTAGTCGAAGGCGAAGTCGGGGATGGCGACGCTGGCGCCGGCTTCGAGCGGTTCGGGCTCGCGGACGAGGTCCCAGTCCAGGTCCAGCGACTCGAAGCGGGCCGCGAAGTCCGCCTCGACGCCGCTGTCGTAGCTCACCTCTGTCACCGGTTCGACGCCGGGGACGGACACGTCCGCGTCGGTCAGGGTCATCTCCCGCTCCGTGCCGCGGTCGTCGATCGTCGCCGTCAGCGTCCACTCGTCGGCTTTCGCGACGGTGCGCAACAGGCGGGCGAAGCGGGTGCCGTAGCGGCGGGTCGCCCGGAAGAGGGCGTCCGGGCCGGTGACGACCACCTCGCGGCCGGCGTCGGTCTTCCGGACCTCGTACATCAGTCGCAGGCGCTTGACGGCCGACACGAGCGCCTTCGGGTCGGACGAGCGCACGCGGACCTCCGTCGCGTCGAACAGCGCGGTCTGAGCCAGCGATAAGTTGTACTGATCCACCAGCTCCCCGGGGCCCCAGCGCGGGTCGACCGCCGCGAGGACCTGTCGGTCGTCCAGGTCGGCGTACAGTGAGTCGGCCACATCGTCGGGGTCCGCGTCGAGCCGGTCGGCCGCTCGTCGGAGCGCCCGCTCGCGCTCGTCGGCGGTGACGACTCCCACCGACTCGCTCGCGGCGAAGGCGGCCTCGCGAGCGCGGCGCGGTTCGACGGCGGCCCGGACCTCGAAGCGGGCCTCGCGGTCCAGGAGCTTGGCGAACCCGCGGACGAGCTTGAAGTCGTCGGCCTCGCGTTCGAGGTCGGTCAGCGCGTCGTCGAGCGCCGAGCGGGCGTGGTCGACGTGGCCCTGGTAGACGCCGAGGACGCGGGCCGCGAGGTCCCGCCGGTCGTCGCCGGCGAACTGCGGGTGGAAGCCGCCGCCGGCCCGCGAGACGCGCAGCAGGTCCTTCGTCAGCACACCCGCGACTCGGCCGGCGACCGGCATAAGCGCAGCGGGCCGCGGTGACCGCGGGTGGGCGGGCGGCGGGGGTCCGGACACCACCGTCCGGACGGGAAGATTCTTACCGGACCGCACCCGGGTGGGTCGTATGCAACGACGGACGGTCCTGCGCGGGCTGGCCGCCCTCGCGACGGGGGCGGGCGCGGGCTGTACGGCCAACCGGGAGGTGCCGGCGACGGCCCCCGAACCGCCGGAGGGGATCGCCACGCCCGAGGACGACGGGTTCGGTGACGGGTCGGGAAGCGACGGGGGCGACGGCAACGGGGGCGACGCGGAACCGACGCCGGACCGCCAGCGGTTCGTGGTCCCCGCGCGGGCGTTCCGGTCCGACGAGGACGGCGACCTGCTGGCCGAGGTGACCGTCCGGAACCGCGCCGAGGCGGCCCACGAGGCGGTGATGACCGTTCGCGTCGAGGCCGGCGACAGGACCTTCACGCCCTCCCGCCACGTCGCCCTCCAGCCCGGCGCCAGCCGACAGTTCACCTTCCGCTTCCCGGTCGCCGACGACCAGCTGACCGGCTTCGCCGTCTCGTTCGAGCCCGGCCCGCCCGAGACGCCGATCCCCGAGGGGACGGTGACGCCCTACCCCGGCGACGCGACGCCGACGGACAGCGGGACGCCGTTCGCGACCGACACCGGGTCGACCGCGGGCGGAGCCGCCTCCGGGTCGACGGCGACCGACTCGCCGACCGAGACGAACGAATAGCGACTGCAGGCGGCCGGTCGCCACTCACCGCCGCCGCCGTGCGACTCGTTCCTCGGCCGTCTCCTCGGTGACGATCTCGTAGAGCAGCGCCCGCTCGCCCTCCGCTTTCGGGCGGAGGATCCGGCCGAGGCGCTGGGTGAACTCCCGCTCGCTGCCGCTGCCCGAGAGGACGACCGCGACGTTGGCGTCGGGCACGTCGACCCCCTCGTCCAGGACGTTCGCCGTCACGACCCGGGAGTACTCCCCCGAGCGGAACCGCTCCAGGATCTCCCGTCGCTCGTCCGCGCCCGTCTCGTGGGTGATCGCGGGGATCAGGAACCGCTCGGAGAGGCGATACACGAGGTCCGTGTGGGCGGTGAAGACGATGACCCGATCCCCGCGGTGGCGGTCGAGCAGCGCTTCGAGCCGTTCGACCTTCGCGTCGGCGTTCATCATCACCTCGCGGGCGCGTTGCTTGGCCAAAAGCGCCTCACGCGCCCGGGGGTCCGACCCGGAGCGCTTGACGAGTTCCTGGTAGTCGCTGCCGCTGCGCATCTGGATGCCGGAACTCGCGAGGTAGTCGGTGAACGTCTCCTGGTGGCGCTCGTAGATGTCCCGTTCCTCGGGGGTCAGCTCGACTTCGAGGCGCTTGATGTCGTAGTCGGCGAGGTGGTCGCCGGCGAGTTCGTCGACGGCGACGCGGTGGACGAGCGGGCCGACCAGCTCCGCGACGACCTCGTGGGCGCCGTCCGGGCGCTCGAAGGTAGCCGTGAGGCCCATGCGGGCGGGCGCGGCGAGCAGGCGGGCGATGTCGCGGTAGCCCTCGCCGCCGAGGTGGTGGACCTCGTCGAAGACGACGAGGCCGAAGCGGTCGCCGAGTTCGTCCGCCCGGAGGTACGCCGAGTCGTAGGTGGAGACGGTCACGTCGGCGAGTCGCTGTTCGCCGCCGCCCAGCTGGCCGACCTCGCACGCGAACTCCCGTTCGAGCTCGCGGCGCCACTGTTCGAGCAGGTCGATGGTGGGCACGACGACGAGCGTCGGCGTCTCGACGGTTTCCATCGCGGCGATGCCGATGACGGTCTTGCCGCTCCCCGTGGGGAGTTCGAGCACGCCCCGCCGGTCGGCGGCCTCCCAGTCGTCGAGGGCGTCGCGCTGGTACCCGCGGAGTTCGTACGTCGAGGCCAGGTCGAGGTCCGGGAGGTCCAAGACGCGGTCGTCGTATTCGACGCCGCGGTCGTCCAGCGCGTCGCGGAGGTCGACGTAACGGTGGGCGGGCGCCCGGCGGGTCTTCGATCGGTCGTCCCGCTCGACGAATCCCAGGTCGTCGAGCGCGTCGCTGCCGGTGACTCTGATAGTGCCTTCCTCGAAGACGAGCCGGACGGTCACTGCCGAGGGGTATCCGTCCCCGGGAGTTAAGCGATGGGGCCGCGGTCGGCCGGCGGCTGTCCGGCGGGCAGTGGCGGACGCCGATTCCGGTCGCGACCCCCGTCGTCGGTCGGATTCTCAACCCTTTTGTCGCCGCGGCGACTTCCCACGGGTATGAGCGAGCAGGACGCGTCCGACCCCGCTGGGGCCGCAGCCGAGGAGACAGACGCGACCGACGACACCGGGCAGGAGGGGGACGCGAGCGACGACCCCGTCCAGCCGGACGAGGTCATCGACGCCGACGAGGGCGACGAGGGGGGTGCGACCGGCGACGGCGACGGGGCCGTCGGCGGTGAGGTCGACTTCGACGACGCGGTCGACGAGGAACTGGTCGACCGCGTCGCGGAGTCCGACCCCGAGTCGGTCGCTCGCGAACTGGCGGCGCTGCGGACGCGCGTCGACGGCCTGGAGGACCAGCTCGAGGCGCGCGAGGCGGAGGTCGACGAGCTGACCGAGAAGCTCAAGCGCAAGCAGGCGGAGTTCCAGAACTACAAGAAGCGCACGGAGAAGCGCCGCGAGGAGGAGAAACAGCGCGCGACCGAGGACCTGGTCACTCGCTTGCTCGACGTGCGCGACAACCTCCAGCGCGCGCTCGAACAGGACGAGGACGCCGACATCCGCGGCGGCGTCGAGTCGACGCTGCGGTCGTTCGACGACGTGCTCGACGCGGAGAACGTCGAAGTGGTCGAACCGGAACCGGGCGACGAGGTCGATCCGCACCGCCACGAGGTACTGGTACGCGTCGACTCCGACCAGCCCGAGGGCGCCATCGCGGAGGTCCACCGCCCCGGCTACGAGATGGCCGGCAAGGTGATCCGCGAGGCGCAGGTCACCGTCAGCGACGGGTCCGGCGAGTGACGCCACCGCCCGGCGCGGCGACGCCCGCTCACCTGTCTCTCGGCTGATTTTTCGGCAGTTTTTGGCTGGTATTGCGGTCGGATTTATAAGCAACGGTCGGAGTCGGCGGCGCGGCCACAGATCGGCCGTCTGCGGGCGTCTGGATGGAGTCGGCGTCGGTCGCGTCTAGCAACTTTTAACCGGCACAATCGGGTATAGACGCGTAAGATGGCTAGTAACAAGATTCTCGGAATCGACCTCGGGACCACGAACAGCGCGTTCGCGGTCATGGAGGGGGGCGACCCCGAGATCATCGTCAACTCGGAGGGCGAGCGGACGACACCCTCGGTCGTCGCGTTCGACGACGGCGAGCGACTCGTCGGCAAGCCCGCGAAGAACCAGGCGGTCAAGAACCCCGACGAGACCATCCAGTCCATCAAGCGCCACATGGGCGAGGACGACTACTCGGTGGAACTGGACGGGGAGGAGTACACCCCCGAGCAGGTCTCGGCGATGATCCTCCAGAAGATCAAGCGGGACGCCGAGGAGTACCTCGGCGACGACGTGGAGAAGGCGGTCATCACGGTGCCCGCCTACTTCAACGACCGCCAGCGCCAGGCCACGAAGGACGCCGGCGAGATCGCCGGCTTCGAGGTCGAGCGCATCGTCAACGAGCCGACCGCGGCCGCGATGGCCTACGGGCTCGACGACGAGTCCGACCAGACCGTCCTCGTCTACGACCTCGGCGGGGGCACCTTCGACGTCTCCATCCTCGATCTCGGCGGCGGCGTCTACGAGGTCGTCGCCACGAACGGCGACAACGATCTGGGCGGCGACGACTGGGACCACGCCATCATCGACTACCTGGCCGAGGAATTCGAGGACGAGCACGGCATCGACCTGCGCGACGACCGCCAGGCGCTCCAGCGCCTGACCGAGGCCGCCGAGGAGGCCAAGATCGAGCTCTCCAACCGCAAGGAGACGCGCATCGATCTACCCTTCATCACCACCACGGACGACGGCCCCCTCGACCTAGAGGAGAAGCTGACCCGCGCGAAGTTCGAGTCGCTGACCGAGGACCTCATCGAGCGGACCGTCGGCCCGACGGAGCAGGCACTGGAGGACGCCGGCTACGACAAGGGCGACATCGACGAGGTCATCCTCGTCGGCGGCTCCACGCGGATGCCCCAGGTCCAGGAGCGCGTCGAGGAGCTGACCGGCCAGGAACCGAAGAAGAACGTCAACCCCGACGAGGCCGTCGCGCTCGGCGCAGCCATCCAGGGCGGCGTCCTCTCGGGCGACGTGGACGACATCGTCCTGCTCGACGTGACGCCGCTGTCGCTGGGCGTCGAGGTCAAGGGCGGCCTCTTCGAGCGGCTCATCGAGAAGAACACCACCATCCCGACCGAGGAGTCGAAGATCTTCACGACCGCGGCGGACAACCAGACGCAGGTCCAGATCCGCGTCTTCCAGGGCGAACGCGAGATCGCCGAGGAGAACGAACTCCTCGGTGAGTTCGCCCTCACGGGGATCCCGCCGGCGCCCGCCGGGACGCCCCAGATCGAGGTGTCGTTCAACATCGACGAGAACGGCATCGTCAACGTCTCCGCCGAGGACAAGGGCTCGGGCAACGAGGAGAACATCACCATCGAGGGCGGCGCCGGTCTCTCCGACGAGCAGATCGAGGAGATGCAGCAGGAGGCCGAGGAGCACGCCGAGGAGGACGAGCAGCGCCGCGAGCGCATCGAGGCCCGCAACGAGGCCGAGAGCACGATCCAGCGCGCCGAGACCCTCCTGGAGGAGAACGAGGACGAGGTCGACGACGAACTCCGCGAGGAGATCGAGGCCGAGATCGAGGACGTGCAGGAAGTGCTCGAAGACGAGGACGCCGACACCGAGGACTACAAGGAGGCCACCGAGAGCCTCGCCGAGGCGCTCCAGGAGATCGGCAAGCAGATGTACCAGGAGCAGGCCGCTGAGGGCGCCGCAGGTGCCGGCGGCGCGGCCGGCGCGGCCGGCGCCGGCGGCATGGGCGGCATGGGCGGCGCCGGTCCGGGCGGCGCTGCCGGCGCCGGCGGCGCGGCCGGCGGCCAGGGCGAGGAGTACGTCGACGCCGACTTCGAGGACGTCGACGACGAAGACGAGGACGAGTCCGGCGAGTCGTCCGCCTGACGACGGCCGGATTCCGCGGGCCGCGGCGACGCGCGGGCGTTCGCCGGTCCCGGTTCACTCGGCGTGTTACACGTTACTCTTCCCGGGACAACGCTTACCTGTCGAACCGCCGAAACCGGGGCGTGAGTCGAAACGTCGAGCCACCGCAGGGGGAGTGGGGCGACGCGGCCGCGGCCAACGCGGTCGACGAATCGTTCACCGAGGTCGTCGGCCGGACGGGCTTCTCGGAGTCGCTCGTCGCGGCGGCGTCGGAGTGTTTCCTGGTCGTCGACGAGGCGGGGCGGATCGTGTTCGCTAACCCCGCGACCGAGCGGGTCTTCGGGTACCACCCGCAGGCGGTCGTGGACCGACAGCTCCGCGACCTGATCCCGGAGCGACTTCGCGACGCACACAGAGAGGGGTTCGAGGCGTACCAGCGGAGCGGCGAGCGGTCGTTCGACTGGGACGACGTGCGGCTCCCGGGTCGTCACCGCGACGGTCACGAGGTGACGCTCTCGGTGTGGTTCCGGGAGTTCACCCACGACAGCGACCGGTACTTCGTGGGCGTCGCCCGCGACATCTCGGCGCGGGTCGAACAGCGCGACCGACTGGAGACCGAGCGGGCGTTCGTCGAGAGCATCTTCGACGCGCTCCCGGACATCGTGTACGCGTTCGACCGCGACGGCCAGTTCCGCCGGTGGAACGAGCGCGCGAACGAGGTCACCGGCTACACCGACGAGGAGATCCGGTCGCTCGACCCGCTGGACGTGATCCCGGAGGAGGACCACGAGCGACTGGCGGCGTCGGTCGAGCGGGTCCTCACCGAGGGGGCCGTCGAGACGATCGAGTCGCGCCTCGTCTGCAAGGACGGGACCGAGATCCCCTACGAGTTCACCGGCGCACCGATCGTCGAGGAGGGGGAGATCGTCGGCGAGACCGGCGTCGGTCGCGATGTCTCCGACCGGAAGCGCCACGAGCGGACGCTGGAGCGGCTGGACGAACTCAACACGGTGATCCGCTCGGTCGACGGCGCGCTCGTCGAGGCGACGACTCGCGACGAGATCGCCCGCGAGGTCTGCTCGCGGCTGGTCGACGAGGGGGCGTACTGCGGTGCGGCGATCGGGTCCGTCGACACCGACACCGGCGCTATCGACGTGGACGCGGCGGCGGGAGAGGGGGAGCGGATGGTCGAGGCGACCGACGAGGCGTTCGTGGACGGGCCGCCGCCGTCGGTCGTCCGGGCAGTCGAGTCAGAGTCGGTCCGGGTCGTCGAGGGCGTGACGGACGACTTCGGCGGGACCGAGGGGGCCGACGGCGACCGGACGGTCGCGGTCGCCCCCCTCGTGACCGACGACCGGGGGTTCGGGCTGTTGGCCGTCTGCACCGACCGCGACCGCGGGATCCCGGACCGCGAGCGGACGGTACTGGGCGAACTCGGGGCGACGATCGGCAACGCCGTCCAGTCGGCGCTGACCCGCCAGTTGCTGCACGCCGACGCGGTCACGGAGGTCGAACTCCGGACGACCGACGACGCGGTGCCGTTCGTCGCCGTCTCCGACGCGGCGGACTGTCGGCTCGAACTCGACCGGGCGCTGACGTTCGGCGACGAGCACGTGTTCTACTTCTCGGTCGACGGCGCGTCGGTCGGGGCGGTCCGGGAGGCGGCGGCGGCCGTTTCGGCGGTCTCGGCCGTCGACGGGGTGGCCGACGACCGGGTCGAACTCCGTACGGACCGGGGAACGATCACGTCGGTACTGACCGACCTCGGGGCGCGGACGACGGGGGGAATCGCCGACCGGGGAACGGGACGGATCACGGCGGAACTCCCCTCGGACGCGGCGGTCCGCGAGGTCGTCGACGCCGTCACCTCGGCGTACCCGGACACCGAACTGGCCGCCCGCCGGGAGGTCGACCGCTCGCTCCGGACGCCCTCGGAGTTCCGGCGCGGGCTCGCTGCCGACCTGACGGACAAACAGCAGGCCGCGCTCGAAGCCGCCTACTTCTCGGGCTATTTCGAGTGGCCCGCGCGGACCAGCGACGCCGGCGAGGTCGCCGACACGCTCGACATCGCCCCGCAGACGCTCCACCAGCACCTCCGGGTCGCCGAGCGGAAGCTCCTGGCCGCGCTGTTCGACGACGCCGGGTCGGGTGGGGACCCCTGAGACACCAGAGCACTCAGGTACGCCGCTCAATGGCGTCCGGGGGCGATCGGAGGTATGGCAGGATTCGCACCGTCGAGTCGCGGCCGGGGTCGCCGGGCGCTCGGATCCGGCGGCGGCCGGTCGCGCGGCGGCCGAGCGCCGGTTCGCCGGCGGCGTCGGACGCGTCGACCGATCGGTGAGCGTCGGTGTCGCGGCGGACAACTGTGACGCGCGACTGGACGGTCAGGAACGCCTACGGCGACGACGCGCCCAGCCGCGCGGTCGTGCAGTCGGTCGCGGCCGCGACGAACCGCGCCGTCGACGACCTGGACCCGCTGTACGGGGCGGTCGACCCGGACGCGCTCGACGCTCTCTTCGACCGGGGCGGCCGCGCTACCGTGTCGTTTCGCTACGCGGGCTGCGACGTGACTGTCACGCAACTGCACGTCGTCGTCCGGTCCGACGGCGCCGCGGCGCCGTCGGACGGCGACCCGGCGGAGGACACCGAGCGCACGTCGGACTCGTGAGGGCGGGCCGGCCGGCCGACCGGATCTTCGCTATCCGGCGTGGCGTTTGGCCGTCGTGTAGGCCTCGCGGACGCGCTTGAACTCGTCCTCGTCGCCGCCCTGGTCGGGGTGGACCTCCTTGACCTTCCGGCGGTAGGCGGTTTTCACCTCGTCGAGGCTGGCCGAGGCCGACACGCCGAGTTCCTCGAACGCGGCCGTCGCGGGATCGCGGTGGTCGTCTCCGGCCTCCCCCGGCCCGAAGTCCACGTCGGGCACCTCGAAGGGGAGGCGGTCGCCCAGGTGGACGCCGGGCATCTCGTGTTCGACGAGGACCGGATGGGTCGGCGAGCGGTCGATGCGGTAGTAGGCGTGGGCGTCGAAGGTTATCGCCACGTCGCGCTCGGGCAGGTAGAAGGCGACCGGCTGCCCGTCGACGGGGTGGTCTTCGGCGTAGGCCTCGCCGATGGCCTCCAGGTAGTCCCGGAGTTCGGCGCGGCGACGGTGTTCGCCGTCGTCGCGTCGCCGGTGGGCCCGCGGCGAGGGGTAGAGCCGGTCGGCGGCGACGAACAGGACGGCGGCGAGGACGCTACTCGCGATACCGAGGCCGAGACCGACGACCAGCCAGTGGGGTAGCCCGAACACCGCGTCGTGTACCACGCGCGAGCGTTGGCGTCGCTCCACTATCAAAGTCTCGCCGGCGGGTCGGGCGTCGGCGATCGGGAGCGGAACTCGCGGTCGCCATCCGGTCGGGGCGGGAAACTGACGGCCGGTCAGCCGATGTAGCGCAGGTCCTCGTCGGAGGCCGCGGGCGTCCCCTGGTCCATCTCCTGGATCTTGCGGACGACCTCCTCCATCTCGTCGGCCCGCTCCTCCAGGGAGGCGTAGTCGACCTCGAAGTCGACGACCTCCTGGAGCACTTCGAGGACCGCCTGGGCGCTCTTGGGGTCGACGAGGTAGCCGCTGGTCTCGCCCATCAGACAGGCCGCCTCGAAGCCCCTGCGCTCGCCGAGACCGAGCAGGAGGCCGCTGACGCCGACGATGCCGCCCGCGGGTTCGTCCTCGCGGAACTCCACGCCCACGTCTTCGAGGTCCTCGACGACCTCGTCGGCCGTCGCGGCGCCGAGCACGGAGTACTCCTCGATGAGTTCGCCCGTCGGGACGCCCCCCAGCGCGAACACGCGGGAGACGCCGTGGTCGTCGGCCACGTCGAGGAAGGTGTCGGTCAGGCCGTAGTGGCCGGTGTTGTCCTGGGCCTGGTGGTCGCCGGTGAGCACGAGCATGTCCTGCCCGTCCTCGGGGCGGACGGCGTGGAACTCGGCGCCGGCGAGCTGCGTGCGGCCCTCGTCGACGCTGACCTGCGGCGGGAAGTGCGTCGAGTGGACCCGCTCGACGGGCTCGCTGTCAAGCTCTTCGAGGAGGTGCTCGGCGGCGAGCTTGCCGACGTGACCCACGCCGGGCAACCCCTCGACCAGTACGGGGTCGTCGAGGGCCGCGTCCCCCAGGGATTCGCGTTCGAATTCGTCCATGCGCGCTAGTCGCGGCGCCGCTCCTTAAGTGCGCGTCGATACTCGCCGTACTCGTCTTCCGGCGAGAAGGGCGCGGGCGCGGAGTTGACCGCCGCCGCGCCGCAGTCGGGACACGTCTCCGAGAGCGTGTAGCGCGGCCGCTCGTGCTCCGCCCGCCACGCCGAACAGACGAGGATGTCGGATTTCATGAGAAGTGGAGGCGGGCCGCCGGGACGGCGGGCCGCGAGGGGACAGTCACTCCGTCTCTTCTTCGCGCTCGCGGTGGTAGCGGCCGGAGCCGCCGCGGTCGCCGACGACGGCGACGGCGCGGTCGGCGCTCTCCTCGAGGTGGGACTCGGCGGTCTTGTAGTCGGGCGCCTGCACCTGGATGCGGTACTCCGGCGAGCCGACGTAGGTGACCTCGAGCTGGACCTCCTCTGGGATCTCCCCGTTGCCCTCGGCGGCCTGCAGGGCCTCCTTGATCACGTCGACGCCGTCGCCGCTGGGACACTCCAGCGTGACGTAGCCGGTGACGTTGACGTAGGGCACCGAGACGTTCTCCCGGGCGGTCTCGACGATGGCCTCGACCTCCTCGTCGTCCAGATCCGTCTCCTCGAGGGCCTCCTCGCCGTGGATGGCGGCCTGCTCGAAGCCCTCGTACATCGAGCCGAACTCGGCGAGCAGCTCGTTGGCGATGGCGGCGTAGGTCTCGTCGTCGATGTCCTCGCCGAACGCCAGGAGCATCCAGTTGTCGGCCTTCTGTTCGTTCTTCCACTCCTGGATCTTGTCCTTGCGCTGGTGGTCGTTGACGTCCTTGATCGAGAGGTCGATCTGCTGGGACCCCTCGTCGACGTCGAGCACCTTGGCGACGACGGTCTGCCCCTCGGAGACGTGGTCGCGGACGTTCTTGATCCACCCGGAGGCGACCTCGCTGATGTGACAGAGGCCGCGCTTGTCCTCGTACTCCTGGAGGTCGACGAAGACGCCGAAGTCCTCGATCTCGTCGACGCGTCCGACCACCAGTTCGCCGGGGTCGGGCCAGCCGCTGTATTTCATTATCGAGCCTCGACGGTCTCTAGGACCTCGCCCTCGATGGCCGCCTTGCCGCCGGTCGGTCGCGCGAGCGTGTGCCCGCAGACCTCGCAGGCGACTTCGGTCGCGGCCTTGCCGAACACGATCTGTTCGTTCTCACAGTCCGGACACGCGACGCTGAAGAAGTTTCCTGCCATCGTTAGTCCTGGAGGTCGAGTCGCCCGGCGCGCCATCCCTCGCGGAGGTGGGCCTTGCCGCAGTCGGAACAGCGGTACTTGAGGTTCGTCTTCTGGGTCGGCTTCCCGCCGGAGGGGACCTTCGAGAACTTGCCCGCGTTCCCGTAGCCCGAGCGGGTCCGCTCGGCCTGACGCCCGTTGACCTTGGTCATCCCCGAGGTGCGACCGCTCCGGACGCGCTCGACCTCGTGTTCGTTGTGCTCGTCGCAGTGCGGACAGTACGTGTTAAATCGGCGTGGCATCTCCATAGATATCGACCTTGCGGTCGACTTGGACAGCCCCGCTTAAAACCCGTTTGGTTCGCGTCGGCCGGTCGTCAGAAACCGCCGACTCGGCCCGGCTCCGTGTGGGATCGATGCGCACGATGGGGGTCGTGCCGGCTCGCACATTCGTCCCTACAGCGTGGTCGTCACCTGCTCGCCGCTGACGACCTCGGGAACGATCACCTCGTCGGCGCCCGCGCGGCGGGCGACCGGCTCGTACATCTCGTCGCCGGCCCGGACGACGACCCGCGCCTCGGGCGCGATCTCGCCGGCTGTGATAGCGACCTGGATGTTGACGTTCGCGTCGTCGACGGCGCCGACGACGGCGTCAGCCCGCTCGGCGCCGGCCTCGACGAGCAGCTCCTCGCGGCGAGCGTCGCCCTGGACCGCCAGCAAGCCGTCCTCCAGGGCGCGCTCGTACTGTCCGTCGCCCGTCTCGACCACGACGACCGGTCTGTCCCGGTCGCGCAATCGCCGTGCGATCGTCTTGCCGAAGGTACCGTACCCGCAGACGACGACGTGCTGTTCCGTCTCGTCGATGGTGCGTTCGACCTGCATCTGTCTGAGTTCCGTTCCGATCTGTCCGCCGAAGGCCGCCGAGACGACCGTCTCGCCGATCCACAGCCCAGAGAGGATCAACCCCGACTCGACGACGAGCGCGAACGCCCGCAGCGACCGCGCCGGCGCGTCGTGGGACGCGATGAATATCTCGATGCTCGTCGGGTCGAGCAGCCAGAACAGCGCCTCGACGGCGCCGACGCCCGCGAGCGCGCCGAACCCGGTCACGCCCGCGACCACCAGCGCCGCGAACGCGGCGACCGGGCGGCCGACGCGGCGCGCCAGCGGGCGACTCATCAGCGCTCGGACGTACTCGCTCGCCACGACTCCGTGGCTCTCCGCGGTGGCAATAAGCTTCGCCCCTTAACTCATTATGGTCCCTTGGACGCCCCCCATGGCCTTGGAGGGGACGGGCCGACGGCGGATCGGCCACGTCCGGGCCGCTGGCGCGGCGGGCTTCGAAGTCACTAAGTACGCCTCCGTCGAATCGGCGGGCATGAAGAAGCTCATCGTCCACGGGGACCCCGGATTCCGGAAGGACGCCGTCATTTCCGTCGACGGCGAGGAGCTGGTCGTCTTCGGCGTCGCCCGCCAGGGCGAGTGGCACGGACCCGACGAGCCCCAGCTGTGGTGTACCGTCGGCACCGAGGACGAACGCGAGACCTACGAGCGCCGCGACTACATCCCCAACTTCCTCGACACCGAGGCCGTCGACGCCGAGGCGGTCGAGCTCGTCGAGAAAGCGAGCGCCTGAGCCGTCCCTTCTCTCATACGGATTTATTGCAAGACATTCCGGGATCGACCGCACGACTGCGTGCGGTCGACCCGATACACGCTTGCAATAATCCGTATCACACCAGGTCGACGTACGGCGGGGTCTCGTCGTAGGCTACCACCTTGTTCATTCCGGGCGAACCCGTCGGCGACTTGCGCAGCGTGAGCCACTCGATGCCGTCGTCGCCCCGCTCGATCCGGATCGTCTGGTTGCTCGTGTCGACGAGGAACTCGACCAGCGCCGTGTCCTGGACCGCCGGATTGATCGTGTAGACCACGACGTCGTCCTCGTCGGTGTAGCGGGCCGCGGCGCGGTAGCGGACCTCCCTGACGCGGTCGCGCGAGACCCGCTCCAGCAGCGGCTCGGTGTCGACGAGCGCGAACAGCGGGCGGTCGCCGCTGCGCTCGTAGGAGACCTCCATCAGTCGGTCCCAGTCGCGCTCCTCGGCGTCGTAGGCGAGGACGTTCCGGTGGTCGTACCCGTTGCTCTCGACGAGTTCGAGGACGAACAGCCGGTCGTCGTCGAGCAGGTCCGCGACGGTCCAGTCGGCGTCGGTCCAGTAGCGGTCCAGTTGCGCCAGCGAGACCTCGGCGGGGAGCGCGACGGCCACGGCCATCCCCGCCTCGACCGCCTCGGCGAGCATCCGGGTGTTGATCGTGTAGTAGCCGGTCGTGCCGTCGTGGGAGAAGACGGCGAAGCCGCCGCGGACGAGCCCGCCCCCGAGCAGGTCGTCGAGCGGGTCGACGCCGGTCGGGAGGTGGTCGTGGGCCAGGAGCGCGCTCGGCGGCGTGCGCTGGGTCGGCTGGACGGTCACGCCGGACTCGCCGAGCACGAGCCTGTGCCGGCGGTCGTCGTGGTCGCGGCCGCGGAGCTTCTCGACGCGCAGGAAGCGGTGGCGCTGGTTCGCCCGCTCGGCCCACGACAGCTCGACCACCCCGTGGGTCGCGTACCGCAGCAGTTCGCTGGCGACGCTGTCGCCGGTCCCGCTGTCCTCAGCGGTCAGCAGCGACGTGGCGTCGAAGGCGTCCGAGAACAGCCGGATCAGGTCGTACGTCGAGCGCCAGAAGGAGATCTCGTCGGCGGCGATCGGCCGCAGCCCCGAGAGGCTGTCCAGCAGGACCCGGTCGCGGGGACCGTACTCCGAGAGGTAGTGGACGACGTTCTCCCGGGTGAAGGGGAGGTCGAACCACTCGGTGACGGCCCGCTCGCCGCCCTCCAGCGTGCGGACGACCAGGTCGTCGTCGCCCTCCATCGTGTCCCCGGGCTCGCAGTGGACGGTGACCACGGTCAGCCCGTCGGCGTCCAGGTCGAACGGGTACGGCTCGAAGGTGTCCTCGAGTTCCCCGATCGTCTGCTCGGTGCTGACGAACAGGCAGTCCTCGCCGTCGTCGAGTCCCGTCTGGAGGAACTGCATCCCCAGCGTCGTCTTCCCGGTCCCCGGCGGCCCGGACACGAGCAGACTCCGGGTTTCAGGGACGCCGCCGCCGAGCAGTTCGTCCAGCCGTTCGCACCCGATCGAGAGGCCCATCGTCAATTGTTATCGTCTCTCAGTTAAATCAATTTGGCAGAATAACACGGTAGGGGGCGTCCGGAGTGACCGGCGTGACCGTCGGGGTCGCCGGGAAGAACGTATCGGGGCGGTGATAGCCCGTCACACCCGAAAGAAACGCTTTACTGTCGGCCGGGGCGACCACCCGGTATGGACACGGCCGAGCGACTCGAACTCGCGACCCGCAACACGGCGGAGGTCGTCGAGGAATCGGAGCTGGAGGCGCTGTTCGACGAGGGGCGGCCGTCGGTGTACATCGGCTACGCCCCCACCGGCGAGATGCACATCGGCCACTTCACCACGATGCGCAAGCTCGCCGACTTCCTCGGCGCCGGCATGGACGTGACCGTCCTGATCGCCGACCTGCACGCCCACCTCGACGACAACAAGAGCCCCTTCGACCTGCTCGACGCCCGCTCGGCCTACTACGAGGCGACCATCGAGGCGATGATCGACGCCGCCGGCGCCGACGCCGATCAGATCTCCTTCGTCCGCGGTAGCGACTTCGAACTCGACGAGGAGTACACCCTCGAACTGCTCCGCATGGCCGCCGAGACGACCATCTCCCGCGCCCAGCGGGCCGGCAGCGAGGTCGTCCGCGAGTCCGACTCGCCCAAGCTCGGCGGCCTGCTGTACCCGCTCATGCAGACGCTCGACGTGGACGCGCTCGACGCCGACGTGGCATACGGCGGCATCGACCAGCGCGGCATCTACATGCTCTCCCGGGAGGTCCTCCCCGACCACGGCGGCGAGGCGCCGGTCTGCGTCTTCGCGCCCCTCCTCTCGGGCCTCTCGGGCGGCAAGATGTCCGCCTCCGACGAGGCCTCGAAGGTCAACCTCAACGACACACGGGAGGACGTGGTCGAGAAGATCGGGGACGCCTACTGCCCGGCCGGCGAGCGCGAGGACAACGGCGTGCTGGAGTACCTCGAGTACCTCGTCTTCCCCGTCCTCGACGAGCGCGGCGAGAGCCTCGTCGTCGAGCGCCCCGAGGAGTACGGCGGCGACCTGACCTACGACGCCTACGAGCCGCTGGAGGCGGACTTCCTCTCGGGCGAGCTCCACCCGGCGGACCTCAAGCCCGCCGCCGGCGAGGCCATCTCGGAGGTCATCGCGCCCGTCCGCGAGCGGCTGAACGACCGGCCCGAACTGCTCCGCGACGCTTACCCCGAGAAGTACGACTGAGCGGCGTCGAGCGTTTTCATGCCCGGAGACCCGTCGCCGGCGTCGGTCCGCGCCACCTACGACCGCATCGCCGACCACTTCTCGAAGACCCGCGAGTACGCCTGGCCCGAGGTCGAGGACTTCCTCGAAGATCGGTCGGGCGCCGTGGGCCTGGACGTGGGATGTGGCAACGGGAGACACGCGGAGTTGCTCGCCGACAGGTGTGAGCGGACGCTCGGTGTTGACCTGAGCCGCGAGATGGTCGCGACCGCCGCCGAGCGGTCGGCCGAGCGCGGCTTCGACTACGCGCTCGCGCAGGCCGACGCGAGTTCGCTGCCGGTTCGGGACGGCGTCGCGGATCTGGTGGTGTTCGTCGCGACCCTGCCGCATCTCCCGTCCCGGGACCTGCGAGTGGCGAGCCTCGACGAGCTGGCGCGGGTACTGAGCGACGGGGGACGGGCGCTGGTCAGCGCCTGGTCGACCGAACACGACCGCTTCGATCGGGCCGAGGGGTTCGACACGACCGTCGAGTGGACGCTGCCGGGCGGGGAGGCCGTGGATCGGTTCTACCACATCTACGATCCCGACGAATTCCGGGCGGATGTGGGAGCGAGCGGGCTGTCGCTGGTCGAGTTCGAGGTGTCCAGCGGGAACTGCTACGGCGTGGTCCGGGCCGAAGGGAAACGGTCTTAATTCGCCGTCGGGAAGGTGGGAGTGCGCGCCGGTGGTCTAGTGGTAGGACCTGAGCCTTCCAAGCTCATGGCCCGGGTTCAAATCCCGGCCGGCGCAGTTCTGCGGTTCGCAAGCCGCAAGCAACAGCGGATCGATCGGTAACATAATTATCACGCTGAACGAGCGGTCCTGATATGGACGAGAGGCGCCTCGTCGTCGCACTGTTCGGAGCGGCCGTGGTCGCGGTCATCGGGTATCTCGTCTATCAGTTCATCGAGGCGTTCACCGTCTCCGTGTTCCTCTACTACTCCACCCGGCGGTTCCACAAGGCGCTCCGCCGGGCGCGGCTGACGGCGCGGGTCCGGGCGGTCGTCACCCTGTCGTCGCTGGTCGTCCCCCTCTTCCTCCTCATCAGCTACACGTTCGTGATCCTCGTCGTCGAGGCGCGGCAGTTCCTCAACGACTACCCGGTCGTCGACATCGTCTCGGAGAACCTCGGCTGGTTCGGCGGCGTCGAGACCATCCCCGAGTTCACCGCCCAGGGCGTCTACCGGGCCTACAAGAACGGGCACCTGGACGTGTTCGTCGAGTTCCTCCGCGAGAACGCGCCGTTCCTGGCGGGGCTGGTCTCGGATTTCTTCCTCAACCTCTTCATCGTCGTCGTCGTCACCTACTACCTCCTCGTCGACGGGGCGCGCATCCGCCGGTGGCTGTTGCGGTTCGACGACGACGCCATCGTCCGCGAGTACCTCGAAGCGGTCGACAGGGAGCTGGAGGCGGTCCTGTTCGGGAACCTCCTGAACGTCATCGTCACGTCGTTCATCGCGATCGCGGTGTTCCAGGGGTACAACGCCGCCGTGCCCGCGACGGTACGGGTCCCTTACCCCACGCTCGCCGGCGCGCTGACCGGCGTCGCGAGCCTGATCCCCGTCGTCGGCATGAAGGTCGTCTACGTCCCGCTCACCGGCGTGACCGCCGTCCCGGTCGCGCTCGCGTCCGACTCCTCGCTGGTGGTGTACATCGTCGGGCTGCTCCTGCTGGCGGTCGTCGTCGTCGACACGATCCCGGACCTGGTCCTCCGGCCGATACTCAGCGGCGAGACGACCCACGTCGGGCTGTTGATGCTCGCCTACACGCTCGGTCCCGTCGTGCTCGGGTTCTACGGGTTCTTCTTCGCGCCCATCCTCCTCGTCGTCGGGCTGACGTTCGCCAACACGGCGCTGCCTCGCCTGCTCGGCGCCGACGAGGACGACGGGCTCCACCGGGACCAGCTCCGCCTCGACGACTTCTGACCGCTCCGAACCGGGACCACTCGTCGCCGTCCCGGCGGTCGGACGGCCCGGTCGTCCCCGATCCAACTCGCGCCAGGCCCCGGAGAGTACGGCGAGTAAGGGCGCGTTATCCGGTCGGTAGGTGAGCCCAACGGCGGGAGTCGGGCTGGAACCGCGGACGGGCCGGAAGTCGGGCGTGTGACGCTGGGACACAAAGACGCGACTATCGACGGCGGCGGGGCGATTGGCCGGGCTTACGCGGCCGGGCGGATCCGTGGGCGGAGGATAACAAAGTGTATCTCGGCCTTGTCCTCGGTTGCATGACTCACGATAGATACACGAAAGCGATAGTCGGAGCCGTCGCTCTGACACTCGTCGTCAGCGTGCTGGCGGCGGGCGGGGCGGCGTCGTCGTTCGCGGCGCAGGAAGACGACGAGACGACCACACAGACGCAGGACACGTCGTACCTCCGGATCGGGCACTTCTCCCCGGACGCGCCCGCGGTGGACGTGACGGTCGACAACGAGACCGTCGTCGAGGGGGCGGAGTTCGGTGACGTGACCGGATACCTGGCGCTGGAGAGCGGCACCTACAACGCGACCATCGCGGTCGCCGACCAGCCGTCGAACGTGCTCTTCGAGGGGAACCTGACGCTCGAACCGCGGACCGTCGGGACGCTCGCCGCCAGCGGCGAGTTCTCCGCCGACGGGACCAGCGAGTTCCGGCCCGTCCTCTTCGAGGACGACGCCTGGGAGCCGGACAACGACTCCGCAGCGGTGAGCCTCGTCCACCTCTCGCCGGACGCGCCCGCGGTCGACGTCGTCGTCACCGAGGGCCCGACCGAGGAGACCGACGGCACCGCCACGCCCGGCGTCGGGACCGACACCGAGACGGAAACCGAGACCGGCACCGAGACGGAGACGGACACCGAAACGGGGACTGAAACCGAGACGGAAACGGCGACCGACGCGGGGACCGCGACGGCCACCGAAACCGCCGGCGGCTCGCCGACGGCGACGCCCACGTCGACGGTCGCGGGCGAGACTGACACGGCGACCGAGGCCGGGGCGACCGGGACGGCGACCGACACCGTCGGCGTCGACAACCTGATGCCGGCCCAGCAGGAGGAGGAAAACGAGACCTACCTCGCGCAGAACCTCACGTTCCAGAACGCGACCGACTACATGAACGTCCCGGCCGGTAACTACACGGTCGAGATCCGCGACAACGAGACCGGCGACGTGCTCGCCACGGTCGACCTCTCGGTCGACGGCGGCACCGCCTACTCCGTGTTCGCTGCGGGGTACGCGAACCCCGACGAGGGTCCCGCCGGCGCCTCGTTCACTACCATCCCGGTGGAGGACGCGACGATGACCGTCTCGCTACCCGAGACGGCGGCGCCGGTCAACGAGACCGCCACCGAGATGCCCGGGACCGAGACGGGCACCGAGACCGCGACCGACACCGAGACGGAGACGGAAACCGAGACGGACGGCGTCGGAACTGAGACCGCGACGGACACCGACGAGACCGATACGCCGACTGACGGCACGGCCACCGAGACGCCGACTGACGGCACGGCTACCGAAACGCCGACTGACGACGGCACGGCCACCGAAACGCCGACCGACGGCACGGCTACCGAGACGCCGACCGACGACGGCGCAGGTACTGACACTGCCACGGCGACCGAAGCGGGCGCCTGACTCGCGCGATCACTTTTTTCGCGGCAGTGCCGACGGATGTGACGAGATTCAAGACGCCGGCGTGCGAACGCCGGGGTGTGAGCGACGACACGCGGACGGACAGCGGTGACAGCCGTGCCGACGCGGACGGGGGGGCGGCCAGCGACACCGCCTGCGGCGGTCGGAACGGGTCGGGGCCGTCGGCCGGCGGCTCGAACCCGCGGTACGACCGGGTCCGCCGTCACCCGACGGCCGGGCCGCACAACTCGATCTTCCACTGGACCGACGCCCGCCACCCGCTCCGGGTGATGGTCAACTACGTCGTCGTCCTAATCTGTCGGGTCTGTCCGAGTATGCGGCTGAAGAACTGGCTGTTGCGCCGCATCGGCGTCACGGTCGGGACGGGCGTCGCGTGGGGGTTAGAGTCGACGCCGGACGTGTTCTGGCCGGACCTCATCACCGTCGAGGACCACGCGATCATCGGGTACGACGCGACGGTCCTCTGCCACGAGTTCCTCCAGGACGAGTACCGGACCGGGAAGGTCGTGATCGGGGAGCGCGCGATGGTCGGCGCCGGCGCGGTCGTCCTCCCGGGCGTCGAGATCGGGGCCGGCGCGCAGGTCGCGGCCAACTCGCTGGTCGCCGAGGACGTGCCGCCGGGCGCGACCGTCGCCGGCGTTCCGGCGACCGTGCAGGACGAGGAGTGACCGCACCACCGGCGACCCGCGGGCTGTTCGGCGAGGCGCCGTTCAGTCCCGGATGCGCACGATGCCGCTGGAGAAGACCTTCCCGTTGGGGACGATGTACTCCTCGCCGTCGCTCTCGATGCGCGTGGTGAACATGTCGACCTCCTGGACGATCCCCTCGTTGTCGTCGATACGGACGCGGTCGCCGATGCTGTACGGCTCGCGGAGCAGGAGGTAGGTGCCCGCTGCGCCCGACCGGAGCAGGTCCCAGAAGGCCACGAGGGCGACGACGACGATGGCGAACGCGTAGACGCCCAGCAGGACGACCAGCGCCATCGTCTCGACGCCGAGCTGGCCCAGCGCGATGAGGATCGCGACGTAGAAGATGCTGTACTTGACGAGCTCCGGGATGACGTTGACCTCGGGGAGCTTGACGCTCCGGAGGCGCTCACTGACGTGGAGTTTGGCCTTGTCGCCGACGATGAGGCCGATTATCAGCGCGAACGCGGCGACGAACAGGCTCGGGAGGAACCCGACCAGCCGCGTCCAGAACAGGTCCGGGTTGCCCAGCTGGGCGATGTTGACGGCGAGGACGATGGCGAGGACGTAGACGAAGACCGCCGCGATCGTCGAGACGATGCCGACCGTCGACGTGCCGAAGCTCCTGGCGGTGCGCTCGAAGGGCGTCCCCTCGACGGCGTCGGAGACGCCGGCGCCCCGCAGGAACTTCCTGGTCCACCGCCAGACGAGGTAGCTACCGATGACGCCCAGGAACAGCACGCCGATCGAGGCGGCGAAGGCACCCCGCTCCGAGAATATCGACCGGATGACCTCGGGCCACTCGATCTGCATCAGTACGCCTCCGGATCCAGCTCCAGGATGAGTTCGCCCGCCTTGAACGCACGGACCAGCCCGTCGCTCTCCGAGAGGACGATCGCGATGGCGTTCGTGTCCCGCGTGATCGCGCCGGCGGCCATGTGGCGGGCGCCCAGGCCCTTCGGGATGTCGACGCCCTCGGCGGACGGCTCCAGATAGCGGTAGGCCGAGACGATCTTCCCGGAGTCGGAGATGACGAAGGCGCCGTCGAGCCGGGAGAACTCCTTGAGCATCACGTTCACGATGGGGTCGCCGACGTGGACGTGGGACTTCTCGAAGGGGTTGTACGAGAGCGGCCGGGACTTGTTCATCACCTTCCCGGCGTCGCCGACGACGAAGAGGGCGCCGACGGGCTTGCCCTTCTGGCCCTTCTTGCCGAGTTCGACCGCCACCTCCAGCACGTCCCGGATGACCGACGGTTCCGCCCGGGAGTTGGCGAACAGGTCGTAGACCCCCGACTTCTCGAACTCGTCGGCGCGGACCCGCGCGACCGTGTCGGCGTCCTCGCCGAAGACCCTCGCGAGACAGACCAGCTCGGCCTCGTCGTCGATGTACCCGTGTTCGACGGCCCCCTCGACGCCGAACCGGATCCGGTCGCGCAGGTCCTCGAACTCCAGCGGCAGCTCCACGAACGCGTCGGCCTCCACGTCGTTGTCCGGCCCGACGACGACCAGGTCGTCGCCCGCCAGCGCCTCGTAGTGGGACCTCCCCGGCGAGAACAGACAGACCGCGTCCGCGTCGGCGACCAACTCCTGTAGAAACTCGTCCAGCCCGGTCATTGTCGTATCAACTCATCCGACAGGAAAAAGGGTTTCGGCACGTCTGACTCGCGTCGCGCGCTCGTCATGCGTGGCGGCCGAACCGACGGGTCACCCACCCCGTCACACCCTCGAAATGATTCCGATGTTATAGGTCCGGGAGCGACCGGTAGCGCGCCAGCACGCGGTCGCGAACGTCGGTCATCGGGACGCCGGCGACCCGGGCGAGCGCGAGCGCTCCGCCCATCGCGACCCCCTCCTTGGCCTCGCCGGCGACGTAGCCGTCGAACGCCGGGTGGTCGCCCTCGTCGAACCCGGGGTCGGTGACCGTCACCGACAGGTCCAGCGCGTCGGCCAGCCCGTCGAGGTCGACCGACGGGTCGTCGGCCACGAACGCCGTCGTCGCGAGTTCCAGCGACTGTTCGACGCCCGCGTGGCGCAACAGCGCCGCGACCGTCGCGAGCTGGGTCCCGCCGGCCAGCGTCACGGCGGTGTCGGTCTCCAGACAGCCCAGCGCGGTCCCCGCCGCGACGGCGAGGACGGGGTCGCCCATCCGGCGGAGCGCGACCTTCGGGTCGCCCGCCGCCGCGCCCTCGTCGAGCCCGCTCGCGGACAGCCCTTCGGCGACGACCTCGCGTTTCCGCTCGACCGGGTTCTCCGGGAGCGAGGAGGAGACGCCGACCCCCGAGCCCGCGCTCGCCCGCTCGCCCAGCGCAGCCTGGACGCCCAGCGCCGTCGTCGTCCCGCCCGGGATCGACTCACCCAGGTATATCGCATCGTCGGGGAGCGCCCGCCCGAACTGCCGCGCGGCCTCGAAGGCGCCGTGGGCCGTCGCCACCGGGTCCTCCTCGCGAACGTCCCCGCCGGGCCGCGCGCCCACGGTCACCGTCGGCGCGCCCGTCGGCTCCGCCAGCCCGGCGTCGACGACGGTCACGTCGAACCCCACGAGGTCACGCACCGCCCGCGTCACCAGCGCCGGCGTCGGCGTCCCCGTCGGGCTCACGGGCACGACCGGCGCCCGGATCGGCTCGCCGTAACAGACGATCTCCGCGTCCGCGCTCGGCGTGTGGACCATCACGTCCGAGTCGGCGCCCGCGGCGCTGATCCCGTCGATCGCCGCCGTCCGCGTCGTCCCGACGGCCAGCACTACGCGCACCGCTCGGTCCTCCGCACCGACCAGCCCCTGCGTGCGGGCCGCTCTCTCAGCGCGGTCTCGCGCTCGCTCATACCGACGGGTTCGCAGGCGACGGGTTAACTCCGTCGCCACGCCGTCCCCGTTCGGTGGGCCGACGCCGGGTCAGATGAAGTCGTCGACGCTCGGGCCGCCCGCGTCGTCGTCGTCCTCGTGTGCCGTCCCGCCGGCCATCAGCGTCAGCGGGTTGCGCGTCTGGAGCCACACGTGTCCCTCGCCGGTGAACTCCGTCACGTAGCCCTCCCCGCCCAGCATCGTCGACTTGATGCTGCCGTCGCGCTGGCGGCTCATCGACAGGCCCTCGGTCCAGGCGACGAGGTGGTCCTCGTCGACGGTCAGCGGCTCGCCCGGCGTCACGTCCACCTCGTACATCGACCCGTACGAGGAGACGAAGGCCATCCCCTGCCCGGAGATGCCCAGCACCGTCAGCTCCCCCGACGAGAAGAGGTTCGAGGTGTTGTTCAGCTCCGTCGAGCGCTCGACCAGCGGCTCCCACGCCAAAAGCGACCCCGACTGCGAGCGGATCGGCCCCTGCTCGCTGACGTTTATCGCCGTGATGTCGCCCGGGTGGTCGGGCACCAGCGTCACCGTCGAGTCGTCGTCCGTCGCGTAGTACGTGTTCTCGATCAGCCCGCGTTCGTCGCTCATCGCCCGCTTTGCCATCCCCATCACGCCGTCGTCGCCGCCGATGTTCGTCTCGTTGTCGATGCCCGCCGACTGGGTCATCATCGCACCCGGCTTCGTCTCGATCTCCTCACCCTCCGCCAGCGTCACCTCCAGCACCGCGTAGCTGGGACGCTTGTCGATCGTGTAACGCATCTCACCCGGAGTGTCGCTCACCGATTATTTATAACTTTCCTACATCTATCGGGGGTCGAGCCCCCGGCAGTTCTGTTCCTTGCGTACTGTTCGCGGTGAAAATGCGCGGGACCGGATTTGAACCGGCGGATCCCTACGGAACAGCGTCCTAAGCGCTGCGCCGTTTCCTGGCTTGGCTACCCGCGCGCATACGACGGTAATCCCCGAGGGCGTCAAGAAGGTGTCGTTACTCGGCGGACTCGACGCCGCGGAACTCGAAGCGGGCGCCGCCCTCGGCGCTCTCGGTCACCGCGGCCTCCCAGTCGTGGGCGCGGGCGACCTGCCGGACGATCGCCAGGCCGTAGCCGGTCCCGTCGACGGCCGTCGAGAACCCCGAGTCGAAGACGTTCGCGCGCTCGCTCGCGGGGATACCGCAACCGTCGTCCGCGACGTAGACGGTCCCGTCCCCGTCGGTGCCGACCGTCACCTCGACGGACTCCCCGTCGCCGTCGACCCCGTGTTTCACCGCGTTGATGAACAGGTTCTCCAGCAGCTGGGTGAGCCGTCCCCGATCGGCGACGACGGTGGGGTCGTCGTCGACGACCAGCGAGCTCTCGCCGGTGGCGATGTGGTCCCAGGCGGTGCGGGCGACCTCGGCGAGCGACACCGGTTCGGTCTCGCCGAGCTCCTCGCCCTGGCGGGCCATCCGGAGCAGGTCCCCCAGCAGTTCGTCCATCCGGTCGAGCGCGTCGAGGGCGTCGTCGAGGTAGCGGTCTTCGCCCGTCTGCCGGGCCATCTCCATGCGGTGTCTGACCGCCCCCATCGGGTTGCGCAGGTCGTGGCCGATGACGCTCGCGAACTCGTTGAGCCGGTCGTTCTGCTCCCGGAGGCGCCGCTCGCGCTCCTTCTGGTCGGTGATGTCGACGTAGACCGCGTAGCCGACCGCGCGGTCGTCCGCCTCGACGGGGACGTTCCGGAAGAGGAACTCCCGGGTACCGTCGGTCGTCTCCCGTTCGATCTCGACGTGGAGGCGGTCGCCGGCCCGCACCCGCTCGTCGAGCGACGCCGCCTCGTCCTCCTTGCCCTCTGGGACGACCAGGTCGTTCAGCGGCTCGCCGACGGCGACGGCGGGGTCGTAGCCGAACGTCTCGACGAACGCGGGGTTGACCGACTCGACGACCGGCTCGCCGTCGGCGAACTCGTATTCGATCACCGGGTCCGGCGTGTCCGCGAACAGCGCCTCCAGCCGCCGCCGGGCCCGTCGGTCGCCATCCGACTCCGGTCCCGTCCCGGACTCGGTCCCGGGCCCGAGCCCCCGCCCGCAGTCGAGTACGCGCTCGACCGCGTCGACGAGTCGGTCCGCCGACCCGGGGACGTACTCGGCGGCCCCCGCGGCGACCGTCCGGTGGGCCAGTGACTCGTCGCCGTCGGGGGCGAAAACGACGACCGGCGGCCCGCGCGCGCTCCCCTCCACCGTCTCGACCGGCTCGACCGCGTCCGAGAGCGCCGCAGCGTCGCAGACCACGCAGTCCGGCCGCTCCGTGTCGAGCACGTCGGCGACCGCCTCGGCGCCCGACCGCACGACGGCGTACCCCGCTCGTTCGAGGCTGTCGGGGCCGTCCGCGTCGGATCCTCCGGCTGCTGACGCGTCGCCGACCCACAGAACCGTCGCTCGATCGCTCATTGTCCAGTGGTGTGTCGTCCCTTCGTTTACAAGTATCGACCTGATTCCCGGCGGCGATACCGTCCGGTCGCGACCGCGTTCAGTCGGTCGCGCCGACGTTCTCGGTGCTCTCCGGGCAGGGCGGGTCCGGCTCGATGTCCGCGTACTCGACGACCCGCTGACCCAGCGTCCGCACGCGCTCGGCGTCGCCCTCCTCGCGCAGGTCGGGGCCGTCGAACTTCGTCCGGACCTTCGGGAGCGCGACCTGGTGGGGCACCACCCAGGCGTTGAGCGAGCGGGCGACCGACCGCAGGTGGTCGAGCGACGTGATCGGGAAGGAGCCGCCGGCGACGCAGAGCAGGCCGACCGTCGTGTTCTCGAACTCGTCGAACCCGCAGTAGTCCAGCGCCGTCTTGAGCGCCGAGGAGTACGAGCCGTGGTAGACGGGCGTACCGAACACGACCGAGTCGGCACGCTGCAGGCGCTCGCGCAGTTCCGGGGCGTCGCCGGCGTCGTCGTCGTCCGCGTCGAACACCGGCAGGTCCAGCTCGCGGAGGTCGACCAGGTCGACGCTGGCACCCCGGTCCTCGGCCTCGTCGAGGACGATACGCAGCGCCCGCCGCGTGTAGCTCTCCTCGCGGAGACTGCCGCAGAGGGCGACGACGTGTGGTCGGTCGGGCATACCGGCTCTCCGAAGGGCCGGGTAAAAACCGCGGCGGTCGAGGTGTCGCCGGCGGGGCCGAGGCCCGTAGGCCGGCGGTTCAGATCCCCCGGACGGTCTCGATGACGCCGGCGGATTCGAGGCCCATCCACGCGAGGAAGACGGCGTACAGCCCGAGAAACACGTAGGCCTCGCGGTCGGTGATCTCCAGTCCGGTGCGGGCGAAGACGATGAACACGAGGGTCGCGAGCGCGAGAAAGCCCATCGTCGGGATGGCTGCCAGGAAGTCGATGGTCGCCTCCCCGGCCAGCAGGACGCCGACGGGGATGGCGACGAGGAGGTTGAAGGTGTTGCTCCCGAGGACGTTCGCGAGGCTGGTGACGTCGTCGTCGTCGCGGGCGGCGTTGACGCTGACGAACGTGTCCGGCAGGCTCGTCCCCGCGGCGATGACCGTCAGCCCCCAGAAGAACGTCGGCGTCCCGAAGGCTTCGCCAAGCGCGAGCGCCGCGCGGACGATCCCCTCGACGCCGACCGCGATCACCACCAGCGAGACCGCCAGCGTCCCCCACTCCCGGAGCGCGCTGACGCTGTCGGCGGGGTCGGCGACGTGGTCGCTGGCGTCCTGCTGGTGGAGGAAGACGTAGACGCCGTAGGTGGCCAGCGGGACGACGACCAGCGCCGGCGTCAACAGCGCCTCGCGGTTCGTCCCCCCGGGGACGTAGGTCGCCCCGAGCGCGAAGACGATGAACAGGACGAGGATGCTGATGACGTAGAACTGAGCGTCCTTGTGGACGATATCGCGGGTCGAGGTCAGCTCCTCGCTGGCCAGCGCCGAGACGGCGGGGATCACGAGGAGGTTGAAGATGGCGCTGCCGACGATGGCGCCGACGCCCAGCGAGAACTCGCCGTGGACGACCGTGCTGATGACGATGGAACTGATCTCGGGGAAGCTCGACCCGACGGCGACGACGACCGCGCCGTGGACGGCCACCGGCAGGCCGTAATACCTGCTGAGCCGCTCGGCGGCCCGCTCGAACAGCCCGCTGCCCTTCCAGATGACGACCGTCGCGACCGCCGCCAGCGCGACCGCGCCGAGGGGTCCGACCATCGACGGCCGGTTTGGTGCCCGGGGGTAACAATCTGCCCCTCCCGGTCCCGGCGAGTCCGACGAGCCACGGCGGCGGTCACTTCCGGAGACAGGCGCGACCCGCCGACTCGTCGTAGTCGACCAGCCCGTCGTCGTCCAGGTCCGAGAGGAGGTCGGAAAGCCACTCGCGGCCGTACTCGCCGTCGGGCGCGTAGTCGACGCGGACCCTCGGGCCGAGGTCGTCGAGCGGGAGTTCCTCGTGGGCGCCGAGGACGTTCACGACCCGGCCGCGCATCTGCCGACGAGACCCCTCGAAGTCGGGCTGGGTCGGCACGTCCGGCGCGGTGAAATCGCCCGTTTCGTAGGCGTGACACCACTCCCGCCACGGACAGCCCGCCTCGTCGCAGGCGGGCGTCTTCTCGCAGGCGACCCCGCCCAGTTCCATGATCGCGTTGTTCCAGACGCGGGACTCCCCCTCCGGCATCAACTCGGCGGCGACCCGCTCGAAGGTGTCGTCGTCGTCCGGCACGTCGAACGCGCGGTAGAGCACCCGCTTGACGTTCGTGTCGACCACCGCGTCCCCGTTGTTGAACGCGAAGCTGGCGACGGCGTTGGCGGTGTAGGGGCCGACGCCCATCAGCTCGGAGAGGTCGTCGGGCGACTCGGGGAACTCGCCGCCGTACTCGGACTCGACCTGGTCGGCGGCCTCGTGGAGGTACTTCGCGCGGTTGTTGTAGCCGAGGCTGTGGTCGCTCCAGAACCCGACCACGTCGGCGCGGTCGGCGGCCGCCAGATCCGCGGTCGTCGGCCACCGCTCCAGGAACGCCTCCCAGGCGTCGACCACCCGGGAGAGCTGAGTCTGCTGGCTCATCACCTCCGAGACGAGGATCTCGTAGGGGTCGTCGGTCCGCCGCCAGGGAAAGTCGCGGTGGTCGGCCTCGTACCAGTCCACCAGCGCCTCGCGGACGGCGTCGGCGTCGTCGGGGAGGAACGCGTCCGCTGGCGCGTCCGCCTCCGTCTCCGCGTCGGCGTCACTCATCGTGAGAGCGTATCGGCCGGACCCGCTTGGGGGTGGCGATCGGTGGCGAGAGCGGACCGAGGAAAACGGCTTCAGACCAGTGCGGCGACCGCAGGCGTCGCGGCCGCCACCGCGCCGACAGCGGACTGGACGGCGTTCGAGACGGCTCCGACGACCGTCTCCCAGACCGAGAAGTCCGTGAAGATGGCGAGGAAGGTGTCGAGGCCGAAGAAGAAGAACACGCTCGCGCCGAACAGGTGGGCCTTCGCCGCGTCGAACCGGCCCGAGAACGTGCTGAAGAAGTAGGCGTTGGCGAGGCTGATGGGGATGATGACGAGCATCTCTCCCACCCAGATGCCCGGGTGGGCACCGTACTGGACGGCGAGGCTGATCGTGACGAGCTGGGTCTTGTCGCCGAACTCGCCGACCGCCATCAGCACGAAGATCGGGAGGAAGTTCCCGAAGCGGTCGGGCACGTCCCGGCCCAGCACCGACACGTCGAGGTCGCCGCTCCCGCCGACGCCCGCGTACCCGCCGTCGGTCTCGGCCGCGGCCGCCTCCTCGGGCGAGCGGTCGCCGTCGCCCGGTGGGACGCGGCCGCCCTCGGGGATCGACCGGAGGAGCAACGCGCCGAACAGCAGGAACAGCGCCCCCGAGATGGCGTCGAGGTACACCGGCGGCAGCGCCCCCTTCAGCGCCTGGCCGAACCAGACCTCCAGCGCCGTCCAGCCGGCGAAGGCCAGCCCCGCCGCGCCGACGACCGTCAGCGGGCGGAACCGCGTCGCCAGCCCCGCGATGATGAACTGCACCTTCTCGCCGGGCAGGACGATCAACTGCGCGACCATCGCCGCGAACATCACCGTCAGAAAGTCGCTCACGGCGTATCTACCCCCCGCCCGACAGTCGAGCCGGCGGCGCCGCTCCGCCGGACGGTCCGCACGTGACGCATCATATCCGCAGATTAGACCAGTCTAAATCAAAAGCCTGGCGAACGCGGTAGCGGGCGGTCGGGGGTCGGGGCGACCGGACCGCACGGCGAGTCTGCCGTCCGGCGGCCTCACTCCGGGGATATCACGTCTTCGCGGCCGAGCAGCGTGGCCTCCGTCCAGTAGCGCTCGAAGGCGTCTTCGGCCCACTCGCGGACGGCGGCGTCGTCGGTGTCGACGGCCGCCCGGAGGACGCCGCTGTCGTCGCGGACCAGCAGGTGGACCCGCCCGTCGGCGACGGTCCCCGCGACCGGGACGCCGGCCGAGCGGACCCGGACGGCGGCCGAGTCCGCGTCGACGAGCGTCAGAAGGTCGCGGCGGAGGCCGTCCTCGCTCGTCAGCGCGTCGACGGCCTCGGGGGAGAAGACGCCCCGGAACCGGACCTCGCCCGCGGCGGCCCGCTCGGCCAGCAGCGAGAGCGTCCCCTCGTTGAACGCGTGGGAGAACGCCCGCACCTCGTCGGCCTCCCGCTCCAGGTCGAGCAGTCGCTGGACCGGCGCCGACGGGCGGGTCTCGGTGGGAACGGTGATCGTCGCGTCGGTCAGTCGCGCGAGGTCGAATCCCAGCTCCTCGGTCGGGAGGTACGCGACGATGTCCCGCAGGTCCCGTTCGAGTTCGAGCGCCCCCAGGAGATCCGAGAACGCGTCGGCGACCAGCTCGCCCGTGGCCGTCGCCTCGTAGCCGCCGTCCGTCCGCCGGACCCACGACCGCTCCTCGAAGTCCGCGAGGATCCGACCGAGCGTGGCCTGGGAGGCGCCCGTCTCGTCGGCCAACTCCGACCGGCTCCGCGACCCCTCGGCGAGCGACCGCAGGACGGCAACCCGGTTGGCCGAGAGCGCGAGGAACTCCACGTCTTCGAGCGCCGCGTCCATACCGGGAGTGGCGCCGCTCGGGCTAAACCGTTTTCGGGCCGCCCGACCCGCGCGGGACGACGCTCTCGGGTGCGTTCTTCACGGTTCGAAATCGTTTCGCGCCGTGCAATCCCGACATCCGTCGCCGCGCTTGCCCGCCGCTCAAGGATTTCTGAACGGGCCTATAAGGCTTCGAACCGTACGGTGTTCCACGATGTTCTCTCACGTCATCTACTCGCAGTCGACGCGATCGCTCGCAGGCGGGCGTCCGTCGAGCGCGACCCTCCCGACCGCGGGGGTATCGCCGTGATCGGCCGCAGGACCGTCGCGGCGTTCCTCGCGACGAGCGTGCTGTTCGGCGGGACCTTCGTCGCCGCGAAGGGCGGTCTGGAGTTCTTTCCGCCGCTTCTGTTCGTCGCGCTCCGGTTCGACATCGCGGCCGTCGCGCTGATAGCGTACGTGTTGCTGACCCGCTCCCGTTCGGATCTGATCCCGCGGACGCGGGGCGATCTGGGGGGGATCGTCGCGACCGGCCTGTTCGCCATCGGGCTGACGAACGCCCTGCTGTTCGTCGGCCAGCAGTACGTCACCAGCGGCGTCGCCGCCATCATCGCGAGCCTCAACCCCATCCTGACGCCGGTGCTCGCCGCGGTCCTGCTCGCAGACGAGCGGCTCTCGGCCCGCGGCGCCGTCGGGATGGCCGTGGGACTGGTCGGCGTCGCGCTCGTGGCCAACCCCGACCCGTCGGCGTTCGGCGCCGGCGGCCTGCTCGGCGAGGGGATCATGCTCGTCAGCGCGGTCTGCGGCGCGCTCGGGTCCGTGCTGATCCGTCGGGCCGACGCCGACCTGTCCAGCACCGTCCGCACCGCGTGGGGCCTCCCGCTGGCGGCCGTCGTCACCCACGGGCTCAGCCTGGCGGCCGGCGAGTCGCCCGCCGCGATCACGTGGACGCCCGGCGCGGTCCTCGCGCTCGCCTACGTCGCCCTCTTGGCCGGCGCCGTCGCCTACATCGCGTACTTCGGCCTCATCGACGAGGTGGGCGCCATCCGCGCGAACCTCGCGTTCTACGTCGTCCCGCTCGTGGCGACGCTCGGCGGGTGGGCGCTACTGGGCGAGACGGTTTCGGGCCTCGCCGTCGTCGGCTTCCTCGTCGTCTTCGCCGGCTTCGCCGTCATCGGCAGCGAGTCGTTCGCCCGCCCCGGGCTCCGGGAGACGCTCCCTGGCCGACTGCTCGCATCCGAGAGCCTCCGCTCGCTCGACGACGCCTACGCGACCGACGGCGGGACCGACGACCGCCCTGCCAGCGATCGCCGGATCGACGGCGACGGACGGGGTCGTCCCGCCGACGACTGAGGTCCGCCACGCCGACGCACCGACGCGCCATCCGGTCTCCCCGCGGTCACTCCCCCTCGAACGCGGGCTCGCGGCTCTCGACGAACGCGCGGACGCCCTCCTCGTGGTCGTCGGTCGAGGCGGAGACGATCTGGGCGGCGGCCTCGTTCTCGATGGCCTCGTCCAGCGAACTCGTGGTCCCCTGCTCGACGAGTCGCTTCGACTGCTTCAGCGCGACCGTCGGCCCGGAGGCGATCCGTTCGACCGTCCCCGCGACGCGCTCGTCGAACGCCTCGTCGTCGTAGACGTGGTTGAACAGCCCCACCTCCTCGGCGCGGTCGGCGTCGATGAGTTCGCCGGTGAACAGGAGTTCCTTCGCGACGTTCTCGCCGACGACCCGCGGAAGCAGGTACGAGGCGCCGGAGTCGGCGTTGAGCCCGACCTGGCGGAAGCCGAAGCTTATCTTGGCCGACTCGCTGGCGAGAAGCACGTCGCAGGCGACGGCGAGCGCGCCGCCGGCGCCGTAGGCCGGGCCGTGGATCTTCGCGACAGTCGGGAGGTCGCAGGTCGCAACCGCCCGGACGGCGCCAGCCGTCTCTTCGACGATGCGTTCGACCCGTTCGTGGGCGGGCGTCTCGCCGTCTCGCGGGCCGGACGGCCCGCTCGACTGTTCCGAGGCGCTTCGCGCCTCGCTATCCAGCCCGTCCACCATCGCGTCGATGTCGCCGCCGGCGCAGAAGGTGGGACCGTTCCCGGCGAGGACGACGCAGCGGGCCTCGTCGGGGACCGCCGCCATCGCGTCGATCAGGTCGTTGGCGACGCCGCTGGTCAGCGCGTTGCGCATCTCCGGGTGGTCGAGCGTGACCGTCGCGACGCCGTCGGATACGTCGAGCGTGACGTGTTCCATGCTCCCGGAGTGGGCCGCCGGCCGGTTAAGCGTGCGTGGCACCGCCGAGGTGGCCGGCGCTGGTCGCCAGCCAGCCCGGCCCGCCCGCTCGGCGGCCCCACACTCGTTTGGGAGTACTTTGAGGGACGCGTCGGGCGTGGCTCGCGTATGAGAGTCCACTGGCACCGCCGGGACTTGCGGGCGACGGACAACCGCGGGCTGGCCGCCGCGGCGGGGCGACTGGAAGACGTGCCCGCCGACGGCCCCGTCGTCCCGCTGTTCGTCTTCGACCGCGACGTGCTCGCCCACGCGGGGCCGCCCCGCGTCGCGTTCGTGCTCGACGCGCTCGACTCGCTGCGGGCGTGGTACCGCGAGCGCGGCAGCGACCTCCTGGTCCGTCACGGCGACCCCCGCGAGGTCGTCCCCGCAGTCGCGGATGAGGTAGACGCCGACGCCGTCACGTGGGGTGCGGAGGTTTCGGGGCTCGGTCGCGAGCGCGACGCCGCGGTCCGGCGGGCGCTCGACGACGCCGACGTGGCCCGCCGCTCCGTCGAGGACGCCCTGCTCCACGAGCCCGGGTCGATCCGCACCAACCAGGGCGAGGTCTACTCCGTGTTCACCTACTTCTGGAAGAAGTGGCGCGACCGCGAGAAGGGTCCCCCTGCACCGACCCCTGACGAGCCTGACCTCGCCGACCGCTCCGATGACGAACCGCTCCCGTCGCTCGACGACCTGGGGTTCGACGAGCCCGAGGCGGACGTGCCACCGGCGAGTACCGCGGTGGCCCGCGACCTCCTCGACGCCTTCTGCGAGGGCGACATCTACGACTACGACGACCGCCGGGACTACCCCGCAGACGAGTGTACCTCCCGACTCTCCGCCCATCTCAAGTTCGGGACCGTCGGGATTCGCGAGGTCCACGAGGCGGTCCGGGAGGCCAGGTCGGCCGCCGCCGGCGCCGACTACGACTCCGCCGAGGAGTTCGAGTCGCAACTCGCGTGGCGGGAGTTCTACCACCACGTCCTCTGGGACGAGCCAAGCGTCGTCACGGAGAACTTCAAGGACTACGAGCGGCCGATCGAGTGGAACCACGACCCCGAGGCGCTGGCGGCCTGGAAGGACGGCGAGACGGGTTACCCCATCGTCGACGCGGGGATGCGCCAGTTGCGGGCAGAGGCATACATGCACAACCGCGTGCGGATGATCGTCGCTTCCTTCCTGACGAAAGATCTGCTGATCGACTGGCGGGAGGGGTACGACTGGTTCCGCGAGAAGCTGGTCGACCACGACACGGCCAACGACAACGGCGGCTGGCAGTGGGCCGCCTCGACGGGGACCGACGCCCAGCCGTACTTCCGCGTGTTCAACCCGATGACCCAGGGCGAGCGCTACGACCCCGACGCCGAGTACGTCCGCGAGTACGTCCCCGAACTCCGGGACGTGCCCGCCGACGCCGTCCACTCCTGGCACGAGCTCGACGCCGGCCGCCGGGAGATGCTCGCGCCCGACTACCCCGCGCCCGTCGTCGACCACAGCGAGCGGCGGGAGGAGGCCATCGAGATGTTCGAGCGGGCGCGGGCCGACGACTGACCGCGGTAGCTGACACCTCGACCGCGGCGGCCGCGCCGCCACGACCTTTCTCGACACCGAGGGGTCGGGGACCGCCGGCGGGGTTCCGGATTCGGCCGCGTCCCGCGTGTCAGGCGCCGCCCGTGTCAGCCGTGCGTGACAGTTACACCCATCCAGTTCCTCAAACTTTAACAGGTATCCAGCCGACTCTCCGAGTGGAGGAGATATCTATGGCAGAACATTCCGATCCCGAGCTTCCGCCGCTCCCGTACGACTACGACGCGCTCGAACCGCACGTTAGCGAGCAGGTGCTCACGTGGCATCACGACACCCACCACCAGGGGTACGTCAACGGCCTCGAATCCGCCGAGGAGACGCTCGCCGACGCGCGCGAGTCGGGGGACTACTCTTCGACCGCGGGCGCGCTGGGCAACGTCACCCACAACGGCTGTGGCCACTACCTCCACACGCTGTTCTGGGACAACATGTCCCCGAACGGCGGCGGCGAACCGGAGGGTGACCTCCGCGACCGCATCGAGGAGGACTTCGGCTCCTACGAGGGCTGGAAGGGCGAGTTCGAGGCCGCCGCGTCGGCCGCCGGTGGCTGGGCGCTGCTGGTCTACGACCCCGTCGCCAAGCAACTGCGCAACGTGGCCGTCGACAAGCACGACCAGGGCGCGCTGTGGGGTGCCCACCCGATCATGGCCCTGGACGTGTGGGAGCACTCCTACTACTACGACTACGGCCCGGACCGCGGCAGCTTCATCGACGCCTTCTTCGAGGTCGTCGACTGGGACGAGGTCGCCGACCAGTACGACACGGCAGTCAGCCACTTCGAGTAGCGACGAGTCAGTTCACCACCGCCATTTTTTCGCCGCGTCTCGGGTAGCCTCGCGCGTCGCCGTCAGGCGAGGGCGAACCGCACGACCGCCTCCGCGACCGCCAGGACCGCCGTGACCCGAACTATCCGGTACGCGTAGGCGCTCAGAATCCCGTACAGCGGCGACTCCGCCTGTGTCCCGACGAGCGCGATCGCGGTCACCGCGACGAGCCCGCCGCCGACGAGCGCGAGCGGGGCGACGAGTCCGAACGCCAGCCAGAAGAAGACGGGCGCGCCGGCTATCGCCGTCGAGCGCGCGAGTTGCCCGACGTACTGGCGCGGCGTGAACGGGTCCTCCGGGCCCGCCGGGTGAACGGCCCACCACGCGCGGACGAAGCCGAGGTAGCCCGCACCGGCCGCTACCGACCCCGCGACGGAGACGGCGGCGACCGCCCACCCGTCGAGGCCGCTGGTCGGTGGGTCGGGAGAGATCGGGAGCACGGTCGGCCGTGAGCGGCGGAGACGATATAAATACGATCGCCACTGCGGCCACCCTCGCTGTCGCCCGCCGTCGACCGGCCGCGTTTCGAGGGCTTTAGGCGTCGACCGGGAGTACCTGAAGCTATGCCACGACCGAGAGACGACTTCGACGACCTGCGACCTTTGGAGTTCCGCGAGCCCGCGGCGGTGCTCGACGCCGAGAAGCTCTACACCATCTACGAGGTCGGCCGCCTGTTGCAGGGGGTCGACCCCGAGGCCGAGCTGGACATCGAGACGGAGAACGTCCTGCTGGACTGGGCGATCCCGTGGATGATGAACCACAGCGAGAAGTTCGTCTTCGCGGAGCCCGACGCCGACGACGAACCGGGCTACTACGGACTCGCGCCGGGCGTCGACGCCGACGGCACGGCCGAGCAATGACCCGCGGGGGCGACCGATGAGGCTACTCGTGGCCGGCGGCGCCCGCGTCGACGCCGGCAAGACCACCTTCTCGACGGGGCTGGTCGAGCGGGCCGGCGCCGTCGGGTTCAAGCCCCGCGCGGGCAACGACTACTGGTTCGACCACGACGACTACCTGGAAGCCACCGCCGAAGGACGGCTCTACGGCAAGGACGCCCGCAAGCTCGCGGCGGCCAGCGCCGCCGACGTGGCCCCCGAGGACATCAACGCCGTCCACCGCCTGTGGCGACCCAATCCGGGCGGCGGCACGGGCCTCCTCGGGAAGGAGGAGCGGGAGTTCCTCGTCGACCGCGTCGGGGAGTCGTTCGTCGTCAACGGCACGGTCGAACTCCCGGAGTCGGTCCGGGAGGCGCTCCCCCTGTCCGACGCGCCGCGGGTCTCGACCGTCGACGAGTTCAACGACGTGATGGCCGACCGTCACCTCTCCGAGCAGCGGGCGCTGCTCGCCGATATCGAGGCGAGCGAGCGGGCAGTCGTCGAGTCGTACGCCGACGTGGCGCGCCCCGCCCGCGAGGTCGACCCCGACGCCGTCGCCGTGGTCGAACCCGGTCGGGCCCGCGTCTACGACGGCGACCGCTACGCGAAGGGGTGTGCCATCGCCAGCGGCGGCCCCGACGCCGGGCAACTGGAGGAGCGCGTCGGCGACGTGACCGACCTGATCGAACCGACGGCCGACGCCCCCCTGCCGCCGCTGTCGAAGTCCGAGCGCGGCGACCCGGCGGCCGTCGCCGACGCCTACGAACACGCCTACGACGCCGTCCTCGCCGCCGCCTTCGAGTGACCTGTCGGACCGTGTTCAGTCCCGTGGTGCGAACGTACCGCGTCTACTGTCGGATGCATCACCCGAGACGCTATTGCCCCGGCGAGGCGACCTGAGACGTACCGTGGCGCGAGGGAGGCGGAGGGGTCACGTGTGCTCCCGCAGCGCAGACGCGACCGCCTCGTAGGACTGCTTTTTCCGTCCATCTTCGTCGAAGAGCATCGGACGTTGCGTGTACGTCTCCGGGTAGTCCCGCCACTTCGTGATCCACGAGTTCTCGTCGGTCACTCCCCAGAGCGTGATGTACTCGACCCCCGCGTCGAGACACGCCTCGACAGTCTGCCGGTAGTACGCGGCCTGTTCGGCGTCGAGGTCGTCGGGCCGCTCTTCGCTGCGATAGGCGACGTCCAGTTCCGTGACTCTCACCTCCAGACCGAGACCCTGGAACCGCTCGATCGTCTCTCGGATCTGTTCCGGAGTCGGGTGTGTGTCGAGGCAGTGCATCTGGATCCCGACCCCGTCGACCGGGACGCCGTCGTCGAGGAGGTCCCGCAGGAGCGCGTATACGCGGTCCTGTTTCCCCTCGTTGTACGGAAGCCCGTAGTCGTTGTACAGGAGTGTGGCGTCCGTCCGCTCGGCAGCCCACCGGAAGACGTCGGCGATATACTCCTCGCCGAGAGTCTCCAGCCAGAGGTTCTCCCGGAGCTCGGCGTTGTCGTCGACGGCCTCGTTGACGACGTCCCACGTATCGATCTGCCCGTCGTATCTGCCCGTCACCGTGTGGACGTGCGAGCGTAACTGGTCGGCCAACTCCTCGGCCTCCCAGTCGGTCTCCGTGAGCCACGCCGGGTTCTGCAAGTGCCAGACGAGCGAGTGCGCGGACACCGACATATCGTGGCGGTCGGCAAACTCCAGTATCCTGTCTGCGTCCTCGAACGCGTACGTATCGGGGCCCGGGCGTGCTCGGCTCCACATCAGGTCGTTCTCCACCGAGATCCGGGTGAACTCCCGCGCGAGGAGGTCGCCGTACCAGTCCGCCTCGAAGTCCTCGATCGACGCACACGACCCGATCTCCAGCCCCCCGCGGTCCGCGATCTCTCTGAGATTCATAACAGTAGAGAGACAGTATCGGGATAAATGATTTTCCTGAATGTGTCAATAGTTCTCGCGGTCCATTTCGCGGTGTATTCTGCGCAACACCCCGAACACTGCCAATCACGGGGACTCCCCCTCTACGCTCCGCACTGAGCGTTGTGTCTATACACCGGAACGGCAGCGATCGGTCCGGCAGAAGACCTTTTCCCCGGCGCTACGAACGCCCGGCCATGGCGCGAACGGTCGACCTCTCGGTCCCCCGCTGGGTCCGCGTCGCCGTCGTGTTCTTCCTGCTCGGCGGCGTGTTCGTCACCGGCACCGCAGCCCTGCTGGATATCGCCGCCGAAGGCCTGGGACTCGCCGAGAACGCCTACGTCCCGAGCCTCGCGCTGGCCGTCTTCGCCTACCTCGTCGGCTGCGCGGTGTGGTTTTCGCGGGTGAGCGACGCCGAGGGCGACTCGGTCTGGTCGGCGATCCCCGAGTCGCAGTACGCCGGCCGCCACGCCGAGAGCGGCGGCATCGCCCGGAAGGAACAGGAGGACGCGATCCGGGACCTGCGAGACGGCGAGGAGTAGCTCAGTCGTCGTCGGCGGCGACGCCGGCCGCGCCCTCGGCGTCGACCGACGGGCCGCCGGTGTCGGCGGTCGGGAAGTGGCCGATGGTCTCGGCACGGAACGCCGCCTCGTCGAAGGCGTAGTCGCCGTCGAGGAAGTCGACGACGGTCCGGGCGTCCCGCATCGCGTTCTTCAGGCAGGTCGAGGCGCCCGGCGAGGGGGTGATGTTGAAGATGATGTCCTTACCGACGATCTTCGCCTCGCCCATGTCGAGCGAGCGCTCGCTCGTGTCGACGATCTGCGGGCGGACGCCGCCGTAGCCCTCCGCGCGCTCGATGTCGTCGAGCTCGACGCTCGGGACGACCTTCTGAACGTGCGGGAGGAACTGCCGCGGGCCGACCTCCGGCAGATCGTAGACGAGGTTCCGGAGGACGTACGGCAGGAGCACCCTGTCGGAGAGGATGTTCGCGTAGCTGAGAAACGCCGCGGCGTTCAGGCCGAACACGTCGAGGAAGTCCGAGACCGTCGAGATCCGGCCCCGCTCCAGCGTGGGGACGAGCTTGGCCGTCGGGCCGAACCGCGTGATCGACCCGTCGTGTACGTCGGCGTCGCCGTGGACCGCGGCGAAGGGGAGCTTCTTCATCTGGAGGGTGTAGACCTTCCCGTTCAGCAGGTCGTCGGCGAGGAAGAAGCTCCCCGCGACCGGCAGCAAGACCTTGTCCTGGCCGTAGCCGAGTTCCTTGGCGATCTGGAGGCTGTGGGAGCCGGCGGCGACGACCGCCGCCTCGCACTCGAAGTCCCCCTCGGCGGTCGCGATCTCGTAGCCCTCGCGGGTCGGCTCGACGTTCGTGACTTCGGTGCCGGTGTAGATGTCGACGCTGGCCTCCTCGGCCGCCTGCTCGACGAACGACTTCGTGGTCATCCCGTAGTCGACGACGTAGCCGTCCGGCGTCTGGAGCGCTCGCATCTCCACGTCCGGGTCCCGTCCCTCGACGACCTTCGGTTCGAGCTCGGCGATCTCCTCGCGGCCGATGGGCCGGAGCTTCGGGAACAGGTCGCCGAAGCCCTCCTCGTCGTAGCGGCGGTCGAGCTGGGCGACCTCCTCCTCGCCCACGCCGAGGACCATCTTGGACCGCTTCGAGTGCATCTCCCGGTCGGAGTCGTGGTGTTCGAGGTAGCCCGCCAGCAGTTCGGCGCCCTCCTTGACCTCCTCGGCCTTCTCCAGCGTGTAGTTGGTCTCGATGTCGCCGAAGTGCAGCGTCTGGGAGTTGTTCGTCCGATGGGAGTTGATCGCGGCGACCTCCGACTCCTTCTCGACCAGCGCGATGGAGTCGATGTCCGTGAACTTCGCCGTCGTGTACAGGAGCGATGCCCCACTGATTCCACCGCCGACGATAACCAGGTCGTAGCTGTCTGACATTGTTACGCGGTCGCTATCTCCACCGGTGTGCTCCTCCCTCATAACTCGTCTTCTTTCGGCCGCCATATCGACGGTCGTCGAACCAGGATTCGACTTCCGAGCCGCTCACGCGGCGATCGAGCCGGCCAGGTGCTCTCGAAGCGGCCGCTCGCCGTCGGGAGCACAGCGACGAGAACACGGTGGGAAGGGGATTCGAACCCCTGGGTCCGTGAGGACACCTGCTCTCAAGGCAGGCGCGTTAGGCCACTTCGCTATCCCACCGCAGTCGGGGGTTCTCGCCGTCGACCCTAAGGCCTGTCGGTCAGTTCCGCGAACGCGGGGCGTCCTGCGACCATCGCGAACGCGGGGTGTTCGCTCAGTTCCGAGAGACGCCGGGGCGTCTCTCGACCCCCGCGGCGATCGGGTCGCCGCTCAGTCCCGCCCGACCGCGAGGCCGTCCTCGGTGGCGGTGGCGACCAGCCCGATGTCCTCGATGGCCCCGGCGGTGTGGGGCGGCACCCACAGGTCGGCCCGCCGGCGCGCCCGAAGTTGTGAGACCAGCGTGGCGAAGCCGCCGGACGTCTCCGCCACCGGGAGCGTCTCCAGGAAGTCCACGTCGAGGCCGGCGTCGCGGCCGCGGTCGGTCAGCGTCTCGACCGCCGGCTGGGCGAAGGCGTCCGCGAAGTCGACCGGCTCGGTGAACGCGGCGTAGGAGACCCGGCCGTCGGTCGCCGGGCCGAGGACGACCTCCGACTGGCGGAGCTTCATCGCGGCGCTGTCGATGATCCGGCGCTGGACGAGGGGGGCCGACGGGCGGACGACCGCCGCGCTCTGGACCGCCTCGCGGTCGAGCAGGTGCGTGACCGTGTTGCCGACCCGGGCCGACAGCGTGGAGCCGACCTGCACCTCGTAGCGGGGCGCGTCGGGGTCGTCGAGCGCGGGCGCGAGCATCGACCGCACCGCCGCCAGCGACTCCTCGTCCTCGGCCGGCTCGGTCGGGTCTTCGACGTTTGCGGGCAGGTAGTTGACGAGCAGGTCGGCGCCGCTGGCCCGGACGGCGGTCGCCACGTCGCGGGCCATCGCGGCGTACAGGTCTGCCGCCTCTTCGGCGGTCACCGCCCCGCTGTCGACGAGGCGGTCGAGGACGGTCCCGGGCTCGGGCGGCCGGACGAGCAGGGCGACTGTGGTCATACCCGGATCGGGGGCCGACTGCATCTTGAAAGCGCCGTTCCGGCCCCGGACCGTCCGAGACGGCGCCGCCCCACTCGCAGTCGCGGCGCTACCCTGTCGTTCGGTCGCTCGCACCGTCTGTCGGCGGGACGGTCGCGTTCGCGGCCGTTGGATTCCCGGCCGTGGCGTTCACGAGGGTGCCGTTCTCGACGTCCGGCGTCGAGTAGGGGTCGGTCGGGTCGGTGCCGAGCCGGAGTTCGACCCCGTCGTCGACGCCGTCGGCGTCGGTGTCCGCGACGAACGGGTGGGTGCCGTTGGCCCGCTCGGCCGCGGCCGTCAGCCCGTCGCCGTCGGCGTCGAAGTCGCTGCCAGGGGCGGTGTAGGCGTAGGGCGACTCCGGCGGCGAGACGGGCGCGCCGCCGCGGACGTGGTCGTCCAGCCACTCGCGGTGGGACTCGCCGCTGACGTTCGCGACGGTCGCCGCGAAGTCGTCGTACGTGACGAGCCCGTCGTGGCCGTTCAGCCGGCGGAACACCGCCTGGAGGGTCCGGTCGCCGCCGGTCGCCGCCCGGATCCGACCGTCGAGCGCGGCGAGGACCCGCGTCCCCTTCGCGTAGGGGACGTACGTCGTCGACCACGACGACCGGTCGGTCAGCGTCGCGTTCTCGCCGTAGCGGTTCCCGAGCGTCTCCCGGAAGCGGTCGAACTCGTCGGGACGGGCCGGCGGGACCCGGACGGAGACGACGGCCGCGTAGTAGCTCGCGCTGGCCTCGCGGAACCACGCCATCTCCGAGGCGAGGACGAACAACTGGCGGGTGTGGACGTACTCGTGGATCCAGGTGTTGGGCGGCGCGCCCGCGTCGGAGCCCGCCGACACCCAGAAGTCCTGGTGACCCCCGTGGCCGGTCGCCGCGGTCCCGCCGTGGCGCAGCGGCGCCGGCCCGGCGAAGGCGTTGACCACCGAATCGCGCGCGCCGACCCGTAGCTGTGCGGACGCGGTCGACAGCACCCGGAGGACCCGCTCGGGGTCGTCGGCCATCTCGGCGGCTGCCGGACGGACCAGCCGGATCCGCTGGGCCGTGGCGTTGGCGGTCGTCGACTCGAACCCGCCGAGGTAGACGATGGACGGGCCGGCGAACCCGCGCCCGCCGTCGCCGACCCGGGTCCGACGGTCGACGTCCGCGCTCGCCTGCCAGGAGTAGACCCACCGGTCGAGTCGCGCGTCGCGGTAGGCGAAGTCGGTCCGCGGGTTCGCAAGCGTCCACTCGCCGGTGTCGACCCACCGCAGGCCGCCGAACTGCCGGCTCGACCGGTTGACCGAGACGCGCAGCGTCACCGACGGGGCGGTCGCGTTCCCGTCCCACGTCCAGCGGCCGTTCGCCCGGCCGTCGAACCCGGTCGCGTTGACCACCCGCGCCCCCGTGTAGTTGTAGACGACCAGCGCCGAGACGTTCGAGCGGACCCGGTAGCGGTGGGTCGCCAGGATGGTTCCCGTCGCGTTCGGCGTCCGCCGGTAGGTCACCGTCTGGACCACCGCCGGACGGCTGTCGTTGTCGCCGTCCGTCGCCGCGAATCCCGGCCCGTCCACCCACCCGGTGTCGGAGACGGCCCGCGGCGGGCTGTCGAGCCCCCCGTCCGCCCGAACGCCACCGACCGGTCCCGAGAGGACGCTCGCGAGCGCGAGCACGACCACCACCCCGGCGACCGATCGGGCGGACGACACACTAGCCGTGTGTGACAGACGGTCGCATAAATCTGCTGGCGGCACGCTCCGGCCGCGGCGGACGGCCGAGCGGGCCGGTCTCAGGCGCCGAACTCCGACTCGGTGACGCGCTCGACGACCGTCTCCTCCACGTCCCGGAGGTCGTACTCCGGGAGCTCCTCGCCCGTCCGCGTCACGTACATCGGCTCGACGAGGCGCTTCCGGCCCGCCGGGTCGCCGTCGGTTCCCCGCCGGGCTCCGCCGTCGCCGTCGGCCGATACCTCGCCGTCTCCGTCGGCGGCCTCGTCGGCGCCGCCGTCGGCGTCCGCGCCCGCGGGTTCGAGCCCGTAGATCTTGCAGAAGCGGGCGGCCTCGTCGGGCTCGACGGCGTCGTCGCGCAGCGCCGCCGCGAGGTCCCGAGAGAGCCACTCCTCGTCGCTGACGCTCGGTTCGAGCACCATCGCCTCGTCGACGAACCGGACGAGATACCAGTTGAGGTCGTTCAGCAGCGCGACCGCGGCGCCGAGACTCACGGTCTCCAGACCGACGGCGTTCTCGAAGGGTTCGCGCAGGTCGTAGGTCGTCAGAGCCTCGCGGGCGGTCTCGCGGGAGAGCAACTCGTAGCGGAGGTTCACGTCCTCGTCGCCGACCAGACACACCCGCGTCATGGTCGGGTCGAGACGCGGACGCCCCTAAGCGGTTTCGCCTTCCGCGGGGTCGCCGTCGGCGGCGTCCTCGACCGGCTCGACGCGGTCCGCGACCTCCCGCGCTCGCTCCCGGAGGCCGTCCGGCTCGCGCTCCTCGATCTCGCCGACCCGCGCCCGCGTCTCGGGGTAGTCCGGCGCGAGTCGCTCGCAGCCGGCCGGGATCGTCGACTCGTCGAACGTGCCGATCTCCTCGGCCCGGGCGGTGATGTCGGTCTTGTCGACCGTCAGTAGCGGCCGGTGGACCGGCAGGTCGACGGCCGCGCTCGTGACGGCGAGGTTGGCCGTCGTCTGACTGGACTTCTGCCCGACCGCCTCGCCGGTGACGACCCCGACGGCGCCGTACTCCTCGGCGACCGCCGCCGCGACCCGGAGCATGAACCGCCGGAGGACGAGCATCCGCCCGGCGTCGACGGCCTCAGCGATCTCCCCGATGGCGTCGCCCGCCGGCGCCAGCCGGAGGCGCATATCGTAGTCGGGCGCGTAGGGGGACAGAGCTTCGGCCGTCGAGACGGCCCGCGCCCGGTGGTCGACCCCGCCGTAGTCGCCCAGGTCGACGTACAGCGGGACCACGGGCGCGCCGCGTTTCATCGCCTCCCAGGCGGCGACGGGCGAGTCGATCCCGCCGCTCATCAGGGCGACGAGCGGATCCTGCGTCCCCAGCGGGAGCCCGCCCGGGCCGGGCCGCTTCTCCAGGAAGACCAGCGCGTCGTCCGCGCGGCAGTCGACGAACAGCTCCGTGTCGGGGTCGTCGAGGTCCACCTCGGACTCGATCCCCCGGGCCTCGGCGTCGTCCCAGACGGCGGCCCCGCCCTCGCGTTCGATGTCGGTGCTGGAGAAGGGGTGGGCCGACGCCTCGCCGGCGCGGCGCGCCGAGACGGCGAAGCTACCGCCGTCGTAGGTCTCGCGGGCCGCGGCGGTCAGCCCCTCGCGGATGGACTCGATCGTCGGTTCGACTCGGACGGCCGGGCTGGCCGAGACGACGCCGAACGTGTCGGCGGCCGCGGCCGTGACGCCCTCGGGGTCGTCGGTGTGGAGCCACAGGCGAAAGCGCCGCTGTTCGACCTCGGCGTCGAGCCCGCGGTCGTCGAGGACCGCACGGAGGTTCTCGCGGAGCCGCCGCTCCATCTTCGCGCTCACGTGCTGGCTCTTGGTCCCGATCTCGCCGTGGCGGACCACCACCACGTCTGCGCCCGGCGGGTGCATGGCTACCCGTTGACGACCCCGCGTATAAACAGCCTTCGTACGGCGGCCCGCCGCGGCGGGCCGCCGAACGGGGTGGCCGCCCGGCGCTCAGAACGTCGAGAGCTCGCCGTCGATGACGCGGCGGGTGATGTCGGTGACGTTCGCCAGTTCCTCGTCGATGGCCGCGGCGACCTCGTCCTCGATGTCGGCGACTGAGACGCCGTCCTCGGTGACGAGCGTCGCGTCGGCGACGTGCGGTTCGTCGATGGGGCTACCGATCTGACTGAGCAGGCGCAGCTGGAGCTGGCGGATGCCGTCGACGTCCGCGACGACCGACTGGGCGATCTCGGTCGAGAGGAGGTTGTAGATCTTCCCGATGTGGTTGACGGGGTTCTTGCCGCTGGTGGCCTCCATGCTCATCGGGCGGTTCGGCGTGATGAGGCCGTTGGCGCGGTTGCCCCGGCCGACCGACCCGTCGTCGCCCTGTTCGGCGGAGGTGCCGGTCGTGGTGAGGTAGATGGCGCCCTCGTCGTAGTCGTCGGCGGTGTTGACGTGGACCGTCACCTCGCGGTCGGTGTACTCGGCGGCGACCTCGCCGACGTACTCGCGGACCCCGGCGACCGTCTCGCGGTACTCCTCCAGGCTCCCGACGTGGGCGTCGACCGCCGCCGCGGCGACGGTCACGTCGATCCGGTCGCCCTCGCGCTTGCCCATGACTTTGATGTCCTGGCCGACCGCGGGGTTGTCGTCGCTGTACTCGCCGTTGAGCCGTCGCTCGACGTTCAGGACGATCCGCTCGGTTTCGGTGAGCGGCGCGTGGCCGACGCCGTAGCTCGTGTCGTTGGCCATCGGCACCGATCCCTCCTCGCCGAAGACCTCCTGGAGGTCGCCGCTACCCTCGCCGAGCCGCACGTCCACGATCACGTCCGTCCCCACGTCCAGATGCGGGAAGTTCGCCTCCAGGTAGTCGCGGGCGGCCTCCAGCGCGATGGTCTCGGCGGGGATCTTCGTCCCCTCGTACTCCTTGGTCGCCCGGCCGACGATCAGCAGGTAGATCGGCTCCTGTACCTCGCCGCCGCCGAACGCGGGCGCCGCGTTGCCCGCGACCAGCTGTGTCTCGTCGGTGTTGTAGTGCAGTACCTTCCCCACGCGGTCGAGGTACGTCTGGGCGAGCGCCTGGGAGACGGTCTCGGCGATCCCGTCGCAGATCGAGTCGGGGTGGCCGAGGCCCTTCCGCTCGACGATCTCCACTTCCTGGTCCTCGACGGCCAGCCCGGCCGCCGGCTGGACGCTAACGTTCCTGTTCGTCATTGTCTCCGCGTTGGATACCCCCACTCGTATAACTTGCGGAAACCGAAACGGCCGATCTCATTACTCCCCTGCATCTCCGTCGAGCAGCAGGCCGAGGTAGGAGGTGCGGATCTGTTCGGCGGGGTCGAGGCCGAGGTCGTCGAGGACCGCGCGGGCGCCCTCGCGTGCGGCCTCGATGTCGTCGTCTTCCGTCTCGGTCTCGACCTCGACGAACTCGCCGAGGCCGTCGACGCTGTCGAGTGTGACGGTGTAGCCGTCGAGGCGGTAGTGGGCCCGTTCCTTCCGGACGGTCGCGGCCGGTTCGAAGCCGAGGCCGTCGAAGACCCCCGCGGCCGCCTCGCCGTCGGCCACGGCCGTCTCGTGTTCCTCGCGGGACTTCGACTCGGCCTCCAGCAGCGGTCCCTTGTAGGTTATCTTCGCCGTCTCCCTCTCCGTCTCGTCTTCGCCGCCGGCGTCGTCCGACTCCAGGTCGCGCTCCCGGCGGATCCGCAACGCCTCGTCCGTCTCCGCGAAGTCACGGTGGGGCGCGTCGTAGTAGGTGTCCGCCTGGACGACGCTGTCGACGAACTCGGCGCCCGCGGCGTCGAGCGCCGCCTCGACGGCCTCGTGGTCCGCGCGGACCTTGACCTCGACCTCGTACATGGACGGGCGGACTCGTCTCGGCGGCAAAAGCGCGCCGCTCTCTCCCGGCGCCCGCAGTCGATGCGGTGAACGGGATGAGACGGGTCCCGCACATCGTTCAACCGTCCGGTTGATGGTTCCGGTCGCTTTTGTGGCAGCAAAGAACGTAACGTCCATGGAACGGCGTCGATTCCTCACGACGAGTTCCTTCGGGGTCTTGGCGGGTCTCACCGGCTGTCTGAACGGTGGACGGTGGAATGCCGGTACGGACACCTGGTCACCGGAGATCGAAGGGACCGAACCGACGCTCTCGTTCGCGGACGAATCACCGCTGACGGTCGAAGCGAGCGACGTTGCCGGACTGACGGTCAGGCTCCCCGATCCGCAGTTCATCGCGTTCCGATTTCGAAACGCCGACTGGTCGCCGAATCCGGCGAGTGTCTCGGATTCGTATCCACCTCAGTGGGCCTGGTCCCCAGCTCGATCCGTGTCGGGAGAGATCCCGATTCAGATAGGTGACCACGCGGAGCCGGGTGAATACACGTATGGAGTCGAAGCCGTTGCCGACAGTAGATCTGACGACAGATCGGCTGTCGAGACATTTACCATCACAATTACCGGAGAATAATCTCTCGTCGCTCGGCTAGGATCCGCACTGAACGGTGGCCCGATGGACCTGCGAATCGGGATCAGCCGTCGAGCGCGTCGTCGACTCGCGTAGCGAGACCGTCGGCGATGGACTCCATCCCGGCGTCGCCCGGGTGCAGCAGGTCGGTCGTCAGTCCGTCGGCGGACGACAGTTCCCGCCCGTCGACGACAGAGACGTTGTCCGAGTCACAACCCTCGACGACCGATTCCAGCGCCTCGCGGTAGGCCTGTGCGCGCTCGCGGTCGCCGCTCCGGCGGAGGTCGGCGTGGTAGGGGAACAGCGTCACGCAGACGACCGGCCGGTCGGGGTCCGACGCCGCCACCGTCTCGACGAGGTGCTCGGCGCGCTCGCGGAACTGTTCGACCGTGAACCCGCGGTTGGCCATGTTGACCGACAGCGACAGCGTCGCCACGTCCCAGTCCTCGCGGCCCGCGACGTAGTCGGCGACCGCCGGCTCGCAGTAGGCCGACCCCGACATCCCGAGGTTGACCGGGTCCAGGCCGACCTCGCGCGCCACGCGGGAGACGTAGTTCAGGTGTATCGCCGACGCCGCCGCGCCCTCCGTGATCGAGGTGCCGTAGGCCAGGTACCGGCGGTCGGGAACCTCGCCGTCCGCGGGCGGTCGACACTCCCCCGCTACGTCGTGGAGGGCGACCGGCGCCCAGGGTTCGAACCGCAACCGACAGACCCGGGGGTCGAATGCCTCGGTTGCGTCCGCGGCGACCTCGCGGTCGAGGTCCGCTATCGGCTCCGGTACCGACAGCTCGAACTCGGCGGGTTGGGGGCCGATCTCGAGCGGTTCATCGCCCTGGAAAGTGCCCCAGAAGGGGCGGGCGAGCGTCTCCGCGGCCGCCGAGAGCGTCAGCCGGACGGTCCCGCTGTCCCGCGCGACGAACCGGATCTCGCAACCGGCCGGGTGGCGGATCCGCTCGCGGGCGGCGACGTTCAGGTCCTCGGCGACATCGCTCGGCACGCGCCGGAGCTCGTCGCCGCTGTCGGTCCAGTCGGAGTCGGCCAGTTCGGCCACGTCGTGTAGCGCCACCGACGGGTAGTCGTCTCCCGGAGACATCTGTGGATACGTACCCTGTCGCCACGGCGGCCGAAACCGTTCCGGTCGCGGCGCGCCGTGCCGGATCCCGCCGACCGCGAGGGGCTTCGTCGGCGCCCGGGTCGGCCGGATATATCAGGACGCTGTGACGTATTGGGAAGATTTAAGTCTCGACTCGGGCACCGAACGGGTATGGTCGACCGGAAGCTCGTCGTCGCGGGGGCCGTCGCCGCGGTCGCAGTGCTCGCGGTCGGGGGGATCGCGGGCGCGATGCTGCTCGGCGGCGGGGGCGGTACCGGGACGCCGACGCCCGACGACGCGGACGGATCGGACGACGGGGGAGACGGCGACAGCGAGCCGGCGACGCCGACGGCGACTGCCGCCGCGAACGCGACCGCCAACGGGACCGCGACGAACGGAACCGGGAACGGGACGGCGACGGCCTTCCCGACGCTGACGCCCACGTCGGTGCCGACGCCGACCGCCACGGCGACGCCGACCGTCACGCCCACGCCGACGGCGGTCCCGACGCGGACGCCGATTCTTCCCCGGAAGTTCGAGGAGCGAGAGATCGAACTCGAACTCCGCCGCATGATCAACGACTGGCGGCGGGACAACGGGCTGGACCCATACAGGGAGGCGAACGGATCGCTCGTCAAACAGATAAACGAGATGTCGCTGAACCACAGCCGTGCGATGGCCGACCGAGACGAACTGGTCTACGAGACGCACGGCCTCACCGTCCCCCAGCGCTACATGGCGTTCAAACTCCTGGAGACGTGCAAGTTCAAGAAGGCGGGCGAGCACTACATCGTCTCGCCCCACAAACAGCAGTTCCAGGTGATCGACCGGAGCTACATCGGGCGCAACTACCAGGATAGCGGCGAGACGGTCTACCACGAGAACGAGACGGCGGTCGCCCGGGACATCTTCGAGACGTGGACGGGCAACCGGGTGTACGCCGAGGTGCTGAACTACCCCAACGCCAACCGCCTCGGCCTCGGCATCGAGATCACCGAGGACAACGAGGTGTGGGTGACCGGGAACATCTGCGGTTCCGGCGACACCTCGAACTGACCGGCGACGGTTCGACCGGTCGCGTTTTCGACCCGCTTCCGCGACCGGAACGCCGATAACGGAGAGGCGTCCAACGGACGAGTATGGTTCAGCTATCGCTCGTTTTACCCCGCCAGCCGGACGAACGCTGGCAACTCGCGAAGCAGATGGGCGTCGAACAGGCCGTCGTCCACCCGCTGGAGGTCGGCGACGACAAGACCCACTGGTCGTACGACGACCTGCTCGGGACGAAAAACTGGCTCGAAGACGCCGGCCTGCAGTTCGGCGTCCTGGAGGGGAGCGTCCCCATCAGCGACCGCGTCAGGCTCGGCCTCGATGGCCGCGACGAGGACATCGCGGAGTTCAAACAGTTCCTCCGGGACTGCGGCGACGTGGGCATTCCGGTTGTCTGCTACGACTGGATGGCCGGCGTCCGCTGGGCGCGCACCGAGGCCCATCTCGAATCCCGCGGCGGGTCGCTCACAACCGGCTACGACAACGCGAAGATGCGCACGGGCCCCGGTGAGGCCGCGGACGTGAGCCGCGAGCAGGTGTGGGAGGCCATCGAGTACTTCCTGGAGGAGGTCGTCCCCGTCGCGGAGGAGGCCGGCGTCAAACTCGGCCTGCACCCCGACGACCCGCCGCGCGAATCCGTGGGCGACATCCCCAGGATCGCAAACAGCGTCGAGAACTACGACCGCGTGCTCGACATCTACGACAGCGAGTACAACGGCGTCACGTTCTGCCAGGGCAACTTCGCGGCGATGGGCGTCGACGTCCCCGAGACGATCCGCCACTTCGGCGAGAGGATCAACTTCGCGCACTTCCGGGATATCGAGGGCGACGCCGACCGATTCGTCGAGACCTGGCACGACGACGGCCCGACGGACATGCAGGCGGCGATGGACGCCTACGTCGACGCCGGCTTCGACGGGCCGATGCGCCCCGACCACGTGCCGACGATGGCAGGCGAGGACAACTCGAACCCGGGCTACCACACCAAGGGTCGGCTGTTCGCGATCGGGTATATGCGTGGCCTCCTCGAATCCGCGGAGGGTGAGCGATGACCGTCGGCGCGGACTCCCCGACCCCCGAGCTCGTCGCCGATACGCACTGTCACACCGGCGAGGGCCCGCTCTACCACCCCGACGAGGAGGTCGTCTACTTCCTCGACATCCCCGAGGCCGACCTCTACCGCTACGACCCCGCTACGGGGTCCCACGAGCGCGTCCTCGACGCCGAGGGCGCGGTCGGCGGGTTCACGATCCAGGAGTCGGGCGACCTGCTGCTGTTCTGCGACGAGGGCCGGATCCAGCCGTGGAGTCCCGAGACGGGGCTGGGCGACCCGCTCGTGGCGTCGATCGACGGCGAGGAGGCGTCGCGGTTCAACGACGTGATCGCCGACCCGGAAGGACGGGTCTTCTGCGGGACGATGCCGAGCCCGGACGGCGAGCCCGGTACCCTCTACCGGCTCGACACGGACGGCTCGCTGTCGGTCGCCGTCGAAGACGCCCGCCTCTCGAACGGGCTCGGATTCACGCCGGACCGGGAGGGACTCTACTTCACCGAGACGGGGGCGAGCCGGATCTCCCGGTACAGCTACGACCGGACGACCGGCGAACTCTCCGACCGGGAGACGTTCCTCGACGCGAGCGACCTGGCGGGCCACCCCGACGGGATGACCGTCGACGCCCAGGGCTGTGTCTGGTCGGCGTTCTGGGACGGCGGCCGGATCGCCCGCTACGACCCCGACGGGACGGAACTGGAGCGAGTGGAGTTCCCGGCGAGGAAGGTCTCGGCGGTCACCTTCGGCGGCCCCGACTACGAGACCGCCTACGTGACGACCGCGCTCGGCCCCGGCGAGGGGCCGGCGGGCACCCGCGAGGAGGAGGGGTCCGGCGCCGGAGCGCTGTTCGCGGTCGACCTCGGCGTCGGGGGCGTCCCAGAGCACCGGTCGCGGGTCGAGTACTGACCGTCGACAGGGGAATCCCGGTCGGTCCGGCGACTTCGCTCGCGGTCGTCAGCGCTTACCGCCGACAAACGGCGGCTTACCGTTGCGTACCGTCGCGAGTGTTTTCCGCCGGCGGGGCGTCGGTCCGGCCATGGGCTCGTTTCTGGTCGTCTACGGGTCGAGCGAGGGACAGACCGCGAAGATCGCCGACCGGATCGCTGCGCGGCTACGCGACCGCGGCCACGAGGCGACGGCCGTCGACGCGGGCGCACTGGAGACCGACTACTCGCTGGAGGACTTCGACGCGGTCGTCGTCGGCTCGTCCATCCACGTCGGGAAACACCAGGCCTCCGTTCGGTCGTTCGTCGACGCGAACGCCGCGGAGCTGACGGCGCTCCCGACCGCGTTCTTCCAGGTGTCGCTGTCGTCGGTGGCCGACGACCCCGAGCGCCGTGCCGAGGCGGCCCGCTACGTCGACGAGTTCCTCGAAGACACCGGCTTTCACCCCGACCGGATCGCGCGGTTCGGCGGCGCGCTCCGCTACTCGAAGTACGGCTTCCTCAAGCGCCTGCTGATGAAGCGGATCGCCAGCGAGGCGACGGGCGACACCGACGCCTCCCGCGACTACGAGTACACCGACTGGGCGGAAGTCGAGGGGTTCACCGACGACTTCGCCGCGTTCGTCGAGGGACGGCTCGCGACGGCGCCGGACGGGCCGGGCTGAGGGTCTCCCTCTCCGTCGGTCACGACAACTCGGCCAGCCGTCCGCGAGCCGAGGCGTCGGCGGTCGCCAGCCGCTCCTGGCCGAACTGCTCGGCCGACAGCTGGCGCGTCCACAGCGCCCGCCGCACCGACCGCACCGACTCGGCGTCGCCCCGGAGCGCGACGCCGTCCGCCGACTCGACCACGTCGACCGCTTCCACACTGCGGGCCGCGCGCCTGAGTTCCGCGGTCGCGTCCGCTCCGATCCCGTCGATACCGTGTTCGATCTCCATACCGCAACTCAGGGCGTTCTCGGGGTATCGATGCTACCAAACTCGTTAGGTGCGTCCGAGAGCGGCGACAGGATAACAGATCGGGGGAGCGGCAACGGGCAAGTCGAACGCGGAGGATGGGTCAGTCGAACGACGGGGCGACCTCGCGCTCGAAGACCTCGCAGAAGGCGGTCTGGTCGGGGCTGGAGCTCTGGAAGACCACCTCGTCGAAGCCGGCGTCGACGTAGGCCGCGGCGGCGTCAACCAGGTCCCCCGGGTCGGTCGTGATCACGAACGTCTCCCGGAGTTCGGCCTCGCTCACGTCCTCGGCGTGTCTCTGGAGTTCGCGCGGGTCGGCCAGGTCCGCCTCGAACACCTCGGGTTTCAGCGTGAGCCGCCAGGGGAGACAGGGTTCGAGCGCCGCCCGGTCGGTCTCCGCGTAGGAGACGTGCAGGTGGACGGTCCTGTGTACGTCCTCCGGACGCTCGTTCCGGTCGGACTTGGCGACGCCGCGCTCGACGGCCGGGAACAGTTCCTCCCGGGCGGACTCGGGCGTCTCGTAGACGGTGACGAAGCCGTCGCCGAGGTCGCCGGCCATCCGCGCGGCCGTCGCGCCGTTACCCGCGACGTGGATCGGCGGCGCCGCGTCGGGGCCGGTGTAGAGGTTCGCGCCGTCGAGCGTCCAGAACTGCCCGTCGAAGTCGACGAACTCCTCGGCGAACAGCCGCCGGACGATCCGGATGGCCTCGGCCGTGCGGCGGGCGCGCTCGCCGTAGCCCGGCCAGTCGTGGCCCAGCGGCGACTCGTTGAGCGCCTCGCCCGTCCCGAGGCCGAGGAACACGCGGTCGGGGTAGAGTTCGGCGAGCGTGGCGAGCCGGTGGGCGACGTTCGCGGGGTGGTAGCGGTTGATGACCGCGGTCACGCCGGTTCCCATCCGGATGTCGTCGGTGCGTTCGAGCGCCGCGGGGAGCCACTCCCAGCAGTTGCCGCCGTGGGCGGGCGAGCCGTCGCCCAGCCGGTCGAACCACGGGTGGAAGTGGTCGTTGACCCAGGCGCTGTCGAAGCCCGCGCGCTCGGCCCGCTCGACCTGTTCGAGGCAGTCCGCGGGCGAGAACTCCTCCAGCGACGCGAAGTAGCCGAACTCGACCATACCGACACGGGCGCCCGCGGCGGGCTTAATCGCTTGGGACGGTCGCAGGGGCGGGCCGGGGGCGACCGGCCCCGAAACGTTGTTCTTAAGAGTGCAACGCGAGACGTTTCCGGTATGAGTAACGAGTCCGAGGCCGACGAGGCCGAGCAGGACGCAGCCGACGAGACAGCCGCGGACGCCGACGAGGCGGCCGACGCCGAGACCGAGGAACAGACCGAGTCCGAGGCAGAGGCCGAGGGACTCCAGCACGGCGACTTCATCGAACTGGACTACACCGCCCGCACCGTCGAGGGCGGCGACCTGGTCGACACGACCGACCCCGACGTGGCCGAGGAGGAGGGCGTCGGCGAGGACCAGGAGTTCGGTCCGCGCACGATCGTCCTCGGCGAGGGCCACGTCTTCGACGCCGTCGAGGAGGACATCGTCGGCAGCGAGGTCGGCGACACCGGCACCGTGACCGTCCCCGCCGAGGAGGCGTTCGGCGAGTTCGACGAGGACGAGGTCCGCACCATCAGCGCCGACCGCATCCCCGAGGACGACCGCTACCCCGGCGCCCACGTCGACATCGACGGCGAGCACGGCCACGTCAACACCATCATCGGCGGCCGCGCCCGCGTCGACTTCAACCACCCGCTCGCCGGCGAGGACATCGAGTACGAGTGGGAGGTCCTCTCCGAGGTCGAGGACCGCGAGGAGCGCGCGAGCGCGCTGCTCGACGTGTTCCTCGACATGGAGCTGGACGTGTGGTTCGAGACCGACACCGTCGAGGAGGAACAGCTCGTCGAATCTGACGACGAGGACGAGGACGACGAGGAGAGCGAACCCGAGTACGAGACCGTCGAGGTGGAGAAGGAGACGCTGTACATCGAGGCGACGCCCCAGCTGACGATGAACCAGCAGTGGATGATGGGCAAACAGCAGATCGCCCAGCAGCTCACCGACCTGCTCGACATCGACCGCATCATCGTCCAGGAGGAGCTCGGCGGCGGCATGGGCATGATGGGCGGCATGGGCGGCATGATGGGCGGCATGGGCGGCGGCGGTGGCGACCTCGAAGAGGCGCTGGAGGACGAGGACATCGACGCCGAGGAGATCGTCGACGAGCTCGAAGGCGCCGAGGAGTAACCGACCCGCTTCCTCTAGTCTCGACCGCGCTTTCCCGGTCAGCCGTCGCCTTCGGCGTCCGGCTGTCGCCCGTCGAGCACCGCGTTGCAGCTGTTGACGAACTGGCCGAGCCCCTGGGCCACCTCGCGGTCGAGCGAGACGACGACGCCGCTTTCGGCAGACTCGCGGAAGTGGAGGACGGCGGCGCGGTCGTGCAGTTCCACGGTCGCCTGCGTCTCGCCGAGGCGGTCGTACTGGTCGGCGGGGACGATCGATTCGTCCGCTCGCGCCCGGTCGGTGATCGCCCCGAGCGCCTGTTTCAGGTCGCCGGTCGCCACGTCGTCGCGCAGATAGAGCGCCTCCCACCCCTCGGCGTCGTAGCGGACCGCCCCCCGAAACGCGTCGCTGGCTCGGCTGTGGACCAGCTGGAGGAGCGGCTGGTACCGTTCGTCGGGCATACCGTCACTATCGTGACAGAGCGGTTTCAATCTGTGGGCCGGGTCGCGCAGACCCGCGGATCACGGTATCGGCTCCGCCAGCCGAACGGACGGTACCGTCCCCGGCCGATCCGCCGCGGGCGACCTAATACACCTTCGAGACGGCGATACCCACATCTTTACCGGACGGCTCGCGTACTCGGGATATGACTCTCGAAGACGACTCCCTGGAGTACCACCGGGCGGACCCGCCCGGCAAGATCGAGATACGGACGACCAAGTCGACGAGCACTCAGCGCGACCTCAGCCTGGCGTACTCGCCGGGCGTCGCCGGCCCCTGCCGGGCCATCGACGAGGACCCCGAGGACGCCTATCAGTACACCGCGAAGGGCAACCTCGTCGGGGTGGTCTCGGACGGGTCGGCCGTCCTCGGGCTGGGCGACATCGGGCCCCAGGCCTCCAAGCCCGTCATGGAGGGGAAGGGCGTCCTGTTCAAACGGTTCGCGGACATCGACGTGTTCGACATCGAGGTCGACCACACCGAGCCCGACGAGTTCGTCGACGCGGTGGCGGGCATGGAGTCGACCTTCGGCGGGATCAACCTGGAGGACATCGCGGCGCCGAAGTGTTTCGTCATCGAGGAGCGACTGCGCGAGCGGATGGACATCCCCGTGTTCCACGACGACCAGCACGGCACCGCCATCATCTCCGGCGCCGCGCTGATCAACGCCGCGGAGATCAGCGGGAAGGACCTCGAAACCCTGGAGGTTACCTTCGCCGGGGCGGGCGCGGCGGCCATCGCGACGGCGAAGTTCTACATCTCGCTGGGGGTCCGGAAGGAGAACGTTACGATGGTCGACATCGACGGGATCCTGACGACCGAGCGGGCCGAGGCCGGCGACCTCAACGAGTACAACCGCGAGTTCGCCAGCGACGTGCCCGAGGGGGACCTAGCGGACGCGATGGTCGGCGCGGATATGCTCGTCGGCCTCTCGGCGGGCGGGATCGTCGACCCGGAGATGGTTCGGTCGATGGCCGCGGACCCGATCATCTTCGCGATGGCCAACCCCGAGCCGGAGATCGGCTACGAGGAGGCCAAAGCGGCCCGCGACGACACGGTCATCATGGCGACCGGACGCTCGGACTACCCCAACCAGGTGAACAACGTGCTGGGGTTCCCGTTCCTGTTCCGCGGGGCGCTGGACGTTCGCGCGACGGAGATCAACGAGGCGATGAAGGTCGCAGCGGCCGAGGCGCTGGCCGACCTGGCGAAGCGGGACGTGCCCGACGCCGTCCGGCGCGCCTACGGCGACCAGCCGTTGCAGTTCGGCCCCGAGTACATCATCCCGAAGCCGCTCGACACGCGCGTGCTCTTCGAGGTCGCCCCCGCCGTCGCGGAGGCCGCCATGGAGTCGGGCGCCGCCCGCGAGAGCGTCGACTCCGACACCTACGTCGAGCGGCTGGAGGCCCGGCTGGGCAAGTCCCGCGAGATGATGCGGATCGTCCTGAACAAGGCCAAGACCGACCCACAGCGGGTCGCCCTCGCGGAGGGCGCCAACGAGAAGATCATCCGGGCAGCCCACCAGATGGAGGAAGAGGGGATCGCAGAGCCGGTCCTGGTCGGCAACCGGACGACCGTCGAGCGGAAGGTCGACGGGCTGAACCTCGACTTCGACCCCGAAGTCGTCGATCCGGGGGCCGGCGAGTACGAGGAGTACGTCGACCGCCTCTACGAGTTGCGCCAGCGGAAGGGCATGACCCGCAAGGAGGCGGCGGAGGTCGTCCGCGACGACGACTACTTCGCGTCGGTGATGGTGGAACGCGGCGACGCCGACGTGATGCTGACCGGGCTGACCCACCACTACCCGTCCGCCCTGCGCCCCCCGCTGCAGGTCATCGGCACCGAGGACGGCGTCGACCACGCCGCCGGCGTCTACATGCTATCCTTCGAGAACCGGGTCGTGTTCGTCGCCGACGCGACGGTCAACCAGGACCCCGACGAGGCGACGCTGGCGGAGGTGACCCGCCACGCCGCGGGGGTCGCCCGCCGGTTCGACGTGGAGCCGCGGGCGGCGCTGCTGTCGTACTCGGACTTCGGGAGCGTCGACAACGAGGGGACGCGCAAGCCCCGCAACGCGGCGAAGCGACTCCGAGAGGACCCGACTGTGGACTTCCCGGTCGACGGGGAGATGCAGGCCGACACAGCCGTCGTCGAGGACCTGCTCGTCGGCGACTACGAGTTCGCGGAGATCGACGAGCCGGCGAACGTGCTCGTGCTCCCCAACCTCGAAGCGGGCAACATCGTCTACAAGCTCCTCCAGCGGCTCGGCGGCGCGGAGGCCGTCGGCCCGATGCTCGCCGGGATGGCCGAGCCCGTCCACGTCCTCCAGCGCGACGACGAGGTGAAAGACATCATCAACCTGGCGGCCGTGGCGACCCTCGACGCGCAGGGGTCCGACGGGCCCTGACTTAGCGTTCGTCCGACCGGCCGCGGAAACCAGCGGAATCGTCGTCGACTCGAACGTTTTTCCGGCCGGTCGCCGTCGAGTCGACCATGCCCACAGTCGGAGTCATCGGCGTCGGGTACATCGGGAAGACGTTTCTCGACCGGCTGGCCGACACCGAGTACGACACCGTCGCATACGACGTGGACGAGTCACAGGTCGAAGCGGCGACCGAGCGCGGCGCGACCGCCGCCGAGAGCCCCGCGGACGCGACGCGCGATTCGGAGTTCCTCGTCCTCGCGCTCCCCGGGACCCCGGAGGTCGAGGCGGTGATGGAGAGTTCGGACGGCGTCCTCAGCGCGCTCTCGGCGGGTCAGACAGTCGTCGACGCGACGACGACGCACCCGGACACGTCCCGCGAGTGCGAACGGTGGTGCGAGGAGCGCGACGCCGCGTTCGTCGAGGCGCCGATCACCCGCGCGGCGCCCCGCGACGGCGCGCACGTGATGGTCGGCGGGACCGACGACGCCTACGAGTCGGCCCGCGAACTGGTCGAGGTCCTGAGCGACGACCACCTCCACGTCGGCCCGGCCGGGAAAGCGACGGTCCTCAAGCTCGCGTTGCAGATGCGCTACGCGGGGCAGAACGCACTCGACGCGGAGATCGTCGAGTTCACGCGGGACAACGGCGTCGACCCCGCCCACCTCCGCGACTTCTTCGGCATGGACGTGTGGGAGAACTACCTCGACCGCGAGTTCGCCCAGGACATCGAGGGGCTCGGCGGGCTCGCGATCTGGCACAAGGACATCGGCTACGCCCGCGACGTGGCCCGGGAAAACGGGACGGCGCTACCGATCAACGCGGCCGTCCACGAGGCGTACAAAGCGACCGTCCGCCGCGCAGGTTCCGACGAGGGCCACGCCGCGACACTCCTGCGGTACTGGGAACTGCTCAACGACGCCGCCGAGCGGGAGTTCCAGCCCGCGGGGGACTGAGAAGAGGGTCGCCCCGTCAGTCCTCCTCCAGCGTGAAGTCGGGTTCGAGCCCGGCCTTCTCGTAGAGCTGTCGGCGGTACTCCCGGTCGTCGGCCTGCTCGCGGCGGGCGGCGTCGGCCACCTCGTGAGCGTGCTCGCGCGGGACGACCACGACGCCGTCGCCGTCCGCGACGATCACGTCGTCGGTGCGGATCTGCGCGCCCCCGACGTTGACGGGGACGTGCGTGTCGTCGAGTTCGGCGCGGCCCGGGATGATAGTCTTGTTGCGGTCCTTCGCGTAGACCGGCGTCCCCTGCTTGACGATCTCGTCGGTGTCGCGGGGGCCGCCGTTGGTGACGACGCCGACGGCGCCCTCGCCGTCCCAGTCCAGGGAGTTCGCCGACCCGATGATCCCCACGTCCATCTCGTGCGACTCGACGACGACCACGTCGCCCTCCCGGATATCGTCGGGTTCGCCCGAGAGGTCGCCGTACCACTCGTCGCGCCACTCGGTCGTCGTCTCGAAGTCCCGCTCGTCCTGTGCGGGCAGGTCCCGGGGCCGGCGAGCGGGGAGGAATCGGACGGTGTTGGCGAAGCCGACGAAGCGGTGGGAGAACTCCTCGAAGTCGCGGTGGAGCGGTTCGATATCGGAGTCGAGGCGATTCACGTCGTGGAACCCCAGGAAGTCCATCCCGTCGGTCACGTCGGGCACCCGGAGGCCCTCGAAGGCGTCGAGCAGTTCGGCGCGTTCCTCCTCGGAGAGCGGTCTGTCGGCCATGGCCGCGCTTCCGGCGGTCCCCTCATAGTGGCTGGGGTGGCGGTCGGACGTTCCGCGAGTCGGGCCGCGCCCCGGCGTCAGACCGAGACGCCGACCTCGTCGGCCACGCTCCGGACGTGGTCGGCCGCCCGCTCGTATTCCTCGGGGCCGTCGAGGTGTTCGAGCATGACCGGCAGGTCGTCGTCGAGGTCGTCCAGCGCCCGCAGTAGCGCGCGGTAGTCGAGGTTCCCCTCGCCGGGGGGCACCTCCGAGAGGTGGACGATGGGGTCGTCGCCCATCGCCACGTCCTTGAGGTGGACACACTGGATCCGCTCGCCCAGTTCGTCGACGAACGCCTCGATCAGGCCCGTGGTGTCGGCGTAGCGGCGCGGCGAGGCGACGAGGTTGACGGGGTCGAAGTGGACGGCGAAGGCGTCGCGGTCGACCGCATCGAGCAGTCGGCGGTAGCTCCCGACGGAGTCGGGCACCATCGCCGGCATCGCTTCGAGCGTGTAGCTGGCCGAATCGGGGTCCACGGTGTCGATGATCTCCTGCACCGAGTCGACGACCAGATCGAAGGTCGCCTCGTCGAAGTTCGCGGGGTGCGGGCCCGCCCACGAGTCGCCGCGGGAGCCGGCGACGTTGACGGCGCAGTTCGCGCCGATGGCGTCAGCGAGTTCGAGGTGTCGGGCGCAGGCCGCGACGGCCTCCTCGCGCTCGTCGGGGTCGGGGCTGACCGGGTTCACGCCCCACGCGCCGAGCTCGGCGATCTCCACGTCCGCCTCCGCGGCGGCTTCGCGATAGGCGCGGACGGTCTCGGGCTCCGCGCCCGGTTCGACCGGGCAGTAGGCCGCCCGGTAGCCGAGGTCGTCCAGCGCGTCGATCCACTCCGCCGGCGTGTCGTAGTCCGCGAAGACCGGACCTCCGAGTCGCATACCGACGGGTTCCGCGCGGAGCCCGATACCGCTGGCGGAGCGGGCAGTCCGCTCCGGTAGCCCGCCGGGCGACCGGGCAGCCGAAATCGTTCGGTCGACGGCCGCCGACCCAGTCTGTGAATCGAACATGTTCGGGAACACTGATAGTCCTCGCGGCGCGTAAGGATCGGATATGCCGCGGGCCAACCTGGAGATCACGGTGCCGGACTCGGTGTGGATCGGCGAGTTGTCGCGCGAGTATCCGGACGCGCAGTTCGAGATCCTGACCGTGTTTCCGAAAGAGGAGGGCGGGGTAGCGCTAGCGGAGATCGCCGCCGACGACATCGAGGAGATCGTTCTCGCGATGGACGAGTACGACGAGGTGACGAACACGGACTTCCTCCAGCGGACGGCCGAGACCGGGCTCGTGCAGTTCGAGACCTCGAACCCGGTCCTCCTGCTCCCGGTGCGCAACGCCGGGACGCCGCTGGAACTGCCGTTCACGGTCGTCGACGGGAGCGTCGAGTGGGAGGTCACGGCGCCGCGCGACCGGCTCTCGACGCTGGGCGACCAGCTCCGGCAGTTCGGCATCGAGTTCGAGGTCATGGCCGTCCGTCAGGAGATGGAGACCGAGCAGTTGCTGACGCCCAAACAGCTCCGGCTCGTCCAGACGGCCGTCGAGGAGGGGTACTACGACACGCCCCGGGAGTGTACGCTCACGGAACTGGCCGACGAGGCCGACATCGCCAAGTCGACCTGCAGCGAGACGCTCCACCGCGCCGAGGAGAAGATCGTCAAGGAGTTCGTCGACGAGACCGACCCCGTCGACGAGCGTACGCCCGCGATGCGCGCATAGATCTCTCCGCCGCGTTCGCCTCTCCGTTTCCGTATTCCCGCGCGCCTCGCCTGCACGAGTGTTCAGTAAAGGTGACGGCTGTGGCAGTGAACGGTGCGGTGCGGTCGGCGCGCGCTGGAGCGCGCTTTCATGCGCGCGACGACACCGCGCGAGGGATGAGCGAGCGAGCGAAGCGAGAGAGCGAATCGGCTGGGGAGGTATGTGGCCGTCTGCGGTGCTGTGGAGTTGCGGTTCCTGGCGACTGAAAGGGCGAGGCGCGCTCGCGTTTATATAGTCGTCTGAGCGGGCACTATCCGCGCGGGCGGTGCGGAGAGCGCGGATATCCCGCTCAGCGACCGCGAGCGCGCCGAGGGCTTTCAACACTTGCTGTCGAGAGCGACCACATTCATCTCACTTCCTTCCACACAGGACCGACCAAAAATAACTGATACACTCGCACCACGAACCGAACGCCCTCTCTCACGAACGCCGCGCCAGCAATCGGCCACCGACGACCAGCGGCGCGACGATCCAGGCGCCCAGACCGACCAGCAACGCGGGCGTCGAGACGGCGGTGGTCGCCAGCACCGCCCCGACGCCGCCGCCGCTGGTCGGGACCAGCGATAGGACGACCAACCTGAGCACGTCGGCGGGGTTGCCGACGACCAGCGCGGAGAGGAGCCAGCCCGGCGGGTCCAGCGCGACCACGACGCCCAGCGCGGCCAGGTCGTAGACCAGCACGAACAGCGCCCACGCGAGCAAGGCGCCGCCGAGCGCGCGGGCCTTCTCGGTCGTCGCCGCCGAGATGCAGACCCCGAGCGACAGGAACGCGGTGCCGACGGTCACGGCGGTCACCAGGTAGTGCAGGTACGCCGGCAGGACCGCCGGGCCGAATCGGGTGAGGACGACCACCGCGCCGGCACCGAGTCCCAGCGCCATCCCGACGGCGAGCGTCGCGGCGCGGCCGAGGTACTTGCCGACCAGCAGCTCGGTGCGGTCGAGCGGCACGGACAGCAGCAGTTCGAGCGTGCCGCGCTCGTCGGCGCCCACGACGGCGCCGTAACCGAGCGCGAGCGCCGCCAGCGGGACGAGGTACACCGACAGCTCGGCGAGGGTCACCAGCAGCGCGCCGGCGCCGCTCGGGCCGGTCGCCGTCCCCGCCAGCCCGACGACGGCCAGCGAGAAGGCGCCGAACAGCGCCGCCAGCCCGTAGGTCCACCGAGCGCGGGAGAGCACCCGGTACTCCCGGCGGGCGACGCCGAGCACCTGCCGCACACGGCCGACCGAGAGCGATTCCGTGGTCGTCATCGTCGCGTGTGCGGTCGATCCGCCGTCGGGCCGGGCCTCGTCGGAGCGGCCGTCCGTTTCGCCGGGACGCTCGTCCGCCCCGGGGTGCTCCTCCGGCGCGGCCCCGGACACCCTCGCGGCGTCGTCGCGGTCGCCGGCGCTCATCGGTCCGCACCTCCGGGCGCGATGGCGTCGCGGACCGCCGTCTCCAGGTCCGGTTCGTCGACACCGACGGACTGGGGGTCGGTCTCGACGACCGCCGCGAGCGCGTCGGTCGCCGCGTCGGGGTCGACCGCGAGTTCGAGCGACTGCTCCCCGGCGGAGATGTCCGGGTTAAGGTCACCCCCGTCGTCCCCGAGCGCCGCCCGGACCGACTCCGTGGCCGCCGCGACGGCGTCGGAATCCCCGTACTCGGCGGTGACGGTCACCTCGTCGCCGGCCGCGCGGGTCACCGCCTCGACGGTCCCGACCGACCGCAGCCGTCCGTCGTCGAGGACGGCGACGCGGTCACAGAGCGCCTCGACCTCGCTGAGGACGTGCGTGCTGAGCACGACCGTCACGTCCCGCTCCGCCCGCACGCGCTCGACGACGCGGTTGAACGCGTCGACGCCGGCGGGATCCAGCCCGGCGGTCGGCTCGTCCAGCAGGAGCACGTCGGGATCCCCGAGCAGCGCCACCGCGAGGCCGAGCCGGCGGTTCATCCCGTTGGAGTAGCCGCCGACCGGGCGGTCGCCCGCGTCGGAGAGGCCGACGACCGACAGCAGCGTGTCGACGTGCGGCGCATCGACGCCGCGCATGTCCGCGTAGTACCCCAGCACCTCCTCGCCGGTCAGGGCGGGCTGGAACCCCGCGTCCTCGGGCAGGTAGCCGACCCGCTCGCGGACGCGGGTGCCGTCGGTCGGGTCGACGCCCGCGACGCGGACCGTCCCCGCGTCGGGGGCCTCGTGGCCGACGAGCAGCCGGAACAGCGTGGTCTTGCCCGCGCCGTTCGTGCCGACGAGGCCGAGCGATGCGCCCGAGGGGACGGACAGCGAGACGCCCGCAAGGGCGTCGACGCCGTCGTACCGTTTCGTGACGTCAGTGGTCTCGATCATAGTAGTCCCTCCAGTCGTGGGGCGGTTCGGCGAGCGGCCGGTGGTCGACGATGCCGGGCGCCTCGACCACCGGCAGCGTCCGCTCGGCGAGGCGGACGACCTCGAAGGCGGGACTGCCGGTGAAGACGCTCGCCTTCGGGTGCTCGCCGGTGAGGTGCTGGACCATCCCGGCCGGGCGGTATCGCGTCTCGCCCACGCCGTCGCCGTCCACGTCGCGGACGCCGGCGCCGGCCCAGTAGTTGCCCGCCGACTCGTTCCAGGCGACCTGCTCGCCCACGTCGGCCCGCACCTGCACGCGGTTGCGGACGAACGTGTTGTGGTGGACCGACTCGCGGACGCTCCCCGCCGAGAGGTGGACGCCCGCGCCGTTGCCGGCCACGAGGTTGCGAGCGATCTCGTTGTCCAGCGAGTTGTAGACGAACAGGCCGTTCCCGTTGCCGACGACGTGGTTGTCCCGGACGGTCGTGTGGTCGATGCTCTTCAGCAGGATGCCGTGGCCGCTCTGTCCGGTGTTGTTCACGGCGGTGTTGTGCAGAATTTCCAGGCCCTCCGAGAGCATCAGCGCGTAGCCGGCGTCGTTGCCGACGGCGGTGTTGTTCACCAGCCGGCAGTCGTTGGAGTACATGTAGTGGACGCCGTACCGGAGGTCCCACAGCGTGTTGTTGCGCGCCTCCACGCGGTCGGCCCACGAGTAGTAGATGCCGTCGCGGGCGTCGGTGATCCGGTTGTCCGCCACGTAGGCGTCGGCCGTCTCGTAGAGCTGGATGCCGTTGCCGCGGTCGCTCCGCGAGGCGATCTCGTCGCGGCCGACGACGGTGTTGTCGACGAGCCGTACGTCTGCGACGCTGTCGACCCAGATCCCGAAGGTCGTGTCCGTGATCCGGCTGTCGCGCACGGTGACGCCCGCGCCGTCGACCCACACGGCGGCGTCGTTGTCCTCGGTCGCGTAGCCGGCGTTGCGGACCCACACCCCGTCGAGGGTGACCCCCGAGGCGTTCAGCGCGAGCGCGTCGCCCTCGCCGGGACCGTCGACGACCGCCATCCGTCCATCGGTCCCGGTCCGGTCGCCGTCGCTTGCGGTCGTCGCGCTCGCCCCGTCCGCCGAGTCGTCCGCGCCGCGGATCGTCACGTTCGGGGTCTCGACGACGACCGTCGCCTCGGGGTCGAACCGGCCCCGGAGTTCGACGGTGTCGCCCGGTTCGGCCGCGTCGAGCGCCGGACGGAGCGCGTCGAACTGTTCGCCGTCGACGGTGGCCACGCCGGGCTCGTCGGTCGCCTCGAAGTCGTAGGTATCGGGCACGCCCGGGTCGAACGCGATGTCCTCGCCCGCGGGCGCCGCGTCGGTCGGGACTGCGACGACCGTCCCGGCGGCCGCGACCAGCAGGGCGGCGGCGACGGCGGCCAGCGCCGCGTCGGCGGACGGTCGTCCCACGGCTCAGTCACCCCCGCTGGCGCCCGTGCCCTCACCGGCGCTCGGGCTCCCGCTGGCGCCCGGGCCGCCGTGTCCGGAGTCGGACGCGCCGTCGCCCTCGCGGTCGTCCCACTCGTCGTCGCCGACGGTGTGCTCGTCGAGCCACTCGCGCCCCCTCTCGATCCGGCCGGCGACCCGGTCGGGCAGGTCGCCGAACGTCGCAGGCGTGTCGCGGTAGTAGAAGGCCACGACGAGCAGGCCGATGGCGAGGCCGGTGAGGTAGGCGCCCGCGCCGAACCGCGAGCGGCTGGTGATGTTCGCCACCTCGTAGCTGCCCCACAGCGGCGGGGTGAACCCGTCGACGCCCATGACCGGCGCGTCCGGGTCGAGGTGGTGGCCGGCCTGGTAGAGCCGGTACTGGATGTCCGCCAGCATGACCGTCAACACCGTTACCGAGCCGACCAGCTGGTAGGTCAGCCCCTTCTTCAGCCGGTCGGTGTCGGGCGCGAAGGCGACGAACAGCCCCGCGGCTGCGACGGCGGCGAACGCCAGCGGCCCGAGCGACCACTCCGGCACGTCGACCGCGTAGGGGTGGGGCTCGTAGTTCGGCGGCCAGATCACCGGGTCCGGGTAGTAGAACCCGATGTACTTGTTCAGCGCCGCCATCTCCTCGTAGTCCCCGCCGATGAACGGGTAGGCGTGCAGGTGCAGGTGCAGCGTCGTATCGGGGTACTGCACCGCGTTGACCGCGATGTGCCACATCGGCAGGACCGGTGCGATCACGAGCATGACCGCTGCGACGACGGGCAAACCGCGCCGCAGCTCGGTGAACTCGCGGAGGTCGGGTGGTTCGTAGTTCATGGGTGTCACCGCGTTATCGTGGGTCGTTTTGTTGGGTCGGCGTCGGTTCGGTACGCCGGATGCGTCGTGGTTCCGGCACGGGTCGGCGTCCGTCGCGGGTCGGTTGGCGAGCGATGCCTCGGAAGAAGCCGCCGGGCGGTGAAACCCGCGCGGCTCGGAGCGGTCGGCGGGCGGTTCGGTCGGTTTCTCGCGCTGTTCGGCCGGTTACTCGCGCGGTTCGACGATCATCCGCGAGCGCATCTCCAGGTGCAGGGCGCTACAGAAGTACGTGCAGTAGATCCAGTAGACGCCCGGGTCGTCGGCGGTGAAGGTGACCTCGCGAGTGTCCTGCGGGGCGACGGCGAGGTTCACGTCGTGTTCGGGGATGGCGACGCCGTGGATGATGTCGCGGACACCCTCGACGTTCGTCACCGTCATGCGCACCTCGTCGCCCTCCTTGACGGTGAAGTCGTACATCCCGTACTCCGAGCGCTTCGAGGAGGCCTTGACGTGGACCGACTGCTCGCCGGTCCGCTCGACGCCGGAGTTCTCGGCGGTGACGAACGGCTTCTCGCCCTCGTAGTCCTCCTTGTCCCAGGTCGTCGCGGGGTCGATCTTGTCCCGGTGGGCGAACACGCAGTCGTGCGGCTCGGGGTAGGCCGGGTGGTCGGCGACGATCTCCATCTCCTTCTCGCCGTCGCCGATGTGGATGAGCTGGTCGTTGTCGGGGTGGATCGGCCCGACCGGCAGGAACCGGTCCTTCGAGAGCTTGTTCAGCGAGACGAGCCACTCCCCGTCGGGGTCGGTCGTCATCGCCTCCAGCGCCTGGATGTGCCCGGGGTTGTAGTGGACGTCCTGCTTCTCCAGAACGGGTTCGGTCGACCCGTTCTCGGCCTCGACCGCCGCCTCGATGTCCCACTTGGCGACCTGCGAGTCGATGAACAGGCTCGTGTAGGCGTGGCCGTTGCCGTCGAAGGTCGTGTGCAGCGGCCCCAGCCCGACCTTCGGGCGACCCGCCACCGCGTCGGTCGGGTCGTCGACCTCGTCGATCCGGTCGAGGTCGAGCATCGTCACCGTCGGCGAGAGCTTGCCGGCGATGAAGGCGTACTTGCCGTCGGGGCCGACCTCGACGCAGTGGGGCGACTTCGGCGTCGAGACGTAGCGGACGATCGGGTCGTCGCCGGAGTTCAGGTCGCTCTCGCGGGTCCCGTCGACGACCGGGACGCCGTTGACCTCCTCGTAGTCGCCGTTCTCGACGGCCGCCTCGATGGCGGGGATGTCGAAGACCTTCGCGTAGTCGCGGTCGTCGCGGGTCATCCCCTGGATGTCGGTCGCCTCCTCGGAGTTGTAACAGGAGGCGATGGCCCACCGACCCTCCTTGCCGGTGTCGACGATGTCGAGGTTGCCGTCGACCTTGACCTGCCAGGCCGTCTCCATCGACTCCGGATCGACTGCGGAGAACAGCGCCGTGTACTCGTCGGGGTTGTTCACGTCGCGGCCGTCGTTGGGCAGCGGCGTCCGGAACTCGCCGTTGCCCAGCACGTACTTCGTGTCCGGCGAGAGCACCGCCGTGCCGTGGACGGCCTGGACGTTCGGCACGTCCACGATGGCGTCCGTCTCGAAGTACTTGAGGTTGACACGGGCGATGCGGCCGTTGGCCTTGTCGTTGACGTAGAGGTACTCGCCGTCGTAGTCGCCGTCCGTCTCGGAGAGGTTCGGATGGTGGTTGTCGCCCCAGGTGTAGTCGCCCGCCTGCTCCAGCATCTCGCTGGTCTGGTCGTCGTAGCCGTAGCCGCGGGCGCCCTCCGTGTTGAACACGGGGATCCGCTGGAGCTCGCGCATCGACGGGATGCCGATGACGCGGATCTCCCCGGAGTGGCCGCCCGACCAGAAGCCGTAGTACTCGTCTTTCTCGCCCGGCGGGACGAAGTGACCGTGGCTCGCGGACGCGCCCTGCGAGCCGCCCCCGCCGCCGCCGTCACCGCCGTCGGCGGGCGTCTTGCCCTCGGGCAGCGCCGTCTGACAGCCCGCGAACGCGCCGGCCGCGCTCGCCACCCCCGCCGCGGCGCCGGCCTTCATGAAGTCCCGGCGGTCCAGCTCCAGGCCCGCCAGCTCCATCGAGAAGCCGCCGTCCTCGTCGTCGAGTTCCGCCGGGTCCTCCACGTTCTGGAGGAGGTCGTTGATCCGCTGTTCGTGTTCCGCGACCAGTGCCTCGGCGTCGTCCGTGTCGCTGGCGTCGTTCATGTTAGACCACCTTGACGTAGCCGACCATCCCGTTCAGCTCGTGAGGGATGCAGTAGTACTCGTACGTGCCCGTCGTCTCGAACGTGTGTTCGTACGATTCGCCGCCGGGGACGTTCCCCTCCTGGCCGTTGCTGTAGCCGTCGGAGGCGGCGCTCTGTGACTCGAAGCCTCCGGACGCGAAGTACGTCGCGCCGTCGGGGATCCCGTCCTCGTAGGCCGTGACGGTGTGACCGATGTTGCCGGTGTTCTCGAAGGTCACCGTCGTCCCGGCCGACACCTGGATCCGCTTGGGCTCGTAGGCGAGCTGGTCGGTCATCTCGACCGTGCTCGCCTGGGTCCACTCGCCGCCGGACCCGCCGTCGCCGCCGCTGTCGGCGGTGGGCGTCGGCGTCGCCTCGTCGGCGCTGCCGTCGCCGCCGTCGCCGCCAGCGTCGGACGATTCGCCCGGCGCGGCCGAACAGCCGGCGACCGCCCCGCCGGCGAGCGCCGCGCCCGTCAGCCGCAGTATCCGTCGCCGCGTTGGATCGGAACTGGTCATCGACACCCGCAACTCGTCGCCTCACACTCATATACCGTCGAGCGCGTTCCCGACCCCCCGGAACCACGGCGAATCGATTCGGCTGCCACTCATAAATCCCCCATAGCCGGGGGCCCGGCCGGCGTGCGACAGCCACCACCACACTGACCGGAGAGAGACGAGTTTTTATACCCCGAGTGCAATCTCCCGAGTGCGACGCGCGGTCGTCGCGGGCTCCGTTGGTGTAGTCCGGCCAATCATTTCGGCCTTTCGAGCCGATGACCTGGGTTCAAATCCCAGACGGAGCATCCCACCGTTTTCCCGCGTTTCGATGGCGCGGTCATCGGCTCTCCGCGGTTCGAGGCCCGCCTTCGAAATCAAGCACCACCGGAATGGGGTGGCCCGTCCAAGCGCACCCGGTGACCACGACGGATGGACCCGAACGCCGAGCGGCGGACCTACTACCCCGAGGAGGAGAACGTGCCCCTGAGCGAGGCCGTCCGCGAGGCGGTCATCGCCCACGAGAGCGCGTCGGTGAACGGCGATGAGTTCCGCCTCTACGAACACGTCGAGCCCGACGCGCTGGACTCGCTGTTCCGGGACGGCGCCGACGTCGGCGTGTCGGTTCGGATCCGGCTGCCGGACGTGACCGTGAGCATCTGGGGCGACGGCGGCGTCGACATCCGGGTGACGGACGGGATCGACTGATACGGATTATTGCAAGCGTTTCCCGGGTCGACCGCACGCAGTCGTGCGGTCGATCCCGGACTGTCTTGCAATAATCCGTATGACCGGCCGGCCGGACGGACCGTGGGGCGCGTCGGGAGCCGCTACCGCTGGGAGCCCCGGAGGATGAGCGGGCCGATGGCGAGTGTCCGTTTGGCGACGACCGCGATCCGGACGATGTAGGCGACGAACAGCAGGAACGGCACGAGCGAGGCGGTGAACCCGGCGCCGACGACCCAGAGGACGTTGGCGACCCCGAGCGTCCGCCCCGGAACCGGTCCGCTGCCGACGAACGCGAGCAGCGACCCGGCGACGACCAGTGCGGGGACCGACGCGTAGAGGATGTACTGCGAGAGGTCGACGAGCGCCCACTGGAAGTACAGCGTCTTGACGTGCTCGCGGGCCGGGCCGAACATCGTCAGCGTCGTCCGGAGGTCCGCGAGCCGGCCCTCGATCTCCTCGTCGATCGCCGCTTCGTGGTCCGAGCCGATGCGCTCGACCTGGAAGATCTTCCAGGCGTAGTTGAAGTTCAGCGCGGCGAACAGCACGTCGAACGTGCCGAAGGTCGCCCCGTCGAGCTGGTCGCGGACCTCGTCGGCGTTGCCGGTGACGCTGTCGGTGAACTCGTCGACTTCGCTGCGCAGGTCCTCGTCGTCGCTGCCGGCGACGGCGTCCCGGAGCGCCTTCGCCCGGCGCTGGACCGCGTTCACGTGCTCGCGCAGGAACGCCGAGGGGTCGACCGGGACGGGCTCGTCGTACATCTCCCCCACGTAGTCGCGGAAGTCCATCGTGTTGCTCATCCGCTGGTGCTGGTCGCCCAGCGGCCCGTTCTCCTGGGAGATGACGAGCTGGCTGATCGTCACGACCAGGGTCGTCCCCGTGATGATCGCCCCGAGCATCGTCGAGAACAGCGCCCCCTTCGTGTCGCCGCTCTGGAGCGTCGCGACGAACCCGCCGACGCTGCTCCCCACCGCCACGAACGTGAGGAAGACCAGCGCTGCGAGCACGCCCGTGACGTGCAGCCGGTTGGCCTTCAGCAGCAACCACAGCTTGAGCCGGCTCTCGTCGGCCCGCTCGCGCATCGTGTTCGCGGTCGAGATGTCCGTGTCGCCCGAGGTGTCGATCTCGGTGTCGGATTCGGCGGGGGCCGTCTCGGCGCCGTCGCCTTCCGAGTCCGCCCCGCCGCTCATGACTGGTCGGCCGGTCGCTTGAAGACGAGCAGCTTCGTCCCGCCGCCGACGTAGTCGACCGTCCCGACGAGCTCCCACCCCTCGGCGCCCAGGTCGTTCAGTTCGTCCGCCGGGTCGGTCGCCTCTTTCTTGGTCTCGCCTCGGGGCGGTTCGAGGGTCTCGTACTCCCAGGCGTCCGGATCGCCGGCCATACCGTCCCGTCGTGGGGCCCGGGCAAAAGCCCGGAGCCTGCAAGCTCCCGCTCGGGCGTCGGTCAGGTGTCCGGCCCCGGGCCGGGCGAACCGGGAGCCGCCCGTCAGGAGTCGCGGTTCCACTCCACTTCGGTCACGTCGTCGGTCTCACGGAGGATGAACGGGCCGATCGAGAGGGTGTGCTGGGTCACCGTCGCGATCCGCATGACGTACGCGAGCAAGATTAGAAACGGCACGACTGCGACGGTGGCTGCGACCGCCATGACGAGCGCCAGCGTCTCGACGCCGAAGACGGTCGCGCTGTACGTGGCGTCGTTGAAGAAGATGATCATGACCGCCGACACCAGCAGCGCCGGCACCGACGCCACGAGGATCTGCCGCGAGAGGTTGATCAGCTCCCACTGGAAGTACAGCGTCTTGAAGTGCTCGCGCGCGGGGCCGAACAGCTGCAACACCTCGATCAGCGCGTCGAGCGCCTCGGTGCGCTCCTCGTCGAGCTCGTCGCCGTACTGTTCGCGGATCCGCCGGGCGGTGAAGATCTTCCAGGAGTAGTTGAAGTTCAGCGCCGAGGAGATCACGTCGAACTCGCCGAACCGGGCGTCGTCCAGTCCCGACGAGACCCCCTCGGCGTTCTCGACGAGGCTGTCGGTCAGGTCGGCGATCTCCGAGGCGACCTCGCCGTCGTCCGACTCGGGGACCGCCTCGCGAAGTTCCTCGGCGCGGTCGCCCGACACCTGGACGAGCGCGCGGAGGAACTGGGCGGGTCGGGAGGGGCTGACCGCCGACTGGATCACCTCGGCCGCGTCCGCGCGGAACTCCATGGCGCCCTCCATGCGCTCGCGCTGGTCCTTCACGGCGCCCAGTTCCTGAGAGAGGACGAGCTGGTTCAGCGTCAACACGAGCGTGACGCCGGTGATCGTCGCGGTGAGAAAGCCCTGGAACAGCGTGTCGACGGAGTCGCTCGTCCGGATTGCGTTCTCGGCCGTCGGGTAGAGATAGCCCGCACCGGCCAACACGAGGAAGACGAGGACCACCAGGATCCCCGTCACGAGCCAGCGGTCGGCCTCGAGGAGGACCCACAGCTTCCACCGGCTCTGGTCGGCCCGCTCGCGCAAGCGGTCGCTCGGCGCGTCCCCGTCCCCTGCCATGCGACCGGGTACTCGCGGCGGTCGGGAAAAGACACCGGTCGCGTCACCGCATGACGCGGCACGAGCGTCGGTCGGCCGAGCCGACCCGGACCGCGTGCGCGGCCGGGCCCGGGCGACGACTTACGCGTGTTCGAGCCGGTAGGGCCAGTAGTCGGCCTCGCGCAGCGCCGCGCCGACGGCCTTGTGGAAGTCCGGGAAGTCCGCGAACTCCTCCTGGTCGACGTGTTCGAAGATCTCCGAGACGCTGACGACCGTCTCGTAGTCGATGCGGATCGGGTCGTCGCCGAACTCGGAGACGAACTCCGACTGCGTGAGCGGGAAGTCCTCGCCCTCGTCGATCTTCTTGGCGAGCACCGCCTGCCCGTACTTGCGGCGCCCCTCGCTCCCCTCGTCGCCGTCGGGGTCGTGCGGCCAGTCCATACCCGAACGTGTGGACGAATCACGCAAAAGGATTTCTCTCTCCGCGCGCCCTGGGTCGTATCGACGGGAAGACACTTACCGTCGGCCGACGACGGCTCGCCCATGCGTCCGGCCGCCATCTACGGCCTCCTCGCCCTCCTGCTGGTCGTCGCCGGGTTCGCGATACCGGCGGCGATCCCCGACTACCGCTACGAGTATACCGTCGAGCAAGGGTTCAGAGATCCGGTCACGGCCAGTGGCGACATCGACCCCGTGCCGTATCCCGATCTCTCCGACCCCGAGCAGAGCGTCTTCGACGAGGGCCTCAACCGCACCGACCCGGTCCACCGCTCGACCCCGGTGAACGGCTCCCACTTCGTCACTGGCGAAGACCAGGTCGGCTACGGCGAGAACCGCGAGGCCGTCCGGTACCGCGGCGAGAACTACACCGTCGTCGGCAACGAGATCCGTCCGCAGTTCGGACTCCGGTACTGGGGGAAACCGCTGTTGGTCGGTCTCGGGGCGCTAATCGGCGCGCTCACGGCGCTCGGCGTCGTCGCCGGGCGAGTGGTCGACCGGATCGGCTGAGAGAGCGTCCCGGACTGGGACAAGACAGTTATCCCGTGGCGAAGTGGATGGGTCCATGCCAGGCGCACGCATCGCGAGCGGCGAGCGCGTCACGCTCCGCTCCGTCGAGACCGAAGACGTGCCGTTTCTGCAGCGCGCGAGTGCGAACCCCGAGATCCGCTACCCGCTCGGGACTCCGTTGCGGAACCGCGAGGCGATCGACGCGGACGACGAGGACGGAACGGACCGCCTGCTGGTCTGCCTCGACGGCGAGGACGCCGGCCCGGGCCGACCGGACGACGAGGAGACCCGCCGGATCGGCGTCGTGAGCGTCGAGTGCATCGACTACCGCCGGCCGGAACTGGGATACTGGCTGGTCCCCGAGGTCCACGGCCAGGGGTACGGCACGGAGGCCGTCAGACTCGCGATCGACTACGTGTTCCGGTCGTACGACAAGCCGGCCGTCGGGGCGGGCGCGTTCGACCACAACGACGCCTCGCGGGGCCTGCTGGAGTCGCTCGGATTCGTCGAGGAGGGACGACGCCGGAAGTTCATGTTCGTCGACGGCGCCCACCGCGACATGGTCCAGTACGGCCTGCTGCGCGGTGAGTGGCGCGACGAGTGAGGTGGGGCCCGTGGTCCCTACGCGACAGACCGTCGTCGGTGGCGTGTCGCGATCGGGGCGCTTAATCGGGTCAAACGCATAGGGCGGGCGATGACAGACGCCGGAGCGACCGGTGACGCAGACGGGTCCGGCCCGAACTCGGATAGCCCGACCTCGGGCGACCCGGGGGCGTTCGCCGCGCTGGGGTCGGAGGTCCGCGCCGCGCTCTCCGAGCGGGGGTTCACGACGCCGACCGAGCCACAGCGAGAGGCCATCCCGCCGCTGGTCGACGGCGAGAACGTCCTCGTCGTCGCGCCGACCGGGACCGGCAAGACCGAGACGGCGATGCTCCCCGTCCTCGACGCCCTCGAAGGCGAGGAGCGGTTCGGTATCGGCGCGCTGTACGTCACACCGTTGCGGGCGCTCAACCGGGACATGCGCGAGCGCCTGGAGTGGTGGGGCGAGCGGCTGGACCTGGACGTGCAGGTCCGCCACGGAGACACGACCGACTACCAGCGACAGCAGCAGGCCAACGACCCGCCCGACGTGCTGGTGACGACCCCCGAAACCCTGCAGGCGATGCTCACGGGGTCGAAGCTCCGGACCGCGCTCGCGGACGTGGACCACGTCGTCGTCGACGAGGTCCACGAACTCGCCGTCTCGAAGCGGGGCGCCCAGATGACGGTCGGCCTCGAACGGCTGGTCGAACTCGCAGACGACTTCCAGCGGGTCGGGCTCTCGGCGACCGTGGGCGAGCCCGATGAGATCGGCCGCTTTCTCACGGGCGATCGCGGCTGTTCGGTCGTCGAGATCGACGTGGGCAGCCGCCTCGACGTGCGCGTCCGCTCGCCGGCGGTCACCGACGAGGACGAGCGGCTGGCCGGCGAGCTGATGACCGAACCCGACTTCGCGAGTCACGTCCGTTACATCACCGAACTCGTCGACGAGTACGAGTCGACGCTGGTCTTCGTCAACACCCGCCAACTCGCGGAGGCGCTGGGCTCGCGGTTCAAGGAACTCGACGCGGACATCGGCGTCCACCACGGCTCGCTGGCCAAGGAGTCACGGATCGAGGTCGAGGACCGGTTCAAGGCCGGCGAACTGGACGGCCTGCTCTGCACCTCGTCGATGGAGCTGGGCATCGACGTGGGCCACGTCGACCACGTGGTCCAGTACAACAGCCCGCGGCAGGTGACCCGGCTACTCCAGCGGGTCGGCCGCGCGGGCCACCGCCGCGACCAGGTGTCGCGGGGCACCGTCGTGACGACCCACCCCGACGACACCCTGGAGGCGCTCGCCGTCGCTCGCAAGGCCCGCTCGGGGGAGGTCGAGTCCGCCGACATCCACGACGGCAGCCTCGACACCGTCGCGAACCAGGTCGCCGGCCTCGTCATGGACTTCGGGGAGATCCGGGCGATGCGGGCCTACGAGATCCTCACCCGGGCCTACCCGTTCCGGGACCTCTCCGAGCGGGAGTTCAAGTCGGTGGTCCGCGAGCTTGCGGGCAACAAGGTCGTCTGGTTGGAGGAAGACAGCGACGAGATCCAGAAGCGTAGCGGGACCTGGCAGTACTTCTATCACAACCTCTCGATGATCCCCGACGAGGCGACCTACACCGTCGAGGACGTGGCCAGCGGCCGCGACGTGGGGACCTTAGACGAGCGGTTCGTCGTCAACTTCGCGACGCCCGGGGAGATCTTCGTCCAGCGGGGCGAGATGTGGCGCATCACCGAGATCGACGAGGAGGAGGAGACCGTCACCGTCTCGCCCGTCGAGGATCCAGGGGGTGAGGTCCCCTCGTGGACCGGGCAGGAGATCCCCGTCCCCTGCGGCGTCGCCCAGGAGGTCGGCGAGATGCGCGGGATTGCGGGGGAGCAGTTCCGGCAGGGAGCGTCCGTCGACTCGGTCGCGCGGGAGTTCACCGCCCGCTACGACGGCGACGCGGACACGATAGCGGTGGGGCTCGAACAGCTGGCCGACCACGACCCCGACCACCCGGTCCCCACCGACGACACGATACTGATCGAGTTCCGCGGTCGGGAACTCGTCGTCAACGCCGCGTTCGGCCACAAGATCAACGAGACGCTCGGGCGGTTGCTCTCGGCGCTGCTGGGCCAGGCCACCGGCTCGTCGGTCGGGATGGAGATCGACCCCTACCGGATCGAACTGGAGGTGCCCCGCACCGCCTCGGCGACCGACGCCCTGGAGGTGCTGGAGGACACCGACCCCGACCACGTCGCCGAACTCGTCGAGCTCTCCCTGAAGAACGCCGACTCGCTGAAGTTCAAGGTCGCCCAGGTCGCGACGAAGTTCGGCGCGCTGAAGCGCTGGCGCGGCCGCGGGTCGAGCGACCGCTTCGGTCGCAACCGGCTGATGGACGCGCTGGAGGACACGCCGGTCTACGACGAGGCCGTCCGCGAGATCCTCCACGAGGAACTGGACGTAGAAGGCGCGAGCGAGGTCCTCGAACGGATCCAGTCGGGTGACCTCTCCGTCGAGTTGCTCGGCGACCGGACCCCCATCGGCCTCGGCGGGCGCAGCGCCGGCCAGGAGTTGCTCTCGCCGGACCACGCCGACGCGAGCGTCATCCAGACGGTCAAGGAACGCATCCAGAACGACCGGATGATCCTCTTCTGCCTGCACTGCCAGGACTGGAAGCGCAAGAAGCCGGTCAAGCGGATCCGGGACCGGCCGGAGTGTCCCGAATGTGGGTCCACCCGGATCGCCGCGCTCAATCCGTGGGCCGACGAGGTCGTCTCGGCCGTGAAGGCGACGGACAAGGACGACGAACAGGAGAGCGAGACCGAGAAGGCCTACAGGTCCGCGAGTCTCGTCCAGAGCCACGGCAAACGGGCCGTGATCGCACTGGCCGCCCGGGGCGTCGGCCCGCGCAACGCCGCCCGGATCATCAACAAGCTCCGGGAGGACGAGGACGAGTTCTACCGGGACATCCTCCGCCGCGAGCGCGAGTACGCGCGCACCCGGAGCTTCTGGGACTGAGCGCGGTCCGGCACGAAGCGGGGCGCCGGTCGACGGAACCGGCGGACTGCGCCGTGGTCGGCGTCGGACTTAAGCTGGCACGGCCCCCACGCGCGAACGATGCCATCCTACTCCGTCGAACTGCCCGAAAGCGAGGAACGGGGGATCCGCGTCGAGTGCGACGAACACGGCGAGTGGACGGAACTGCCGGCGGACCGCCACAGCGGAACCTTCTACTGCGAAGGTTGCGGGCGCGAACTCGAAGTGGGCTTCCACACGGAGGACTGGCGCGACCTCGCCGAGATGTGCTGAGCGTCCCCGAACCGGGACCGACGAGCGGACCGGCAGCGACCGCGTACGACGGTCGGTGACCGTGCCGGCGACCGCCGGAACAAGCGGCGAATCTGTGGCGGACCGGCCCCTTTTTAGCCGGTGATGGCTAACAGGCGCGACAGTCGAACCCGTGAGCACAGACCAAGCGATCGATTCGGAGTACATCGAGCGGCACCGCGAGGAGATCGACCACCCGCTGTGGCAGCTGTTCATGAAGTACGGCCACGGCAACCGGCGCTGGTTCGTGGTCGGCGTCCTCGCGAGCATCGGGTCCCGGTTCTTCTCGCTGGTTCCCCCGGTGATCCTCGGGACCGCCATCGACGCGATCTTCAGCGACTCCGCGCCGTTCTCCCTCCCGTTCGTCCCGAACGCCTGGCTCCCCGACACGACGATGGGCCAGTTCTGGTTCGCCATCGGCGCGATGGGCGTCGCGATGGTCGGCCAGGCGGTCCTCATCTTCGTCAGGTCCTCGTCGCTGAACCTCTTCTCCCACCGGGTGAAACACGAGGCACGGACCGCCACGTATCAGCAGATGCAGCGCCTGGACATGGACTTCTTCAACGAGGTCCAGACGGGCGAGCTCATCTCCATCCTCTCGAACGACACCAACCGCCTGGAGCAGTTCCTCGACTCGATGATGGGCGAGATGATCCAGCTCATCGTCCTGATGGGCGGGACCGCGGTCATCCTCCTGTGGATGAACCCGATGCTGTCGGTCGTGACACTGACCGTCATCCCGCTGTCCGCGGTGTTCACTCTCTGGTATATGCGGCTGGCCGAGGAGCGCTACGCGGACATCCGCGAGTCGGTCGGCGACCTCAACAGCCGCCTGGAGAACAACCTCGGCGGCATCGAGGTCATCAAGTCCTCCAACACCGAGGAATACGAGGACGAGCGCGTCAGGGAACACTCCTACCGCTACTTCAGACTCGACTGGCTGGCGCTGCGGCTGAGCTTCGTCTACCGCCCGGGCCTGCGGGCGCTGACCTCCCTCGCGTTCATCGCGACGTTCGTCGTCGGCGGGATCTGGATCCTGGACGGGCCGCCGGGGCCGCTGTCGAACCAGCTGACGCTCCTCGGTACGACCTACGACACCGAACTCACCGTCGGGACGCTCGTCACCTTCCTCCTGCTCACCCAGCGGCTGGTCAACCCGCTCGCGCAGATGTCGAACATCATCGAGCGCTACGAGGACGCCAAGGCCTCGACCAAGCGCATCCTCGGGCTGATGAGCCTGCCGGTCCGGATCCAGGACAAGCCCGACGCGGTCGACCTGGACGACGTGGAGGGCCACGTCGAGTACGACGGCGTGACCTTCAGCTACGACGCGGACGAGGTCGTCCTGGACGACATCGACATCGACGTGGACCCCGGCGAGACGGTCGGCCTCGTGGGCCCCACGGGAGCGGGGAAGACGACCATCGTCAAGCTACTCCTGCGCCTGTACGACGTGGACGAGGGGGCCGTTCGCGTCGACGGCCACGACGTGCGCGACGTGACGGTCTCCAGCCTGCGCGGGTCGATGGGCTACGTCGGCCAGGACAACTTCCTGTTCGACGGCACCGTCGCTGATAACGTCAAGTACGGTCAGTTCGACGCCAGCCGCGAGGAGGTCGTCGAGGCCTGCAAACGCGCCGAGGCCCACGACTTCATCCAGAAGCTCCCCGAGGGCTACGACACCGACATCGGCGAGCGGGGCGTGAAGCTCTCGGGCGGCCAGCGCCAGCGCGTCGCCGTCGCGCGGACCATCCTCCAGCACCCCGCGATCATGATCTTCGACGAGGCCACATCGGCGGTCGACACGGAGACGGAGATGCTCATCCAGCGCTCCATCGACGAACTCGCCGCCGACCGCACGACCTTCATCATCGCCCACCGGCTCTCGACGGTCCGGGACGCCGACACCATCCTCGTCATCGACGAGGGCGAGATCGTCGAGCGGGGCACCCACGACGAGCTGCTGGAGGGCGACGGCCTCTACGCGAACCTCTGGCGCGTCCAGGCCGGCGAGATCGAGGACCTCCCCGAGGAGTTCGTCGAACAGGCCAGCGAGCGGGTCGCCCAGCAGGCCCTCGACGCCGCGGAAGACGACTGACTCCGCTCCCGCCGCGGCGACCGCGCTCCGCGTTATTCGCCGCCGCCTCCGCCGCCGTCACCGCCACCGCCACTGCCGCCTCCGTCGCCCATCCCTCCGAACCCGTCGTGGACGTGCCCGTCGCCGTGGCTCCCTCCGGAATCGCCAGTGAACACCATGAGAAGCCCGAGAACCGCGAGCACGGCGGCGACGACGAGCCGGTCCGGACTGGCCAGCAGGAACGCGATGAGTTCTCCCGGGGTGACGCCCCCAGCCGTCAGCGCGTCCAGCGCCGCCTCGTTCCGCCACAGCATATAGAGCGTCAGCCCGAAGAACTCGAGCATCCCGACGACGAAGACGATCGAGAACACGACGCCCGCGAGGCGGAACAGGAGCTTCAGCAACCTGACGAGCATCCGAGATACCCCCGGACTGACCGATCGGTACGTGAGCGGTCACCGCCGCCGCTCGAACAGTTGTCCCCGTGCGAACCTGTCAGACAGATCACTTTCGTGCCCATACGCTGTGTGAGATACCATGACACGAAAAAGTACCGTTCAGGGGAGTAACCGGTCAATACCCTTTCGGCTCCGCCGGCTACCGTAGCGTATGCCAACGCTCCAGGAGTACTGGGAACAGGTCGGCGTCGGCGGGCTGATACTGGTCGGCGTCCTGCTGTTTTTCCTGCCCGAACCGACCACGTCCTTCCTCGGCATCGTCGTCCTGATGATCGCCTCGGTGATCTGGCTGGCCAACTGGGAGCGGTGAACCGCGGCGGCCGGGTCGGCAGTTACTCCGAGTCAGACGGTTTCACCGCGGGATACACTCGAATCCGAGCGATTCGTAGTCGCTGTCGAATGCGAGGACGTGGGAGACGTTCCGCTCGCGCATCTGGACCGCACTCATCTGGTCCGTGAACGAGATCGAACGGTCTCCGAACCGTTCGACGCGGTCCCTTGCAGCCGAGAACGCGTCCGACGACTCCGATATCACGTCGATACTCTCCGAATCCAGCACCCTGTCGAGCGCCGTCGTCGCGTACTCGTGAGTGCTTATCGAGAGGAGGAGCGTCACGAGCTCGTCGACGATGTACGTGCTCGTCAGCAACGGTCTGTACGGGATCTCGTTTCGACCGACGCGTTCGAAGAACGCACTGACGCGCTCGTGTTCTTTCACTTCGGGGTGGAAGTACGCGAACAGGCCGCTGGTGTCCAGAAACAGCGCGGTCGGTCCGCTCGACGCCGGACGGAAGGGATCGAGACGGTCTCCCGTCATTCGTCCCCGTAGAGGTACGAGTCGGTCTTCTCGGCGGTCAACTGCTCGTCGGGTTTCGCGTTCGACCCGCTACTCGCTGCGCCCTGAAAGAACGGGTCGTCGATGTCGTGTTTCTCGCGTGTCCCCGTGTACTCGGTGACGGCACGCCGGAGGGCTTCCTTCAGGGTGATCCCCTCCTCGTCCGCGATGCGGCGGAACCGCTCGTACTCCGCGGCCGAGAGGCGGGTCTGAACGACCTTCCCGTTCGAGTCGAAGCTCATGTCATCAGTCATGTTCATGTAACCGACTCCGGTAGAAAAACCCTCGGCTCCGCGGGAGGGGGCGCCCGGCGCGGCGAATACCGTCGAAGGCTCGCTACTTCCCTTCGAACTCGGGATCGCGGTCCTGCTGGAAGGCCGCGAGGCCCTCCCACACGTCGTCGGTGGTGAACAGCTGGCCGAAGGCGGAGGCCTCGTACTCCAGGCCGGCGTCGGTGTCGTCGCGGCCGGCGAGCATCGCGCGCTTGGTGAGCTTCTGGGCGATTGGCGGGCCAGCGGCGAGGTCGCGGGCGAGTTCCCACTTGCGGTCGTCGTACTCGTCGGGGGCGACGACCTCGTTGACGAAGCCGTAGTCGTACATCGTCTCGGGGTCGTAGTCGTTCTTGGCGGTGAAGATGATCTCCTTCGCGCGGCCCTCGCCGACGACGTGTTTCAGGCGCTGGGTGCCGCCCCAGCCGGGCAGGAGGCCGAGGTTGTGCTCGGGCTGGCCGAACTGGCCGCTCTCGCTGGATATCCGCATATCCGCCGCGGTGGCGAGTTCCATCCCGCCGCCGAGGCAGTAGCCGTCGATCGCGGCGACGACCGGCATCCCCACCTCCTCCAGGCGGCCGAAGACGCGCTGGCCCTTCCGGGACATCTCGGTGGCGTCGAGGCCGCTCTCGGGCGCGGCGCTGGCGGCGTCGAACCCGGCGGAGAACGCGCGGTCACCCGCGCCTTCGAGGAGTACCGTCCGGATCTCGTCGTCGCCCTCGAACTGGTCGACGGCGGCGTCGAGTTCGTCTAGCATCTGGACGGTGATCGTGTTCATCCGCGCCGGGCGGTCGAGCTGGATGTGGCCGACCGCGCCGTCGGTCTCGACGACGATCTGCTCGTACTCGACGGTCTCGCCCTCGTCGTCGCCGCCGTAGAAGCCGCCCTCGTCGGCGGCCGCGCGGAGGCCGTCGGAGACCTCGTAGCGGGCGGCGCCGGTCTCCTCGTGGAGGTCTTCGAGGGTCTCGACGAGGTCGTCCAGGCCGTAGGCGTCGGCGCGCTTGCCGGGGCCCTCGGGGAAGCCCGCGCCGAGCATCATCGCCTCGTCGATGTCGGAGACGGGCGCCACGTCGTTCTCGACGAGCTTGCCGACCTCGTTGGCCATGACGGCCAGCAGTCGGGCCTCCACGCCGTCGCGGCCCTCGTCGGCGGGGATTTCGACGCCCCCGTCCTCGTAGTCGTAGAAGCCCCGGCCGGTCTTCTTGCCGAGTTCCTCGGCCTCGACCTTCTCCTCCAGGAGCGGGCAGGGCTCGTAGGCGTCGCCGAGCACCTCGTGGAGGTACTCGAGGACGTGCAGGGTCACGTCGTGGCCGACCTGGTCGCCGAGTTCGAACGCGCCCATGGGCAGGCCCATGTCGAAGGAGGTGGTGGAGTCGACCTCCGCGACGGTGGCCACGTCGTCGTGGACGAGCCAGCAGGCCTCGTTCATCTGCGGGACGAGGACGCGGTTGACGATGAACCCCGGCGAGTCCTTGCGGACCCGGACGGGCGTCTTTTCGAAGGCCTCGGCGAGTTGCTCGATGGCGTCGAGCGTCTCGTCGGCGGTGTGGTCGCCGCGGATGACCTCGACCAGCGCCATCCGGACCGGCGGGTTGAAGAAGTGCATCCCGCAGAACTGCTCCGGTCGCTCCGTCACCTCCGACAGTTCGGTGACCGAGAGGCTGGAGGTGTTCGTCGCGAAGATGGCCTCGTCGGGCGCGTACTCCTCCAGTTCCCCGTACACGTCCTTCTTCACGTCCACCCGCTCGGGGACGGCCTCGATGACCACGTCGGCCTCGGCGACGGCGGCCTCGAAGTCCACGAGCGGTTCGACGCGGTCGAGTGCGGCGTCGGCCTCGTCCTCGGAGATCTGGCCGCTCTCCGCGAGTTTACCCAGCGACCACTCGATGTTCTCGTAGCCGTCCTCGACGAACTCCTCTTTGATGTCGCGCATCGTCACGTCGTAGCCCGCCAGCGCCGCGACCTCGGCGATCCCGTGGCCCATGTTGCCGGCGCCGAGTACCGCGACCTGCTCGATGTCCTCGAAGTTCATGACGTGTGCATCCTCGCTCGGCTCCCGTTTCAAGGTTTCTCTCGGCCGTAAACGCTCGGCGAGTTGATCGTTGATTACGAAGCGTTATGTGTGCGAGACGATGACAACCGAGGTATGGACTTCGCACTCACAGACGAGCAAGAGCAGGTCCGCGACGAAGTCCGGCGGTTCGCGGAGAACGAGATCCGGCCGGTCGCCACCGAGTACGACACCGAGGAGAAGTTCCCCCACGACCTCGTCGAGGAGGCCGCGGAACTGGGACTCGTGGGCGCCAACGTCCCGCTGGAGTACGGCGGCGTCGGCTACGACTACCTGACCAACATCGTCATCGTCGAGGAGCTGTTCGCCGCCGACCCGGGGATCGGCCTGTCCATCTCGTCGGCGGCGTTCGGCGCCGACGCCCTGGTCGAGTTCGGCACCGAGGAGCAGAAGGAGGAGTACCTCCGGCCGGTCGCGGAGGGCGAGGCCATCATGGGTTCGGCCATCAGCGAACCCGACGTGGGCTCGGACGTGTCCAGCGTCTCCACGAGCGCCGAGAAAGACGGCGACGAGTGGGTCATCGACGGCAACAAGATGTGGATCACGAACGGCTCCGTCGGCGACTTCTTCGTCGTCCTCTGCGAGACCGACCCCGACGCCGAGGGCCGCTACAATGGCTTCTCGCAGATCATCGTCGAATCGGACCGCGACGGCTTCGAGGCCGAGAAGATCACCGGGAAGCTCGGGATCCGCGCCTCCGACACCGCCGAGTTGCTGTTCGACGGCGTGCGCGTCCCCGAGGAGAACCTGCTCGGGACTCGCGGCGCGGGCTTCCTGCAACTGATGCAGTTCTTCGACGAGACGCGGACGGCGGTGGCCGCGCAGGGCGTCGGCATCGCTCGCGGCGCCGCCGAGCGCGCGCTCGACTACGCCCAGGAGCGCGAGCAGTTCGACCGGCCCATCAGCGAGTTCCAGGCCATCCAGCACAAGCTCGCGGACATGCACACCAAGACGGAGGCCGCGCGCCAGCTCACCTACAAGTCGGCCTGGAGCGTCGACCACGCCGACGACCGGCTCACGAAGCTCGCCTCGATGGCCAAGGAGTACGCCTCCCGGATCGCCGTCGACGTGGCCGACGAGGCCGTCCAGATCCACGGCGGCGCCGGCTACGTCAACGACTTCGACGTCGAGCGGTTCTACCGCGACGCCAAGATCACCCAGATCTACGAGGGCACCACCGAGATACAGAAGAACATCATCGCCCGCGAACTGCTCGGGAAGGGGATGGTCTGACCACCCAGCCGCCTCGGTTCCTGCCCGGGGAATCTTCTGGACGGCGCGCGCTGTCGAGCGTGCCCGCCTCCTGGCGGGCCGCTCGAAACAGTCGCGCGAGGGATGAGTAACGCAGGAGCTTGCGACGAGTAACGCAATCGGCTGGGGAGGCTCGTGGCTGTCTGCGGTGCTGTGCGGGGCGGGTGCGGTCCCTGGTGGACTGAAAGGGCGAGGCGCGCTCGCGCCGATAGTCGCCTGAGCGGGCTCTATCCGCGCGGGCGGTGCCGAGAGCGCGGATATCCCGCTCAGCGACCGCGAGCGCGCCGAGGGCTTTCACCGCCTGCTATCGAGTGTGGTAGAGGTCGGATAATTTAAGCCGCTGGCAGAGCGACACCGAAACATGGACTTCGGGCGCTCGCGCTCGTCCGGTCGCACGGCACACGACCAGCCGAACAGTGTTCGGCGTTGCCGTTGTTGAGCGCCCGCTCTTTCTCCGACGCATCGACCAGTTAGACCCACCGACCACGACACGGACCGACCACGACACGGACCAGACAATGTTCGACAGACTCCGCGAGGACGTACGCACAGCCCGCGAGACCGACCCCGCCGCCAAGAGCTCCGCCGAGGTACTGCTCTACGCCGGCCTCCACGCCGTCTGGGCCTACCGGCTGGCCCACTGGCTGTGGACCCACGGCTTCCACTTCACCGCGCGCCTCCTCTCACAGGTCACCCGATTCTTCACGGGCGTGGAGATCCACCCGGGCGCAGACCTCGGCCGCCGGGTCTTCATCGACCACGGGATGGGCGTCGTCATCGGGGAGACGGCGGAGGTGGGCGACGACGTGGCGATGTACCACGGCGTCACGCTCGGCGGGGACGACCCGCGGCCCGTCAAGCGCCACCCGACCGTCGGCGACGGCGTGACGCTGGGCGCGAACTCGACGCTCGTGGGCGACATCACGGTCGGCGACGACGCGACCGTCGGCGCCGGCGCCGTCGTCGTCGAGGACGTGCCGCCCGGCGCGACCGTCGTCGGCAACCCCGCCGAAGTCGTCGACGGGGGCGACGCCGAGTCGGAGACGGAATCCGCGACGGCACCGGACCACACCGAAGGAAGCAGCGCCGATCCCACCGCCGACGAACCGGCGAACGACGAGACGGCGACGCCCCCGGACCCGCCGGCCTGCTGCGGCGCGGCGGGCGCGAGCTGAGGGGCCGAGGACGGAACTGTCCGACCGACCGGCCCGACCGCGCCGCGGTCCTCCGAAACCCCCATGCCGTCCCGGCACCGAACACCTGAGCGATGACAGCGGACCCAATCGAGGAACTCGCCGCGGACGACGTGCTCGGGCCGGTCGTCGACGAGCACGGCCCCGTCGCGCTGGAGCCGGCCGACGATCTCTACGAGCGGCTGGTCGTCTCGCTGATCCGCCAGCAGGTGTCGATGGACGCCGCCGCGGCCATCCGCGAGCGGCTGTTCGACGCCGTCGAGGTCACGCCCGAATCTCTCGTCGAAGCCGACCACGCCGCCCTCCACGAGGCCGGCCTCTCCGAGGCGAAGGCCGACTACGTCAAAAGCGCCGCGAGCGCCTTCCTCACGCGCGAGTGGGACCGCGACACCTTCGCCGAGATGAGCGACGAGGCGGTCAAAGCGGAACTGACCGACATCCACGGCATCGGCCCGTGGACTGCCGATATGTTACTGATGTTTGGACTAGCCCGCGAGGACGTGTTCCCCGTCGGCGACCTGGGCATCCGCAAGGGGATGGACCGGCTGTTCGACGACGAGATGACCCGCACCGAGATGACCGACGCCGCCGAGCGCTGGAAGCCTTACCGGAGCTACGCCAGCCTCTACCTGTGGCGCGCCGTGGAGGGATGAGTCGTGGGCGACGACCCCAGCAGCGACGACTCCGGGAATGAGCCACTGGAGGCGCGCGTCGAACGACTCCACGCCGAACTCGAAGCGACCGAGGAGCGGCCGGTCGACCGGACGGCGAGCCGGTGGATCGGCGAGGCCCAGGCGGTCGCCGGCGACGCGGCAGACCTCGCCACCGAGGCCACGGACTCGACCGCCGACAAGTCGGCCGAGTCGACCGTCCGCGAGCGCGTCGGCCACGTCGCCGACCTGCTCGACAACGTCGAGGGGACCGGCGATCCGGGCGCCGACGAGCGCGTCGCGACGGCGAAGTCGCTCGCCGATGATATCGTAGCGGACGACGGCGAAAACTGAGAGCGGGCGAACGGCGGCGCTCGACTACTCCTCGGACTCGACTTCGGGGTCGGACTCGCGGTCGGCCTGCCGTGACACGTCGACCTGGTAGTCGCCGAGGATGTCGCGGCCGAGGATGACGGGGTAGTTCATGTGGCTGCGGTCCTCGACGCTGGCGGTGACGGTGTGGCGTGTGCCGCCGACGCCGACGACCACGTCGACGAGCGGCCGGCTCTTCGAGCTCTTCGACGACCCCGAGCGGACCTTCGTGATCGACTTGATCGGGCCGGCGCCGATGTTGGCCGCGAGCTGCGTGTCGATGCTCGTCCGCGCGGCGCCCGTGTCGGACTTCGCGACGACGGTCTCCGAACCGCTCGTCCCGATTATCTGGACCTCCTCGGTGTAGCCGATGACGACCTCCTCGTTCGGGCGGCTCGCGACCGGCGCCGGCTTGCACGCGGGCACCGAGTCGTCGAGCACGTTCGACAGCTCCGCGACCCGGTCGTCGTCGACGCTCCCGCCGGCCCGCTCGATGGCGAGTCGCGCGATGTGCGGCGCGGGGCTCTTCCCGGTCGCCTCGAACAGGCCCTTGAACCCCGCGGTCGGGTTGACTTCGAGGACGTACCAGCCGTCGGCGCCCTCCATGAGGTCGACCCCGGCGTAGTCGAGGCCGACCGCGTCGATGGCCCGCTCGGCCGTCTCGAGGACCTCGTCGGGGACGTCGCCGGCCGCGTCCTCGACGCGACCGCCCAGCGCCACGTTGGTCCGCCACTCGTTTTCGGGCGCGTAGCGGAACATCGACCCGACCACCTCGCCGTCGACGACGTAGACCCGCAGGTCGCGGGTCGGCGCGTCGCCCCGGTCGAGGAGCTTCTGGAGGAACGCGTAGCGGTCGCCGACGCGGGCGTTCACCTGGTCGCCGGCCCCGACCTTCCAGGTGCCGCCGCCGTTCGTCCCGATGGCGGTCTTGAAGACGGCCTCCTCGCCGAACGCCTCGCGCTCGGCGTTCAGGCGGTCCGTCGAGAGGGCGAGCAGCGCGTCGGGGACGCGGACGTCCGCGTCGGTCAGCGCCACCGCGGAGGCGACCTTGTGCATCGACGTGAGCGTCTCCGCGGGCTCGTTGAGGACCGGGACGATCTGTTCGAGCGTGTTCGCGAGCCCCAGCTCCTCGCAGGGTTCGCCCGACTTCGAGAGCAGCAGACGGTTCGCGATGACGTCGACGTCGGGTTCGAGGACCACCTCGTCGCCGTCGATCCGCACGACCGTGTTCTCCCGGCGCAGCCACTCGGGGTCGTGGCCCAGCGCCTCCACCGCGTTGAGTATCGCCTTGGTCTCCTTGCTGTTGTGCAGGCTCAACACCCCCACCGAAACGGCGTCAGAAGTCGCCATGCCGATCCGGTCGGCCGGACGGCCGAAAGTACTAACGGTCGCGAATCGCCGGCGAGGGACGTTTCTGACGGCGATCCGGAAAGAAGGGCGTCGGACATCGAACGCGAACGGGCGCTCACCCGAGCGGTTCTCCGCCGGGCGGAGCCCGCGGGTCGCCACACGTTTCAACCCCCGGGCGTAGAGGTGCGTATGGACGAGGCCGAACCGTTCACCTACGACGGCGGGCGGGTCGACCCGGGTGAGCGGGCCAACGTGCGCTACACGGTCAGCGAGACCTATCTCGGCGACCCCGTCAGGATCCCCGTCACCGTCGTCGTCGGCGAGCGGGCGGGACCGACGGCCTTTCTCAGCGCCGCTGCCCACGGGGACGAACTCAACGGCGTCGAGGTCGTCCGCGAAGTGGCCCACGAGTGGGACCTGTCGGACCTCCGGGGGACGCTCGTCTGTCTCCCCGTGCTGAACGTCCCCGGCTTCATCGCCCAGGAGCGCTACCTCCCGGTCTACGACCGCGACCTCAACCGCTCGTTCCCCGGGAAGGCGGGCTCGACCAGCGCCAAGCGGATGGCCCGGCGCATCTTCGACAACTTCGTCGCGCCCTGCGACTTCGGGCTCGACCTGCACACCTCCACCCGCGGCCGGACGAATATGCTCCACGTCCGCGCCGACATGGCCGACTCGTCGGTCGCCCGCGTCGCGAAGGCGTTCGCCTCCAACGTCATCATCGACGGCCAGGGCGCCGAGGGGACGCTCCGCCGGGAGGCCAGCGAGCGCGACACCTCGACGGTCACCGTCGAGATGGGCGAGGCCCACCGCTTCCAGCGGGAGTTCATCGACCGGGCCCTGGTCGGCGTCGAGAGCGTCCTCGCCGAGTTCGGCCTCCTGCCGACCGAACGGGTGCGCTGGCCCGGCTGGCGGATGGTCGTCGAGGGCTCCGGCGAGAAGACGTGGCTGCGGGCCGACGCCGGCGGCCTCGTCGACATGCACGCCGCCCGCGGGGGCGTCGTCCGCGAGGGCGAGACCATCTGCACCATCGCCAACCCGTTCAAGACCGAGCGGACCCACGTCGAGGCGCCGTTCACGGGCCTGCTCGTCGGCATCCTCGAGAACCCGGTCGTCTACCCGGGCAACCCGCTCTGTCACCTCGTCAAGCTCGACGACGACACGCTCGACGCCATCGAGCGCGACGACGGACCGACGACGCCCAGGGACCCGGTGCCCGACTCCGCCGCAGAGTGAGGAGCCGCGTGGGGTTCCGCGGGAGGGGATCCGCCGGCGACCGGCGGCCGCGCGCGAGCGGGCGACGCCGGCCCGCGGGCGCGACCCCTGACAGCCGGTTGGTACGTCCGCGCGGAGACCCGGCGAAAATCCCCGAAACACCCACCGAACCCGGCCGCCTGTGGACGCGCGTGAACGTGTTCGGCGGTCGAGACGGGGCGGTGTAGAAACTACTATACCCCCTGCTACCATTGCGCCCGTTGTATGAGCGGAACGTACGACCGCGGAGCGGTCGAGGATTTCGGCCGGTGGCGGGAGTTCCAGCCGGGCATGTGGGCCTGGATCTTCCACAAGTTCACCGGCTGGGTGCTCGTCGGCTACCTCTTTACGCACATCGCGGTGCTGAGCACCGCCACCGCCGGCGACCCGACGGTGTACACGAACACGCTCCAGGGACTCGAGGAACTGCTGATCGTCCGCGTGCTGGAGGTCGGCCTCCTGTCGGTGGCCGTCTTCCACATCCTCAACGGCGTTCGCCTGCTGTTCGTCGACCTCGGGTTCGGGCTGGAGAACCAGGACAAGAGCTTCTACGCGTCGCTCGTCGTGACGGCGGCCATCGTCGTCGCGAGCGTGCCGACGTTCCTCGCGGGGGTGTAACACATGGCACAGCACTACTCGTCGTTCGAGCGCGGCGGCATCAAGTGGCTCTTCCAGCGGCTGACTGCGGTCTTCCTGATCGGCGTGCTCGCCTTCCACTTCTTCCTCCTGCACTTCGTCAACCACGCCGCCGAGATCACCTTCGCCGGCACCCAGGCGCGGATGAGCCAGGTCGGCTACTTCGCGACGATGTGGCTGTTCCTCGTCACCGCGACCTTCCACGGCGTCAACGGCGTCTACAACGCCCTCGTCAACCAGGGCCTGAGCGGCACCCGCAAGACGGCAGTCGGGGCCGTTTTGACGCTGGCGAGCATAGCACTGATCGTTCAGGGAACCCGCGTGGCACTCGCGATGACCAACCTACTATGAGCACGCAAATCGAGCAAGAGCAGACCGAGGAGCAGACCGAGGCCGAGGCCGAAGCGACCGAACCGGCCGAGCAGTCCCCCCAGGAGCGCCGCCTCTCCGAGAAGAAGGCCCGCGCCGAGGCCCGCGAACGCGAACAGCAGGCCCGCGAGGAGGTCAGGGAGGCCGACGAGACCGTCCGGATCAAGGTGTTCCGCTACGACCCCGAGGTCGAGGGCAAGGAGGAGCCGCGGTTCGACGACTTCTCCGTCCCCTTCTTCAAGGGGATGACCGTCCTCGACGCGCTGATCTACGCGCGGGACCACTACGACTCGTCGCTGACCTTCCGCCACTCCTGCCGGCAGGCGGTCTGCGGGTCGGACGCGCTCTTCGTCAACGGCCAGCAGCGACTGGGCTGCAAGACACAGATGGCGGATCTGGACGACCCGGTCCGCATCGAGCCGCTCCCCCACCAGGACGTGGTCAAGGACCTCGTCGTGGACATGGAGCACTTCTACGAGCAGATGCACGCCGTCGAGCCGTACTTCCAGCCCGACGAGCTGCCGGAGGGCGAGCGCGAGGAACAGCGTCAGAGCCCCGAGAACCGCGAGAAGGTCAAGATGTCGACGCGGTGTATCTGGTGTGGCGCCTGCATGTCCTCGTGTAACATCGCCGCGGGCGACAACGAGTACCTCGGCCCGGCGGCCATCAACAAGGCCTACCGGTTCGCGATGGACGAGCGGGAGGGCGAGATCCAGAAGGAGGACCGTCTGGAGATCATCGAGCAGGAACACGGCGTCTGGCGCTGTCAGACCCAGTTCTCCTGCACGGAGGTCTGTCCGAAGGACATCCCGCTGACCGAGCACATCCAGGAACTCAAGCGCGAAGCGGTCAAGTCGAACCTCAAATTCTGGTAACCATGCACGAACACGACGTACTCGTCGTCGGCGCGGGCGGCGCGGGCCTGCGCGCGGCGATCGCGGCGCACGAAGCGGGAGCGGACGTGGCGATGGTCACGAAGCTCCACCCCGTCCGGAGCCACACCGGGGCGGCCGAGGGCGGCATCAACGCCGCGCTCCACCCCGAGGACTCCTGGGAACTGCACGCCTACGACACGATGAAGGGGTCGGACTACCTCGGGGACGCCCCCGCGGTCGAGACCTTCGCCCAGGACGCCCCGGACGAGGTCATCCAGCTCGAACACTGGGGGATGCCCTTCTCCCGCGAGGAGGACGGCACCGTCTCCCAGCGGCCGTTCGGCGGCCTCTCCCACCCCCGCACCACCTACGCCGGCGCCGAGACCGGCCACCACCTGCTGCACACGATGTACGAGCAGGTCGTCAAGCGGGGCATCACCGTCTACGAGGAACAGCAGGTTCTCGACCTCGCAGTGACGGATCACGACGACGTGGAGGACCGCGAGTGTCACGGCGTCGTCGCCTACGACATCGCCAGCGGCGAGATCGAGGGCTACCGCGCCACCGACGGCGTCATCCTCGCCACCGGCGGCCCCGGCCAGGTCTTCGACCACACCACCAACGCCGTCGCCAACACCGGCGACGGCTACGCGATGGCCTACCGCGCCGGCGTCCCGCTGGAGGACATGGAGTTCGTCCAGTTCCACCCCACCACGCTCCCCTCGACCGGGGTGCTCATCTCCGAGGGGGTCCGCGGCGAGGGCGGTATCCTCTACAACGAGGACGAGGAGCGGTTCATGTTCGAGCACGGCTACGCGAACAACGAGGGCGAACTCGCCTCCCGCGACGTGGTCTCGCGGGCGGAGCTCACCGAGGTCAACGAGGGCCGCGGCATCGAGGACGAGTACGTCCACCTCGACATGCGCCACCTCGGCGAGGAGCGCATCCTCGACCGCCTGGAGAACATCCTCCACCTCGCGGAGGACTTCGAGGGCGTCGACGGCCTCGACGAGCCGATGCCGGTCAAGCCCGGCCAGCACTACCAGATGGGCGGCGTCGAGGTCGACGAGAACGGGCAGACCTGCATCGACGGCCTCTACGCGGCCGGCGAGACGGCCTGTGTCTCCCTGCACGGCGCCAACCGCCTCGGCGGCAACGCCCTGCCCGAACTGCTCGTGTTCGGCGCCCGCGCCGGCAAGCACGCCGCGGGCGGCGACATGAAGGAGCCGGAGATCGAGACCGGTCCGAGCGCCGAGAGCGAGGCGGGCGACCTGCCCGACGACGTCGAGTTCGGCGCCGTCGGCGCCGGCGACAGTGCCGTCGCGGCCGACGGCGCGGCGGTCGACGCACAGAGCGTCGTCGAGGCGGAGGTCGAGCGCCAGCGCGAGCGCGTCGAGCGCCTCCTCGAGGAGGACGGGATCAACCACGCCCACGTCCGCGACGACATCCAGGAGACGATGACGGCCAACGTCAACGTCTTCCGCCGCGAGGACAACCTCAAGGAGGCCTTAGAGGACATCCGCGAGGCCCGCGAGCGCTACCAGCACGTCGCGGCCTCCGACCCCTCGCGCACCTACAACACCGACCTGATGCACACGATGGAGACCCGCAACATCATCGACATCGCGGAGGCCATCACGGTCGGCGCCCTCGCCCGCGAGGAGTTCCGCGGCGCCCACTGGCGCGAGCAGTACCAGGAGCGCCGGGACGACGAGTGGCTCAAACACACCATGCTCGCCTGGAACGAGGGCAGCCCCGAACTCTACTACAAGCCCGTCCTCCTGGAAGGCGAGAAGGAGTACGAACCGAAGGAACGCTCCTACTGACTCGCGGACTGTCCGCCCCGCCCGAGTTTTCTCGCTTCGCTCCGCACGAAACTACGGCCTCTTCGACCGCGTCCGCATCCCTCAGCTACGCCCGGAGCGACGCCCACGCGTCCCTCGGGACCGTCGATCGGTGAGAAGGAGACGATCACGTGAGAGGACACGGCCCGCCCTGCGAGAAGTCACGTTCCGAACCCCGAACGGTCGCCGCTCAGGATTCGTCGTCCGCTTCGGCGTCCTCGGCATCGTCCGCTTCCGTCTCGGCATCGTCGTCGCTGTCGTCGACGATCCAGTCCTCGCGGACGCGCTTGGTTCCGGAGTCGGTCTCGATGATGAGGATGTTGTAGTCCTCGGTACCGGTCTTGACGCCGGTGACGGTTCCGCTGTCGGTGCCGTAGACCGAGGAGTCGGGGCCGGCCACGTGGAAGGTGACCTCCTCGCCGCGCTCGACGGGTACGTCTCCGAACCCGACGGGCGAGCGGGGGACCGACTGCGCGCCGCCGCCGCGGTACAGCGGCTGAGTCTGCCCGGACCCGTCGTCGGACGCGGCCGCGTCGACAGCGGCGTCCTCGTCGGCTTCGCCGAGGCGACGGCCGAAGCCACAGCGCTTGGTCTCCTCGACGACCACCTGGTCGATCGTCAGCGTCGGGTGGGACTGCTGCCACTCCGCGAGCGCCGTCTCCATCCGCTCGGCCGTCAGGTCGTCGCGCGCCGACACGTCCAGCTCGAACGACCGCACCGACCGCTCGCCAGTCCGCGACTCGACGACCAGTTGAGCCTCGAAGACGCTCGCCGATCTGTTCTTCGCCTGTCTCTCGTACTCGAACTCTGATCCATCGACAGTTATCGTTGGCATATCGGTGGCTCGACTATTCGTATATTGGTGAGACGCAAGTGATATATCTTTTCCAAGTCGTTTGGTAGAATCGAACGGGCGATAGTATCGAGTGACAGTCCGGGGCGACCGATGGGAAATCCGTCACTACCGGGATACACGTAGATATAGCGGGAGGAGAGCGACCGAAAGTTGTTTTACCGCGTTCTCGCTGAGTGATGGCATGACGTACACCGTTGCCGTCATCGGAACGGGACCGGACCCGGAGAACCCGACGGTCGAGGGGTTCGCGATGGGGTATCGACACGCAGAGTCGTTCGAGAACGACGAGCGCTGCGAGGTGGTCGCCTGCGCCGACATCGTTCCGGAGAACGCCGAGGCGTTCGGGCGCACCTTCGATCTCCCCGACGAGAACGTCTTCGAGGAGTACGAGGCGATGCTCGGGGCGGTCGAACCGGACATCGTGACGGTCGCCGTCCCGCCGGCGATCCACGAGGACGTGGTCGTCGACTGCGCCCGCAGCGGCGTCGTCTCGGCGATCCACGCCGAGAAACCGATGGCCCACACGTGGGGGTCGGCCCGGCGGATGGCCGACGCCTGCTGGCGCCGCGACGTGCAGCTGACGTTCAACCGACAGCGACGCTTCGGCGAACCGTTCAGAGAGGCGAAACGGCTGATCGACGGCGGCGAAATCGGCGAACTGCGACGCGTCGAGACGACCTGGAGCGATCTGTACGACACCGGCGCCCACACGATCGACCTGACGGGGATGTTCGCCGGCGAGGCCGAACCCGAGTGGGTCATCGCCCAGATCGACTACCGCGAGGAAGACGTCCGCTTCGGCATGCACCAGGAGAACCAGGCCTGGGCGCTCTGGGAGTACGAGACCGGCGTCCAGGGCGTGATCTCCGGCGGGAAAGGGAGCGACTTCGCCGCCGCTGCCCACGTGATCCGCGGCACCGAGGGCGAGATCCGCATCGACAGCGACACCGGGAATATGCTGGAGATCCGGCGAGCCGGTGATGGGGCCTGGGAAGAGGTCGATGTCGACGGCGAGGATCTCCACGGCGCCAACGCCGACGGCCGGGAGTACGGCAGCGAGTACATCGACCGCGCGGCCAGCGAGGTCGTCGACGCGCTGGCGGAGGGACGGGAGTCCGAACTCGGCGCGAAGAACGGCCTGAAGACGGCCGAGATCATCTTCGGCGCCTACGAGTCGGCCCGCAAGCGCGGCCGGGTCGACTTCCCGCTCGACGCCGAGGACAACGCCTTCGAGGCGCTGGTCGAAGCGGGCGAGCTGGGGTACGTCCCCGAGGACGTGACGGACGGGTAGGAGTGACGGCGACCGGGGGAAGATCCGACCGCGCGCTTTCGTCCGTCAGAACAGCACGTACAGCATGAGGTAGACGACGACGCCCAGCGTGAACGAAACCAGCCACAGCGCCGCGGCGACGCGGCCGACGGTCGGGTGACGCGTCTCGCGCAACTCGGGCACCGAGTGGGTCAGCGCCAGCAGGAGGACGTAGATGACCAGCGGGACGCAGACGATGGCGAGGACGATGTGGACGGCGAGGATTCCGGGGTAGATCACGCCCTCCACGAGCGGCGGCCCGGAGAAGTCACTCGGCCCGAGCAGGGCCACCCGATAGAGGTAGGCGACGAGGAAGAGGGCGAACAGGCCGGTCGTCGACAGCATCGCCGCGCGGTGGCGGGCCACGTCGCCCCGGCGGATCGCCCGCCAGCCGACGGCGATGGTCCCGACCGCCGTCGCGCTCACGACGGCGTTGACGTGCGGGATCGCCGCCAAGACGGCGTCCGGTGCCCGCGGTAGCAGGCCCTGCGGGATCGCCTGCAACGCCGCTGCGAAGACGAGCGCGAGCGCGATGACCGAGAGGACGCCCGAGACCGCCGGGACGTGCTCGCTGACGTTCATCGGCCGGAACTGGGGACTCGACCGTCAACCCAGTTGCGCTTCCGGACGACGTGGCGTCGCTCACTCGGCGGGAGTCGAACTCGCGTGCCCCTCAAGGCCAGAGCCCGCGTGCCTCGTGGGCCTCGGCGATCCGCGAGAGCGCGACCGCGTAGGCGGCGTCGCGCCAGGTGCCGTCGCTCGCCTCGAACTCGTCGGCGACGGCCTCGAACGCGGCGAGCATCTCCGTCTCCAGCTCCTCGCTGACGCGCTCGGCCGACCACGACCGGCGGTTGATGTCCTGGAGCCACTCGAAGTAGCTGACCGTCACGCCGCCGGCGTTCGCGAGGATGTCCGGGACGACCGGGACCCCGCGGTCGGCGAGGATTTCGTCCGCGGCGAACGACACCGGGCCGTTCGCGCCCTCGACGACGATGTCCGCGCGGACCTCCGAAACGTTCGTCTCCGTGATGGCGTTGCCGACGGCCGCGGGGACGAGCACGTCCACGTCCAGCCCGAGCAGTTCCTCGTTCGTGACGGTGCGGTCGGCGTGGGCGGCGACGGCCTCGGGCTGTTCCTCGTGGGAGGGGATCGAGCGGGTGTCGAGCCCGTCGGGGTCGTAGGCGGCGCCGGTCACGTCGCTGACGGCGACGACCGTCGCCCCCCAGTCGTCGAGCAGGCGGGCGGCGTTCGCGCCGACGCTCCCGAACCCCTGGACCGCGACCGTCGCCTCCGAGAGCGGCGCGTCGTAGTACTCCGCGACCTCGCGGGTCACGATGGCGACGCTCCGGCCCGGCGCTTCGGCGCGGCCCTCGCTGCCGCCGATGACCGGCGGCTTCCCGGTGACGACCCCCGGGATCGTCTCGGCCTCCTGCATGCTGTAGGCGTCCATCATCCACGACATCGTCTCGGCGTCGGTCCCCATGTCCGGCGCGGGGATGTCCGTCGTCGGCCCGATGACGTCGCGGATCTCGTCGGTGAACCGCCGGGTGAGCCGCTCGCGCTCGTCGTCGCTCAGCTCCTTCGGGTCGACGACGACGCCGCCCTTGGCGCCGCCGAACGGGATGTCCATCACCGCGCACTTCCAGGTCATCCACATCGCGAGGCCGATCGACTCCTCGCGGGAGACCTCGGGGTGGTACCGCAGGCCGCCCTTGTACGGCCCGCGGACGCTGTCGTGTTGGGCTCGGAACCCGCGGAACACCTCGACGCTCCCGTCGTCGCGCTCGATGGGGACGGTCACCTCGTGGACCGCGTCCGGGTGGAGGAACCGCTCGACGACGTTCGGGTCCACGTCGACCAGCGAGGCCGCCCGCCGCAGCTGGCGGCGGGCCGTCGCCAGCGCCGAGGCCGGTTCGTCGGTCGGGGACTCGATACCGTCGGCTGTCGACTGGGTCGGTGTGTCGGAAGACATAATGAGTCCGTTACTCCAGCGACATCGCGCGGTTCTGGAACCCGCCGTCACAGTCCGGGCACTCCCCGGGATGGGAGTCCGCCCGCACGATGTTCCCGCAGACGAGACACTCGTAGGTCGATTTCGTCTCCGCGTCGTCGGCGATGTCCTGGTGGTGGGGCACGACGGATCCAACGGCTCGGACTAATATAGTATTAAGTATTTAGGGTATATTATGGCATATTAATACGCGTCATACCGAGCCGCGGCGTCGCGTCCGGTGAGCCGATCCGTCGAAAAAACGCTGTCGCGGGGCGTCAGTCCGCCCGCGTCCTCACTGGAAGGTGCGGCCGACCTGCTGCTCGTCGGGTTCGGGCTCGGCCGTGTCGAACCGCTCCTCGATCTCCTCGTAGCGCTCGCGGGTCTCCTCGTCGACGCTGGGGGAGACCTCGCCGAGGGCCTGCTCGAAGTGGTCCATCGTGACCTTCACGTTGCCGACCGAGTCGTCGATCTCCTCGGGGTCGACGCTGGCGATGAACTCGCGGGTCGCGGCCATCGACGCCTCGCGGGCGACCGCCTCGATGTCCGCGCCGACGTAGCCCTCCGTGCGGGCTGCCAGGTCGTCGAGGTCGACGCCCTCGGCCAACGGCTTGTTCCGCGTGTGGACCTCGAAGATCTTGCGGCGGGCCTCCTCGTCGGGGACGGGCACGTGGACGTGCCTGTCCAGGCGACCGGGCCGCAGCAGGGCCGAGTCGATGAGGTCCGGACGGTTCGTCGTCGCGATGACGACCACGTCCTCCAGCTCTTCGAGGCCGTCCAGCTCCGTCAGCAACTGGGAGACGACGCGCTCGCCGACGCCCGAGTCGGTCGTCGACCCGCCGCGTTCGCCGGCGATGGAGTCGATCTCGTCGAAGAACACCACGGTGGGTGCGTTCGCACGAGCCTTCTCGAAGACCTCGCGGACGCCCTTCTCGGACTCGCCCACGAACTTGTTCAGCAGTTCGGGGCCCTTGATCGAGATGAAGTTCGACTGGGCCTCGTTGGCGATGGCCTTGGCGAGCAGGGTCTTCCCCGTGCCCGGCGGGCCGTACATCAGGACGCCCTTCGCGGCGTCCATGTCCATGGCCTCGAACACCTCGGGGTAGTCCAGCGGCCACTGGATCGTCTCGCGGAGCCGCTCCTTGGTGTCTTCGAGCCCGCCGACCTCGTCCCAGGTCACGTCGGGGACCTCGACGAACACCTCGCGCAGCGCCGACGGCTCGATGCCCTTCAGCGCCTGCTTGAAGTCGTCCTCCGTGACCTCCAGGTGTTCGAGCACCTCGGCGTCGATCTCGTCCGATTCGAGGTCGAGTTCGGGCCTGATGCGCCGGAGCGCGTTCATCGCCGACTCCTTGGCCAGCGATTCGAGGTCCGCGCCGACGAAGCCGTGCGTGCTCTCGGCGTACTGCTCCAGGTCGATGCCGTCGACGAGGGGCATCCCGCGGGTGTGGACCTGCAGGATCTCCTTGCGACCGTTCTTGTCGGGGACGCCGATCTCGATCTCGCGGTCGAAGCGACCGCCGCGCCGGAGTGCGGGGTCGACGGCGTCGACGCGGTTGGTCGCGCCGATGACGATGACCTGCCCGCGCGACTCCAGCCCGTCCATCAGCGAGAGCAGTTGCGCGACGACGCGGCGTTCCACGTCGCCCTGCGTCTCGCCGCGCTTGGGCGCGATGGAGTCGATCTCGTCGATGAAGACGATGGCCGGGGAGTTCTCCTCGGCCTCGTCGAAGACCTCGCGGAGCTGCTCCTCGCTCTCCCCGTAGTACTTCGACATGATCTCCGGCCCGGAGATGTCGGTGAAGTACGCGTCGATCTCGTTGGCGACCGCCTTGGCCATCAGCGTCTTGCCGGTGCCGGGCGGGCCGTGGAGCAGGACGCCCTTCGGCGGCTCGATGCCGAGCGTCTCGAACAGCTCGGGGTGGCGCATCGGCAGTTCGATCATCTCGCGGACCTGCTCCAGCTCGTCGTCCAGGCCGCCGATGTCCTCGTAGGTGATGTCGGGCGCGCCGCCCTCGGGGGCGCCGGCCGCGTCGCCGGTGATCTGCTCGGCGGGCTGTTCCGCCACGTCGACCTCCGTCGAGTCGGTCACGACGACGGTCCCGGACGGCTCGGTGCCGGCGATCTTCAGCGGGATCTTCTGTCCGCTCATCGACGAGAGCGGGCCGAGCCCGAAGCTGACGGGCACGGTCTGTCCCTCGGTGACGGCCTGGCCGCTGAGGTTGTTGCGGATCATCGGACCGACGTTGCCGCGGACCCGGAGGTTCTGCGGGAGGGCGACGCTGACCCGGCTGGCCGGGTTCACGTCGGCCTTCTCGACGTCGACGTTGTCGTCGATGCCCACGTCGGCCTCCTGGCGGAGGCGGCCGTCGATGCGGATGACGCCGCGGCCCTCGTCCTCGGGGTAGCCCGGCCAGACCCGCGCGACCGCGCGGGAGCCGTCGCCGCCCTCGATGACGATGTAGTCGCCGTTCTCCAGGTCGAGCTCCGACATCGCCGCGCGGTCGATGGCGGCGAGGCCGCGGCCCGCGTCCTTCTGCTTGAGGGGCTTGACGGTGAGTCTCATGCGTTCACCTCGATAGTGAGCACGCCGTTGCGGATAAACGCTCGCGCGTCACCCGAAAGCTCCAGGTCGTACTGCTCGCCGTCGACGACGACGATGACGGTCTCGTCGAGCACGTCCACGGACGCGTCCCGACCGGGGCCGAGGTCCGCCGCCAGCACCGTCTCGTCGTCGCCGTACTCGTACCGACGCAGACCGACGTCGTCGGCCAGCTGTTGGGTTCCGGTCATACTAACTCAGAGTTAGCGCGATAAGTACTTAAATCTATCGCTAAACTACCCCGCACGTGGGGGGTATCAGCACGAACGGTAGAATTGCGGTTCACACTGACACCCGCCCGAGGGGTCGCGCCCGGACGGTCCGCCGACCGGCCCCGACGGCTTTGGTCGGGGCGGCCGAACGGGACGGCATGGAGACCGTTCGCCACGACGGCCGGGAGACGGCCTACCGGATCGCGGGCTGCGATGCCGACGCCGACACGACGGCCGGGTCCGCGTCGACGGGGGAGTCGGCGGGGAGCGCCGAAGTCCTGTACGTCCACGGCAGCGGCGCGACCCACCGGCTGTGGGCCGCCCAGTACGGCCCCGACGGTCCCGCTCGCCCGGCGGCCGCGCTCGACCTGAGCGGCCACGGCGATTCCGACGACGTAGCCACCGACCCCGGCCCGGAGACCCTCGACGCGTACGCACGGGACGTGATCGCCGTCGCCGAGGAGACGGGGGCGGACACCCTCGCCGGGAACTCACTCGGCGGCGCGGTCGTCCTCCGTGTCGCGCTGGAGGCCGACTTCGACCCGGCCGCGCTCGTGCTGGCCGGCACGGGCGCGAAGCTCGCCGTCGCCGAGGACCTCCGGGCGTGGCTGGCCGAGGACTTCGACCGCGCCGTCGACTTCCTCCACGGCGACGACCGGCTGTTCCACGACGCCGACGAGCGGGCGCTCGACCGCTCGAAGTCCCAGTTACGGGCCACCGGGCGGGCCGTCACCCGCAGGGACTTCCTGACCTGCCACCGGTTCGACGTTCGCGACCGGCTCGACGAGGTCGACGCCCCCGCGCTGGCGGTCGTTGGTGAACACGACTCGCTGACCCCGCCCGCCTACCACGAGTTCTTCGCCGACGAACTCCCGGACTGCGAGTACGCGGAGATCCCCGACGCCGCGCACCTCGCGATGGCCGAGCGGCCGGCGGCGTTCAACCGCGCGGTCGGGCGGTTCCTCGACTCGCTCGACGACTGAACGGGAACGCCGGGCACCAGCCGCACCGATCCGCGCCGACCGCGTCGAAAACGGGGGACTCAAGGCGTCGTCGGCGAAAGACCCGGACGTGCCTGCGCGCGTCGAGCGGACCGACCCGGACGGCGTCGACTACGGCCGGGTCATGCAGCTCACCTTCGTCGCCACGATCGTCGCGGGAGCGCCGCTGGTGGCCGCGCTCTCGCTGGCCGTCGAGCTGACGACCTGGACCGAGCGCGCGCTGTTCGCGGTCCGCGTCGGCGCCGTCGTCTGGATCGTCACCGCTCTCGCCGTCTACGCCTACGAGCGCCGGGTCAACGCCTGACCGCGCCGCCCGCCGTGGCCGCGAGCGACCGACCGCTCAGACTCGGTCCTCGACCCACTGGAAGTCCAGCCCGGCGGCCGCGGCGGCCTCCCTGTCGGAGTCGGAGTCGCCGACGAACAGCGTCGACGACGGTTCCGCGCCGAGCAGCTCGGCGGCGTGGACGAGCGGCTCGGGGTCGGGCTTGACCGTCTCGTGGGAGTCCCGGCCCACCACCGCGTCGACGTGCCCGTCGATGCCGTGGAGTTCCAGCGCGATCCGGCAGGCCGCCTCGCAGTTGAGCGAGCAGACGCCCACCGGCACCGAGTGGGGCAACTCGTCGGCGAGCGCGAGCCGGCGGGCGCTCCGGGCGCCGTCGCGCTCGAACTCCGCGATGGCCTCGTCGACGCGGTCGAGCAGGCCGTTGGCCGCCGCGACCTCGCGCATCTCCCAGATGTCCGCGCCCGACACGTCGTGGCCGCGGGCCCGCAACACCGCGGCGCACCGCTCGGCGACCGTCCCCCAGTCCACGTCGAGGCGGACGAGCGTCCCGTCCAGGTCGTAGACGATGGCGTCGTACTCCGTCACGCGTCGGGGTAGGGATCGAGCCAGCAAATGCGTGTCGACCGGCGACGACCCCGCCGGTGACAGGTAATCGACCCCCGCGGCGTCCGGCCCGCTGGCCGCGGTGTCGACCGCCCGTCACTCGTCCAGCAGGTCCCGCGCGACGATGTTCTTCTGGATCTGGCTCGTCCCCTCGTAGATGGTCGTGACCTTCGCGTCGCGGTAGAACCGCTCGACCGGGAACCCCGACGTGTAGCCGTAGCCGCCGTGGATCTGGACGGCCTCGCCGGTCACGTCGACCGCCGCCTCGCTCGCGAAGTACTTCGCGACGCTCGCGGCCGTGCGGGCGCTCTCCCCGCGGTCCTGGGCGGCCGCGGCCTCGTGGGTCAGCGCCCGCGCCGCGCGCACGTCCGTCTCCATGTCCGCCAGCTTGTGGCGGATCGACTGGATGTCGGCGATCGGCCGGTCGAACTGCTCGCGCTCGCTCGCGTAGGCGACGGCCTCGTCCAGCGCCGCCTGGGCGAGCCCGACCGACTGGGCAGCGATGCCGATCCGCCCGCCGGTCAGGATGGAGAACGCCGCCGCCAGCCCGCGTCCGGGCTCTGTCAGCCGGTAGCGCGCCGGCACCTCCACCTCGTCGAACACCAGGCTCGTCGTGTCGCTCGCCCGCAGGCCGAGCTTGTCCTCCTTCTCCCCGACTTCCAGCCCGTCGGCGTCGGTCGGCACCAGGAACTGGGTCACCGAGTCGGGGTCCGTTGGGTCGGTCTTCGCGAAGACGACGTAGACCCCGGCGCGCTCGCCGTTGGTGATCCACTGTTTCTTCCCGTCGAGGACGTAGGCCTCGCCGCCGTCGACCGCGCGGGCGGTCGTCGACATCTCCGCGGGGTTCGAGCCGGCCTCCGGTTCCGAGAGCGCGAACGCGCCCACGGGCCGACCGTCGACCATCTCCGGGAGCCACTCCTCGCGGACCGACTCGTCGCCGAACTCCGCGATGCAGGAGGTGGCGAGACAGTGGACCGACAGCGCCGTCGCGACGGCCAGCGACCCGTAGGCGACTTCCTCGTTGGCGACCGCGTAGGTCAGCCGGTCTGCGTCGAACCCGCCGTACGACTCGGGGACGGTCAACCCTGTCAGGTCCAGATCGGCCAGCCCGTCCCACACGGTCTCCGGGAAGGCGCTCTCGCGGTCGGCCTCGGCCGCGACCGGTCGGATCTCCGACTCGGCGAACTCGCGGACCGCCTCGCGGATCGCCGCCTGCGTCGACGATAGCTCCATGGGACTCTCTTGGACCAGCCCCGGCAAAAATTGCGCGGCCGGCGGGTGGGACCCGCGCGGACCGGCCGGCCCGTCGACCGGCGGCGCGGAGCTACTGCGATTCGACGAGGCGAACGTCCAGTTCCGCCTCGAGGGCGGCGATGAGCGAGCCGCCGACGTTGGCCTGGGTGGCCCGGCCCTGCTCGACGGCGAGCACGTCGGACTCGTCGGCGTCGACGGCCTCGGCCAGTTCGTCGGTCTGGAGCCCCGCCGCCTGACGGGCCTCGACGAGCGTCTCGCCGTAGTCGCCGACGAGGTAGGGCAGCTGGTCGTCGTCGTAGTCGGCGCCGTCCTCCCAGTGGCTGGCGTCGGCCGAGGCGGCGTCCTGCATCCGCGCCGTGTTCTGGGCCGCCTGGCGCTTGCGGTCGCGGTCGTCGCGACCCTCGTCGCCGCCGGACTCCCCGCCCGTCGTCTCGTCGTGCTGGGCGCACTCCGAGCAGACGCTGAGCGTCGCCCCCGCGACGCTCGCGGTCCGTAGGTCCACGTTCTCCGCCCCGCAGAGTTCGCAACTGTCGCTGGCGCTGGAGCCGGCGCCACCGGTCGAGTACTTGGCCATGCCCGGGGGTAGTGGAGGCCCGATATTTGAATGGCCCGTTTTCCCTCGTCGGGATGACCTGACAGTGCGTCTGAACCGATGCCGGGCGGTCGTCGCGCGGCCGGACCGGTCGGCTTCGACCGGCATCGGTCCCGCTGACGGCGTGGGGTCGGCCCCCACTGAGCGGCGAAACCGACAGTGATTTTAATGCCCCTCGGGAATGGACGAATGCGGAAAACCGCAAGAGCCGACGAGTGCGTGGGTAGCCAAGCCAGGCCAACGGCGCAGCGTTGAGGGCGCTGTCCCGTAGGGGTCCGCCGGTTCAAATCCGGTCCCACGCACTGCCGGCCCGTCACGGGCCAAGTGCAGGTGCGTCCCTCAGGGACTGCACCCACGCAAACTTCCTACCGAAGCCGACCGGCGAGCGACGGCTACGGTCGGTCGCGGTAGCGCGAGCGGGGTAACCATATTCGGGCGGCGGATCGATACTGTGTCGAGATGGTGGTCCCGGAACTCGAAGCGCGTCCGAACTGCGGGAACGAGGACATCTACTGTTACTCGCACTGCCTCGACGTTCACGACATCGAGAAGTACTGCCGCGAGTGCGAAACCCGGTTCACCCTTGGAGAGGCCATCTACGGGTGATTCGGGCCTCGAATCGGTCGCGAGGCTACCGGCCGCGGACGACCAGCCACAGCGCCAGCGCGAGCGCGACCGTCTCGATGCCGGCGAGGACCGCGAACAGCAGCCGCGCCGACCCGTAGGTGAGCGCCGCGCCGGTGATCGAGGCGCCGAGCGCGCCGATCCCGAAGATGGCGAGGTAGGTGTAGCCGAAGGAGAGCCCCCGGTGTTCGGCGGGCGAGTACTTCGCGATGGTCGCCTGGCTGAGCGGTTGCATCCCGAACAGCGTGAACCCGAGGGCGACGCTGACCGCCAGCAGCGCCGGCAGCGAGCCCGACGCGGGGACGAACAGGAGGGCGATGGCGACGAGCGCGCCGAGCAGGACCGCCAGCCCCCGCTCGGGCGCGACGGCGTCGGTGAGCCGGCCGCCGACGTACTGGCCGCCGATGCCGACGGCCAGCAGGCCGGCGTAGAGGTACCGCGAGAGGTCGAACTCGCGGGCGGCCGGCCCCTCCGAGAGCGGGCCGGGAGCGACCCCGCCGGTCCCGACCAGCGGTTCGAGGAAGTCGCTCAGCAGGCCGGGGAGGAAGGTCAAGGTGCCGCGGTAGTACAGGCCGTTGCACAGCACGAGCGCGAAGACGACGAGGAAGCCGACGGTGAACACCTCCCGCGAGGCGGCCAGGAACTCCGAGATCGACCCGATGTCCGTCTCGGGCGCGTCGCCGCCGTCGGCGGCCGCGTCCCGCCCGTCGACGGCCGCCGTTTCGTCGAACTCGACGCGGAGACCGGCGACGGCCGCGACGAGCGCGGGGACCGCCAGGGCGGCGACCGCGACCCGCCAGTCGGCGACCACGAGGAGGACTGCGGTGAGGAACGGGCCGGCGACGATGCCGGCGTTGCCGGCCATCCCGTGGTATGCGAAGGCGGCGCCCCGCTGTTCGACCCCCTTGCTGATGAGCGTCAGCCCGGCCGGGTGGTAGACGCTGGCGGCGACCCCCCACAGCGCGAGCGCGACGGCGATGCCGACGACGCCCGGGAGGACGCTCAACAGGAGGAAGGACAGTCCCATCCCGAGCGTGCAGCCGACGACGAGCACTCGCGAGCCGAAGCGGTCGACCAGGATCCCCGCCGGCAGTGCGCCGACGCCGAACAGCCCGTAGCCGACGGCGACGACGCTGCCGAGCGTGGCCGAGGTGACGGGGAACTCGACGAGCCAGACGGTCAGCAGGATCGGGACGGCCAGCTCGTAGGTGTGGACCAGCCCGTGGCCGACCATCGCGAACCCGGTGATCGCGCGGTCGTTGCGGTTCACGGCCTCGCCGGCCCCCCGTCGCTCCGTGTCTCCATGTCGGTTCGGACCGACGGCCGCCTCGTTCAATGCAGTTTCCGTTCCGGAACCGAGATCCGCGGGACGCCGAGCTTTCGGTCCCGAAGCCGTCCGCGGCCGAAGCGGACGGATCGACCGGGGAGCGGGGACTGCGACCGCCTCGCCACGGCCGGTCACTCCGTCCGGACGGGCTCGGAGTCCGCCGTGTCGACGATGTCGGGTTCGTCGCCCGCGACGACGCGCTCCAGGTCCGCCGTATCGAAGCCCAGCGATTCCCGCCGCTCGGCGAGGCGCTCCTCGACGCGTCGGTAGGCCTCGCTGTCGGCGAGGTCGTCGGCGTCGGCGCTCGCCTCGAGCGTCGCCTTCTTCGAGGCGAGCGCGAGGAACCGCCTGAGCGGGTCGTCGTACCTCGCCCGCCGGAACATCTCGTCGACGACGGCGACCAGCTCCGCCCGGCCGACCGGCTTGACGACGTACTCGTCGAAGGGGAGGTCGACGATGTCGACCCCCGGGTCGACCGCCGTCACCATCACGACCCGGAGGTCGACGGCGCGCTCCTCGATCCGGGCGAGCACCTCGTCGCCCGACAGCCCGGGCATCCGCCGGTCGAGCAGGAGGACCTCGACCCCGGGGTCGAGCGCCGCCAGTGCCTCCTCCCCGCCGTAGACCGCGTCGACCGCGTACTCGCCGGCGAGAAACGCCGCGTAGGTGTCGGCGACGACCCGGTTGTCGTCGACGACCAGGACCGACGGCCCCGCCGGATCAGTCAGGCCTTCCGTCATGCCCGATCCGCCCCTCTCGGACCCGCTCGCTCCCCGTCGCACGGTCGTTCGGGCCCCATCGGCGGATATTTCGACAGTTCGTGCAAATAGGTTATCCCCCCGTTCACAGAATTGATACCGTCCGGCCGCCGAGAGACCATCTCATAAATCCCCTCAGTACTGCGTTTCCCGATCCACAATCCGGGACGATATAATTTTTAGAACCAACCAAAATCAGAATCGAGAATTTGACGACAACATTTATTATGTGGCGGCCCCTATCCGTAGGTGCGGCACCAGTTCGGTGCCAACCCACCCACCCCCACACCCACCCACCCCACCTTTCTGCGGGAGTCACCTGCCGAGCGGTCGCGCCGTCGCTCGCACTCGCCGGAGCGTGTCGAAACCCCTGAGTAGCGACTGCCTGTACGGCCCGCTATGGTATCGGCCACCACCGCGGGGCTCGCCCTGCTGACCGGCTTTCTGACGGGCGCCGTCTTTCGATTTCTGAACGTCCCGATCCCGGCGCCGCCGAACGCGGCCGGCGTCCTCGGCATCGTCGGGATCTACCTGGGTTACGTCGTCGTCGACCACTTCGACGCGGGGATCGACCTGCTCAGTCACTTCTGAGCGGTCGAGACGGGCCGGCGAAAACCGAGCGGCGGGTCAGTCGTCGGCCGAGGAGTGGCCGACGGCGGGCCGCTGGACGTCCCGGTCGGTCCGCTCGCCGTCGATGTCGTAGGGGTACTCGCCGGTGACACAGCCGAGACAGAGGTCCGAGTCGGACTTGCCGAGCGCGTCGGCGACCGCCTCGATGGAGAGATACGACAGCGAGTCGGCCTGGATCTCCTCGCGGATCTCCTCGACCGACCTGTCCGCGGCGATGAGTTCGTCGCGGCTCGCCATGTCGATGCCCATGTAACAGGGCGCGATGATCGGCGGCGCGCCGATGCGGACGTGGACCTCCTCGGCGCCGGCCTCGTACAGGAGCTCGACCAGCTGCGAGGAGGTCGTCCCGCGGACGATCGAGTCGTCGATGACCGTGACGGTCTTGCCCTCGACGGTCGACCGGATGGGGTTGAGCTTCAGCCGGACGGCGCGCTCGCGCTCGTCCTGGGTGGGCATGATGAACGTCCGGCCGACGTACCGGTTTTTCATCAGTCCCTCGGCGAACTCGACGCCCTCGGGAGCCGCGTCCGCGTACCCGGAGGCGAACGCCCGTCCGGAGTCGGGGACGGGCATCACCACGTCCGTCTCGATGCCCGACTCCTCCCACAGCGCCCGGCCCAGGTCCCGGCGCACCTCGTAGACGAGTTCGTCGTCGATGACCGAGTCCGGCCGCGCGAAGTAGACGTGCTCGAAGAAGCAGTGAGCGGTCTGCTCGGTCTCGACGAGCTGGTAGGTGTCGAAGCCGCTCCCGTCGTCGTGGAGGACGACCAGCTCGCCCGGCCGCACGTCCCGGACGAGTTCGCCGTCCAGCGTGTCGATGGCCGCGCTCTCGGAGGCGAGGACGTAGCCGTCGTCGAGTTCGCCGATACACAGCGGGCGGTTGCCCTGGGGGTCCCGGACCCCGAGGACCGTCTCGTCGTGGGTGATCGTCAGCGAGTACGAACCGTGGATCCGGCTCATCGTCCGCTTGACCGCCCGGACGAGGTCCTCTTCGAGGAGGTTGCGAGCCAGGTCGTGGGCGATGACCTCCGTGTCGCCGTCGGAGGTGAACGCGTGGCCCAGCGCCGCGAGTTCCTCGCGGATCTCCTCGGTATTTATCAGGTTACCGTTGTGCGCGAGGCCGAGCGACCCGCTCTTGAACGAGACGGAAAAGGGCTGGGCACAGCAGTTGTTGACCGACCCCGAGGTGGGGTAGCGGACGTGGCCGATGCCGTTGGAGCCGTTCAGCGAGTCGAGGTCGTCCTCGTCGAAGGCGTCGCCGACCAGTCCCATCTCGACGTGTTCGTACTGCTGGAAGCCGTCGTGGGTGACGATGCCGGCCGACTCCTGGCCGCGGTGCTGGAGGGCGTAGAGCGAGTAGTAGAGGGGGCGGGCGACGTCTCGACCGTCAGTTGAGATGCCGACGACGCCGCACTTCTCGTGCATTCCTTACTCGCCCGCTTTGTCCTGCCAGGCGTAGTCACGTCGCTTGGCCGACTCGCCGAACCCGCAGGACGCACAGACTTTCTTCTTGGAGTGATACGATTTCTCGCCACACCGGCGACACTTGACGTGTGTCGTGGTGTTTTTCTTCCCCTGACTCGGGGTTCCTGCACCAGTCATGGGTTGATCGAGACGACGTTGTCGCCGCGTATAATCGTTGTGTCTTGGCCGTCCTCGAGGACCAGATTCATGTGCTGGTCGTACCCCGAGAGGTCGCCGACGTACTCCTCGCCGCCCTTCAGACGAACCGTGACCTCCTCGCCGAGCGACGCCTCCAGCACGTCCAGCGGTCGTCCACTCATACCCTGACTGCCTGCCGTCGCGTGCATAAACGTACCGCTTGCCCAATCGCCCGACGGACCGGCCCGCTCTCCCCTGGCGGCCCGACCCCGTTCATACGGTCGGTTGTAAGTCATTTCCGGGGTTCGCCGGACCGCCCGGCGAACCACCGGTAAACAGTTACAACCGACCGTATCAGATGTCGACGCCGAACGGGGCCTGGGAGTCGGCGGCGGCGCCGACGGCGCCCAGCAGGTCGGCCATCGCGTCGAGGTCGTCGGCGTCGATCACCTCGACCGGCGTGTGCATGTAGCGGTTGGGCAAGCCGAGGCTCAGCGTCGGCGTCCCGCCGCGGGCGGTGTAGAAGGCGTCGGCGTCCGTGCCGGTCCGCGAGCCGGTCGCCTGGAGCTGCACGTCAACCCCCCGCTCGTCGGCCACCTCGCGCACGGCCGCGACCAGTGCGGGGTGGTTCGCGCTCCCGCGGGCGACCACGGGTCCCTCGCCGAGTTCGACGCCGGTCGACTTCTTCCCCGGCACGCCCGGCGAGTCCGTCGCGTGGGTCACGTCGCAGGCGACCACCGCGTCGGGGTCCAGGTCGAACCCGACCATCTCCGCGCCCTGCAGCCCGACCTCCTCCTGGACCGTGCTGACGGCGTAGACCGTCGCGTCGGCGCCCGCCTCGACCGCCCGGCGCAGCCCCTCGGCGGCCGCCCAGACGCCCACGCGATTGTCCATTCCCCGGGCGGTCAGCCGGCCGTCTTCCAGTTCCCGGACGCGCTGTGCGAAGGTGACCGGGTCGCCCACCTCGACGAGTTCCTCGGCGTCCTCCCCGTCCTCGACGCCGATGTCGACGTGTTGCTCGGCGATGTCCGGCGCCGAGTCGTCGTCGGGGTCGCGCAGGTGGATCGCCGTCTGCCCGACGACGCCCGCGACCGGTCCGTCGTCGGTGTGGACGGTGACGTGCTGGCCCTGCGTGACGGTCTTGTCCGAGCCGCCGACGCGGCCGATGGTCAGGAACCCGTCGTCGGTGACCTCGCGGACGATGAACCCGATCTCGTCGCCGTGGCCCGCGAAGGCGATCGACGCGTCCACGTCGGCGTCGCCCTCGTGGACGGCGACCGCGTTGCCGTACTCGTCGACGCGCACGTCCTCGGCGAACGCCTCGACGTACTCGACCCAGACCCGCTGGCCCGGCACCTCGTAGCCCGACGGGCTCGCCGTCGAGAGCAGATCCTCCAGAAACGCCCTGTGTTCGCGCTCCATGCCCCTCCGTTCGGGCGAACGGTCTTGAATCGTGCGTCTGGTGACCGACGGGGCGGAGCCGGTGGCGACTCTCGACTCACCAGGACGTGATCTCCGCGTCCCGCAGCGGGCGGTCCAGCGGGATCGACACCTGCCCGCCGGTGTAGTGCGACAGGTAGAACCCGACGATGATCTCCAGCGAGCGCGTCGCCTCGCGGCCGGTCGAACGGTTCTCGGCGGTCCCGTCCAGCAGCTCCTGGACGTGACGGGCGGCGTTGGGGAACGCCCGCCGGTAGTCGTCGTCCCACGTCCAGGCGCCCTCGATGCCGTACTCGGTCAGATCCTCCTCGACGTGGTCGCCCTCGTCCAGCCGCCAGTAGCGCCACTCGCCGTCGTCGTTGTTCAGGTAGAGTTTGCCCTCCGTCCCGACGAACTGCATCGTCATCGAGGAGTCCGCCCGCGGGATCGTGCAGTCGACGGTCGCGAAGGTGCCGTCGTCGAGCACGACGAACCCGCCGCCGCCGGCGTCGTCGACCGCCTCCTCCGCTTCGAGGGTGTCGACGGCCTCGTTCTCGCCGGTGATGTACCCCGAGACGCGCTCGGCCCGGGCGTCGAGAAACGAGACGAGCATATCGAGCAGGTGCGTCGAGTTCCGCAACAGCTCCATCCGGAACTGCATCGACACGGCGTGTACGTCCCCGAGCAGGTCATCCTCGCGTACGAGGTCGCGCAGCCGCTCCTGTTTCTCGGTGAACCGGAACGAGTGGTTGACGAGCAGCTCGGTGTCGGTCTCCTCGCAGACCTCGACCATCTCCTCGGCGCCGGTGACGGAGGCGGCGATCGGTTTCTCGCACCAGACCACCTCCGGGTCGGCGGCCGAGCGGGCCGCGTCGACGACGTGGTCGCGGTGGAGGAAGGAGGGCGTGCACACGGAGACGGCGTCCAGGTCCTCGGCGTCGAGCATGGCCTCGTGGCCGACGTAGCGGCGCTCGGGCGGGATCTCCCAGGCGTCGCCGAAGCGGTCGAGCTTGTCCTCGTCCACGTCGGCGACCGCGACGAGTTCGATGTCGTCGGTCGCCGCGTAGCCGCCGGCGTGGCTGGCCGTGAACTTCTTCTCGCCGATGTCCTCTTCGTCGTGCATCCCGAGGATGCCGAGCCCGGCGATGCCGCCGGCCCCGACGATGCCCGCGCGGTAGGGTGCCATGTCGCCCGCATGGCGCGGAGGGGTCTTGGTGTTTGCCCGGCAGCTCGTCGCCGTGGCCGCTTCCCGGCGACCCGTCACCGCGGTCGCTTCCCGGCGACTCGTCACCGCGGTCGCTCCCCCGCACTCGTCAGCCCGAATCGTCGCGGTCGGTCAGCTCCGACAGGGCCGTGGCGCCGGTCAGATCCGCGACCGTGCAGTACCAGGCGCCGCGCAACCCCGAGAGGTCGTTCTCGACCGGCTCGGCCAGCTGTTCGAGGTCGGCCAGTTCGAAGACGACGGCGGCGTCGGTGTCGACGAACGGGTCGATAGTCGCCCGCCAGTCGCGCTCGGAGAGGGGACCGGGCTCGCCGCGGCGTTGCTCGACCCGGTCGGTCACCCTGGCGACGTGCGTGACCGCCGAGACGGGCGCCGTGCGGTAGAACGCCACGTACTCGAACGGCTCGTCGGTCCGGTCGTACGACGCCGGGGCGGGGTAGAACCCCTCGCGACAGCGCTCGAACGTCGCGGGCCGCGTCGCCACGACGCAGACGCGGGCCCCGGGGTCCGCCCCGGCCAGCACCGAGTCGTCGCCGTCGGTCATCGCTTCCCGAGCGCCCGCTCGGAAGCGTGCCGGCGAGCGGCGACGCGTTCGAGGCAGTCCGTTTCGCGGAGGAACGCGGGGGCGACCGGGCCGTCCGCCGCGGCGGTCGCCGGCCCGCGGCTGTCGCGGGGGCGGCGGTCCCGTCGGTGGCAGAGCAGGCGCATGGCGGCGTTCGGGACCTCGGCGGCTTAGTGGCTTCGACGGAGCCACCGCCGTCGGGCGGCCGAGCCCGGGACGGGGAAAGCATTTGTCGGTCCGGCGGAACCATCGGACGTGCTCCGCGCGCTCGCGAGGGGCGGTGCGGTCGCCGTCCCGCTCGTGGTCGTCGCCGCCGTCCTGGTCGGCTTCTGGCCGACGACCGTCCAGCCGGTCGACGACACCCTGGCCATCGACCACGCGCCCGACGACTACGGCCCCGCCCACTACTACCCGGAGAACGACACGGTCCGCTTCTGGGTGTCGGGCAGCGGCAACGAGCGTGCGGTCGAACCGTTCGAGGAGTACGCCTGCTGGTACGGCGAGGACGCGGCGCTGGACCGGCTGCAAACGCTCCTCGAGCGCCGCTTCCGGACGGGAGACAGCGGCGTCCGGTGGGACACCTGGTCCGACCGGGTCGTCGTCCGCGACGTACCGCTGACCGGCCCCACCCGCCGGGCGCTCCGCCACAGCCTGCCCGACCGTGTGAACGTCTCCGTGACGATGTTCGACCGGACGGCTCGCTGTTCGTTCCCCGTCGAGATCAGACGGCCGACGGGCGATCGACCACAGCCGGGCTAGCGACCCCCCAGACTACTCGTAGACGTGGACGCTCCCGGTCCCGTTGGCCTCGATGTGGTCCCAGTCGTAGTCGACGCCGAGGGCGAAACTGCCCCGACACGAAACGACGGCACTCCACGGCGCGTCACGTCCTGGGTTCGTTCGGCGGAGGAACTGTTTTGACCCTGCAACTGTCAACTCGGAGTATGGGTAGCTCCATCAATTCGTCGTACCCGTCCGACCCGCCTGACGACCGGGAGTCCGGCGAGGAGCACGAAGAACGGCCGGAACTGGGCGACTTGCTGTCCGGGCGTCTGTCGGACGTCGATATCGACTCGGTCGCCGCAGTCCGCGAGGAACGAGAGCGGGGATGACCGTTCTCGTCGATTCGAACGTCTTCGTCGCCAGCGTGACGGACGAGCCGTCCCGGGGTGACGTTGCGACGGAACTACTCAATCAGGACTTCGAGTTCTGCACGTCGATTCTGAACCTGATGGAGATCCGGTCGGTGCTGACGAAGAAAAAGCGGACTGAACAGGAGGCGGTCGAAGACGTGCTGGAGGACATCTACGAGGAGGTCGACATCTACGCACCGGAGATCAGCGACCAGATCACCGCGTACAGTATGCAACGGGAGTCACTTCTCTATACGGTAGACTGTGTCCTGCTCGCGCTCGCCGAAGACATCGACGCTACGCTCGTTACATTCGACGGGGAGTTGCTCGACAGCGGGGCGGTTAGTCCCGGCGAACTACTGGACCAGGTCTGAGCCGCTCCGTCACCAGTAGCACCGCCGTTTCGTCAGTGGGAGCGAACTTGTCACTCGTAGACGTGGACGCTCCCGGTCGCGTTGGCCTCGATGTAGTCCCAGTCGTAGTCGACGCCGAGGCCCGGCCCCTGGGGAACGGGGACGGTCCCCTCGTCGTCGACCGATTCGAGCTGGTCCTCGTAGTCGCCGGCGTAGACCGGCGGGGTGGTGTTGGGCGCGTCGGGATGGACGAGGGCCATCTCGTAGTAGTTGGAGTTGCGGACGGCGGCCATGCAGTGGCGCTGGGCCGGCCCGGGCGCGTGGAACTCCACGTCGAGGCCGTGGCCCTCGGCGACGCGGGCGCGCTTGATCGCGCCGGTGATCCCGCCGTCGTACTCCGGGTCGGCGCGGACGAAGTCGGTCGCCTCGGCGTCGATGAAGTCCGTGAACGGCTCCAGGCCGCGGACGTGCTCGGTCTGGAGGATCGGGGTGTCCAGCTGCTGGCGGAGCTTCCGGTGGGCGTGCTGGGAGATGCCGCCGTCGCGGTAGGGGTCCTCGTACCAGAAAAAGTCCTGCTCGTCGAGCGCGCGGCCGAGCTTGACGGCGTCGGCCAGCGTCTCCAGCTCGCAGGCCGGGTCGTGCATCAGGTCCATCTCGTCGCCGACGCGCTCGCCGACGGCGTGGACGGCGTCGAGTTCCCGCTCCAGGTCCCGTGACCCGTCGCTGCCGCCCCAGCCGTGGATCTTGAAGCCGGGGTACCCCATGTCGAGACACTCCTCGGCGAAGTCCGCGAAGTCTTCGGGTGTCTCGAGGCCGCCGTTCTCGTCGCCGTGGTAGGTCGAGGCGTAGGCGGGCAGGCGCTCGCGGTAGGTCCCGAGCAGCTCGTGGATCGGCGCGTCGTGGTACTTGCCGGCGAAGTCCCACAGCGCGATGTCGACCGGGCCGATGCCCATGCGGTCGTACTTGCGGAGGGCGCGCTTGATCTCCGACCAGTGTTTCTCGCGTTCGAGGGGGTTCTTCCCGACGAGGTAGTCGGCGAAGGTGTTGATCTGGGCGGCGCCGGGGGAGTTGCCGCCGACGTACTCGCCGGTGATCCCCTCGTCGGTGTGGACGGTGACGGCGAACAGCTTGCGCTCGACGCTGCCGCCGGGCTCGTAGACGAGGTTGAACCCGTGCTGGTCGGTCCCCATCTCGGGGATCTCGTAGGCGAACTCGACGCTCTCTATCTTCGTGATCGTCGGGGCCATACGTCCGCGTCGGTGGCCTCCCCAAAGAAGTGCCGGGATGCGGCGGACCGCGCCGGGGAACCGGGCGGCCGGCCGACGGCGAAAGGCGGCCGGACCACGGGGGTGCCCGGACGACAAGGAGTGGCCGGCCCACGGGGGTACCCGGCGACGAGAGGCGGCCAGGCGACGGCGCAGTCGCCGGCGAAACCCATTTCCGCCCGGTCGTCGAACGTCCTCCATGGCGAAGTTCACGTTTCTGGAAGTCCACCTCGACGGCGCGGAGTTCATGGCCAACGCACCCTTCAGCGGCGCCGAATCCGCCGAGGACGCCGAGGGTCTCGGCGACCTCTCGTTCGGTTCCGGCGAAGATCAGGAGGGCGAAACGGGCGACGAGGGCGGGAGCCCGTTCGGGATCGTCTTCGCGTTCGTCGGGCTGATTCTCTTCGCGGTCGCGGTCCGCCGGGTCCTCGGCGGGTCCGGCGAGCCGGCGCTCGACGAGGCGGAGTCCGAATCCGGGGGCGGCATCCGGGCGCGGCTCTGACCGACGGCCCCGGCATCGACCGCGAGGGGGCGGGGAGAAGGCCTATCCGGCCGCGTCGCCTGGTTCGGGTATGGGAATCTACGAGAGCGTCCGGGCGGTCACGGCGGCCTCCGGCGACGGGCCGGTCGACTGGACCGCCGTCGCCGACGCCGCGAAGTCGTCGACCGACCCCGGGTCGATAGCGCTCACGCCCGAGGAGGAGGCGGCCTACGCCGCGGACGTGCGCGACGCCCGCGACCGCGTCCGGTCGGTCGCCGCCGTGGAGTTCGACCTGCCCGAGGTCGTCGAGATCCAGAACCGCCACCACTGGATCGACGCCAACGTCGCCACCTTCGAGCGGGTCATGCGCCCGCTGGAGGAGCAGGTCACGATGTTCCCCGGCGCCAGCCGCGTCGTCAACACCGGGACGATGAGCGTCGCGCTCGCCTTCCTCGGCAACAACGTCCTCGGCCAGTACGACCCCCTGCTGCTCGCCGAGGGCGACGACCACGCCCTCTACTTCGTCCACCCGAACATCGAGAAGGTGGCCGACGCCCTCGACGCCGACTTCGACCGCTTCCGCCGGTGGATCGCCTTCCACGAGGTGGCCCACGCCGCCGAGTTCGGCGCCGCTCCCTGGCTCTCGGACCACCTCGAATCGACGATGGAGGGCGCCGTCGCGGCGCTCGGCGAGGGCACGCTCGACCGCGAGGCCCTGAAGGACCTGGACACCACGATGACCGCCGTGGAGGGCTACGCCGAACTCGTCATGGACCGGGCGTTCGACGACGAGTACGCCGACCTCCGCGAGAAGGTCGAGGCCCGGCGGCGCGGCCGCGGCCCGCTCTCGCGCGTGATGCGCCGGCTGCTCGGCCTCGGCATGAAACGCCGCCAGTACGAGCGCGGCAAGGCCTTCTTCGACGCCGTCGCCGACGAGCGCGGCCTCGCCGGCGCCGCCGCCGTCTGGGAGTCGCCCGAGACCCTCCCCACCGACGACGAACTCGACGATCCGGCGCTGTGGCTCGCCCGGGTCGGTCCGTAGAAACCGTTCTTTCGCCGGCCGCCCCCCTCAGCGGCGGCCGTAGTCGTCCGAGCGCGACCGCGTTCGTGAGTCGTCGTCGCCGCCCGAGCGGTCGCCGCCGGGGCCGTCGCCACCCGAACCGTCGCCGTCCGAGCTGCCGCTCCCGTCGCCGCCGTCGGCGAAAGGATTCTCCCGTTCGATCCGCCGTCGCTGGCGGTCCGCCGGGGCGGGGCCGGTCGGGACGACGTACTTCGCGAGCGGGTAGCCGACGAGCATCCCGAGCACGACCGCCCCCGCGGTCTGGACCGCCGTCGTCTCGATCTGCAGCGTGATGAGCCCGCCCGACAGGCCGACCAGCAGCGTCGTCCCGTAGACGACCTTCCGGTTGAACGCCGAGCGCTCCTCCTCGGGGATGGGGCCGACCATCAGCGCTCACTCCCCGAATGCGAGTTTCTCCGGCCCATCAGAGATCCCTCGCCGTGCTGACGTGCATCGAGACGAACTGCCACGGATCGGCGCTCCCGCCGTCCGTAGTAGCCCCGTCTTCGCCGGCCGGAGTCGCCTCGCTCCCGTCGACCCCGTCGGCCGACGAGTCCGGCGCCTCGCGCAGTTCGAGCGTCCCCGTCCAGCGGGTGTCGAACTCGTAGCGGATCCGCCGTTCGGTGTCGGTCCAGGCCAGCGAGACGCGGTCGCCGAACCAGGCGTGGCGGTCGCGCTCCGTGACCCGCAGGTCGCGGCTCCCGACGCTCCAGTCGGTCGTCCGCTCGGTCTGCTCGCGCAGGCCCTCGGCGACCGCGTCGCCGCCGACGAGCCGCTCCGAGATGCCGACCTTGACGGCGCCGTCGACCGGGGCGAAGAAGGGGGCCAGCGGCTCCCCCTCGCGGAGCGCGTCGTAGTACGCCCGGACCCGGTCGGCGGCGCCCATCACTGGAACCCTCTGTCGACGTTCTCGTCGATCAGGTCGTCCAGCTCCGAATCGAGCAGCTGTTCGGCCTCCTCGAAGGTGTCCGCGAGGTCGTCGACCCGGTCTGGGCGGCCGTACTGGTCGTACTCCATCGGGCCGTAGGCCGGCGAGTCCAGCGTGTCCATCACGTCCTCGAACAGGGCGTCGGGCGTCGTCGGCGCGTCGGCGTGGGCCTGCACGACCTCCTCCAGCTCGGAGGCCGCCTCCTCGGCCTCGTCCTCGTCGTCGACGGGCTGGCGGACGCCGAACATCCCGCCCTCGCCGGGCTCCGCCGGGAACAGCGGGTCCAGGTCGTCGTCGATCTTGCGGGCGACCTCGGCGCCGACCCCCTGGACCTCGTAGGGGTTCTTCGCGTAGGTCTTGACGTGGAACACCCCCACGGCGGGGTGGCCGAAGTACAGGTCCTCCCCGATGCCGTTCGCGCGGTCGCCGCCGGCCGCGCGCCAGCCGGCGGGGTCGGCGTCGCTCTCCACGACGTCTTCCAGGATGTCCTGCCAGTCGCGGACGCGCATGTCGGTCGCGGGTAGGCGCCCCCCGTGAATGAAGGCATCGGTCGCGGCCACTTCTCCCGTTGCGGTCCCGCGACCCCGCCCCGACTCCGACGACCGGACGTTTGATAATCGGCCCCACCTGACAGACGTACAACTGGCCGGCGGCCGCGACCGCCGCGGCGCCGGCCGAGGGGGCCACGACGGTGTCAGAGACCGAACCGACGGGCGAGACCGGCGACCCAGCCGCGGGTGTCGACCGCCGCCAGGCCGCGCTCGTCGGGCTCTGTCTGCTCGGGCTCGTCGTCGCCGCGTTCGTCGCGCCGGTCGCGCCCGACGCGGGCGTCTTCGGGACCGGCGGGAGCGGCGCCGGAACCGGCGACGCGGCCGGCGACGGTGGTGGAAACGGGGGGTCGGACAGCGGCGGGGGCGGCGACGGCGGCGCGGGCGGAGGTGGCGCCGGGGGCGAGGGGGACGGTGTCGGCGGCAGTGACGGCGGCGGGGGCGGCCGCGTCATCGCCGAGGACGGCGACCCGATCCCGGTCCCCGGCGACGACGCGCCCCCCACGGAGCGGGGCTGCGGCGTCGTCGTCGAGAACGAGCCGGTGCCGGGCGGGGTCGTCCGCGTCAGCGTCTACGAGGACCTGGAACCCGCCGACGGGGTCCCGGTCTGGTTCGGCGACCGGTTCGTCGGCCGGACGGGCCCGACCGGTAGCGTCAGCGGCCGCGCGCCCTACACCCGCGAGCTGAACGTCACCGTCCGGGTGCCGGGCGAGGACTGCGAGTTCTTCCGGCGCCCCTACGACACCGGCGGGGACGCCGGCGACGCGGCCGCCGGGAGTGCCGACCTGTCGGGGCTCCGTCTCGCGTCGCTCGCCGGCGGGCAAGTAGCCGCCGCCTGGACCCAAGACAGCGACGGGAACGACACCGCCGCCTACGAGGTCGACGGGGCCGTCGAGCTCTCGGTGGTCGGCGACCCCTACCCGGGAACGAACGTGACCCTCCTCGCGGAAGTGGAGGACGTGCCGATGCGGCGTGCGGCCGTCGCCGTCGACGGCGAGCGCGTCGGGCAGACGACCGCCGACGGCCGGTACGAACTCGCGGTCCCGTCCGACGCCGAGTCGGTGTCCGTGACCGTCGAGCGGGGCGACTTCTCGGGGTCGCGGACCGTCGACGTGTGGCTGCTCGACGCCGCCGTCCGTCCCCAGGAGGGACTGCCCGTCCCCGGCGAGCCGGCGCTGGTGAGCGCCGCCGCGGGACCAGAACCCGCAGAGGATGCCCGGGTCACTCTCGACGGGACGCGACTGGGACGCGCCGACGAGAACGGGACGGTCGGGTTCGCACTGCCGGCGGATCCCAGGGGCACGATCGCGGTCGAGACGGACCGGCAGTCGACGACGGTCCCGCTGTGGACCGCCTACGCGTCGACGATACTGGCGAGCGCGCTCCTGGTGGTCGGCGGCGTCGTCGGGACCGGGGCCGCCGCGCGCCGACGCGGCCGTGGCGCGGCCAAGCGCGTGGCGACGTGGTGGGTCGCGGCTGCCGTCCTGTTCGTCGGCCTCGCCGTCGGCGAGGGGCGCGGACTGTTCGCCGCGGCCGGGTTCGTCGCCCTCGTCGCCGCGGTCCGTCACCGCCGGGCGGTCGGAGCAGGCGGGCGGACGCTCGCCGAACAGTCGAGCGGGGCCGTCGCCTGGGCTCGCCGGACCGCGCTCGCGGTCGCCGACGGCGTGGCGGCCGGGCTCGACCGGCTCGCGGCGCTGCTCGGCCGGATCGCGGGCCGCGTCGCCGACCTCCCGCTGTCGGTCCGGGCGCTGGCCGCCCGGCTCGGGGCCTGGTTCCGGGCGTTCCCCGGGCGGACTCGCCGATATCTCGCCGCCCGTCTCACGCTCCGGCGGGTCGCAGCCGCCGCGCTGGCGACCGGACTGCTCGCGGGGCTCACGTATCGGTTCGGCCCCCTCGGCTTGCTCGCCGGTCTGGTCGCGCTCTGGGTCGCAGTCGTCGCCTACCGCCGGTGGACTCGCGAGGAACCGAACGCGGACGACGGGGACGGGACGGACGCCCACTCGACGGTCACGACCGGCCGGACGGCGACCGGTGGCGACGGAGCGAGTGCGACGGACCGCTCGATCCGGGCGCTCTGGCGGCGGTTCGCCCGGTGGGTCCTGCCGGGGCGGTGGCGCCAGTCGACGCCGGGCGAGGTGTCGCGGGCGGCCGTCGAGCGCGGGTGGCCCGAGCGGCCGGTGCGGGCGCTGACCGACGCGTTCCGCGAGGTCGAGTACGGCGACCGGAGCGCCGACGACCGGAGCGAGCGGGCCCGGGAGGCCTTCGAGACCATCGAGCGCGAGCGGGAGCAGAAACGTGAGCGGGACGGTGAGGAGTCGTGAACCGCTGGCTCGCGGCGGTGGTCGCCGCGCTGGGGACCGTCGCCATCGGCGCCGCGCTCCTGCTGGCGGTCGCGCTCACGCCGGTGACGGCGTCGGAGGCCGGCGGCGGCGCGCTGGCCGTCGCGCTGGTCGGCGTGGCGCTCGCGGCCGCCAAACTCTATCGCTCGGGCGCGAACGCCGAGGCGGTCGCGCCGGCGCCCTGGGAGGAGGGAGGTGAGCTGGTCGAGGGGACGCCGGAGGAGACCGCCGACCCGGCGGACGTGACCGGCGAGGAACTCGCGGAACTCGTCGACGAGGCGCGCGAGCGGGCCCGCGACGCCGAGACGGTCGAGGAGGGGTTCGCGGTCGTGCGCCGGCCGCTCCGGGAGGCGCTGACCCGCGTCCTCTCAGCCGGCGGCGCGGACCCCGACCAGGTGGAGGGGGCGCTGGCGACCGGCGCCTGGACGGACGACCGCGTCGCTGCGGCCGTCGTCGACGAGCGGGTCGACCTCCCGCGGCTGTCGCTGTGGGGGCGCCTGCGCGCCTGGCTGTTCCCCGAGCGGGTCGTCAGGCGCGGGACCGCCCGCGCGGTCGCGGCCATCGACGACGCCGCCGAGCGCGAACTCCCGCCCGTCGTCGGGGCCGACGCCCCGCGGACGACCCCGACGGTCGCGCCTGCCCTCGGGACTCTCAGGCGGGCAGCCGACGGGACCGTCCAGCGGGCCGACGCGGCCGCGCGACGACCGGGACGGGACGGCGGAGACCCGACCGACGGCGACGAGGACGCCGGTAGTGACGGATCCGGTGCCGACAGCGGCGGCGCGCCCGACGGCGACGGGACCCCGACCGAGGTGGACCAGGCGGACGAGGCGGATGACCTGATCGGGGAGGTGTGGGATGACGCGTAGGCGGCGGGTCCGCTGGCGCGGGGCGGTCGCAGCGGCGCTCGTCCTCGCCGTCGCGGGCGTCTGGAACCGCAGCGCGGCGCTCGTCCTCGGGGCCGCAATCCCGCTGGTCTTCGTCGCCTACGGGTCGCTCTCGACGGTGGACTCCCCCGACGATCTCTCCGTCAGCCGGACCGTGGACCCGACGCCGGCGCCCCCCGGACGCCCGGTCACGGTCACGCTCACGGCGACCAACGAGGGCGACCGGACGCTGTCGGACCTGCGGCTGGTCGACGGGGTACCCGACGACCTGCAGGTCGTCGACGGCTCGCCGCGAGCGGGCGCGACGCTCGACCCCGGCGAGTCGTGTGCCGTGGAGTACACGGTCGTCGCCCGCCGCGGCGAGTACGACTTCGCCCCGCCGCGGGCGCGCCTGCGGTCTGTCGGGGCGGGGACGGTCGCGACGACCGGGCTCCGGCCGGCGGGCGACGACCGGCTGGTCTGTCGGCTCGACGCCGACGCGCCGCCGCTGGCCGACCGGGGCGACGACTTCGTCGGTCGGCTCACCGCCGACCGGCCCGGACGGGGCGTGCAGTTCCACGCCACCCGGGAGTACCGCCACGGCGACGCCGCCGACCGCATCGACTGGCGCGGCTACGCCAGGCGGGGCGAACTCGCCACCGTCGAGTACGAGCGATGGGTCTCGACGACGGTCGTGGTCGTCCTCGACGCCCGCGAGCGCAACCGGGTCGCCGCTGGCCCCGGTCGCCCCACGGCCGTCGAGCGGTCGGCCTACGCCGCCGTCCGGACCGTCACGGCGCTCATGCGCGCCGGCCACGACGTGGGCCTGGCGGTCGTCGGTCGGAAGGCCCGGGGGCCGGGCGGGCTGGACTGGGTCGAGCCCGGAACCGGGTCGGACCACCGCTCGCGGCTGACGGCGAGCGTCGAGCGCGCCGTCGAGTACGACGTGGACACCCCCGTCGACGCGACCTACCAGTTCCGGAAGGTCGCCGAGCTCTCCGAACCGCGGGCGCAGTTGCTACTCGTCTCGCCACTGCTGGACGGGCGCCCGGTCGAGGCCGTCGAGACGTGGGCCTCGCTCGGCCGGGCGCAGACCGTCCTGTCGCCCGACGTGGTGTCGTCGACGACGGTCGGCGGGCGACTCGACGGTGTCCGCCGCCGGACCCGACTCGCGCGCTGTCAGTCGACGGGCGCCCGGACCGTCGACTGGCGCCGCGGGACGCCCCTGGCGCTCGTCCTGGAGTACGCGCTGGCGGTCGAGGCCAGGCGGTCGGCGGGGACTGCGGGGGGTGGCGCCTGATGCCGTTCGGGCCGCGCCTGGACCGCCCGTCGGCGGTCGGCGACGAGGGGCGACCCAGGGAGACGAGCCTCGCCGTCGCCGCCGCGACGGTCGTCGCGCTCGCGCTGGCGACCGGGTTCGTCCTCGGACAGCCGACGTTCCTGACGGGCCTCGGGTTCGTCGCCGGCCTCGCGACGGCCGGGGTCGCCCTGCTGGACCGCGACACGCTCGGCGAGACGGTCGTCGGCCACCTCCTCTTTCTCCCCGGCGCGACGCTGCTGGGCGTGCTCGTCGCCCTGACGCCCGGGAACCTCTACCTCGTCGGCGGCCACGCGCTCGCGCTGCTCGGGACGGCGGCCGCCTGGGCCGACGCCGCCGACGACGACGCGCTGGCGGGGGCGCTCTCGCAGGGGATCCGCTCGTACGCCTTCGGCCTGGTGTGGCTGTTCGGCGCCGTGGTCGCCATCGCCGCGGGGTATCTCGCCTGGCGGCTCGTCGACAGCACCGTCGCCGCCGAGGACCCCACCGTCGCCGCGGTCGGCTTCCTGTTCGTGCTCGGGGCCGTCCTCGGTGCCGTCCGCCTCTCGCTGGAGGGGATCCCGGTCGTCCAGCTGACGCCCAGGGGCCGGCGCGACGCCGTCCGGGCGCGGCTCGGGCGAACCAGACGGGTCCTCGCCGTCGCGGCCGCCGCGACCGTCGGGGTCGGGCTCCTCTCGCTGGTGTTTACCGCCACCGACTCCCCGGCGCTGGCGCTCGTCCCCGGGGCGACCGCGGTCGTGGCGGCGCTCACGTCGGCGTTCGTCGTCGGCCCGCTGCTGGTCGCCGGCGCCCTCGCGATCCTGGCTGCGGGCGTCGCCGTCGCCGCCCGGCAGATCACCCAGCGCTACGACGAGCGGAGGACGGAGACGGTCGCGGCCGCCGTCGCCGGCGGGGGCTATCTGGTCGTCCTCCTGTTCGGCGTCGTCCCGGAGGCGGCCGGCCTCCTCGCCCTCAGCCCGTTCGTCTTCCTCGCCGGTGTGTTGCTCGCGCCGCTGGCGGTGTTTCTCGCGGTCGGCCTCGCGCTGGTCGCCGTCCGGATCGACCTGTTCCCCGAGCGGGCCGGCGGCCCCGCGCTCGCGGCCGCCGGGCTCGTCGTCGCCGCCGTCGGCGCCGACTCGATGGGCCTGCCCGCGCCGCTCGTGTTCGCGACCGTCGCGGGCGCGCTGGTCGTCTGGGACGCCGGCTCCTTCGGCCTGGGCCTGACCGCCGAACTCGGCCACCGGCCCGAGACCAGGCGGCTCGAACTGTACCACGGCGTCTTCGCCGTCGGGATCGGCGCGGCAGCCGTCCTCGGCGCGACGGCGCTGTACGCCGTCCGAACGAGCGCCGGCGGCGGCCACACCCTCGCCATGACCGCCGCCGTCGTCGGGACGCTACTGCTCGGCGCGCTGTTGCGCGGGTGAGTCGGAGACGGCGACGGAACGCATAGATTCTTGTCGGTGGGGTCACAGGCGTCGGTATGGCCGAGACGGAACTGACCGTCGACGAGGCGACCGAGGTCTGTCTCGACGTGGTCGAGCGCGTCGAGGAGGCCGTCGTCGTCGAGCGGTCGGTGCTGTTCGAGACGCTCGCGGCCGTCGTCGCCCGGGGCCACGTCCTCGTCGAGGACGTGCCGGGCACGGGCAAGACGGTGCTGGCCCGCGTCCTCGCGGAGTCGCTGGGCCTGGGGTTCACCCGCCTGCAGTTCACGCCCGACCTGCTCCCGGCGGACGTGACCGGCTCGAACGTCTACAACGAGCACGAACGCGAGTTCGAGTTCGCGGAGGGGCCGGTGTTCACCAACGTCGTCCTGGCCGACGAGATCAACCGCGCGCCGCCGAAGACCCAGGCCGCCCTGCTGGAATCGATGGAGGAGGGGCAGGTCAGCGTCGACGGGACGACCCACCCGCTGCCGGAGCCGTTCGTCGTGATCGCCACGCAGAACCCCGTCGAACAGGAGGGGACCTTCCGGCTGCCCGAGGCCCAGCGGGACCGGTTCGCGGTGAAGACCTCGATGGGCTACCCCGACGTGGACGGCGAGATGGACCTGCTGGACAAGCGGGCCGGCAGGCGGTCGCTCGCGCCCAGCGTCGACCCCGTGGTCGATCCCGACACCGTCCTCGCGCTACAGGACCTCGCCGAGGACGTGCGCGTCGACGACAAGGTCAGGCGGTACATCATCGATATCGCACGGGAGACACGCGAAGACGGCCGGACCGACATCGGCGTCTCACCGCGGGGCATCCAGCGCGTCTTCGAGGCGGTGCGGGCGGGCGCCGTCGTCGCGGGCCGCGACTACGCGACCCCCGACGACGTGAAGCGGCTCGCCCGGGCGACGATGGCCCACCGGCTCGTGCTGACGACCGAGGCGACCGTCGAGGGCGTCGACCCCGAGGCGGTGGTCTCCGATGCCCTCGCTGCGGTCGACGTGCCCGCCGTCTCGCCCGACGCGCCCGATCCGGGCGGGAAAGAGGGAGAGAACCGAAACGGGGCCGAGCCAGGCGAGCCGGACCGACCGCGCGTCGACGGCGGGGACGATGGTCGCGGGATCGGCGACGCCCGGCGCGACGACCGCGAACGCGGGACCGGCGAAGACGACGACCGCGGCGGACCCGACCCGGGCGACCCCCTGTAACCGACAGCGTTTTTCCCGCGGCCCGCCCGTGATCGGAGCGTGACTATCCGCGGCGTCGTCGTCGACGTGAGCGACCCGAAGACGGTCTCGACGCAGTACGGCGAGAGCGAACTCGTCGAGGTGGACCTGCGGCCCGACCGGGGCCGGGGCGAGCCGACGACCGTCACGCTGTGGGACAAGTGGACCGAGACGGCGACGTACCTCGAAGCCGGGATGGAACTCGCCGTCACGAACCCCGAGGAACGGGAGTACCGCGGCGAGCAGCAGTTCTCGACGACCGGCGACTCGATGGTCGTCGTCGAACCGGACTTCCTCGTGGACGTGACCGACGTGCGCTCGTGGGTGCAGTGCCCGCGGATGTACTACCTCAACAAGATCGGCGGCACGCCCAACGCCTACCCGGTCGTCAAGGGGACCATCGTCCACGAGGTGTTCGGCGACCTGCTTCGTGGTCGGGATCTTGACGAGTCGATCGACGAGCGCGTCGAGGAGGCGGGCCTCGAACTCGGGATGCTCGGCCGGAGCGCCGACGAGGTCCGCGAGGAGGTGCGACAGAACGCCTCGGCCATCGAGGGGTGGCTCCAGCAGGGCACCCTGACCGACGAAGACGAGTGGCGCTCGGAGATGACCTTAGTCAGCGAGACCTACGGGCTGAAGGGGCGAGCGGACGCCGTCCGCCGGGGGATGCCCGTCGAGCTGAAGACGGGCAAGAACACCAAGCGCGACCCCCGCTTCCACGACAAGGTACAGGCGACCTGCTACGCGCTCATCCTGGGGGAGCGCCGGGGCGAACCGCCCGACACGGGCACCCTCCTCTACACGAAGAACGCGGCCGTCGAGCGCACCGAGGAGAGCGGCGACCTCTCGCCGGCCAAGGAGTTCTCTATCGGCTCGGGCTTCCTGAAGTTCGTCCTCCGCACCCGGAACGCGCTGGCGGCGATGGAGTACGGCGTCGACGTGCCGACCGGCTACGAGGCCGACGCCAAGTGCGAGTACTGCTTCGAGCAGGACACCTGCATGGCCGTCTCCGGCCGGCTGGACCAGGAGTCGAAGGCCGGCCGGGTCGGCTCGCCGATCCCCGAGGAGGAACGGGAGTACTTCGACCGCGTCTACGAGTCCATCGAACGCGAGCGGCGCGCAGTCCACCGCGAGTACGCGAAGCTCTGGGAGCAGAGTCCCGAGGAGCGGGCCGACGACGACCGCGCACTGGTGGACCTCGAACCCACCGAGCGGGCCGAACTCGACGGCGGCCGCTGGGAACTGCGCGCCCGCGGAACCGGCGCCGTCTCGAAGATCCGCGAGGGCGACCTGGTACTGGCCAGCGACGGCGACCCGATCCGCGGCGAGGCCGAACTCGCTCGGGTCGAACGGCTCGGCGGCGGCGTCGACGATCCCGAGTCCGACGAGAAGGGTCCGGAGATCGTCGTCACGGCCGACGAACCTGTCGAACTGCGCCGCATCGACGTGTACCCCTCCGAACTCTCGACCGACCGGATGCTCACCGCCCTGCACGACGCCGTCCTCACGCAGTCGCCCGACGAGAAGGACGTGCTGTTCGGCCGCCGCGAGCCCGAGTTCTCGGCCGTCGAGGAGACGTTCGTCCCGAACAACGACGCCCAGGACGAGGCCGTCTCGCTCGCCGTCGGCTGCGAGGACTGCGCGCTGGTCCACGGGCCGCCCGGGACCGGCAAGACGTATACGCTGGCACACATCGTGCAAGCGCTGGTCGACCGGGGGGAGCGCGTCCTGCTCTCGGCGTTCACGAATCGCGCGGTCGACAACGCGCTCGAAGCGCTCGTCGAGCAGGGCTTCGACGAGTTCGTCCGCGTCGGCACCGAGAGCGGGGTCCGCGACGACATGGGGGAGTACCGGCTGGAGCGGGCCGGCGACCCCGACGAGCGCGTGGCCGAACTGCGGGACGCGGATGTCGTCGCGGCGACGACGGCCACCTGCGGCTCGCGGATCATGCGCGAGCAGGAGTTCGACGTTGCCGTCGTCGACGAGGCGGGTCAGCTCACCGAACCCGGGACGCTCGCCGCGACGAACCTCGCCGAGCGGTTCGTCCTCGTGGGCGACCACCAGCAACTGCCGCCCGTGGTCCAGGCCGACGAGCCCGAGCCCGACGACCTCCCGACCGGCGACGACGGGAATCCCGCTCCCGGCGCCACGCTCTCCCGGTCGCTGTTCCAGCGGCTCATTGAACGATACCCCGACGCCGGCGTGATGCTCGACCGCCAGTACCGCATGGCCCAGCGCATCCAGGCGTTCGCCTCCCGCGAGTTCTACGACGGCCAGCTACGCCCGGCGACGGGCGAGGTGGCCGGTCAGCGCCTCAGCCAGCTCGACGGCGTCGACGTGGCGGCGCTTCCCGACCACCTCCGCGAGCAGGTCGCGTTCGTCGATCCCGACGGGAGCGCGAGGGGCAACACGAACCCGACGGAGGCGGACGCGGTCGCCGAGACCGTCGCGGCCTACCGCGAGGCGGGCGTCCCGGCCGGCGAGATCGGCGTCATCGCGCCGTTCCGCGCGCAGGTCGCGGAGATCGGCAAACGGCTCCCCGACGCGGTCGCCGTCGACACCGTCGACCGCTTCCAGGGCTCCAGCAAGGAGGTCATCGTCATCTCGTTCGTCGCCACGGGCTCGCTCGACTCCCCGATCTTCGAGGACTACCGCCGCGTCAACGTCGCGCTCACGCGAGCGAAGAAGGCGCTCGTCCTCGTCGGCGACGCCGACGCGCTCGCCACCGACGACACCTACGGCCGCATGGTCGAGTGGGCGCGCTGACCCCACCGACCCGATATCCGCCTTCGAACCCGTCACTCGCCGAGTTCCACTTCCGCCCCGTGGCTATCACTTTTGACTAGCGAATCGTCGCTCCACTTTCACCGTGTGGCCGGGTTTTATCCCTAGTTCCGTACCGTTTCAGTTTCACTCCGTGGCGGAGATTTTAGTAGTGGTATCGCCGCCGAGAGATGTCGCCGCTGTGGGAAGGTATAAGCGGGCGGCGGACTCGGAGGCGGGTATGTTCCGGCTGGTCGCGGCGAGCGAGGCGATCCGCGGGGCGGTCCCGGCGGAGCTGGTGCCGGTGTTCGGGTTCGTCACGGTCCTCGGAGGGTCGAAGTTCCTGATGGTCGCGCTGTCGCTGGCGTACTGGAACGACGGGTCCCGCCGACGGGAACTGCTGACGGTGGTCGGCGTGGCGTTCGTCGCGGTGTCGGTGACCCTGGCGCTGAAGTACGGATTCGGCCTGCCGAGGCCGCCGGCGGCCGCCCGGCGGGTCGCGGTCGACCCCAGCCCGGTCGGGTTCCCGAGCGGCCACGCCATCGCGGCGACGACCGTCTACGGCGGCGTGCTGGTCGCGCTCGACCGCTACCGCGACCCGAAGCTCCTCGCGGGAGCCGGCGCGCTGGTGGCGCTCGTCGGCCTCTCGCGGGTCGTCATCGGCGTCCACTACCTCGGCGACGTGCTGGCCGGCTTCGCCGTGGGACTGGTGATGGTCGGCGTGGTCGCCGTCGCCCTCGACCGCGGGCCGACCTCGGTGTTCGGCCTCGCGGTCGTCTGCTCGGTCCCGGCGGTGCTCCTGGCTGCGGCCCCTGGTGATGCGGCGCTCGCGATGGGCGGCAGCGTCGGCGGCCTGGCGGGCGCGGCGTGGCGGACCGGCGCCGAGCGGTTCCGCTCGCTGGTCGAGCGCGTCGCGGTCACGGCCGGCGGGGTGGCGTACCTCGTGGCGGCCATCGCTGTCGTCGAGACCGTGGAACCGCTGTTTCTCCCCGCGGCGGCCGCCAACGCCGCGCTGACCTTCGGGATCGTCGCGCTCCCGTCGCTCGTCGGCCGGTTCGACGCGTTCGCGGGGGCGAGCGCGGCCGACTGAGCCGGTGGGCGGCGCCGAGACGCCAGGGGGCCACCGACCGGCAGGTTCTCGGCGACGGCCGTGCTACGGGCGGTCATGCCGGTCGAACTCCCACTGGGCGAGGGGACCGTCTCCGTCTCGCTCCCCGACTGCGACGTGACCGTCTGCCGACCGCCCGGCGGCGGGGCGGTCGACCCGCGCGAGGCCGCCGAGGCGGCGGTCGCCGACCCGCACGGCCCGCAACTCGCCCGCCGCGTCGACCCCGACGACACGGTCGGGATCGTCGTCACGGACGTGACCCGCGCCACCCCCGACGACGTGCTGCTGGACGTGCTGCTCGACGAACTCCGGACGGCCGGTGTCGCCCGCGAGCAGGTGACCGTGATCATCGGCCTCGGCCTCCACCGGCCGATGAGCGACGCGGAGATCGAGCGCGCGCTCGGCGACCACGCCGATCTGGCCGTCAACCACGACCCCGACGCGACGGTCGAGGTCGGGACGGTCGAGGGGACAGCCATCGAGATCAACGAGACGCTGACGCGGGTCGACACCGTCCTCGCGACGGGGATGGTCGAGCCCCACCAGTACGCCGGCTTCTCCGGCGGCGCGAAGACCGTCGTCGTCGGCGCCGGCGGCGAGTCGCAGATCGGCTACTCCCACGGCCCCGAACTGCTCGCGCGCGACGGCGTCCGCCTCGGCCGCGTCGAGGACAACCCCTTCCGCGCGTTCGTCGACGAGGCGGGCGATCTGGTGGATGTCGCGTTCTCACTGAACGTCACCCACGGCCCGAGCGGCATCCTCGGCGCCGCCGCGGGCGATCCCCGGAGCGTGGTCCGCGACCTGGCCGACACGGCCCGCGACGCGCTCGCGACGCCCGTCGAGGACGGCTACGACGCCGTCGTCGCCGGCGTCGGCGCGCCGAAGGACGCCAACCTCTACCAGACCACGCGGGCCGCCACGTACGTCGTGCTGGGGGCGCACAACCCGCTCCGGGAAGGCGGCCGGGTCGTGATCCCGGCGGCGCTGCCCGAGGGCGCCGGCGAAGGGACGGGCGAGCGACGGTTCTACGACTGGCTCTCCGGCGCCGAGAGCGCCGGGGTGCTCTACGACGAGATGCGCGAGGGGTACGAACCCGGCGCTCAGCGGGCGTTCGTCGTCGCCCGCGCGCTTCGGGACCACGACATCTACATCACGGACAGCGAGGCGCCCGAGGTGGTCGAAGAGTGCCTGATGTACGCCCGCGACTCCGTCACCGACGCCGTCGAACCCGGCAGTGACGTGCTGGTCGTCCCCGACGCGCTCGACACGCTGCTGGTCTGAACAGCACGGCGGCGCGCGTCCGGCTCGACTCCGTTCGGTCCGTTCCCGCTCAGTTCGCGCCGAGCCCGGTCTCTGCGCTCTCTCCGCCGATCTCCTCCATCACGCGCTCGTGGAAGCGCTGGAGCACCTCGCTCTCGTCCTCGGCGAGGACCACGTCCGAGGCCATCAGCGTCGCGAGCCCGAACGCCCGCGGCGACGGCGACTGCACGCGGAAGTGCTCGACGGCGACCTCTCCGTGCTCGATGGCTTCCAGTACGTCCTCGATGGCGCCGACGTTGAGCTTGTCCTCCAGGATCTCGCGGTAGGTCTCCTCGATCACGGCGAACCCGTCGAGGTCCTCGGCGAACCCCAGCAACATCTCGGAGTTCATCTGCTGCTCCGCCGCGGACTTCTCGTAACCCTTGTACCGCTTCAGGATCATCAGCGCCCGCGTCGCGTTGATGCGGAAGTACCGCTGGAGGAGGTCGGTCCCCTCCAGGCTCGCTCGCAGGTCATCGCGTACGTCGGCGGGGCGGATGTCGTCGATCACCCCCAGCACGTCGACCTTCCGGTTCAGCGGCATCGAGAGGGTAAAGCCGTTGTCGGCGACGGCGACCTGGACGTTCGCGTTGGCCTCGCGGGCGATCCGGTAGGCCAACAGTCGGGAGAACCCGTCGTTGAACCGCCGGCCGTAGTTCGAGTGGACGTAGTAGCGGCGCTCGTACTCCTCGCGGTCGAGCTCCTCCTCGACGGCCAGCCGCTCGTCGGTGCTGACGCTCTCGAAGCCCGCGTACTTCACCTGCTCCTCGAACATCCGCGCGACGGCGCGGACGCTGTTCTCGTCCAGCGGGAACTCCCGCAGCCAGTGGCGCACGGCGCCGGCACCACCCCGGTCGAGCTTGTCCAGCAGTTCCCGCTGGAAGGTCAGAATCTCCCGGCCGAGGTCGTAGGAGAGCGGTAGCCGCTCGGAGAACCACGACGGGACGGTCGGGCGAGCGCTCGTCGGGTCGACGTACACCTTCGACCCGCGGCGGTAACGGTACTCGAAGTTCTGCCCGCCGAGGACGAACACGTCGCCCGATTCGAGGGTGTCGAGGTACTCCTCGTCGAGCTGGCCGACCCACTCGTCGCCCGAGCGGGTGAACACGTCGCAGGTAAAGGAGTCGGGGATGGTACCGATGTTGGTCATGTAGATGACCCGCGCGAGCCGCCCGCGCTTGCCCATCAGGTCCTCGCCGACGGGGTAGTCCTCGTAGTGGTGTTCCCCGTCGGGGGCGTCGTTGGTGTCGCGCCACACCTTCGCGTAGACGTTCTTGTCCTCCATCCCCGCGTAGTCGGCGGTGAGATAGCGCAGCAGCGACTCCCACTCCTCGTCGGTGTAGTTCCGGTACGGATAGGCCCGTTCGAGGATCCCCCGGATCTCCGCCTCCGGCCGGACCTCGGCGATGGCCATGCCGTAGACGTGCTGGGCGGCCACGTCCTGGGCGCGCTCGGGGACGAACACGCGGTCGACGAACCCCGCCTCGGCCTTCTTGAGCATCACCGCGCACTCGACGAGTTCGTCCCGGTCCAGCGCGACGACCCGCCCCGTGACGGTCTCCCCGAGCTGGTGGCCGGCCCGACCCACCCGCTGGAGCAGGGCGGCGACCGATTTGGGCGAGCCGACCTGCACCACGAGGTCGATGTACGGCATATCGATGCCCAGTTCCAGGCTCGTCGAGGTCGTCACCACGTCGAGTTCGCCCTCCTTGAGCTTCCGTTCGATCTCCTGGCGGCGCTCCTTCGAGAGGCTGCCGTGGTGACAGCCGGAGTTGTCCTCGTCGTACTCGTCGTTGCGCTCCCGGAGGTTGTGCAGGACGCGCTCGGCGCCCGACCGGGTGTTCGTGAACACCAGCGTGTTGGTGTGGTCCTGAATGAGGTCGTGCAGGTCGCGGTAGAACCTGTCGTTGACCACGTCCGGCGGCGTGTTCACCAGGTCGTCGGTCGGACAGACCAGTTCCATGTCGAACTCGCGAGCGAACCGAGCGTCGACGAGTTCGTAGTCGCGCGGGTCGCCGCCGGGCGCCTCCTGCCCCACGAGGAACTCCGCCATCGCGTCGAGCGGTTCGACCGTCGCCGAGCAGCCGATGCGGGTGGGCGACCCGTCGGCCAGGGCCTCCAGCCGCTCCAGCGACACCGAGAGGTGCGTCCCCCGCTTGTTCTCGGCGAGGCTGTGGATCTCGTCGACGACGACGTACTCGACCGTTCGGAGCTTCTCCCGGAACTTGGGGCTGTTGAGGAGGATCGCGAGCGTCTCCGGCGTCGTGTTGAGGATGTGCGGCGTCTCCGTCAGCATCTTCTGCCGGTCGGCGTCGCTGGTGTCGCCGTGACGGATCGCGTGGCGGATCTCCGCGTCCTCGCCGCGCTCGTCCAGTTTCTCGGTGATGCCGTCGAGCGGCACCTCCAGGTTGCGGTGGATGTCATTGGCGAGCGACTTGAGGGGAGAGACGTACAGGCAGTAGACGGAGTTGTCCAGTCCCTCGGCGCGCTCGCGGCGGAACAGCTCGTTGATGATCGCACAGAACGCGCTCTGAGTCTTGCCGGATCCCGTCGGCGCCGCGACGAGCGCGTTCTCGCCCTCGTGGATGAGCGGGACGGCCTCCTTCTGGGGCGGCGTGAAGAAGCCGCCGTTCTCGGGGACGAACGCGCCGAACTGCTCGACCCACCACTCCCGGACCGGCGGCTCCAGCAGGTCGAGCACGTGGCCGTCGTCGATCTCGGCGTCGGCGGCGTCGACACCCACGTCTGCCGCGTCCAGCAACTCGCGTCCTCCCATGTGGCCTCGGCTCTCCGGTTGGGACCCCGCCGTCAAGTGGGTTTGGACCGTGGACTGAAAGTGGTCGCGGGGCAGGGACGCGTTCGGACCGGCGGCGGCACGACACGACTTTTCAGCGCCCCGCCCGAGGGAGCAGGTATGCGCGTCACCTTCCTCGGTACCGGGAGCGCCATGCCGACCGGCGAGCGCTTCCAGACGGGGCTGTTGCTGGGGTCGGACGGCGGGAACCTGCTGGTCGACTGCGGCAGCGGCGTCATCCACGGCCTCCAGCGGACCGACGTTGGATACGAGGGCGTCGACGCCGTCCTGCTGACCCACCACCACCTCGACCACGTCTCCGACCTCATGCCCCTGCTGAAGGCCCGCTGGCTCGCCGGCGCGACGGAGTTGACGGTCGCCGGTCCCGAGGGCACCGAAGAGCTGGTCACTGACCTTCTGGGCGTCCACGACTATATGCGGGACCGGATGGACCTGTCCTTCCGGGAGGTCGGCCCCGAACCGTTCTCGCTCGCCGGCTTCGACGTGACCGGCTTCGAGGTCCGCCACTCGATGTACTGTCTCGCCTATCGGTTCGAGGAGTCGGAGTCGTCGGTGTCGGACGAGGGCGACCGCCCGGCGTTCGTCTTCAGCGGCGACACCGAGGCGTTCCCCGGACTCGTCGACTTCGCGGACGGCGCTGCCGTGCTGGCTCACGACTGCTCGTTCCCCGACAGTGTCGACGTGGACAACCACCCCACGCCGAGCGAGTTGGGTGCGGTGCTGGCCGAGGCCGAGGGAGAGGTCGGCCGTGTCTACCTGACCCACCTCTATCCGCACACCGACGGCCACCACGACGAGATGCTGGATTCGATCGGCGACAACTACGACGGCGACGTTCGCTTCGCCTCCGACGGCCTCTCGCTCGATATCGACTGACCCGTTCGTCGCACCCGGTCGGTTCTCGATCGGGGCCCGACTCGTTCGCTCGCTGGAGTCGCTACCGTACTCGACAGCGAGCGCTGAAAGCCCTCGACACGCTCGCGGTCGCTGACCGGGATATCCGCGCTCGGACAGCCGCACCGCCCCGCACTCGCGCGGATAGTGCCCGCTCAGACGACTGAACTGCACGCGAGCGCGCCTCACCCTTTCAGTCCACCAGGAGAGCAAGCTCTCCTGAGCCCTGCCTCGCTTCGCTCGGCAGGACGCCAGGAACAGCACAGCGCGGCACCGCGACCGCCCCGCACGGCACCGCAGACGGCCACGAGCCTCCCCAGCCGATTCGGTGTCTGCGGGCGACCCGAGCGTCGCCCGCACGGCCCGAGGGACCTCCGGTCCCTCGCTGCTCGTCGCAAGCTCCTGCGCGCCTCATCCCTCGCGCGATTTCTGTCGCGAAACGAGACTCGCGACAGCGCACGCCACTGTGTGTGGTCCCATAGCCACAGTCAATCCCCACCGCCCATCCGGTCGGAGAAGTCCCAGGTGTAGGCCCGGTCGATATCGACTCGGATGCGCACCTCGTCGCGGTCGGGCGAGAGCAGTCGCCGGGCGAGTTTCGAGTCGGTGTCCCCGAGATACCGCTCGACGAGGTCGCGGAGCACCGCCTTGTCCTCGTCGGGTGCGATGTCGGCGGTACCCGCGCCGCGGACGCCGCGGTAGGGCACGTCGTTGGTCGAGATCTCGAAGGCGACTTCGGGGTTCTCGCGGAGGTACCGGACGACCTTGGCGTTCGCGCCGGTGGCGCACTCCAGGTGACCGTCGCGGTAGCGGTACCACAGCGAGAGCATCCAGAGGCCGCCCCCGGGCGTGTGGGTCGCGAGCCGTACCGGGATGGTCCGCTCGTCGAGGAACTGTTTGGCCCGCTCGCGGTCCCAGTCGCCGGTGACGGTCTCCATGGGGATCGTGTGAGAGTCCGGACGCCAGCGGGATAAATCCGGGTTCGGGCGTCGGAGGTGTCGGTCAGCGGGCCGGACCGCCGCGACGCAGCGGCGTCCCCGAGCGCTCCGAGTGCCGGAGGGTATGCGATCACCCTCGTACGCGGACCTTTCTCGGAGACGGCCACCAGCGACGGTGGGCGTAACCTGAGCATAACGAAGGTTCACAGTACGTATTCCGGGCGTATGACGAACGACGACACCGGCACCGGGATCGACAGGCGAGGAGTGCTGAAGACGATCGGCGGGGCGACGGCCGGAATCGGTCTCCTGTCGGGCACGGCGAGCGCACACAGGTGGGCGTTCGACGGCTGCGAGTCGGTCTGCACCGACACCGACGGCAACTACGCGGTCGTCGAAGCGGGCGTGCGATACGAGGGTCGGAAGCTGCCGGCCGCTCCCGAGCGCGACGCGCCGTGGGGCCACGACAACACGTTCTGCTACACCGCGGCGGACGACGAGCGGGTCGTCGCCTTCATCGAGGAGGACGAGTACAGGAAAGGCGAGGGCTGCACCCTCCACGTGAACCCGAACGACTGCGTCAGCGTCGGGGCCGACGAGATACTGAGCCTGATAGACCGCGACACCATCGGCGCGTGCGACGACGTGCTCTACCCGGCCTGCGACCCGACGCTCCCCGAGGCCGACTGGGTCGACTTCGCCAGGACGTTCGAGGCCGAACGGGACGCCAGCGCGCAGTCGCTGATCCGGACGAGCGACGGCGGGTTCGCCCTCGTCGGGCGGCGGATGACCGGGGACGGGAACGTCGACGCTTCCCTCCTGGTGACGGACGGCGACGGGGACGTCGAGTTCGACCGGACCTACGGCGGCGACGAGACGGAGGTGACCTACGACGTCGTCGAGACGAGCGACGGGGGATTCGCCATGGCGGGGCTCACGAGGTCGTACGGGGAGGGTTCTTACAGCGCCTGGCTCGTGAAGACCGACGGTGACGGGAACGTCGAGTTCACCGAGGCGTACGGCGACGGCCTGCGGGACAGAGCGTTCGGCCTCGTCCAGACCGCGGACGGGGGCTTCGTGCTGGGCGGCGACACGACGCCGCCGGACAGCCTCGACAGTAGCTTCTATCTCGTGAAGACCGACGAAGCGGGCGACGAGACGTTCAGCCGGACGTACGACGGTGGGACGGCGAGGGCCATGATACAGACGAGCGACGGCGGGTTCGCACTGACCGGGTCGACGTTCCTGCAGGACTCCGACGAGAACGCCGCCCTGTTCCTCAAGACGGACGACGAGGGCGACGAGGAGTTCTCGACGGCGATCGACAGCGAGGGAGTCTGGTCGGCGAACGCGCTGGTCCAGACCGACGACGGCGGGTTCGCCCTCGCCGGCTCCGGCGTGGCCGAGGGCCGGGCCGGGGAGTGCTGGCTCGTGAAGACCGACGAAGCGGGCGAGGAGGAGTTCGTCAGGAGTTACGGCGGCGACGCGCTCGACCTGGCGGACGGGGTCGTCCAGACCGAGGACGGCGGGTACGCGCTGGCGGGACTCACGGAGTCGTTCGACGCCGGGGGCTCCGACATCTACTTCGTCAGGACCGACGAGAGCGGCGAGGTGACGAGCGAGCGGGTCTACGGAAGCTGCGGGCACGACCGGGCGAGAGACCTCGTCCGGACGACGGACGGTGGCTTCGCGCTCGCCGGCGACGTGGCCGGCTCGGAACGCATCCGACCCACCGAGATGGCGCTCGTGAAGACCGCGGCCGACCTCGAGTGACGCCGGCGCCCGGGAGCGAGTTCCCGACCGAACCCGGACGAGGTCTCAGACCCGTTCGAGGGTCACCCGGAAGTCCGCGCCGCCGGCGTCGCTGTCGCGGACGGCGACGGTTCCGCCGTAGGACTCGGTGAGCGCGCGGACGAACCCGAGGCCGAACCCGGTTCCCTCGCTGTCGGGGCCCTTGACGCCCATCTCGAAGATCTCGTCGCGGAGGTCCGGCTCGATGCCGGCGCCGTCGTCGGCCATCCCGACGACGAGGCGGTCGGGCGCGGGCTCCTCGGCGTAGAGGTCGACCGTCACCGCGCCGTCGTTGTGGACCGCGGCGTTGGTGAGGACGTTCGTGAACACCGAGTCGAGCAGGTCGCCGGCGTAGACGCGGTGGTCGAACGCGGCGGGGTCGAACTCGACGGACAGCGACTCGTACTGGTCGGTCGCATCGCGGACGGTGTCTTCGAGCAACGGGCGCAGGTCCCGCGGTTCGGGCTCCCGCTGGGCTTCGAGCGTCGAGAGGAGGTCACCGACCCGCTCGACGAGGTCCGCGGAGTTGCTGGCCGCGCGTTCGATCTTGGCGACGTACTCGCTGGCCTGTTCGTCCTCGACCACGTCCGCGACGGCGTCTGCGAACCCGGCGATGACCTGGAGGTCGTTGCCGATGTCGTGGCGCAGCAGGCGGTCGTACATCTCGATCATCTCCTTGCGAGTCTCGAGGTCCTGGCGCGCGCGTTCGAGCCGCTCTCGCGAGCGGATGTTGCTGATGGCCGTCGCGGCGTGGGTCGCGAGGATCTCCATCGGCCTGACCACCTCGTCGCCGAACTCCTCGGCCGACGACGAACGGACGACGATCACGCAGATCGGTTCGTCGACGATCCCCTCCGGGACCGCCAGCGTCGCCGCGGTGTCCGCGTCCCCGTCGATCCCCGCCTCCTCGCCGGTGACGGTGAGCGTCTCGCCCGTCTCGTGGGCCCGCTGGACCACCTCGCCGGGCGCCCCGCCGGCGGAGACCTCGGGGTTCGTGCTCCCGACGACGGACAGGTCGCCGTCGCGGACCTCGACGACGGTCACGTCGGTCAGCTCGAAGAGGATCGTGATCGCCTCCAGCGTCAGCGAGACGACCTCGTCGACGGACTCGCACTGGTTCAGCGCCTGCCCGTACTTGTTGAGGTCGGCGACCTGCCGCGCGAAGTCCTGACGTTGTTCGAATCCCATGGCCCCGTCGTAACTACCGCACCTTCGGAAACCCGTACGTAAACCCTTTCGCCGCCGTTATCAACTGTGAGACGAACGACGTGTCCGGTCAAGCGCACCTGCGACCGGGGGAGCGTTGGACCACTGCGGGCTGTCAGTCGATGCGATAGCGTAGCAACGCCGCGATGCCGCCGAGGTTTCGCAGCTGCTGGCCGGGGTCGAACTCGCCGGAGAAGACGGTCACCTCGCCGCCCTTCTGCTCGGTCGTCTCGATGACGTCGTCGACGTCGATCTCCCACTCGCCGTCCTCGCCCCGCTCGACGCGCAGGCGCTCGTCGAGGACGAGCAACTGGTCGATGGCGCCGAACTCGGCGGCCTCGGCGACCTGGTCGGGGCCGTAGGCCACCTCCGAGCCCGTCGCGATGCGCTCGGTCAACTCGTCGATCAGGTCGGCCTCCGCGGAGATGCGCGTCTGGGTCTGGACCTCGTCGACGGCGCCGCGCTTGAGCACCTCGTGGACGCCGCGGTCGCCGACGCCCGTGGTGTCGACGGTCGTGATCTGCTCCGCGACGTCGGGGTGGTTGTCCCGGATGTAGTCCAGCGCGTCCTGCTTGGTGAACCCGGGGCCGGCGAGGATGATCGCCTCCACGTCCATCCGCGAGAGGACGGTGCCGAGTTCGTCGAACAGCTCCTCGCGCGGGCGGGCGCCGTCGCCCCACGCGGCCTTGCCGGTCGGGCCGGTGATCGACGCCCGCTCCTCGGTGCCGTACTGGGCGACGGTGTGGACGTAGGCCTCGCCCTCCTCGACGGTGGCGACGGCCACGTCGGGGTTCTCCGTGGCCTCGACGGCCTCCTCGAGGCGCTCGTCCTGGTCCGGTTTCCAGACCTTCTCGACCTCGATCTCGGTGCGCGGCTCGACGTTGAGCGTGTGGTGGAAGTCCAGTTGGTCCTCCCGCGAGCAGTCGACGATGACGCCGCCGACGCGCAGGCGGTTGGCGAACTTGGCGAACTCCACGTCGTCGACTTCGATCTCGATCCACATGGGCTCGCGCTCGCCGCCGGTGTCGCGCATATCGTCGTCGTTGCGCTGGATGCGCCGCGTCGTGTCGCCGGCCACCAGGTCGCCGGGCTCGACGACGTAGGTGAGATGCCAGAGGTCGTCCAGGCTCTCCGGGACGAGGGTGACCCGCTCCCGACCCTCCGTCGTCGGGTGGCGGTCGTTGATCTGCATACCCGAACCTCAGCCTCCGACGGCAAGTGTGCTGTTATTCCGCGGCGGTCACACTAAGTCAACGGCGCGTTCTACAAACTGCCCCAAATTCAAGTAGAAACGAAAATGCTTGAGTGGAATTAGCATACTTTGTGAGGTATGGATCTATTTGAGATTCTTTCAAATCCGGGCGTTGGAAACTTACTGTTACTTTTCGCATCTATAATCGGAGTCGCAGGGAGCTATACATTATATAAAATACGCTTAAAGGATCGAAAGTCAGCAATGCGACAGGCACTCAAAGCTGAAATTGAGTCTGGAAAATCTTTGGATACTTGGGTCCAGGAAAAAGACCAAAACGAGAACCCGCCAGCTCAAATAATTCATGCCACTGCAGCATATGACAGTCATGTTGAAGATCTTGGTCTATTAACCGATGAAGAAATAGCTAATGTGAGTGAGTTCTATTCAAAGCTGATTCTTGTGAATGACATTCTACAGTGGAAGCGGAATCAGATCTACAACTTGGTTTGACTCAAGGGGTAACTGACCCTAAAAAGGCCAAAATGGATTACAGGATCCGCAGGGCTCTTCAAGAGCTTGCAGTGAAGCGTTGGCAGGCCTTGCAGGTGCTTAAAAAGAATCTTGATGAAGATTATCGTTCTCCAGAGCTAATGGATCTCCCAAAAGAAGCTGGTGGTACTGTGCTAACAGACCATCCAGCTATAAACTCTGCTATTGATAAATTGGTTGAGAAAGAATATTTCGAGCCTACAGAGGAATCTTCAGACATCGTTCAGCTAACAGAGAAGGGAGAAAGATGGCTCAACGAGGATTCAGATATCGAGAATGAATATAATTTAGATACCGATCTTAGTCTTTCGTGAGTGAGTCTGCACTGCTTTTGAGGTCGCAAAAAAGTTATGCCAATTACTCGTCGTCTTCGAGCGCCTCGTCGAGCGCGTCGCGCACCCGATCGAAGTGGTCCTCGACGCGGTCGGACATCTTGTCGAGTTCGTCGTCGCTCACAGGTCGCTCCCGTTCCTGATGTCGTGCCATCTCTCGAACCTCTTGACGTATCGTTGCACGTTCTCACGTAAGTCCTCTTCGGCGTAGTCGAACCCTTGTGCGGCCGGTATCGGTCCGGAGATGTCTCGCACGTCGACCTTCTCCCCGTCCCTGTAGACATCCATATGCAGCCCCTCTTCGGCGATGTCGTGCCCGCTCTCGCCCTCCCGGTCGTGGTCGTATCTGACGACCGGCGCCCAGTCACCGTCGATCCAGTATTCGAGCTGTACCACGAAGCGGACAACGTCACCCTGCTCTGTCGTGAAGCCGGTCCGGATCTGGACGCGGTCGGCAAGCCGGTCGGGTGGTGGCGTCACCTCGTACTCAGACATCGTTACTCGGCGGAGTTCGCCGGGACGAGCGTCACCTGCTCCCGACCCTCCGTCGTCGGGTGGCGGTCGTTGATCTGCATACTCGCATCTCTGCCTCCGGCGGCAAGTGTGCTGTTATTCCGCGGCGACGCCGCGGAGATGGAGTCGGCCGTCGACTCCGCGGCTCCCGCTACGGTTTTCACTCCGCGTCGCCTAGCGGGTCCAGCCGTGACAGATCCATCCTCCCGGCCGGGCGCCGCGGCGCTCGGCCCGAACGACCCCGTCGAGGCGGCCGACGGCTACTCGCGGACGGTCTACCGCGAGTGTGACCTCTGCGAGACGGTGACCGACCTCACCGAATCGCACGGCCTGTTCGTCTGCGGCGCCTGCGAGGAGCAACTGCTCCCCTGACGGCGCGAGCCCCCGGAGGCGTCCCCGACTGTGTCGACTGTGTCGACTGTCCCGGCCCTGTTTCCGGGACCTTCTTGCCTCCGGGTCGCGCCCGTTCGAGTATGACCGAGATCATCGACGGCAACGCGGTCGCCGAGGACGTGCGCGACGAGGTGAGCGAGGCGGTCGACGCCCTCGAATCCGAGGGCGTGACGCCGACGCTGGCGACGGTGCTGATGAGCGACGACCCCGCCAGCGAGACGTACGTCTCGATGAAACAGAGCGACTGCGAGGAGGTCGGCATCGACACCGTGGACGTCGACATCGACTCCGACGCACCCGCCGAGGAGCTGTACGACACCATCGACGACCTGAACGCCGACGCCGACGTGGACGGCATCCTCGTGCAGATGCCGGTACCCGACCACGTCGACGACCGGCGGGTCCTCCGGAGCATCGATCCCGAGAAGGACGTGGACGGCCTCCACCCGGAGAACATCGGTCGCCTGGTCGCCGGCGACGCCCGGTACAAACCCTGCACGCCCCACGGCATCCAGCGCCTGCTCGACGCCGCCGAGGTCGAGACCGAGGGCAAGAATGCGGTGGTCGTCGGCCGCTCGCGGCTGGTCGGCAAGCCGATGGCGAACCTCTTCATCCAGTACGGCGACGGCGGCAACGCGACCACCACCGTGTGTCACTCCCGGACCGAGAACCTCGCCGAGAAGACCCGCTCGGCGGACATCCTCGTCGCGGCGGCGGGCGTCCCGGAGATGATCGACGGCTCGATGGTCGGCGAGGGCGCGGTCGTGATCGACGTGGGCATCAACCAGGTCGACGCCGACACCGAGAAGGGCTACGAGCTGGTCGGCGACGTTGACTTCGAGAGCGCGAAGGAGAAGGCCTCGGCGGTCACACCGGTCCCGGGCGGCGTCGGCCCGATGACCCGCGCGATGTTGCTGTACAACACCGTCAACGCGGCCGCGCTGCAGTCCGGCGTCGAGAGCGCGCTGTAACCGGTTTTCCCGCTCTCGTCCCCGTCAGAGGTCGACCTCGAACTCCTCGAGCCGCCGCTGGGCCTCGGCGAGGGCAGTCTCGTCGTCGTCCGCGAGCGCGCGGCCGATGGCCCGGACGATATAGACGAGTTCGCCGGCGGTGCGGGCCGAGACGTCGCCGTCGAGCGCCTCGATCCGCTTCTGGTGGTCGCGCAGCGTCGCGAGCAGCGACCCGACGGTCTCGTCGGGGTTGTCGTCGAGGTACCGGCGCAGGTCCGAGCGGTAGGCGTCGACCGCGCGGGCGTAGGCGAGCCCGCGGACCGACCGCATCGAGTCGGGCACCGCGTCGACGGCTGGGCGCTCGCCGTCGTCGGCGCCCCGGAGCAGTTCGAGGAAGTAGTACTCCTCGTCGTCGGAGAGCCGCATCGCGTGGGCGACCTCCTGGCCGGCCAGCCGGAGCTCGACCGCCGCGAGGTAGGTGTCGTCGAGCGGGCGCAAGTCGCCGCCGCTGACGAACCCCGACCGGCGGACGTACTCCCGGCAGCGTTCGGCGGCTGCCTCTGCCACGTCGGCCAGCGGCTGCTCGTCGACGAGCGCGCGGATCTCCGTCAGGTCCAACGTGACGGCGCCGGCGGTGTGCTCGGTGGGGTCGTCGAGCCCGACGCTCCGGACGCTGCCGCAGTCCGGGCAGACCACGCTGCCCGTCTCGTAGTACGACCAGCGGGTTCCACACTCCTGGCACTCGCGCTCGCCGCGGATCTTCATGCGACCGTCTTGCGCCCGAACGCCTAAAATCGCCGCGGTCGAACCGCCCCGACGGTGACCCGGTCCCCCGCGACGATCCCCGACCGACCGAGGCCCCGAGAACACGTTACCCGACCGTCAGATGGCGAGCGGATCCTGGGTCGGTAATTTTAAGTTGTTCCCACCCGGATGTACAGGTGACGCTTCGCTTGGAGGGCCGAAGCGTCAGCGGGGACCAATTCAGGGCGGCAAGCGTCCGCGTGGGCGTTTCGCCCACGCGGCCGCTTTCCATTCCTTTCGTGATTCACTCGATAGCCCCGGCCGTGTCCGGTAGCCCGTCGTACCGTCGTTCGACAGTCACAGTTAGAGGCGCGGAGCGGCCGCTCGGTCGCGGCCTGCGCGTGGCCGTCAGGACGGACGGGGTCAGGGGGCGAGAACTGTAACCGGCCTATCGGATGGACAGTTCGTCGTCGGACGCGTCGGCGTCCTCGTCCCACTCGAGTTCGAGTTCGAGGCCGAGTTCGCCGGCGCCGTCGGCGGGCCCCTCGCGCTCGATTTTCACTTCGAACTCGACTTCGCGGGGCACGTCGACGGTGATGGAGTCGGAGCCGGTCTCGAGCGTCAGCGGTTCCCCGGTCTCCAGCCGGTCGGCGACCGTGCGGAGATACGCGGCGACGTTCGTCCGGGTCAGCTGCCGTTCGTCCTCGAAGAGGAGTGTCTCGGGCATACCGTTCCTACGGGCCCGGGCGAGATAAGCGTCCGCCCCGCATTCGGGGCCGCGCGAGCGGCGCGAGCCCGTCCGGGGATACGTTTCGGTGTCGATACCTGAAATCGATCGAATACGACCGTTACCCGGTTCACATCAGTCGAGTTAGCAATACGGATTCGAGTAACAGCGGACTAACGCCGGTATTCCGATATCCAGTCGGGCTCATCAGTCGACATATTTATGAATATCCGACAGTAACCTCCGAACGGACATTACCGATGTACGACCTGACAGGATTCCAGCGTGACCTGCTGTACGTCATCGCGGGGAAAGAGGAGCCCCACGGGCTCGCGATCAAGGAGGAGCTGGAGGAGTACTACGAGAAGGAGATCCACCACGGGCGCCTCTACCCGAACCTGGACACGCTCGTCGACAAGGGGCTGGTCGAGAAGGGCCAGCGCGACCGCCGGACGAACTTCTACAGCCTCACCCGCCGGGGTCGCCGCGAGATCGAGGCCCGCCGCGAGTGGGAAGAGCAGTACGTCGACCTCTAGGTCCCGCGTGACGTATCGTCGGACGCGTCCGCCCCGTCGTCGCTCCCGGCTTCCTCGCCGGGCGCGGCGGTCTCGTCCCCGGTCGCGGGGGCTCCATCGGCGGCCGCGTCCGTGTCGCGGGTCACGCCGTCCCCGCTCTCGCCCTCCGGTTCGGTCCCTTCAGCGGCCGCGCCGTCGCCGTCTTCGGCCGGCCGGTCCCGGCCGAGCAGGGCGGGAACGACGACCCCGCCGAAGTGCGTGAGGAAGACGAGGATCATCGGCCCGAGGAACAGGCCGTACCAGCCGAACAGGAGCGGCCCGAGGATGTACGCGAACATCACGCTCCCGGTGTGCAGCGACCCGCCGGTGACGTACGGCCGGACCAGGAGGTCCGGGATGACGTCGACGACGACGAACGAGACGGCGACGAAGGCGCCGACGAACACCCAGCCCGTCCCCTCGGTGAACGCGGTCGCGGCGAGGTAGATCGAGACGGGCACGTAGACGAGTTTCATCCCGACGACCGGGATCAGGCTGGCGATGCCGGTGAGCAGGCCGACCAGGGCGGCGTACGGGACGGCGACCTCCGGGGGCGCGAAGACGTTGAGGACGCTGTACGTGATCGCCCCGACCGTCGCCGTGACGACGGCGTTGAGGATGTTGCCGGCGAATATCAGCTCCAGACTGTCGTCGACCTCGCGGGCGAACTCCTCGAAGACCGTCGGGCCGTCGTCGTCGAACCCGGCCACCCAGGCGGCGAGCCGGTGGTCGTCGCGCAACAGGTAGAAGGCGACGGCGAAGATGACGAACAGGTGGAGCAGTCCGGTGCCGAGAAAGCCCAGGTAGCTGGTCCCGCGGGTCAGCAGCGGCCCGATCAGGTCCATCCCGCCGGCGCCCTCGAAGACGCCGCGGGGGTTCTCGACCGCCTGCGTGACGTTCAGGTAGGGGTCGGCGACCGCGATGTACTCGCCCAGGTCGGTCGTCCCGGCGAACTCCTGGAGCTCCTGGACGCCGATGGCCGTGGCGTACAGCAGCAACAGCACCGCCGGCAGGGCGAGCGCGACCAGCGCCAGCGCCGCGGAGACGCTCGGCTGGCCCACCCGGTCGCGGATCTCCCCGTGGACCCGCCGCGTCGAGTAGTAGATGAACAGCGCGAACACGAACGTGCCGACGAACGACCAGAGCACCCACAGCAGCGCGAGTCCGAGCACTACTCCCACCGCCGCCCAGCCGATCCGCCCCCAGTCGGGATCGAACTCGAACTCGACCATCGTCCTCGCAGTGGGCCGGCCGGGGGATAAAACGGGCAGGTCGCTCACGGCCGCGCGGGGCGGGTAGCGCCCCGCTATTTATACGTGAGAACGGCATACGTCGGGCAGTGTTCGGAGTCGCGCAGTTCGCGTCGATCCCGCTGGACACCGAGGTGCTCCAGATCACGCTGGCGGGCGTGCTCGGCCTGTTCCTCGGGCTGGAGCGGGAGTGGTCGCACAAGTCCGCCGGCGTGCGGACGTTCTCGCTGATCAGCATGCTCGGCGCGGCGTTCACGGTGCTGGGGTCGACCCCGCTGGTGGTCGTCGGCGGCGCGCTCGTCATCGTGCAGGGGACGCTGCTGGCAGTCAGGGGCCTGCTCGCCGACGAGGAGGAAGAGGAGGGGCTGTCGCTGACCACCTCGATGTCGATGCTGGTCGCCTACGCCGTGGGGACGCTCGTCGCCAGCGCCTACACCATCGAGGCGGTGACGGTGACGGTCTTCTCGGCGCTGTTGCTCGTGCTCAAGCGGGAGCTACACAGCTTCGCCTGGGGGATGACCCGCACCGAACTCCGGTCGGCCGCGGAGTTCGCCATCCTCGCGTTCGTCATCTACCCGCTGTTGCCCGCCCGGAGCTACGAGGTCGGCGCCGCCGACCTGATGGTCGAGGTCGAACCCCGCGTCATCTGGTTGATGGTCGTCACCGTCGCCGCCATCGGCATCGTCAACTACGCCATCGTCCAGACCTACGGGAGCCGCGGCATCGCCGTCACCGGCTTCTTCGGCGGACTGGCCTCCTCGACGGCCGTCGTCGGCGCGATGCTCGACCACGTCGAACAGCGCCCCGCGGTGAGCTCCTACGCCGTCGCGGCCATCCTGCTGGCCGACGCGGCCATGGCCGCCCGCAACCTCGTCATCGCGCTCGTGTTCACCTTCGAGACGGGCCTGCTGGTGGGCGCGGTCGTCCCGCTCGGCGCGGTGATACTCGGGAGTATCGCGATCGCCGGCTACACCGCCGACTGGACGGAGAACCTGGAGATGGACCTGGAGAGCCCCTTCTCGCTGCGGAACGTCCTGAGCTTCGGCGGCCTGTTCCTGCTCGTCATCGTCGCCGGCGGGCTGGCCGCCGCCGAGTTCGGCCGGCTGGGCTTCTACGTGACCGCCGCGCTGACGGGGCTGGTCTCCAGCGCCGGCGCGACCACCTCCGCGGTGATCCTCTACCGCGGCGGCGGCCTCTCCGGCGAGGCGGCCGTCTTCGCCATCCTCCTGGCGACGGCCTCCAGCATCGTCGTCAAGGCCGGACTGACCTTCGCCGGGCCCAACCGGGAGTTCGCGGTCAAGACGGCGACGGTCAGCACCGTCCTGCTGGTCGCCGCCGGCGCCGTCACGGTCGGCGCGACGCTGTGAGGGGCCGTTCGACGCCCGGAGCCACCGCGACCCGACGGCCGACCGGCGAGCGCCCGTCAGATCACTTAACTTGCGACTGTGCTTCACTGCCGGCATGGACAGGGACACGGCGGAGCCCGCGGTGTCGTCGATCCCCGGCGAGCGCGCCCGGGAGTGGGTCGAGTACCACCACGAGACGGCCGCCCCGAGCACCTACGTCTACGAGTTCGTCTGGGACTACACCGAACCCGCGGAGGGACCGTTCTGCACCGACGTGGACGGCAACGTCCTCATGGACTTCACCAGCCACGTCGCCGCCTCCCCGCTGGGGTACAACAACCCCAAACTGATGGAGCGCATGGAGGGGTTCGACCTCGTCGACCCCATGAAGATCGCCGGCCAGGACTTCTACGTCGCCAGCGGCGAACTGGGCGACCACCCGTTCCCCACCCCTGCGGACCTGATGGACCGGCTGACCGACCGCAGCGACCAGTACGGCATGGACACCGTCTTCCTCTCGAACTCCGGGGCCGAGGCCGTCGAGAACGCCATCAAGATCTCCTACGACCACACCGGCGCCGACTACGGGATCACCTTCCGCGGCGGCTTCCACGGCCGCACCCTCGGCGCGCTGTCGCTCAACCGCTCCAAGTCCGTCTACCGCCGCGACTTTCCGGAAATCTCGAAGGTCCACGACGTGCCCTTTTGCGACGACCGCACCTGCGACGCCGACTCCTGTTCCTGCGGTTTCTTCACCGGCGAGGGCTCGCAGTTGCGGAAACTGCTCGACCCGAAGCGCGGCGCCGTCCACCCGGACGACGTGGCCTACCTGATCCTCGAACCCGTCCAGGGCGAGGGCGGCTACCGCTTCCCGAGCGACCCGTTCGCCCGGGAGATCGCCGACCTGTGCGAGGAGCACGACCTGACGCTCGTCGTCGACGAGATCCAGTCCGGCGTCGGCCGCACCGGCGAGTTCTGGGCGTCGGACCACTACCCGTTCGAACCGGACGTGATCGCGAGCGCGAAGGGGCTGCGCGTCGGCGCGACCATCTCCCGCGAGGAGGTGTTCCCCGAGCAAACCAGCCGGCTCTCCTCGACGTGGGGCGCCGGCGACATCGTCTCGGCGCTACAGGGTGCGCTCACGCTCGACGTGATCGACGACTACGACCTGATGGACAACGCCGTCGTCCGCGGCCGGCAGTTCAAAGAGTCGATGCGCGACGCCGACCCGGAGAACGTCGTCGACGCCCGCGGGAAGGGCCTGATGCTCGCCGTCGAGTTCGACACGAAGGAACGCCGGGACGACGTGCAGGCCGCGGCGATGCAACGCGGGCTGTTGACGCTCGGCTGCGGCCACAAGACCCTGCGCGTGCTCCCGCCGCTGGACGTGACCGAGCGGGAGATCGACCTCGGCGTCGACCTGCTGACCGCCGCCATTGAGGACGTGGCCTGACCCGCCGGCATTCGGAAATTCGCGGTTACCCCGAGTAATCCGCGAATAGAAATCCGGAGACGGGCCGACGGATAACCGTGTTCCCCGTCGTCGACCCGGTCGGTCGTGGCCTCGCGGCCGTCCCCAGTGGCGCCGGGACCGTCCTCCAGTCGGGAACGAGCGGTCTCCTCTCGAACCCGTGGTTCTACGCGGGCGTGTCGGCCCTGTCGCTGCTGGTCGGGTCGGCCGTCGGGGTCTGGGTCAGCCCGCAACGCCGGTGGCAGGCGGCCTTGCTGGCCGTCGGTGGCGGATCGCTCGTCATCTCGCTCGCCTTCGAACTGTTCGGGCCGGCCTTCCGGAACATCGGCGAGTATCCGGCCTCCGGCTACTTCCTCGTCGGCATCCTCGTCTTCGGGACGCTGGACGTGGCCATCGACCGCTGGGCCGACGACGAGACCCAGGAGAACGGTGTCGGACTGTGGGCGAGCGTGACGACCGACGGCATCCCGGAGAACGCCGCCATGGGTTCGCTGCTGGTCGGCGACTTCCACGGCGCGCTGGCGCTTCTGTTCGGCCTCGCGGTCACCAACGGCTCCCAGTCGATGATGTCCGGCACCAACATGGCCGAGAGCCACGACGACTGGACGGTGATGGCGGTGTGGGTGGCCACCGCCGTCGTCGTCAGCGGCTCCGTCGTCGCCGGCTACCGGTTTCTCCCGCCGCTCCCGGACTACTGGATCGCCGCGGTCCGCGCGTTCGCCGCCGGCGCCATCCTCGCCAGCCTCGCCGGCGAGATCTACCCCGACGCCTACGAGGAGGCCGGCCCGTACATCACGCTCGCGACGGCGGTCGGATTTCTGGGGACGTTTCTGTTGTGAGCGGTACTACTCGCGAGTTCGATACGTTTCCGTGCATATGCAGTAGCGGTTGCTGTCCTACGATGAGACACATCCGTTCGTTATCAAGATCTCGTCGGGTTCGATTGTGACGTTGACCTCCGGAGATTCACACGATACCGGGACCGAATAATCCCGTGTGACCGTCCGGCCATTCTGTATTGAGACACGAACCTTGGCCGGTGTTCCGACGAACGATTTCGATTCGTCACCCTTGCCCGGTTCCAGTGAGTAGGAGTGACCGAAGAGCTCGCTCGAACCCCGGAGGGCGGTGACGGTAACCCGAACTGACTCGTCGAGGGCGTTGGCCACGAACACTTCCAATCTCGGTTCGGATTCCGCAGATTGGTTCTGACCGAAAGGAGATGAACACCCTGCGACAGCCGCGGCACAGACCGATATTCCCCCGGCGAGGACCCCACGTCGGTTCATGCGATATTCCTCGTCTGTAATCGGAAAAAGGACATCGGATGCACAACGGGACGTTTGCCCCTCCAATGAGTGTTCGCTGACTATATCCTCTTCACTGATCATCCGGCGCGAAGCGAGGCGGTTCACCGGACGCGAAGGAGCGTAGCGACTGAGTCGTCCGGCCTTTTTCACCCATGTTTTTCCCGGCCGGCGCCCCCGGCGCGCGAGGAACCCCGGCCGGGAAAAAGATGGTCTCAGAACTGGTAGCGGCGGTCGTCGGGGTCGCCGGACTGGGGGAACTGGTCGGCGCCGGTCATCTCGTCGAAGGTCATCCCCGAGAGGTACTCGTCGTAGGTCACGTCGTACTCGGTGCGGAGGTGGAAGTCGAGGTTGCCGGTCTCGACGGCGCTCCGGAACAGCATATGGACCCCGCGGCGGACGAGCTCGTCGGGGTCGTCGGTGTCGAGCGCGGCCAGCAGCATGGCGAGTTCGTTGCGCGTCTCGCGGTCGGTCTCGACCGAGAGGACCTCGTCGAGGTCGCTGTACTCGCCCTGCACGTCGTCCTGCAGATCGTCGAGGCTCATACACCCAGCCAGGCGGGGCCGTCGCAAACACCTTACGCTCCGGGATTCGGTGCGCCCGGGAGCCAGTGGCGAGCGGCGGCCGTCGCGGCCGGTCCGTCAGTTGTACACCTCGACGGCGTCGGGTCGGACGACGAAGGTGTGGCCCCACAGGTCGACGGCGAGGGTGAACTCCCCGTCGGTGTCGCGGCGTCGGTGGTGGGCGACCAGCGCGTCGAGCGCGCCGGCGTCGATGCGCCCGTGCAGCGAGTCGACCTCGTCGAGGTCCAGGTGGGCGCGCCGGGCGGCTCTCAGCAGGGCGTCGGTCGCGTCCTCGTCGGCCCCGACGGCGGCGCGAGCGATCGGCGGATCGTCCGGAACCCGAGTCGATGCGGTCATGCCCCATCGGCGGGGCGCCAGGCTCCTAAACCGGGGTCGCCGCTAGCGCCGATTAACCCGATTTAATCCGGTTCAAACCGCGACCAGGGGCGGATTGTCGGGAACAGAGGAGGGGGCCGGGCCGCCGAACCGACGCGGGCGCTCGAACGACGGGGCGGTCAATCGTCGAGCGCGCGCCGGTCAGTCGTCGAGCGCGCGCTGGACGGTCGCGACGGCCTCGCGGAGGGCGTCCGTCGCGCGGTCCTGCGGGAGTTCGTACTCGATCACGAGCGGGGCGGCCAGGTCGGCGTGGTCGTCGAGCAGGCCGACGAACGAGGCCACGTCGAGCTGTCCGGCGCCGGGCACGTCCTCGATCTCCGCCTCGGAGGTGTCCTTGAGGTGGCAGGCGACGATGCGGTCGCCCAGGTCGCGGACCACGTCGTCGGGGCGCACGTCCTCGACGAGGAAGTGGCCGGTGTCGGCGCAGAGCCCGAGGCGGTCGTGGTCGTAGCGGTCGAGGACGCCGCGAACGTCATCGATAGTCGAGAAGACCCGCGAGAGGTCGTCGTGGTGGACCGACGAGTAGTTGTGGATGGCCACGTCGAGGCCGAACTCGTCGGCCAGCGCGACCAGTTCCTCGGTTATCGGGTCGGCCGCGGGCGGGTAGTTGACGGTGAGGTACTCCGCGCCGAGGCGGTCTGCGAACGCGGCGTGTTCGCGGGCCTCGCCGGGCGATTCGAGGTCGACGACGCCGTAACCGCAGACGGATACGTCCGCGGCGTCGAGCGCGTCGAGTCCGGCGGCGACCGCCCCGTCGTCGTGGTCCGGCGCGAGGTGGTGCCCCCACAGTTCGAGGTGCGTCACTCCGGTTTCGTCGAGTTCGGCGAGCAGGTCGACGAGCGAGAAGTCCCGGAAGACGACGCTCTGGACGCCGATATCGTAGTCGCTGGACATGAGGGCGTAGATGCGTGAGACCGGCAAAAGGGTTCCGCCGCGGGAGACACGGACCGGAATCGGAGTGGGTCCGGAGAGGTCGATGGCCGGGGGAGGGCGGGCTCCTCAGCGCTCGACGACTCGGGCGGGCACGTCGCCGTCGGGCTGGGTCGTCATCTGCGGGGCGAGTTCGAGTTCGGCCCGCGGTTCGAGTCGGTAGCGGCTCGCGACGGTCGCGAGCACGAGACGCGCTTCGAGGCTGGCGAACCGGCGGCCGATGCAGTCGCGCGGTCCCGCGCCGAAGGGAACGAACGCGTACCCCTTCGACCGGGGGCTCGCGTCGCGCCAGCGCGACGGCCGGAACCGCTCGGGGTCGTCGTAGAAGCGCTCGTCGCGGTGGATCGAGACGACCGAGAGGTGGGTCGTCGTCCCCTCGGGGACGCGGTGGCCGTCGACGGTCACGTCCTCGGTGGTCACTCGCGGGATCGTGTGGATCGGCGGGTAGAGCCGGAGCGTCTCCAGGAGGACCCGCTCGGTGACCTCGAGGTCCGGGAGGTCCGCGAAGGAGGGGCGAGCGCCATCGGTCGCCGCATCCGCCGCGCCGTCCCCGAGCACGTCGTCGAGTTCGGCGTGGAGTCGCTCGCGCACTTCGGGATGGGTGCCGAGCAGGTGCAGCGCGTAGGTCATCGCGAGCGCGGTCGTGTCGTGGCCGGCGAAGATGAACCCGGTCACCTGGTCGACGATGTCCGCGTCCGAGAGGTCGGCGTCGCCCCGCTCGCGGAGCGCGACCAGCGTCGACAGCAGGTCCTCACCGGCCTCGCCGTCGGTCGCGACCGCCGCTTCCCGCTCGGCGAGCAGTCGCCGCGCCTCGGCGTCGAGCGTCTCGCGCGCCCGGGCGAACCGCCGGCGGGCGGGCGTCGGGACCCAGTCGGGGAGCACCCACGAGGTTGGTTCGAACCACAGATTGAGCGCCGAGGCGGCCCGCCGCAGGTCCGCGTCGCCGTCGACGGCGAGCCGTCGGTCGAACAGGGTCGCGAAGAGGTTCTCCAGCGCGAGCGACCGCATCTCCGCGTGGACCGAGATCCGCTCGCCGTCGGCCCAGCGGTCGGTCCGGCGGGCGGCGAGTTCGACCATCTCCTCGGCGTAGCCGCGGATCTTCCCCGGGTAGAAGAACTCCTGAACGGCGTCGTGTTGGCGCTCCCACTGGTCGCCCTCGACCGACAGGAGGTTCTGCCCGAACGCGACCGAGAACGCCTCGCCCTTGCCGAAGGCGTCGCGGTCGGTCACCAGCGCCCGCTCGATGTGGTCGGGGTGGGCGAGCACGCAGAGGTCGCCCTCGCCGAGGACGCGGGCGAACAGGCAGTCGCCTGCCCGGTCGGTCGCCCAGTCGACGAACGCGAACGGGTCGCGGGCGTACCGATGGGTGTGTCCGACGACGGGCAGCCCCGGCGGCGAGGGCGGCGGTCCGGCGGCCGACCCGCCCGCCCCGTCGGCCCCCGCTTCCTCGGAGTCGCTCATACGACCGGGTAGCGAGCGCCCGGGCCGAAAACCTGTCGCCCCGCGGCGGTCGATGGGGAGTGGGCGAACGGGTACCGACCCGGTTCGACCCGCTCCGTTCCTCGCGGCGCGGGCTTCCGCGAGGCGACGTTTTATCCGCGCAGTCGCCATGGGTGGCCCATGGACGTTCTCATCATCGGCGGCACCGGGCTGATAAGCACCGGCATCGCGCGCCAGGCGGTCGACGCGGGCCACGACGTGACCGCGTTCCACCGCGGCGAGACCGACGCGGACCTGCCCGACGCGGTCGCCCACGTCCACGGCGACCGCAACGACGACGAGCGGCTGGCCGAGGTGGCCGAATCGGTCGACCCCGAGGTCGTTATCGACATGGTGTGTTTCTCGCCGGACCAGGCCGAGAGCGCCGTAGAGGCGTTCGACGGCGTCGAGCAGTTCGTCTTCTGCTCGACGGTCGACGTGTACCACCGACCGCTGGAGGCCAACCCCGCCACGGAGGAGGCCGCGCGCCACCCGCCGGTCAGCGACTACGGCGCCGACAAAGCCGAGTGCGAGGACGTCTTCTTCGAGGCGGGCGGCGACGCCTTCGCGACGACCGTGATCCGGCCGTGGAGCACCTACGGCGAGGGCGGCCCGGTCATCCACACGATGGGCTGGGGCACCTACTACCTCGACCGCGTGCGGAAGGGCGAGCCCGTCATCGTCCACGGCGGCGGCGCGACGCTGTGGGGCCCCTGTCACCGCGACGACGTGGCCGGCGCGTTCGTCGAGGCTATCGGCAACGAGACCGCCTACGGGGAGGCCTACCACGTCACCAGCGAGGAGGTCATCTCCTGGAATCAGTACCACGAGTACGTCGCCGACGCCATGGACGCGCCCGAACCCGAGATGGTGTACATCCCGACCGACAAGCTCGTCGCGGCGGTCCCCGACCGGACGGACCCGCTGGTCGACCACTTCCAGTACTCGACGGTCTTCGACAACAGCAAGGCGAAACGGGATCTAGATTTCGAGTACACGATCCCATTCCGCGAGGGGGTCGAGCGGACCATCGACGACCTCGAACGCCGCGACGCCATCGACGACGCCGACAGCGAGAACGACGACGAGATAATCGCGGCGTGGCGCGACTCGACCGCGTCGTTCGTCGAAGCGTTCGACGGTTGAGAGGCGGGACGAACCCCGGGTAGCGAGGTGCGGCCCGCCGGATCCTTCACTCGATGTCGTACCGGACGATGTCCTCGGAGCCGCAGGTCGCGCAGACGGAGGTGTCGGCCTCGACGGTGGTGCCGCAACGCCGACACTCCGCGACGACGGTGCCCGGGTCGTCACGCGCGACCAGCGAGGCGAACAGTCCCACGGCGATCACTCCGGATGCACCGGGTCCTCGCAGTCGGGGCACTCCGCGAAGAGCTTCGGCCAGTCGCCCTCGGACTCGTAGCGGATCAGCAGGTTCGCCGGCGGGATCATCACGTCGCAGTTCGGACACGTGCCGAGCGGTCCCCCCCGGAGTTCCCTGTCGTCCGTCCCGGCCATGCCCCGCGATACCATACCCTGTTCCGTAGTTATTTCCCGTATAACGCCGGTAATGCGGTCCTTTACCCGGTGTCTGCGAGCCTGCGTCCGGGGCTCACTCGACGGCGACGACTTCGACCTCGAAGGTCAGCGCCTCGCCGGCGAGTTCGTGGTTGAAGTCGACGGTGACCGTCTCGTCGTCGGCGTCGACGACCTCGCCCGGGAGGCCCTCCTCGGTCTGGATCTCCAGCCCCTCCTCGATTTCGCGGCCGCCGAGCATCTCCGCGAACTCGTCGGCGCCGTACTCGACGACGCGGTCGTCCGTGTACTCGCCGTAGGCCTGTTCGGGCTCGATCTCGACGGTGTCCTCCTCGCCGGCCTCCATGCCGACCAGGCCGTCTTCGAGCCCCTCGATGATGCGGCCCGAGCCGATCTCGACGGTGAGCGGCTGGTAGTCGCGGTCGGGCTGGTCCTCGGTGAGCCCCTCCTCCTCCGCGACGGACTCCAGCGACGTGTCGAAGACGCTGCCGTCGTCCAGTCGTCCTGTGTACTCGATGGTCACGGTGTCGCCCGTTGAAATAGCCATACCGACCGGAACAGTGCCCGACGGATAAGCCTGCGGTCTGGAGGGCGTATCGGTGTTCGGTACAGGCTACAGCACCAACAACAGAATCAGAAATATTTTCATTTTCCTCGGACAGATTCTCGTCATGGATGCAGGGGAATCAATCGGCCTCCGTATCCGCGCAGCGGCGCGTATCACTGCGGGAGTGCTGATCGCCAGTCTCGGTAGCATCATCACGGGACTAGGGGGCGCCAGCGGCGGTGATGCCGTCCTCGCCGGGGCCGCGGTCTGGATCGTTTCCCTTTTCGCCGGGCTCGTAGTCGCTCTTCAGGGCGTCATCGTGTTGGTAGAAGGTGTGATCGATTCAATCGAGTGACGGCCTGAACACGGCGTCCTCTAGACGTTCGTCTTGTACAGTTCGCCGTCATCGTCGTACCGCGCCTCGAAGATGCGGTCGAACTGGTCGTCGGAGATGGACACGTCGATAGCCCCCACGTTCTCGTCCAGTTGCTCCACGGTTCGAGCGCCGACGATGGGCACGCAGTCGAACTCCCGCTGGTCCATCAGCCAGCGGAGCGCGACCTGCGCGGGCGAGGCATCCACCTCGTCGGCCACCTCGCGTACCGCGTCGAGGACGTGCCAGCCGCGCTCGGAAACGTACCAGTCCTCGAACATCGGGTCCAGGTCGGCGCGGGTCCCCTCGTCGGCGTCGAGGTCGTAGGTGCCGTCGCCGACGCGCTCGTACTTGCCCGTCAGGAACCCGCCGGCCAGCGGCGAGTACGGGCAGACCGCGAGGTTCTGGTCGGCGCACACGTCCAGGTACTCGGCCACGTCCTCGTAGTAGGCGGCGTGGAACAGGGGCTGGGTGACGGAGAAGGCCTCGTAATTGTTCACGTCGGCTTTCCAGAGCCCCTTCGCGAGCTTCCAGGCGTCACAGGTCGAGATGCCGACGTAGTGGACCTTTCCCTCCGAAACCAGGTCGTCGACCGCCCGGAGCGTGTGCTCGATGGGCGTCTCGTCGTCGAACCGGTGGAGATAGAGAATGTCCAGATAGTCCGTCCCCAGTCGGTCGAGCGAGCCCTCGACCTCCGCGCGGACGTTCTTCTTCGAGAGGTTCTCCTGGAACCGCGAGACCGTCGACCAGAAGCACTTCGAGGCGATCACGTAGTCCTCGCGGTCCTCGCCCTCTAACCACTCGCCGATCCAGCGTTCGGAGTCGCCACCGCCGTAGCCGTTGGCGGTGTCGATGAAGTTACCCCCGCGGTCGGCGTAGGCGTCGAGCAGTTCCTGGGCCTCATCGCGGCCCGTCTCGACGACGCCGTCGTGTTCCTTCCCGAAGCGCCACGTCCCGAGACAGATGGGCGAGACCTGCAGGCCGGTCTCCCCGAGTCGTACGTACTCCATACCGGCCGCTAGGCCGCCGCTCGCTTAGTGGTTGGTTTCGCGGAACCGCGTGATGTTCGCCGGACAGCACCGGTGGACGACACGGGCCGAGCGCCGGGGTACGGGGACAAGCGGCCCGCACGCGCCGGCTCCGACCTTTTCCGGCGGCCGGCCCAACGGCGGCTATGCGGTTCCTGCAGCTGTCGGTGCCCGCCGAGCGCCGCGAGGCGGTGCTGGCGGTCCTCGACGGGCACGACCTGGGGTACACGGTCGCCGAGGGCGACGGGGCGAAGGAGGGCCACGCACTCGTCTCGGTCGTCGTCCCCGCCGACGCTGTCGAGAGCGTCCTCGACGACCTCGACGAGGCCGGCTACGACAGGGACACCTACACCGTCTCCATCGAGGCGGAGTTCGCGAGCTTCGAGGGCATCGACGCGGTGCAGTCCCACTGGGCGGAGACGCCAAACCGGATCGCCCCGCGGACGCTCCGCTCGAAGGCGCGCGATATGCGACCCAACACGCGGTCGTACGTGTGGCTGATGTTCCTGAGCACCGTCATTGCCACCGCCGGACTGCTCATCGGCTCGCCGGCCGTCCTCGTCGGCTCGATGGTGCTGGCGCCCCTGGTGGCCCCGATGCTCGCGGCGAGCATCGGCGCGGTCCGCAACGACCGGGCGATGGTCGCCGACAGCCTCCGCCAGCAGGCGATCGGCCTCGGCGTCGCCGTCCTCGGCGCGGTGGCAGCGAGCCTGCTGATCAGGTACCTCGCCATCGTCTCGGTGACGCTCGACGTGACGACGGTCGACCTGTTCGCGGTGCGGCTCTCGCCGGGCCTGCTGTCGGTGGTCGTCGGCCTCGCCGCCGGCGCTGCCGGGGCGTTCGGGCTGACGACCAAGGGCAACGTCAGCATCGTCGGCGTGATGGTCGCCGCCGCCCTGGTCCCGACGGCCGCGGTCGTCGGGATCGGCGTCGCCTGGGGCGCCGCGAGCGTCGCCGTCGGCGCGCTCGTGTTGCTCGGGCTGACCATCGTCGCCGTCAACGTCGGCGGCTACCTGATGCTTCGCTACCTCGGCTACCACCCCGAGGAGGCCGAGGGGCCGCTCCTCGACCTGGAGTCGACCGCCGAGACGGCTCGGTTCGCCGCGACCGTCGTCGCGGTCGTCGCCGTCGTCGCGGTCGTCCTCGCCGGCTCAGTCCAGCACGTCCGCTACGAGTACGCCGTCACGCAGGCGACCTCCGACGTGATCACGGACGAGGGATACGGCCAGCTGTCGCTCCGCGGCGTCACCGTCCAGTACGCCGGGATCAGCCCCGTCGAGACCCCCACGACCGTCTCGGTGAGTCTCACCCGCATGTCCGACGAGTCGTACCCGTCGCTCCCGAACGAACTCGCCCGGCAGATCTCGGACCGGACCGGCGAGGACGTGACCGTCCTCGTCACCTACACCGACTACGAGCGGTCGAACGCCACCGGGACCGCGTCGGGGACAGGTTCGACCGGACCCGCGGCGGGGGCGAGTTCGACCGGGACTACGTCCGGAACGGGTGCGACGATCCTCGTCCGCCCGGCGGCCCCCCGGTGAGCGGTCACTCGCTCCCGTCGCTCTCCCCGTCGTCCGCTCGCGCCCCTTCGTCGCTTTCCTCGTCACCTTCGTCGTCCTCGTCCATCCGTTCGGTCTGTTCGACCGCGTCGATGTCCCCCTCGCCGCCGCCGTACTGTTCCTGCCCCTCTTCCGGGTCCTCCGAGTCCTCCGTGTCGTCGTGGCCTTCCTCGTTTGCCATGGGCCGCGTTCGGCGCCGACGCGCAAAAGGGGCGGACTTGCCGTCGCAGGCGCGATTCACTCCACGCCGGCGCCGCTCGGCGCGTCCGGGAGTTCGACGGGGTCGCTGTCGATGCCGAGTTCCTCCAGCGCCCGCTCCAGGTGCTCGGCCTCGGCGTACTCGGCGCCGTCGGCGACGCGGATCCGCTGAACGGTCGCCAGCACCTCGCCGCGGCGGTCGTCCGGGATGTCGTACTTGTCGGTCGCGAGCTCGATGGTAAGTCCGTTGTGGTCGCGGGTATACAGCGAGTGGAAGATCCCCCGGTCGAACTCGTTGTAGCCGTGGCCGAACTCCTCCAGGGCGCGCTTCACGTCCGCGAAGCGCTCGGGGTCGATGCTGAAGGAGAGGTGGTGGACCGACCCGATCTGGTGGCGAAGCGGCGACGACGACGACTCGCGGTCCTCGGTCACGAAGAAGGTGAGGATGCGGCCGTCCCCCGTGTCGAAAAACAGGTGCGTCGAGTCGGGGTCGTCGAGGTTCGGCTGTCGGAGCACCAGCGCCATTCCGAGCAGGTCGCGGTAGAACTCGACCGTGTCCGCCTCGTTGCTCCCGATGAGCGTGATGTGGTCGGTGCCGGTCGTGTGGAACGGGCTCTCCGGGGGCTCGGCCGTGATCTCGGGACCGCTATCCTCTGACATACTCCGCCGTAGGGACGAGAGCCCCATAGGTCCCCCGCCGACGGTGGTCCGCTCGGCCCACCCCTACCGCACCCCGCGACCGATAGATTGATAGTCGATTACCGGTCCGGTACGACCAACGTACCCCGAGTAGATGACGCCTATCGAGACCGCCGCGGCCGTCGCCGTGCTCGCTCTCGCCGTCAGTCTCGGACTCGTCGCGCACGAACTCGCCCACGCGGCCGTCCTGCGCGCCGCGGGCGTGGCCTACCGGATCGACTGGTTCCCCGGCGACGACACCGGGGTCCTCGGCGCGGGCCTGCGCGGGCGCTGGGCTGCGGTCAGGCCGCGCGCGACCGCGGAGACGCCCGCCTGGGTCCTGCGGTGCTCGGCGGTGATGCCGCTCGCGCTCGCCGCGCCGCTCGCGCTCGTCCCCTTCGGGTTCGTCCCTGACCCGTTCGCCGGCGAGGGGGTCGCCCGCTTCGCCGCCGTCGGGTGGATGGCCTGCGCGCTACCGAGCCCGCAGGACTTCTCCGTGCTGTGGTACGCCGACGCCGCCGTCGCCGAGGCGACCGACACGAGCGCGACCGACGAGTCGCCGGCGGCGTGACCGCCGGCGAGCGACAAGTAGGGCCGCGATACTCCGCGACACCGCGCCGGCGCCGTGCCGGGGCGCCGATAGGCGCCTGTTTCCTTTTTCCGTCGCTCCCCTATCGGAGGGACCGATGTCAGACCCCGACAGAGACGCGGAGGCCGAGCGCGCGACGGACGTGCGGTTCGATAACTGGCCGGTCAGGCGCTACGACGCCTACGAGGTCAGCGACGAGCGCGAGACGCCGGCGACCGAGGAGGGCGAGCCCGAGCGGATGGACGACGTGGAGTGGATCGGTATGGCGCCCTCGGGCGGCGGCTCCGACAGCGCGTACATCTACGAACCCGAGAACGACACGGTCCACGAGGGCCGGTTCGACCGGGAGAGCGGCCGGGTCGTCCTCGACGAGGACGGCGACCGGCGCGAACTCGACGAGGAGGAGACCCTGGGCGACCACCTCGTCGACGTCGGCGAGGACCACGACTGGGGCTGGCTCTCCTCGTTCGCCCGCGAGCATATGGACACGCCCGACCACGACCCCGACGACCCGACCGCCGGCCACCACCTGCCGCCCGGCTTCGACCACGAGGCGACCGAGTTCCAGCGACGGAACCTCGTCGACGACGCCGACGAGGACGCCGCGTTCTTCGGGTCGCACACCTTCGCCGACGACACCGACCGGGTCCACGTGCTCGAACGCGAGTTCGGCGTCACCGCCGAGAGGGCCGACGGCGCCGACGTACACGTCGAGGAACGGTACCTCGTCGCCGAGGAGCCCCGCGAGGAGGACCGCGCCGGGGACGCCGACATCGTCGAGGAGCGCGAGTACGACCTCGCGCTCGACGTCGACCCCGACGAGGGGACCTGGGTCAACGAGTCGGAGGGGCTCCTCCGGGAGTGGCACCGGCGACACCTCGCCCCGCCCGAGCGCGAGGAACATCGGCGCGTCGACCGCCGGCCGGCCGGACCGGGCGACGCCGCCGACTGACCCCTTCGACCCGGGGGCTCGTCGGACCGGGTCGGCGGGCCGACCCGGCGAGATCCGGCCGCGACCACAAGTGCGGCGGGGTCGTACCGGGAACGGTGCCCGACGGAATCGTCCTCCAGGCGCTCGACGAGGCGGTCCGCGCGGCCGTGCCGTCGTGGCTGGTGCCGGTCTTCCTCGGGATCACCAGGCTCGGCAACGTCGGCGTCTTCCTGGTCGCGTTCGCCGTCGACTACTGGTTCGTCGACCGCGAGCGCGGCGCCCACGCCATCGGGGTCGTCGTCGCCGGGATGGCGGCCCTGACCGCGCTGAAGTACGTCTTCGCCGCGCCGCGGCCGCCGGCCTCGGTCAACGTTGTCCCGACCGGCGGCCACAGCTTCCCGAGCGGCCACGCGATGGGTGCGACCGTCGCCTACGGTACCCTCGCCGTCGACCTCGACATCGGGTCCGACCGCCTCCGCTACGCCGCGGCGGCCGTCCTCGTCGGCCTCGTCGCGCTCTCGCGGGTGGTCCTCGGCGTCCACTTCGTCCGGGACGTGCTCGCCGGTGTGGCCTTCGGCGTCGCCTTCCTGCTCGCCGCCTTCGCGCTGACCGGCCGGGACCCGCGCCGGGGGTTCCTGCTAGCCGCCGGTGCCTCCGCCGTCGCGCTCCTCGTCAGCGAGTTCAGCTACGACGCCGTCGGCCTGCTCGGGCTGGCGCTCGGCGCGGCGGCCGTCTGGGAGGCCGTCGAACACAGTGGGACCGTCGAGCGACCGCTGTGGCGCCTCGCGCTCGTCGGGGGCGTCCTCCCCGCCCTCGCCGGCCTGGGCTACGTCGCCGTCGTCGTCGAGCCGTCCCCGGCCGTCGTCTTCGCCTGCGCCGTCGCACTCGGGGCCGGCCTGATCGGTCCGCCCGCCGTCGTCGCGGCCGTGCGCGGCGAATCGCGTCCCGGGCTGTCGTCGCTCCGCTCCTGAACCTCCGGCGTCGACAACCCCCGGCGACCGCCGGCAGCGACTCTCGCGACTACTGGCGGCGACCCCCGGCGACTGCCGGCAGGCGCGTTATGCGGCCGGACGGCTAACTTCGCGCGTCATGTCGTTGCTCGGTCGGGCGGTCGACCTGTACGGGTACGTCTTCCACCCGAGCACCGTCATCGGACTCGGCGTCCTGCTACTGATCCACTACGAGTGGGCCGGCCAGTCGGCGGACCGCTCCGTCCTCTGGAAGCGCTGGGGAGCCTTCGTCGGCGCCGGCGTGCTGGGGTTCGTCCCGACGCTCGCGTTCTTCCTCTTGCAGCGGGGCGCGCTATCGCAGGCGTTCTCGGGCAGCAGCTGGCAACTCGACATGATGGTCGCCACGGGCGTGGTCCTCGGGGCGGCGATCACCTGGGGCGTGTGGCGCCGCTACGACTGGGGGCGGCTGGTCCCCGGCGGGATGGCGGCGCTGATCGCGGTCGTCCCGCCCTACGCCGTCCTCTCGCCGTTCTGGGACATCTCCGGCCACGTCATCTTCGCGGTCGCGCCGACGCTGTACCTCGCGCTGCTCGACCGGAAGTTCCTCCCGCTGGTGGCGATCCCCGTCGTCATGGTGCCGACCCGGGTGCTCGTCAACGCCCACAGCGCACTGGAGTCGGTCGCCGGCTTCGTCGTCGCGGCGGCTATCGTCGTCGCCGTCTACCTCTGGTGGTCCCCGGGCACCGAACGCGAGACTGCGGCCGCGCCGGCCTCCTGAGCGAAGAGGGGCCGGAATCGTCGACCACAGCTACCGGCGCCGCTCACAGCGAGTAGGCGAGCCGTTCGCCGGTCTCCAGGCCGTTCCGGAGCGCCGCGTGCAGGCGCGCCTCGCCGGCAACCCAGTCGCCGAGCGGGTAGAGGTCCGCCTCGGCGACCGCCTCGACCGCACCCTGCCGCACGCCCTCGTCGGGGAGCGCGTAGCGCCACCCCTGGTGGTCGGTCCACGCGGGGTCGGCCAGCCGCTCGTCGTCTAGCACGTCCGCAGTCAGTTCGGCGAGGTCGGTCACGTTCTCCGCCGGGTCGTCGTCGTAGCGCTCGACCGACCACTCGGGGTTGGCCTGCACCACCAGCACCGACTCCCTGTCGGGGACGTGACCGTCCTTGCACTCCTCGCGGGCGATCCAGCCGATCTGGTGGTCCCGGTCGGGGTTGACCAGCGCGTAGTACGGCCGGTCGAGTTCGAACTCGTAGCCCAGGACCGCCGTCCAGATCGTCCGGTAGGGGACCGCCTCGGCAGCCTCGGCGAGGTTCCGCCGTGCATCGCCCTCCCACCCGGCGTCGCGCAACAGCTCTGCGCTCTGCGGGGCCGGCGGGTTGAGGAGCAAGGCGTCGAACGGCCCCCACTCGTCGCCGTCGGTGTCGACGACGCGCCACCGGTCGCCGTCGCGGACCAGCGTCTCGGCTCTGGTCGAGTTCTCCACCGTCGCATCGGTTTCGCCCAGCAGGCGTTTGGCGATCTGAGTGAGCCCCTGGCGGTAGCTCCACTTGTGCTCGTCGGCGTCCCGACCCTCCGAGACCTGCCCGTCGGCGTCGAAGGTATAGATCGGTTCGGTCACGTCGACGAGTCCATCCGAATCGAGCGTCTCCGTCAGGAGTTCGACGACGCGGTCGTCGTCGCTCTTGACGTAGTTGGCGCCGTAGTCGTAGGTCACGTCGCCGCGGCGGCGGGTGGCCGCCCGGCCGCAGACGCCCCGGGACTTCTCCAGCACCGTTACCTCGGCCGACGGGACCGCCCCGTCGAGCACGTACGTCGCGGCCGCGGCCGCCGCGCCCGCGCCGACGACTCCTATCTCTGGCATGGCGGCCGTTCGGACTCCTCTGACTAAACGGGTGGTATCTCCGATCGGTCGTGTGTTCGTGGTCCGGGAACCGCTGGCCGGTAGTCGTCGCTCCCGCTCTCGGTAGCAGACGATGAAAGCCCTCGGCCCGCTCGCTAGCAGTCATCACCACCGCACTGCACAACTGGCGATGAAAGCCCTCGGCCCGCTCGCTAGCGGTCGTCACAACCGCACTGCACAACCGGCGATGAAAGCCCTCGGCCCGCTCGCGGTCGCTGACCGGGATATCCGCGCTCGGACAACCGCACCGCCCCGCACTCGCGCGGATAGTGCCCGCTCAGGCGACTAAAATGGACGCGAGCGCGCCTCGCCCTTTCAGTCCACCAGGACCGCACCGCCCCGCACAGCACCCAAGACGGCCACACACCTCCCCAGCCGATTGCGATGCTCACTTCGTTGCGCTTCTCATCCCTCGCGCGGCTACGGTCGCGCGCATGAAAGCGCGCTCCAGCGCGCGCCACCGCAGTTCGACGGTCACGCCCTCTTACCCGTCAACGAGCGGTATCGAGACGCCCCGGCCGTCGCGCTCGACCGTCGTCCCGAACTCGGCCGAGAGCGTCCGGACGCGCTCGCGGACCCACGCCGCCACGTCGCCGCTCGCTCGGCGGACCTGTTCGTCGACGATCTCGACGGGCGCGACGCGCAGCCGATCCAGCCGGCCGTCCTCCACGGCGAGTTCCACGCGGGCGCTCCGGTCGTTGTGCAGACCCTCTTTCACGATGTAGTCGTCCACGTAGTCGCCCAGATCGTACAGGATCGGGCGGCCCTGGTAGACCTCGATCCCCTGGAGGACGTGGGCGCTGTGGCCGTGGACCACATCGACCCCGCGGTCGACGAGCCAGCGGGCGAACCGCCGCTGGGTCGCCGACGGCCGGACCTCCCAGTTGGGGCCCCAGTGCAGCGACGCCACCACGAGGTCCGGGTCGCGTTCGTAGACGCTCTCCAGCATCGCCCCGACCCGCTCCCGCGTCTCCGGCCGCTCGGGGTCGAGCCGGAGCCACGCCGTCCCCGCGCTGTCGGGGCCGGCGCGGTAGGACCGGGACTGGTCTGTCAGCGCGATCACCCCCACGTCCAACTCGCCCGCGGACGCGACGGTCGGCTCGAACGCCGCCGAGCGGTCGCGGCCGGCGCCGGCGGCGGCGATCCCGGCGTCGTCGAGGTGGTCGACTGTGTCGGCCAGCGCCGTCGGCCCGAAGTCCAGCAGGTGGTTGTTCGCCAGCGACGCGAAGGAAGCCCCGGCCGCCGAAAGCGCCGGGACCGCCCACGAAGGGTCGGCCCGGAAGTAGTAGCCTCGGTTGGGCGTCCGCTCGCCGCGGGTCGAGAGCGCGCATTCGAGGTTCAGGACGAGGCCGTCGAGCCCCCGGAGCGCGGGCAGCGTCGACCCCCAGACGCCGGCGGGGTCGGCCCGTGACCCCGCCGATTCGCTGTCGGCCCACCGCTCGTCGACGCTCCGGCCGAGCATCGCGTCGCCGGCGAACCCGAGCCAGGCATCGGCGTCCCCGCGGACCGTCGCGGGCGTCGGCCGACGGGAGCGGCGCCTCGTGGCCCCGCCGAGTCCCGCCAGCGCGGTCACGGAGGCGGCCGACCCCGCGAGGACGGCCCGCCGGGACGGGGTCACGGTCGGTCGCCTTCCCGGAGACGCATCAGTCGATGTGGATCGCGGGTTTGGCCGGCTCGGCCTTCCCGGCGAGGTCGTCGTCGGGGCTCGCGCGACGGACCTCGATCTCCGCGCCGAACTCGTCGGCGAACAGCCAGCCGGCCGCCTCCAGCACGGCGAGTTCGCGGTCGGCGTCGAGCACCGGTTCGAGCGCGCCGGCGCGGTCGGCCAGTTCCCCGAGGTACTCGGCGGCGCGGTCGCCGGCCTCGCCGACGGCGTCGTCGTCCAGCGCCGACCCGACGACGGCGTCACCGGGATCGGCCGTCCGAACGTGCTCGTAGGCGCGGTACTTCCAGTCCTCGGCGACGACGATCTCGATGGTCCCGGGGTCGTCGATGTCGACGACCTCGGTGATGTCGCGCACGTCGTCGAGCGTCCGGTCGACCAGCCGTCGCTCCAGTTCGTAGTCCTCGATCTCCTCGGCCACCGCGGGCCACTCGGCCTCGACGACCATCCCCTCGGTGTCGAGCAGGTTCCACATCTCCTCGCCGAGGTACGGCGCCATCGGCGCGACGAACCGCGTCAGCGCGCCCAGCCCCCGCTCGTAGGTCGCCTCGTCGACGGGCCCGTACTCGGCGTAGCGGCGGAGCAGGCGCGCGAACCGCTGGATCTCGCTGACGACGCGGTGGAAGCGGAACCGCTCGTACTCCTCGGCGACCGCCGTTATCGTCCGGTCGATCTCGCGTTCGAGGTAGGCGTCCTGGGGCGCCGACTCCTCGCGGGTCGCCACGTCGTCGCGGTCGGCGACCATCGCGTAGAGGCGCTGCTGGAAGTCGTACACGTCGCCGACGCTCTTGACCGTCCACTCGAAGTCCTGCGCCGGGTGGGCGGCCGAGAGGAGAAAGAGTCGAGTCGTCTCGGCGCCGTACTCGTGGGGCGCGATGGCGTTGCCCTTCGAGGAGGACATCTTCTCGCCGTCGTACAGCACCGTGCCCTGGTTGATCAGCCGCTCGACGGGCTCGCGCGTGTCGAGCAGGCCCAGGTCCGCGAGCGCGCGGGTGAAGAATCGGATGTAGAGGAGGTGCAGGATGGCGTGTTCCTCGCCGCCGACGTACACGTCGACCGGGAGCCAGTCGCTTGCGCGGTCGGTGTCGAACGGCGCAGAGTCCAGGTCCGGCGAGAGGAACCGGAGGAAGTACCACGAGGAGTCGACGAAGGTGTCCATCGTGTCTGTCTCGCGCTCGGCGGGGCCGCCGCACTCCGGACACTCCACGGACTTCCACTCCTCGCTCTCTTCGAGGGGGTTGCCCGCGGTGCGGACGTACGGCGGGAGTTCGACGGGCAGGTCCTCGTCGGGGACGGGGACGCGGCCGCAGTCGTCGCAGTGGATCATCGGGATCGGGGTGCCCCAGTAGCGCTGGCGCGAGATGAGCCAGTCGCGCAGGCGGTACTCGACGGCCGACTCGACGCCCGATTCGCCGAGTAGTCGCTCGCGTGCGGCGGAGCTGGCGAGGCCGTCGTACTCGCCGCTGTTCGTGAGCATCCCGTCGTCGGTGTAGGGCGCCCCGGGCAGGCCCGTCCCGCTGCCGTCGACGGGTTCGACGACCTGTTCGACGGGGACGCCATGGGCGTCCGCGAACGCGTGGTCGCGCTCGTTGTGCGCGGGCACGCCCATCACGGCGCCGGTCCCCACGTCGTCGAGGACGTAGGCCGCGACGTAGACCGGCAACTTCTCGCCAGTAATTGGGTGCGTGGCCGTCAGGTCCGTCTCGACGCCGGAGGTCCCGCCGGCGTCGGCGCCCGCGCTGGTCACGTCCTCGACGTACTCAGCCACCTCGTCGTCGGTCTCCGCGACCGCACGCGCGAGGTCGTGGCCCGGCGAGAGCGCGACGAACGTTGCACCGTAGACCGTGTCGAGGCGAGTGGTGAACACGTCCACCGCCGTCTCCGTGTCACCGCCCTCGTCGGTCACGTCGAAGGTGACGTGTGCGCCCTCCTGGCGGCCGATCCAGTTGCGCTGGATGTCACGGACGCTGTCGGGCCACCCGTCGAGGTCGTCGAGCCCCGCGTCGAGTTCCTCGGCGTAGTCGGTGATCGTGAAGAACCACTGGTCGAGTTCCCGCCGTTCGACCGGCGTCTCGCAGCGCCAGCAGACCCCCGCAGCGTGGGCGTGGTCGACTGCGCTCGATTCGGCCTCGGCGTCGTCCGGCCGTTCGACCTGGGCGTCGGCGAGCACCGTCTCGCAGTCCGGACACCAGTTGACGCGGGCGCCGGTGTACTCGACGAGGTCCTCCTCGTAGAAGCGCTTGAAGAGGTACTGGTTCCAGCGGTAGTACTCGGGGTCGCAGGTGGTGACCTCCCGCGACCAGTCGTAGCCGAAGCCCATCGTCTCCAGCTCCTCGCGCATCTGCTCGATACAGGAGCGGGTCCACGACTCGGGGTCCGTGCCCCGCTCGTAGGCGGCGTTCTCGGCGGGGAGGCCGAAGGCGTCCCACCCCATCGGCTGGAGCACCTCGTCGCCCCGCAGCGAGCGGTAGCGGGCGTACGCGTCGGTGATCGCGTAGTTGCGCACGTGACCCATGTGGAGCGTCCCGGAGGTGTAGGGGAACATCCCGAGGACGTACGTCGGGTCCGCCGCGTCGTCGGACACCTCGTAGACCCCTTCGGCGTCCCAGACGTACTGCCAGTATCTTCTCACTTCTTGCGAAGAATACCACGTGTCGCGGTAGCTCATGTTGATACCGCTACCTAGCCGTAGTGATGGGAAAAAACTACCCGCTAGTCCGCCACTGCCGACAGAGAGCCGGAGTTATGACTGTGCTTCTGCCGGCTGTTCATCCTCCCCCTGCTTGCTGTTGTAGAGGATCACGACCACAGACGCCACGAACGCCCCACCCAGAAAGCCTGCAATCAGCTCGCCTGCTGTCCCGCCGCCAGTTTGGAAAGTGGCGAAGAGTCCGAATCCGACGATCGCGAGCCACTGAAACCGCTTCGGTCGATCTGACATACCCAGGAAATTGCTAGAGGCTTAGATATAATTGCGGGACTGTTTAGCGACAAAGAAGATACCCCGGCGGCAGGAAAGAATCGCGATTACACCTCTTCGTAACTCAATTCCTTGAATATCTCTCGCGCGTATCTGTGAGCTGTTTCGCCAAGTATCCCCTCTTCGGGGTTCGAAATTCGCAGGTCGGCCCATTCCGCGACAGCTACCAGAGCCTCATACGGCGGCGTTTCGCCTTCGAGATCGGCGGCATAGTGGTCCCGGGCCGCCAGACACGCTTTTAGTAGCGTCTCCCGCTTCGAGTGAACGCGGTCGGCGTTCCGACACGATACGATACCCTCTAAGACTGCTATCAGAGACAGCGCCCCACCGCCAGAACCGTGAGCGAAACAATGCCACTCGCCGTCTGAGTCGTCGACATTGAAGTTGGTGCTCTCTTCATCCTTCCGTGATGTTCCGCCGTGTTTTGGGTGTGGACCCTGCCAGTCACTTGGGGACGGGTTCGACGTGTCCTCACGGTGGGATTTGAATGGTCCAGTATCGGCTACGTCGGTTAGCTCTATCTGGTAATACGGGTTCTTGTCGTTCTCGCGACCGTCACCGACGCCGGCGCCCCCACTGCCGCCGTAGTCGTCGCTCACGTCCCCGCCCGTGTCCTCTTCGAGCGACGAGCCACACTCGGGACACTCGGGGGTGTCGGCGTCGATCTCTCGGGAACGGACGGCGGTTTCACACTCGGGACACTCTTCGGTTTCGTACCTGGCTACCAGCTCGTCGACGACGCCTTGAGCCTCTGGTATCTCATCTTTCGGGGTCCCTTGGACGTGTCGCCACGTCCCGCCGGTCATGCGCCCGCGGTCGTACATCTCAATCTGTCCCACGGCGTCGAGTGGTTCGATAAACTTCCCGTAGTCGCCAGGAAGCTCACCGCGAACCCATACGTGTAACCCCTCGCCGCTCGACGATACTTCCGCGTAGCCGCCTAAATCGTCAATTATCTCCCACACTTCCGCCGGGACTTCGCCCGTCTCCGGGTCACGAACGTCGTCGAAGTCGACGAAGAGTAGGTCGTTCTCGACGGACGCCGGCGGAATCAGGACCGCCGGTTTCACCGTGTCCGGCGTCTCGTCGGGGAACGGCCACGTATCCGCGATCTCGCCAACCGGGAGCGACGCGACCGACGCTGCCTTGTCGTAGCTGCGCCGCGGGTCCTTGTTTCCATCTTCAGCCCATTCTGCTGGGTACATATGACCGTTTTGCCAAGGGGCACGGGCCGTTTTCCCCAGATCCGGGCACCACACTACCCATACGTCGTAGTCTTTGAGGGGTTCGGGGATATGATAGCCGTCGGGTTCGACCGTCGGCGTCCCGTCGTCGGCGCCCGTGTCGAGATCGTCGAGTATCTCGCGAGCCGTGACCGGTGCGACGCCCAACGCTCCGGCCAACTCCGGAACGTCTACGTCGTCGTTCGCGTCGAGATACCGCGACGCTCGAATCCGCGGGTCAAGTTTCTCGCTCATTGTTCCGCGCTCCCGTCGGCCAGCGCAACGCCGCGGCGCGCTTCGTCCTTGAGCTTTCGCCCCTTCGGCAGGAACCGCCGCGTAAACTCGAAGCCGTCCTTTAGGACTATCAGATTCTCGCTGGCCCGTGTAAAGGCGACGTACCACGTTCTCCATTCGTTCCGGCGTTCGGCTTCGTCTCGGTTCATGCTCTCCATGATCCGTTTCGTTACGCCGTCGTAGACGGCCACAGTCTCGGCTTCGTTCCCTTTGCTCGCGTGGATCGTGTAGACTTTCGTGGGGAGGCTTCCACCGACCGGGTGATTGTTCTCTCGGAGCGCGTTCCCCAGCGCTCCGAAATCGCGATTTGAGAACGCTCGCCCCAGCCGCCCGGTCTTGTTGAGGTAGTGCAACGACCGCGATGCTTGAGTGTAAGTTCCCCAAAACTCCGGTTCGACGTATTCCGTCAGGTCACTCGCCGTAACCGACTCTTCGGCGTCGACCCAGCTCGAAGCCGTTTCCGTTATCTTCGACCGCTTTTCGGTGAGATACTTCGCGTTCGCTCGGTCGAGCAGTGTGGCAGCTTCCGTCGGTTCAAGGACGACACGCGACGGGTCGACGCCGCTCTCACCGTCGCTGTACTGGCCGAGTCCTGACCCGGCGCTATCCTTGAACATCGCGGGTTCGAGTCGCTTGATTTTCTGCAGTGCGTTGTAGATAGCCACGCGGTCGCTCATACTGTCGTTAGCCGGCGCTCCCCAGCCGGTCACGTCCGACGACGTGGGCACCTCGAAGAGTGTCCCCGCCTCTTCGAGCGCACGTGCCACGCCGTCTAACTGGTGTGTGGTCCGGGTGAGTAACATCGTGTCGTCGCCGTAGCTCTCGACAATATCGGCGGGACCGTATTCGTCCGACGGGTTCGGGACACGCCAGCCGTCGCGGTCGTGGGAGAACGTAGGTGAGCGTTGAACCTGGAACACGCCCCGACTATCGCGTTCGACTTCCGGCGGCTCGTGAGCATTCGAGAGTAGCCGTGTGGCCGGCTCCCAGTGCTCGAAGGGGACGCGGTAACTCTTCGGTAGCAGTATTTCGGGGTAGTCGAGTCGTTGGTAAAACTCCGGGTCGGCTCCGTCGTAGGTGTTGACCACCTGGTGCGGGTCGCCCGCTGCTATCACGATCTCCGTGTTCTCGGCCCACTCTTCGGCCAGCTTTGCCATGAGCGGGTAAGCGTCGTGATACTCGTCGATGACCAAGATCGACTTCCCGGGCGTAACCCCCTCTTCGAGCGGGGCCGCCAGCATCTCCCAAAAGTCGATTATGTTGTTGCTGTCCTTGTAATCCTCCCAATCCCGATATGCCCGAGGGATCGACCCGCGGTATTTTTCTCGCAGATCCTGAATCGCCGGAATTTTTCGCAGGTCACTCTCGTCGGTGGGGTCGAGTAGATTCTTATTCGCGTAGTTGAACACGCGAAAGAGGAGCTGGCCTGGCGGGTTGTCCCACGGCGTCGACTTGTCATATTTCAGGTTCCGGCCGGCGCAAAACGCCTTCTTGTCCCCGTATTCTGCCGGGTCCGGCGTCCCGCCCACCACTCTCGACGCGACCGCGTGAGCCGTCCCGATGTACTTCGTCGCGCCACGGTTCGGTTCCGACAGCTCTTCGTCGTCGACGACGCCCCACGCGGAAAGCCGCCGTAGCGTATCCATCGCGAGCGACTTCCGGTAGGTGATCCACACCACATCATTGATCGAGTAGTCGTGATCGCGGAGTAGCTTCGCGACGCGAGCCGCCGCGTTCGTCGTTTTCCCGGTCCCCGGCGGTCCGAACAGTTTCACCGACTCGTCGGCCGGGTAGTCGTCAATCCCAGCGATCTCTATATCTTCGAGTGCCAGAGTGCCGTTCTCGTCGCTCATGCGTCACCACCCCCGATAGCGCCCACGTCGCGGCCGTCGGCAGCTTCGTCTTCGTCCCGCTCGGCCATGCTCCCTGCGCCCTGGCCTTCCGGCTTGGTCGCTTCCGGTTGATAGGCGGCTGGTGCCGCGAAGTCGCCCGTCAGGGTCCAGAACGTATCATATCGACCACCAACGTATTCCTGACTTGATACGCTGGTTTGCCCTTCAACCGTGAATCCGCGAGCGTCTAATTCGTTCTGCAGCGCCCGAACGGACACGTCGTATTCTTCGGCGGCGTCCTTGGCCCAATCGTTCGGGAGCATTACCATGTCGACGCGCCACTCGGGGCATTCCTGCTCGGGCGCGTCCGTGTCGACCGGCTCAACGCCTTCCGGTGGGTCGTTGTTGACTTCGACGAAAACGCCTTGCATATCCGCCGCGTCCTCCAAATCTCCGAAGCCGTCGGCGTTCCGAACCCGCTTCTTGAGGTACTCGACCCCGTTCGTCCGTGGCCCTGTCGACACCTTCTCAACCCCGTGAGCCTCTTCTTGGCCGACGATGAACTCGCGCCACTCGTCCGGATCGCGATAGTCCGGCTGCGGATCGTCGAGATACGGTCCGCCGGACTCATAGACGAGATCGCGAAAATTCGGCCAGCCGAAGTGTCCCCGGCGCCCGTCCCCAGAAGCCGTTTCGACAGTCACGCCCCCAAAGTCCCACACGTAACGCGTGTCCTGGATGTGGTCCGTCGTTCGGATAACGCGCACCTCTTCGATGTTGTCGGCCACCCACAGATTGAGCGGCTGGCCGTCGTCGGCTTCGACTTCCTGCACTTTCCGTGCTATCAGACTCTTGGCTTCGGTCTTGTTGAGGCGCGAAACCTCCGACACGGCTTTGGCGAAGCGTCCTTGTGGCGTATCCAGGCCGTCCGCGAAACATTCTGCGAGCGTGTCGGCCAAGTCCTCGACGGCCTCTTGCTCTTTTTTCATCTGTACCGCAACGGAAGCCTCTTGAGCGGCTTCGAGCTGGGTAAGACACTCTTCGAGCGCGGTCGTTGCCCGCTCGAACGGCGAAGCGTCGGCGCCGGTCACGCCGAACCACCTCTATTCTCCATACGGGGGTCCCCCCCATCCCCCGCGAAGCGAGCCGGTCTAACCGCGCCGGGACAGGGGGAGAGGGCGGTGCTGTTCCGTAGGCTCAAATTCGCGACACTTCGACACCGGTTTTCGGCTAACTCATGTGGGGTTGGTTCGGGAGGGTATATAATAGAGCGACTGAGATCGCACTGGGTGGGGGGGTCCCCCGTATGGGAGATGAGTGGGTTCATTCGTCCTCCCGACAGAACGGACAGCCGCGGGCGTCGGCCAGACTCTCGGCGGTCCGCCGCGACAGTACGCGGTCGCACTTGTCACACTCCTGCCGATCCTGCTCCGGCGGTGCGCCACTGCTCATTTCACGAACCCTCCAGGGCCGCGCGTGCGATCTCGGCAAGCGCGCCGTCGCGGTCGGCCACACGCTCGAAGGCTTCCCGGCGCTCCGCAACGGACTCGCGGATCTGCCGTCCGCACTTGACGCACTCGTACACCTGTGGGTTCTCTGTGCTTTTGAGCCGGCCACCACAGTCACCGCCAGTGCATTTGTAGTTCGTCCCGCTCATCGACTCTCACCCCACTCCCCGAGATCGGCCTGTTCGCTGCTATCCTCCCACCGCTGCCAAAGCTCACCCAGCTCGTCGAGCGGCGTGCGCGGGTCGCACTCCCACAAGAACCTCGCCTTTGAGTGGGTCGGAGTTTGGTGATTCGGCGGATTATTTGCCGTTGCGTCGCGAGTGTCGTCCTGGGCGCTCTTGCGAGCGTCCCGACCACGGCACGTCGGGGAATCTTTGGTAGGGTTGGCCGACGTGTCGTGAGAGTCGTTTTTCATGCTCATGGGTCGGACAGGCAGACAGACACCGGCACGCCTGGCCGTGGGGATTGAAGACCACAGAACCCGTATTCGTACTTGCTTGGGCGTTCTGTGGTCCGTCCCCAGCGGACCCATGCCGTTCACACCGACAAGCGGTGCGTCTGTGTTTTGCCTATCACAGCCTTCGCCCGCCGATTGCTTGTTAACATGAGAACTAACTGAGGTGTGTTAGTGGGAATGTTTTTTATAGTAGGTAACTGGATATAGTTAGTATGGTCCAAGGGAATCCGGGTTTCCTGACGGATAGCCAACGCGAGTATCTAGCCGCGAGCGAAGAGGAACGCAAGAAGATGCGTGAAAAGAACCCAAACATTACTCGACGGATCCGGCAGAGTCTAAACGGCGCGCAAGAGGATTGGGCTCGGGTATTTGAGTCGGATGCCGATCTGTTCGATGGGTGGGATTTGACAAAAGAGAGAACTATAAACACGATCTACCAGCGGAAAGATGAGAAGGTCCTATCGGGCGTGAAAAGCTCGATAGCTCAGTCTAAAGCCTATGGTTCTGATGATTTAGTAGATCTGGATGGGGAAACGCCGGACGAACTGCTAAACGAAATGGAAAAGAACCAGTCTCAGTTACGGAATTTTGTTGCCAAGTCGGTCGTGCAAGGACTGACTGACAGTGGTGAGGATATAGAAGGATTCTCTGACGAACAGATGCGGCGGTTGATTGAGATCGTATTCCCTGAAAAGGAAAAAGTAGAGGATACTATCGTAGAGGAGTTTTCTGACCGATAGTCGCCGTTTGCCTGGCCTTTCCGTTTTATGTTAACAGCGATGTAAGAGTTGCGTATATGGAGCGGAAAATGGTCCCGTTGTACCGTGACAAGCGGGAAATGAAACTCTGGAAGCGGGCCGAGCGAAAGGCGCGACAAGAAATGCGCGGCAGCCCTCGCGAAGGCCGGGTGTTGGCACGCATCTGTGCCGACTACCTGGGGGAGGAGACGGGGGGTTCGGGGAGTGATAGCCATGACTGACGAGATCGAAGTCCCACCAGAAGTAACGGATCCGTCGGTACAAGCAATAGGTTACACGCTTGAAGAAAAAGTTACCATCCTATTTATGGGTGAACGCCGAGTGGCAGATGAAGGTACGACAGTACCCGGAACATTATGCGAACCTGGCGAATATACAACTGAAGATATCCATGATTTCTGGTGGGAAAACGGCGCCTATCCCGCCTTGAGGGATGGAGACACGGGGACGATCTATGTCCCGCTCCCCGGCGATAAAGTGGGCGAAGCGTCTGAAAAGATATTCTGGATGAAGGAAGCAATCGAGGTGGATGAATGATGTTCGGGGACAGTGACGACAGACGACGAGAGGAAGCCAAAGAAGAGCGCGAAAAAGAGCGGATGCACCGGATGCACAGCCAGGCTCTCAGTGGCACCGAGGGAGAGCGAAACAAGGCGGAGATACTTTCGCAGCTCTCCGAGATCGACGACCTGCCGATTGGCGATGACGATCCGGTGCTTGGGCAGCTCACCTCCCAGATCGCAAGTACCACGAACCTCAGCGAGGAGGACATACGGAGCGAGGAGTGGGTTTTCGAGTACATCCGGCTCTTGGACGGGGCTCGATATCCCCCATCGTACGGGATCACCGGCGACCGCCGCGCGTGGGTGTATGACAACATGGCCGAGTATCGCTTAGCTCAGGATAACGAGGACTCGGCCACAGCAGAGGCGTTCGTCGACAACGCGAAACGCGCGCTTACACGCTCCGAAGGCGCGAAGGTAATCGAGGAAAGCACCCGGACCGTCAATGAGAGCGTCGTCCGCGACGAGTCGCAAGACAGTGGCGGTGGTTCCGGCCTGCTCGGCCGGATGGGGCTGAAATAATGGCAGCCGAGGACTCTTCAAAGACGGCGGTAGTTGAGGATCAAGAGGGGTACGTCGACAAGGAGCGCAAGCGGACGATCTTGGAGAATCGAGCCAAGATCGACGAGGTTGCGGAGAGCGTATTCCCCGGAAAGGCGCGCGAAGAGTATCCCGAAGAGTATGCGTGTCGGATGTACCACGAGCCCGTCCGGACGTATCTCATGTCCATCGAGCCGCTTTTGCGTGATTTCAGCCTCAAGGGCGCTGAGGATGCGTATCTCAATGCCCCACTGGGGAAGGTGACACTTGCCCCGCCGCCTGAATTTCAGTCAATGCCTGGCGAAGCCGAGCAGATCAAGGACCGCGGGTTCCGGCTGCTTTCCGACCCGATAGAGCCGGAGACAAAGCGGATTGAGGGACTGAAAGAGGTGATCGAGCGCGAGGGGTATAGTGAGACGTGGAAGGTACACATCAACTGGATCCGAGGGTACGAGAAAAAACACGACCCGCCACAGTGGCAAACCGTGAGTGCCGAAGAGCATATGCCGCGAATGGCGCTCATCAACGCCGTCCGCGTGGCCGACGAGTTCCTTCAGGAGGCGAATGTGGGGCTGTCGGTCGGTGGGTCTCAGGAGACCGAAGCCGACTATTCGGATATTGATGAGGTGGATTCGTTCTAAAAATGCATCTCACCGACACCGAGTTTTGGCACGATTTGATGCATGGGATCGTCGGCCCACGACAGGGTGGTGCGCGGATCATCATCGACTCCGAAGACGCCAGCACCGGCGTGGGGAAGACCGGCCTCTCCGTGTATCTCGCGCTGTTACTCTGTCGTGCGTTCGGCTACCAGATCGACCAAGACGATCTCACACTCTCGGGTGCGGCGTACCTCGACCGCTGGCGGGAGCACCCCGGCGCTGAGCAACCGTCTGTGATCATCCTCGACGAGCTGGGCGGCGCCGGAGCTGGGCAAGCTCGCCGAGCCATGTCCGGCCAGAACGTTGACCTAAGCAACGCGTGGCAGCTCATGCGAAAGAAGCGAATCGTGACGATCGTGACGCTTCCCCACTGGTCGAAGGCCGACAAGAGCCTCCGCAAACAGGCTGATTACCGGCTGTGGTGCCTGCGGGAGCCTATCGGATACTTCCGCCCCTACAAGGTCGGTGCGACGTTCAATGACGGCAACATTCAGACGCGTGGGTACGACGACGTGGATCGTATCCGCTTCCCCAACATGGATGAGAACGGTTCGCCGGTCTACAACTATCTCGACGAGCAGAAGGATGAACTCCTCGAAAGTGGCTACTTTGACGCTGACAAGTTAGAGGGCGAAGAGCAAGACGACGAGACGGATAACACACTCACCGATAACGACAAGGAGCACATCAAGCACATGGCCGAATCTACCGGCGCGACACAGACGGAAATCGCGGACGTGTATGATATTGACCGAAGCACAGTATCGAAAATAAAGAACGAAGCATTGTGAGTAACCTAATCGCAAGACGCGAGGCGGGTACTCACAAAGCCCATTTCTCTAATCGCAAGACGTGAGCGGGATTTATCCACTCAGTTCGTGAGTGTGACCAAAGCATATACTCTAACGCGCGTAATGCCTCAGATTCTGCCGATTGGCTGGTAGCTCACCGTGCGCGCCACCCGCTCGCGGCAGTGACGAGCGGCCGCGCCTCGACGAGATCGCCCGGATCCGCGCGACGAATACAATCGCCCCAGCAGTGGGACACCACACACCCACCCACACACGGGTAACCCGGGCGGTAGGCCAATGCGCGGGCTACGACTTACTCCCCGCTACCCATCTCTTCCAGCTCGTCGGCGGTTGCGGTCAGGTCCTCGCCGACCGCGCCCGCCTCGTCGACGGAGAGGATCACGCGCTGCGTCACACTCCCGAGTGAGATCCGCATCTCAACGTGCGGGTCCTCGTCGTCGAGGTGATACCCCTCCACCTCGACCGACGCCTCGCCCGCCTCGGCGCCGAGCTGCAGGTCGGCGAGCGCGGAGTGTGTCGACCCGGCGATGCGCTCCGCGCCGTGGTCGGCTTCACTCATCGGTCTCACCTTCCGGCTGTTTGGCGCCTGCTGCGCATTCGAGCAGGTCCCGAGCGAACGTCTCGGCCTGCTCCGGCGGGAGGGAGACCGTCGTCGAGATCGTCTCGTCGCCGTTGGATACCTCGGCGCAAAAAGTCACCTCGCCGGGCTGAGTCTCGAACATCTCGATCGCGGCGGGCGCATCGCGGATCATCGCCTCGGCCACGCCAGCCCGTAGGTCGCCGATCCCCTGGCCGAAGACTGTCCACTTCGGATCGGCGTTGAGATTAAACTGTTCTGGGTCAGTGACGCGCTCCGCGCCGTGTGCGGCTTCACTCATCGGGGATCACCTTCGGAACGATCTGCACGCTGTAGATATCGGCTTCCCGCAGGCGCTCCGGCTCGTCAAACTCTGCGGTGAGCGTGATTTCAGTCTCTCCACCGCTCACATCGACGCTCAGCTCTGCCGACTTACTATCTCTGTACTGGTCGGCGGGGTTGTCGTCGTCGAGGAACGCGATAGCGTGCTCCGTCGTAAACTCAAACTCGGTGTCGTCGCTGTGGTCGGTATCCGATTCGTCGGTCGGTCGCTTGGTGTCAGTGGCGGTCATGGTCGAACCCCTGTGGTCGCACGCGGTTGGGTGTCCTTTGCACCCCGCCGCGCGTACTACCCATCTACTTGCTGGATACTTCAAATTACTGAGTATTACACGTAACGTGGCGTGCTATGCACGCAATATCGCGTGCGTCGATGTCTGGAGCGGTGGTTTCGCGACGCTGACCCCGGGGGTCAGAGCCGACAAAGTGCCATGCATTTCAGGATCTGAGGCGGCCGGCGATCTCCACCTCGTCCTTCAACTCGAACGCATTGAGTATCCGCCGCGCGCGGTCGCGGCTGACCCGCGCCGCTCGACAGAAGTCAAACAGCGTCTCGGCCTCTCGCGCGTACTGTTCCACGTCCTCCCGGGAGAGGTGATCTGGCAGCTCCATTGTTTCACCCAATCAGTCGCTGCCGCGTTTCGCAGCTCCCGCACGCGGCCACGCCGTCCGCCCAAAACGCTCTCCCGTCACACTCCGGGTCCGGACAGTCAATGACCGCCGTCTCGACTAACACCATTTCGCCGTCGATCTCGTCGACGCCCCAGGCGGTCCGGTCATACTTGACGGGCGGGTCACGCCGCAGCCGCCGAACGCGGTCAACCGTCCCGTCGACGGGGAGCGCGAGACTCATGTGGCCACCTCCCCCTCCGCGCGGTAGCCGCGCCACACCTGGCGCCCGAACACGACCAGCGGGACCAGCAGGCTGCCGAGCGCCTGGCCGAACTGTCCCTGCGCCGCGAAAAAGACCACCAACGCGGCGCATATCATCGCCACCACGTTGACCACCCAGCGGAGGTACGCGCGGAGCATTTAGAACAACCCTCCCGACCCGAACAGCCCGCCATCTGAGTCGTCGCGGGTGTCCCACCCCAGCTCTGCGCTGGTGTCGATGCGCTCGCCGGTGAACGGATTCAGGAAATCGATTGTGAACCGCTCTTTGTACCCCTCGCTGTCGTCGCGCCGCCCGCGGTCGCCGGCGTCGAGGTCGAGATCCAGGTCGGGCCGTCGCGGCCTATCCGGCGTATCCGGCGGGATGATCGGCCCGCCGGGCGGCGTGGTCGGCCCGCCCGGCGGCGTCCCGGGCTCGGACGGCGGCGTGCTGGATCCGTAGGTCGGCGTGATCGGGTCGGACGGTGGCCCGGGGTCGCTCGGCTGGCTGGGGTCGCCAGGCGGTCCGGGCTCGCCGGGGTCGCTCGGGATCACACTACCGCCGGGATCACTCGGGATCACACTGCCGCCGCTACCGGGAACGCCCGACCCACCGCTCGGGTCGGACGGCGGGCCGCTCGGGCCGCCCTCAGACACCCCGCCACCGCCGCTGCTACCGGGCGTGAACCCGTCGGACCCGCCGACCGGGCTGGTGGGGCTCGTCACCCCGCCGACAGGGCTGACGCCGCCGCTCACGCCGCCACTCGGCGCGGACGGCTCGCTCACGTCGCGCGTCGCCTCGCTCGGCGCGTCACCCCCACCGTCGGCGGGCACGATCGGGGCCGGCCGGTCGGTCCCTGGCCTGCGGCTCCCGGCCAGCTCGTCGATCGTCCCGGTGAACGCGGGTCGGGTGTCGGGGCCGTCGGGGATATCGGCCTGCGCGCGGTCGTCGAAGCCGAACCGCCGCGGCGGCGTGTCCGCGTCCACATCGTCGGGGACGACACCGCGGAGCGGGACGCGCCGGCCTTGGACCACGGTGTACGCGTCCGACCCGACCCCCAGCCGGCGGGCGAGGTTCCGGAGCGGGCCGCCACCCACGTCGCGGAACTCGGCGCCGGGCGGGACGATCGCCTCAACCTCGCCCGGGTTCACTTCGTCCGCCGGCTTGGTGACGGCGGTCGTATCGCCACCGCGGTCGATCATCTCCTGATTGAAGTCGTCGAGCGTGTCGGCGTCGGGGTTCTCCACATCCGTGCGGACGAGCAGCCCCGTCGGCTGGCTCCCCAGGTCCGGCAGCCCGGGGCGCAAGCTGAAGCCGGCGCTTCGCCCCTCGACGTCGAGGAAGTTGGGCGACAGGTCGGGGCCGACGAAACTCCCCGGCGTCTCGTAATCGAACTCTTCGAGACTTTCCCCGGGCCCGGACTGAAAACCCTGTGCGGCGCGGCCACGGCCGGGACCTTCGGGTTCGACGCCGAGCGCCTTGGTGAGGATCGTCCCGTCGTCGTCGAAGAGGTCTTGCACGGCCTCGGGTTGGTCGGCCTGCTGGCGGACCGCCTCGGCGGGGTCGGTCTGGTACAGGTCGGGGTCCTCGGCGCCCGGGAACCGCTCGCCCTCGGTGCCGCCAGTCCGCTGGTAGCGCGCGACGGCTTCCTGGGTCACGTCTTCGAGGTCGAGCCGCGGTCCGCCGACCGTCCGAACCCGGTCGCGAACGATACGGCCGCCACGCCCCAACGCGGTGCCGGTCCCGGCGCTGATTGCAGCGGCGCCGGCCACCGCCGCCCCGCTCTCAACGGGGTTCTCGCGGATACTCCGGACCGTCTCTTGGCCAGTGACGAGCCCGAGCCGGCCGACGGCCTGGGCTACGTCGACGGCGCCCTCTTCGCGCACCTCGCCGGGTGCCTGCGTCGCCATCTCGACAGCGGTATCGGCGAAGGCCGGCGCCTGCGCGACGCCCGCCGCCGCCTCGACGCCGGCGCCGGCGAGCCCCTGCAGCACGTTTTCGGGGAGTTCGCTGCCGGCGACGGTCACGGGATCGTTGTCCTCGAACGTATCGCGGTAATCGCTGATGTTCTGCGCGGTCGTCCGGAAGCCCTGTTCGGAGAGGTTGATACGAGAGACGTTCTGCAATTGCTCGCGCTCCGACTGTGCCAGCCCGTCGTCTGTAAGCCCGACCGGGCTGCGTCCACTCCCGACCTGGACCGAACCCGGAAGCAGCCCTTCATTCGTCCCCGGCCGTTCCGAGAGGATCCCGCCGCGGGTCAGGTCGTCGGTGATTCCGGTGTCGAACTGGATGTTGCTCTCCTCGCCGGGCTCGGTCGCCTCGACGAGATCGTCACCGGACAGCCCGGGGGCCGGGGCCATCGTCTCTTGGCCGACGGTCCGGATCTCGTCGCCTCGCCCGAAGATCGGGCCGATAAGCCCACCCAGCGGTCCCTGGTTTTGCTGCTGCTGGTCGTTGAGCGCGCCAACGCCGGGCCTGGTCACCTCCACGTCGGGGGCACGGGCTTGCATCTTCACCCGCTGCTGTGCGGTCCGCGCGCCGGACAGATTCCGGATGATCTCCTCGTTCAGCTCCGGTAGCTGGTTCTCCCGGGTCGCCGCGCGTGCCCGCTGTTTTTCTTGCTGCTGGGCCGTCCGCGCCCCGGAGAGGTTGCGGATGATCTCCTCGTTGCGCTCTTCGAGGTCGGCGAGCGCGTTCGTGCGTCGGCGCTCGCGCACTTGCTCTTGGGCCTCCTCGTCGAACGCGAAGGTCCGTTCGACCGTCTCGCCGGCGTCGGTCTCGACAGTCGCGGTCAGCGCGTCATCGATATCCTCCACTTCCTCAATCTCGGTCACGTCGCCGGTGACGGCCTCCTCGGCGGGCGTGCCCTCGCCCGGCGTGCGCCGGGCAACTTGGTCGTCGACGCGATCCGGCGCGTCGTCGGGGATCTCGCGTACGTCCCGCTCGAAGGCCGCTTCGATCGCCTCGCGCCGCTGCTGGTCGTCGAGGAACTCCCTGGCCCGCTCGTCGGTCACGCGGACCACCGGGTCGCCGCTCTCGTCCGTCTGTACCTCGACGGGATCCTCTCCGAACGGGTCGATGGTGAAGCTCCCGCGCTCGCCGGGGGCGTTGCTCCCTTCCAGCGTCGTCGATAGCTCGTCTTCCAGGCGATTCTCCCGGATTTCGGCGCGGGCTCGATCGGTGAGATTCGCCTCGAAGGTCTCACCCTCCTCCGCCCAGTTGATTTCGATCGCGCTTCGGGACTCAAGGTTGTACTCGTCGAGAAGAGTGGTCTTGAACTCCCGCGCCTGGCCTTGCACGCGCTCGCTCACACTGTCGTCGAACGCGAGCCCGAGCGTGTCGTCCGCGGCGTTCGGGTCGACGCTATCGGGCGCGGACGACTCAGGGAGCGTGCCTCGCTCCTGCGGCTCTTCGGTGGGCGGCGCCGTGGGGTCCTGGCCGTCGCCCGGCGGCTGTAGCGGGTCCGTGGTCGGCGGCTCCGGGTCCGGCGGCGTCGCGCCACCGTTCGCCCCACCGTCGCCGGGCTGGGTCGGCGCGTCGCCGCCGGTGCTGCCGCCGCTGCCGCCACCGCCGCCCGTGTCGTCGCCCCCTCCGCCGCCACCCGGCGGCGCTGGGTCGGTGGTAGGCGGCTCGGGATCCGGCGGGTCCGGGTCGGGATCGGGCGGCGCCGGGTCGGTGCCTGGCGTCGGAGCGAACCCGCCGCCAGCGGAGCCGCCGCCCGCGTCACCGTCACTCGGCGGGGTCGGATCAGGGTCCGGCGGGTCCGGGTCGGGATCGGGGTCGGGGGGCGCCGGGTCGGTGTCCGGCGTCGGGGCGAACCCGCCGCCAGCGGAGCCGCCGCCCGTGTCGTCGTCGGTGCTGTCGTCGCTCCCACCACCACCGCTCGGCGGGCTCGGATCGGGGTCCGGCGGGTCCGGGTCGGGCTCCGGCGGCGCGACCACGCCCGGGAAGGGACTAAACCCCCCACCGGCGGAGCCGCCGCCCGTGTCGTCGGAGCTGCCGCCGCCGCCACTGCCGCCGCCGTCGCTGGTATCGGTGCTGTCGTCCTGTGCGTCGCGTTGCTCTTCGGCGCGATCGCGTGCCTGCTCGATGTCGTCCTGAATGCGGTCGGGGAGATCGTCGGGGCCAAAGCTCATATCGCCAATTTCGCCCCGAACTAGCTTAAAAACGGCAGGCCAGGGCGATTCTCAGTTACGTGAGCCCCGCGTCCTCGAACGCGCTGTTCACAACGTCCGGCGTCGGTGTATTCAGATACGGTTCGATCGCCTGAAAGCTATTCCAGCCGCCCACGGCCATGACCACACGCGGGTTCATGCTCTCGTCGACGAGCAGGCGTTGTGCGAACCGCCTGCGGAGATCGTGACTCGACACATGGCGAAAGTCGTCGTCGCCCGTCTCGTCCGCTGCACGGGCCGCTGTCCGCTCTACGACGGCCCGCACGCCTCTCGGGGTGAGCTGTATGAACGAATCGGTTGGCGCTAAGTCCTCGGCGTTCTGAAAGCGGTGTAGGTCCCTCTCAACGTCCCTCGGAAGGTAGGCGTCCCGTGGCTCTCCGTTGCCGTTCTTGGTGTCTTTCCCCTCGGGCACTCGGAGGTGGTAGTGTTCGCCGTCCGCGGTCCGCTTGATGTGTTTCGGCTTGATCTGTGGGATCTCGAAAGCGCGCAAGCCGACGTAGCCGCCCAACTGGATAATGAGATCGTCACGGTGGCTGACCGCCGCTCGCCGGAGCTGTTCTAACTCGTCGTCGGTCAACCAGACCTTGTATGTCCCCTCTTTCGCGGTCCCGTCAAGTTGCATAGTCGTTTGTTAGAACAAGGCGGAACATAAGCACCGGCCGCCAGGGCACTGTGGCGAGATATAGCGGTGTGTCTCGGGGGTTCGGTTCCGATTTGACTCACAAGTCGGAAGTTCTGAGAGCCGAGTACTATTCCGCCAGGTCACCTAACTTGTCCATCAACTTTGCCGCCAGTTTCGGGTCGTCTTCGAGGGCCTGCGCTATCGCGTCGGCGTCCTTGTACTCTTCGAGCGTATCCGCCCGTTCCTTCTCTTCTCGCACTTTGTCTTTCACCACGTCCTGGGCTGCCTGCGCGTCGGGCGTGAACACGGTCCCACAGTCCGAACAGGCTTTCGCGTTGTCCGGTGTGTTCGCACCACAGTTCGGACAAATCTGTGGCGTGAGGGAGCTTTCCGGTTCATCCCCGTCGTCTATACTCGGAACAGCGTTACGTGCTGCCTGAATGAAATCGTCATCGGACAGGTGGGCATACGTCGTTTCCATCACCCGAGAGCTTGGTGCGTGGCCGATGAGGTGTTTGATCACCTCGTTGTCCATGTCGTAATCCCGCTTCGCTACCGTGACAAAATTGTGGCGTAATGCGTGGGGGTGGATCGGCTTGTCGATCCCCGTCTCGTCTTTCATCTTGTCCATGAGGTACGTGAATACGTCATGGCTCACCGGTTCCGTAGGGTCGGGCTTGGAGTACCGTGGCTTCGCCGTGATTAGGTACGCGTCGGGGTTATCCTTCGCTGGATGCGATTGGATCCAGTTGCGTACTGACGTTTCCGCCAAGAGCAACGGTCGGCGTTTCGCGTTTTCGTCGGCACCCTTCAGCCCTTCTGCCTCTTCATTGAGTTTGTAGGTGCCCGCCTGAACGTCGACGTGTTTGAGCTTGAGCGTCCGGATCGCGGTCGCACGCTGGCCGGTATAGAGGAACAGGTCGATGATCGCCCGGTCCCGTGGGTGAGTGGCCGCGTCCCGCAGCTCGTGAATCTCGTCGCGAGTCAGCATATCGTCGGGATCGATCGGACTCGACTGTTCTTTCAGGCCAGTGATCTCGCTTGGATCACAGTCGAGATCGTCATGGTAGCCGTAGAACGACTTTACGATCATCTGGTAGGTCCGCGTGGTACTCTTCGCAAGTCCCGAGTCTTTCACACCGTCCGCCGATCCATCCAAGAACGACTGCATGACTCGGTTAATGTCCTCGGCGGTAGCCGTAGCCAATTCGGTATGCTTAGCGATTCGGCCAAGGTCGTTGAGATACGTCCGCAACGTAGCTGCCTCTTTGTGACTGTCACCCTCCGGCTTCGCCGTCGTAATGTTCTCTCCGTCGTATGCTTCGCCGTATTCGAGGATTCGATCCGCGTCCGCCTCACTGATTGTCCCATCGTTGCCGTAACGTTCAATCCGCTTCCGAGCCTCTTTGTATTCTAGGCGCGGGGTCTTCTTGGTCATAGGATTCCCCGTGCCTGCCTTTACGTACCAACCACTTAGAGGTGTGGTATTCCTGGGTAAGTGGTCGGAGGATACTGCCAGTACTCCTGCACCCTGGCGTGGTTGTACCGAGTCATCGACTGTTGGCGGACCTGCGTCCGCCGCCGTAATCACTGTTCCCCCGCCGCGACGCGGTTTCGTGGGGTCGCCCGCCGGTCGGCGTCGCCGGCGGAGCCACTACAGACCGCCCGCCGGCACCCACATCCGTCTCCGACCCCAGGGATCGGTATGGCGACAGACACGACGGTCCTCGTGGTCGGCGGCGGGGCGACCGGCGCGGGCGTCGCGCGCGACCTCGCGCTCCGGGGGTGCGACGTGACGCTCGTCGACCGCGGCGGCCTCGCCGACGGGACGACCGGGCGCTCGCACGGCCTGCTCCACAGCGGCGCGCGCTACGCCGAGGCCGACGCGACCGGCGCCGAGGAGTGCATCGCGGAGAACCGCGTCCTCCGGGACATCGCGGGCGCGGCCGTCGCCGACACCGGCGGCCTGTTCGTCCAGCTCGCGGCGGACGACCCCGAGTACTTCGACGCCAAGCGCGACGCCTGCGAGGCGGTCGGGATCCCCGTCGACGTGATCGACGGCGACGAGGCGCGGGCGGCGGTCCCCGACCTCGCCGGGAGCGTCGAGCGGGCGATGCAGGTCCCGGACGCCGTGGTCTCCCCTTCCCGACTCGTGGCCGCCAACGCCCGCGCCGCGGCCGACCGCGGCGCCGCAGTCCACTACGACTCGCCCGTCGAGGGGATCCGGGTCGACGACGGCGAGGTGACCGGCGTCGCGGTCGGCGGCGCGCTCGGCGAGACAGTCCACCCAGATGTCGTCGTCAACGCGACGGGGGCGTGGGCGGGCGAACTCGCGGCGATGGCCGGTGTGACAGTCGAGATGCGACCCACTCGGGGGCTGATGGTGTCGGTCGAGTACCCCGACCTCGGGACGGTCCGCAACCGGTGTCGGGAGCCGGGCGACGGCGACATCGTCGTCCCCCACGATCGCGAGGCGGTGCTCGGGACCACGAGCGTCGCGGTCGACGACCCCGACGACCACGAGCGGGCCGACTGGGAGCGCGAGCGCGTCCGCGAGGAGTGCGCGGCGATGTGTCCGCCGCTGGCCGAGGCCGCCCACGTCCGCGAGTGGTGGGGCGTGCGCCCGCTGTACGAGCCCGACGAGGCCGAGCGCGGCGGCCGAGGTATCTCTCGGGGCTTCTTCCTGCTCGACCACGCCGACGAGGGCGTCGGGAACCTCCTGTCGGTCGTCGGCGGGAAGCTGACCACCTACCGGCTGATGGCCGAGGCGACGGCCGACGCGGTCTGCGAGCACCTCGGCGTCGGCGAGCCCTGTCGCACCGCCGAAGAGACCCTGCCCGGTGCCGACGACCCCGAGGCGCTCGACGGGTTCGTCGCCGACCTCGGCGGCCCTGGCCTGTCCGACAGCGACGTGGCCGGCCGGTGAAGGAGCGTCGCTGGCGGCGGTGAGGCGTCCGCAGGCGAGCGATATCCCGCCGGTCAGTCGTCGTCGAACCGGCGGGCAGTCGAGTCGAGGGACTCGTCGCGGGGCGGCCGGTAGATGGCTGTTCGCCGACAGATTCGCCCCAGCGAGGTCACCCGAGCGGTCGCGTTCGGGAGCGCGGACCGCACCGAACCCCCGGACTCGCGCGGGCGAACAGTCGGCGAACTTTTTACTTGTGGAAGCTTAAGGGGTGGTATCGGGAATGTCACGGAACCAGACCGAACAGATGTTTCAGGACGACCTCGACTACTGTTACGACGCCGTCCAGGACGTATCGCGGACGTTCGCGCTGACGGTCGCGGAGCTCGACGAGCCGATGTCGCGCGACATCTGTGTCGGCTACCTCCTCTGCCGGATCGCGGACACCGTCGAGGACGCGGGGCACATCCCGCCGGCCGAGCAGCGGACCCTCCTCGACCTGTACAACCGGGTGCTCGACCCCGACGACGACGCGACGATCGCGGAGTTCAGGGCCGCCGTCGACGAGTGGATCCCCGAGAGCCCCGACGCCGACTGGGAGGTCGTCGCGCAGTCGCCGCGGGTGTTCCGCGCGTTCGACGGCCTCGACGACGAGTCGAAGGCCGCCATCCGGCCGCCGGTGCGCGAACTCGTCAGCGGCATGGCGATGTTCGTCGAACGGTACGCCGAACAGGGCGGGCTCCGGCTCCAGACGTTCAGCGAACTGGAGGAGTACTGCTGGTACGCCGCCGGGACCGTCGGGACGCTCGTGACCGGCCTGCTCTCGCGCAACGTCGACGACTCCGTCAGCGAGACGCTGCACAACAACGCCCGCTCGTTCGCCATGCTGCTCCAGCTGGTCAACGTCTCGAAGGACGTGGCCACCGACTTCGAGGAGGAGAACAACGTCTACATCCCCCAGGAACTGCTCGAGGACCAGGAGCTCGACACGGAGGACATCCGCGGGGAGGACGGCGAGGAGTTCGTCCCCGTCATCCGCCGGGTGGTCGACCGCGCCGAGGGGTACCTCGACGGCGCCCAGACCTGGCTCGAAGCCATGCCCGAGATCCGCGGGAACACCCTCTCGGCGTGGGCGATCCCCTTCCTCCTGGCCGTCGGCACGCTGCGCGAACTCGAGGAGCGCCCCGAGGACGTGATCGAGGAGGGCGACGTGAAGGTCTCCCGCTCGGAGGTGACGACGCTGTTCGCGATGTTCTCCGGCGACGACGACCCCTCGGTCGCCGAACTGCGCTCGAAGATCCGCCAGCAACCGCTCGACGAGTACTGACCACGCGCCCGCCGACGGTCCCCGGTCTCCGGTCCGGCCCGGCCCAGTCGAGTTCGACTCGGTCGGGCCCGATCCGGTCCGGTCTGGTTCCCGAGGGTCGGAACACCGCCGAGCGTCCCCTCCGCCGGCACACATCGGAACGGATTAGTCACGCTGGTCGATAGCTCGCGATATGTCGGCAGACGCAGACGTGATCGTCGCCGGGGGCGGCCCGGCCGGCCTCCAGTTCGCCCGCGAAGTCGCCGCCCGCTCGGCGTACTCGGTCGTCGTACTCGAAGCCAACGACGCCCTCTCCGAGAACGACAAGTCGACGGGGGGCACCTTTCACCAGGTTATCGACCGCTACGGGATCCCCGACGGCGTGGTGATGGCCGAAAACGAGGACGTGGTCTTCGAGGCGCCCGGCGCGAGTTCGACGCTCGACATTCCCGGCTACGTCCTCGACTTCCCCGCCTTCCTGGAGTTCCTCGGCGAGGACGCCGAGCGCGAGGGCGCCGAGATCCGCACCGGTGCCCGGGTCCAGAAACCGATCCGCGAGGGCGGCCGCGTCGTCGGCGTCGAGTACACCCGCGGCGGCGAACGGCGCGACCTCCGGGCGGACCTGGTCGTCGACGCGACCGGCCCGCGGGCGGTGCTCGCGAAGCAACTCGGGATGTTCGACCCCGAGTCGGCCCAGCACGGCGTCGGCAAGGAGTACGAGGTCGAGGGTCGCTACGACCTGAACTCGATGCTGTTCAGATTCGACCACGACGACGCGCCCGGCGGGTACGCCTGGACGTTCCCCGCCGGCGACGACGCGTTCAAGGCGGGCGTCTGCTGGATCGACGACTTCTACGAGAGCCACGCTCCGGCCGACGACGGGGCCATCGACGACTACGTCGAGGAGTGGCTCGCAGCCGACCCGCGCTGGGAAGCCGAGTCCGTTCGGGCGGTCCACGCCGGCGACGCCGTCTCGAACAACTCCATCAACCAGCGCGCGACCGACGGGCTGGTGGCCGTCGGCGACGCGGTGTCGAGCATCAACCCCCTGTTCGGCGAGGGGATCCGTCCGGGCATGGAGTCGGCGGAGATGGCGGCCAACGTCGCGCTCGCGGCGCTGGACCGCGGCGACACATCCCGCGAGCGCCTCGCCGTCTACGAGGACCGCTGGAACAGCGAGAAGGGCCTGCACTGGCGGGTACAGCGGATGGTCGGCGAGTTGCTCTACGACTTCACGCCCGACCAGCAGCGGCGGTTCGTCACCAGCGCCGGCCGGCTGACCGACGCGCAGGTCGACCGCCTCCAGCGCTACGAGTTGCGCCTCCGGGACTACCTCGAGCTGTACCCCTTCGACCCGAGCGACCTCTCGAAGGTGCGGGCGCTCGCCCGGCACGTCTGAGTTCGGCCGGCCCGACAGAACCCCGAGTCTGACCCCAAGATCGAGACGAGACCGCCCGACTGCGCGGTCGTCCGGCGGTCGTGACACGTGGTAGCGCGATACTCAGGTGATTTAAACGTGGCGGGCCCGTACCTACCCTGTGAGCGAGAGCGACAACAGCGGGCGTCGGAACCTCCGGATGCCCTCGGACGACGAACTGTTCGCGGTGGTCACACAGCACAACGGCGGCAACCACGTGCGCGTCCAGTGCGAGGACGGCGTCGACCGCATGGGCCGGATCCCCGGCCGAATGAAGTACCGAACCTGGATCAGCGAGGGCGACGTTGTCCTCGTCGAACCGTGGGACTGGCAGGACGAGAAGGCCAACATCGAGTGGCGCTACTCCGAGCAGGACGCCGACCAGCTGCGCGACGAAGGCCACATCGACTGATTTTCCTCGTTCCCCGAGCGCGCCGTAGCGACGACCACGTGTCGCGCGGCCGGTAGCCTCGGCCCTCCCGATAGCCTCGGCCCGTAGCATTGGCTCCCCCGTAATACCGGCTCCGCCCACTCCGATCAGCCTAGCGTCTCGGATCGTGGGACCCCGTCAGAGGACCGTGATCGACGGTATCGGGTGGCACGGGCGCACTCGACCCGAACGCACCCTACGTGGAGGCGGCACCCGCCCGGGTCGTATCCCACTGAGGGCCGCAGGGAACCTGCAAGCAACGTTATGACCTCCGGCGGAATCTACGCGCACATGGAAGACGACGCCAGTACGACAGTGCTCTCGGTCCTCGAAACCGTCGCCGCCGCCGAACGGGTCGACCCCGTCGACCTGCCGCCGCTGGCCGACGCCGTCGACCCCCAGGCGCTGAACGACCTGTTCGCCCCCGCCGCGGGCGAGGGGGTCCCGGCGACGGTCCGGTTCGAGTACTGCGGGTACGAGGTCACGGTCCGCGGTGTCGGCTCCGTGACCGCCGAGCCGATCGGCCGCCCGGCGACCGCGACGGGCACGGCCGCGCCGTCCGGCGTCGACGCGAGCGAGGAGTCACTCGCCGACTAGTTATCGCAGCGTCGCCGCGGTGATACCGGCGAGTTCGTCTGCCACGTCGGGGTCGAGCTGGTCGGCGGTGACCCGCCAGCGCCAGTTGCCCTCGGCGGTGCCGGGGACGTTGAACCGCGCCTCGCTGCCGAGTTCGAGCAGGTCGGGCACGGTCGTCAGCGCCAGCGCCGCGTCGGAGTCCCAGACGGCCTCGATGAGGTCCCAGGCGACCCGCTCGCCGTCGGTCGCCAGCGCGTAGTGGAGACAGTCCCGCTGCTCGGCGGACAGCGACTCGTACCAGCCGACCGCGGTGTCCGTGTCGTGGGTCGAGGTGTACCCGACGGACTGGCGGGGGTAGCTCTCCGGTTTGTACCGGTCGGTCTCGGCGCACCAGTCGGCGTAGTGGGGCACCCGCATCCCGGGGAACTCGAAGCGGTCCCGCAGGGCGACCATGCTCTCGTCGAGGAAGCCCAGGTCCTCGACGACGAACGGGAGCCCACCCAGGGCGTCGCGCATCGTCTCGAAGAAGTCCGCGCCGGGACCGGACTGCCACTCGCCGGCGGCGGGGTCGTCGGCGTCGGCGGGGATCGCCCAGTACTCGTCGAACGCCTTGAAGTGGTCGATGCGAGCGAGGTCGACCAGGTCGAGCAGCCGCGAGAGCCGCCGGCGCCACCACGCGTAGTCCGTCTCGCGCAGGCGGTCCCAGTCGTAGACCGGGTTGCCCCAGCGCTGGCCCTCGTCGCCGGGGTTCGGCGGGACGCCCGCGACGGCATTCGGGTCGCCGTCCTCGTCCAGCCGGAAGGTGTCCTGGTCGGCCCACACGTCCGCCGAGTCGAGCGCGACGTAGATGGGCAGGTCCCCGACGAGGTCGACGCCGCGGTCGGCCGCCGCCGCGCGCAACTCGCGCCACTGTTCGTCGAAGACCCACTGGACGAACGCGTGGTACTCGACGGCCTCGGCGTGGTTCTCCCGTGCCGCCGCCAGCGCGTCGGCGTCCCGACCGGCCAGGTCGGCGGGCCAGTCGGTCCACGCCGCGTCGCCGTGGGCGCCTTTCAGCGCCGCGTACAGCGCGTAGTCGTCGAGCCAGGCCGACTCGCGCTCGCGGAACGCCTCGAAGTCCGCCCGCCCCTCGTCGGCGGCCTCCGTCGCGAACGTCCCGTGGGCCCGTCGCAGTCGCTCGCGCTTGAACGGCGCGACCGCCTCGTAGTTCACGCTCCCGGGATCGGCGTCCATGGGGCCGTCGAGGTCGGACTCGTCGAGATAGCCCCGGTCGGCGAGGTCGGTCAGGTCGACCAGTAGCGGGTTGCCGGCGAACGCCGACGAGGAACCGTACGGCGAGTGGCCGTACGCCGCCGAAGTGGGTCCGACCGGGCAGAACTGCCACAGCGACTGGTCCGCCCGGTCGAGGAAGTCGAGGAACGCCCGCGCCCCGGAACCGAGGTCACCGATCCCGTGGGAACCCGGCAGGGAGGTGAGGTGCAGAAACACGCCGCTCCGGCGCTGCTGTTGCATGGCCCCGCCTTGACGCCCCGGGAGTTTCAAACGTCCGGGTGGGTGCGGGTCCGGTCGCTCGCCCGTCGGTCGATACGGAGACGTACATTCTCCTCCGTAGAGATCAGTATTAGGCCATTGAGGGAAACATTAATCCACAAATCCGTCTAGAAGTGAAAATTTATTTCCTTCCAGGCCATATCGGTGAACATGACTCGATACCCCCGTCGGGCGGGGAACGCGCGGTTGCACTGCGACGCCTGCGGCTCCCCGGTCGTCAAGCGAGCGGACAGCGGCTTCGTCTGCGTCGACTGCGGCGCCGCGCCCGCGGAGTGACCGCCGGCGCGGCCGGTCGATGTTCTCGCGGACGGTCAGTGCTGTCGCGGCCGAACGGGTAAAGTGGGGGTGACGCGAAGGGGCTGGCAGATGGTACCACGCGTTCTCATGCTCGGGTGGGGGTTCCCGCCGAACGTCAGCGGCGGGCTCGACACGGCGGTCGGCGAACTCGTCGACAGGTTCGACGCGCGCGGCGACGTCGAAGTCGACCTCGTCCTCCCGGCGGAGTACGCGCCCGAGGGACGGGAGAACATCCACGGCGTCCCGACCGGCGACGGCGACGTGAGCACGCGCATCAACCGCCTCGCCGGCGAGTTCGTCGACTACGCGGCCGACGCCGACATCGTCCACACCCACGACTGGTTCGGCTACGGCCCGGGCTCGCGCGCCCAGGCGACCCACGACGCCGAGTGGGTGACCACCTTCCACTCGCTGACGACCGACCGGAACCGCCAGCCGCCGGACCGCGAAGTCGAGACCGAACAGCGGATCGTCGACCGCGCGGACCACCTGATCGCCGTCAGCGACCTCGTCCGCCGCAACATCGCCCACGAGTACGGCGGCGACGCCCGCGTCGTCCACAACGGCTTCTCCTCGGTCGAGCCCACCGGCCGCGACCTGAAGGCGGAACTCGACATCGACGGCCCCATGCTCTTCTTCGTCGGCCGTCACACCCACCAGAAGGGCCTCTCCCATCTCGTCTACGCGCTCTCGAAGCTCCGCCGGCCAGACGCGCGACTCGTCCTCGGCGGCACGGGTCACCTCACCGACCAGCTGGAGGAGTTCGTCGATCTGCTCGGCATCGAGGACCAGGTGGAGTTCGTCGGCTACGTCCCCGAGTCGGAGCTGGGCGACTACTACGCCTCCGCGGATCTCTTCGTCTCGCCGTCGCTGGCCGAACCGTTCGGGATCACGATCGTCGAGGCGCTGTCGGTCGGCACGCGCGTCGTCGCCAGCGAGTCCGGCGCCGCGGAGGTCCTCCCCGACGACTGCGTCGTCGAGGTCGAACCCGACTCCGACTCCATCGCCGACGGCATCGACGAGGGCCTGGCGGCCGACACGCCGCTGGAGTACGAGGAACGCACCTGGGAGACGGTGGCCGACGAACACGTCGCCTTCTACGAGGAGATCCTGGCGGAGTAAGACCGTCGCGTCGGGCGGTACGGGTCGCGGCTCAGCGCAGTAGCCGCACGTCCGTCACCGGCTCGGGGTGGACGATGCGGAAGCCGTTCGCGGTCGGCGAGCGGCCGAGCGTCGCCGGCGTTCGGCGACTCGATCCATAGGGGCTGTCGTCGGCGATGCCCTCGTAGGGGCTGTCCCCGCCCGCCGGTCGGTAGGGGGTCGTTTCCTCCTCCTCCTCGTCGGTTCGCTCCGGCGGGAGGTAGATCCGCTCGCCCGACGCCGAGCGGACGACCGTCGCCACCCGGCGCTGGCCCGTCACCTCGATGGTCGTCCGCCCGTCCTCGATGTCCACGTCGACCGAGACCGGTCCCCCGGCGTTCGCCCCGCTCATGTCTCGACCGCCGGCCGAGAGCGACTTAACTGTTCGCGTCGCCCCGAAACTGGCGCTCGGGACGGGAGAGTGTAGTAGCGGTGCGGTCGGCGCGCGCTGTCGCGGCCTCCGTGCCGCGACGTAGCCGCGCGAGGGATGAGAGAGCGAGCGGAGCGAGTGAGCGAATCGGCTGGGGAGGTTCGTGGCCCGTTGCGGTACTGTGCGGGGCGGTGCTGTCCTGGCGGACTGAAAGGGCGAGGCGCGCTCGCGTTCAGTTCAGTCGTCTGAGCGGGCACTATCCGCGCGAGTGCTGTGCGGTGCGTTGTCCGAGCGCGGATATCCCGCTCAGCGACCGCGAGCGCGTCGAGGGCTTTCAGCGCTCACTGTCGAGCGTGGTCGCAGTCACTGCTAGCGAGCGCGTCGAGGGCTTTCAGCGCTCACTGTCGAGTGTGGTCGCAGTCACTGCTAGCGAGCGCGGCGAGGGCTTTCAGCGCTCGCTGTCGAGTGCGGCCGCCCCCTTTACCGTCGATCCGCGACAGACACGACATCGTCGACAGAATCGCGCACACCGCAAACCCGAAGGGAGAGACGCGCGCAGGTAGGCCCATGCACCACCCGGGACCGCCGCGGTTCGTGGCCGTCGGCGACGAGGTCGAACTCGCGCCGCGGGACCCCGACCCGGCGGCGACCTACGCCTGGACGGTCGCGGCCGCGCCCGCGGAGTCGACGGCCACGCTGGGCGACGACGCCGTCGAGTACTTCACCCCGGACGAGTCGGGCCGCTACGCCCTGGCGCTCGACGCGCCCGACGGCCGCCACGAACTGACCGTCCGGGCGTTCCCCGGCGGACTCGCATCCGCCTCCGAGTCGCCCGACTACGCCCGTTCCGGCGACACGGCGACGACCGACGACGACACGACCCCCGCGGCCGACGGCACCAGTGGCGACGGGGACGGCTCGGACCGAGTCGACGACGAAACCGACGCGCCAGCCGACCCCGACGGCGGCGGCCGACCGCGACTCACGCTCTCGGCGACCCTGACGGACGACGCCGTCGTCGTCGAGACCGACGCTCAACCGCACCCCGATGGGACGGAGACGGCCGCTGACCTCGACGTAACCGTCCTGCTGGACGACCGCGACGACGTGACGCGCGAGGACGTGCGGATCGCGGACGGGACGGTGACGGTCCCCCTCGACGCCCTCGCCGACCGCGCCAGGGTCCACGCCGTCGCCGTCGGCCGCCACGGCTACAGCGTCCCAGACGCGGTCGATATCCGCCGCGGCGAGGACGGCACGGTCGTGGTCCACCGCCCCTACGACCCGCCGGCGTGGGCCGAGGATTCGGTCATCTACGAGGTTTACGTGCGGACGTTCCCCGGGCAGGACAGCGGCGCGACAGGCGAGAGCGACGCCACTGGGACGGGCACGGTCTTCGACGCGATCCGCGAGCGGCTGGACTACATCGAGGGGCTGGGCGTCGACACGCTCTGGCTGACGCCCGTACTCGAGAACGACGACGCGCCCCACGGCTACAACGTCACGGACTTCTTCGCGCTCGCCGACGACCTCGGTACGCGCGAGGACTACGAGCGGCTGGTCGACGCGGCCCACGAGCGCGGTATGCGCGTCCTCTTCGACCTGGTCTGCAACCACTCCGCGCGAGCCCACCCGTACTTCCAGGCGGCCGTCTCCGACCCGTCGAGCGAGTACCGCGAGTGGTACGAGTGGCGCGGACCCGCCGAGCCCGAGACGTACTTCGACTGGGAGCTGATCGCCAACTTCGACTTCTCGCATCTGCCCGTCCGCCGACACCTGCTCGACGCGGTCGACGAGTGGGCGCCGCTGGTCGACGGCTTCCGCTGCGACATGGCGTGGGCGGTCCCCGACTCGTTCTGGCGGGAGGTCCACGACCGGCTGAAGGCCCGCGACGCCGACTTCCTCCTGCTCGACGAGACCATCCCGTACATCCCTGACTACCAGGCGGGGCTGTTCGACATGCACTTCGACTCGACGACCTACGCCGCGCTCCGGCGGGTGGGCAACGGCGAGCCGGCCGAGGCCGTCCTCGACGCCGTCGATGACCGCGCCCGCTCGGGCTTCCCCGACCACGCGGGGTTCATGCTCTACGCCGAGAACCACGACGAGACCCGCTACCTCGTCGAGTGCGGCCGCCCCGCGGCGGAGGCGGCGCTCGGGGCGCTCTTTACCCTCCCCGGGGCGCCGATGGTCTACGCCGGCCAGGAGTTCGGCCAGCGCGGCCGGCGCGACGACCTCGCCTGGGCCCACGCCGACGAGTCGCTGCGCGAGCACGTCCGCCGGCTGACCGCACTCCGGCGCGAACAGCCCGCGCTGTCGGCCGGCGCCGCGCTCGACCGGGTCGACTACGACGTCCGGGAGGGGTGGGACGACCGCGTGGTCGCGTTCCGCCGGGCGGTCGGGGCGTCGGCGGACGACCCCGATTCCGAAGGCGACGCCGTCGCGAGTGACGACACGGTGGTCGTCGTCCTGAACTTCGGTGCGGAGCCGGCGACGGTCGCCGTCGACGCCGCGACGGGGAAGACGGACCTGCTGACCGGGGAGCCACTCCACGGGTCGGCGAGCGACGGACTCCGCGTCGAGAGCGTCGCGGTCGTCGACGCACGGTCGGGTGGACGGTGACCCCCGCGACGCCCGATCGACTGGCCGGTGGCGCCGTCGCCGTCCGCTCGACCGCGGGACGTGAAGCGGGATTTATATGCGGAACGGGCGTGGTGACCGTATGCGGCTGACGACGGCGCTCGACGAGTACAAGCGGCGACGCGGCGAGCGCTTCCCGGAGGAGACGAGGACGGTCGACGGCGCCTTCTCGGGCCACGGCGACCGGCTGGTCCACGTGGACCCGAACGGGTCGCTGCGCGACTACTCCGCGCCGCTCTCGGGGTTGCACGGGATCGACCGCTCGAAGCTGGGGGTCCGGACCGACCGTGGCACTCGCTGGTTTGCCGACCTGGAGACGATCCGCCAGCACTACTACCGGGACACGCGCCTCGTCGAGACCGAGTACGACGCCGGCTCGTTCACGGTCCACCAGTACGACCTGACGCTCGGCCGGGCCCACGTCACCCACGTCGAACTCAGGGGCGCGGTCCCGCCCGAGGCCCGCCTCGTCGCCTTCCTCACGCTGGCGCCCGAGGGCGAGGAGGCCGGCGTCGGCGCCCTGGTCCACGACGAAGGCGGCCCCGCGGGCGCGGACGCCCTGGAGGTCTTCCACCGGACGGAACACGACTACCTGACCGCGTCGACCGGGCTCGACGGGATCCACGGCCAGCGGCCCGAGCGGTTCGCGGAGATCCTCGACGACGACCCGGTCGACTTCCCGCGCGGCGAGGGCGAGCGCGCCGCCGACCAGACGCGGATGACCGGCGATTTCGTGGTGACCGCGCCGCTCGAACGGGAGGGGCGGAGCAACCGGACGACGCTGGTCACCCAGCTGTCGGACCACCGCGAGATCGACAGAGGCGGGGCGCTGGCGGACCTGCGGGCCTGCGCGGCCGACCACGCGAGCGCCGACGAACTCCGCGCCGCGGCCCGCGAGCGGACGACCGTCGACGTGTCCGGGTCGACCCCCCGGTCGGACCTGGTGCGGGCCGACCTGCGGGTGGCGGACCTGCTCGAAGGGGCCGCCGGCGCGCGGGTCGCGGCCCCGGAGTTCGACCCGTTCCACGCCAACTCCGGCGGCTACGGCTACGTCTGGTTCCGCGACGACGCCGAACTCGCCCGCCACGTCCTCGCGGCGGGCGACCGCCTCGACCTGTCGGTCGGCGGCCTCGTCGACCGGGCGGCACGCTTCCACTGCGAGGCCCAGCTACCCGACGGGACCTGGCCCCACCGCGTGTGGGCGAGCGACGGCTCGCTCGCGCCCGGATGGGCCAACGCGACCGTCGAGCGCAGCGACGACGCCGTCGAGTACCAGGCCGACCAGACGGCCTCCGTGACGGCGTTCCTCGCGACGCTTTTGCGCGAGCGCCGCACCGACCTCGACGACGACCTGACCGTCTCCATCCGCGAGACGGTCGCCGAGGCGGTCGACGCGCTCGCCCGGACCGTCGGCGAGGACGGCCTGCCCGACCCCTGTCAGAACGTCTGGGAGGACGCCACCGGGCGGTTCACGCACACCGCGGCCACGTACGTCCAGGCGTTCGCGGCGGTCGCGCGGGCGCCCGTCGACCGCCAGCTGAGCGAGCGGGCGCTGGCGACCGCCGAGGCGGTGCTCGACGGCCTCGACGACGTGTACGACGCCGATCGGGGCGCCTACCCGATGCGGCTCGCCGGCGGCGAACCCGACCGCCGGCTCGACGCGGCGACGCTCGCGCTCGCCGAGGCGGTCGCCGCCTACGACGCCGTCCCCGAGGCGAACCTCGACGACGACCGCCTGGAGCGGGTGGCCGACCACGTGGCGACGACGCTGGACGGCCTCTTCCGCAACCCGCCCGAGAGCGAAGTCGCCGGGCTCGTCCGCTACGAGGGCGACGACTGGCGGACCGCCGGACAGGACCGCGAGAAGATCTGGTCCGCAACGACGGCGATGGGCGCCGTCGCCGCCGCCGAGGTGGGCGTCCTCCTCAACGAGCGCGGCCGGTCGGGCGACGCCTATCTCGACCGCGCCGCGGACCTGTACGAGCTGCTCGGCGCCGACGGCCCGCTGACGACCGACGCGGGGTATCTCGCCGAGCAGGCGTTCGACGACGGCGACCTCGACTGCGCGGCGCCGCTGGGCTGGTCGCACGCGCTCCGGCTGCGGGCGACCGCCGTCCTCGACGCCGAGGCGGCGCTGCCCGCCCGCACGTCGGACATCGAGGGGCCGACCGACCGGATGCGGTGGACGACCGGCGAGAAGTACGGCGTCGGCACCGCCGCCGACCACGACGCCGCCGACCCCTCGCGGGTCTGGTTCACGCTCACCGAGGGCGCGATGACGGAGGTGCGGTTCCCGCAGGTCGACCTGATGAACCTCCGCACGCTCGACTTCCTCGTCAGCGACCGCGACGACGACGAGTACACGATCCGGACGCACAACGAGTCCCGCGTCAGCGACGACACCGTCGAGCGACGGGTCGAACCGGTCGCCGACGACGCGCTCCTGTTTCGCCACGTCTTCACCGAGGCGGGCGACGGCCGCGGCCACGAGTGGGAGCTGACCGTCGAGTACGCGACCGACCCCGACCACGACGCGGTGCTGGCCGACGTGGAGTTCGCGGCCGCCGACGGCAGCGACTACGAGGTGTTCGCCGTCGCGGACACGGCGCTGGTCAACAGCGCGCGGGCCGACCGCGGCCTGCGGCTGGGCGAGCCCGGCGGCCACCACCTCGTCGCCCGCGACCCGACGGCCTACACCGGCGACACGGCCGACCCGCTGCTGGTCGACGAGGACGGCGAGGGCTACTCCGTCGCGATGGCGATGGCCGCCCGCGACCGCTTCGAGTGGGCGACCGTCGGCGCCGCCGGCAGCGAGCCGCTACGCGCGCTGTTCACCGACGGCGTCCTCCCGGAGCCTCGCGACGCCGTCGACAACCAGAGCGTCGTCCTCGTCGGCCGCCTCGGCACCGGCGACGCCGTCGACTCGGAGCTGGCGCTCGGGTTCGCCCGCGCCGCCGACACCGCCGCCGCGCTGGGCGAGGCCGACGGCGCCCTCGAACGGGGTTTCGAGACCGTCAGCGCCGAGTACGCCGACACCTGGGCCGACTTTCTCGGCGACCGCTCGCTGCCCGACGCGGTCGCCGGCGACCGCGACCTGGCAGCCCAGTACCGGACCGCGCTGATGACCCTCTACGCCGTCGAGGACAAGACTTACGCCGGCGCCTCCATCGCCTCCCCTTCGGTCCCGTGGGGCGAGGCAGTCTCCGCCGACGAGCCGAAGGGATACGGCTACAACTTCGTCTGGTCGCGGGACCTCTATCAGGTGTTCACCGTCTTCGAGGCGGTCGGCGAACTCGACGTGGCCGCCTCACAGCTGGCCTACATCTACGAGTACCAGCAGGACGGGGACGGGTTCATCCCGCAGAACACCTACGTCAACGGCATCACCCGCTGGGGCGGCGAGCAGATGGACAACATCTCCTTCCCGGCGGTGATGGCCTACCACCTCGCCGAGCGCGGGCTCGAGTTCGCCGACGTGGACTACGACTACGAGCACGTCCGACGGTCGGCCGACTACGTTGCCCGCAACGGCCCCGAGACCGCCCAGGAGCGCTGGGAGGAGGAGTCCGGTTACTCTCCCTCCTCGATCGCCGCCGAGATCGCCGGGCTGGCCTGCGCGGGCAAGCTCGCGGTCGAGGCCGGCCACGAGGCCGACGCGCTCGTCTGGACGGCGCTGGCCGACCAGTGGGTCAACAACGTCGAGGAGTGGACGGCCACCGAGACGGGGACCGAGCGCCACGACGAGACGCCCTACTACGTCCGCGTGACCCGCGACGGCGACCCCGAGGCCGGCCACCTGCGGACGCTGGCCAACGCCGGCCCGACCCTGGACGAGCGCGACATCATCGACGCCGGCTTCCTCGACCTCGTGCGGCTCGGCATCAAACCGGCCGACGACGAGGTGATCCGTAACTCGGTTGCCGAGGTCGACGACACCATCCGGGTCGACGCCGGCTCCGCGGCCGGCTTCTACCGCTACAACGGGGACGGCTACGGCGAGCGCGAGCGCGGCGACGTGGGCGGTCCGTGGTCGGTCGAACACAAGGGCAAGGGCCGGCTGTGGCCCCTCCTGACCGGCGAGCGCGGCGAGTACGAACTGCGGCTGGGCGACCCCGACCTCCCGCCGGAGGACTGCCTGCGGGCGATGCAGGAGTTCGCCAACTCCGGGCGGATGATCGCCGAGCAGGTGTGGGACCGCGAGCACGCCACCGACTACGACTGGACGTTCGGCGAGGGGACCGGCTCGGCGACGCCGCTGGCGTGGTCGATGGCCCAGTACGTCCGGCTCGCCCACGGGATCAGCGCCGGCGAACCCGTCGAGACGCCCGCATTCGTCCGCGAGCGCTACCGCGAGGAGCAGTTACAGGAGCCCGACCGCAGCCCCGCGCTCCGGGTGGACACCGAGTTCCGCGGGGACCAACTGGTCGTCTCCGGCGAGACGACCGGCGAGCGCGTCGCCGTCAAGACGCCCGTCGACAGCGCCCTCGTCGAACCCGACGGCACCGAGTTCGAGACGACCGTCGGCATCGAGCGCGGTCAGAACCAGGTGATCGTCGCCGCCGGCGCCGCCGACGTGGAGGCTTCGGGCACGACCGTCCGGCGGCTACAGCTGTAGCGGCCTCCGTTCCGAGGCGGCCCGGCCCGTCGGACTTTTCCCCGGGCCGGGACACTTCCCGGCCATGACCGACGAGCGCGACCCGGAGGCGACCCTCGACGAGTGGAAGGAGGCGATGCGGGCCGAACACGCCGAGGCCATCGCGAACCCGAACCCCGACGAGGACCACCGCATCGAGGGCGTCACCCAGGTCGCCCACCGGGTCACCTTCGAATACGATCCCGAGGCGGACAGTCTGGAGCGTGACGCGGTCGAACAGGTGGACGAACTGACCGACCCCGAACTGCGTTCGTGCTCGTGCGGCGTCCGCGGGATGACGCCCGAGGAGGCCCGCGAGCATGTGCGGGCGGCCCATGAGGCCGGCGGAGCGTGAACCGACGATGACGGCCGCTCCGTTCGATCGGCGCCGGTTCCGGCCGGGCTCAGTCCGGGGAGTCGTACTCCTGGTAGATGACGTGGCCGCAGGCCTTGCAGTGGGAGGCGTCGGGGTCGTGGCCGGTGAGCCCGCAGTTCGGGCAGGTGACCGGCACCTCGTCGTCGCTGGTCCAGGCGCGGACGATCTTGCTCGCCTGCCAGGGAATGAGGATGATCGCTGCGAGGATGCTGGCGACGGTCACCCACCGTCCCGCCCGCGTCACGGGAACGATGTCCCCGAACCCCGTCGTCGACAGGGTGATCACCACGTAGTAGAACGCGTCGCCGAAGTGCCGGACGTCGGGGTTCGCGCGGACCTCGGCGGTGTAGAACAGGCCCGCCGAGAGGAAGAGGACGACCAGCACCGTCAGCAGGAGTTTCGTGGCCCGGAGCGCGCCGCCGGAGACAGTGCCGAAAAAGAACTCCTCGTCGCGGGTGAACCGGTAGAACCGCAGGACGCGGACGACCCGGAGCACCCGCAGGAACCCGGCGTTCAGCGCGACGGTCGAGACGGGATAGAACACCACCAGGACGGTCGGGAGCACCGACAGCAGGTCGACGACCGTGTAGGGGTCGGTCGCCTCCGACAGCCGGTCGCGGGCGCCGTAGAGCCGCAGGACGTACTCCGCCGCGAAGACCGCGGCGATGGCGACCTCAAGGTCCCAGAGGCGGGCCCGTCGCGCCGGGTCCAGCGGGTAAGTCTGGGCGACGAACACGGCGACGAACACCAGGTTCAGGGCCAACAGCCCGATATCGATGGCCTTCCCGAGCGGCGTCCGGTGGTCGAGCAGGTAGAAGCGGATCCGCTCGCGGGCGTCGTCCGGCGGGCTGGAGTCCGTCGGTGGATCGGAGTCCGTCGGTGGATCGGAGTCCGCCGGTGGTCCCGGGTCCTCCGCTGGGCCGGCGCCGACGCTGCTCATACCCCTTCGAGCGGCCGACCGGTAAAGAAACACGTCACTCGGACCGGCCGGTCGGCCAACCGCGACGGGCGCCGCCGCTCGACGGGTGGTCGTCCGTAGAAACAAGGTGCGTTCGGTCGCCGTCAGGCGACGGTGCGAACCTCAGTTACGCGCGGACGACGTTCGTCGCGCGCGGGCCCTTGGGGGCGTCTTCGATCTCGAAGTCTATCTCGGTTCCTTCCGTCAGATCCTCGCCGCCAACGTCCTCCATGTGGAAGAATACGTCGTCGTCAGAGTCCTCGGTGTCGATGAAACCGTAACCGCCAGTGTCGTTGAAGAAGTCGACCTTACCGTTTGCCATTGCGAATAGACGGACGCCCGACCTACGGATAAGTATTCCGCATTTGTACGGATAAATTCCAAATTAGAAAACGAACGTATTCTATATCCGGTTTCAGGACCCGAATGTACAGAACGCGTGCTTTCCCCCGGATCGGTGACCGATCCGGCGGTTCGCGGGCGGTGTTCGACGGGATCCGTATTTCTCGCCGTCGCGAGCGGCGGGCGGCCGCAGTCGCGCGGCTCGGCCCGACGGGACTATACGTCCGGCGCCCGGCGTGTCCGTGTGGATTCTCACGACGTTCGGCGCCAGTGGGCCGACCGCACCGGCGAGTACTCGCCGGCGTACTACGCCCACTACGGCCCCGACGAGACGAGCGAGTCGGTCCGCGAGATCCTTCGCGACCGCGTCGGCCGCGACGCGGCCGTGCTGGAGCTGGGCTGTAGCTCCGGGCGTCACCTCTCGCACCTGTTCGACGACGGCTTCTCGGACCTCTCGGGGGTCGAACTCAACGCCAAGGCCTTCGACGTGATGGCCGACCACTACCCCGACCTCTGGGAGACCGGCACCTTCCACGCCGACCCCATCGAGGACGTGGTCGGCGACTTCGACGACGACGCCTTCGACGCCGTCTACTCCGTCGAGACGCTCCAGCACGTCCACCCCGACGCCGAGTGGGTGTTCGCGGAGATCGCCAGGGTCACCGGCGACGTGCTCGTCACCGCCGAAATCGAGGACGACGCCGCCGACGCCGAACGGGTTGAGCGCGACGAGGATCCCGACGTGAACTTCGTCCGCGACGAGTTCCCCCTGTACTACCGCGACTGGGGGGAAGTGTTCGGCAGTCTCGGCTTCGAGCAGATCGAACGCCGGGACGTGAACCGGGACACCGTTCGGGCGTTCCGCGCCCGGTGAACGGCCGGCGGGGCGGTCCGTCCGAGCGCCGGCGCGCCCTCAGAGGCCCGAGAGCCCGACGCCGCAGGCGTCGCGGAACGCGCCCCGGACGACCTCCGACAGCGCCGGGTGGACGTGGATCGCCTCCGCGATCGTCTCGGCGTCCGCGCCGGCGGCGACCGCCGTGCTCACCTCGTGGATCAGCGTCGACGCCTCGGGTCCGACCACGTGACAGCCCAGCACCTCGCCGTCGGCGCCCACGATGGCTTTGACGAACCCGCCCTCCGCTTGCAGCACCGCTCCGAGAACGGTGTCGTCGTACGCGCAGGTCCCGACCTCGTACTCCTCCACACCGGTCGCGTCGTCCACCTGGTCCTCGGTCTTCCCGAGGCTCGCGACCTGCGGCGACCCGAAGACGGCGTGGGCCATCCCAGGGTACTCGACCGCCCGCTCGTCCCCGCGAACCGCGTTCGCGACGACGTACTCGGCCTCCTTGTCGCCGGAGTGTTTGAACGGATAGTTGCCCGCGATGTCGCCCATCGCGTAGACGCCGTCGACCGACGTTCGGAGGTACTCGTCGGTCTCGACGAACCCCTTCTCGTCCGTCTCGATCCCCGCGGCCGAGACGTTCCAGGTGTCGCTGTTGGGGCGCCGACCGGTCGCGAGGAGGAGGCGGTCGGCGCGGACCTCGATCTCGTCGCCGTCCTCCGACTCCGCGGTGACGACGCGCTCGCCGTCGTCGCCGGCAATCTCCGCGGCTCGATAGCCCAGATGCAGGTCGTGTTTCTCGCGGTAGGCCTCCGTGAGTCGTTCGGCCACGTCCCGATCCTCGCGGTCGAGGAGCACGTCGCCGCTGCCGACGACGGCCACCTCGCTCCCCATCTGACCGAAGAAGTGGCTCAACTCGACGGCGATGTAGCCGCCGCCGACGACCACGAGACGGTCCGGAAGCGAATCGAGCCGGAGCGCCTCGTCGCTCGTGAGGAACGGCGTCTCGTCGGTCCCGTCGATGGAGTCGGGGACTGTCGGGCGCGATCCCCCGGCGAGGACGACCGTCTCGGCGGCGACCCTGTCGGTGCCGTCACCGTCCGGACGTTCGACTTCGACGGTGCGTTCGTCCACGAAGCGGCCCTCGGCGTGGTAGAAGGTGAGGCCGTCGCGCTCGCGCGCCGCCGCGGCCATCGCCTCGGCTTTCGCGGCGACCGTCTCGGAGACGCTGTCGACGATATCCGAGAAGGCGATGTCGTCGACGGACGCGTCGATCCCGAGTTCGTCTGCCGCGCGGATCGACTCGACCACGTCCGCGCGGCGGATCAGCTTCTTCGATGGGTTGCAGCCGCGGTTCAGGCAGGTGCCGCCGAGGCGGCCCCGTTCGACGAGTCCGGTGTCAAGTCCCGCGTCGGCGGCCGCCGCGGCGACGGCGTTGCCGGTCCCGCCGCCGAGGACGAGGAAGTCGTGGTCGGGCATCTCGCCCGATCGTTGGGGTCTTCGACGGGTGGGGCTTTCGCCGGGGTCGCGCGGGCGTCCACGCCGGCCGGATCCCCTTACGTCTGCGGTTGCTCGTCCATCCGCTCGAAAAGCACGTGAACGGTGAAAGGTGGGTCGGCCTCGGTACTCATGGTTTCCTACTGATGTACTGCTAGAACCACGTTTCTTTACAATATCTGAAACTCCTAGAAACTATCGATTCGATCGAGTTTGTCTAGTTGAGTTTCTCTCTGACTGTCCCCGCGATTCCTGTTTCTGCGTCCATTACTCCGTCTGTGAAGCCCTCTTCACCATACCGTTCTCTTAGTATGGCTCCGATTCCGGCTCCGGCGAGTGCTGTGCTAGCGAGACCTGTGTAGCCGCTGGTGTCTGTGCCGGCTTCTTCTTCATTCCGGGGTACCACACCGGTCTTCTGGTATGTTTCTGCGAGTTCTCTAAGGTCGGTGTTTCGGTCGGCTTCGAGGTCGTGTACTGCGTCGAAGAATTCTGCTGCTTCGTGGTCGACCTCAATAAGCGTAGGATCTTCTAGTTCTCCGCCGACGAGTATTCCGTATGTATCTCCGTGATCTCCATTCAGTACGTAGTCTGTTAGGGTGTCTGAGAGATCCATACGGTACTTTTTATCGTCATCATTTCCGTCTACAATCGATTGTCTGTAGTCCTCAGCGAACGGCTCGTGAGCAGCTATCTGGAGAGGTGTTTCGCCCGGCGCTGGTGTAGATGTTTCTTCAGCAGGAGTAGACGTTGGCGTAGGCCGAGAAGTTATTTCCTCTGCCTCTTCACGACCTTCGAACTCTAATTCTTCATGAACACTGTTCCAGTTCGTGAAACCGACCATCTGGTCTCTAAACATTCCTTGAAGCTTATCCGGACTAATACTGTCTAACGCTTTATTCCAAGGCAGGTTAATCTCATGTCTCATGACTTCAAACTCAGACGCTCCAAAGTACATATCTGCTTGTCCATCAACGATTCCAATACTGCCTGGGTTCTTGAATTGGTAACTGTTATTCTCGAGGAAGAAGGTCTTGTGCCGATCATTGTCTCTGTCAATAACTTCTGCGCCGACTCTATTGGTTTCCTCACTTGTTCTTTTTACGAAGGGAATCAATCCCACTCTCATATCATCAATTTCCTCATCGTGTAGATCATTAGTTATATTTCTGAGAAAGAGAGAGTAGAACTGACCTCTTTCCGTATGAGAAAGAGTTGAGTCATCGAAACCTGATCCGGACACTGATGCTACGGATAAGGTTATATAGTGTTCAAATTTTTCTGGATTCAAATCTTTCATCTGTTCTTTAGCATTTTCATATTCTTCTTCATACATGAACTGGTGTAGGTCTTCTCTGTATAGTTCTTCTCTTTCGTCTCCGGTCATCTGGATTGTATGTGCTGTTTCTCTGGGTTCTAGGCTCTCTACTGTAAGTTCTTCTTCACCGTATTTTTGTAAAAGATCTTCTTCATCTTCGATCCGCAGGTACTCAAGCCCTCTTGTTGGTACTGCTGTTGCGGTAGGCGTGGGAGAGGGAGTTGATGTCTGCGTGGGCGTAGATGTCGGTGTGGGCGACGAACTCTGTGTTGAAGTAGCCGTAGCTCCGGGTGTATCTGCAGAAGTAGCTGTCCGAGTTGATGTGCTACGATCCGTATCCGATTCTGTTGAGGTGTTCTCTTCCCCACTATTCAGTGCAGAACAGCCCGTGATCAGTCCAGTTGTTCCCGCTCCAAGGAGTCGAAGAATCTGACGCCGTGACCGTTCATCCATACCCGATAATGACCTCTTGGTACCAAGTTAGTGGCAACGCTCTAAAACGTATTCCTTGATTCTCAAGTCATGGTTAGTCCTGTAGGATTCCCGTCATCACGTCCTCTGTGAGTCCGGATCTGTCTGTTCTATCGGCTTTCCTTCCCGCTCGTAGCAGAAGATTCAGTGCTTGTCGACGGTCTGTACTCTATATCCAGTCAATTTCCGAAATTGGCGTACTCCGAACTCTTCGTGTGGATTCCTGTACAGAAGTTCCAGAATGTCGTCCGTCGCCTGGTTCCGAAGCGGCCTCTCTTCACCCAGCGGGATGGGTACCAGAACGCCGGTCGCGTTTCGGTCAACTTCGCTGTCCACGGTCAATATTACTGACCAGAATACAGATACATTATCCTGAATCGACCCGTCACCTCCGGTTCCCGACTCTGCGCCGGGATCCCGGTCCGGATAGCCCTCTTCGGCAATGCATGGGTCTGACGCTCCGGATGTAGACGCTTGATCGACAACGCCTGTGTCTCTGGTTCGAAAAGCGTGGCCTCGGCACTCATAGGGGTCGTCACCGCCGGGTCGTCAGGCCGGCTCGGAACCGGGGGTCGTCATCGGCCGGGCGGACGTAGGGGGTCGTCCGGCAAGTCGGTTTCCACCGCGGGCCGCCGGGTCGTCGCCCGACCGTCCGCGAGTAACGCCGCGTTTCCGGGCGTAACTTCGGGTTGTCACGCCGTCGAACGCGATAACCTCCGGTTGCGCCGGCTACCCGGTGGCTAACTAAGCCCGTACCGGCGCAAGGGTGCGTGCATGGAATCCCAAGGCCAACACCAGGAAGCGATGCGAGCGGCGGAAGACACGGGGACAGACCCGGCAGTGCTCCTCGCGGCGGGATCGGTTGCGCTGTCGTGGTTCTTCTTCTACGCGAAGGGGGACAAGGAACAGGGCCTGTTCGTCGGGCTCTGGGCGCCGACCATCCTCGCGTTCGCCAGCTACTTCGAGCAGACGAAGATGAGCGACATGGTCGAGCGCGCGACCGGCCGTGACACCCTCGTCGGCCGCGTCGAGCGCATGGTCCAGAGCCGCACGGAGTAAGACCCCAGAGCGTCGACGCCGTATCGACACCCGCACCGGCCCCGCGGTACTGTCAGGCTTCCGAGGGTCGGTGGCTTTTCGCGGTTCATCACCGCCGAGCGGCGCGACTCCACGGAGCGGCGGGACACCGGCCGACGCCGCCGTCGCCGCGGTCCGTGAGACCGTACCAACCAACCGGGAGAGCTAAACCGGGGACGGAGCTACCCCTGCGTATGCTGGAGGTCGACGGGAGCGACGGCGGCGGCCAGTTGCTCCGGAGCGCGCTGACGCTGTCGATGCTCGACGGCGAACCCGTCGAGATCGACGACGTGCGCGGCGACCGCCCGGAGCCCGGATTGAAGCCCCAGCACCTCGCCGCGGTCGAGACGGCCGCGGCGGTCGCCGACGCCGAGGTCGAGGGCGCCGAACTGGGCTCGGAGACGGTCACCTTCGAGCCCGGCGGGGTCGCAGGCGGCCGCTACGAGGCAGACATCGGGACCGCCGGGAGCGTGACGTTGCTGTTCGACGCGCTGTTACCGCTGGCGACCGCGATCGACGAGCCGCTGTCGGTCACGGCGACCGGCGGGACCGACGTGACGTGGTCGCCGCCGGTGGCCTACTACCGCGCCGTCAAGCTCCCGCTCCTCCGTCAGTTCGGGCTCGCGGCCGCGGTCGAACTCGACCGGACGGGCTTCTACCCGGCCGGCGGCGGCCGCGCGACGCTGCATCTGTGGCCCTCGGAACTGTCGCCGCTGGACCTCGACACGCCGCTGGAGCCGACGAGCGCTCGCGTCTACTCGAAGGCGGCGACGGACCTGGCCGACGCCGAGGTGGCCGACCGCCAGGCCGACGCCGCGACGGACGCGCTCGCAGACCTCGGGATCGACCCCGTCGAGCACCGGACGAGCTACGTCGCCAGCGACAGCCCCGGCTCGGTCGTGGTCGTCCGGCTGGACGGCGCCCCCGTCGAGGACGGGACCGACGAGAACCGACGGCCGCTGGCCGGGTTCGACGCCTACGGCGCGCCGGACAAGCGGTCCGAGGCGGTCGCCGCCGAAGCGACCGACCAGGTCCGCCGGTTCCGCGGGAGCGGTGCCGCCGTCGACCCGCACATGGCCGACCAGTTGCTGGTCTTCCTCGCACTCGCGGGCGGCCGCGTCGCGGTCCCGGGGATCTCCGACCACGTCGCCACGAGTCGCGAACTGCTGGCGACCTTCGGCCGTCCGGTCGCCGTCGACCGGTCCGGACCGACGCCCGTCCTCGTCGCTGATCGGTAACTGACAGCCACCTCTCGCGGGAGCCGTCGGCACCCCTCGCGGTTGCGAACGGTTCCGACAGACCGTTCGAACGACGTTCACAGGAGTTCGGGGGAATTTGGGTCCCAGGTCGGAAAACCGTCTTGTACGGATCGCGACCTGTCTCCGCGTGGACGCCAGTCCGGAATCTCGACCGATGCCAGCCTGCGCACACTGCGGTACGCACGTCTCGGAACAGTTCGCACGCGTCTTCGCCGACGAGGGCGGCGAGGTCCACGCCTGTCCCACCTGCTCGGCCAACAGCGGGATCGCGGAAGTCTCCAGGGAACGGGCGGGGGAAGCCTGATCCCCGCCGACGCTCGGCCGTCACCGACGACCGACCGCTCTCCGGCGCCGACCCGTCAGTAGACCGCCGCGCGGATCTCCTCGTCGAGGTCGTCGAACTCGGCGAGGTAGTCGCGGCGCTCCGCGCGGAGGTCGGCGATCTGCTCGTCGGCGTCGTCGAGCGCGTCGCCTACGTCGAATCGGCTCGCGTCGATCCCCGGGACGGCGTCGGGGACGGTCAACCCCGTCGTCGGGTCGTCGGTCCACTCGATGCGGCCGCGGCTGACCTCCCGGAGGAGCGTCACCGTGTCGTCGACGCCGATGTCGCGGTCGCCGACGGTTCCCGTGTTGAGCAGGTACGCGTCGACGTCGAGGTCCGCGACGAGGTCGCGGAAGCGGTTGCCTTCCTCGCCCTCGGAGCCGACGATGAAGGGGTTGGTGCCGACGACGCGGATGGCCTCGCCGGCGCTGTCGGGGTCGCCCGCGCTGGTCTGGACGGACTCGCCGAGCATGAACGCCGCGGCGGCTTCCTCCGGCGAGAGCTTCGCCAGCGGCGGCATCGCGGGGTTGCGCGTGATGAAGAACACCTGGTCGACCGACGGGAGGTCGATCTCCTCGTCGGCCGAGGGGAGGTGCTCGCGCTCGACGACGGCGCGGGCGTTGGCGGTGTGGGCGTCGCTGTCGAAGTCGACCGTCCCGTCCGCCGCCACGTCGACGTTCTCCAGGACCGCCGACTCGTGGGTCGCGGCCTCGTAGAGGGCCGGCTGTTCATCGGGGTCGAGGCCGATGGTCTTGATGAACAGGCCCTCGCCCTCGCTGCCGGCGACGGTGCCGTCCGGGCGGAGCGCGCACACGTCGTCTTGGAGCATCGTCGCGTCCTCGGGCTCGTCCAGGCCGAGGCCGTGGGCGGTCAGCGTGGACTTGCCGGTGCCCGAGAGGCCGAGGAAGACCTGTCCGACCGTCACCAGGTCCGAGTCGTCGTCGGTCCCGGCGTCTCCGGCCTCGCCGTCTTCGGTTTCGAGGCGGACGCGCTTGGTGCCGGCGTGGAGGCCGAGCCCGCCCTGGCGCTTGGCGTCGAACATAAAGAGTCGCAGGAACGACTTCTTGGCCTCGCCGGTGTAGTCGGTCCCGAGGACGGCGGTGAACCCCTCGTCGGGGAGCACGCGGATGGCCACCTCGTCGGCGTCCGGAACCTGGACGGTCGTGAAGTCCGGGTCGGCGCCGTCGGGCGCGGGTTCGAACAGGTTGGCCCACGCCAGCGCGATGCGGCTGTACTCCTTCGGAACGTAGTACCGACAGACGTAGGTGCTGTCGGGGTGGCGACCCAGCTTGCGGTCCAGACAGACCATCTCGCGGTCCCCGGCAGCCTCGACCGCCCGCTCGACGTGCTCGTAGTCGACGGGACCGAACTCGTGGTCGACCGCGTTCTTCGTCCGCTCGGCGTTGCGCGACCGGTGCTCGCTGGTGTACGACGGCGAGCCGTACTCCGTCGTCGTCTCCTCGTCGCGCGCGTACTCGCGCAACGTCGCCAGCGAGGGGTCGTAGGTGACGTTGTCGGCTGTCGCGGGGTCCGCGAGCGCCGCGGTCGGGGACTCCATCGCCGTCCCGTGTTGTGACATCGTACCCGATCGATCACATCCGTCCGTTATAAAGGTGTCATTTGCACCATTCGTTTGCTAATCCACGGCATAGAATAAATTATTAAATACCGAGTAAATCGTTCGAGGCGGGCGGCAGGCATCCCGGTCGAGGCCGCCGGCGGTCAGCGGTCGGTGTCGTCCGACTCGACGCGCTCGCGGGCGGCGGCGACGACCAGCGGGAGAGTGATCGTCGCGTCGGCGTAGACGGAGGCGTTGCGGGCCGCCTTCTCCAGTTTCCCCCACGAGCGCGCCTCGTCGAGTGTCGCGCCGGACAGTCCCCCGGTCTCGGGGGTGTCCATCGTCAGCTGGACGGCGTAGTCGTAGGCGTCGGGCGCGACCAGCATCGTCTGGAGCGTGTAGTTCTTCGGGACGCCGCCGCCGACGACCATCGCGCCGGCCCTCTCGGCGTCGAACGCCTGGTCGGTGATGGTCGTCATGTCGGCCAGGGCGTCCAGCGTGAACGCGCTCGTCTGGGAGTACATCCAGGCCTGCAGGCCCAGCACGGAGTCCTGCACGGCGGGGCAGTAGATGGGTACGTCGTTCTCGTAGGCCGCCGCCGCGACGCCCGCGCCCTCCTCGACGCCCTTCGACTCGTTCACCTCGGCGTTCGCACGCCCGAGTTCCTCCGTGAACCGCTGGATGCTGACGGCGCCCGTCCCGCCGTCCTCGGCGCGCTCCTCGCACTCGGCTTCGAGCGTGGGGAACACCTCGTCGCGGAGGTGGCCTTCGAACAGCGCGAAGTGCTCCTGGGGGAGGTAGACGTTGTAGATGCGGTCGATGCCCTCGTCGCGCAGGCGCTCGTCGTGCTCGCGCTCGGTCTTGCCCTCGGCGTGGACCTGTCCGTGGTGGTGTTTGCCGCCGATGGCCTCGATGGCGTCGTGGGTGAGGTTCGCGCCCGTCGTGACGAGCGCGTCGATGTGGCCGTCCCGAATCAGGTCAGCGACGATACGGCGCATCCCGGTCGGGACCATCGCGCCGGCCAGGCCGAAGAAGTTGGTCACCTCGTCGTCACCGAGCATCTCCGCGTACACGTCGACGGCCTCGTGGAGCGCGCTCGCGCCGATGCCGGCGTCGCCGTACTCGTCGGCGAGCTCGCCGACGGTCATGCCCGCCCGCGCCTCCGCGTGGCCGATCGGGTCGTGCTCGAACGTCTCTCGGGGCGTCTCGTCGGTCATCGCTCGCCCCTCGGCCGCCCGCGCGCTTCAAGCCCGCGATCCGCCGTCGGGACTCGCCCCGCTACTCGACCGTCAGCATCGCGTCGCAACAGGACGAGCGATACTCCTCGGCCCGGCGGACGAGTTTGCACTCGCGGTAGCGGTGAGCGACGACCCCATCGCACGCCTCGCAGCGGAGGACGTACTTCGGGTCGGAGAACGCCTCGCAGTGGACCTCTGTGTCCAGCTCCTCGGCACGTGCCTTGAATTCCGACCCGTGGTCGGTGGTCCCGCAGCGCTGGTACTGTTCGAGGTGGACGAGTTCGTGCCGCAGGGTCGACTCCCACGCCGCGCGGTCGAACGTCTCGAAGGCGTCCCACGTCAGCGACAGCGTCGCCGGGAAGGGGCGTCCGTCCGCGATCCGACCGTTCGCGGCCTCCGCCGTGTCCCAGTCGATGGGCGTCCCGACCGCCGCTGCGGGGATCTTCGGGCGCTTGAGCGCGGCGGCGCGCCGCTTCGCCCGGGTCGACACCTCCCACTCGACGAGGTCGAAGCGCACGTCGACGACCCACTCGCGGCGGACCTCCTTGCAGTAGGCCCGCGACCACGCGAGGAGGTCCTCGTGGGCCGCGATGTCGTCGTACGACGGCGTCGTCACGTTGTCTCCGGTGAGGGCGCGCGGTCTCTTGAATCGGTCGCTCAGTTCGTCGTCGTGATCTCGACCACGTCGCGGTGGTCGAGTTCGGTGTCGGCGCCGACCTGCCGGCCGGAGCGCACGTCCGTCGCGTGGAGGAACCCCTCGCCGATGTCGGTGTGCAGGAAGTACGCGAACTCCTCGGCGGTCGAGCCGTCCGGGAGGACGAAACAGTCCTGGAGGAAGGTGCCGTCGTCCTGCGGTTTCTCCGCACCGGGGAAGACGGCGATGGCGTCGAGCACGTCGAACAGCGCGGTCTCCAGCGCCCGCTGGACGCCGGTCCCCTCGTACTCGGTCACGAACCCGCGGATCCGTTCGAGGCCGGCCGCCTGCTCGTCGCTCGGATCGCCGACGATATCGAAGTTCGAGTCGCCCGGGCGGTAGTCGACGACCCCCTGCTCGTCGGCCGACTTGAGCGCCTTCTCGGCGTGGGCGGAGACCGGGACGAACGTCAGGTGGTCGTAGTCGGGGTCGCTCGTGATCGCCTCGTAGTTGGCCTGCGCCGCGGGCTTGTCCATCTTGTTCGCGGCGACGACCATCGGCTTCGTCCGCAGGCGGATCTCCCGGGCGAGTTCCTCGCGGTCAGATTCCGTCCACTCGTCGGGGTCGAGCGCCAGCCCCTGCGAGAGGATGACCTGCTTCATCGCGTCCTCGCCGATGCCGAACGCGCTCATCTGCTCGGCCAGGTCGACCTCGATGTCCCGATCCTCGCCCTGGTAGCCCGAGCGGTAGCGCTCGATCCCCTTTTCCAGGATGTCGAGGTACCACATATCCAGCTCCGCTTCGAGGAAGTCGATGTCCTCGCGGGGGTCGTGGTCCTCGGTCGCCTCGCCCTCGATGTCGGTCTCGCCGGAGAAGTCGACGACGTGGACCAGCACGTCCGTCTCGTTGAGGTCCGAGAGGAACTGGTTGCCCAGCCCGCGACCCTCGTGGGCCCCGGGGACCAGGCCGGCCACGTCGACCAGCTTGGTCGGGACGAACCGCTTGCCCGCCTCGCAGTAGCCGGTGTTAGGGGTGCAGGAGTGGTCGAACTCCGGGGCAGCGCAGTCGACGCGGACGTACGCCTCGCCCACGCTCGGGTCGATGGTGGTGAACGGATACGCGCCCTCCGGCACGTCGTTCATCGTCGCGGCGTTGAACAGCGTCGACTTGCCCACCGATGGCTTGCCGACGAGTCCGATGCGGTAACTCATTGGCATCTGTATCCGAGCGTCCGGCTAAAACGTTTCCAATCGGATACGTCGAATCGTGCGTTCCCGTCCGTCTCGGTGGCTGTGGGCACGATTCACAATGTACACATCGAGTGAGAGACAGTGACACGACCGGCGGTGAAGGGAGGCGACTCGCCCCGTCGAGTCACCGGGATCCCTTTCCCGGTGGCGGCGAAACGAGGGGTATGCGCCGCAGAGCGGTCCTCGCCTCGCTGGGTGCCTGCGCGACGCTCGCCGGCTGTCGGGGGCTCGGTTCGCCCGACCGGACGGCCGCCGAGACGGCGACGCCGCCGGCGTGTGCGGGTCCCGGACCCCGCCGCGTCGAACTCGGAGAAATCGGGACACTTCCCGACGAGAGCGAGGTCTCCGCGGCGGTCTCCGCGGAACGCACCCGCTCGACGGCCGACGCGCCGGCGCGGTTCTCGGTCGGACTGCGCAACGACGGTCGGGACCGCGAGATCGACGTGACCGACGACACCCAGTGTCACCTCCTGAACCGCGGCAAGGGCCGGAGCGACCCGAACGGGCTCCGGCTGTACCGTGCGGGGGACGCGCCGGCCGACCGCGCGGGCGACTGCTGGACGCGCGACCGCTCGCCGCGGGACAGCGTCGGCTTCGACGGCTACGGCTGCGGGAGACACGCCTTCGAGTCCGGTTCGGCGACGGCGACCACCTACGAGGTCTGGGACGACTACACCGTCGACGGTTACCTGCGACCGGGGACCTATCGGTTCGACGTGTCCGTCGCGCTGTGGACCGAAACCGCCGGACGTGAGGGCGAGACGAACTCGGAGCCGGAGGCCGTCGACTGGTGGTTCGAACTGTCGGTCTCGGCCGGCGGTGAATGAGGCCGTCACGGAGCGGCGGACGAGTGGAGTAACCCTTACCTCTCCGACGGGCGACGGCGGATTCATGACCGAGAGTCCATTCGACGTGACGATCCGGGTGGCGGAGGTCGAGCGCGCCGAACCGTTCCCCGAGGCGAACAAGCCCGAGATGGTGAAACTCCGGCTGGGCTTCGGGGACGAGACGCGCCAGTCGGCGGCCCAGCTGGGCTACCACCACGACGCCGCGGACCTGGAGGGTCGACAGGTGCTGGCGGCGACGAACCTCGGGAGCGTCCGCATCGCGGGGTTCAAATCGGAGGCGCTGACCGTCGGCGTCCCCGGCGACGACAGCAACCCCGTGCTGGTCACGCCCGAGGAGTCGGTGCCGCCCGGCGGCGAACTGTACTGAGGATCAACTTTTTGTACCGGTCCGGCGGTATCCGAGCACACATGGCGAAGCAACCGGAGTTGCGCCGGGCCGCCGACGGGGACCTCCGGGTGGAGGCGTCGTTCCCGAGCGGGCGGTACGCGTTCTCGCTCCGCCCGGAGGCCGGGGACCTGCTGACGGGACTCGGGTACGGTCCCGGCGACGCCGTCCCCTGGTTCCTGTTCAAGGCGCTCGCGGTCGTCGGCGACGTGTGGCTGCCGAACACGGCCGACGACATCGCCGACGACCTCGCCGCCCCGGACTCGATCACCAGGATGGACGACGCGGAGGCCGCGGCCGCCGCCGACCACCTCCGGGACTGCCGGGTCGGGTCCGGGAGCCGCGAGCGGCTGGCGGACGTGGTCGCGTCGTCGGCCCTGCGCGACCACCTCTCGGTCGACGAACTCGGCTCGACCGGGGAGTTCGTCGCCGAAACTGCCACTCTGGTCTCCGAAGCCGACGGACACGACGCAGAGCGAGTCGAAGACGTGGACCCCGACGACGTGGCCCACGAGGGTGGGAAGCCCGAGGATGCGGAGCGCGAAAGAACGGAACCCGTGCCGACTGATACCGAAACGGTGCGGTCCGCAGCCGTCGACCCGGCCTCGGACGCCTCGCTGTTGCACGTCGGGAAGGCGACGCTCGGCCGGGAGAACATGGGCCGGACGGTCCGGAAGGCCGACTATCTCGACGCGTTCGAGCAGGCGATAGACATCGCGATCGAGCGCGATGTCGACGCCGTCGTCCAGACGGGGCGGCTGTTCCAGAGCGGTTCGCCCGACCGCGAGACGGTCTCGGACCTGCAGACCGAGCTCGCGCGACTCAGCGAGGCAGGGATCCCCTTCTACCTCGTCCCCGGCCCGAAGGAACTCGAAGTCCGATCCACAGTGATACGGAGCCTGGCGACCGGCGGCCTGCTCACGCCGGTCGGCGGCGAGGCGGTCGCGGTCGGCGACGGCGTCACGCTGGTCGGCGTCGACGCGGATTCGGAACCGGCCGAGGTCCTGTCGGCGGTCGACGAACCCGCCGACCAGGGGACGCTACTGGTCGCCTGTGGCGACCTCGATGTCGCCAGCGTCCGGGAGGACGCCGTCGAGGAACTCCTCGACGCCCTCCCGCGGCGACCGGCGGCGGTCCTCGCCGGCAAGCGGACCGACCCGGCCCGGGCGGAGCGAGCGGGCGTTCGGCTCTCCGACCCGGGGAGCACCGAGCACGTCCTCTCGAAGTCGACGGTCGGCGAGGAGCCGCCCGCCCGCGGGGTCGACGAGTACGCGATAACGGACGGAGCCCTGTCGGTGACGCGCCACGAACTGGACGCCCGACCGTTCAGCACCTTCGCGTTCGAGGTCACCGGGTCGACGACGCTGGACTCGATCGAGGAGCGGATCGCGGGGCGCGACCTGGAAGACCGGGCCGTGCTGGCGGTGCTGGAGGGGTCCGGGCCCGGTGCCGACCGGCCGTCCAGGGAGGCCGTCCAGTCGCTGCTCGCGGACCGCGCGTTCTGCGCGCGCGTCTACGACGAGCGGTCTGTCGACGAAGACCGCGGCGACGAGGGCCCCGACCAGCCCGACGGGGCCGAAGAACTCGACGCCGACGGGGCCGAACGGCTCCTCCGGGACCTCGCGGACACCGTCGCGGAGCTGGAGGCGATGGAGTCCGCGGACGTTTCGGGGCTGGAGACGGCGGCGCTGGCGGACAGTTACGCCGTCCTCTCGAAGGCGAAGTCGGAGATCGAGGAGCTGCGGACCGCAGTCCGGGACGAGTTGACCTCCCGCGTCGAACCCGACGAGACGGTCGCGGGTTCGGTCGGGTCGGTCACCGGGGCGAAGCGCCGGCGCCGGTCGCTGCGGGACGACGAGACCGTCGCGGCGGCGCTCCGGGAACACGGCGTCCCGGTCGAGCGCGTCACGACCGAGACCGTCGATGAGGAGAAGGTGGAGGCGGTGCTCGACGAGCGGGCAACCGTCGCCGAGGACGAACTCTTCGAGGTCACCGAGAGCGAGTACGTCCGCCGGCGGGACCTGGACCTGGAGGGCGGCGTCGAACTCGGATCGACGGACGAGCTCGGATCGGCGGGGTCGGACGAGGGTTCGGAGAGCGACGAGGGGGGAGACGGGCGAGCGCCGTCGGAGAGCCGACCCGGTCGGGAGTCGCACAAGGTGTATCTGGGCGACGGAGCGCCGCTCGACGGCTGGACGCCGGTCGAGCGCTCCGTGGTCGAGGCGGAGATCGTCCCGCTCGTGCGGGCACACGGCGACGCGGGCGACGGGGAGGCGATCGCCGTCAACTTCGGTAGCGGCGTCTCGGTCAGCGGCTGGAACCAGGTCGACGCCGAGGTCGTGAGAGAGCGGATCGCCCCGCTGGTAGCGGAACATCGCGTCCCCGAGTAGGACGCCTGGGAGGCCGAACAGCCTCTAGAGGCCGGTCGGGTGGTCGACGTAGGTCGTCTCCAGGCCCCAGTCGTCGGCCAGGTCCCGTAACCGCTGGACGCCGAACGTCTCCGTGGCGTAGTGACCGCCGAGGAAGACGTTCACGCCGGCGTCGCGGGCCTGGTGGTACACCTTCTGTTTGCCTTCGCCGGTGACGAACGCGTCGACGCCGGCGTCGATGGCCTCCTCTAGCCAGTCGGCGCCGCCGCCCGTGATGACGGCGACGTCCTCGATCTCCGCCGGGCCGAAATCGAAGTACTGGACGCCCTCGCCGCCCGTGTCCAGTTCAGATTCCAGCCGGCCGGCCAGTTCGGCGGGCGAGAACGAGTCGGCGGCCCGGCCGCGCTGGCCGATGGTGACGGGGCCGACCTCGCCGAACGGCTCGCGGGCTTCGAGGCCGAGCAGGTCCGCGACGCCGGCCGCGTTGCCGAGTTCGTCGTGGCCGTCGAGCGGGAGGTGCATCGCGTACAGCGCCAGGTCGCCCTCGATCAGCGGGGCGATCCGGTCGTAGTCGAGGCCGGTGACGCGGTCGATGCCGCCCCAGGAGAGCCCGTGGTGGACGACCAGGAGGTCCGCGCCGCGGTCGACCGCCGCGTCGATGGTCGCGCCCGCCGCGTCGACGGCGAAGGCGACCGTCCCCACGTCGGCCTCGTCGGGGCCGACCTGGAGGCCGTTGGCGCTGGCGTCCACGTCGGCGTACCCGCCGGGCGAGAGCCGCTCGTCGTAGCGCTCGCAGACTGTCGAGAGGTCCATGCCCGCCCGTTCGACCGAGGTGTCCCTATTCGTTGCGGCTTCCGATCAGACCGACGACCGGGTATGAGAGGTGGAACGGCCCGCGGAGGAGGGGGTCGGTCAGGCGTCGCCGCCGTAGAGCTGGCCGTTCTCCTCGCGCAGGAGGCCGTGTTCGACCGCGAGGTCGATCACCTTCTCGCAGTCGCTCTTCGAGACCTGGTAGGCGTTGGCCGCGACGGTGACGAACTCCGCCTTGTCGACCGGGAACTCCCGGTTCTCCAGCAGCCGCATCACCTTCGTGTTCTCCAGCCGGCTCATCGAGACGCGGTGGTCGCCGCCGTCGCCGTCCGAGTCCGACGTGTCGCCGCTCGACTGGCCACCGCTCGACCGCCCGCCGGATCCGCTCCCGGAACTGGATGCGCCCGCCTCGTTCTCGGGGCTGGCCTCGTCGGTCCCACCTTCGGCGGACCCGTCGGTCGATCCGCCGGCCAGCGGGTCGCTCGACTCGTCGCCCGAGGCAGTCGAACCGCCGGTGCCGGCGCCGTCGTCGGAGAACGCGTCGCCCGTCAGCGACCCCGACTCGCCCTCGTCCTCGTCGTCATCGTCGAACGCGCCGCCGGTGAGCGAGCCCGACTCGACCGTGTCGTCGTCCTCCTTGCGGAATCCCGCGCCGCGCGACCGGGTGTACTTGCGGGCCTTCGACGGGCCGTCGTCGCCGTCGTCCGAGCCCGCGTCGTCCGCCTCGTCGTCGGCCGCGCGGTCGTCGCCGAACTCCATCTCCGAGGCCTCGGCGGCATCCTCCGCTGTCGACTCGTCGTCGCCCAGCGGCGTCAGGATCTCCTCGTCGTCGCCGAGCGTCGACTCGAGGCCGTCCTCCGCGTCGCCCTCCGGCGCGGGGTCCGCGCTCGCGCCGTCGCCGCCGGACCCGCTCTCGGCGGTCGCGTCGCCGTTCTCGACCGCGCCGACGACGGCGTCGAGCACGGCGTCGAGTTTCCGCTCGCAGGTGCGACAGAGGACGACAGTCGTCCGCGTCTCGGCGGCGGGGTCGAGCGATTCGGGGACCACCGGATGCTCTTCGAGCGTGGCGTCGGGGGCGGCGCCACAGAAGTAACAGGACGAGAGTCGGTCCATGCCACCACCCTGTATCTCGGCCGACGTAAAACAGTCGGTGCGACCACCCGCGACCTATCGGTCGGCGGCGTGACTGTGGACGAACGCCCGCAGGAGCTTCGCCGCCAGCACCGCAGCCTGGCCGTCGTCGCGGTCGTTGACCTCGACCACGTCGAACCCCTCCGCGAGCGGCGCGACCTCGCGGACGACTCGCCGCCCCTCCCGGGGTTCGATGCCGAACGGCTCCTTCGTCCCCGTCCCGGGGGCGTAGGCGGGGTCGAAGGCGTCGACATCGACGCTGAGGTACACCGAGTCGTCGGGGTCGAAGTCGGGTTCCCAGTCGGACACGTCCGCGGGCGCGACGGCGCGCACGTCCCCCTCGCTCGCCCGGTCCCACTCGGCTTCGCTGCCGGTGCGGGCGCCGAGGACCACGGCGCGGTCGGCCACGTCGAGGGCGTGGCGGGTCACCGTCGCGTGGCTGAGCGGGTCGCCCGCGTACGACTCCCGGAGGTCGAGATGGGCGTCGAGACAGACGAACACGTCGGGTTCGACCGCCCGGACGCCGGCGACGGTCACGGTGTGCTCGCCGCCGACGAGCAGCGGGACCGCCCCCGCCTCGCGGAAGTCCCCGCAGGTCCCCCGGAGGAAGGTGAGATACTCTTCGGTGTCGGCGGTGGGGCCCACGTCGCCGTGGTCGTGGACGGCCAGCTCGGAGAAGTGCCGGTCGGTGTGGCGGTCGTAGTCGTCGAAGGCTTCGGCGTAGCGGCGGACGCGGTCGGGGCCAAAGCGGGCGCCGGGCTCGAAGGAAGTGGAGGCGTCGAGCGGCGCGCCCACGAGGGCGTAGTCGGCCTCGGCCCGGGGGGCGTCCGCGCCGGGGAACATCAGACGATCTTGCGCTGCTCTTCCATCTCGAGGTACTCGATGTCGTCGTCGGGCGACAGGTCGACGCCGTCGGGGAGCGCGATGGTGAACGTGTCGTAGGTCTCGAGATCCATGACCTGCGCCTCGTCGCCGGAGGTCGAGACGACCTGGCCCTGCTTGCGGTTGATGATCGGGACGCGGATCTTCGCGTCGACCGGCTGGGAGAGGTTTCGCTTCTTGCCGTCGAAGACGCCCTCGGCCTCGACGCGGGCCTTCGCGCTGCCGTGTTTGCCGGGTTTCGCAGTACTGTAGGAGTTGATCTTGCAGGCCACGTCGTCGATCATGACGTAGCTGCCCTCGTCCAGATCGCGGACCTCAACCTGCTTCGTTGCCATACCGCGGCGTAAACGAGCGACCGGTATAAACGGTTTGGAACGCCTCCGGCCCGGAATCGCGGCCGTTCGACGCCGCCGTTCCGAGGACCACTCTAGCGCTCCCCGCGTCCGATCACCGTCGCCATCCGGTCGAGCCCCTCCCGGAGCGTCGCCCGCTCGGCGCCGAACCCGACGCGGACGTATCCCGGCCGGTCGAACGTCTCGCCGGGGACGACCACCACGCCCTCGTCGACGAGCGCCCGGCAGAACGCCTCGCCCGAGTCGAACCCGTCAGGGACGGTCAAAAAGCCCGTCGCACCCGCGGGGAGGTGCCAGTCGAGGCCGTGCTCGGTCGCGAACTCGTCGAGCAGGTCGCGGTTCCGGCAGACGTGCTCGCGGTTCTCCGCCAGGAGGTCGCCCTCCCGGTCGAGCGCTTGCCGGGCGACGTGCTGGCCGAACGCCGACGGCGAGATGGTGGTGTAGTCCTTCCACTGCCAGGCGTCGGAGACGACCTCCTCGGGGCCGGCCAGCCAGCCGAACCGCAGGCCCGGCAGGCCCCACCCCTTCGATAGCCCGCAGGTGCTGATCCCGTGCGGTCCCATGCTCGCGACCGGTTCGACCCGTTCGTCGGGCGCCGCGAGCGGCCGGTACACCTCGTCGGAGAGGAGGTACGCGTCGGCGGCGGCCGCCAGGTCGTAGAGCGCCTCGACGGTCCCCTGCGGGTGAATCCTACCAGTGGGGTTGTTCGGGTTGTTGAGCACGATCAGCTCGGTGTCCGGTCGGACCGCGTCGGCGACCGCATCGGGGTCGAGCCGCCAGTCCGGGGCGTCGAGTTCCACCCGCGTCACGTCGGCAACCGCTACGGGCAGCGAGTACAGCGACTGGTAGGTCGGCGTCACGCAGACGGCGTGGCTCTCGCGGTCCAGCGTCGCCAGGACGGCCAGCAGGTTCGCCTCCTGGGTGCCGCAGGTGAACAGCAGTTCGTCGGCCCCGCGGTCGTAGCGGTCGGCGACCCGCTCGCGCAGGTCCGGGTCGCCGTTCGTCGGGACGACGTACCCCAGGGTCCCGGGATCGGTGTCGAACCGATCCGCTTCGAGCGGTCGGACCCCGCTGTCGCCGAGGTTGACCGCCGCGCCGTGCTCGTGGTCGGCCAGCCAGCGTTCGAGCGCGAACGGCTCGATGTCCATGTCGATCCCGCGGTCGCTCGGCAGTTAAGCGGCGGGAAACACTCACCGCCGTTCGCGGTCGCGCTCGCGCATGCTCTGTCGGGTGAACTGCGGCTGGGCGCGGATCCCCGTGCGGTCGCGGAAGGAGAGATACAGGAGCAGGCCCACGAGGGCCGTGAACCCGACAGAGACGGCGGCGGCGGCGAACTGCTCGAAGGCGACGAGGACGGCCGACGAGAAGACGGCGCTGGCCAGCACCATCCCGTAGATGAGTCGCTTCGCGACCCGGTCGAGGAGGCTCTGTGAGTCGCGGAGGTCGACCTCGACCTGCAGGTCCTCGTTGATGGCCTGGTCGAGCGCCTCCTCCAGTTTCGGCGGCGTGCGGACGGCGGACTTTGTGGCCTCCTGGACCTCGTCGACGCGGTCCTCGACGTACTCGCGGGCGGTGTCGGCGAGGAAACCCTGCTCGCGGAGGTAGCCCGTCGCCACGTCGATGAAGTCGAAATCGGGGTCCAGCGTGACACAGACCCCTTCGACGACGGTCGCCACGCGGAGCACGAGCGCGAGGTTGGCGGGCAGGCGGAAGGGGAAGTCGTAGATGGTGTCCTCGACCTGCTGGACGATCTGCTGGACGCGGTACTGCTCGATGTCCTCGCCGCGGGCGTCGGCGATGGCGAGTTCGAGCACGTCGGCCATCACCTTGCGGTCGGCCTCCGGGCTCAGGGTCCCCATCTCGACGAGCGTGTCGAGGATGGCCTGGATGTCCTGGTCGGCGACGGCGACGTAGAAGTCGACGATCTTGTCCTGGATGAACGGGTCGACGTAGCCGCTCATCCCGAAGTCGTAGAAGACCAGCGTCCCGTCGTCCTGCACCGCCAGGTTGCCGGGATGGGGATCGGCGTGGAAGACGCCGTCCTCGATGATCATCTGGAGGTACGCCTCCTGGAGCGTCTCGGCCAGCTTCGTCCGGTCGAGCCGGCGGTCGTCCAGTTCGTCGATGTCGGTGATCTTCGTCCCGGGGACGTACTCCATGGTGAGCACCCGCTCTGTCGAGCGGGCCTCGTCGACCGCCGGGATGCGGATCCGCGGGTCGTCTGCGAAGTTGCCCTTGATCTCGGTCAGCATCTCCGCCTCCCGTTTGTAGTCCATCTCCTCGCGGATCGTCTTGTCGAACTCGTCGGCGAGCGTCTGCAGGGAGAACGACCGGGACTCGTCGACGAAGTACATCAGGATCGGTAGCGACCAGCGGATCACGCGCAGGTCGGACTCGACGAGGTCCTCGACGCCCGGCCGGCGCACCTTCACCGCCACCTCGCCGTTCTCCGTGGTCGCGTAGTACACCTGGCCGAGGCTGGCCCCGCTGATGGCCTCGGTGTCGAACTCCTCGAACGTCTGGTCGACGGGGCCGACTTCGTCCTCCAGCACCTCGCGGGCGCGCTCCCAGTCGGCGGGCGGGACCCGGTCCTGCAGCTCCTCCAGTTCCTCGATGTACTCCGGCGGGAGGATGTCGGGTCGGGTCGAGAGCAGCTGGCCGAGCTTGATGAACGTCGGCCCGAGCGTCAGCAGCGTGTCGAGCAGCACCCGCGCCCGCTCGCGCTGGGTCTCCGGCGAGACCGACCGGCTCCGGCCGAAGAACAGGAACCGGTTGCGGTCCCGCGTGTAGGCGACCAAAAGCGGCAGGAACTGCCACGTGACGACGACGAACCGCCAGTAGGCGCGTGGGTTCACGTGAGAGTCAGCCGTCGATCGGGATCTGCGTCTCCGGCGCGGCCTCCGCTTTCGGCAGTTCGAGTTCGAGGACGCCCCGGTCGACGGTGCCCGAGGCGCCGGCGCCGGTCACGCCCGGCGGGAGCGGCAGTTCCACGTCGAGGAACAGCGAGCGCTCCTCCTCGACGTAGTCGAAGTCGGCGGGCACGTCCTTCTCGCGGCGCGCCTCGATGCGCAGGCGACTGCCCTCGACCGCGGCGTCGACCGTCGCCTCGGTCGCGCCCGGCAGGTCGATCACCAGCAGGTACGCGTCGTCGCTCTCCAGCACGTCCGCGAACACCGCGTCGGGCAGGTCCCGGAGCGCATCACGCAACGTTGACATGAGCGGGGCTTAGGATGCGACGGCGTTAAACCCCGCGGTCGCACCCGTCCGAGGCAGCCGAACGGTGACGCCCGACCCCTTATTGGCCGGGCGCCGAAACCCCGGGTATGGACGAACGACGCCGGTCGACGGCGGAGGGGGTCGGGCTCGCGGCGGCGCGCGAGCGGTTGGCCGACCACCTCGCCCCGGTCGACCGGACCGAGACGCTGCCGGTCAGCACCGCCGTCGGTCGCACGCTCGCCGGGCCCGTGGCCGCCCGCCGCCCGGTCCCGGGCTTCGACCAGGTCGCCCGCGACGGGTTCGCCGTCCGGGCGGCCGACACCGAGGACGCGACCGAGCGCGACCCCGCCGCGATCGCCGTGGGGAGCGAACTGGACGCGAACACGGCCGTCCGCGTCGACGCCGGGCGGCCGCTCCCGGAGGGCGCCGACGCCGTCGTCGGACACGAGGCGGTTCCCACTGCGGGGAGGGGAGCGGATCTGGAGACGGTCGAGGGCTCCGAACTGTCGGTCGCGGACCCCGTCGAACCCGGGGAGGGCGTCCGCCTGACCGGCGCCGACGTGGCGGTCGACGAGGTTGTCCTGGCCGCGGGCGACCGGATCGGCCCCTCCGACCCCGGACTCTGTACCGCGGTCGGGCGGACCCGCGTCGAGGTCCGCCAGCGCCCGACGGTCGGGATCGTCCCGGTCGGCGGCGGCCTGGTCGGCGGCGATCCGGGCGAGGGCGAGGTCGTCGAGACCGACGGGACGACCGTCGCGGAGTTCGTCGAGGCGGCAGGCGGGAAGGTCGTGCTCCGCGATCCGGTCGAACCGGACCCCCACGCGCTCCGGCCGGCCGTCGAGCGCGACCTGACGAAGGACCTGCTCGTGACCGTCGGCGGGACCGGAAGCGGGGAGTCCGACCGGATCGTCGACGCCATCGCCGACCTGGGCGACGTACTGGCAGACGGCGTCGCGCTCGATCCGGCGGGGACGACCGCGCTGAGCGTCGTCCGCGAGCGCCCGGTCGTGTCGATCCCCGGCGATCCCGTCGCCGCGTTCGTCGCGACGACGCGAATCGTCGTCCCCGCAGTGGCGCGGCTGGCCGACCGCGAACCGCCCGAGCCGCGGACCGTCGGGGCCGAACTTGCCGATTCGATCGAGAGCGGCGAGGGTGTCGAGTCGGTCGTCCCGGTCGAACTCGATCGAGGGGAGAACGGGGAAGGCGAGCCTCCGACCGCCTCGCCGGTGGCGGACGAACCGCTGTCGACGCTCGCCCGGGCGGACGGGTGGGTCGCCGTCGGCGCCGACCGCGAGCGCGCGGCCGCGGGCGAAACGGTTTCCGTCGACCGCTGGGAGGCGGCCGTATGAGCGACCGCAAGGAGTTCCGCGACCTCGCGGACCCGGAGCGAGCCCGCGAGGTCGTCGCCTCGCTGGACCTGTCGGCGGGGACCGAGCGTGTGCCCCTCGAAGACGCCCGCGGGCGGGTCCTCGCCGAGCGGGTCGACGCCGGGCTGGACGTGCCGGGGTTCGACCGCGCCGCGATGGACGGCTACGCCGTGCGGGCGTCCGATACGTACGGCGCCGACTCGGACCCGGAAGTCCTCCCGGTCGTCGGCAGCGTCCACGCCGGCGAGTCCCCCGACGTGACGCTCGACGGGGGCGAAGCCGCCGAGATATCGACGGGCGCCGTCATGCCCGAGGGCGCCGACGCCGTCGTGATCGTCGAGCGGACCGAGGAAGTCGAGGTGGGCGAAACGGACGGCGACCACCGGGACCGCGAGATGGACCGCCGGGTCCGTATCGAGACGGCCGTCACACCGGGCGAGAACGTCATGCTCGCCGGCGCGGACATCGCCGCCGGCGAACGGGCGCTCGGTCCCGGGACGGAGCTGACCCCCCGCGAGGTCGGCCTGCTGTCGGCGCTGGGCGTCGACGAGGTGCCGGTGCGGGCGAAACCGCGGGTCGCCATCGTCTCGACCGGCGACGAGCTCGTCCGGCCGGGCGGCGACCTGGACCACCGCGCCGGCCAGATCTACGACGTGAACAGCTACGCCGTGGCGACCGCCGTCGAGGAGGCCGGCGGCGACCCCGTGGTCTACCCCCACGTCGGCGACGACATGGCCGCGATGGAGGAGACGCTCGTCGAGGCGGCCGCCGACTGCGACCTCGTGCTGACCTCGGGGTCGACCAGCGCCAGCGCCGTCGACGTGGTCTACCGCGTCATCGAGGACCGCGGCGAACTCCTGTTGCACGGCGTCGCGATCAAGCCCGGCAAGCCGATGCTCGTCGGCGAGTTCGAAAACGCTGCCTACGTCGGCCTGCCGGGCTACCCCGTGTCGGCGCTGACCATCTTCCGGACGTTCGTGGCGCCGGTGATCCGGTCGTCGGCGGGACTGCCGGAGCCCCGGACGGCCACGGTCGACGGCGAGATGGCCGTCGGCGAGCGTACCGAGGAGGGGCGACGCCGGCTACTGGCCGTGGGGCTGGTCGAGAACGCCGGCGGGCGGCGGCTCGTCTACCCGGTCGACAAGGGCAGCGGCGCGACGACGACGCTCACCGCGGCCGACGGCGTGGTCGACGTGCCCGCCGACACGAACGCGCTTTCGGCCGGCGACGCGGTGACCGTCGACCTGTTCTCGCCGGACGTGCGCCCGCCGACCCTGCTGGGTGTGGGCGAGGACGACCCCGCGCTCTCGCGGCTGCTCGACCGCCTCGACCGGCCGCGCTACCTCGCCCGCGGCTCCCGCGGCGGGCTGCGGGAGCTGCGGGAGGGGCTGGCCGACGTGGCCGTCGTCGCCGGCCCGTTCGACGCCGACGAGGAGGGCGTCGCGGACGCGGCGGAACTCGGCGGCTGGTCCCGCGAGTGGGGCCTAGTGGTTCCGGCGGGGAACCCTGAGGGAGTGTCGGGACTCGCGGACCTGGTGGACCGCGACCTGTCGTTCGTGAACCGGGGGCCGGAGTCGGGACTGCGCACGAGTCTCTCGAACGCGCTCGCGGAGCTGGCCGCCGGGCGCGGCGTCGACCGGCGGGAAGCGATCGAGGCTATCTCGGGGTTCGACCTCGCCGCGCGGGCCTTCGAGAGCCCCGCCCGGTCGGTCGCCGCCGGGGACGCCGGCGCGGGACTCGGACTGCGCGCGACCGCGGCGAAGCTGGGTCTCGGGTTCGTGCCCGTGGGATCGCAGTCCGTTCGGGTACTGGCGAACCCCGAGCGGGTGGAGAAAGCGAGCGTGCGGGAGTTAGACGAGCTGTTGGGCGACGTTGGTACGGTACTGGACGGCCTCGACGGCTTCGAGCGCAAGTGAGGGCCCGTCCCGGGATCCGGTTCCGTCGATTGGAACGTAGTCGGTGACAGACGGTGAGAGTCTCGGACGCGCTCGCTGGCAGTAACCGCAACCGCACTCAACGGCAAGTCGTGAAAGCCCTCGGCGCGCTCGCTAGCAATAAATTCGACCGCCGGGAAACAACAGGCGATGAAAGCCCTCGACGCGCTCGCGGTCGCTGAGCGACATATCCGCGCTCTCGGCACCGCCCGCGCGGATAGGGGTCGCTCAGGCGACTACAGTGGACGCGAGCCCGTCTCGCCCTTTCAGTCCGCCAGGGGAAATCTCGTCGCGGTCGTCTCAAACGGCGGTTGACCGGGCAGGTGTGAGCCTCACACCTCCCCAGCCTCTTGCGCTCCTCGCAGGCTGCGGTGCTCATCCCTCGCGCGGTTCCGTCGCGCGCATGAAAGCGCGCTCCAGCGCGCGCCAGGGTGGCTGTTCTGGCTGTGGAGAAGCGACCGTTCAGAGTTCGTCGAGGCCGTCGATCCGGCGGTCGCCGAGGACGCACTGGCCGCGGTCGATAGGGTCGACGCGATCGACGTGGACGGCGTCGAGGCCTGCGTTCCAGGCCGCGCCGGTGTCGTCGGGGTCGTCGCCGACGAGGGCGCCCTCGTGACCGTTGTACCCGACGCCGAGGCGGTTCATCGCGAGTTCGACCGGCGTCGGGTCGGGCTTCCAGCCGACCTCGTCGTCGCAGCAGACGACGGTGTCGAACCAGTCGGCGATGTCGTGGTACTCCAGAAGCGGCTCGGTGAGGTACGACTGGCAGTGAGTGACGATCCCGGTCGGGCGGTCGAGACCGGCGACGAACTCGGCGGCGTCGTCGTAGACGAACGACGCCTCGGCGCGGGCGCGAGGGTCCTCGACCTCGTGGAAGGTCTCCCAGAACTGGTCGGGCGAGAGGCCGCTGCGGGCGAACACCTCCTCGCGGGCGCCGCCGACGCCGTACCACAGCAGTTCCGCCTCGCGGTCGGTGAAGGTGTGGCCCAGCCGGTCCCCGACCTCGGAGACTACCTTCCGGGGGTAGTCCGGGTCGACGTCGACGACCGTGCCGTCGAGGTCGAACAGCCAGAAGTCGTAGGCGTCGCGGGCCATCGGGATCCCTTCTGTAGGGCGCTGGCGCCTAAGTACCTTCTGACGGACGATCGGCGCCGGGCATCGGTCGCCGGTCCGCGCCGCTGCGGACCGGGCGGATTTAAGCCCCGGACGGTCGAGACACGGGACGATGAGCCTGCGGACGCTGGTGACCGATCCGGGCGCCTTCTTCGCGGCGCGACGGGACGACTACTCGCTCGCCGGGCCGGCCGCGGTGGTCGTCGCCCACGCGCTCCTGGCGCTGGCGGGGACGGTCGTCGTCCTGCAGGCGGTCGGCGACGTGGTGACCGCCGCGGACGCGGCGCGGATCGTCTACGCGGCGGGCAGCCAGCGCGTCTCGGCGCCGCGGGATATCGTCCTCGCGCTCTGGGCCACGGGCGGGCTCTACTTCGCCCTGTGGCTCGCCGTCGCCGCCGTCGCCTACCTCGTCTCGCTGTACTTCGACGGCGAGGGCTCGTTCCGCCGCCTGCTCGCGTTCGTCGGGTGGACGCTCGTCCCGACGCTCGTCCCGACTGCGCTGCGAGCCGTCGTGATGGCCGCCGTCTTCCTCGGCGCCCCCGAGTTCGCCACCGAGGCCGCGCTTCAGGAGTGGGCCCGCACCGAAGTCGTGGACCGGCCGGCCTACGTGGCCGCCAGCGCTGTCAGACCCGTCTTCACCCTCTGGATGGTGTCCCTCTGGGTGCTCGCCGCCCAGTACGGCCGCGAACTCTCCCGCCGGGAGGCGATCGTGGCCGTCGCGCTCCCCGGCGTCCTCGCGTCGATCAACGCCGTCGGGACGCTGGCGGTGCTCGCCGGGCGCGCGCTCGGACTCCTGTAAGCGCCGGATCAGTGACCGGGCGGGTGAATCCGTCTGCGAGCGCGAGGGCGATCCCGCCCCTCAGACCTCGTCGGTGACGTGGATCGAACTCCCGAGGTACTGTTTCAGCGCCTCGTCGACGGTGTCGGCGTTGAACGTCTCCAGGTCGTCGGCGACCGCCGCCCGCAGGTCGTCCAGGTACGCCCGGGTCGTCCGCAACTCCCGGAAGTCGATACTGTCGACCGACATACCGAGCGCGTCCTCGGCGACCTCGCGCATGTGCGCCGCGTCGCCGCACTCCCCGCGCCAGAGGTTGTCCCGGAAGTACAGCCACCCCGGCTCCCCCGGCGGGTCGGCCGCCCTGAACACCGTCGTCTCGAAGGTGTCCGGTTCGGTCCAGACCCCCTCGACATCGGGGTCGAGCCGCACGGTCACCCGGAAGACGTAGGCCGCGGCCGGCCCGTCTCCCTCCCCCTGGTCCCCACGACTCATCTCAGCGCAGGTCGTCGAACCGCTCGGCGAGTTCGACGTCCTTGTCGGTGATCCCGCCCTCCTCGTGGCTCGTCAGTCGGACCTCGACCTCGCGCCAACTGATGGTGATCTCCGGGTGGTGGAAGGCGTCCTGGGCGACGCCGCCCGCGCCCGCGGCGAAGCCGACGCCGTCGAGGTAGGCGTCGAACTCGTAGGTCCGGACGATCTCGTCGCCGTCGCGCTCCCACTCCTCCGGTAGTCGCTCCTCGATCTCCTCGTCGGATAGCAGGTCTGCCATGTTCGAGCCGTGGAGCGGTACCCGCATGAAAGTTCGGCCGAGGTGTTCCTGCAGGTGCGTCGTTCAACCGAGTTGGCGTGCCGACCGCTACTCGAACGGAAACCGCGGTCACGACAGCAGTTGCTCGAAGTCCGGACGGTCCGATGCTGACGAGAGAGAACCCGAAAGAAACGCCCGCTAGTCGTCGCTCAGCTGGTCGAAGACGGCGTCGGGCATCTGGTCGCGGAGGTGTTCGGGGATCTCCTCTCCGCCCTCGCCGTCCTCGCCGAACTCGGGGTCGAACAGCTGGAGGGCGGTGTTGATGGTCGACCAGTCGTCCTCCTCGGCGGCGTCGCGGAGGCTCTTGGTCGGCGCGGCGAGCAGTTGGTTGACGACGGCGTCGGCCATCGCCTCGACGACCTCGCGCTGGTCGGCGTCGAAGTCGGCCTCGTCGAGGGCCCGCTCGACCTCCTGGGCCTTGACGCGCTCGGCGCTCTCGTACATCGCCGAGATGACCCGGTCGGCCCGCTTGCGCTTGTACTGGGCGAGCAGGTGGTCGAACTCCACGTCGATCATCTCTTCGACGACGGTGGCCGCCTCCGCGCGCTGGGCGCGGTTCTCGTCGGTGACCGTCTGCAGGGCGTCCAGGTCGCGGACGGTCACGCCGGGCAGTTCCGTGACGGTCGGCTCCACGTCGCGGGGCTGGGCGATGTCGACGACGAACGTCTCGCCCGCGCCCGCGACGGTCGACTTCTCGAAGACGTGGTCGGCGGCGCCGGTCGCGGTGACGACCACCTCCGCGCGCTCGACGGCCTCGTCGAGGTCCGCCAGGTCGACGACGGTCGCGTCGGCATCGACGGTCTCGGCGAGGTGTTCGGCCCGCTCGGCGGTGCGGTTGGCGACGTGGAGGCGGTCGACCCGCGGCGCGAGCGACTGGGCGGCGAGCCGCCCCATCTCGCCCGCGCCGACGACTAGCGCCGCCGTCCCGTCGAGGCCGACCTCCTCGTCGGCCAGCGAGACCGCAGCGCTGGCCAGCGAGACCGACCCCTCGTTGATGGCCGTCTCGGTGCGGGCGCGCTCGCCGACGTGGATCGCCTTGGTGACGCCCTCCTCCAGCAGGCGGCCGACGCCGCCGGCCGCGCGGGCGTCCTCGTAGGCGTCGCCGACCTGCCCGAGGATCTGGTCCTCACCGACGACGAGCGATTCGAGCCCGGCCGCCACGCGCATGAGGTGGCGCAGGCTCTCCTCGTGGCCGAGTTCGACCAGCACGTCCGACGGTACGTCCTCGAAGAAGGCGGTCAGCGCCGCGCGGCCGTCGGGGCCGTCGCCGGTGACGACGTAGGCCTCGACGCGGTTGCACGTCTGGAGGACGTACGCCTCCTCGACGGCGGGGACCGACAGCAGGCGCTCGACGCCCGCGCGCTGGCTCTCGACGGTCGCCGCTTCGAGCTCGTCGACCGTCGCGCGGTCGATGTCGACGCTCGCGCCCGAGATGACGCCCGTGCCGACCGTCACGCTGTCTCACCTGTCACGTCCGAGATCACGTCCGCTACCACTTGCCGAGCTTTCGTCTTCCCGGTATCTAAAGCCTTCCAAACCGCGTCCGACCTGACAACCGCCCGCACGGCCGCCCGGCGCTCCTCCGGCGGGACGCCCTCCGCCTGCAACTCCGCCCGGACCTCACCGGTCAACTCGGCCATCGCCCCCGCGTCGGCGATCTCCGTCTCGATCCGCTGGCGCAGCAGCCGGCTCAGCGCCGGGCTCGCGCCGCCGGTCGCCACCGCCGCGACGACCGGGTCGTCCCTGACGGTCGCCGGCACGACCACGCTACCGGGGTCGCGCCCGCCGTGCTGGTCCGTCCGGTTGACGAGCACGCCACGGTCGCGGGCGACCGCCTCGATCCGCTCGTTGAGCCCTCCGTCGTCGGTCGCCGCGACGACGAGCGCGGGGTCGGCGCGGTCGAACCAGCCATCGACCTCGTCCGGGTCGGGCGCGGCGCGGACCAGCTCGGCGCCGCCGAACGGCGAGCCGTCGCCGTCAACGTCGACGAACTCGGGACTGACGACGACCACGCGCGCCTCGCGGGCGAACCGCCGGGCCTTGCGCGCGCCGACGCGCCCGCCGCCGAACACCAGTACCGTCTCGCCGTCGAAGTCGTGGAGCAGTGGAATCACGGTTGGATCTCGGTGTGTCGTCTCCGTCGACGGCGCTCAGGCGGTGTTGGCGTCCGCGCGCTCCTCGATGCGGATGCCCGTCTTCTTGAGTATCTCCGTCGAGAACAGGGTGTCCCAGTCCTCGTCGGACACGTCCCAGTGGTCGGCCATTGCCTCGCGGACCTGCTCGACGCGTGCCTCGCTCTCTTCCTCGCTGCGGCCGTGAGTCATCGCGAAGAAGTTGTACGGCCAGACGCCCTCGTGGCGGGGCCGCCGGTAGCAGTGGGTCACGAAGTCGAACGCGGCGATCTCCTGTCCGACTTCCTCGACCACGTCGTCGGGCACGTCCCAGACGGTCATCCCGTTCTCGGAGTAGCCCAGCGAGTAGTGGTTCGGGATGACGCCCACGCGGCGGACCTTCCCCTCGGCGTCGAATCGCTTGATCGTCGCCAGCACCCAGTCGAGGTCCTCGCCGAGCGCGTCGGCCACGTCCTCGTAGGGGGTCCGCGTCGTCGGCAGGCCGCCCTGGATCTCGACGACGAGGTCGCGCTCGCGCGAGGTCAGGCTGTCCCGTTCGGTCGGTTCGACCTCCGGGCCGAGATCGGAGAGGTCGATCCCGTCGGCGAGGTCTTCCAGCGGCCCCTCGACGGGGAACTTCGCGCCGACGTGGAACTCCCGCTGTTTGGGGAGGTTGTACGTCTCCTGGCCGGTCTCGGCCTCGATCTCCGCGAGCACCTCGTCGACGCGGTCCTCGTCTGCGACGCTGACGACGAACCACATGTTCAGGTGGGGGTGCTCGCGCTCGTAGTTGTGCGCCACCTCTGCGTGGGCGTTGACCTGCTCGGCCACCTCGTCGAAGCGCTCCTCGGGGGCGTGCATCGCGACGAGCGTCGCCGTGCCGCCGATGGCTTCGGCGTTGATCAGTGCGCCGAAACGGGTGAGAACACCCTCCTCGTCCATCGCCGCAAGGCGCTCGTGTAGCTCGTCGGCGGTCACGTCGACGCCGTGCTCCCGGAGGGCCTCGGCCGCCGGCTCGTAGGGGTCCGCGACGACCGGGAACCCGCCCTGGTAGGCGTTGAGGATCGCCCGGTCGACGTCGTCGAGGTCGGTCATACCCGGAACTCGGGAACCGAACGGCATAAACCGCCCGTCTGCGGCAGGCGACTGCAAGCCCCTCCCCGTATGTCCCCTCTACCCGTCAGGGACACTCCTGCTCGGCGAGCGACGACTTCTCGGAGCCCTGGTCCACCGCGCGGGTCGCACCGCCGTCGACGGTCACCAGCATCGCCCGTCCGCCGTAGCCGTGCGTCTGGTCGTGACCGCGGACGACGACACAGGGAGCCTCCGCCGGGACCTCGACGGTCTCGGAGCGCGTGAACGGCGCGGTGGAGTGGGCGTGCAGGAGTTCCCGGCGGCCAAGTCGCTCGCCGTCGAGCGTCTCGACCTGCCACCAGTCGGCGTAGCCGTCTTCGCCGTCGTCGTCGTGATACAGCGTCACCGAGAACCGATACGCGCCGTCGCCCGCCGGCTCGACCGCGACGGCGGTGACGTTGGCCTCCCGGAGGTCGAGTTCCGGCGTTCCGGTCGGGCCGGTCGAGTCGGTGGCCGCCCCGGTGGCGGGCCCGGGTGTCTCGGTCTCGCTCCCGGACTCGAAGGTCGCACAGCCCGCCACTCCGGTGGCCGCCAGCGCGCCGACTCGGATGACCGTCCGCCGGGTTCGAGGGGGACCGTCGGTCATGCGGACGATTTCGCCCGGACCGGCCAAAAGCGTGTCTCGCGAGCGTGCCGGACGACCTGCCAAAGTTGTATGTTGTGTGGTAGCAAACGTACAGGCATGGCCGCCGACCGAAACGACGGCGCCGCGGAGATGATCGAGCGGTGGAACAGGGTGTTCGGGTCGCTCACGGCCGAACCCCGCAGGCAGATGGTGGTCGCGCTGATGGAGGCCCCGCCCGACCGGGAGCTGTCGCTCCCCGAGGCGGCGAACCCGCCGTATCTGCTCCGGGACCCCGAGGAGCTGTACACCGACCTGGTCCACTCGCACCTGCCAGCGCTGGCAGAGGACGGTTTCGTCGAGTGGGAGCGAGAGCCGCTGCGGGTGCGCCGGGGTCCGGCCTTCGAGGAGGTCGCCGCCGTCTTCGAGGCGCTGCACGCTCACGCCGACGAGATCCCGTCGCAGCTCACCGAGTCGTGCCAGCGGCTGGAGGAGCGCAAACGGGGGTGCGAAACGTGACTCCGACCGACGACATCGCCCTGAACATCGTCCGGGCGATCGCCGCCGTCGAGGGCGTCGAACCGCACGAACTCGGCTTCTCGCTGCACGAGCACGTCTCGACCGACGCGGTGCGGTCGCTGGCGGCGATGGACAGCGACGACTGGGAACTGTCCTTCGAGGTGCCCGACCACACCGTGACCGTCGACGGGCGCGGCGCGATCAGCGTCGACGGCGACCTGGTGGGCCGGAGCGAGGCGCTCCGCTCGGACGAACCGCGGTAGGCAACGGGCGGCCCCGAACCGAAAACAGTCGCGAGAACGGGTCGGCTACTCGAAGACGAGGCCTTCGCTGTCCTCGCCGTAGAGGGGGTACTCCTCGCAGAGGCCCTGGACGATCTCGGCGACCTCGGCCTTCACGTCCTCGTCGTCGGGGTTGTCGATGACCTCGGCGATGCAGTGGCCGACCGTCTCCGTCGCCTCCTCGTCGAAACCGCGGGTCGTCAGCGCGGGCGTGCCCGCGCGGATGCCCGAGGCGACGAACGGCGAGCGCGTCTCGCCGGGCACCGTGTTGGCGTTGAGGACGATCCCCACGTCCTCCAGCGCCTCCTCGGCCTGCTTGCCCGTCACGTCCGGGTGCGAGTCCCGGAGGTCCACGAGGACGAGGTGGTTGTCGGTGCCGCCCGAGACCAGCGAGAAGCCGTGCTCCCGCAGGTGGTCGGCCAGCGCCTCCGCGTTCCTGACGGTCTGCTCGGCGTACTCCTCGAAGTGCGGTTGCAGCGCCTCCTTGAAGCCGACGGCCTTGCCGGCGATGTTGTGCATCAGCGGACCGCCCTGCGTCCCGGGGATGATGGCCGAGTCGACGGCGTCGCCGTACTCCTCGTCGGCCATGACGATGCCGCCGCGGCCGGCGCGGATGGTCTTGTGCGTCGAACCCGTCACGAAGTCCGCGACCCCGACCGGCGAGTCGTGGACGCCGGCGGCGACCAGCCCGGTGATGTGGGCGATGTCGGCCAGGTGGTAGGCGCCCACGTCGTCGGCGATGGCCTGGAACTCGTCCCACTGCACCTCGCGGGGGTACGCGGAGAAGCCCGAGACGATCATGTCCGGCTCGAACGCCTCGGCGTGGGCCCGGACCTCGTCGAAGTCGAGGCGGCCCGTCTCCTCGTCGACCTCGTAGTTCTCGACCTCGTAGACCTGGCCGGCGAAGTTCTTCGGGTGGCCGTGGCTGAGGTGGCCGCCGTGGGTCAGGTCGAGCGAGAGGATTTTGTCACCCGGTTCCAGCATGGCGGTGTAGACGGCCATGTTGGCCTGCGAGCCCGAGTGGGGCTGGACGTTGACGTACTCGGCGCCCCACAACTCCTTCGCGCGGTCGATGGCGAGCTGTTCGACGGTGTCGGCGTGCTCGCAGCCACCGTAGTACCGGGAACCGGGGTATCCCTCGGCGTACTTGTTCGTCAGCACCGAGCTCTGGGCCTCCAGCACCGCCTCGCTGACGTGGTTCTCGCTGGCGATCATCGCGAGCGTGTCCCCCTGACGCTCGACCTCCGCCTCGAGCGCGTCGGCGACATCCGGGTCGACCGACCGGACCGTGTCGTAGTTCATGGTACCCGTATCTCGGCGACGCCCCGTCAATAATCTACCTTTTCGCGGAGCCGGGCGACCGCGCCGCGGCGGCGGGCGCCGAGGGCCGCAGGACTGCCGGGCGGCGGTCCGACCCCATCCGGCGGCCCTGCGGCGGATCCGCGGTCCGGGAGCCGGTCGGGTCAATTCAACGAACCCTGGCGGTAAAATTAAGTGTAATAATGCGAAATACCATAGCTATCAGATGAGTTCGAACTTTCTCGAATCGGACGTGGGTGCGGTTCTGACTGGCGTCTTTCGGGACAGTAGCGGCGTCGTCTACGCGGTCAACCCGACACGCGAGACTGTCTCCGAGCTGATATTCGGGCTGCACGACGTGGAGACGCCGCCGACCGTCCGGCTGCTCGCGCCGGGCGACCCGATCAAGGACGTGCTCGCGGACTTCGTCGTCGCGGGGCGGGCCGCGGACCTGATCGACGCCGGGACGCTGGCGTTGCGGGTGCTGGAGGACGCGCCGGAGGCGTCGCTGCTGGTGACGGAGTCGGCGGTCGTCTCGCTGGTGGCAGGCGACGACCGCGTCGGGGGGCTCTCGGCCGGCGACGGGGCGTTCGTCGGGGACGTGCGGGGCCGCTACGAGCGCGAGTGGGCCGACGCCGAGCCGTACTCGCTGCGCACGCCGCCGCTGTCGGCTGTCCGCGAGACGCTGGCGGCCGACATCGGCGTCGACACCGCCGAGGACTTCGACGCCCTGCTCGACTCTCTGGAGGTCGCGAAGGGCGAAGGGGAGGGCCTCGACGAGGTCGCGATCGCCCTGCTGGTCGCCGCGCGCAACGGCCAACTGCTCTACGACATGAGCAAGTGGGGCGAGGACGTGGGCCTGGCGAGCAAGGCCACCTTCTCGCGGATGAAGACGCGACTGGAGGACAGCGACCTCGTCACGACCGAGAAGGTACCCATCGACGTGGGCCGCCCGCGCCTGCGGCTCCGGCTCGCCGAGGACCTGCGGGAGGTGGACCTGCCGGAACTCGGACAGGTCGCACAGGAGCGGCTCTACGACTGATACGGATTATTGCAAGCGTTTACCGGGTCGACCGCACGACTGCGTGCGGTCGATCCCGGAATGACTTGCAATAATCCGTATAAGCCGCTCGGGTGGCGACCACCGTCGAGGCCTGCCGGAGTGCCGCGAGCGAGTCCCCGGGCTTTTCTACCCGTCGCCCCCTCCGGGCTGGCATGACAGTCGAACTCGTCGGAACCGGCCCCGCCGCCGACGCGGTCGCGGCGGCGCTGGGCGACGTGGACGAACCCGTCGAGCGGCGCGAGCGGGCGGCGCTCGAACCCGGGACGCGGCTCGGCGTCGTCGTCGACCGGGCCGGCGCAGCGACGTTCGAGCGCGCGAACGATCGCGCGCGCGAAGGGGGCGTCCCCTGGGTCGCGGTCGAACTCGGCGGGGTCGGCGGCGTCCCGGTCGTCGACGCCTCCGTCGCCGCCTTCGACCCGGAGGGCGCCTGTTATCGGTGTCTCGCCGCGCGCGTCGAGTCGAACGTCGACGCCGACGCCGAGCCGACCGCCGCGCCCGCCGACGCGACCGCCCGGTTCGCCGGCGCCGTCGCCGGCCGGCGCGCCGCTCAACTGCTCGACCCCGCCGAGGCCGACCCGCTCGGAACGGTCGTCGAACTCCCCCACACCGAGCGGGCGTTTCTGCCGGTCCCGGGCTGTGACTGCGGCGACGGACGCGATCGCGTCCTCGACCGGGGACACCTCGACCGCGACGTGGAGCGGTCGCTCTCGCGTGCGGAGCGGGGCCTCGACGACCGGGTGGGCGTCGTCGCGCAGGTCGGCGAGGCCGAGTCGTACCCGGCGCCGTACTACCTCGCGCAGGTCTGCGACACGGGCGCGTTCGCGGACGCGACCGCCTCCCGGCAGGCAGCCGGGGTCGACCCCGGCTGGGACGCCGCGTTCATGAAGGCGCTCGGCGAGGCCTACGAGCGCTACTGCGCCGGGGTCTATCACGCCCGGGAGTTCAAGACCGCCGCGGCGACAGACCTCGCCGACGCCGTGGCGCCCTCCGAGTTCGTCCGCCCCGAGAGCTGGGTCGGGAGCGGCGAGAGCGGCGCCGACGCCGGCGGCGACAGCGCCGAGCGCCCGTGGGTCCGCGGGACGGATCTGGTGACCGAACAGCCCGTCTCCCTGCCCGCGGAAGTCGTCCACTACCCGCCGCCCGAGCGGACGATCCGGCCGGCGGTCACCACCGGGCTCGGCCTCGGCAACTCGTCGGTCGAGGCGCTACTGTCGGGCCTGTACGAGGTCGTCGAGCGCGACGCGACGACGATCGCCTGGTACTCCACCTACGACCCGCTGGGCCTGGACGTGTCGGATCCGGGTTACGAGCGGCTGGCCGCCCGCGCCGGCGCCGAGGGACTGGACGCGACCGCGCTCCTGCTCACGCAGGACGTCGACGTGCCGGTGGTGGCCGTCGCCGTCACCCGCGACGAGTGGCCGGAACTCGCGCTCGGGACGGCCGCCCACCTCGACGCCGGCCGCGCCGCCCGCAACGCGCTCGCCGAGGCCGTCCAGAACTGGGTGGAACTCGACGGGATGGGCCGCGAGGGCGCCGCCGAGACCGACGGCGCCATCGGCCGCTACGCCGAGCGCCCGCCGCTGGTCGAGGAGTTCGTCAGCCCGGAGACGACTGTCGACGCCGCCTCCGTCGGTCCCGAGACCGTCCCGGAGGGGGGCGCCCACCTCGACGCCGTCCTCGACCGGGTCGTCGAGGCCGGCCCCTCGGTCTACGCCGCCCGGACGACGACGCGGGACGTGCAACGGCTCGGGTTCGAGGCCGTCCGCGTCGTGGTCCCGAGCGCCCAGCCGCTCTTCTTCGGTGACGCCTACTTCGGCGAGCGCGCCCGCTCGGTCCCCGCCGAGATGGGCTTCGAGCCCGCCCTCGACCGCGACCACCACCCCTACCCCTGACTGGTCGCGCCCGTTTCGGGCTCCGACACCCGCCTCGATTATTGTAACCCGCCGACGGCGCGGAATATGGCACGAACCCGACTAATGCGAGAATTTATGCCGTCGGGTGCACACCGTTCACACGGCACCTGGCGTCGCTTCTGCAGGCCCGAAGCGGACCGTCAGAGGAGCGTATCATGGTATCCGAGTTCGACCTCCCGTGTACAGACTGCGACCAGAAGCTAGTGCGGACCGAAGTGGCGTCGCCCGCGACGGGCGGCGAGGTGACCGTCGCCGAGTGCCCGACCTGCGGCAGCCGGTACTACCCCGAGTCGGCGCTCGAGACGGTCTGAGCGGTCGGGATTCTCCGTCGTTTTCGAGCCTCCCGATAGCGACGGGAGCGGCACACGTGGTCGCCGCCTCAGATCGCGAAGGTAACCCGGAGAATGTCCCGGGTCCCCGGGCCGAGCCCGACGGCCGCGGCCGCGACGAGCAACAGGACCGCGTAGCGCGGGCTCTCCTCGAAGATCCGCTCGTCGAACAGCCACACGATACCCAGCGCGACGCCGAGTTTCACGAACAGGAACGGCCACGACGTGCCGATGGCCGCCGACACGGAGGCCGGCTGGATCGCCTGGGTCACGTCGATGATCGCCCGGTTGGCGACGTGTTTCGCGCCGTAGGCCTCGATGGGGTGGCCCAGCTCCGGCAGCCAGTCGGCCGCGACGACGTTCGCCACGCCGTCGATGGCGTGGGCCCACAGGATCCCCAGTCCGACCACGCCCGTGCCCGCGTTGATCTCCGGTTCGAAGCGGTCGGCCGCCCGGTAGATCCCGTAGGCCAGCACGGACGCCAGCCCCACGTCGACGACCAGGATCTGCGGGTAAAAGGAGACGTACTCGCGGGTGAAGGCGACGAAGAAGAGATAGGCGAGCGTGATCGCGAGGATCCCGAGTCCGAAGCCGGCCAGCGCCCGGTAGCGGTTCCGGACCATCTCCTGCGATTCCAGCCACATACTCGCCAGCAGGGCCGCCAGCGTGACCAGGAACACCGTCACGTAGATGATCGGGCTGATGAACAGCACGTTCAGCGGGTAGCTGATGACGGGTTCGACGCCCGCGGCGACCGCGGCGTCGGTCGCGTCCTCGACGACCCGGACCGCGCCGCCGAACAGCATGAACGGGACCAGCGAGAGGAAGAGTCGTCGGTCGCCGCCCACCTCCAGCCGGTCGAGCAGGAGGTAGACCCCGCCGAGCATGAACACCAACACGATCATGTAGCCGATCGTCGAGACGGTCGTGTAGCCGGTCTCCGCGACGACGCCGGTCGCCGCCCGGCAGGCCGCGCCGGTCGCGTGCAGGTCGATCCCGTCGCCCGTCAGGACCGCACAGCGGGCGTTGTTGGCGTCGGAGTAGACCGGCCCCCAGAAGTACTTCCAGATGAACTGGTCGTAGACGCGCTCGGTGGCGACGACGGACCCGACGACGAGCGCCGCCACCGCCGCGGCGAACGCCCCCAGCCAGGTCCGCTCCGTCAGGACCCGCTCGTTTTCCATGGCCGGTACCCCGCGCGTCTCGCTGTTTAGCCTTCCGGTCGTGGGCGCACCGTCGACACGACCGCTCGCCGCCCTCGGCGGGTGTGCCCCCGCGACCGCTCGCGTCCCTGCCCCCGTCAGGCCGAGTCGGCCGCCCGCGCGACCTCGCGGACCGCCTCGTGAGCCTGCCCGTTGCTCGCCACGATACCCTCGCTGTCGGGCGTCCACGGCTCGCCCGCGAGGTCGGTGACCGTCCCGCCGGCCCGCCGGACGAGATGGATCCCCGCCAGCGAGTCCCACGGGTCGGGCATGTACGTCGCGAAGGCCGCGTCGAGTTCGCCGCTCGCCACGAACGACAGCGTCGCCTGCATGCTCCCGAACCGCCGGAAATCCCCCAGCTCATCGATCACCGCCTCGGCGATGGCACCCAGTTCGTCGCCGGTCCCGCGCTCGAACCGCCCGACCGGCGCGACCGCGAACGTCTCCGGGTCCGAGCGGTCGCTGACCGACAGCGCCGACCCGTCCCGGGTCCCCGTCTCCGCACCCGCGGCGTACATGTCCTCGGTCACCGGCAGGTAGACCGCCGCCGCGACCGGCTCGCCGTCGGCCGCCGCGGCGACCGCTGTCGCCCACGTCCGGTGGCCGCGCGCGAAGTTCGCCGTCCCGTCGATCGGGTCGACGACCCACGTGTCCCCCGTCTCCGGGACCTCCGACAGGATCTCCGTCTCCTCGCCGGCCGGCCCCACCGGCACGGCGTCCTCCTCCCCCACGACCGCGTCGTTCGGGAACTCCGCGCGCAGCGTCGAGACGACCTGCCGCTGGGCGTCCCGGTCGGACTCGGTCACCAGGTCGTTCTTGTCCGCCTTCGTCTCGACGGCGAGGTCGCCGCGGAAGGCCTGCCGGGCGACCGCACCGCCCGCCCGCGCCGCCCGCTCGGCCACCGCCACTCGCCTGTGTGCGTCCGTCACGATCAGGGCGTCGGCCGCCCGCCCAATAAGCGAGGCGAAACCGGCGGCCCCCGACGGCGTGAGCGGACAGTCGCAACTACCTCGCCGCGCTCGGCGGACCGTCCACCCGGACGACCACCGAACAGCCGCCGCGGCGCGCGCTGGAGCGCGCTTTCATGCGCGCGACCGTAGCCGCGCGAGGTCTTCGCGAACCAGTGAGCGAAGGCTTGTCAGAGCTTGCTCTGACAGTGGATGAGCATCGCAGGCCGGAGGCCGAGAAGCGCAATCGGCTGGGGAGGTTCGTGGCCGTCTGCGGTGCTGTGCGGTCTTGCTGTTCCTGGCGGACTGAAAGGGCGAGGCGCGTTCGCGTACAGTTTAGTCGTCTGAGCGACCCCTATCCGAAGCGGCCCTTGGGCCGCGAGGATATGTCGCTCAGCGACCGCGAACGCGCCGAGGGCTTTCACCGCTCACCGCCGAGTGCAGTCGAGTCGACTCAGAGTGTGTGGCCCGAGGGCTTTCAGTGCTCACCGTCGAGTGCGCTCGAAGTGACTGTTAGCGAGTGTACCGAAGACTTGCAACACTCACCGTCGGGTGCGGTCGCTGTCCCTCTCGGTTCTCCAGCAACCCCGGCGACAGAAATATAGCCTCCGGCCCCTGGAAAGCCAGCTACTCCGAGCCCTGGGCCTCGTCGGCCATCTCGATGATCGACTCGGCGATGTCGCGGGCCTCCTCCGGCGTGTACAGCGTCTGGTCGCCCCACGACTGGTCGATGCGGACGTAGCCGTCCCTGGTGTCGATATCGAAGAAGGCGGTGTGTTCCAGCGGTGGCACGTCCAGCGGGTTGGTAGCCGTGTCGTCAGTTGCCATACCACATTCTCCGGACTGGATTCCCATAAACCTGCCCCCGACGGGCGAATTTCTGGACGGAGCTTTCGCTCGGGCGGCGATTCCGTGAGAAGTTTGCGAGGGAAGACGCCCCCGAGAGGGACGATCTTCCGCACTGGCGAGGGACCGCGTGGGTCCGGCAGTGCGAGGGAGGGGATTTGAACCCCTGGACCCCTACGGGAGCGGATCTTGAGTCCGCCGCCGTTTCCTGGCTTGGCTACCCTCGCACGCACGCGGAGATTCGGTTGACCCGCATGAATAGGCTACGGTCTCGCCGTCGGGTGGACGACCGGCACGACCCCGACAGTATCGACCGCTTATCGAGTTCCGAATACCGACCCAGGGAGTAACCGGAGCCAATTCCGGACCCCGGCGGAATTTGACCGCGCCAACGCGACGAAACGATTCGGGGTGACTTCCGCGGGGCGGGGCAACGCAGAGACGATGCAACGGACAACCACAGCGGTGCTCGTGACGGTCCTGCTCGTGGCGGGAAGCGTCGGCGGCGTGCTGGCGCTGGCGCCGGGAGCGGCCCCCGTCGCGGACCGACAGGAACAGACAACCTGCGACTACCAGTCGCTGTTCGATGAGACCATCGACTCGGTCGTCTCCGTCCGGACGGGCTCCGGGATGGGCTCCGGGTTCGTCTACGACGTGGAGAACGCGACCGGCGCGAACGCGACCGCCGACGCGTACGTCGTGACCAACGCCCACGTCGTCGACGGCGCGACGGCGGTCGAGATCGAGTTCGACGACGGCGAGTTCCGGTCGGGGACGGTCGTCGGCCGCAGTCCCTACGCCGACCTGGCGGTCGTGAACGTCTCCGACGCGCCCGCGGGGACGAGCGCGCTCTCGCTCGCGGACACCCCCGAACGCGGCGAGCGCGTCGCGGCGCTGGGCAACCCGCTCGGGCTCGAGGAGACCATCACCCACGGGATCGTCAGCGGCGTGAACCGGACGCTCCCGACCGACCTCGGGTTCGAGATCCCCAACGTCGTCCAGACGGACGCGCCGATCAGTCCCGGCAACTCCGGCGGCCCGCTGGTGAACTGCGAGGGTGAAGTCGTCGGCGTCAACACCGCCGGGATCGCCCGGCAGGGCGCCGAGAACATCGGATTCGCCGTCTCCCCGTCGGTCGTCGACCGGGTCGTCCCCGAACTCGTCGCCGACGGCGAGTTCGACTACCCGTTCCTCGGCGTCCGGACGACGCCCGTCACGCCCGCGGTCGCCGACGCCAACGACCTCAACCGCACCGACGGCCTCGCGGTCGTCGCCGTCCTGGAGGACGGCCCCTCTGCCGACGCGCTGCAGGGCGCGACCGAGGTCGAGACCGTCGGCGACCGTCCCGTCCCCGTCGGCGGCGACGTGATCCTCGCCATCGACGGCCGGCAGCTCGGGAGCGGCGAAGCGCTCGGCACGTACCTCCTCACGGAGACCGAACCCGGCGACACCGTCGACCTGACCGTCCTCCGCGACGGCGAAGTCCGCCAGGTCCAGGTCACCGTCGGCGAGCGACCGGACCCGATGGGAACCTGAACCGGGCTCCCGCGCCGTCGGAATCCGGCGAACGCCTATCCCCGTCGGACGCCTACTCGTCGGTATGACCGACGACTCGGTGTCCCCGACAGCCGGAACGACCTCGGCGGCGGACGAGGAGACCGTCCGCGTCTGGCTGGTCGAGCGCACCTACTCCGACGACGAGCAGAACATCATCATCCTCGTCTACGCCACGCCGGACGGCCGACGGTACTTCCGCAAGGAGCGCGCGCTGACGAGTTTCACGGGCGACGTGCGCGAGACGACCGCCGCGGTCGACGTGTCGCCGAACAACCTCGGGACCGTTACCGACCCCGAGGAGCGCGAGCGCTACGCCGACGAAGCCGCGCGGATGGCCGACGCCTACGATCCCGACGACACCATCTGAGCCGCGTCCCGTTCAGTCGTCCAGCCCTTCGAACTCGCGCACCCGCTCGCGCCACTCCTCGGGGATCGGCCGCGACTCCCGCGTCTCGGGGTCGACGAACACCTGCGTCGTCTCCGCCTCCGCCACCACCTCGTCGGCCTGGCGAAGTTCGTAGGCCATCGTGAAACTCGACTCGCCCAACCGGACGACCGAGACGCCCACGTCGACCGTCGTCAACTCCGTCACCGACGCCCGGAAGTCGACATCCAGCGACACAACTACGGCGGTGAACTCGTCGATGTCGTCGAGACCGAGCACCTCCTCGACGTAGGCGACCCGCGCCTCCTCGCAGTAGGTGCCGTAGACGACGTTGTTGACGTGGCCGTACGTGTCGAGGTCGCGATAGCGGACCGGGACTTCGTGCTCGAACGCGGCGTCCATGGCTTCCCGCTCGGACGGTAGCCGGTTAACACTCTCGGGTGCGGCCCACCACGTCGACGGCCCCACCCCGCGAGCGTCGCCCGGACCGACGGGATTACACCGCGGGAACCCGGAGTGATCGGTGATGGACGAGCACACCCGGGACTACGGCGTCGGGCCGCCAACGTCCGGCGATCCCACCGGGTGGCGGGCCGACCGCGGCGCGTCCAACGGGTGGGAACACGGTACGCTCCGGCGGGCCGTCGTCCACGGCGTCGCGCTGTTCAACGCCGGCGAGTACCACGAATCGCACGACTGCTTCGAGGACGAGTGGTACAATTACGGCCGCGGCACCGTCGAGAGCAAGTTCCTCCACGGGATGGTCCAGGTCGCCGCGGGCGCGTACAAGCACTTCGACTTCGAGAACGACGACGGCATGCGCTCGCTGTTCCGGACCGCCCTGCAGTATCTGGAGGGCGTCCCCGACGACTTCTACGGTGTCGACGTGGCCGACGTGCGCGCGACGCTCTCGGCCGCCCTGTCCGACTCCACCGCGATCCACGGCTGGCGGATCGAGCTCGACGGCGGCTACCCCGAAGCGACCGAACTCGACTTCGAGTACGCCGACGGACTGGAGTAGGGCCGACCCCGATGCCGACGTGACACCGCCGCGATAGCTGTCGCTCTGCGTATAAAATACGGAAACCCCCGACCAGCGGTGGCTCTGCGTATAAAATACGGAAACCCCCGACCAGCGGTGGCTGGTCGAGGGTGATGAAATGGCCCGACGGAACGTGTCGGGCGATGAGTGGAGGCGGCGAACCGGGTTTCCCAGAGACTCTCGTACTCCAGTACTCGCCGGAACGCAGGCGGGCTTAACTTCCGTGTTCGGGATGGGTACGGGTGTAAACCCCGCCGCTATGGCCGCCCTAACGCCGATCCGCGGAATCGAACCGCGTCCGGACTGCGTCCGGATGCCAGTATCGGTGATTCGATGGCGACGACCGTAATGTACGTGCAATCCAGGTTCCGCCTGGACCCGTATCACGGGCCCGTGTATCCAATGCGGTATGATTGGTGGCTTCGGTCGGTTAGTGCTCGCGGGCTGAACATCTCGTTGCCTCGATGCGTACACCCCGAGTCTATCGAACTCGTCTTCTACGAGTGACCTCGGCGGTATCTCTTTT
>NZ_JBLKNY010000004.1:0-1033008 GCF_051414075.1 Halosimplex marinum | reverse complement strand
TTTCTTTCCGTCCACATTGTCGAGGGTGTCTTGCAGTTCCTCGACGGAGATCTCGTCGAGATGATCCACTAGTAGCTGCAACACACTCTGAGTAAAAAATTCTACCGGATTCTATAGATGAGGTCGTGTCCGAAGTCGATGAGGAGCAGAAGTGGGGTGCTGAGGAAGTCGCCGGCCACTACGGTGGCCCGGCAGGGATGCCGGGAATCTGTGACGACCATCGCATCTGGCTCACCGTTGAGGACCCATGGGCAGGATGGAGCCACACGATCGCTCCTATCGAGGAGCTAATCCCTCGGGACGACGCGCATCTCAGAGAGGACATCAGGCAGGCCATCAAAGCAGCAGCACGGGCAGCAATGGACTCGACGTCACACGTCGAAACGGGAGCGCACCACGAGTATCAGGTCGAATGTCGGCTGGATGTCTCGCCGATACTGTAGGTAGGTAACTCGAAGTGGCGAATGGTAGAGGGTTCAGGGAGAATCCGTCGGCTACCAAGCTTCTCTGATCTATTTCCCGTTCATCTCGAACAGACGGGGTCGCCGGCTCGACCCGCCCTTACCCTTTTTACGAACTACCAGAACGTCGTGGCGGCGACGAACTGTCCGGCGGGATAACGCCTCCCTGGAACCGGAGCGGAACCCCAGCCGGCAGACCTGTCGAATCGTTGACCACGGATCCCCCGCGGCCATCGGACGTTCCGAGACGACATCGACAGCTCGTCTCCGGAACCGACTACGCTGCGGAGGTGACCTGACAGACACAGTGACAACCAAATCCGGACAAGCAGATCCAGATATGAAGCAAGTAATCGACCGCAAGCTCTACGATACCGAAACGGCAGAGGAGATCGCACAATACGCCCCGATCACCGACAAGGGTGACTTCAACTACCTCATCGAAACCCTGTACAAGACTCCGGACGGAGAGTACTTCCTCCACGGTGACGGTGGGGCGGCCACGAAATGGGCCAAGAAGGTCAGCGACGGGAAAGTTCCCGGCGAGGAGATCCAGTGCTTGAGCGACGAGGAAGCGTTGGACTGGTGTGAGAAACGATCCATCGACGGGGAGATCGTCGTCGAGGAGTTCAGCGAACTCATCGAAAACGTCGAAACTAACGGTTAACAGGATCACCAACGACATCCCAGCAAAAGCCGACTCACCACTCTGCACGAAATGAGTTGGTGAGTCTGTCACGACGAGGAGTTAGCCCGTCCTCGGTCGTACTCAAGGGAGTTCTTTTCGAATATCATCTTCCGCCGGGGTGACTCCACTATTCACTGCCACAGTCCCGCCACCAGACTACTTTCACCCCGGCGTGAGAACCTTTAACAGTACCACGGAGGATGACATAATTGGCGAATACTATGCAGACAATGACTAACCGGAGAGCAAGTCTGCGACGGGAATACGCAATTATCCTCATATCCAGAGGTGTCTAACAGTATGCATCTCGCACACGCCGCCGACATCCATCTCGGTCACCGCCAGTACGGCCTCAAACAACGGGAAACGGACGCTCGTCTGTCGTTCCAGCACTTCCTGTCGCAGGCGCGCGAGCGAGGCACGGACGCGATTCTGATACCGGGCGATCTCTTCGACTCCCGAGACATCCGCCCGCAGACGCTCCAGCAGACCGAAGCGCTACTCGAAGACGTCGAACAGCCCGTCGTCGTCTCGCCCGGCAATCACGACGAGAACATGAGCCGCCGGCGGGATCTGACGTGGCTGGAGTACCTGAACGACAAGGGGCTGATAACGCTTCTGTCGGCGGAGCTGTCGAGCGACCGGGCAACCTTCGCGCCGACGGACGGCACCGATCCGCGGCAGGGAGGGGGCGGCTACGTGGACCTCGAAGGCGACGACGAGGTCGTCCGTTGCTTCGGCCTTCAGTACCGGGGCGCGTACATCGAGCGCGACCTCCCGAACGTCGCGGAGGGCATCGAAGCCGTGAACCAGAGCGAAGGGGAGCCCGACACGACGATCCTCCTCGCTCACTTCGGCGTTGACGACGCAGTCCCTGACCTGGGAGCAAACGTGGCGCGTGCAGCCCTCACCGACCTCGAAGATCTCGTCGATTACATGGCCCTCGGCCACATCCACAAGCAGTTCGAGAGCGGAACGGTAGCCCGGAACCCCGGCAGCTTGGAAGCCTTCGACATCCAGGAGGGACGGTGGGACGACAGCCACGGCTACTACGTCTACGACACCGTCGCCGACACCGCCGAATATCAGCTTTCGAAGCGTCGCCCGTACCACACACTGAACTTCGACGTATCGGGGTACCGCACGTTCGAGGATCTTCGCGCCGACTTCGAAACCGAACTGGAGGACGCGCGGCCGGACGTCGAGGACGTCTGTCAGCGCGACGTCCACCGCGACGGGCGAGGAAACCGGCGGGAGCCGATCATCAACGTCCGCTTCGAGGGAACGCTCCTGCTCGACCACACCACGTTCGACGTCGAGACGCTCACTGGCCTCACCGAAGACAAACTGGACGCGCTGTACGTCCAACCGACGAACCACACCGAGCGGAAGGCTGTTCAGGACCTGCTCGGCGACCTCGAGCGCGGCGAGGCGTTCAACCCGGACGGGACCGTCAACACCGACGCTCTTCAGGAGCGGGTGTTCACGACGATCGCCGGGGAGTCCAGGTACAGCGCGGAAGCGGAGGAGGTCGCGGAAACGCTAGACCACGTCGAGGGGCTAGTCAACGAGGACGGACAGGGCGTCGCGGAGGTCGCGGACTATCTCCGGGAGCGGCGTCGTGAACTCTTCCCGGAGGGCCCCGGGGAGGCGTCCGACGCGGAGAACACGGACGACGCGACGAACGAGGTGAGTTCCGAATGAGCATCGTCATCGATCAGGTCACGCTGGAGAGCTTCAAGAGCTACGGCGACGAGACGACGATCGCCCTCGGGAACGGCGTAACGGCCATTCTCGGCGACAACGGATCTGGAAAGAGCACCATTCAGGAGGGGGTCGGTTACGCGCTCTTCGATACCCACCCCTTCCGAAATCAGGATCGGTTGGTCCGTGACGGCGAGAGTTCTGGACACGTCGAGGTCACGTTCACGAACCGAGCGACGGGGGAGACGTACACCGTTCGTCGCTGGGCGGGGCGGTCGAAGTACGACGTCTTGGACGAGAACGGCGACAACCTCGGTTTGGACACGAACAGCGAGGTCAAAGACTGGATCTGCAACCAACTGGGTATCGATAACTCGGACGACCTATCTCAAGCGTGGGAGAAGAGCATTGGCGTCCCACAGACGGATTTCCTGTCTGATTTCGCATCCAACGGTGAAAAAGAGCGGATAGACACGTTCGACCCGCTGTTCGACATCGAGCGATACCGGGAGGCGTATAAATCGCTCAGCGGGCTGGAGGAGGAGTTCGAGAACGATATCGACGAACTCGAAGAGGAGATTACGCGACTCGAAGTCAGTCTTGAGGATCTCCCCGAGGTCAAGGACGAAGTAGAGGAACACGAGGAGGCCGTCGAAGAACTTGAGCAGGAACTCCAGTCGCTCAACGAGGAGATTCAGGAACTCGAGGAGGAAGAAGAAGAGTTGGAGGAACTCGAGGACAGCCTCCGGGACGCCAAGCAGGAACTGAAGTCTCTCGAAGAAACGAAGATTCCCGCACAACAGGAAGCCCTCGAAAAGGCGAAGGAACGGCGTGAGGAGGCGAAAGAAGCGAAGGAGATCCTTGAGGACGTCGAGGACGACTACCAGCGCCACGAGGACGCGCAGGACCGACTCGACGATCTCGAGGAGAAACGCGACGAGCGTGACCGGCTGGAAGACGATCTTTCCGACCTCGGGGGTCAGATCGACCGTCTGAAGGATCAGATACGTCGTCACAAGGAGGACTTACGAGAGGCACAGGAGGCACGGGAGACGGTCGAGGAACTGGAACCCAAGAAAGAGCGGTACGAATCACTCGAGGAGCAGATCAGCGACCTCGAAGACGACGAGGACCGAATCGAGGAGATAGACGAGAGGCTAGAAGAAATAGACGACGAGATAGAGGAACTGGACGAGGAAGCCGACGAGATCGAAGCGGAGATAGATGACGCCGAGGCGAAGCGCGAGGAAGCCGAGCGGCTGTCGGACCTCCAGGACGAGCGGCAAGACCTCATCGCTCGAGAGCAGCGGCTGGAGAAGGAGACGGATGATCTCCGCGAGCAGAATCAGGAACTCCGCGAGCTCGACCTGGACGAGGAGTCGGAAGTGTCCTGTCCGACGTGTGACCGGCCGGTCACGCCCGACCACCGCGAGAAGGTCATCGAGCGAAACGAGGCCCGTATCGAGGAAATCACCGAGGACGAGCTCCCCGAGGTAGAGGGAGATATCGAACAGATTGAAGAGGAAATCGAGTCGGCACAGGACGCTAAGGAAGCGGTCGATGAAATCCCGCGGTTGGAAGACAAACTCGAACGTGTCGAAGGGGAGATCGATGACCTCCGCGAGGAGAAACAGGAGCTCCGAGACGAGCGAGACGAACTCGAGGACGAAGTCGCAGCACTGCCGGAAAAGCGAGACGAACTGGACGGCCTCGAAGGCGTCGTGGATGACTACCACACGGCGAAGGCCACGATCGAAAGCGCGGACGGCGTCACGGAGGAACTCCGCGATACTCGGGACGAGCTGGGTGAGAAACGCGTCGAGTACCGCGAACTCCGGGACGACTTAGCGGAGTACGAGGGGCTCGACGACGAGATCGACCGCGTTAAAGAGGTCATCGACGAGACGGAGGACGCACACACGAGATACGTCAAGAACGAGGACGAAGCGACGAAGTTGCCCGAACGCCGGCAGGAAGTCGAAGACGAACAGGAGAAGCTTGAGGAACTGAAGTCGGAACGTGACGACGTCGAGGATCGCGTCGAATCGCTTCAGGAGGAGTTCAACGCCGAACGACTCAACGAGGTCCAGGAAGAGCTCGATGAACTGAACACGCAACACGCCAAGACGGAGCAGAAACTCGACGACGCGAAGGAAGACCTCGAAGAGGCTCGAGACGAACTCGCGGAACTCGAAGAGAAGCAGGAGCGCAAGCAGGATCTAGAAGACGAAGTCACCGAGTTAGAGCGCGACCAGGAGTTCGCTCGGTGGGCGCGGAACAGCCTCCAGCAGGGTGCCGAAGACCTGCGCGACCTAATCACAAGCGAGATCGGCGACCGCGCGAACGCCATCTTCCAGCAGCTCCGCGGCAACCCGACGGAGACGCTCGTCTGGGACAAGACGTACAACCTGCGCGTTCGCGTCCGCGGGCAGAACAAGCCCTTCGACACGCTCTCGGGCGGCGAGAAGATGGCCGCCGCGCTGTCCGTCCGGCTCGCAATCCTCGAACAGCTGGCGTCCGTCGGCGTGGCGTTCCTCGACGAGCCGACCGCGAACCTCGACCAGCAGAAAAAGCAGAACCTCGTGAATCAGCTGGACGACCTCGATCAGCTCAACCAGCTCCTCGTCGTCAGTCACGACCGGACGTTCGAGTCGATGACCGAGCGGACGATCGAACTCGAGAAGGACGAAGACCGTGAGGTGACGCGGGTGGTGTCGGAGTAATGCCGTTCCATCCCGAAGCGGTCCTCGACGACCTCCGCGACCATGCCGCGGAAATCCGGGGGTTCGCCGAAGACGAGGAAGAAACGGTCGGGCGATATCGTAAAGCGTTACGCGACGCGCTCAAGGAGCACGAAGCGGCCCCGCTCCGGGCGGAACTCGGGCCGGATCGGTATCCGGGCGCCCTGCCGACCGACGAGTGGGACGAGAACGACTCGTCGGTCGTCGGGTTCGACGAGTCCGCCGCGTGGGACAACCACGAGGCGGTGAACGAGTACGCGAAGGACGTGATGGAGGGCGTGACGACCATCGCCGCCGACGGGTCGGAACTCGGGCCCACGGACGAGTTCACGGTTCCGCTCGGGCTGGTGCAGGTCGCCTGGAACGCGAACCACCACCACGAGGACGGCGACTACGAGGAGGGACTCAACGCCCGCATCATCGGGCCGGAGGCGGTTACTCAGGAATCGGACGAGGAGGACGGCATCAGATACATCGACGGGCGGGCACCCGGCCACGAACGCTACCGGGACGAGGGGGAAACGGTCATCGACTGCATCGAGGCGTTCGCCGACCTTGACCCGCCGCCGGTCGTCATCTACGACGGGCCGCTCGTACCCACCTTCGCCAACACGTACTCGCCGGAGGTGCGGGACAGCTACTACCGGCGGACGATGTCCCAGGTGCTGGCCGCGAGCGAGCACCACGGAGTTCCGGTCGTCGGCTACTCGGCCGGCAGCAGTCGGACGAACGTAGCGAAGCTGCTCCGCCGGACGTACCGCGACCGGCTGGGAGACGAACAGTTCGTCGCGGACTCCCGCATCCTGGAGGGCTTCACGGAGAACTGGGGCGACCGCTCGCAGGTCTTCGTCCACCGGCAGGACGGGACCATCGACGCCATGGAGTGCAGGTACCGCGGCGAGGAGTACGAGTTCGCCACCGACGTGCTGTTCGGGTACCTCGACATCCCCGACGGGGACGCGATGGACTACCTCGAGTTCCCGGGATGGGTGCTCCGCGACGGCCTCGTCGAGTACGTGTTCGACGTCGTCCGCGCGGAGGCCGGCGTCGGCCGCGGCTATCCGGAGATCGTCCAGCAGGCGGACGCGAACGCCGTGCTCGACGCCGACGCGAAACGGCGATTCCTCGCCCTCGTCCAGAACTTCGCCGAAGAGGAGGGCCTGCCGATCGAGTGGAACGCCAAGAACCTGAGCAAGGAGCGCCGCCGCCGATGAACAGTCAATCCGACCGCTTCACCCGAAACCCATCATTATGACACAGAATGAGTCTTTCTCAGAAGAACCGGCACTCACGGAGAGCGATCTCACGCTCGGTACAGTCGCGGAGTCGCACTCCCAAATGGACTACGTCGTCGAGGTGTACCGAGAACGCGAGCGCGAGCGACCGCCGGAGAAGCAGGACTACGAGTTCGGCCAACCGGTGTACAGCACGACCACGGTCCGCGGAGACGAGTACGCCGTCGTCGGCGTCGTATACGACTCCCAACTCGTCGATCCGGATCAGGGGCGCGAGGGACCGCGACTCTCGAACCCCGACCAGGAGATGTTCGTGCCGGGCTACGTGGACGAGAAGCGAACGCTGCTCGGCGTCGCGTTCCTCGGGTTCGCGCGACTCTCACCTCACGCGGACGGGGACGGATACGACCTCGCCGACGTCGAACAGGAGATGCCGCGGTGGACGCTCGACATCGACGATTCGGTGTCCAAGCTCTCGACCGAGGGGTTCAGGCAGTTCCACTTCCCCGAAAGCTCGCTCCGCGTGCAGTACTACGATCGGCTCATCTCGACGGCCGACCGCTTTGGTGCTGAGGTGACTCTCTCGCTGCTCGATCGCCTCCGGAGCGACACGCCCGCAGACGAGGATATGCTGGACGTCATCGAGCAGAAAGTCCGCTGGGAAGCGAGCTCCGATCGGGGGGTCGTGCGATGAGCGGCGACGTACCCACACCGCCCACGAGTCGAGATGTCGCCGCCGCGTCGGAGACCGTCGTGGGAACCGTCGAGAAGCCCGGCGACTCCGCCGACGAGTTCCAGTTCATTTTCCCGAGCGAAATCGATGTCCGGACGGGAGAGTTCGTCGTGTACGACACCGTCGTCGAAGGCGAACAGCGCGATGTCCTCGCGCGCGTCACGACCACCGAGCAGGAGCGGGGCCTACCGGGCGACTTCCTCGCTGATCCCGCGGTCGAACCGGACGAGATTGCGGGTGCGCTCGGCGTGCCGAGCGGCGACGTGGAGATCGACCGCGTGACCGCCCGGACCGTCGGGTACTTCGACGAGGACATGGAGACGTTCACGAACCCCCGTTCACTCCCCGACCCGGGGTCGAGAGTCCACCTCGCTGACGACGAGTTCCTCGAGGCGGTCCTGCCCAACGCCGACTGGCAGAGCGACAGCGGACTCGCGCACGTCGGGTGGCTTCTCAACCGGCCGGCCGGCGACGCGAACGTCTTCCTCCCGATCGACGACTTCTCCTCGACGCACCTCGCCATCCTCGCCTCGACGGGCAGCGGGAAGTCGTACACGGCGAGCGTCATCATCGAAGAGATGATGCGCCCGGAGTCGCGGGCGGCGATGCTCGTCTTCGACCCGCACGGCGAGTACGACACGCTCCCGGACATGCGGAAAGACGAGCACGCGTCGGTGTTCAGCGATGGCGACTACACGCCGGAGGTCAACATCATCCAGCCGGACGAGATCAACATCGCCATCCCCGACCTCAACTACGGCGACCTGCTCGCGCTGCTCGACGGTCCGAGCGACCGGATGAAGTACGTGCTCCACGAGACCTGGAGGAACCTTCAGGAGGAGAGCAACGACATCAGCGTCCACGATATCGTCGCCGAGTGCTACCACGTCGATGGCGAGGACAGCGACACCGCGAGCGCGCTCGAGTGGCGCCTCCAGCGGGCGCTCGGGCGGGACCTGTTCGTGCGTGCAGCCCGGGAGGAGTTGACTGACCTCGTCGCTCCGGGGCAGGTCACCGTACTCAAGCTGAACCGCCTGTCGGAAGAGGACCAGCAGATGCTCGCGGCCGCACTCCTGCGGAAACTCTACGAGGCGCGCGAGCGGGCGATGCGCGGCGACGACGACCGACTCGACTTCCCGCTGTTCACGCTGCTGGAGGAAGGCCATCGGTTCGCTCCCGATGGGAATGCTCGGTCCCTCGGCATCCTGCGGACGATTCTCTCTGAGGGCCGGAAGTTCGGATTCGGCGTCGGAATCATCTCACAGCGCCCGTCCAAACTCGACGCCGACGTACTGTCGCAGTGCGGCACGCAGGTCATTATGCAGATTCAGAATCCGAACGACCAACAGGCGATTCGTCAGTCCGTCGAGAGCGCCGGCGAGGACGTCCTCGATGAACTCCCGGGGCTAACGCCCGGGCAAGCAGTCATCGCGGGCGATGCGATGAACACGCCCGTGCTAGCTCGCATCCGGGAACGGCACACTCGACACGGAGCGGAGAGCCTCGCGGCGACGCAGGAGTGGCGTGACAGCTGGGATGAGTACAGGGAAGAGCAGGAACGCGGAGTTACTGAGGCCTATGACGACGATGAGGAAGTCGATGACACGCCGCTGTGAAACGGTCCGCTTATAGAACTCAATTCTGGGATCTCATCGTCGTGGAGTACCTTCTTAGAGGGGTCGCTGGTATCCGGCGACTCGGTCGAATTGAGGGAGTAGGTTAGGCCCAGTTTTCCTGGATGTATTGATTAGCATCTTGGATACTCAGTGGTCTTGCTGAACTCCCCTGGCGCACGATGAATTCATCATCTTCGAAGTAAACTGGATCCGAACTCGGTTCCACAGATACTGTGCAGACCGTTTCCCCCTCGATTTCACGGAATTCGATTTGGGTATACAACGAGGCCGTAGCGTCTCCTAATCGGGAGGAGATTTCCTGACTGAGAGTAACCTCGAAGTCGTCCTTGTCGTCCATTAGCTTGAGGTCGCGGTCGAGGCCCTTGATGTCACCGTCGTCGTCCACACCGATGATTAGCGTTCCGCCCTCGGCATTAGCGAAGGAAGCAATTTCCTTCACTGCCTCTTGCTTCAGGTCGGCGTTGGGCTGATCACGGTAGACATCGTAGAGGAGGGTCTCCTTGAATTCAATTCGATGGTTCTCTCCCTTTCCGATTAGGGCCTCCAGAGATGGCTTGTCCGGCCCTTCGGGGGTTTCGAATGACTGTATGAATTCGTTTATCGCATCGGCGAGTAACTCCCGCCTCCGGGAGAGGAACTTCTCGTAGTTTTCTAGCTTCCAAAACTCGGGGTTCTCGGGGATGTACTGCTTGTCGAAGATTTCGGGATGGTCCTCTTTGACACCGGGGAAATAGTCCTTCGGTAGCGACGTGAAGATCTCGCTGTTCCCACGGGAGGTGACAAACGCTCGGTTCGCAATCTCGTTCACGCGCTTGCGACCCATGTGGTTGTTCGAATCGTAGAGTGTGCCGTAAAGCTGGGACTTCGGGAAGATGTGATGCGATTCGAGTTCGTAGCTTCCCCGGAGGGGCTCGCCCGTGGCCCAATCGGACGGATTGTTGTTCCGACTGAGGATGCGGACCATGTTGTAGAAGTGCTTGCTCGACTTACCGCGTCCCTCTAAGTCGGACGGCTGTACCTCGATACGACCCCTGTCGTCTTTGATCTCCTCCATCAGGTCCTCGACCGGGTTCGGTCCCCCGAGTAAGGAGAGATCCTTTTCGAGTGTAGTGTCCGTCGAGCGACTGTACCGTCGCCACATCATCGCCGAATAGAGCCACTTGAGGAACGCGTCCTTTTCCTGGCGGGTCATTCGGACGTCGTTGTCGCTGAGATATTTGATGAGCGGGATGAGGACCGCTCGCGTGTTGATGTAACTGGAGTCTGGAATCTGGGCCTCGTTCTCAAGGAAACTGGTGAGGTAATTCAACACCTCATCTACGAGTTCCCACGACTCGACGAGGGTCTCCTTGTCAGTATCGTAGACGCGCTCGTACGTCATACCGCCCGTGACGACGGCGATCATACACTTGACGTAGAAGTCGAGATCGAAGTCGTACCCCTCTTCGGCCATCATCGCCTGCGTCTCCTTCATTTCCCGTCGTATGTACGGCCACTGAGCGCTCATATGTGCCAGGGCAAGTTCGGCGTCCCCGAGGTCCGTCCCCTGAGAATTGACCTTATCGAATAGGTTGATCGCTTGGTGAACGTCAGCGGACTTCCCCAGCTCTTCCTTGGGCATCTGAAGGGAGGTGATCTTGCTTATCCGCTTCAGTTCACGGTTGTACTCCTCGGCTTTCGCCCCGACTTCGGCTTCGTCTTCGGTCGTCTCTTTGGCGATCTCGAAGATGCTGACATCGTCGTCGAAACAGTCAGTGACCTTCACCCACTCCGGATTGTCTCGGGTGCTCTTGTTCTCGTATTTGAACTCCCCGGAGTCCAGATTGAAATAGAGGTTCCGCGGATCGGTTTGAATGTCGTCGGAAGTATAGTATGGTGGGATGTCGTCCTTGATCAGGAGATAGAGAACTGTGAGGCGCTGTTGACCGTCTAGGAGAACTTTGAACAGACCGTACTGTTCGCGGTCTACGGCGTCGTTCTTAATTTCCGGTGGGTTCTCTGTCTCCCAGATAAGCAGACTCCCGATGGGATATTCCTTGTACAGGGACTTCATCAGCTCCTTAGCTTGATCCTTCCCCCAGACGTATTCTCGTTGGAACTCCGGGAGGACGATTTCGTTCGCCTCGACTTTGTCCACTAACTTTCCGATCTCGGGCATGGGAAGAACATCGCGGCAAGCTGGTTAAAAAACCTATCCCGCATACGAGACTTCTCCTTAATCACGGGCATTAGTTGTCAGTCGCAGGCTCACCATCACTGAGTTCCGAGAACTCACAGTGTCGCCGGAGCGGGCAGTCGCCGCAGTCGGGAGAGCGCGCCGTACACACGTCGGCAGCAAGATCAAGCATAGCGTGGAGAAAGTCGCTGCTCCGACCGGCGGGAACGACCGCGTCCGTGAGCGCCTCGGTCACGTCCGTTTCCGGTTCGATGTCGAAGAACCGCGAGACCAATCGCCGAACGTTCGTGTCCACCGCCGCCACGTCCTCCCCGAACGCGTGGACCGCAACGGAACGCGCAGTGTAGTCTCCCACCCCGTGAAGGCTCCGGAGGTCGCTCCGGCGGCGAGGCACTTCACCGCCGTGTCGCTCCAGTAACTGTCCGGAGCAGCGTTCGAGGTAGCTGGCCCGTTTCGTGAGGCCGAGCGGAGCGACTCGTTCCGCGAGTTCGTCCGAGGGCGCCGCGACCACGCTCTCGGCGGTCGGATACCGCGACACGAATGGGTCGTATCCGCCCGCGACGGCGGACGCAGTGGTTCGCTGGAGGAGGATCTCGGCGACGAGTATCTCGAAGGCCGTCCGCTCCGGCTCGCGCCAAGGCAACCGATGACGGCCGTTCTCTCGATGCCAGTCGAGCAGCGTGGAAACGAACGAGCGGGTGGTCTGAAGGGACATACCTCACCCTGCCGCGTTATCGGTGAAATACGTATGGAGGAGACTAGCCCCAGTGGCTCATTCGGTGTCCGAGGATTGCCCGCCGAGCAGTACATCGACATCGTAGCCGAGCCAGTAGGCGACCAAATGGGGGACGACGAGGAGGACAAACACCGCGTCGGCACCGATGATGCCGACGACCGCGAGCCAACTGTGTAATTCGGTCCAAGCGAGGATACCGTAGGTGAGTGTGAGAGAGACGACGGAAGCGTTGATTAGCCCCAGATCGAGCGCGTCTTCGGCAGCCCGCGTCGGCGATGTACCTGGGGTATCCGTCGATGTATCCTCGGGCGATGGTTTGGTCGTCATCGATCGAGGTGACGTTCGATGTCTCTCGCTTCGATTCTATCGCCACCACGTCCGTACGCCGCGTGGCGTGCAGCCTGATTGACGATGGATTCGATGTCCGCGGCGACGACGCCGGACGTCTTCTCTGCGAGTGCTTCGATCTCCGTCTCGGTCACGTCGTGTGGCCGGTCGTCTAATTGGGCCTCGAAGATTCCCACCCGCGCTTCGTGGTCGGGTTTCCCGACGAAGATCTCCTTGTCGATGCGACCGTTCCGCACCGCCGCGCTGTCCAAGTCCTCTCGCTTGTTTGTTGCCCCCACGACCAAGACTCGCTCCCGCGCGGACTCCTGGAGATGACTCAGGAACTCGCTGACGACCTTGCGGTCTTCCTCGTGGCTGTCCATCTGCCGCTCCGGGAGCACCGCGTCGAGCTGTCGAGAAAAATCACGGCCCCATCGGTTTCCCCGGCCAGATCCTCGGCCTCCGCGAACAGCTGCCCGACGTGTTCCGCGCTCTCGTTGACCCACTTGCTGGTGATATCGCTGCCGGTCAGGTGCGAGAACGGGTACCCGAGTTCCGAGGCGAGCGCCTTCGCCAGGTAGGTCTTGCCCGTGCCCGGCGGCCCGTGCAGGAGCACGTTCGGTGAGGGGATGTCGAATTTCTCGGCCTTCTCCGGTTCCTCTCGCATCGGCCGGACGATGTCCTGCCGCAGTTCTTCCTTGACCTCGTCCAGTCCTCCGACGTCAGCCATCTCGACGTCGGTCTCCGTGACCCAATCGTACTGGTAGTCGTCGATGTCGATCTGTGCCTCGGTCAGGTCGGGATTCGAGTCATCGGTCCCTCCGAGATCGTTTCCATCTTGAGTGATCTCCTCCTCGTGTTGTTCCTCCTCCGTCGAATCGACAGTTAGCGGATTCTCGATCTCGGGATCGCGCTGATCGCCGGGCTCCGGTTCGGTAATCGCGTCACTGTCAGTGCCGCCGTCCCCGCTGGCCGTGTCCCTCGACTCGTCGCTCGATCCGGATCGCCCACGGCCCCGGGAGCTCGTCGAGTCGAGCGGTTCCACCTCAGTCGTTCGGGGAACCGAGACATCCGGTTCACGGCCCTCACGCGGTCGAGCTAGCGAGAGTTCGTTGTTCCGACCGGACGTGTCCCCGTTAGCACCCCGACGTTTGACGAGGTAGATGCCGAGCGCGCCGATAACGACCCCGGCAACTACCCTCGGACTCATCGCAGTACCGCGGGAGAGCAACACAGCGACGTTCCGAAACGGCTGGACGAACGGCGACGTGACCGCCCCGGCTGCGAAGACGAAACTGATCAGAGCCGTAACCGAAACGAATCCGAGAGCGTGCCTGTATCCCGGCATAATGACCCATCGAAATTGGGTCTGTGAGTCGGAAATACGGCGGGACTTTTCGCCGGTAACTCTTAGAGTGGGAGCGGTGCGTACTTTCAGCCGTGGTCACCCCCGTCACTTCCTGAGAGTGCAGGCAGGCATCTTCACCCCCATCGTTTCCTGAGAGTCCGGAGTGAATCTTCTCTATCCGGGGAATCGAAGTGAGTCGGATTAACCGCCATTTCCTGAGAACCGGCCAGATCAACCCCGCCGTTTCCCGAGAGTGACCCCTTCCTGCAACCCGTCGCCGCTCACTCAGCGTCCTGAATCACGCGGTCGAGCTGTATCAGCGTCTTCTCCGGAACCCACTGGCGGAACCCGACGGAACTCTCGTCGAAGTCGATTCGGACACTCGGGTTCGAGGGGATCGTATCGGCCGTCCGGAGGTCGAGTCGAACCTGTGCGGTACTCCGCTCCGTGTCTCTCCTAGAGAGCAGGTCCTCAACAACGTCGTCTCCGCGCACGTCCGCGCGTCCCGAATCATCCCGTTCCTCGGCGGTGACGTCGATACGCTCTGTTCCGTCTCCGACGGACGTCACCGAGAGAGACAGCTGTTCGTACGCCGCGATGACGGCGTCCTCGAACTGCCCCCGAAACCCGTCGTCGCGGAACGAGACGGAAGCCCACTCGGACAGGTTAGGATGATCCCGGAGCGCCTGGACGGTTACCCCGGCGAGGTCACTGTCGTCGGCCCGGACCGCGAGCAGGTCCGTTCCCGGATCGAAGGTGGCGACAGTCGTGACGCGCGCGTCCTCCGACACGGAGAGCTGTGCCTGCGTTCCGTCCTCCGGGACGCTACAGACGACGTACACGCGGTCGTGCAGTTCCTCGACCGCGCGAACTTGTCCGCCGAACCCATCTGACTCGGTGAGGTCGTCGAGTTCGGACGGAGACAAGTCTGTCAGCCCGGGCAGTCGGAAGTAGTGGACCGTCTGTGGAGCGGCGTAGCGCGCTTGGGCGGCCGCTTGGCGGAGTTCGACCTGGGAGAGTTCGTCGAGGAACTGCTCGGGATCGTCATCGTCCCCGAGTTCGTCTGCGATGTCTGCCGCGGCGAGCGCTCGGCGGAGCGCAGCGCGTGAGGGGAGCTTAAGTAAAAGATCTACTGGAGAAGCCTCGACTGTCGGTGAATTAGGAGCGATATTCACACCTACGAAGTCACACACGCATCACTTATTTTTGCATAATTCATTCACCGATGTTGATTGTCCCTTTTGGGCTATTTGAATATGAGTGAAGGTATTGAACTACACTACAACCACCCATAGACTCTCCCGCTATTTGCTTCTCCTATGGTTCCGAGTTCCTGACACCGATGCCTCAAAAATCCTAGAATGCCCGACTCTTCTTCTGTGTCCGGGACTAAGATTACTTTGAATTCCTGTTCACCTATTTTTTCAAAGGCGACATAATAGTCCTCTAAATTAGAGATATGTTTAACGTTAGTTGGAAGATTTACTCTTGTCATTCCTTTAGGGTTGCCCTGGATACTTCGATCGTTAGATGATTTCTCTCGATATTGTAGGGTTACTGTAATTTTGTCCCCTACATCGAATGTCCTTGGCTCTCTTGAGAAATATCGGGAACAATAAAATGGAATATCAACTTGGTTTTGTGAGCCTCCACTAACAGCTCCAATATCCGTCCAAAGATATTTCGCTTTGTGTATTGGTCTATCAGAATCCCCCTCATTCTGTATGAATTTTGGACTTTGATCTTCCAGATAATTTTCTCGTTTTCGGTCATATGTCTCAATAAATTCAGAAGTGCAGGGGTCAGCTGAATCCCAGACCTCCATCCAATAGTCTTCAATGTATTCAATTTTATCACCATCTTCTGGTTGTTCAAGTCCTCCCAAAAGAACTGAAACCTCCCAATTAACCTTTAGAGCATCTCTTGTCAGATTATGGGAACCAATAAATATGTTATGTTTACCATCATCATTCACCCAAAGGAATTTTGGATGAAAACTAGGTGAAGTACGAAAACGAAAATTTTCAAGAGCTTCTTCCCCCATCATAACGCGCACTTCCGAATTATTCTGATTCTTTAATCTTCTGAGGGCAGCAGGACTGGTAATTCCATCTGAAATAGAGACCACCCATTCTTTTCTTGTCCGATCATCAAACCAACTGGGTACCGTGTCTTGTAACGTATCCAAACCACTCTCTGTCATATATGCCATCCCTGATCTAAGAATATCATATGATTCATTATATTTAGATAATTTATTGATCAATTCCTGTTTATTCTCAGTTTGAAGAGCGAGCTCGATGGAATCCATCTTAGATCCGCTTTTGAAACACTGATTAAAAATCCTTATCTTTGTTTGAATAGATTTGCTGTGTCATAGACACAGACGTACCAAGAATGGCGGAGCCACGAATCGCTGGACGATAGTTGCGTATTTTTATATGCACCCTGTGACTATGGGAGGCACACGTAGTACATGGCCAACGAAAAACATTCTCTCCAATCCGAGGGCCGTTCTGAGCTTCCCATCGAACGCGGTTTCCCAATTGAACGTGTGAATGAGATCGCGCAAAAGGAGGGACGGGCAAAACAACATTATCGTCCAATTTATACAATGCACAAGTGGTGGGCACGCCGACCGGGCTGTCTCTTTCGCGCGATCTCTCTTTATTCACTTCTTGATGAAAATACGACTACGGACGATGTTGAAGTCTACGAACCTGGAGAAAACCAGCAACTTGGAAATAACGGACTGAACGAGAACGACCTCATCGAGGCCATCGATGATGTCGATATGGATGATCCCGAGTCGCTGTGGGACTTCTACCCGAAGGATGTCCGCATCAGAGACGCGAAGATTCTGGACCCATTCATGGGCGGCGGAACTTCGCTCGTTGAGGCGTCTCGTTTTGGTATCGAGTCAGTCGGTGTAGACTTGAACCCTGTCGCGTGGTTCGTAACGAAGAAGCAGCTTGACGCTGGCCAGACTGATGTCGAAGAGCTGGAAAAAGCATTTGAAAAGGTACAAGACGATGTTGCCGATGAGATTCTACAGTACTACCAAACACCTTGTCCAAACGGCGACCACGATGCAGACGTTATGTACAATTTTTGGGTCAAGGAACTTGACTGCGTCTCCTGTGGGCACACAGTCCCTCTATTTAAAGACTATCGCGTTGCCGCGGGTCGTTACGAAAACGACGACAAATATAATGTGCTTTGTCCGGACTGTGGTTCTGTTACTCTTGTTGATGATTGGCAAGAAGAAAGCAAGTGTAACGAATGTCGCCATACCTTTGTTCCTAAGAATGGTAATGTCTCACGCGGCGGCTATTATAACTGTCCTCAGTGTGGACAAAAAGAATCTGTCGTAGATGCAATCGCTGACCAAGGGAAACCTACGCAACGCCTGTACGCGCTTGAATACTATTGTGAGGAATGCGATCAGCAAGGCTTCGAAAAAAGTGAATACAAGGGATACAAACAGGCAGAAAGCACTGACAAGCAGCTCTTTGAAGATGCAGTGAAAGAGTGGAATACGCGTACTGATCTTCACGAATATGTTCCTGATGAGAAGATTCCTGAAGGGGCTATTACGGCTGCTTCTTCGGTGAGTGGTAACGATCTTTTCCAACACGGTTATGAGTATTGGAATGAATTCCAGAATGAGCGTCAACTATTATGTTTGTCCAAAATTCTTTCCGCAATAGACGATTTAGGCAATCAGAATGCGTCTGAATACCTGCTACTGGCGTTAACTGATAGTCTACGAACAAATTCAACATTCTGTACTTATGACCCATCCAGAAATGGGATGGATCATATATTCCGAAGTAATTCATTTGCACCTGCGCTGTACCCAGCCGAAAACAACGTCTGGGGCACTCGATTTGGACGGGGCACCTTCACTGCAACATGGGATATGATACTTGCCGGCGTAGAATACGCGAATGCCCCGACTGATCGGCATATCGAAGATGGCGAAACCAAAAAATCGGAAAAGTTTGCACAACCGATCGGGATGAACTCAGAAGTATACCAAGATGATATGAGAAATATAACAGCCGAAAACGAATTTGACGCTGTCATTACCGATCCACCATATTACGATAATATAATATATTCTGAGATATCTGATCTATTTTATGTATGGCAGAAGATTATTCTCGAAGACGAGTACCCAGGGTTTGATCGGAATCAGACGCCGCGTGCTGAATCCATTGTTACGAACCCCTACCTTGACAAAACGGCCGAAGATTTCGAACACGAGATGGGCGAAGCACTCAATGTCATTAATCGTACGCTCAAAGATGATGGAACACTCGTATTCACGTACCACCATAGCGACGAGGAGTCGTGGGGAGAACTCCTTGAGTCGCTCTGCGATAATGACTTTCAGGTGACGGCGACCTATCCAATCAATTCTGATCTGAATAAATTCATCGGAGGCGAAGCCGTCGCCTTTGACATTGTTATCGTGGCACGTCCGACCGAAAACCGACAGCCAATTTCGTGGGACTCGCTCCGCCGCCGTATCGTGCGAACCGCGCGGGAGACCCGCGAAACGCTCGAAGAGAATCGAGAGCTCGCAGGCGGAGACATCGGCGTCATCGAGATGGGGAAGTGTTTCCAGGAGTATTCCAAGCACCACGGCGAGGTCCACCGGGCCGGCGAGGTGATGTCCGCGAAGGAGGTAGTTGACGAGATCTACGGCATCATCCAGGACAACGACCGCGGTGAGCAGGACATCTATCGAGACCTGCTCGAGGAGTCGGACCCGACGTACAACGACCTGAACAAGCACCTCAAGCGCTCGGACGCGTCGGAGGTGCAGATGAAGGACATGCGGCTGTTCCGTATGGAGGGCGGTGACTTCGTCCTCACCCAGTGGGGCGACGAGAAGCGCCAGGCGTACGTCCAGAGCAAGGTCGAAGAGGGCAACGGCGATCTTACCACACTCGACAAGGCTCACTTCCTCCGCTACCGCTTCGAGCAGGGCAAGTCCACCAGCGAGTATCTGGAAGAATGGGACATGGACGAACTCCGGGAACTCTGCGAGGGGCTGGCCGAAGCGACTGGTGACGAGACCTACTTGAAGATGATCGGCGTCGATACCTCGCTGGCGGAGTTCGGCGAGGAGTAAGCCCGAGCCCGGACTTCGGCACTTCCAGTTTCGGAATCCGAGTATCGGGCGTCATGGCTCCGACGCGCGAGAAAGCGCTCACGGAACGGGACTTCGAACGACTTCTCGATGGCGCGCGCCGAATCGACGACGAAAAGCAGCGTTTCGAGGCTCACGCCGTCATCCTCCTGGGCGGCCGGCTCGGCTTCCGACCGGGAGAGCTCACCCACTTCGACGCGTCATGGGTGGATCGGCAGCGCCAGATCGTCCACGTCCCCGACCACGCTCCCTGTCGGGACGGCCGCGACGGCGGAATCTGTGGCTACTGCCGGCAGGCCGTCGAACAACGGATACGCCACGACCAGGAGGCGTCGTTCGACGATATCGCCGAGCAGTACTGGCAGCCGAAGACGGACGCGGCCGCCCGTCCGATCCCGTTTCACTTCTCCGCGCGGGTGCAACTCGCCGTCGAGTCACTCGCCGACGAGTACGGCGGCTGGCCGTACTCGTTCTCGACGTTACAGCGGCGGCTCGACGCCGCGCTCGACTGCGCGCGCTCGCTCGACAGAACCTCGACGTCGCTACACGGGCTTCGAGCGACGGCCGCGTCGTACCACGCGTCACGAGGCCTCGAACTGGCCGCGTTCCGGTCAATGTTCGGGTGGGAGGACCTCGAAACCGCGCGCCAGTACCTCAACATCGACGGGGCGATGACACGCCGCGCGCTCAGTGACATCCACTCGTAGAGTCCGCCGCTTCGCCGTACGGAGAGCTCAGTAGAGTACTACCCGCTGCGCATTTTTCGCTCGTAGCGACGTGGCTTTCCCCTCCTGAGCGAAGTTCAGTGTCTGATTCCCTACCTGAGAGCGACGTATCATTGTGACTTGGTTGCTCAATCAGCCGCAAAAATCTACGGGAACTGGTCAGTCAGATTCTGTGCGCGCTAGAGCCTGCTGCTAATCCCGGCGATACCCGCTGAGAGATACGCAGCGGATATTGTGCAGCTCGTCCGCGCCCTCGCCGAGGAATCTCGTACCGGATGCGGGTCCCAACTCGACTCGTCAGGCCCTCGGGCGGTACCGATGAGCCGCGACGGACGGGCTGGCGAGGGCGAAGACACCTCGCTGCCGATCGAGCGTGGTTTCCCGATAGAGCGGGTGAACGAGATCGCTGAGAAGGAAAGCCGGGCCAAGCAGTACTACCGCCCCGTTTACACGATGCACAAGTGGTGGGCTCGCCGTCCAGGTTGCCTGTTCCGGGCTATCTCCCTGTACTCGCTCCTCGACGAGAATACGACGGCGGATGACGTCGAGGTCTACGAACCTGGCGAGAACCAACAGCTCGGGGAGGGCGGACCGGACGAGAGTGACCTCGTTGAAGCGATCGACGACGTCGATATGGACGATCCCGAGTCGCTGTGGGATTTCTACCCGAAGGACGTCCGGATCAAGGACAAGAAGATCCTCGACCCGTTCATGGGCGGTGGCACGTCGCTGGTCGAGGCCTCACGATTCGGGGTTGAGTCCCGAGGGATGGATCTGAACCCCGTCGCGTGGTTCGTCACGAAGAAGCAACTTGACGCCGGCCAGACCGATGTCGAAAAGTTGGAGGACGCTTTCGAGCAGGTCAAGGAAGACGTAGCGAACGAAATTAAGCAGTATTACCAGACGCCTTGCCCGAACGGCGACCACGACGCCGATGTCATGTACAACTTCTGGGTTAAGGAACTCGATTGCGTCTCTTGTGGGCATACTGTTCCGCTATTCAAGGACTATCGCGTTGCCGCCGGTCGCTACGAGAACGACGATAAGTACAACATCCTCTGTCCAGATTGTGGCGCTATCACTCTTGTCAGTGACTGGCAGGACGAAAGTGAATGTAACGAGTGTGATTATGCGTTCGTTCCCAAGAACGGCAATGTGTCACGAGGCGGCTATTATAACTGTCCCGAGTGTGGTCAGAAAGAGTCAATCACTGACGGTATCCAGCAACAGGATGGATACAATCTGCGACTGTACGCTGTCGAGTACTACTGTGAAGAGTGTGATCAACAGGGATTAGAGAAAAGCGCGCACAAAGGATACAAACAGGCCGAAGTCGCAGACAAGCAACTTTTCGAGAAGGCAAGGCAGGAGTGGAACACTCGGACGGATTTACACAATTATGTCCCGGACGAAAATATTCCACCGGGCCATATGACGTCTGAACGGAATCCGGTGTACGATCATGGGTACGAAGAGTGGACAGATATGTTTAATGAGAGGCAACTCCTTGCCCTCTCGAAAATCCTATCCTCTATTGATAATGTATCGGATCAGGATATTCGAGAATACCTCCTATTGGCTCTAACAGGTATCTTACGCACTAACACGATGATGGTGGGTTATGATCAAACCTATAACAAAGTTGTGAATATATTTAAAACGAACTCATTTGACCCACCTCGTACCCCTTGTGAAGGCAACGTTTGGGGGGCTAAATTTGGTCGCGGTACTTTCGAGTCAATATTTGATATGGTACGGGATGCGGTTAGGTATGCTAACGCTCCGACAGATCGCTATATCAACGAAAGTGGAGATACAGTGGAGACCTCCGAATTTGCCCAACCTATCGGACAAAACTCTGAGGTCTATCAAGATGATATGCGAAATATCTCCGCCGAAAATGAATACGACGCGGTCATTACGGATCCTCCGTACTACGACAATATTATCTATTCAGAGGTAGCTGACTATTTTTACGTCTGGCAGAAAATTCTCCTTGAAGACGAATATCCTGGGTTTGACCAGAAGAAGACACCACGTGCCGAGTCCATCGTCACGAACCCCTATCTCGACAAGACTGCCGAAGACTTTGAGCACGAGATGGGTGAAGCACTCAATGTAATCAACCGTGCACTCAAAGACGATGGGACACTCGCCTTCACGTACCATCACAGTGACGAAGAGTCGTGGGGCGAACTCCTCGAATCCCTCTGTGAGAACGACTTCGAGGTGACGGCGACATACCCGATCAATTCCGACCTGAACAAATTCATCGGCGGCGAAGCCGTCGCTTTCGACATCGTCATCGTTGCTCGGCCGACGGAAGACCGACGGCCGATTTCGTGGGACTCGCTTCGACGTCGCATCGTGCGAACTGCCAGAGAAACCCGCGAGACGCTAGAAGAGAATCGGGAACTCGCTGGCGGAGATATCGGTGTTATCGAGATGGGGAAGTGTTTCCAGGAGTACTCCAAGCACCACGGCGAAGTCCACCGCGCCGGCGATGTGATGTCCGCGAAGGAGGTCGTCGATGAGATTTACGGCATCATCCAGGACAACGACCGCGGCGAGCAAGACGTTTATCGAGACCTGCTCGAAGAGTCGAACCCGACGTACAACGACCTGAACAAACACCTCAAGCGGTCGGACGCGTCGGAGGAGCAGATGAAGGAAATGCAGTTATTTCGTTTGGAGAACGGTGACTTCGTCCTCACCCAGTGGGACGACGAGAAGCGCCAGGCGTACGTCCAGAGCAAAGTCGAAGAGGGTAACGGCGACCTCACGACACTGGACAAGGCTCACTTCCTCCGCTACCGATTCGAACATGGGAGATCTATCAGTGAGTACCTTGAGCAATGGGATATAGACGAACTCCGCGAGCTTTGTGAAGGTTTATCCGAATCAACCAACGACGAGACCTACCTGAAGATGATCGGCGTCGATACCTCACTGGCGGAGTTCGGCGAAGAGTAAGGACCGAGAATCGTTATTGCCGCATAATCTCGTCTTGAAGCGACCCGGGTCGTTCTCCGGACATCCGCTCGTACATCTCGACCGCCTGTGTTTCGGTCATATTCGAAATCATATCGGCGACGATTCTGGCGCGAGCAGTACAGTCGTCTTCATCGATATTGCGCAGTCGCTCTCGGTATGGCTCCAGTATTGCAGATTTATTTACCGAGTCGGGAGACGCCTCGTCGTAGAGTAGTTCGAATAGTCTATCGATGACGCGGATTTGTCCTTTCTGCTGTCCTGCGAGAGTCGGGTTACTGATCACGTAATAAAACGTAAGTTCCTTTAGAATCTCAATCTCTTGATTCAGTTCGTCGTCTACGATTAGAGTCGGATTTCCATCCACGTCGTGCTCCTCAAGTTCGATGTATTCTCTGTCGTCAGGCGTCTCTTCTGTTGCTTCGAGATAACGACTGATCATTGACGAGGAGAATTCATTTAGAAGTTCGCGTTCCGCTTGCGTCCCTTCGTATGGGGTGTAGAACTCTTCGACGACGGCCGCGAAATCTCGCAACTCTACGAAAAACGTCAGGACGTCTTCGATAGACGCATCGATATCGGTTTCGTCGGCAACGTACTCACCAAAATCATAGAGCTCCATATCCCGTGACTTGGCGTATTCACGGAATAGACCGGTGTATTCTCCCATATCCTCGTCTCCATTAAAATCGTCGGGAAGACGATTATACAGTTCCCCTGCTTCTCTTAATAGCTGGTCAAGCGGAAGGAGCCCACTTCGATAAAAGTCTTCAACATCATGGATTGCGTAAGTCAGATCATCGGCGTAGTCCATGAGCTCGGCTTCTAATACTTGCTGTCGCTCGTTAACAGTCCCTGCCCGAGCAAATTCAAAATAGCCCTCTTCGGAAGGGTAATACCCCCATTTCTCGTCCGTGTTTCTGTCCGTATCAATGTCTTCCGCTCTCGACCAGGGATACTTTTGAATAGCGTTTAGCGTAGCCCGAGTCAGGTCCATCCCTTCGATTTCCGGATCTGAACGATGCGATCCTAACCGAGTTACGGCACGGAAGGATTGGGCGTTTCCTTCGAAACCTTGAACATCCGGTCCTGTCGGTTTCTCGTCGTCAAGATTTGTTCTACGGCCATCGTCGTCCATCCCGTCGTCTTGATTTGTATCGGATTTTCTCCTTACCTTGTGGTCGAGAAGCTCTTCGGTGACATGACCGAATGGTGGATGACCAATATCGTGAGCCAAACAAGCTGTCTCAACGACATCCGGATTGAGATGGCTTTCGAGATCATCGAACTCCTCTGAATAGAACTTGCGAAGTAGTTCAGCGAGTCTCCGGCCGACTTGACCTACTTTCAACGAGTGGGTTAGCGGGTCGTGATACAGGTACGTTTCTCCTGCCCGCGCAACTTGTGTAACATCTTTGAGTCGTCGAAATTCTCGACTGTACAGGATTCGATCTCGGTCGCGTTCGAACGGAGTTCGCTGGTCCTCCGTGTCAAGTTCTTTTGTACCCTCGAGCTCCCTTTCTCGATCGTATCCATCACTGAGATTTTGATCAAGATCAGAAGGACGATGTTCTCTGAGAAATCCCGCCGTCATCGGAAGACGACCTACGCAGAAGCCGAAGCGTCACTTGCAAGCTTGTATTTGAATCCAGGGGTCGTGGTTATCAGCCCTTGATCCATCATTTTTCGGAGAACCTGCTTCGCTTCCCGTCTATTATCAGCAGATGTTTCATCGAGTAAGTGGTTGATATCCACCGCCTCGTCACGATCGGCGAGTTCCTCGATGAACTCTTCTCTCAGGTGGTCTCGAGAACCCGCCCGCTCAGTGAGGCTCATTGCGTGAGAAGTATCTACCCCGATCTACTTATATTCCCTTGCCTGAGTATTGGTCATCACAGTTCGTTTTTAATGTCCGGCTGGATTGGCGTCCAGGCTCTTCAGATGTCGCACATTCATAAGGCGATGCCACATCTTACCGAACAACGATGAGTGCGGACGCCATTCCTGAAACGACGATCGACGAGACCCTGACGCTCAGTCGGGAGCTCACGGAGGGGGACAGCCTCGTCAAGGGGCAGATTCGCCTCTACGACGTTGAGAGCGACGCGGGAACCCTCGAGTCCGACGCGGAGCGCTTCTTCGACCGCACGCTCCTGACCGAGGGACTCGAAGACTCACTAAAGCGCCTCCGGGACACCCTCCAGGGGGAGGACAACATCCGCATCCACGAGATGTACGGTCCCTACGGGACGGGGAAGTCCCACCAGATGGTGGCGATGTACCACTGCTTCGACTCGCCCGATGTCGTCGAGCAGTGGGCAGACGGTCGCATCGAAGACCTCGACGGCATGCTCCCCCGCGACGCCCTCCCGATTGTCGTCTCTCTCCAGAAGGAGCAGTACGAGTACCTGTGGGAGCCGCTCTTCGAAGCGCTCGACTACGACCTCGACGAGTCCGAGTACGAGGACGGCGGCTACCCCGACATCGACACGATCACCGACGCGGTCGGCGACCGGACGGTCGCGTTCCTCGTGGACGAGCTCGAAGACTGGTTCGGCTCGCTCGAGGGGCGCCGCAAGAGCGCGAACAAGGGCTTCCTCCAGGCGCTGCTCGAAGCGACCTCGCGCACGAATCTTTTCGCCATCATCTCCGTGCTGCGCGAGGGCTCCGACGTCCACGACATCCTGTCCCGCCAGGAGCGCGTCGAGGTCAACATGTCCAACCAGGTCGATATCCGGGAGGTTCTGCGTCATCGCCTCGTTGAGCCCGGTTCCATCGATCAGTCGAAGATGCGCGACTTGATTGACGAGTACATCGAGGCCTACGCCGAGACGGACTACGTTGACCTCCCGGACGGCCTCCGCGACGAGATGTACGAGACGTACCCCTTCCATCCGGAACTCATCGACGCGCTCAAGACGCGGTACTTCGCGGAGACCGAGTCGGGCGCGACCCGGGGGATGCTCTATCTCTTCGCGAAGGTTCTCGTTGACCGTCACCAGCAGACCGACCTCATCACTCACGGTGAGGTTGACGCCGTCGAGTACAACGACGAGCTCACCCGCATCAACGTCGAACACGCCCGCCCCGACCGCTGCTACGACGACATCGTCGAACGCCTCGCCGACGCGGACATCGATTACGGACGCGACATTCTCAGCACGGTCCTCATCTACTCGCTCACGCCCGGTCTCGACGAGGGTGCGACGACGTCGGACATCGTCGTCGGCACGTTCCACGTCGGCGATCGCGTCAACGACATCATCGTCGATCTCGAACGCCTCCAGGGCGAGGTCTACCACCTGTGGCAGTCCGACGACCGCTTCGTCATCAGGGAGGATGAGAACCCGCGGTCGCTGATCCGGAACGCCGCCCGCGACGTCGAGCCGGGGGAGGCGATCGATCTCATCGGCGATACTGTCGAACGCCTGTTCGGCTCCAACTCGTACGCGGTCGGCTTCAACGAGGACGGCGAACTGGAGAGCGTCCCCGACAGCCAGAACGTCAAGGTCGTCCTGAAGAACGGGCCGTGGGACGCCGACAGCGTCGCCGAGATCATCAAGAACCAGCCCGCCGGCCGCCAGTGGCGCAACACGCTCGTGTTCGTCCAGCCGAAGAACGGCAAGACCATCTCGACGACGTCCCAGCAGGAGAAGTTCCTCAGCAAGGCCAGGGAGGTCATCGGGGCGCGGCTCCGTGAGGACGACCAGAACCTGAGCGAGGAGATCCGCGAGGAGATCGTGGAGCTCAAAGGCGAGTACGAGGACGACCTCCTCGACCGCCTGGAGGGCGCGTACGGCGAGGTCATCGACGGCGACGACCTCCTCAACGAGTTCGAGTACGCCGCGGAGATGACGCTTGAGAACTTCGTCGCCGCGGAGGACGAACTCGACGCCGGGAACATCGCGGCCGCCGCCGAAGCGGACCCGTTCGACCTCCAGCGTCACGCTTGGGACATCGTCCGCGACCGTCTCGACAGTCGCTCGGAAACCTCCGTCGAAGACATCTACGAGCAGTTCCTGATGGACCCGACGTACCCGATTCCGGGCAGCGTGCAGGCGGTCGCCAACGCCGTTGAGGATGGCCTGGACGACAAGCCCGTACTCGCTCACGACGGGAGTCAGTTCAGCGACGAACTCCGTAACCTCGACCGCGACACGACCCTCGTCCTGGAAGAGGAAGTAGACAAGTGGTCGGTGGACGACGTCACGTCCGCGCTCCAGCGTGAGTTCAGCGGCGGCACCATGGAAGTCGATATCGGCTCGTTCGAGCTCGAAGTCCTCGAACGGACGAACGTCTGGATCGTCGATGACGACCCTCACGACGCGATCATGCGCGCAGTCGGTCGGCTCGCCAACGAAGACCACTACGTCCTCGTGAGCGGCAACGAGATCGTCTCCAAGGCCCGGTCCGACGCGAAGCTCCGGGATGTCTCGAACGCGCGCGAGATTGGTGCTCCCGAAGTGAGCGAGCGTATCGAGGAGACCATCGACGCCGCTGGAGAGGCTGACATGTCCCAGGTCCTCACTGCGATTCGGAACGACACCGAGGTGTACCTCCCGCAGGACGACACCGAAGGTGCGTTCCACGGGGCCGTGAACACGCTGCTATCGGAGGGTTACAAGCTGAAAACTGAGGGCGACTACGTCGGTTCATTGGGCGACCGCAATCCGACATCTGTCGTGATCGTGCCGATGGTTCCCGGTGACGTCGGCGAGCGCATCCTGGAGTATATCGGCGATCTCGATGAGGAAGCGACGTTCCAAGTGGGTGATGTTCAGAGGGAGTGTGCCCCGGACCACGACGAATCCGCGGTTCAGCACTTCCTCCTCGATCACCTCGGCGAAAGCGACCCGCACTACGTCGTGGGAGCGACCGGATCCGAGGATCCCGGCGACTGGTTCCCGGGAGCCGGCTTCCGTATCCCGCCCGAGACCGGATGGACGTTCGAGTATCAGGGCAACAATCCGTCCGAACTCCGCGACAAGTGGCAGGACTCCCACGAGTCGGGCTCGGTCGCCTACGGATCGGTGTCGTTCACGACGGAGGGCGACAGCGGGGCGCCCGGGGCGCTTCAAGACGTCGCCGAGTTCCAGAAGGCCCATACTGACCTCCAGCTAGAACTTGGCCAGTCACACGAGACGGTCGCTGATCTCCTCGAGAACATCCCGGAGTCCGCCTCCAGCATCGACGTCACGATCCAGTTCGAGTGACGCGTACATCTAAATACGATACCGAGTCCATCATTCCCCATGTCTGATTCGAACGCTTCGCGGTCTGATCTCCCCATCGAGCGCGGGTTTCCCATCGAGCAAGTGAACGACCTCGCCGACCGCGAGGGCCGGGCGAAACTCCACTACCGACCGCTGACGACTATGCACAAGTGGTGGGCCCGGCGGCTCGGCAGTGTCTTTCGTACGATTTCGCTGTACTCGCTTGTCTCCGATCCCGACCGAGTCTCAGTTCGAGACCCGAACATGGAGGACCACGACCTCACAGAGTTCGACGAAGCGTCCGAAAGTGCGGACACGGCAGATATCAAGGAGATGATCGAGGGCGTCGATTTAGCCAACCCCGACGCCATGTGGGATCTCTACTCCAAGGACGTCCGTGTCGAAGACGCCGACGTTCTGGACCCGTTCATGGGCGGCGGGACGAGCCTCCTCGAAGCGATTCGATTCGACGCGGACGTGACCGGCGTCGATCTGAACCCCGTCGCGTGGTTCATCACGAAGAAGGAACTCGAGGCCCACAGCGTCGATCCCGACGCGCTCCGAGGCGCCTTCGAGAACGTCGAGGACGCGGTCGCCGAGGAGCTCCAGTCCCAGTACGAGACGGCGTGTCCCAACGACGAAAGTCACGTCGCCGATGTCGTCTACGCGTTCTGGGTCAGGGAACTCGACTGCACGTCCTGCGGCGAGACGGTCCCGCTGTTCAAAGACTACCGAGTAGCCAAGGAGAGATACGGGAACGGCGACAGGTACCACGTCTATTGCCCGGATTGCGGGAACATCTTCCTGACGGACGATTATCAGACTGAGACGATTTGCCCGGATTGCAGCAACGAGTACGTCCCGGAGAATGGCCCCGTTTCCCGGGGTGGGAATTACGGCTGCCCTTCGTGCGGTCTAAAGTACCCGATCGTGGATGCGATCGCCGACGGCCAATCGTACGCTGAGTCTCTCTACGCCCTCGAGTATTACTGCACCGAGTGTGAGGACGAGGGGAAAGATCGCCCAGCATACAAGGGATACAAACAAGCAAACGAAGAAGACATCGAGCGTTACGAACGGGCAGCCGATAGTTGGGGGAGCGAAGACGCTTTCGCCGACTATGCTCCGCAAGGGGACATCCCCGAGGGGGCGATTACGACTTCGTCATCGGTCAGCGGAAACGACGTCTTCCGTCACGGATACGAGTCGTGGCAGGACATGTTCAACGACCGCCAGCTGTACTGTCTCTCGACGCTACTCCGAGTGATCGACGAGGAAGTAGACGATCAAACCATCAAGGAGTACCTCCTGCTGGCGTTCTCGGACTCGCTGATGTTTCAGAACAACTTCGCTACCTACAATATCAACGCCACGAAAATCAAGGGAATATTCCGAAAGAATTCGTTCATGCCTACGGTTGAGTACGTGGAGAACAACGTTTGGGGGACGAAGGCCGGCCTCGGAACGTTCAGCAATACCTGGGCGAAAATCGTTGATGCCGTCGAGTTTGCTCAGTCGCCTACGGAACGATACATCGAAAACGGTGATACCGAGGAGACCGCGCCGTTCGAGAAGCCAGTTGGGGGCGAGTACACGATACATCAAGGCGACCTGCACGACGTGGATCTGGAGTCGGAGTACGACGCGATCATCACCGATCCTCCGTACTACGACAACGTCGTCTATTCCGAGGTCTCCGACTTCTTCTACGTCTGGCAGCGTCTGTTACTCGGTGACGAATACGAGGGGTTCTCGCCCGAAACAACCCCGCGCGAGGAGAGCATCGTCGCCAACCCAACAGAGGGAAAGGATTCAGATTCGTTCGAATCAGAACTCAGAAGCGCGTTTTCGCGGATGCGCGAAGTTCTATCGGACGACGGCGTTCTCGTGTTCACGTATCGACACGGCGACGAGGATACCTGGGGGGCGCTTCTGGAATCACTGTGCGACGAAGGCTTCGACGTTACCGCGACGTATCCGATTTCCGCGAACCTCAGCGAGTTCGTCGTCGGCGACGAACTCAACTTCAGTGTCGTCGTCGTCGCTCGTCCGGCGACGGAGCGGGATCCAATCAGTTGGTCGTCACTCCGCCGACGTGCTCACAGGGCCGCAAGCGAGACGCGCGAAAAGCTTCAGGCCGGACAGACGCTCTCTGAGGGGGATATCAGCATCGTCGAGATGGGTCGCTGTTTCCGCGAGTACTCGAACCACCACGGGAAGGTACATCGCGGGGGAACAGTGATGTCGGCGACGGAGATCGTCAGCGAGATCTACGACATCATCTCCGGGAACGTCACACCGGACGAGATCTACCTCGACCTCCTCGAGATGGACGAGCCCACCCTTGACGACGTAACTCGGTTCTGTCGAGGGACCGATATCGACCCCGATGATCTTCGTCGACGCGCCCTGTTCGTCACTGACGGCGGTTTCGAGTTGACGGACTGGCGTGCAGAAGAGCGAATCGAATACCTCCGCGGGCGGTCCACAGAGGAATTGACACCGCTCGAAGGAGTGCAGTTACTTCGCTATCGGGACGCGCAAGATGTGAAGCCACCTGACGAACAGCGTGACCTCGACGTGACCTCGGAGATGATCGACGTGGCGAATGAACTAGCGACGCTGACTGGAGACGAGGGCTACGAGGCCCTCTTCTAACCTTGGTGTACCTTGATAATTCCGTAAGTCGAGGACGACACCATGAGTGATATCGACGCCGTCGCGGGGATGTACAATATCGTCGATCGAAGGAGAAGGGTAACTGCCGACTATCAGGTTCCCGTCGAGGAGTTCATAGCGAAGCTCGAAAACCACGATCTGCCACAGGAGATCTGTGTCGTTGGACTCGGTGACGTCCTCTCCGGAGACGCGGAACTGCGCGAGTCCCTCGTCGATACGATGCGTCTGGAGATGGACTACCTCAACGGCCAGCGACCACTGCCAACCGTTCAATTCGCGGTTGACGGCGAGTTCCAGAGCGTCGGGGACTCCTTCGATGTCGAAATAGACGGGGAGTTCTACGCGTTAGAACCCGTATTCGGCCGGCAGATGAAACGGCGGGAGCCGGGTTGGGTCGTGACGACGTTTCGAGTGTAGCCTCCTTCACCCCCGTCCTCGCCCTCACATTAGTGCCCAAGGTCCTTCCTTTGAGACAGTGACTCCGTCCTCTCTCTGCCGCAGGAAGTACAGGGTCACCCGGCCGTGGTCACCGTCCGTATCGGTCGTATAGACGGGGACACACGTCGTCTCGTGTTGCGGATAGCGCGGGCGTTCGTCCTCGTCCGTCTTGCCGCACGCGTCCTTGATGCGGGACTTCGTCCACTGGCCTTGGTTTTCGAGCTCCGGTTTGTTCGGTCCGTACGTCGAGAACGCGATGTCGTTGATCACGCGGGCGGCGAATGTCGCCGGATTGCTGATTGCGAACGGTCCTGTCGTGTCGTAGACTTCAGAGAGGTCGTCTTCAGAGGCGTTCTCCAGGCACAGACGACCGTGCTCTACCGCGCTGAACACGTCGAGTTCTGGATATTTGAGCGCGAGCGATTCAAGTAGATACTCCCGAGTGAGGCGTTCGTACTCGTCGCAGGTGAACTCGTCGTCGGGTGAGATTACCTCCACCTCCCCCCCAGTATTGGTCACAGGGAGGCGATCCCGATGGTACTGGGGACAGAGGAACGCCATCCGGTCGGTGTCGGTGAGATACGCGTAGGCGAACATCCGCGACCGCGAGGCCGAATCGTTCGCCGGGTTCTTTCCTTCTTGGTAGTACTTCGAATCCAAGACGGCCAGCGTTTCGTCGCCGTCGGTCAGTAGGTGATCGGGCTCGTGAGCGGCCTTTGCGTTCCCCTCGAACGGATAAAGCCGGTGTTCGTCCTTACACTCGACGTCGGACAGTCGGTCCAAGTGGTCGAGGGTTCGCAGCGACTCGACTTCCCGGCTGAGAACTCGCTGCGTATAGTCTTGGAACAGCGAGTCCATGCTCAACGCGTAATCCACGAGCAGTTCCTCGGGACCGCCGCCGGTCTGTCCCAAGAGGGCTGACGAGAGTATTGACTGCGACGTGTGAACCGCCCGGCGATAATAGTGGCGTTGCCGGGGGAGGTCGGCCAGCGACAGCCGCCGGTATTCCCCGAGGCGCTTTTGGCTGCTCTGTATCCCGCGATCTTCGATTTCCTTCACCTGCTGGTGAACCATCGACAGCAGGAGATCCTGACGAGGATGCTGGTGGCCGTCGCGCTCCTGCTGAAGCAACCGTAGCAAGAGCTTCCCCGCCATGTGGATGGCCTTGTTCACCGGATTCGCGTAATCGACCTCTGTCTCCACCCACGTCGGCTCCGGGTTTCCCGTCGCGTGATTCATCAGCGTCTGAGCGACGTCCACCGACCCGAGTCCCTCGTACCCGTCCCGTCGTCGGATATTGAGGTCCCGGATGAAGCCCTTCTTCGTGATGGTCTTGACGCCGTGAACGTAGTTGATCGCCAGGATAGCGATGAGCTGGGACGCTTCGATCTCGCCGGCAATCAGCTCCTCGAGCGGGATACCGTAGTGTGACTGTGTGCGGTCGATATCGTAGACCGTGAGGAGCATCCGGATGACGTTCTCCCACTCGATTTTCGGCTCGACCTGAACGCTCATCCCGGGCACGAGTTTGACGATCCCCACGACGTCGGAGGGTTCGACGTGGAGCGAGTTTTCCACGATCCGAGCGGAGAGGACGTGAAGCGGCCCCGAATCGCCGTCGTCTGCTTCCGGACGGAGTCGCGGGCGTTTCTTCACGTACCGGCTACCATCTCGGACGAAGTTCGCTGCCCGGAGTTCGTCCCGGAGACTCTCCGGGTCACAGCCTTCGACGATCAGCTTCCGATTTTCCTGGACGGAACAGAGTTCCGTGCCGTACTCATATCGGACTGCATCACTCATAGGCGCTGACGCCCATCTCCCGTTCTTCGGCCTCGGCCTCCCTGGCCGCGAGGTCGATCGCCGAGGACAGGTCGAAGGCCTCGAACTGGTCGTCGAGCGTCTCGTAGTGCGTCGTCAGTTGGTTGATCTGGGGGAGCGACGCGCTGTTCAAGAGCCGGGGAGCGATGTAGGTCGAAAACGCCTGCCCGACCGCTGTTGCTTCTTCGCCTTCGTACGGCCCGCCTTCCTCACAGGCACTCTTGAGGAACTTCGTGACGTCCACGTAGTGCATCGGTCCGAACTCCATGATCCCGCCTTCGCCGCTCGTCGTCGTTCCGTTGTTGACACCGTCGTGGTGGCTCTCGAAGAGGTCGTGAAGCCGTTCCTGGTCAATATCGATGTCCGGCCCGAGTTCGCCGATCCAGTCGTCGAATAAGTCCGCTCGCTGGTCGTCCTCGTAGCGGCTCAGCTCTACCATCGCAAACCGGCGGGTGATAGCGTTGTCGAGTTCGTTGACCGTCCGGTCCGACATGTTCATCGTGCAGATGATCTTTACGTCGTCGTTGAGAGTGAGACTGTTCCCCTCTTCGTCACGGAAAATCACCTGGTCGTAATCCTCGATGGCCGTGTACAGGGGGCCGAAGACCTGGGAGATGTCGGCTCGCGTTATCTCGTCGATGATGACGCCCCAGTTGTCGTGATACTCGTTCGCTTTCTGAATGCCCTGAGAGACGCAACCCGCCTGACGGACGTACTTGATTTCGCCGTCGTCGGTCTCCGGCTGGATGCTTCCGGTGATGTCCGCGGGCGTCCAGCTGGGCGTCGCAGTGGAGATGGAGTAGTTGATACAGGTTTTCAGTGCGAGTTGCTTTGCGAAGTAGGTCTTTCCAGTGCCGGTCGGTCCGTAGAGGACGATCGGTTTTCCGACATCGAGGGCGGTCTCGGCGTTCTTCTGGACAGTGTCCGGCACACGAATGTCGCCGAGATCGTCGTTCCGTTGCGCTACAGTCTGTTTGACTGAGAGAGGCGCCGTCTGAGATGTTAGTATGGCTTGTTCGATTTCAGCGCCGCTTCCTGGAACGTCTACGTCGATGTTTCGTTCTTCGACTAAGTATCGGATGGCGTCTGGATCGTTGGTCTTGTTGATGAATTCTTTCGCTTGTGCTGCACCGCTGAGAATGAATCCGCTGAATTCCTCCGCCTCCTCCCGATCGTAGTCCTCGAACCGGGGTTTCCCGCTACTCATTACGGGGAAAGTATCACCGATGTCTTATAAAATGCCCCCTGAAGCGAATACTCTTCAGAGAGAGTTGGGATATACGGCTTTGTGACGACCCCGAGTACTACAAAACGCATTTGTCATTCTGAGGTGTCTATGCGGATATGAATGATGAAGACCTCGTCGATGCCGAGGTCACACACGAGGCTCCCGACGATATCTCAGACGTGTTCTCGGCCGAGACATCGGAATTTCCGTTTCACCGTCTCACTGTCGTTGCAAACCGGCTGAACGCGGGTCAACCTGACACGGAACTCCGGTCGCTCTCGAGCGTCGATGAAGAGCAGGTCAAACTGCTCGAACACCAGGTTGACGCCGCCCATCGGGCGCTGTTCGAGATGGACGGGAAGGCCTTGCTCGCCGACGAGGTCGGCCTCGGGAAGACCATCGAGGTCGGGATGATTTTGAAGGAGATGCATTACCGGGCGACGGATGATTCGGTTCTCATCTTGACGCCCGCTCAACTCGCAAAACAATGGCAGGGCGAACTCCGGGAGAAGTTCGGCCTCGACTTCGTCTGCAACTACGACGACGAGTTTCAGGGATTCGACGCCCACGACCGTATCATCTCGAGTATTGACACGGCGAAGAGCGGCCGATACCGTCACAGCGTCCTCTCCCGAAACTGGGACGTCCTCGTACTGGACGAAGCCCACTACGTCAAGAACGAGGACACCGATCGGTACGAACTCATCGACAACCTCACGTACGACTACGCGTTCTTCCTCACGGCCACCCCGATTCAGAACGAGCTGACTGACCTCTATAACATCGTCTCCCTGCTACGGCCGGGCTTGTTCGGCAGCCGGGAAACGTTCCACCATTACTTCGTGGACAACGGACAGGACACTCTGGTGAACCGCGACGAGCTACAGCAGCGTCTGCACCAAGTGATGATCCGGAACCGGCGGGCCGAGACTGACATCGACTTCACTAACCGCGAGATCGATACGCGCACGTTCCAGCCGAGCAGCAGCGAGCGCGAACTATACGACGCCGTGACGGACTACGTCCGAGAGGCGTACAGCGAGGATCGGGGACAGAAGTTGGTGTTGATGATGCTGCAAAAGGAGGTCGTGAGCAGTCCGGCGGCCCTCGAGAAGACGATTCGAAAACAGCTAGACGAGAATAACGAACTCACGCATCGAAGCGAACTGGAGACGATTCTGGAGAAGATCAATGCCATCGAGACGGTGACGAAACAGGAGCGGCTCTTCGATATCGTCGAGGAAGCCCGTGAACACGTCGAGATGGGGCGGGTCATCGTGTTCACGCAGTTCCGGGCGACCCAACAGCAGGTCTTGGAATCGCTTCAGGAACAAGGGTACACGACCCACGCCTTTCACGGCGGACACTCAAGTCAGGAAAAAGAAGACATCGTGGATCGGTTCCGGGAGGAAGGCGGGGTTCTCGTCTCGACGGACGCTATGAGCGAGGGGCGAAACCTCCAGTTCTGCAACATCATGGTGAACTACGATCTCCCGTGGAACCCGATGAAGGTAGAACAGCGTATCGGTCGGATCCACCGCATCGGCCAGAAGCGAGAGGTGTTCGTGTTCAACATGGCGCTTGAAGATACGATCGAGGAGTACGTGCTGGAGCGGCTGTATCACAAGATCGACCTGTTCCAACAGACCGTCGGAGAACTGAGCACGATCCTCACGCGGCTCGAAGACTCCGGGAAGGGGTTCGAAGACGAGATCTTCGAACGGCTCGTCAACGCGGACTCCGAAGCGGATCTCGAAAACGACTTCGAGGCGATGGCAGTTGACCTTGAGGAACAGCAGGAGCTCTCCGAGAAGGTAGAGAACTTCAACAGCGCCGTCTTCGAGAACTTCGACCTGGGTGCGACCGATGACTGATGCCACGCTCCCCGTCACGCAGTCGAGACTAGCTGCGTTCGCTAGAGAGTATCTACAAACCATTGGCGCATCCGTCCACGAGGACGGACCTCGATGGCGCGTCAACCTCCCCGACCACGTCGATGTCGCGTTCGGCGACGGGAGCGAGTTCGAGGTCGTCCTCGGAACAGACTCCAGCGAACAAGGAGGACAGGATGAATTCGTTCTGGCCCCTGAGAGAGAATTCGCTCAACAGTTACTCGACGAAGCGGTTTCGATATCCCCCGTCGGTCGGCTATCAGTTACCGACGAACTCTCGGGAGGCGAGTACCAGTATCCTGACTGGGTCGTAGAAAGCGACCTCCAAGTCGTTGATGCTTCGTTCATGCCATATTACGATCGTGAGGCGGTGTTCACGGTCGTGCGGATCGGCGTCGAAACGGTGAGCGAATACCAGACACAGCTCCTCGAAGCCGTCAGCATCGACGCTTCGTCACAGGAGGAATTGACCGGGATGGCCGAGACTGTCCTGCAATCCTTCTACGACCCCAGGGACGAATCCGAAGGTAGCGATTGGGAAGACGACTGTACCGAGTCGGTCGGAACGGAAGTCTTCGAAGCAGCCGTCAGCGAGTGCCAGCAAACTGCGCTTGAAAACGTTCGTGAAGCCATCGCCGATATCCGTGAGTCGGCCTCGCGTGCTGCCGATGCCGAGTTTGATGAGTACCGACAGCTACAGAATCAACAACTGAGCGACCTTCGAGATGAAATTGAGTCGGTGACGAACCGTCTTCAGAACGTCGCGGACGACGTCGATACCGCGTCCTCCCACGAAGACAGGGTTGATGCCCTGCAAAAACGAGAAGAGCTCCAAGCGAAGCAAGAGGAACTCGAGCAGAAGCGAGCAGACATCCTCGAGTCGAAACAACAGGGATTCGAAGACGAGCGACGCGAGATCTATCAGCGTCATCAGCTCGGAGTTCGGACGAAGCCAGTAGCGACTACCCTAGTCTCGTACGAACGTGGCGAAATCGAACTCCGACTAGCTGATTCCGAGCGGAAAAAGACTATACGAGCTCCCTACGCAGCGGGTGCCGGATATACAGACACAGTCAACTGTCCAAGTTGCCAGGCGACGCTCTCGTCTGATAATCCCGTCAAGATGGGGGTCACGGGATTGCAGTGTCGGCAGTGCACATGACAACTGATTCTCGCTGATAACGAGACAGAGAAAACGGGCCTCGGTTACGAATCTCGCCACACGCTGTTAGGCGTCCTTTATCGGTTTGTGAATCGTTCAGGGGCGTTCGTAGAGTTTGAATTCGGTCACTCGACCTTGGTTACGGGCCGCGTCGAGTAACGACTGACAGGTGTCAATACACACTCCGACTTCAGTACCGAGTTCGTCGATGTACCGTCTGGCTTCGGTCTCCTTGTCGAGATGAGCGCCGCAGAGCTGGCACCCCCTCTCGTCGATGTAGTCCTCGCCACGGGTCTCCGTTACTACTCGCCCAATGATGAGGGGTTGGATGAATCGCGGAGGATACAGCTCAGACCAATCCGCGACGTAATTGAGCGAATCGCCAGGCCAGCGCTGGGGATTACGGTGTGAGCGACTCTCGATGGGTGAACCCGACGACACGGCCGATGGATTCGTCCCTGAGGATATGGACGAGCAGGAAGCCATCTGCTGGCGGGGTATCGTCGGCTGAGACGACGAACTTCGGATGTGAGGCACTCGTTGCTGTTGCCTTTGTGTCGATCGTCGTCTGGTGATTGATGAGGTCGTGATCCCAACCGGAGTCTCCGTCCGGAGAATGTGTTCTGCTTGGTCGAGTGGGAGTCCCGCTGTCTCTGCCACCAGTTCGCCGAGATCATCGACGAGTTGATAACGTGGCGCCGATTCATCTGGTGGGTCATCTTTCCAGCAGTTCCGCGATCCTCTGCTCATGGGCAAGAAATCCGTATTGAGCGGTCTTAGGCTACCTTTTGAGGTGAATTGATTCGTTTCCGGGAGTGAGGGAAATACAGCTACAGAACGTCTTCCAGCTCACTTAGCCCAAACAGCGACCAGTTGTCGCCGACGTTGTCAGCGAGCCCATCAGCGAATCCGCTCTTCGAGAACAACGCGAATTCCTCGTCACGCGTGTCCGATCCCCAGCGAACACGCTCGGCTTTCTCCCGCAGTTGCGACACGAGGGCCGAACCAACCGGCTCGTTCGTCCATTTACATTCCGCGAACAAGATCCGGTCGGCGTCCGGGGCGAGCCCGACGATGTCGATCTCGTCTTCGCCGTACCACCACCGCCCGACCTCGGAATACGACTCGAGTTCGCCACGACGGACCGCTTCCCAGACAGCCTCCTGACAGCCATCCTCGAACGTCGTTGCGACGTGGTCGGGAAGGTTCGTTTCGATGGTTCCGTCGTAGACGACGTCGGGTGCTTCTTCGATGCTGGAGCGATTCGGCTCCACGAACCGGAACCAGAATCGGAGGAACTCGTCGGCCACCTGGTACCGCGACCGCTTGGACTGCTTTGCCGACGCCGTCACGGGCACTTTGCGGTCGATCAGCCGCAGCCGCCGGAGGGTCTGGAGGTACTTCGACAGCGGTCCCGAATCGATGCCGGTCGCCCCCGAGATCTCGTTGGGCGTCGTGTGTCCGGTTGCGATCGCCTCAAGTATGCTCATGTATCGCGCGGGGTTCCGTAGCTCCGTGCGGAGGAGGAATTCCGGTTCGTTGTACAGGACGGCAGTCGGGGAGAGAACATGCGCCCGAATGTTCTTCTCGAGGGGTTGGTCGTAGTCGAAGAGGGTGAGATACATCGGTGTGCCGCCCGTGACTGCGAATGACCGGATCGCGTCCTCGAGATCGTAGGCGATGACGTCCCGGGCCTGCCGGAAGGAAAACGGCTGCACGTCGATTTGGCCCGTGCGGCGACCGTACAGCGGGCTCTCGTGGCCGAGCACTTCTGATTCCATCGTGCTGACGCTCGAGCCACACAGCACGAGCATCGACTCGGTCCCCTGGAGTTGCTCATCGACGAACGACTGGAGGTAGGACGGGAGGGAGTCGTTTTCCTCCACGAGGTAGGGGAATTCGTCGATAGCGACGACGAGTCGTTCAGTCGTAAGTTTCTCGCCGAGGTAGTCGAGGGCCTCGTCCCAGCCGTCGATACGGGGCACGCGGTCGTCGAAGTAGTCGGCCACTTTTTCGACGAACTTCTCGCGCTGCCGGTCTTCGGCTTCCTGGGCCGCCAGAAAGTAGATGTGCGGCCGGTCGGCACAGAGTTCCTTGAGGAGTCCGGTTTTCCCGACGCGACGCCGGCCGTAGACCACGTAGAAGTCGTGGCCCGGTGACTCGAACGCCGTGTCGAGGGCGTCGAGTTCCTCCGCCCGGTCGTAGAAGGTCATACTCTGAGTAATGATTACTGCGATAATGACTTATATCTACCTCTCGGGCTCACCGTCACCCCCCATCTTCATGAGCTGGTGATAGACGAGCCGGTCGCGGTCGAGCGAGGTGCGATCGATGAGCGGCGGGTCGCCGCTAGCGCGACTGGCGGACCGCTCAGAAGTGGCGTGTGTCGGACGGTGAAAACCGCGAAAAGTGAGGTTCCGATTAGGCGTCGGGGCCTTCGTCGCTGTTCAGCGTCGAGGAGGTGTCGCCCTCCTGCGCCTGGTAGACAACGTCGATCTCGTAGTCGGAGTTGACCGGAACGTTCACGTAGTCGCCGGAGAGGACAGCACTGTCGTCACCACTGGCCTGACTTGCGTTCCACTGACCGGTCGAATTGATGTGTAGATTCACGTCCGAATCAGCCCATTCGGCAACGTCGTGACAGGCCGTCCACAGGTCAGTGTCGGCACCATTGGTACAAGTGTCACTCTTCCAGGAATCGGCGTCGTCAGCCTCGTCGTAGGATTGGTTGATCCCACTCCCACGGATGTATAATTCCTTATAATTTACCGAATCACCACCCTCATGGGACACCTCAAGCACACCCGCGTTCGGCTGGCCAGAATCTTCGACCACTTGCTCGTAGTCGAAGCCGATCGTCGCGGTTGGTGCGCCCTGCTGTGCCTGATTCCCGAGTCCGAGCACGAACGATGCGATCACGGCCGCGAGGATCACCGTGATCGCGACCATCAGGATGACGCCGATGACCGGCGACACCGCGTCGTCGTCGTTGAGTAATTGCTTTAGCTGCATGAGTGCGATCGGCAACAATCCGGATAGTATGTTAAAAGATACCTGTTGTTTTGTGGTACTATCAGTCCAGGCACACCTATCGAGTCGCTTCACTGTGAGACAAACAGGTCAAGCGTCTATTGAATCCGAGCGAGACAGTTTATACCTCGGAAAACCGGGATGGACCCGGGAGATGCGGTGAACAGCACCAGAGCGGGACACCAGTGACGGGTTTGGTGTCAGTTGACCGGACGCCAACCAGCCCAGAGCCCGTCGGCGGTCGCGGTGCAAGAACGAATATTGTCTCAACGAACTAAAATTATCCGGGCGGAACTTACTCGTCGTCTTCGAATGACCCCTCAGGCGATTCCCGGACCCGGTCGAAGTAGTCACTCACCCGGTCGGGCATCCCCCCCCCCCAGTTCGTCGTCGCTCACAGGTCACTCCCGTTCCTGATGTCGTGCCATCGCTCGAACCTCTTGATGTATCGTTGCACGTTCTCACGTAAGTCGTCTTCGGCGTGGTCGAACCCCTCGGCGGCGGGAACCGGGCCGTACACGTCTTTCACGTCGACTTTCTCGCCGTCGCGGTAGATGTCTATGTGCAGCCCCTCGTCGGTGATGTCGTGGCCGCCCTCGGCGTCGCGATCGTGGTCGTACCGGACGACGGGTCGCCAGTCGCCGTCCAACCAGCCGTCTCAATCGGCCCGCCGTTCCCGGATCAGTTCGTCGGTCGTTCTGACGGCGTCGGCCACGCGCCGGGGCGAGGCGTCGATCGGCTCCAGCCCCATCCCGTGCTCACAGGCGACTTCTCCGACGACCTCCAGATCGGCCTCTCCGACGCCCAAATCCGCCAGCGTCACGTCGAGGTCGATCTCGAACAGGAGGTCGAGCACGTCCGAGACGGTACCGGGGTCGGCGTCCCTTGCGACGAGCTCGGCGACGGTACCGAAGCCGACGAGCAGGCCGTGGGGTTCGCGGACGCCGGCGTTGGTGAGGCCGATCTGGACGGCGTGGGCGCCGGCGGTGCCGCCGCTCTCGAAGCCCAGCCCCGACAGCAGGGTGTTGGCCTCGACGACGCGCTCGACGGCCGGGGTGGCGGCGTCGCGGCGGACCGCGGCGAGGGCGTCGGTGCCGTGCTCGCGGACGCGGTGGTAGGCCTCCTCGGCAAGCGCGCCGGCGGCGAAACTCGACGCCCCGTCTGCGTCGGTACGCCCGCCGGTGGCGGCGACGGCCTCGGCCTCGAAGCGGGTCGCGATGGCGTCGCCCATGCCGTAGGCGAGAAAGCGGGCCGGCGCCTCGGCGACGACGGCGGTGTCGACGAGGACGAGTTCGGGGTTGCGGTCGCGGTGGCGAACCTCGCGGAAGTTCCCCGCGTCGTCGTAGACGACGGCGACTGTGCTGGTCGGGGCGTCCGTGCTGGCGATGGTGGGGACGACCGCGAGCACGGCGTCGGTACGGTCGGCGACAGCGGTGGCCACGTCCATCGAGACCCCGCCGCCGACGCCGACGACGAGATCCGCGCCGGCGGCCGCGGCGGCGTCGACGTGGTCGTCGAGCGCGGGGTCGGTACAGCGGTCGACGCCCGCGGCGGTGTCGGCCACCTCGATCCCGGCGTCGGCCAGCCCCGCCGAGACGGCGTCGCCGGCGGTCGCGAGCGCGGTGTCGCCGCCGAGGACGTACGCGCGTTCGGCGTCGAGGCGGTCGAACTCGGCGCCCGCGTCGTCGAGGGCGCCGGCGCCCTGAACGTAGGCGCGGGGAGAGATGAACCGTCGGTTCATGGACGGCTATGAGACGGGGAGTGGGTAAAGCGTTCGGGGACGAGCCGGCGAGTCCTTCGGTCGCGCGAACGCTTATCCGGGTCACGGCCGACACGCCACCATGACCGAATCAGACCGGATCGTCGTGTTGAACCAGCCCGCACACGGGGTTCCAGCGAGCGAGTACGCCGCGGAACTCCGGTCGCGGCTCCCGGGCTACCACGTCAAGCTCCCGCGAACGGAGGGGGAGACCCGGGAGACGATCGGCACGGCCCGGATCGTCACCGGGATGCACATGGACGAGGAACTGCTCGCGCGCGCCGACGACCTCGAACTGTTCGCCGGCGGCTCCGCGGGCGTCGGGCACCTGCCGCTCGACGCCTTCCGCGAGCGCGGCGTCGCTGTCACCAACGCCTCGGGCGTCCACGGGCCGAACATCGCCGAGCAGGTGGTCGGCTGGCTGCTGGGCTTCGCACGGCGCCTCGACGAGGGGTGGCGCCGCGAGCAGGACAACACCTGGCAGCACTTCCGCGGCGGCGAGTTCCAGGGGTCGACGGTGACGGTCGTCGGCATGGGCGCCATCGGCGAGGCGGTCGTCGAGCGCCTAGAGGGGTTCGGCGTCGAGACGATCGGCGCCCGCTACAGCCCGGAGAAGGGGGGACCGACCGACGAGGTCGTGGGGTTCACCGACGCGGACGCGTTCCAGGGAGCGCTCTCGCGGTCGGAGTACGTCGTCGTCGCGGCCCCGCTGACCGACGAGACGCGCGGGCTCGTCGGCGCCGCGGAGCTGTCAGCGATGCCGACCGAGGCCGTCCTCGTGAACGTCGGTCGGGGACCGATCGTCGACACGGAGGCGCTGGTCGACGCGGTCCGCGGGAACAAGCTCGGCGGCGCGGCGCTGGACGTGACCGACCCGGAGCCGCTGCCTGCCGACCACCCGCTGTGGGAGTTCGACAACGTCCGGATCACGCCGCACAACGCCGGCTCGACGCCGAAGTACTGGGAGCGGCTGGCCGACATCCTGACGGAGAACGTCGAGCGGATCGACGACGGCCGCACCGACGGCCTCCGGAACCAGGTCGTCACGCCGGGCGGGGAGTGACCCAGGGGAGTGAGCCGGGGCCACGCGGCTCGATGCAGCGAGCGGGTCGGCCTCATACGGATTATTGCAAGCGTTTCCCGGGTCGACCACACGCAGTCGTGCGGTCGATCCCGGAATGACTTGCAATAATCCGTATCAGTGGACGGTGACCTCGCCGTCCGCGACGGTGATGTCGAGCAGGCTGGTCGCCTCGTAGTCGGTCTCGTCGAGGGCGCTGTCACTTACCTTGTTGAGGACGACGACGATGTCGGCCACGTCGGCGCCGATGTCGTCGAGCGCCTGGGTGATCGCCGCGAGCGTGCCGCCGGTCGAGAGCAGGTCGTCGACGACGAGCACCCGGTCGCCGTCCTCGATGTCGTTGATGTACATCTCCGAGGAGGAGTACCCGGTGGATTTCTCCAGGGAGACCTCCTCGGGCAGGCCGTACTCCCGCTTGCGGATCACGACCAGGGGGATGTCGGTCTGCAGCGAGAGGGCGGTGGCGACGTGGATGCCCATCGCCTCGGGGGCGACGATCTTGTCGACGTCGAGGTCGGCGTTGCGGACGATGCCGACGACGACCTCCCGCAGGAGCGCGGGGTCTAACATCGGGACGCCGTTGCTGATGGGGTGGACGAGGTACTCGTAGCCGTCCTTGTCGACGATCGGCGCCTCGTGCAGCGACGCGCGGAGCCGTTCCATGCCTGGCGGTAGCCGAGCGACGGGAAAAAGCTCCTCATTCGCCGGCCGCGGCCGCCGGGCGGCCGCGCGGCGAAGCCGGGCGGTGCGTCCCCGAACGCGGGTCGCGAGCCGACTTACTCGGGGACCGAACCCTCGACGCCCTCGACGTAGCTGCCCATGTCCTGGAACAGCGTCGCGTCGTCGGCGTCGGCGAACTTGCTGTCGGCCCACACGTCCGTGTCGCCGCTCTCGATGGCGCTGTGAGTCTCCTCGACGCTCGACTTCACGTCGTCGGGTACCTCCGGTCCCCACTCGGAGAGCCCGATGATCCCCTCGTCGAGGCCCTCGAAGTAGAAGTCCGACTCCCACGACCCCTCGTGGACGGCCTCCAGGGTGGGCCCGTAGAACTCCTCCCAGTGCCAGATCGGGGAGGTGACGTAGTTGTCGCCGCCCTGTTCGAGCATCGGGGCGTCGTAGCCGGTCGCCCAGATGTCCGCCTCGGCGGCGGCCTGGACGGCCGCGGCGGAGTCCTGGTGCTGGGCCATCACGTCGACGCCCTGGTCGATGAGCGCGTTGGCCGCCTCCTGCTCGGTCGGCGGGTCGTACCACGTGTTCGTCCAGCGTACCTTCGTCGTCGCCTCGGGGTTGACCGACCGCGCCCCGAGCGTGAAGGCGTTGATGCCGCGGATGACCTCGGCGATGGGTAGCGCCGCGACGTAGCCCAGCGAGTCCGCCTCGGTCAGCATCCCCGCGGCGATGCCGGCGAGATAGCGCGCCTGGTACATCCGCCCGAAGTACCGGCCGAGGTTCTCGGCCGTCTGGTAGCCCGAGCAGTGCTCGAAGAGGGTGTCGGGGCTCTGCTCGGCGACCGAGACCATCGTGTCCATGTACCCGAAGGTGTTGCCGAAGACGATGTCGTAGCCCTCCTGGACGTACTGCTCGAAGACGGTCCGCGCGTCGGCCGGGGCCACGTCTTCGGAGAAGTCTGTCTCCAGCCAGTCGTACTGCTCGTCGACGGCCTGGCGGCCTTGGTCGTGCGCCCACGACCAGCCCTGGTCGCCGACCAGGGAGTTGAACACGAACGCGGCGCGGACGGTGTCGGTCCCGCCCGAACCGCCGTCGCCGCTCGTGGCCGTCCCGTCGCCGCTGGTCGGCGTGGTGTCGCCGCCCGACGAACAGCCCGCCAGTCCGGTCGCGCCCGCGAGTCCCAGTGCCTTGATCGCCCGTCGTCGTGTGATGTCTGTCGCCATGGTGTGTCCCGTGACCTGTCGCCGCCGACCGGCGACCCGCCGACCGGGCCCCCGCCCGACCGCTCCTCGTCCGATAGGGATCGGTGGGGGTCCATAAGGCTACCTATAGCGGACTACGTACGCCTATTAGGACTATCGAGACCCTCTAGGCACGGCCGCCTGCGACCGGCTACCCCGCGAACCCGTCCCACGGCGCCGGTCGCGGAACGGTATATTCAAGGACGTTCGCGGCCGTCCCGGATCGTAATGGACGAGGACGCGTTCCTCCGGATGTCGGGCGTCCGAAAAGAGTTCCCGGGCGTCGTCGCCAACGACGACGTCGACTTCTCCGTCCGCCGCGGCGAGATCCACGGTCTCCTCGGCGAGAACGGCGCCGGCAAGAGCACCCTGATGAAGATCCTCTACGGGCTCTACGACGCCGACGCCGGGAGCGTCCACCTCGGCGGCGAGCCCCTGGACCTGGACTCGCCCAAGGACGCCATCGACCGCGGCATCGGCATGGTCCACCAGCACTTCAAGCTCATCCCCCGCCTCTCCGTCGCCGAGAACGTCGTCCTCGGCGAGCGCGAACCCGCCGGCCCGTTCCGCGACCGTCGCAGGGCCGGGACCGCCGACGGCGTCCCTGGCGTCGACGGGGCTGACGGCGCCGATGGGGGCGACGACACCGACGAGTCCGACAGCTGGCTCCCCGAGGCCGTCCGGACGAACCGCGTCGCCCGGGCGCTCGCCGAGCGGTTCACCATCGGCCTCGACGCCTCGGCGGCGGAGATCGAGGCGCTGGCCGACGACTACGGCTTCGACGTGGACGTGCGCGCGCCGGTCGCCGAACTCGACGTGGGCGAGCGCCAGCGCGTCGAGATCCTCAAGGCCCTCTATCGGGACGTGGACCTGCTCGTCCTCGACGAGCCGACGGCGGTGCTGACGCCGACCGAGGCCGAGCGGCTGTTCGAGACCCTGCGGACGCTGGCCGACAGCGGCATCTCGATCATCTTCATCACGCACAAGCTCGCGGAGGCGACGGCGGTCACCGACCGGGTGACCGTCCTCCGCGAGGGCGAGGCCGTCGGCACCGTCGAGACGGAGGCGGTCGACCAGGCCGAATTGGCGCGGATGATGGTCGGCCGCGAGGTGCTCTTCTCGCTCGACAGGGAGCGCGTCGAGCCGGGCGACCCAGTGCTCGATGCGAGCGGGCTGCGCGCCGAGGACGACCGCGGCATCGAGGCGCTGTCGGGGGTCGACCTGTCCGTCCGGGCGGGCGAGGTCGTCGGCATCGCCGGCGTGAGCGGCAACGGCCAGCGCGAGCTGGCGGAGGTGCTCGCGGGCGTCCGCGACCCGACCGCCGGGACCGTCGCCGTGGACGGGCGGGACCTGACGGGCGAGCCGACAAGGGCGTTCGTCGACAGCGGCGTCTCGTTCGTCCCGGAGGACCGCCACGAGTACGGCTGCGCCGCGGAGCTGTCGGTGATGCACAACGCCGCGCTCAAGGAGTTCCGCGACGGCCGCTTCGACGACGGCCCCTTCCTCGACTACGACGAACTGGAGCGCTACGCCGAGGCGGTCGTCGACGAGTTCGACGTGCGCGGCGTCCACGACGTGCGCGAGGTGTCAGCCGGCGACCTCTCCGGCGGGAACCTCCAGAAGCTCATCCTCGGGCGGGAACTCGCGCGGGACCCCGACCTGCTCGTGGCCCACCAGCCCACCCGCGGGGTCGACGTGGGCGCCATCGAGTTCCTCCGCGAGGCCATCCTCGACCAGCGCGCCGAGGGCACCGGGACCGTCCTCATCTCCGAGGATCTGGACGAACTGTTCGACCTGTCGGACCGCCTGCTGGTGATCTACGAGGGCGAGATCGTCCACGAGACGACGCCCGAGGCGGCCGACCGCGAGCGCGTCGGCATGCGGATGACCGGCGGCGCCGACGACGGCGGCGGGGCGTCGGAGACTGGCGAGAGCGACGGCGCGGACACCGACGCCGCGGACCGCGCGATGACGGACGGCGGGGCGACCGGACCCCGGAGCGCCGAGGGGGACGGCGGACCGGACGACGGCAGCCGGGGCGACGACCGGGACGCGCTCCCGGGGGGTGAGCGGCGGTGAACGTCTCGGTCGAGCTGGAGGCACGCGAGGACGTGCCGGCGTGGCTGGCCTACGGGACGCCCGTGTTCACCGTGGTCGGCGCGCTCGCGCTGTCGGCGGTCGCGCTGGTGGCGCTGTCGGTGAACCCGCTCGCGGCCTACGGGACGATGTTCGTCGAGACGCTGACCGACCCCTTCGGGCTGCGACAGACCGCGACGCGGACCGTCCCGCTCGTGCTGACCGGCCTCGCCGTCTACCTCCCGCTGCGGGCGGGGCTGTGGAACGTCGGCGCCGAGGGGCAACTGTACATGGGCGCGGTCGTCGGCACGTGGGTCGGCGTGAACGTCTCCCTGCCGACGGTCGCGCTCATCCCGCTGGCGATCGTCGGCGCGGGGGTCGCCGGCGGTCTCTGGGCGGCCATCCCCGGTTACCTGCGGGCGAAGTGGGACGTCAACGAGATCATCACGACGCTGCTTCTGACGTTCGTCGCCATCCAGATCGCCAGCTACCTCGTCCGCGGGCCGATGCAGGGCGGCCTCGGCAACATCCCGGGGAGCGAACAGCTCCCCGCCGCCGCGCGGTTCCCGGCGGTTCCGGTCCTGCAGGTACACGCCGGCTTCCTGGTGGGCCTGCTCGCGGTCGCCGCCACGGCGGTCCTCGTCGCCCGGACCCGCGTGGGCTTCGAGATCACCTTCGTCGGGTCGAACCCGTTCGCGGCCGCCCAGGCCGGGATGAGCACCTTCCGCGTCTACCTGCTGGTCTTCCTCGTCGGCGGCGCGTTCGCCGGCATCGCCGGCTTCAGCGAGATATCGGGCGTCCAGGGTCGGCTCCGCCCGGAGTTCTCGCCGGACTACGGGTTCACGGCGATCCCGGTCGCCCTGCTCGGGCGGAACGGCGCCGTCCGCGTCCTGCTGGCGGCGGCCTTCTTCGCCGTGCTGTTCGTCGGCGGGTCGAGCATCGAGGTGACCTACGGCGTCCCGGCGGCGCTGGTCGACGTGATCCAGGCGCTGGTCATCCTCTGCCTGATCACCGCCGAATTCTTCAAGCGATACAGCGTCGATCTGGAGTTCGCCGACGAGCGGACGCCCGCCGAAGGCGAACCGGGAGGTGCGGCCTGATGGCGAGCCGAGCGCCGCGACCGGCGACCCGGTCGCCGCGGCCGGCGGGGGGTGCGGTCTGATGTCGGGGTTCGCCGCGGGACTGCTCGACGCGGCGGTGCGGGCGTCGACGGTCTTCATCTTCGCGGCGCTCGGGGAGATCATCAGCGAGCGCGGGGGCGTGCTCAACCTCGGCGTCGAGGGGATGATGCTCGTCGGCGCGCTCGGCGGGTTCGCCACGACGGTCGTCACCGGCAGCTACTGGCTGGGCTTCCTCGCCGGCATGGCGTTCGGCGCCGCGCTGGCGCTGATACACGCCTTCCTCTGTATCACGCTCAAGTCCAGCCAGGTGATCAGCGGCGTCATGCTGACGCTCCTGGGGACGGGGCTGACCACCTACTTCGGGACCGACTGGGTCAGCGAGTCCATCGACGGCTTCCCCCAGATGACGCTCCCGCTCGTCGGCCAGTACCTCGTCGGGATCCCCGTCATCGGCGAGGCGCTGTTCCGCTCGACCGCGCCGGACTTCATCGCGCTCGCGCTGGTCCCGGCGGTGTGGTGGTTCCTCTTCCGGACGAACCTCGGCCTCGAAGTCATCTCGGTGGGGGAGGACCCCGAGACGGCCGACACCATGGGCGTCGACGTGTTCAAGATGCGCTACCTCTGTGTCCTGCTGGGCGGCGCGTTCGCCGGCGCGGCGGGCGCGCACCTCTCGCTGGCGTTCTCCCAGCTGTGGGCGACCGGGATGGTCGCCGGCCGCGGGTGGATCGCGGTCGCGCTGGTCATCTTCGCGCAGTGGCGGCCCGAGCGGGCGCTGGTCGGCGCGTACCTGTTCGGCCTGCTCGACGCCCTCCGGCTGCGCTCGCAGGGGATCGACCTCGCCTTGGACCCCGGCGCGCCGCTGGCCGGCGTCGTCAACCCGCTGCTGGAGCTGCTGATGCACCCGACGATCATGGCGACCTACCCCTACCTCGCCACCATCGTCGTGCTGGTCGTGACGGTCGTCCGGTTCGACGACTCGCGACTGGGCGCGCCGTCCGCGCTGCTGGAGCCGTATAGCCGCGAGACGGACTGAAACCGGCGGGACCGCGGGGGCGGGGAGACGGGCGGGACCGCCGCCCGCTCAGGCTTTCTCGATCCGGTAGGGGTGGTCGACCTTGAACGCGCTGTAAGCCAGCACGCCGTGGGCGAGGAGCATGACGGCGAGGAAGACGACGTTCCACAGCGGGTTGTTGTACCAGATCAGGTCGATGCCCCAGGAGCCGTCGACGAAGGGCCACAGCGGCTCGATGGGCGTCGAGATGTCCGGCGCCGACAGCATGTCGGCGAAGACGTGGCTCAGCCAGCTGACGAGGACGGCGCCGGTCGCGAACACGAACATGCTCGACGAGTCGAATCGGTCGCCCTGGACCCACCCGTCGACCCGGTCGGTGAGCAGCCAGGCCGCGAGCGCGCCGGCGACGAGCGCCGCCGCGACGGCGAATATCACGGTGTGGGTGATCCCGTGGTGGTGGAAGGCGTCCGGGAACGCCATCGCGAGGTACTTGTCCCCGTCGGGTATCGGTGCCACGACGGCGGCGATGGCGACGAACACGACGCTGACCCGGTCGTGCCAGACGAACCACGCCGGGAGCGCCCAGAGCAGTGCCATCGCTACGTGTCCCATTACGTCGACCATTGCGACCGGATTTGGGCGCCGAACGGAATAGCCCGGCGGCCTGCAGGCGCAACCGACTCGCGGGCCTGAGACGGCTACTCACGCGGGTCGCCCTCGCGGAGCGCCGCCAGCTCCGCGCGGGTGTTGACGTTCGTCGTCGCCTCGGCCAGCGGCGCGTCGACCGCTTCCGCCGCGACACGCTCGACGGCCAGCCCGTCGAGCAGCGCCATCAGCGCGTCCCCCGCCGCGAGGTCCCCCAGCGCGTGGTCGAGCGCCGAGCGCCGGTAGAGCGCGTGTAGCGGCTGGTCGTACCCGTCGACGATCGGGACGACCGCCTCGGGCCGCTCCCCGCCCTCGGTCGCGGTGCGCTCGGTGGCCGCGTCGGTCGCGGGCAGTCGCGCCCGAAGCGCTTCGATGCTCTCGGGCGAGACCAGCGGCATGTCGCAGGCGCAGGCGAACAGCCACGGCGCGTCGGTCGCCGCGACCGCGGCGGCCAGTCCCGCCAGCGGCCCCGACAGCGAGGGGTCGTCCCGGACCGGCTCGACGGGGCGGTCACCGAGCGCGTCGCCCAGCCGCTCGGCCTGCTCGTCAGTCGCGACCGAGAGCAACGGCGGCCGATCGGTCGCCGCGGCGACGGCGTCGACCGCGCGGGCGACGAGCGGTCGCCCCTCGAAGGTCGCAAGCGCCTTGTCCGCGTCGCCGAAGCGGGTGCTCCGGCCGCCGGCGAGGACGACCCCGCGGACCCGCGGGCGGTCCGGGTCGCTCATACGCTCCCCTGGGGCGGCCTCGGATTTGTGGCTGTCCATCGGACGCGGCCGCTCGGGCGGCCAGTCGCCACGCTCGAACCGCCGGTCGCCCCGCCCGAACCGGTGACGCGGAATTTACAAGCCGCCGGGCCGCCGAGTACGGGTATGCAGGTCCTGGGGATCGCCGGGCCGTCGGACTCGGGCAAGACGACGCTGGTCGAGCGCCTCGCGGACCGGCTCGCCGACCGCGGGCGCGTCGCCACGGTCAAACACCTGAAGACCGAGCCGACCGTCGACACGGAGGGCAAGGACACCGCCCGTCACCGCGCCGCCGGCGCCGACGCCACCTGCGGGATCACCGACGACGCCGGCTGGTTCGCGACCGGCGCGGAGCGCTCGCTGACGGAGACACTCGACGAACTGGCCGCCGACTTCGACTACTGTCTCGTCGAGGGCTACAGCGACCGGCCGCTCCCGACGGTCGCGCTCGGCGGCCGCGACCACGCCGGCGAGACCGTGGCGACGGCCCCAGAGGCCGACGCTGTCGACCTCGAATCGGTGGTCGCCGCCCTCGACGACCTCGAACCGTACGAGTCGCTGGCGTCGCTCGTGGCCGAGGTGAAGCGCTCGCCCGACGCCCGCTACGCCGGCGCCGTCGCGACGTTCACCGGCCGCGTCCGGGCGCAGGACGGCCCCGACGACGAACCCACCGAACACCTGGAGTTCGAGAAGTACGACGGCGTCGCCGCCGAGCGGATGGCGGCGATCCGCGAAGAGCTCGAAGCGCGCGACGGGGTGCAGGAGGTCCGACTGCACCACCGCACCGGCGTCGTCGAGGCGGGCGAGGACATCGTCTTCGTCGTGGTGCTGGCGGGCCACCGCCGGGAGGCCTTCGAGACCGTCGAGGACGGCATCGACCGGCTGAAAGACGAGGTGCCGCTGTTCAAGAAGGAGGTCACCGTCGACGAGACGTTCTGGTCCCACGAGCGGCCCGAGCGGTGAGCGGCGACCCCGGACCGGCCGCCGTATTCGGGCGTGAGACTTTTTGAAACCGACCGCGTACGCCGAGAGGATGGAGAGTCACCCCTCGCCGTCGGATCCGGGTGAGTCGGTGTTCGAGGTCGAGTTCACGATCCGGGACCCGAAATATCCGTTCGTGGGCGCTTCGGAGGCGGAGACGTGCAGGTTCGAACTCGCCGAGATGGTCCCACGGCAGGACGGGGAGTACGCGGAGTTTTTCGACGTTGCGGGGACCGACGCCCGGCGGATCGCCGAGCAGGCCGAGGAGTTCGAGACGCTGGAGGCCAGAGTCGTCGAGGAGTGGGACCGGGGCGGCCTCGTCGAGTTCGTGGTCGACGGCGACTGCCCGGCGATGGCGCTGGCCGAGCGCGGCGCGCTCCCGCGGGAGGTCCGGAGCGCGGACGGGAGCGGGCGCATCAGGGCCGAGATCCCCCCGCCGTACGACCCGGGAGAGGTCGTCGACTCGTTCCTCGACGCCGTCCCGGAGGCCGACCTGGCCATCAAGCGACAGGTAGACTCGCTGACTCCGCTGTTATCAGGCGCCCCTCTCCGGGAGGCGCTGCACACCCACCTCACTGACAGGCAGCGCGAGGTACTCCGAACGGCGCTGGAGGCGGGTTACTACGAGTGGCCCCGCGAGGCCACCGGCGAGGATGTCGCCGAGCAACTGGGAATCTCCTCGGCGACGTTCTCCGAGCACGTCCACGCCGCCGAGCGCAAACTGTTCGCCGCGATGTTCGACGCGGCCGACCGGTGACCGCTCCCGGAGGCGGGGAAACGGGCCGATTCGGCCGTTCCGATTAGCTACGGGCGGTCACGCGGCCGTCGCCGGTGACGGTCACCTCGCAGGACTCGAAGCGGAACCGGAGCCGCCCCGCGAGGGAGCCGGTGTCGCGGTCCGGCGCCACGACGCGTTCCAGCGCCGCCGCGTCGAGCGCGTCGTACAGCGGGTCCAGTTCGAGCGGGTCCCGCCCCGTCTCCGCCGCGACCGCCTCGACTATCGCCGAGAGGAGCGTGCGGTCGCCGTCGTGCCGCGTCGTAGTGCTGTCCGAATCCGTGTTCGCTGGGTCTGTCCGGTACATACTGAGAGAAGTCCCTCGCTACCCCAACCAGAGCGGATAACCGCAAAAGCCCGGTCCCTACAGTTCGAGGGTGTGCCGTCGTCGGCGCCGGTCGGCGGGCGGGCTCAGCAGTGGGGCTCCCACCGCTGGACGGTGACGGTCTCGCCGGCCGCGACGCCTTCGAGGCTCTCGGGGACGACGACCCAGCCGTCAGCGGCCGCCACGGACGAGAGGACGCCCGCGCCGCCCCGCACGGGTTCGACCGACCCCTCGCCCGTCTCCCGGACGCGCACGAACGACCGGACGCCGACATCGCTCGCGACCTTGCGGTCGAGCGTCGCCTCGAACTCGGGGAACGGTTCGGGCTCGAACCCGCCGGCGCGGGCGACGGCGGGCCGCAACAGCTGGACGGCGGTCACGAGACAGGAGACGGGGTACCCGGGCAGGGTCAGCACGGGCGTGTCGTCGACGACGCCGTAGCCGACCGGGTGGCCGGGTTTGAGCGCGACGCCGTGGCCGAGCACCTCGCCCAGGTCGGCCACCACGTCGGCGATGAGGTCCCGCTCGCCAACCGAGGAGCCGCCCGTCGTGACGACGATGTCGTGGTCGGTGTCGCGCTCGACGGCCTCCCGGAGTGCAGCCTCGTCGTCACCGACGATATCGCGGTAGGTGGCCGCTCCGCCCCAGCGCTCGACCAGCCGCGAGACGGTCAGTCCGTTGGTCTCGGTCGTCTCGCCGTAGCCGGGGTCGAAGTCGACGAGTTCCTCGCCGGTCGGGACCACGCTGACGGTCGGTCGCTCGTGGACGGACACGGAGCGGTGGCCGCCGGCCTTCAGCAGACCGAGATCCGAGGGGCGGAGCCGCCGGCCGGCGTCGAACAGCCGGTCGCCGGCCGCCACGTCCTCGCCGGCGGGCGCGACGTTCTCGCCGGGCGCGACGGCGGCGAACACCTCGACCCGCTCGCCGCGGGCCTCCGTCTCCTCGACTTTGACGACTGCGTCGGCGCCGTCGGGCATCGGACTCCCCGTGTGGACGTAGCGGGCCCGCCGGGCGCCCACGTCGCCGTCGGTCTTGTCGAGAGCGGCCGGCGAGCGGTCGCCGGCGTCGTGGGTGTCGGTCGCGCGGACGGCGTAGCCGTCCATCGCCGCGCGGTCGAACCCCGGCACGTCCCGCGTCGCGTCGACCGGTTCGGCGAGCGTCCGTCCGTCGGCCTCGGCGACGGGGACCGACTCGGCCCCGGTCGGCGGGTCGACGACCGATAGCAACTCCTCGCGCGCGGCGGCCAGCCGCGTCACCTCCGTGAAACCCTCGTGTCCCATTGCCGGCGGTTCGGCGGCTGGGACAAAAAGCCGTCCGGGACCGCAGTCGTGTCCACGCCGCGAGGTCGCGGCGACTACCACATCGGCGCGGCGATTACCGCATCGACGCGGCGTCGACCACGAGGGTCCGGTCGACGGAGATCCACGTCGACATCCGCTCGACGCCGGTCGCGTCGGGCGGGTGGATCGTGCATCGGTCCGGCCGGTCGGCGTATCGAACGAGCGCGAGTTCCAGCGCCGGCGGGTCCGTCCGGCCGGGTTGGTCGGGGCCGGTCGACGGGGAACGGGGCTCGGAGACGGCGTCGTCCGCTGGCTGGGGTCGTCCCGACATCGTGTTGCTCACTCGAAGGGTGTCGGGTCGCCCACAAGAGGGCTGCTATGAACTCACAATAGCGCAACGTAGCGGGCAAGAGCGGACGCGAACCGACCGGACGGGAACGTGGACGTGCCGGCGTCGCCAGTGACTACGGCCTGACCGTCCGGAGCACCCACGTCTCGGGGTTCAACTGCTCGACCTCGAAGGGGTCGAGATCGCCTGGGCCGTCGGCCTCGGCCGACAGCGAGGCGAGGAACGACCGCACCGGTGTCGGGTCGCGGTCGGAGACGAGGACGAGCTCGTCGCCCCGCTCGGCCGCGTCGAACGCCTCGCGGACGCGGTCGTGGCGCGCGTCGGCCTCCACGCCGCGCAGGTCGGCGGCTTCGTCCGGTACGTCGACCGACCACACCTCCTCGACGCGCTCGTGGGCGTCCTCGCCCAGCTGTTGCATCTGCTCGGGTAACTCGCCGGGGCGGGGCGTCGCCTGGACGCTCGGGTCGAAGTCCAGCTCGGCGAGGATGGGGGCGTCGAGCCCGTCCAGCGGCTCGCCGTGTTCGAACAGGTCGTGCTCGTCGCCGCAGGTGGGGCAGGTGAACCCGGCCATGTTGACGGCGACGCCGAGGACCGGCACGTCGTTCTCCTCGAAGAGGTCCAGCGAGCGGGCGGTGTCCGTGACGGCGGCGTGGAAGGGAGTGGTGACGAAGACGACGCCGTCGAGGTGGACCTCCTGGAGCGTGGTGAGGACCACGTCGCCGGTCCCCGGCGGGAGGTCGACCACGAGGGTGTCCAGGTCGCCCCAGGCGGTGTCCTCGAACAGTTCCGAGAGGGCGTCGTGGGCCATCGCGCCCCGCCAGGCCAGCGGCGCGCCCGACTCCATGAGCCCGACGCTCATCACGTCGAGGTCGCCGGCCTCGACGGGCAGGGGATTGCCGTCGTCGTCGGAGTAGACCGGCCCCGAGACCTCCAGCACCTCGGGGACGTTGGGGCCGTGGATGTCGGCGTCGAACAGCCCCACGTCCAGCCCGTCGCCGGCCATCGCGCAGGCGATATGCGTGGCGACCGTCGTCTTGCCGACGCCGCCTTTCGCGCTGGCGACGGCGATGACGCGGTCCACGTCGGCGAGGCCGGTCGAGCGGTCCTCGTCGGCGGCGTGGGCCGTCTCGCGCTCGATGTGAGCGTGTTCGACCCCCGGAACGTCGGAGACGGCCTGCAGCATCGCGCTCGTGACCTGTTCGCCCTGCTGGGGCCGGAAGTCGTTCAGGTCCGCGACGACCGTGACCGCGCCCGCCGAGACCGCGATGTCGGAGACGAGGCCGGCCTCGAACACGTCCTTGCCCGCGTCGGGATCCCGGACCTGCCGGAGCGCGGCCTCGACCGCCTCCTCCAGGTCGTCGTCGGTCCGCTCGTCACCGCTCGTCTGGTCGTCGCTACTCGTGCGCTCGGTGCCGTCGGCGTCGTCGGTCGGTCTGTCGTGGTCGGTGTGTTCTGACATGATAGGGTGGACAGCGAGGGGAACGTCAGAGGTCGGGCTGGCGATTGAGGTGGTCCTCGCCCGGGAGGGTGGTGTCGCCGCGGTCGAGGGCGCCGGTGAACTGCCGGCGGAAGCGGCCGGGGTCGGCCTCCAGCGCCCGCGCGGCCGTGCCGCGGACGATCCGCGGTTCGGACTCGTCGTCCGCTGTCTCGGCCAGGACCTCGCGGGCGCGGTCGTCGTCGACGCCGGCGAGGAGGTGGACGGCCCACTCGCGGACGCGCTCGCTCTCGTCGTCGGCGGCGTCCAGCAGCGGGTCGAGCGCGTCCTCGCCGCGCCGTTTGAACACCGAGACCAGCGCGTTGCGCCGGACCGCGTGGTGGTCGGCGTCCAGCGCCGCCTCGATGCGGTCGGCGTAGGCCTCTCGGTCGATGCGGTCCAGCGCGACGATCGCCTCGGCGCGGACCCACGGGTCGTCGTCCTCCGTCATTTCGAGGGCGGCGGGGCCCGCGCGCTCGCCGCCGAGCTTCGCCAGCGCCTCGACGGCGAACTGGCGCACGTCCGCGTCGTCGTCCTCCAGCCCCGCGGTGATCAGCGCCTCGACGACGGCCGGGTCGCGGTCCTCCTCCGCGAGCGCGAGCGCCGCCCGCTGGCGCTCGACCGCGTCGCCGGTCGCGAGCCGTTCGAGCTTCTCCTGGGCCGTCTCGCTGGCGATGAGCGACGTGTCGGCGGCCGACAGTTCCCGGGGCGTCGCCTCGCCGATCGTCACGTCCTCGCGGCTCACCTCGATGTCCTCGAGGCCGGCGTGGTCGACGTCGAATCCGGGGCTCTGCTCGGGGTGGACACGGGGGTCGGTCGGCCCGTCGGTGGCCTCCTCGGGGTCACGCATCGGCGACACCCCCGGTAGTTTTCCCGATTCCCGGACCGGAGCCGTCCCACTCGCGGACCAGCACGACGAGGCCAAGCGCGAACGCGACGGCGCGGGGGAGCGTCGCCGGGACACCAGCGGTCAGCAACAGCGCCGCAGCGACCGCGGGGCCGAACGCCCGACGGCGCGCGTCGGCGACGGCGGTCGCGACCGCGCCACCGATCCCCAGCGCGAGCAGCGACAGGGGAACCGTCCCGGCGTCGAACGCGACGAGCGCGACGGCGCCCGCGACGAACGGCGCCGACGCCGCAGCGACGACGACCGCGAACGTCCCGACCGCCCACAGCCCGAGGTCGACGAGCCCGTCGAGCCGACGGACCAGAGGGAGCGCGGCCAGTGCTACGAACGCGACGGCCGCGCCCGCCGGCCGGAGCGTCGTCGTCCCGAGCCCGGCGGCGGCCGCGAGCGACCACCCGAGCGCGAGCGTGCCGAGCGCGGCGACCGCCCCGGGACGCGCGACCGGCGCCAGCGCGGCCCGGAGCGAATCGACCGCGCCGGCGCGGGCGTGCGCTCGCTCGCGGAGTTCGACCACGAGCGCGGCGCCGGTCCCGGCGAGGACGGCGGCGGCGGCCGGGAGCCACGCGGCGGCGTCGACCGCCCCCACGAGCCCGAAGACGCCCACGGCCGCGAGCGCCACCCGCTCGGCGCGCGCATCGGTCCCGACGGCGAGCCCCAGAACCGCCAGCGCCGGGACGACTGCCGCCAGCGTCGTCACGGTCGGGGCCACGGCGCGCCCGACCGGCGGGAGGCCCCCGGGCGCGTTCCGCACGAGCCGGAGGACCAGGACGCCGGCGGTCGGGACGAGCGCGACGGCTCCCGCGAGCGTCGCCGGCGACCCGGGGAGGCCCCCGTCGAGGCGCTCGCGGGCGTCGGACAGGGCGGTTCGCTCGCCGGTGTCGGCGGCCGAGTCGCCCGTGTTCGCGGTCGGCTGGCTCACGGGTCGCCCTCCCCCTCCAGCCGGTCGGCCAGGTCGTTCGTGTCGGCGGCGACCAGCCGCCGGCAGAAGGCGGCGAGTTCGCCGTAGTAGCCGGTTCCGGGTTCGCCGTCGAGGGCGTCGTCGACCCCCTCGGCGAGCACGGCGAGGTGGCGGTCGAGGAAGTCCAGGCGCGCGCGGGCGGCGTCCGGGTCGACCGCCGCCTCCCGCCGGCAGAGGTAGCCGGCGAACTCCAGTTCCAGCCGGTAGTGGTCGTGGTTCTCCCGCCGCTCCTCGTCGACCTCGACGCCGAAGTAGTCGTAGGCCCGCGCCAGGTCGAGGTTCACGTCGTTCCACGACGCCTCCGGCCGGTAGCCCGACTCGTACAGCGACACGTCCGGCCCCTCGGCGTCGATGGTGCCGTCGGTGCGGTCCTCGACGGTGGTCTGGCCGAGCACGAACAGGTCGTTGAACCGGGCGCAGACCGTCTCGCGGTCGTCGTCGGTGGTGAGGTCGGGGGGCTCGACGTCGAGGGTCGTCCGGTCGAGTAGCCGCCGACACTCCCGGTCGAGCGCGCCGGACGCGAGCGCGTCGTGCAGTTCCTCGTCCGGTTCGGTCAGCGCCCGGGCGGCCAGCGCGTACAGCCCGCCTCGGGCTGCGGCGTCGCGGTCGGCGTCGGTCGGCGGGCCGTCGTCGACCGCCGCGCCGTCGCGCTCGGGGGCGTCCTCCGCGGAGTCGGTGTCGACGGGTTCGGCGTCGCTCACGCCGCCTCACCCCGCGTTCGGCGGACGCCCTCGATGGTCACGACCGCGACGAACAGGATCGCGAGGCCGGCGACCGTCCAGAGGATCGTCTCGTAGGGCGGCCCCTGCGGGCCCGGTCCCATGGCGAGGTACTGCCACTCGCTGACGGACTTGCGGCCGGCCCGCTCGTCGTAGGAGCCGTTCCAGACCGCGACGGCCACGTCCACGTCCCGCTCGCCGGACAGGTCGGTCCGGTTGCCCGCCATCTCGGCCTCGCGGGTGAACGCGACGTGCCACTCGCCGTCCTCGTGGACGGCTTCGGCGTCGACGGCGGACTGGTTGAACGACGTGGTCGTCCCGGCGCCGCCCGCGAGCAGTTCCTCCGTCGTCCCGGTCCCGCTCCAGTACCAGACGTTCACGCGGTTGCTCGTGCCGCCCATCGCGATGGGCGGGCGGGCGCTCTCGTTCTCGGGCAGCTGGACGGCGACGGCGTCGGCGAACTCGCGGAGACCCGTGGCGTTGCGGTCGGCCGTCGCGTCCGGCCAGGAGACCCGGACGAACGCGTGTGACTCGTTGGTCGCCGCGCGGACCTGCGCCTCCTGTACCGAGACGTTGCTCGCCTCGGGCAACCCGCTCGGCGCGCTCGCCAGCGCGAGCTCCACGCTCGGCACGGCGGTCCACGACTCGGCGGTCGGGTCCGTCGCGTTCGCGTCCACGTCGCCGACCGGCACCTCGTTGGCCGGCCGCGCGCTCGACAGCGTCGGCAACACGGCCGCGCCGACGACCGCGAGGACGACCAGCGCGGCGACGCCGACCCAGGAGTTGTCGTGCGAACTCATTCGTCGAACACCTCCAGCCGGTACTGCTGTGCGGGGTTCTTGTCCTGGAGTATCTCCATGAGTTCGCTGTCCTCGCCGCGGCGCACGCGGTCGCGGTGGCGCTCGATGGTGTCGAGGGCCTCGTCGACCCGTTCGCCGAACAGCTCCTCGAGGTAGTCCCGCGGGATGCGGTCGACGCCCTCGATGCTCTCGCCGTCCTCGGAGTGCTGGGGCGGGGCGTAGGGCGGGATGTAGTAGACGTTCGGCACCGTCTCGAACTCCGGGTGGAGCGGCAGCGCCACCTCGTACTCCTCGACGAGCTTGTAGATGGGGCCGTCCTCGTCGTCGAGGTAGCCCACCAGCCGCAGCTGGGGCGGGCACTCCTCGGCGCAGGCGGTCGCGTGGACCTCGTCGTCCGGGCCCTCGCCCTCGATGCGCGGGTAGCAGAAGATGCACTTCTCCGACTTCTTCTTCGCCGCGTTGTAGTACACCTTCTTGTAGGGGCAGCCCTCGACGCAGTAGCGGTAGCCGCGACAGCGCTCCTGGTCGACGAGGACGATGCCGTCCTCCTCGCGCTTGTACAGCGCCTGGCGCGGGCAGGCCTCCACGCAGGAGGGGTGGGTACAGTGGTTGCAGATCCGCGGGAGGTAGAAGTAGTAGCTGTTGGGGTACTCGCCGGCGCCCTCGTCCTCGTCCCAGTTGGGCCCCCACTCGGGGTCGACGTTCTGGGGCCGCAGCGGCTCGTCGCTGCCGTCGTACATGATCTCCGAGTGGTTGAACTCCCAGTCGCCGCCGTAGCGCTCCTTGGCGGGGATCTCGCCGGGCTCGCGCTCGCTGTGCTCGTCGGACTGCCAGCCGCCGCCGGAGTCCTCCCAGTCTTTGGGGTAACCGTCGCCGGGCTTGGTCTCGACGTTGTTCCAGTACATGTAGTCGCGCCCGCCGCCCTCGGTCCAGAGGGTCTTGCACGCGACCGTGCAGGTCTGACAGCCGATGCACTTGTTGAGGTCCATCACCATCGCGACCTGGTGGTCGACCCCGTCCGCGATGTCGATGTGCGTGTCGCCGTCCTGGGCGTCGTCGGTGCTCACGAGCCGTCACCTCCCGCGTCGGCGGCCGGTCCGTCCGGCGGGTCCGCGCCCGCCCGAGCGTCCCCGTCCGCTGGCGCGTCGCCGCCGTCGGCCAGCCGAAGGTCTGCCTGCTCGTTCTCACCGTCGTCGCTCGACTCGCCCTCCGCGTCGTCGGCCCCCTGGTCGACCGGTCGCACGTCGACGCGCACGTCGGAGTTGACGCCGGTCGGGCCCCAGTAGTTCGGCGAGAAGTAGAGGTGGCTCTCCTCGTCCTCGGGGTACTGGACCAGCTGGGTCGGCTTCATGTACATCGGGACGAGCGAGTTGAAGTTGTTCCCGTCGGGGTACTGGAACCGCTCCCAGGCGAAGTAGTGGCGGATCGTCCCCGGTTCGCTGGACGGGTAGATCTTCGCCTGCACCTCGACGCTGTCGAGGTCGTTGAACACCTCGACCGTGTCGCCGTCCTCGATACCGCGCTCCGCGGCGTCCTCGGGGTTGATGTGGACGACGGGCTCGCCCCGCTGGAGGTTGAGCATCGTCTCGTTGTCGCGCCAGGTCGAGTGGATCGACCACCGGCCGTGGGGCGTGCTGTACGACAGGGGGTAGCTCCCGCCGGTGTTCGCGGGGCCTTCCTTGTGGGTCGGCAGTTCCTCGCCGAGTTCGAGGAACCAGTCGTGGTCGACGTAGTACTGCTGGCGCCCCGTGAACGTCGGCCACGGCTCCTTGTCCTGGACGAAGCGCTTCCAGGGGGTGTACGCCTCGCCGTCCTCGATGTCGGAGGTCCAGTGGTCGCCCGCTTCGAGCAACCGCTGGGGCTGGTCGATGGTGTCGTCGAGGGTGATCTGCTCGTCGGTGCCCTCCGGGTTGGACTCCTCGGAGTGTTCGAGGATGTACTCGCAGGCTGCCCGGTCCTCCGCGAGCGCGCCCTCCTCGCCGGTCTGCCAGTCGCGCACGTAGTCGTCGTACACCGACTGCAGGTCGATCTCGCGGTCGAACTGGCGGTCGTCGATCGGTTCGACGCCCCGTTCCTGGGCGACCTCCTGGATCTTCTCGGCGAGGTCGCGGAAGATCTGCCAGTCGGTCCTCGCCTCACCGAGCGGCTCGACCGCGGGCGTGAACGGGTGCACGTAGCTGTGCATGTCCGTCATCGAGAGGTCGTACTTCTCGTAGTGGCTCGCCGCCGGGAGGACGATATCCGAGTACAGCGCCGTCGAGTCCATCCGGAAGTTGATGTCCACCACGAGGTCGAGCTTGGGCCACAGCTCCTCCTCGACGGCGATGTTCCCCTTGGCCTGGTTGAAGTAGTTGCCCCGCCAGACGAACATCGTCGAGGGGTCCGGGCGCGAGCCGTCCTCGCGCTCGGAGGGGTAGACCGGCATCCAGTCGTTGTCGATGGACTCGCGGATCATCCGGGCCGTCTGCTCGTCGGTGTTGTCGAGGATGCCCGCGTGGAAGTAGGTCCACAGCGTCGTCGGGACGCCCCGGACCGACCCGGTCGGGAAGGACAGGGTCTGCCAGCCCTCGTACGTCCAGATCTTCTCCTGGCCGACGTAGTGGTCGAGGCCGGTCCCCTGCTCGCCGAGGTTCCCGGTCAGGGTGACCAAAAGCTGGATGGCCCGGTTGCCGAGGTCGTTGTGGTACCAGTCGTTGACGCCCTTGCCGTGGATGATCTTCGCCTTGTCGGCCTCGGCGAACTCGCGGGCAATGCGCTGGTAGGTCTCCTCGCCGACGGTCGTCTCCTCGGTGACGAACTCCGGCGTGTACTCCGCGAGTTCGTCGCGGAGATTGTCCCACACGGAGCGCACGTCGACGCTGTCGGCGTCGGCGCCCTCGGCGAGGGCGACCGTCCGCTCGACCGACAGCTGCGGGTCGAAGCCGAGCTCGATCGAGGAGTCGGGGTCCTTCTGCCCGTCGCGGTCGCCCAGCGACCCCGGCGCCAGCCGGAGGTCCCCCTCTTCGTCGACCATCACGAACACCTTCTCGGGGTCCTCGACGCCCTCGCCGAGCCCCGGCACCTCGCTCGCGCGGAGGAACTTCCCGGTGTCCTCGCGGACGAGCAGCGGCATATCGGTCTGCTCTTTCAGGTGGGCCTCGTCGTACAGCTCCTCGTCGACGATGGTCTGGGCCATCCCGAGGGCGAGGGCGGTATCGGTGCCGCCCTGCGGCGAGAGCCACTCGTCGGTGTGGATGGCGGTCTGTGAGTAGTCGGTGAAGATTCCGACGCGCTTGGTGCCATTATAAGCGGCGTCGAGGAAGAACTTCGCGTCGGGGATGCGGGTGACGTTGATGTTCGACCCCCAGGCGATGATGTAGTCGGCGTTGTACCAGTCGGCGCTCTCGGCGTTGTCCGTCTGGGTGCCCCAGGTGATCGGCTGGCCCGGAGGCAGGTCCGAGTACCAGTCGTAGAAGCTGTGGCTGACGCCGCCGAGCAGGTTGATGAGTCGCGAGCCCGAGGCGAAGGAGACCGGACTCATCGCCGGGATCGGCGTGAACCCGGAGATGGCGTCGTAGCGGCCGGCCTCGACCTCGTCGACGACGTGCTCGGCGATCTCGGTGAGGGCCTCGTCCCAGGAGATGCGCTGCCACTTGCCCTCGCCGCGCTCGCCCGTGCGTCGCATCGGGTACTTGATCCGCTGGTCGGCGTTGACGTAGTCGGTGTAGCAGGCCCCCTTCTGACAGCCCCGCGGGTTCGGGTCGGGCAGGCTCTCGTCGAAGTTCGGGTAGTCGCCGGCCTGCTCTTCGCGCCAGACCTGCCCGTTCTTGACGTAGACCTCCCACGAGCACGAGCCGGTGCAGTTGACCGAGTGGGTCGAGCGGTGTTTCGAGTCCCAGTCCCACTCCTCGCGGTACAGGTCCTCCCACTCCCGGTAGGGGTAGTCGCCGATGGGGTCGTTGACGACCTTCAGCCGGGTCATCTGGAGGAAGTCCTGAGCGAGGCCGGTTTGCGTGGCGCCCGCACCGGCGACGCCGGCCGCGCCGACGCCCTTCAGGAAGTCCCGGCGGGACACGTCGATGTCGGCCCCGCCATCGGTCGCGGCACCGTCGGTAGCGGTCCCGTCGGTCGCAGCCCCGGCGGCTCCCTCCGCGACGCCGTCGGTCGCTTCGCTGTCGGTGCTGTCGGTCGGCGGGTCGTCGGTTCGGTCGTGGTCGGTCGAGTGGTCGTCGGTCATTGTTTGGAGACGAAGATCGTCGCGAGTCCGCAGGCGACGCCGGCGGCGGCGAACGCGATGCCGGCCAGCGTGTCGCCGCCGGCGTCGAGCCCGACGGCTATCAGCGCGACGCCCAGCAGCTTGCTCAGTCGGTCGATCCAGCGATAGGAGCGCTCGGTGACGGTCACGGCGGTCATGACTCGCCCTCCCCGTCGGCGTCGTCGTTCGACGCGTCCGATCCGTCACCATCCGGTTCGTCGGGGCCCTCGTCGTTGCCGCGCAGGAGACCGTACGTGATGGCGGCACAGAGCGTCGGCCAGCCGACGAGCGCCCACCAGAGCACGGCGTTGACGGGGCCGGTGCTGGTGTTGAGCACGTCGGCGGCGATGTTGTTCATGCCCGCGATGGAGGCGACCATGATGAACGTGACGCCGAAGACGCCGACGGCGGTCTGTTTCGGCCGGTCGAGCGGGTTCAGCGCGAAGTGCTCGGGCTCGCGGTAGTAGTCGATAAAGGGCCAAACGGCGACGGCCCCGAACACGAGCCCGGGCATGAGGATGCCGCCGACGAACTCGGCGTTGACCTCCCCGAGGATCGGGACGTGGAACGCGAGCCACGACGGCAGTAGCTTCAGGAACCCGTAGACCCACATCAGGAACCAGTCGGGCATGATGAGCGCGGGCGTGCCCGCGGGGTCGTTGGGGCCGTACTCCGCGACGTTGTGGACCGGGAGGAACCCGGCCAGGATCGAGAGGGTCGCCAGCGTCAGGAAGAAGACGACCGCGCTCACCGCCGCCTGGTTCGGGAACGCGGGCAGGCCGACGATGACGCTGTCGTCGTCGCGGTCGACGGCGCCCGCGACCGTCGCGCGGACCCCGCCGGCGGTGCCGCCGTCCGCGGCGGTCGCGCCGTCGCCGGCACCGTCGGTGGCGACCCCGTCACCGCCGTCGGCGGTCGCGGCTCCTCCGCCGTCGGTCGCGGGGCCGCCCGTCGCGGCCGCACCTTCGGCGGGCGGCGCCGGGCCGGGCACGTCGTCCTCGCGCTCGGCCTCGGTGTGTTTCTGCCGCATCAGGATCAGCATGTGGATCCCGATCAGCCCCGCGATGGCCAGCGGTATCACGAACACGTGCAGGAAGTAGAACCGCGGGATGGTGGCCGACGAGGGGAAGGATCCGCCGAAGACGAGCTTCGAGAGCGGGTCCCCGAGCAGCGGGACCGACTTCGCGAGGTTGTAGCCGATGCCCGTCGCGGTGCTGGCGAACTCGTCGAACGGGAGCGCGTAGCCGGTGTAGGCGGCGCCCATCGACAGGCCGGCGAGGCCGGTCCCGACGAGCCAGTTCGGCTCGCGGGGGTTGCGGTAGGCGCCGGTGAAGAACACCCTGAGCATGTGCAGCGCCATCGAGGCGATGAACAGGTGGGCGGCCCAGTGGTGCATCCGGCGCAGGAGCATCCCGAACGGCACGTCGTAGGTGATGTTGAGGACGCTCGCGAACGCCTCCGGCACCTCCTCGCCCTGGAAGCGCTCGACGCTGCCCTCGTATTCCACCTCGCTCGTCGAGGGCTCGAAGAAGAAGCCGAGGAACATGCCGGTCAGCACGAGCACGAGGAAGCAAAAGAGGGCCACCTCGCCGAGCAGGAACGAGTCCTCGGCGGGGAACGCCTTGCCGAGGATGTCCGTCTCGGAATCCAGGTCGAGGCGGCTGTCGATCCAGTCGTAGGCGCGGCCCAGGCGCCCGGTTCCCTCGCCGTCGCCGCCGTCGCTCCTCACCATCATTCACCCCCCGGGCCGACGGGCCCTTCGAAGTCCCCGGTGGCGACGAGGTAGCCGTCCGAGGAGAGCGTGATGGGCAGTTGCGGCAGGGCCCGCGGCGGCGGGCCGCCGACGACCGAGGCGCCGCTGGTGGGGTCGAACTTCCCGAAGTGACACGGGCAGACAAGCGTCGACCCCTCGGTGTCCGAGACCATACAGCCCGCGTGCGTGCAGACCTTCGAGTAGGCCGCGTAGCCGCCGACGGTCGACTCCATGGCCGTCTCGCCGCCGTAGGCGTCCTCCGGGTAGCGGACCAGCAGCGTCGGCGCGTCGGCGATCCCCGGGCGCGGCTCCGGGAAGACGGTCATCTGCTCGCCCTCGGAGAGGGTGTTCTCGGTCACGCGGTTGCCCTCGCCGTCGACCAGCGCGACGCCGTCGGAGTAGACCGGGCCCGAGTACCCCCGCTCGAAGACGCGAGTCAGGCCCATCAGCGGCGCCGCGAGGCTGCCGACGGCGGTCAGCCCGCCGACGGTCGCCAGCACCTTCGCGTAGTCGCGGCGCTCCATCTCGGCGCGGGCGTCGGTGTAGATGCTCGGCCGGGTCGGTTCCTCGTCGCCGCAGCAGCCGTCGCAGGTGTCACAGTCGTCGCTCATCGGTGGCTCCCTCCGCGGACCGCGGTGCTGTCGGTCGTGCGATACATCAGTGGTCCCTCCGCTCGGCGACCTCGATGTGGGGCATGAACCACGCGTAGTAGGCGACCGTCGAGCCGGCCAGCGAGAGGAACATCCCCGCGGCGTAGACGCCGAAGTACTGCGTGCGCGCCAGCGTCAGGTACTCGCCGGTGAACAGCGCCGCGAAGACGATCGCGAGGACGGTCAGCCCGCCCATCGCGACCAGCCCCTCGATGGCGTCGCTCGCGTCGTGGTACTCGACGACCCAGCGCTCCTCCGTCGAGAGCCAGGGGAACCCGATCGTCCCGCCGTCGGGGCGCGCCGCCGCTGACGCGTCGCCCGTCGCGTCGGCCCGCCCGCCGTCGGCGACGGCCGCGTCGTCGGCCGCGGCCGCCGTGGCCGGCTCGTCGGGCCTGACTGCGCGGTTCATGAACCGGTGTGCGGCCGAGAGGACGGCCACCAGCGCCAGCAGCGCCACCCAGACGATGACGCCCACCTGGCTCGGCGAGAGCTTGTTCGGCGTGTCGACGAACCCGTCGAGCGGCCGCAGCTCCGAGACGCTCTGGTCGATGGCGATCTCCTCGCTCGGCGGCTCGCCGTGCAGCCCGACGTACCACATCGGCAGCAGGGTCATCACGACCAGCGCGACGATCAGGTAGCCGTTGCGCCTCATCGCCACCCCCCCTCCTCCCGTCGGTCGGTGCTCCGGGTCTGCACCCCCCGGGCGTCCGGCCCCGTCGGACGCCGCGGTCGCGGTCGGTCGGTCGGCAGACGAGACATCGGGCCGAATATGTACCGCCGTCGCGGATAGCGATGCTCCCCGAATATTTTGGTCGTACTTGTACCGCGATCTAAAACCGCAGGAGGGCGCTGTGACAGTCCCGGCCAATGGCGGGCGCCACGGCGAGGGTCGCCGAGAACCGTCACGCCGACCCCTCCAGCAGCGAGTCGAGCACCTTCGACTGGGCCGACGCGAGGTGCTCGGCGAACGTGGAGGGGGAGATGTCCAGCGCCGCGGCGACCTCGGTCGCATTGGCCGAGCGGGGTCGCTCGAAGTAGCCCATCTCCATGGCCGTCTCCAGCACCTCCTGCTGGCGGTCGGTGAGCCGTCCCCGGTCGACCAGCACCATGTCGTCGTCCTCGCCCTCGCCGGTTCGGGCCAGCCGGTCGATGCGGACCGAGCCGTAGGCGGCGTCGAGGTCGTCGACGGCCGCCCGGACGGTCTCCACGTCCGTCGCGTGGAAGCTCAGCCGGAGCGTGCCCCGCGAGGCGCTCACGTCGGTGACCGGCACCCCCAGCCGCTCGACCGCCTCGCAGATGCAGTCGCCGGTCTCGCGGGTGAACCGCACCCGCTCCGAGCGGTCTGTCTCGAAGACGACCGAGGCGCCCTCGGGGAGGTCCGCCTCGTCGGCCTCGCCCACGAGGTCGAACTCCTCGACTACCTCGCCTTCGCCGGCCGAACTCCACCTCGCCGACCGAGCGATGGTGTCGCCGCCGGTCGACGCCGCCACCGGGCAGGCCCCGGCCGCCTCGACCGCGAGCCTGACCCGGATGCCGCCTGTCGGTTCGACTCCCATGTGCGGGCGGTGGCGCTCCCGCCAAAAGAAGCCCGTTCGGCGCTCCCAGAGTTCGGGAACTCACGGCGAAGTTGTTCGGCTAGCTTATGTCGTCAGCCGGAGTCGAGGACCATCGAGAGGACCGTCCGCTGGGCGGTCGCGAGGTGTTCGCAGGCGGTCGACAGCGCGATGTCCAGTTCCTCGGCGACCTCGCCGGCGTTGGCGCCTTTGGGCGTCTCGAAGTAGCCCATCTCGAAGGCCGTCTCCAGCACCTCCCGCTGGCGGTCGGTCAGCGCCGCGCGGTCGACGGCCACCGGGTCGTGGTCGGCCAGGTCGCAGTCGCGTTCGAGTCCGACGACCGCGACGCCGCCGAACCGCGAGCGCAGCACCTCGACGACCTCCTCCAGGCGGTCCGCGCCGGGGGTGTAAAAGGAGAGCCTGAGCCCGTCGTCGGTCGCGGAGATCTCGTCGAGCGGGTAGCCGTACTCCGAGAGGACGCCACAGACACAGGTCGACTCGTCGACGCCGCGCTCGCGGTAGCGGACGCCCTCCTCCCACTCGAAGACGGCCTCCAGGTCGTCGTCGTCCCCCGCGCACTCGCGGATATCGTCGGCGTCGCCCCGGAGCGTGAACTCCTGGACGAGCCGCCCGTCGTCGACGGTCCGCGAGACGCCGTCGACGCTCGCCCCCGTCGTCCGGGCGGCCCGGGCGGGCGTGCAGTGGCCCGGGTCGGTGACCCGCAACTCGACCCGGAGCCCGTCGGTCGACATGGAATTCCGTCCGTCCGCCGACCACATAAGCGTGACTGCGAGCAAACATGTTCGGGCCCCGTCCCCGGCCACATAAACGGCCACAGTGTCGGGGGCGGCAGGGCTGAACCTCCGTGGGAATATTTTCGCGGCCGTTCCTGACTCGCAGGAACGCCCTCGCGGGTTGACGGACGCCGGGGACGTGGCCACGGACATGCGCCACACAGCGGCGACACGGGTACAGGGAGGTGACCGGGCGTGACGCTGTCGCGACGCGACTTCCTGGCGGCCGCCGGCGCCGGGAGCGTCGGCGCCCTGGTCGGGACCGCCTGGGGGGCGACCCAGGCGGTCGACCCGGTCACGTCCGTCGACAACCCCCTGAAATCGTACCCCAACCGCGACTGGGAGCAGGTGTACCACGACATCTACGAGTACGACGCGGTCGACTGGACGGTCTGTCACCCCAACTGCACCCAGTCCTGCGCGCTGAACTTCTACATGAAAAACGGCGTCCCGATCAGGGCCGAGCAGGTCTACCACAACGAGGAGCCCTCGGTCGGCCCGTCGGGCTACGAGGACGCCGGCGTCTCCCAGCACTGGAACCCCCGAGGGTGCATGAAGGGGCTGACGCTACACCGCCGGACGTTCGAGCCCTCGCGGATCAAGTACCCGATGGTCCGCAAGGGGTGGGACCCCGACGACCCCAACCCCGAGGGCCGCGGCGAGGACGAGTTCGAGCGCGTCTCCTGGGAGGAGGCCGTCGACCTCATCGCCGCGAAGATGGCCAACCTGGAGGACACGAAGCACTTCCAGGTCTTCAACGCGATCAAGGCCGACGGGCTGTTCACCCGCCACGGCGCGGGCCGGCGGCTGGCCTCCATCTTCGGGGGCTGCGAGTGGACGGAGTACGACTGGTACGCCGACCTGCCGCCGGGCCACGTGATGACCACGGGCTACCAGACCTCGGACTCCGACGCCTCCGCGTGGCGGGCGGCCGACTACACCATCATCCAGGGGAAGAACCTGATCCACAACAAACTCGCGGACAACCACTGGTTGCAGGAGAGCCGCGAGCGCGGCGGGAAGATGGTCGGCGTCTACCCGGACTACTCCCCGACGGTCCAGAAGTGCGACCGCTGGCTCCCCATCCGGCCGGGCAGCGACCCCGCACTCCCCCTCGGATTCGCCCACGTCATCATCGACGAGGAGCTGTACGACGCCGAGTTCATGCGCGGGTACACCAGCCTGCCACTGCTCGTCCGCGATGACACCGGCAAGTACCTGCGGGCCCACGAGGTGTTCGAGGACGTGGAACCGCCGGAGGGCGGCGTCGAGGGCGAACCCGGCCACCACGTCGAGGGCGACTGGGGACAGTTCGTCGCACTGGGCGAGGACGGCGACCTGTACGCCGTCGACCGCGAGGCGGTCGGCGCGGAGACCCCGGCCGACCCGCAGTTGGACGTGGAGACCGAGGTCGAACTCCAGGACGGGTCGACCGTCTCCGTGCGGTCGGACTTCGCCCGTCAGAAGGCCAACGTCATGGAGAACTACTCGCCCGAACAGGTCGAGGAGATCACCACGATCCCCGCCGAGGCGCTACGGACGACCGCCCGGGAGTTCGCCGACGCCGAGAAGGGCCAGTGGTTCACCGGCGAGGGGATCAACCACTGGTTCTACGGCGCCAGCGAGGTCCAGCGCGGGATCTTCTTCGTCCAGTCGATGCTGGGCAACATCGGGGAACGGGGCGCCGGCTACTACAACTACTCGGGGCAGTACAAGATCGAACTGCTGGACGGTTACCCCGAGTACGTCAACCCGGACGGCCACAAGGCCCACGGGATGTACCCCGGTCACGCCTTCGCCTTCTTCGGCGGCGAGACGCTGGACCCCCACGCCATCCGCGGCGACGAGGAGCGCGAACTCGACCTGGTCCCCCACGGCGACAAGGACGAACCAGTCCTGCCGGAGGGGACCGACTCCTACACGATGGCCAGGCCGGAGGTCCTCTGGACGATGAACTGCAACCTCCTGAACCAGACGAAACACCAGGAGCACGTGATGAACAACTTCGTGAAACACCCCGACACCGCCAACGAGTTGTTCATCGTCTCGGACATGCACATGACCTACTCCGCGCGCCACGCGGACATCGTGCTCCCGGCCCCCTCCTGGCTGGAGTGCGAGTACCCCGACATCACCGTCGGTCCGGAGAACCCGTTCGTCCACATGGACCACGGCGTGATGGACCCCATCTACGACACCAAACAGGACGGGGAAGTCGTCGCGATGGTCGCCGAGAAGTTAGACGAGAAGATCCCGCCCGAGGAGCGCAACGTCGACTCCTACCGCGAGTACTTCGCGGAGTTCCTGGACGAGGACGGCGACCCCACGAGGTACATCCAGGAGGCGTTCGACGCGGGGATCACGACGCAGGACATCGACGTGGAGGACCTCCGGGACGGTCCCGAGCGGCTGAACCTCAAGACCTACCCGCGGATCCCGTTCTACTCGCAGGTCCACGACGACAGGCCGTTCTACACGAAGACCGGCCGGATGGAGTTCCACAAGGAGGAGGACCGGTTCATCGAACTCGGCCGCGACGACATCGACCACTTCGAGAGCCCGGAGGGGACGCCCTACGACACCGGGGAGACCTGGGAGGACGCGAAGGGCGGCACGAACGACCTCTACGAGGACGGCTACCAGTTCCACTACAACACCCCCCATCCGAAGTACCGGACCCACTCCTCGTGGGGGATGACCGACTGGAACCTCATCTGGGCCTCCCGGGACTTCGGGAGTCCGAACGCCGACCCCGAGGGGACCGAGCGGCTCGTCGACGACTTCTCGTTCCCGACCGGCGACGGCGAGGCCGACACCGCGCCGCCGCTGGGCGAGGCGTTCGTCGAGATGCATCCGAGCGACGCCGCGGACATCGGCGTCGAGAACGGCGACTACGTGAAGATCACCGGCGACCGCGGCGACCTGGTCATCCGCGTGATGGTCAGCGACCGCCAGCGGCCCAGCGACGCCGGCGACGTGGGCCAGTTGACCATCTGGCACGGCTGGTGGGAGCAACACCTCCCCGACGAATCGGACGACGAGGACGACGTGGTCGGCTACAACGTCGCCACGAACATCTGGCTGGACCCGATCCTGGAGACCGACGACGTGGTCCACAAGCCGACGTTCGGTGACCCGAACGTCAGCGACCTCGTCGACGAGGACATCTCCTGGCACGGCTCCGCGTTCGCACAGGGCTACGAGGAGGCCGTCTGGGGACCGACCGGCGTCGAGCGCGACGCGCTGGTCAAAGTCGAGAAGTACGAGGAGGCGGACTGGAAGCCGGCCGACGCCCGACGGGACGACGCCTTCCAGTCGTACGTGAGCGGGTCGCTGCAGGACGGATCGAGCGGAGCGAACGGATCGAACGCGACCACGACGGAGAGTGACGACTGATGCCACAGGTCGAGAACCCACAGCTCGGACGGAGCCACGACTACCCCTACGAGCGCCGCGACGAGGAGCGCGACTACCACTGGGGGATGGTCGTCAACACGAACCGCTGTATCAACTGCAACACCTGCTCGTTCGCCTGCAAGTCCACCTGGACCAGCGGCGAGGGCGAGGAGTACATGTGGTGGATGAACGTCGAGACCGAGCCCTACGGCGGCTACCCGATGGGCTGGGACATGCGCCTGCTCGACGATCTGGACTCCGGGGAGACCATCTACGAGGCCGCCGAGTCCGGCGAGCGCGTCCGCGGGTACATCGCCGACAAGGAGGAGTGGGAGTACCCCGCGCTGGGGGACGACCAAGTCCACGGCGAGTACCCCACCGGCGAGGTTGTCGAGTCGGACCTCGACGAAGGCGAGTACCACGACATCTGGCAGTTCTACCTGCCCAGGCTGTGCAACCACTGCAAGAACCCCGCCTGCCTGGCCGCGTGTCCGCGCCAGGCCATCTACAAGCGCGAGGAGGACGGCATCGTCCTGCTCGACCAGGAGCGCTGTCGGGGCTACCGCAAGTGCGTGAAGGGGTGTCCGTACCACAAGCCGATGTACAACCCCGAGACCGGGGTTTCAGAGAAGCCCGTCGGCTGTTACCCCCGCATCGAGGAGGGGTTCGTCCCTCGCTGCGTCTCCTCCTGTATCGGGAAGACGCGGCTGCACGGCAACATCAACCGCGGCCCTGACGCCGAGTCGCCGGGCGGGGACGCCCCCGGTGGGCGGTCGCCGATCAACTACCTCGTCCACTCCGACGAGAAGGTCGCGCTCCCGCTGTACCCGCAGTTCGGCACCCGGCCGCAGGTGTTCTACATGCCGCCCTACCACGTGCCGCCGGAGTTCCTCACGCAGATGTTCACGCCGAACACCGAGGAGAAGCGCAACGACTGGCCCGGCGACACCTACCGCGAATCGATCGAGATAGTCCAGGACCGCGTGCGCAACCCCTCGCATCACGTCCTCGGCATCCTCCAGCTGTTCGGCGCGACGACGAAGCTGATCGAGACGTACAACGTCAAGGAACACCGCGTGAAGGGCTGGGACCGCGACGGCAACAAGGTCGTCGACGTGCCCTTCGAGGAACAGCTGGAGGTCAAAGAGGGCGAGATGTGGACCAACCAGCCATGACACGACTCGACGACGCGGACGCTTCGTCCGCACGGTCCGGCATCGACTCGGAAGCGGCGACCGACGGGTCGCCCGCCGCCGGCCCGGCGACCGACGACCGCGACGGCGACCGGGAGGCCCGCGAGCGACTCCACAGCGCCCGGGCGACCCTGTACGCGGCGGTCGGCGGCGCGTTCTGTTACCCCGACGTGGAGACGCGGGCGACGCTGACCGCCCACGACGCCCGCGAGGGCGTCCTGCAGGCCGCCGAGCGGCTCGGCCTCCACGACGAGGCCGAGGCGTTCCTCGACGCGGTGGCCGACGCCGCCGTCTCGGACCTGGAGGCGGCGTACAACGACCTGTTCGGCCTCCCCGACGGCGGCGAGTACCCGGTCGTCCCCTACGAGGCCCACTACACGACGGGCTCGGACGTGGGCGAGTCCCAGCGGCGGATCGCGGCGGTCGTCGGGCTGATGGAGACGTTCGGCGTCGAGCCGGCCGACGACTTCGCCGAGCGCCAGGACCACGTCGCCGCCGAACTGGAACTGATGCAGGTCGTCGCCGCCCAGCGCGCGGCGGCGGTCCACGAGGGCGACGAGGAAGCGGCCGCGCGGCTGGCCGACGCCGAGCGGACGGTCGTCGACACGCACCTCGCGGAGTTCGTCCCCGCGCTGGCCCACGACGTGGACGCGGCGGTCGGCGACGACCCCTCCGACGGCGAGCGGGCCTACCGGGCGGCCGCGCGGCTGGCCGCAGAACTGGTCAAACGGGACCACGCGGCCCGCGGCGGGGGCGACGAGGCTGACGACGGTGCGGACGGTGCGGCCGGCGACGCCGCCGAGGAGGTGAGCGGCGATGGCGAGTGACGACGCGTCCGGTCGGACGCCCGGGTGGCTCGCCGGCCGGGTGCCGCTCGACCGGAGCGCGGCGACGCGGGCGACGACGCTCGCGGTCGTGGCCGTCGCGCTCCTGCTCGCGGCCCAGGCCGCGGTCGCCGCGGCGGTGACCGGCGGGAGCCAGCCGCTCGAACAGGTCCAGCAGGTGCCCTCGGAGCCGACGGCCGCCGCCTGGGAGGACGCGCCGACGCGGACGGTGTCGCTGTCGAAACAGCAGATGGCGCCGCCGTTCGGCGGCGGGAGCGTCGACGAACTCGACGTGCAGACGGTCGCCAACGGGAGCCACGTCGCGGTGCGGCTCTCGTGGGAGGACCCGACGATGGACGCCAACATCGCCTCGCCGAACAACTTCAGCGACGGCGCGGCGGTGATGCTCAAGGCCGGGAATCAGCCGCCCATCACGATGGGCGCCGCGGGGACGCCGGTCAACATCTGGTACTGGCGGGCCAGCTGGCGCCACGGTCCCGAGCAGGCGCCGGGGACCGGGGACATGTACGCCTACCCGCACAACGACTCGCTGACGATGCCGGGCCGGCAGGCCGGCAACCCGCTCTCGCGGGCCAGCTACGAGGACGGCGCGCAGAACTACTACGCGAAGGGCTACGGCTCGCTCAGCTACGCGCCGGCCCAGCCGGTCGACGCGACCGGCGAGCGAACCGACGACGGCTGGCGGGTCACCTTCGTCCGCAACCGCACGGGCGCCGGGCAGTACGACGCGCCGCTGACCGACGAGCAGGTGTACGTCGCCTTCGCCGTCTGGAACGGCAGCGCCGACGAGGCCAACGGCCAGAAGTCGATCACGTTGCAGTACTCGACGCTCGACCCCGACACGGGCAACCTCTCGGTGCCCGACGCGGGCGGGGCAGCGAGCGGGAGCGTCCTGCAGGTCGGCGGCGGCAACGAGACCGGCGGGTCGGACGGCCGGGCGCTCGCCATCCCCGGCTTCGTCGGTGGGGTCGTCCTCGCGGCCGTCCTCGTCTGGCTGGTCACCTACTGGAGGGCAGTATGACCGAGGAGTACGACAACTGGAGCGCCCGCGGGCGCGCCCCGGCCGACGACGAGGCGGGCCTGCGCGCGGCCCTCGACGACGACCAACCGCGCAGGCGCGACGCCGCGCTCGCGCTCGTCGACGAAGCCGAGGCGGGACTGGCCGACGAGACGGTCGACGCGCTGGCCGACGCGGCCCGCTCGGCCGACGACCCGGACACCCGGCAGTTCGCCGTCGAAGCGCTCGGCGTCGCCGGGCGCGGCGAGGACACCGTCGCGGCCGCGCTCGACGACCCCGACGAGTGGGTCCGCGCCGAGGCCGTGGTGGCGCTGTCGCGGGTCGACCCCGGCGCCGCCGACCGCCTGCGCGCGGCGCTGGAGGACGACCACGGCGCCGTCCGGCGGAACGCGCTCATCGCGCTGGCGAAGACCGGCGCGGCCGGCGCGGAGACGCTGGTCGACCGGCTGAAGTCCGACCCCAGCCCCGCCGTCCGAGAGTACGCCGCCCAGTACCTGCCCGACGCCGCCGAGACCGAGCGGGCGGTCCGCCTGCTCGCGGCGGTGCTGGCTCGCGACCCGGGGTCGTTCGTCCGCGCGAAGGCCGCCGAGGGGCTGGGCGACCTGGGCACCGACCGGGCCGAGGAGGCCCTGGAGGCCCACGGGCTGGAGGACCGCAGCGACGACGTGCGGAAGACGGCCGAGCGGGCGCTGGCCCGCTCGAAGGGCGTCGACCCGGAGGAGATCGACGCCGCCGGGACGCGCGGCGAACCGGACGGCGAGCGACCGCGCCCGCCCGGCGGGACCGACGCGCCGCCGGGACGCGTCGACGACGGGCCGGCCGACGGCCCCCGCCCGGTCGATGGCACGGCCGGCCGGGTGGGCTCTCACCCCGGTCCGGACCCGCGGCCGCAGGGCTACGGGGACGGACTGCCTCGCGAGCCGCCACACCACGACGGGAGTGATTCCGACCATGAGTGACGACACCGAGACCTACTCGCTGGACGCACAGCCGGAGAGCACCGAGGACAGCGAGGAGTCGCCGGGCGACGAGGAGGCGCGGGGCGTCCCGATCCCGGAGGAGCACGTCGGGGCGTTCGTCGCGGAGGCGTTCGAGGACGCCGAGCGCTCGACGACCTGGGCGGAGGTGGTCGACGCGATGGTCGCCTCGGCGGCCCGCGACGACTGGGCGGAGCTGTCGGCGGTCGAGCAGACCGTCGAGGTGCTCCGGCGGGCCGCCGAGTACGACCGCCGGGCGACCGACGAGCTGGAGCGCATCCCCACGAACCGGGCGGAGCCGACCCCCGAGATCCGATCGTCGTTCGAGGAGGCCAAACGGCTGCGGCGCAACGCCGACGCCTTCCGCGACGGCGTCGCCGCCGCCTACGCCGAGGGCCGGATCGACGACGAGGAACTGGTCGCGGCGGTCGAACGCTCGGAATTCGACACGACGCAGATCGCCCGTCGCGAGGACGCGCTGGAGTCGGTGACCGCCGTCTACGACTTCGACTTCCGTCCCTACGGCGGCACCCTGTTCGACGAGGACCAGTCGGCCGACGACGGCGGCGGAGTCGACCCGGACGTTCCCGAGACGTTCTAGGCCGAGCCGGTCGCCGACGGTCGGCGGCCACCTCGCCGATCGGTCCGACGGACGGGGGGCCGGCGCGACCGCCACAGCAAACTTGAGGCCGGTTGCCGTACGTCCCGGCGATGCCGACGAAAGCCAACTACGAGGACGTGGACGCCGTCGGCGGTGGCCTCCACTTCCTGCGCGACGAACTGGACTGCGAGAACTTCGGCGTCTCCGTGCTGGAGTGCGACCCAGGGTGGAGCGGCAAACCGCACGACCACGCCGAGGACGGACATGAGGAGGTCTACGTCCTCGTCGACGGCGAGGCAACCGTCACCGTCGACGGCGAGGACATCGCGATGTCCGCCGGGGACGCCCTCCGGATCGACCCCGACGAGCGCCGACAGATCGAGAACGGCGACACCGAAAGCACGTTCGTCCTGGCCGGCGCTCCCTGAGGCGCACCCGGGAGACGGACGGAGCCATATCTACCATTTTCGAAGTTATATCAGATTATACTTCTAAGTCTGATTATTATAACGGAAGAAGACGGTAATTTTCGGCACAGAGTGGGTTAGTATGCTCTTTCCCGAAATCGTTCCTGACTGTTTCTGTTTCGGAAATATCGATTTATAGGTGTTTTGATGGGAATACAGGAGAGTATTTCCGATCGAGTCGGTAACTGACAGAATTATACTACTTCTAGATAAAGGTAAAAATTATGCTATACTGGGGGAGAGTGAATCGGCCGATCGTCGATGGGGTGACGAGAGCCGTCAGGTAGGGGAGCGTTACCCCTGTCGGCAGCGGCCGGGACGGTCGAAACGATGGGGTCGCGTCGGCGGGACGGCCGTCCGGGTTTATGGTGAGCACCCCGCTAGAGGGACGCGAATCCCCGCCGGCACCAGAGGGGGGGACCGTTACACATGAGACGAAAGTTCGAGGGCACCGACAGGGGGAAGCGAGTGGTCGCCGACGACGGCTCGGCGGTCGGGACGATCGTGCGGACGAACGGCGACAGGGCGCGCGTGCTGTTGGACCCGAGTCGATCCGGGCAGTCCGACCCGACGGCGGAGAGCGGCTCGCGGACGACTGTCACCATCGACCGGCGACGGGTCGCCGAGAGCACGAACGACCGCGTTCGCCTGGTGGAGGACGCCGACCCGACCGAGGCGCGGGGTCGCGCGTGAGCGCGGCCGACGGCGACCCCGGATCGGAGCCTCCGCCCGAGCCCAGGTGGGAGTCGCCGCCTAGATCTCCGTGACGCGGTCGTGGGGCGTCTCCACGGCCGCCGCGTCGGCTTCGAGCAGCGCGACGACGAGGAACGTGGCGTGGTCGGCGAAGTACTCGACGAGGGCGGCGACGCGGTCGGCGTCGATCGCCTCCAGCGAGTCCAGGAGGAGGAACGGGCAGGTCTCCGCCACGTCGTGGACCAGATAGCCGGTCAGCGCCAGGACGAGCCCGACGACCTCCCGCTCGCTCTCGCTGAGGTTGGCCGGGGAGTCCTCCAGGCCGCCGCCGTCGCCCTCGCGGACGACCCGGAGGTCGAACGTCCCCACGTCGGCGCCCGAGCGGTCGGTCCCGGTCGTCCGCGTCAGGCGGACCCCCGCGATGTTCTCGAACCCCAGGGCGTCGACGACCGCGTCGGCGTGCTCGTTGAACGTCGCCACCGCCTCGGCGGCGGTCCGGTCGAGTCGCGTCCGGCACTCGACGAGGTCCGACTGGACCGTCTCGCGGCGGCTCTCCAGGCGCTCGCGCTCGGCGAGGCGCTCCTCGACGGCCGACAGCTCCGACTCGACGGCCGCCAGGTCCGACCGCCGCTGTTCGAGTTCGACCTGGCGCTCGTTGGCCCGCCGGTGTAAGTCCAGCAGCTCCGCGTAGTCGTCGGTCCGCAGGTCCTCGACGGTCCCCTCCAGCTCCCGGACCCGCTCGTTCAGCTCCCGGCGCCGCCGTTCGAGGTCGCCGATCCGCTCCTCGCGGCGCCGCAGTTCGGCCTCGACGCGGTCGCGCTCGGCCCGCAGGTCCGATCGCCGCTCCCGGCGGCTCTCCAGGCGCTCGCGGCGAGCCGCGAGCCTGTCGACCTGGTCGACCAGCTCCCGACGGCGCGCGAGCGTCCGCTCCCGGAGGTCCCGCAGCCGATCGAGCGTCTCCTCGATGGCCGCCCGGTCGACGGTCGAGCCGCACGTCCAGCAGGTGACCCGGTCCTCGCCGGTCAGGCGGTCGGTCACGTGGTCCTCCGCGTCGGTCTGCGCCGCCGGGGTCGCCGACGCCGACTCCCCGTCGACCCGGCCGCGGTCCTCCCGGAGCCCCTCGCCGAGTTCGTCGAGGCTGCCGGATTCGAGCTGGTCCTCGTTGAACCGCACGATCCCCTGGAGGGCGCTCACGTCGCCGTCGAGGCGGCGCTTGCGCTCGCGCAGCGTCGCGATGTCGTCGGCGAGCGCCGAGAGTTCGGCCTCGTCGACCGGGTCCGTGTCGGCCAGGTCCCGCTCGATCCCCTCGTGCTCGCGCTCGACGGCCGCGAGCGTGTCCCGCTCGGCGGCCAGGTCGTCGGTCACCGACTCGAGTTCGGCCCGCGCCTCGCGCAGTTCGTCGAGTTTCGCCTCCAGGCGCTCGTCGCGCTCGATCCCGTCGTCGAGCGACGCGTCGGCCGCCTCGATCTCCTCCTCCAAGTCGGCCAGCTCGGACGCCAGCCGGTCGATCTCCTCGTCGAGGCGCTCCCGTTCCGCCTCTAGCTCTGCCCGTTCGTCGTCGATCCCCGACAGGTCGTCAAGCTCGTCGTCGAGGCGGCGCTTCTCGGCGGTCAGTCGCTCGATCTCCGCCTCGATGGCCTCGGTGTCGACGGGCCGCATGACCACCTCCGCGAGGTCGCCGCCGGACCTGACCGCCCGCCGGACGTCGTTGTCTTCGAGCAGGACCGCGTACGTCTCGGCCGGTCCCGGGTCCGAGAGGTGCGGCTCGCCGCCGGCGACCACGCCGTCGTCGGTCCGCTCGAACCGTCTGCTGTAGGTCTCCCCGTCGAGCGTCAACTCGACCCGACCCGCGTCGGCGCCGCGTCTCAGCGGGGCCGGATCCCCGCCGAGTACCGCCCGGATCGCACGGAGCAACGAGGTCTTGTTCGTCGCGTTGCGGCCGGCGAGCACCGTCACGCCCGGGTCGAACTCGACGGTCGTCTCGTCGATACCGCCGAGGTTCCGGACCGAGACGGACGCGGTCCGCGCGCCCGCATCGGGGTCCCCGTCGTCCGGTAGCCTGCCGTCACCGGCCGCTTCGGGCCCCGCGTCGCGCGGCGGTCCATCGCCGTCTCCCCCGACGGCCTCCCCGTCGGGTCCCTCCGGCCCCGCGTCACCGTCCATGAGCGGACCCGCGTACCGAACGCCCAAATGCGTTCATGTTTGACACTCCGCGGCCGACGCCACGGGCCTCCGCCGTGCGGTCAGCGGGGCTGTTCGCCGGCGGTCGCCTCGCAGGCACAGCCGCCGTCCCGGAGCAGGGAGATCGCGTCGCGGTCCTCGCCGCAGTCGTGGCAGATGACGCGCACGTCGAGGAACACGTCGAACTCCCCGAGGGTCAGCCGGCCGGCGTCGCGGTGGCGGTCGAGGGTCCCGGCGGCGACGGTCGTCGTTCGGCCGACGAGCCGCTGGAGCGACTTCACGTCCGTCTCCACCGGGTCCGTCGCGGCGGTGGGTGGCGTCGCCTCCCTGACCTCCGTGAGGTACGTGTGGACCGCCTGGTGGGAGACGAAGTCGTCCAGCAGTGCGTCGACATCGACGCCCGCGCGGGCGAGGTCGTTGCGCGTCTCGGCCCGCCGGCCCTCGCTCACGTCGTCGTCGGTCAGCCGCTCGTAGGCCTCCTCGACCTCGCGTTCGGTCGGGCTGTGGCCGGCCCGCTCCATCGCCGACCGCAGGACGGCCCTGTTGAACTCGTCGGCCAGGTCCCGGAGACTCGTCCGCGACCCGCTCGCCCCGGTCCAGCGCTCGACCAGCTCGTCGCCCGTCCGCTCCAGATCGTACGCCGTCAGGAGCCGTTCGACCTTGCTCCGTCGGCCTCCGTCCCCGTCGTCCGAACCCATGGGCGGGGCTCGCGGGGGAGGACCGTATACCTGTCGGTGGTCGGGGAGTTGTAGACAGCGGGTCGGATCGGCGCCCCGCCGGCCCGTGGGTCACGGGCTGGCGAGCCGGCGGGGCGGCCGCGGACCGCTGGTAGACGCAGCCGTCTTCCCGCGTGGCGCCCCGGGCGGGGGCACCACACCGAAGGAGCGGCCGACCGGTGGGCTGGGAAGCCGACGGGAACGGGAGCCTCGCCGGCGATGCACAGGGGTTCGGGCGTGTCAGGTGGTGCCGGTCGATGGGTCGACGGCATCCGATCGAAGGGGGGTGAGACTGTTAAACGGGGCCGACCGTTCACGCCGCGGGAGCCCGGTAAACCGCGACTACGACCGAGCAGACGGTGGTTTCGACCCCCGCGTACGGCTTCCGGTCCCGTCCCGGACGGCGGACCCGCACTGGCGGGTAGACGGGGCGCTACGGCCCGGGATCGCCTGATTCCGCGCGGGCTCCGGTGCGGGAAACCGGCAGTATCTGACGTGAAAACAGCCGTATGCGGAGTATAACCAAGTCCGTGCCCCCCGTCGAGTCGGTCGGGGGTCGGGGGAACGATCCCACCGCCGCCCCTTCCGCGAAGGGGGCCAACGGGCCCGCCAGGCCGCCGCGGCCAGGCGGGCGCCGCCCTGAACGCCCTGTCCATTATTTGGAACCCGAGCGCCCAGCGGCGCCGACGCGGCGCCGACGACACCGGACGCGCGCGGGCCGACCGTAGCCGACCCATTACTAACCCGGTCGGAGCCCTGCCGGGAGACGATGAGCGAACCGACCGAGCCACTCGTCGTCTCCGGCGGGACCGTCGTCGCGCCGGACGGCGCGCTGGACCGCGGCCGCGTCGTCGTCGAGGGCGACCGGATCGCCGCGGTCGAGTCGGCCGACGACCGGACGGCGACCGACGACCGGACGGCGGGACCGGGCGAGCGGCGCCGGATCGACGCCGCCGGGCGGGTCGTCCTCCCCGGACTGGTCGACCTGCACGGCGACGAGGTCGAGCGCTACCGCTTCCCGCGGTCGGGCGAGCGCGTCGACGCGGCGACGGCGCTGGCGACGGCCGACCGGCTGGCCCTGGCGGCGGGCGTGACCACGAAGTTCGACGCCATCGCCTTCGAGGACGCCCCGGAGAAGAACCGCTCGATCGAGGGGGCGACCGAGCTGCTGGAGGCCGTCGCCGACGGCGTCGACCTGGTGGCCGACCACCGCGTCCACGCCCGTTGCGAGGTCACCGACCCCGCCTCGGTCGCCGCCGTCGGGGACCTGGCCGACCGGCCGGCCGTCGACATCGTCTCGCTGATGGCCCACGCCCCGGGTCGCGGCCAGTTCGAGGACGCCGAGGCGTTCGCGAGCCGCTACGCCGACGGGCGCGGCGCCGCCGCCGACGAGGCCGCCCGCGCCGGCCGCGAGCGTAGCGGCGTCCCGGAAGCGACCGTCCGGGAGCGAGTCGCCGGGCTCGCAGCGGACCTCGGGGAGGAGGACGTGCTGGTCGCCTCCCACGACGACGCCGACCCGGCGGCCGTCGACCACGCCGTCGGGCACGGCGTCGACCTCTGCGAGTACCCCGTCTCGCTGGCGGCCGCCGAGCGCGCGACCGACCGCGGCGCCGCGACCGCGATGGGCGCGCCCAACCTCGTCCGCGGCGGGAGCCTCTGGGGCAACCTCGACGCGCGCGCGGCGATCGACGCGGGCGTCGTCGACCTCCTGTGTTCGGACTACCGGCCCCAGGCGCTTTTGGCCTCGGTGTTCGTCGACACGGGCGAACCGCTCGCCCGCCGCGTCGCCCGCGTCACGAGCGAGCCCGCCCGCGTCGCCGGCCTGGGCGACCGCGGCCGACTCGAACCCGGCGCGCGGGCCGACCTGGTCGTCGTCGACCCCGACCCGACCCCGACGGTCACTCGCGCAGTCGTCGCCGGCCGGGAGGTCTACCGCTGCGGTCCGTGACCGTCCCGTCCGGCGGTCGCCGCGCGACGGACCGGACGGGTCAACGGGAGTGACAGTTGCGACGGTTGCTGTCAGTTCTACGGTGTTATCCGTCCTATACGAGATTTTCGCCGACTGTAGACGACCAATTACAATGAGCCGGGGACCCGTCCGTGACGGTATGTCGACGGACACGACGCGGCGGAGTCAGGGCGAGCGCGAGGCGCCGGCGTGGGAGCTGCGGGCGGTCGTCGAGCGCTACGAGGACGCCCCCGACGAGTGTACCATCTACCCCGCCGGGGTCGACGAGCACACGCGGATGGCGACGTGGGTCTCGGCGACCGAGCCCGCGTTCGTCGAACTCGACGCGGTCCGCTGACCGCGCGACCCCCGGTTCCAGACGGCCACGCGGCCGACGCACTTCTCGACACGAGGACATCGCGAACGGTACGTTCCGGACCCGAACTCGTCGCAGCCGCGGTGCTCGTCGGAGGCTTCCGACAGACGGCGGAGCCGCCGCTGACCGGCGGGAAAACGAGAGAAGAACGGCCGACGGAGTCAGTCCTCGCGGCGGTCGAGCGTCTGGGCGGCCGAGACGCCGACGAGGCCGACGAGCACGACCGTCGCGACGACGGTCGGCGTCAGGCCGACGGCGGCGGCGCCGAGTCCGCTCGCGACGAGCCCGAGCACGCCGGCGCCCGCGAGCGACCCGTAGTAGAGCGGCCACGGGCGGTCGACGTCGTCGGACTCCTCCAGGTACTCGTAGAGCTGGGCCGCGTTTGGACCCAGCGAGATCCGGCCGCGGTTCTGGTTGAACTCCACGATGTCCATGTCGTCCATCTTCGGCAGGTGACACTGGTAGAGTCCGACGTAGACGCACTTGCGCTCGTTGGACGTCACCTGCGCGACGGTCGTGTCGTTCTCGACGGCCGCGACGTGCTCCGCGAGCTCCCCCAGCGAGACAGTTCCCCCGTGTTCCCGCAGGTAGTGGAGCACCGTGCGCCGCCGTTCGTTTTTCAGGATCTCGAAGACGTGGTCGAGCGGCAGGTCGGCGACCTCCGCCGAGTCGGCCTCCTCCTCCGGGACGGATTCGGTCTCGGCGACCGCCTCCGGCTCGGGCTCGTCGGCCTCCTCGGGGACGATGTCCTCGCTCGCGCGCTGCGAGGTCGACGACATCAGGCCGTCACCCCCCGATAGCCGCGTCTTCGACCCGCGGGCGCGTCCGCGGCGGTGTGCGACGACGGGCGCTCACTCATGAGTCGCCCGCCGGTGCGCATCCGTGACAGTTAGCGTTCGATTCGCGGTCGATTCGTGGGATGTGTCGGCATTCATGTGTCCGTACCCCCGGCGCTGGAGACCCCTCCACAGAGTGCGTTGCGCCGTGTGACCGTGATGGCGCACGGCCACTTAATCTTTCTTGATTGAACAATCCCCAACGGGCGCATAACGGTGGGGCTACCCGACCCCGTCTCGGCGGCTCGCGAGTAATGTACCCGTTACGATCGGGGGGCCGTCGGTATGGACACCGTTCGAAGCAGAATAGGGTCCTTTCCGGCGATCAGAGCCGTTGAAACCGCCGAATCGTGACCGGACCGTCGGACGCGGTTCCCGGGCGCTCACTGCCCGCTCGCGGACCCGGCACGTCCGCCCCGCCGACGCAGGACCGGCTTACTCCGGCTGGTGATCCCGCACAACGATCCTGTCTACATTCGAATATTTCTCGCGTGGACCGACGGCGTGACGACCCAGCGGCCGCGACGGGCCGGCGAGAGCCGCCGATCCCGAAGTTTCTTTGCGGGGGAGTCGGTTTCGTCGTGGTGTACTCGAATGGTGTCCGAAACGACTGCGGGATCGGATCGGGTGGAGTGACGATGTCAGAACGAACGACGGAGGGCGACGAGCCGGCGGGTACCGCCGGCGGGTCGCGGGTGGTCCACTCGCGGGCGGCCGACCGCGACGACGGGACCCGGCTGAGCATCGCCGTCGTCGAGGCCGTCGCCGAGGCGAAGGGTGTCGAGCCGGTCGAGATGAGCGAGACGCTCTACGGGACCGTCGACCCGGATGCGCTCGACCGACTGTTCACCGAGCGCGGGGACGAGGAGTTCGCCGGTCGCGTCGTGTTCGAGCTCGGCGCCCACGAGGTCACGGTACAGTCCAACGGCGACGTCCTCGTCAGACAGGTCGAACCGCGCTAGTTCTCGCCCGACCCGTCGCCGAGCCGAGCGACCGGATGCGGGACGGCCTCGGCGTCCAGTTGCCGTCGCCCGTCCAGGACGACCACGTCGTCGAACGCCGCCCAGGGCACCGACTCGAACTCCTCGTGGGCCGTCGCGATCACCGCTAGGTCCGGCTCGCGGGCCCCGATCTCGTCGAGGGCGACCCGCTCGACGCCCGCCGGCGGCGAATCCGTGCAGACCGGGTCGACCGCGTACACCGTCTCCGCGCGGTCGGCCAGCAGGGCCGCCACGTCGATCCCCGGCGAGGCGCGCGTCTCGTCGACGCCGGGCCGGTAGGTGAGGCCGAACACCGCCGCGGTGGCGTCGGCCAGGTCCCGGCCGTCGGCCGCCAGCGCCTCGGCCGCCCGGTCGACGGTGTACGCCGGCATCGACTCGTTGACGCCGCGGGCCGTCTCCAGCAGCGACGTCGCCCCGTCGGCCTCCGAGATGACGAAGTACGGGTAGTAGGGGATGCAGTGGCCGCCGACGCCCGGGCCGGGGTCGTGGATGTCGCAGAACGGCTGGGTGTTGGCCACCTCGATGGCCTCGGGCACGTCGACCCCGAACTCGCCCGCCAGCGTCGCCAGCTCGTTCGCCAGCGCGATGTTCACGTCGCGGTACAGCCCCTCGAACACCTTCACGCACTCCGCCGTCGTGGGGTCGCTGACCGCGTAGATCTCCGCGTCGGTGACCTCCCCGTAGACCAGCTCGGCGACCCGCTGGCTCTCGTCGTCGGCGCCGCCGACGACCTTCGGGTGGGCGCCGCGGATGTCCTCCAGGGCTCGCCCGCTCATCGTCCGCTCGGGGCAGAAGGCGAGGCCGAACTCGCCGAGTTCGAGCCCGCTCTCGGCTTCGAGCCACGGGGTCACGCGGTCCCGACAGGTCCGCGGCGGGACCGTCGACTCGACGACCACGGTGTCGCCGGGGTCGAGCCCCCCGCCGACCGACCGCACGGCCGCCTCCAGCGCCGACAGGTCCGGCCGGTCGTCGGAGACGAGCGTCGGGACGATGACGACGTGGACGCTCGCGTCGGCGGCGGCCCCGGCCGCGTCGGTCGTCGCCGACAGCGACCCGTCGGCGGCCAGCCGCTCGACGAGGTCCGGGAGGCCGGGCTCGCCCCCGACGTGACACTCGCCGGCGTCGACCGCGCGGGCGACCTCGGGGTCGATGTCGACGCCGGTCACGTTCCCGGAGACGTCGGCGTAGACGGCGGCCAGCGGCAACCCCATCTTCCCGAGGCCGTAGACGGCCACGGGGACCGAACCGCCGGTGAACGCCCGTCGCTGGGCGCGCTCGCTCGCGTCGGCGCCGTAGAGCCCGGCGGGTTCCGAGCGCTGACCGCTCATGGGCTGGGCACCTCCGCGGGGGTCACGTCGGTGTCGCGCTCGGCGGCGGCCTCGATCCGGCGGGCGAGCTCGACCGCCCGGATGCCGTCCTCGCCGGCCGTCTCCGGTTCGGACCGCTCGCGGACCGCGTCGGCGAACGCGGACAGCTCGTTTTTCAGCGGCTCGCCCGTCTCGACGGTCGGCCGCTCGATGACGCTCTCGTGGCGGTAGCGCACGTCGCCGTCGGTGGCGACGTACTCGGGCAGCGAGTGACGGTGGATCTCGACGGACTGGTCGATGTAGTCGACCTCGACGTGGCAGTCCTCGGCGGTCACCGCCAGGTCGCGGACGCGCTCCTGGGTGACGCGGCTGGCGGTCAGCGACGCGACGCGGCCGTCGGCGAACTGGAGGACAGCTACGACGTGGCCCCCGTCGGCCGCGCCGACGGCCGACACGTCGGTGACGGGCTCGTCGGTCAGCGAGCAGATCACGTCGATGTCGTGGATCATCAGGTCGAAGACGACGCTGTCGACGCTGTCGCGGTCGACCGGCGGGCCCTGGCGCCGGGCGGCGAAGGCGATGGGGTCGGCCTCGACCATCACGTCCCCGAGCGCGCGGACCGCGGGGTTGTACCGCTCGATGTGGCCGACCCCGACGAGACAGTCCGCCTCGCGGGCGTCCGCGAGGAGGTCCCGGCCCACCTCCGGGTCGGCGACGAACGGCTTCTCGACGAGGATGTCCGTCCCGGCGTCGATGGCCGCGCGGGCGACCGCCTCGTGGAACCGCGTGGGGACGGCCACCGAGACGGCGTCCGCCCGAGCGAGCAGCGCGTCGCGGTCGCGGACCGTCGTGTCGAACTCCGCGGCGACCTCGGCGGCGGTGTCGGCGTCGGCGTCGGCGACCCCCACCAGGTCGACCCCGGGGAGTTCGCTGTAGACGCGGGCGTGGTGGCGCCCCATGTTCCCGACGCCGACGACGCCGGCCCGCACCCGCTCGCTCATGCCCGTCCCCCGTTCCCGGCGTCGCCGCGGCCGCAACCCGCGCTCGGCGCTCCCCGCGCTCGTACGACCCGCTCGGAGGGGCAGTTCGAGGCGTCCGGAGCGCGGTTGTGCAACGCGGGGCTGGCCGCCGATGTCGACCGTCCGTGGTTCATGAATCACCCGGGGGTAGCGCCGAGCGTCGGCTTTGTTATGCGTTTCTTTTGACCGGTAGCCGGTCGATACGCGCACGGCGGGGCGATCCGTCCGCCCCGATGTCGCGTGTTCGTTCGCCTGAGCCGGACTCGCACCCGATCCGTCGGACCGCCGAGATCCGGGGCCGGGTAACCGGTTCGTAACAAAGTGCGACCCACTGATCTGCACCTTTGTGTCGAGATACGACAGAGGGGTGGCTGCCAGTAGTGACAGCACACCGACGGACCGACGCGAGGGCTGATGCGGATGTCGACAGACGAGGGAACCCTCACGCAGGACGTCGTCTTCGACATCCTCAGCAGCGCCAGGCGGCGCTACGTGCTGTACCTGCTCCGCACCGAGGACGCCCCGGTCGAGCTGACCGAGCTCGCCGAGGACGTGGCGGCCTGGGAGAACGACACGACCGTCGAGGAGCTGACGAAACAGCAGCGCAAGCGCGTGTACGTCTCGCTCTACCAGACGCACGTCCCCAAACTCGAGGACGCCGGCCTGGTCCGCTACGACCAGGACACCGGCGAGGTCGAGCTGACCCCGGCGGCCAGCGACGTCGACCAGTACCTCAACCCGGGCGACCGGGAGGTCCCCTGGCAGTACCTGTACCTCCCGCTCGCCATCCTGGGGCTCACCCTCGTCGCGCTGTCGAACCTGAACGTCTGGATCTTCGCGGACATGACCGAGGTCACGCTCGGCGTCATCATCTTCTCCGGATTCCTCCTCACCGTCGGCGCGCACATCGTCGTCTGGACCATGAACCGCCGGCAGGTCCCCGACGACCTCCGCCGACACTCCTGACCCGTCCCCGGCGGACACGCCGCCTCAGCGACGAGCCACCGGCTCGTCGGCGCGGTCGACAGGACGGCTTCGGAGGCTGTGGTCGTCGGGACCGACCGAAACTCCCGCCGTCGGGGCCGCTCGGCGGTCGCGGACGCGCCGCTGGGTGGCGAGAGCGACCGTCAGAAACGGCGGCCACGGGCGAGTGACGGGCGTGCGTCGCAGCCGCGGTCGGCGACTACTCCTCCTCGATCTCCTCGGGCAACAGCTGCTCGGGCTCGCGCTCGTAGGCCGGTGTGTCCACGAACTGGGCGATCCGCTCCAGGTCGCTGTCTGAGAGGTGTTCCGTCATCGGCTGTGATCCCGTCCTACCGACCGATAGTAATCCGTCCCCTAAAGCCGCTTCGCGGCGCGTGACCGCCGGAGGGCGTCCCGGCAGGGTATCCGCACGTGCCCGATAACCACCGGGCCCGGAGGCGACCGGTCCGCGGTATCGACTCGCACGGACCCCGCTCGCGAGCCGCAACGGCCCGGCAGGCGACGGGACTCGCGCGCGCCCGAGCCCGGCGATCACCGGGTCGGTGGTCGGGGGCGCCGCCGAGGCACAGCCAGCACCCGGCTGCCGGGACCGCCCGGAATTAGGTCTATTCTGCCCCCGGTCGAACCCGTAACGCCGGCCTACTCCGGAGCAGGCCATTACAAACCTATGTCTGTAAAGTCGCGCGCCGCCGCCCGGCCGGTCGAACGCGGCGACGGGGCGGAAGAATCGGCGCAGAAGGAGCGAGCGTCGGGGTATGGGCGTCGTACTCGCGAGTTGGGTCGGCTTACTCGTCGGATACGCGAGCAGTGGGTCAGCGGGGCGGGCGGTGGGCCGGCGGGGCGGGCGGCTCCCGGGCGGTGCCGTCGGCGGCTCGCTGTCAGATCATGTTCTCGGCCTCGATCTTGTCCCACACGTCGCGGCCCTGCTCGGTGAGGCCGTAGACGCGGCCCTTCTTGCGGTCGTCGGAGACGAGCAGGTCGACGAGCGACCGCTCGCGGAGCCGCTGGAGCGCCCGCGAGACGTGCGCGATGCCCACGTCCTCGTCGGAGGCTATCTGCGACGGCGTCGAGGGGCCGTCTGCGAGTCGTTTGAGAACCGCGACGCGGTACCGCGAACTGATGACGAAGCTGACGTCGTCCCAATCTGTGCTCATTGTTGCGATGTAGTGTCGGACGGATGCGTCCTGCTGGCGGTCGGTGACCGGGAACTCACGCGGAGACTGCCGTCGGGACCCGGTTGCGTCCCACTTTCCGCTGTACTCACACCGAGTCGGCTACCACGTATAGAGGTTTCGACGCTCCAGATAGTTCGCTCTCCGTACCGCGATTACGGCGGTCCGAACGGTCGGCCTGACCCCGCCCGCGGGACCGTAACCTCGGCATAACAATCCGGCCGGCTCGCGCGGACCCGCGTATGCACTCGCCGCCCCGCTCGGAGCGCTCGCGCCCGCCGACCCGCGGAGGGGTCGTCGACCGTCCCGCGTCGGACGACCGCACCCGGCCGACCGGCGGGCGGTAGGATGTGGCCCTGGGAACACCTCGCCGTCGGCTACCTCGCGTACGCGGTGGTCGGCCGGGTCGCCTGGCGCGAGCCGCCGACGGGGGCGGTCGTCGCCGCCGTCGCCCTCGGGACGCAGTTCCCCGACCTCGTGGACAAGCCGCTGGGCTGGTGGCTCGGCGTGCTCCCCGGCGGGACGACGCTCGCCCACTCGCTTTTGACCGCGGTCCCGCTCTCTCTGGTCGTCCTGGCCGCCGGGGTCGCACTCGGCCGCGAGCGACCCGCCCTCGCGTTCGCCGTCGGCTACCTGAGCCACCTGCCCGGCGACGTTATCTACCCGATGGTCCTCGGCGGGGACGCCAAACTGTGGTTCCTCCTGTGGCCGCTCCGGGCGGCACCGGGCGACGGCCCCGCGCGCACTCTCCCGTACGTGCTGGCGCTCGTCGAGCAGTTCGTCGCCTTCCTCGCGACGCCGCTCGGGCTGGCGTACCTGGTCGCGGAACTCCTCCTGCTGGCGCTCGCGGGCTGGGTCTGGACGGTGGACGGGCGACCGGGCCTCCCCCGGGCGCTCGCGCGGCCGGACCGCGCGGAGCGACTGTAGTTTTCGGCTCGCGGGCTAACCACCACGTGGTAGGGGCCGAGAATATATAACAGCGGGGTGAGAAGTGGGGCGTATGGGGTCAGAGCAGCCACCGGAGAGCCGGTCGAGTGACGACGACGACGCACGGCGACCCGCCGGTTCGGGGGAAGACCGGCGGGACACCGAGCCGTCCGACCGGGACGTGCCGGACGCATCGCACACGGAACGGGGGGACAGCGACGCCCGCGAGCGGCCGGTGTCGGTCGACGACCTGTTCGAGTTGCTCGCCCGGCCGGGCAACCGGTACGCGCTGGCGTACCTCCACCGGGCCGACGGGCCCGTGCCCTACGAGGACCTCGTCGAGAACGTCGTCGACGGGGCGGACACGCCCGACGGCCTCTCGGCGGCGGAGTTCCGCGACCGGGTCGCGACGCGGCTCGTCCACTCGAACCTCCCGAAGCTCGACGACGCCGGACTCGTCGAGTACGACCGCGACGACCGGACGGTCCGCCCCACCGAGTCGACGGCCGTCGCCGTCCCGTACCTCGAACTCGCGATGGACCAGTTCTCCGCGGAGTGACGGAGGCCGACGGACCGGTCGGTCGCGGCCGGCCAGCCGTCGGCGACGGCCCGACCGTCCGCGACTGCCCAGTCATAGGTCGCGCGGACGATCGGCGACGGCCGACGAGCGGCGGGAGCCACAGGCGCTCCATAACAAAGGTCGAACGGTCCCGACCGTCGACCGTCACATGAGCGAACACGACCTCCCGACCGTCCGGACCGGCGAGGGCTGCGACATCGCCGAGACGGCGGTCGTCGGCGAGCCCGGGGGCTCGGGCGACGCACCGACCCGTATCGGCGACGACGCGACAGTCCGCGGTGGCACCATCGTCTACACGGACGTGGAGATCGGCGACGGCTTCTCGACGGGCCACCACGCGCTGGTCCGCGGCGGGACCACGGTCGGCGACGACGTCCTCGTGGGGAGCCACGCGGTCCTCGACGGCGACGTAGCACTCGGGTCGCGGGTCAGCTGTCAGACCGGCGTCTACCTCCCGCCCGAGACGGTCGTCGGCGACGACGTGTTTCTCGGCCCGCACGCGGTCGTCACGAACGACCCGTACCCGGTCCGCGAGACGAGCGAGCTCGTCGGCGCGACGCTCGAACCGAACGTCTCCGTCGGCGCGAACGCGACGATCCTCCCCGGCGTGACCGTCGGCGAGGGCTCGTTCGTCGCCGCCGGCTCGGTCGTCACCGAGGACGTGCCGCCCGGGACGCTGGCGATGGGCAACCCCGCGCGCCACGAACCCCTGCCCGACGAACTGGACGGGGGGAACGAGCTGTGAGCCTCGAGGACCACCGACAGATCCCGATCGCCGAACCTGCGCTCGGCGAGGAGGAGCGCGAGCGCGTCCGGGAAGTCCTCGACAGCGGGATGATCGCCGACGGCGAGGAGGTCCGCGCGTTCGAGCGGGAGTTCGCCACCGCCTGCCGCGTCGACCACGGCGTCGCCACCTCGAACGGGACGACGGCGCTCCACACCGCCCTGCGAGCCTGCGGGATCGGAGAGGGCGACACCGTCGTCACGACGCCGTTCTCGTTCGTCGCAACCGCCAACGCCGTCCGGTTCTGCGGCGCCGAGCCCGTCTTCGCCGACATCGACCCCGACACCTACAACCTCGACCCGACGGCGGTCCGCGAGGCCATCGAGATCCGCGGCGGCGACGTGGACGCCGTCCTCCCGGTCCACCTCTACGGCCTGCCCGCTCCGATGGACGAACTGACCGCGCTGGCCGAGGAGTACGACGCCGTCGTCGTCGAGGACGCGGCCCAGGCCCACGGCGCCCGCTATCGCGACGAGCCGGTCGGGTCGCTGGGCGACGCCGCCGCCTTCTCCTTCTACCCGACGAAGAACATGACCACCGGCGAGGGCGGGATGGTCGTCACCGACGACGGGGCGGTCGCCGACCGCGCCGCGCGGTTCGTCAACCACGGCCGGAACGACCAGTACGACCACGTCGAACTCGGTCACAACTTCCGGATGACGAACATCGCCGCGGCCATCGGCCGCGTCCAGCTCAAGCGCCTGTCGCGGTTCGTCCGCGCCCGCCGGGACAACGCCGCCGCGCTCGACGCCGCCCTCGCCGACACGCCGCTCGACCCGCCGACGGTCCCGGAGGAGGTCGACCACGCCTTCCACCAGTACACCGTCCGCGCGCCCGACCGCGAGCGGCTGGTCGCCCACCTCGACGACAACGGGGTCGACACCGGCGTCTACTACCCGACGCCGATCCACGAGCAGCCGGCCTACGAGGGCGTCGACGAGCGGTTCCCCGTCGCCGAGCGCGCCGCCGGGGAGGTCGTCTCGTTGCCGGTCCACCCAGGGCTCTCCGAGGCCGACCGCGAGGCGGTGGCCGACGCGCTCGCGCTGTATCAGACGCAGTGAGAAGTAGCGCCGCCGTCTGCCGCTTCTGACCTCGGACCGTCCTTCAGACCTCGATCCCCGGCCGACGGCGAGCCCCGGCGCCGTCGTCCAGGTGCCGGCGCGCCCAGAGCTCGACGCCCGTCAGCGCCGCGACCGGCGCGAACGAGGACAGGTCGCCGGCCGCGAGCCGCTCGGCCAGCGTCGAGACGGCGTCCCCGTCGACCGGCGGGCGGTCGCCGACGCCGTCGAGCAGGTCGTCGACGAACCGGCGGAAGCGGTCGTCGGTCGCGTACCGCCGGAGGTAGGGGTCGCCGGCCGCGCGGCCGGTCGCCGGGCTCGAACCGTCGGATTCGTCGCCGGGGGTCGCCGCACCGTCGGACGGTCCCTCGCCCGCAGTGCCCGCCGGAATCCCGGCCAGTTCGGGGTCGAGGCGCTCGGCGACCGCCCGCCGGATCGGCGGCGTCCCCGACCCGACGGGGGCCGAGATGGGGCGGGTCCCGACGCGGTAGGCGGCGGGCATCCGCGCGGCGGTGTCCAGCAGCGGCCCGCTCGCGAGCGAGCGGGTCCCCACCTGGCGCCGCTGGACGGCGCGGCTCCGAAGCTCCGTGGCGGCCCGGAGCCGCCCGGCTGCGTCCACCGCCGTCCGCTCGGGCGGCCCGGCGACGCTCGCCGTGACGAGTTCGTCCACCGCGTCCAGGGGGTCGACCGCGGCGGCGAGCAGGTCCCGCACCGCGGCGGCGGGGAGGACCCGCTCGTTCCGGTAGAGCGCGCCCGCGACCGAGTCGTCCGCGCCGAGGGCGCCCGCCCAGGTCGCGGCGTCGAGGGCGGCGTCCCCGTGGACAAGCACGTCCGCGTCCCCGTGGAGGCCGTCGGTCACGTATTCGAGGGCGTCGACGGCCGACCACGCGACCATCCCGTCGGTCGCCGCCACCGCGTCGGCGACGGCGTCGACGAGGTGGTGGTCGGGGTCGGCGTGTGCCTGCGTGTTGGCCGTCCCGAGGCGCGCCGCGACCCTGGCCGCCGCCTCCCTGTCCCCGCCGCGACGACCCCCGGCGGTCAGCGTCCGGGTCGACGGTGACTGGTCGGCCAGCACCGCCGCCGCGATCCGGCTGTCGGCGTCGCCGGGGAACCACAGCGAGCGGTCGCCGGCCGTCGTCGCCACGTCCGCGAGCGCGCGCCGGTAGTCGCCGAGCCAGCGATCCGGGTAGCCCGAGGGGGCCAGGCCGGCCGCCGTCGGCTCCCAGTAGCGCTCGGTCGACACCCCGTCGTCGACGGTCAGCCGCGTCGCCGGCGGGAGGCTCGCGACCCCCTCGACGAGCGTCCGCTCGCCGACGACCCCGCCGAACAGCAGGAGGTCGCTCACCGCCCGGGGGTCGAGTGCCGGGTCGTCCCTCCCGTCGACCAGCGGCCCCAGCTCCGAGGCGAACGCGACCCCGTCCGCCCCGGCGTGCCCGGAGCCGTCTTCGGCGGTCACGGCGTCGTCGCCGACCGCGTAGTAGAGCGGGCGGCTCCCGGCCTTGTCGGTCGCGAGGTGGACCGCGCCCGTGCGGGTGTCGACACAGGCGAGGGCGAACGGGCCGTCGAGTCGCGCGAGCACGTCCCGCGACTCGTCGGCGACGCCCCGGAATATCTCGCCCCACGACAGCGCCAGCCGGTCGCGGTTCGAGACGACGCCGTAGACGGCGCCCACCAGCCCGTCGCCCTCCCAGACGACGTTCGCGTCCGGGTCGCGCGTCCCGTGTTCGAGCACGCCGACCGCGGCCGGCCCCTCGACCGCCCCGTCGAGTTCGTACCAGTCCTCGCCGACCATCGCCTCCGCCAGATCGTCCAGCCGTTCGCCGCCCGCCGATCGTCCGATGAGTCCCGTCATGGCCCCGACGTGACCGTATCCGGCTATTGTTATGCGGCGCCTGCGCGTCGCCGTCCCGGGGTATCGATTCCGATATCGACACGTCCCCGACGGCGGAGCACGTCGCCGTCGACGCGGAGTCGCGACGACGACGCCCCACAAGTATAAGATATAGAATTAGAACATATAAATAACAGATATACGTTACTTTCGGCCGGTATCGGAACCAGATCGCATTTCCCGGATTAAACCGAGTCAGATAGGTCGAATAGCTAAAATCCGCTCCATCCAGTTTCGTGGTGATAGGACAGCGACTCGAACCAGATACCGGAAAATACGCGGTTAGAGTGGTCAAAATACACCATATCAAATAGAGGGACGATCACACCGACACAGTTATTTAAGAAATTCTTCATACATTGGTAAACGGTATGTGTGTTCGGAACGGGAAACTGCCGCGGGGAGCCACGCGGTTCGAGTGCCGGCCGGAGGACCGCGAGCGAACGAGCGGTAACCGCGGTATAACAAACACGACGAGGGGACTGGACCGTGGTATGAACGGGTGGCGAGACGCGTGGGATCGGTAGTCCTGTCCGTGGACGCGGAGCTGGCCTGGGGGTTCGTCGACCACGACACCCCGCCGGCGGACAGAGTCGAGAGCGGCCGGCGGGGCTGGCGGACGCTGGCCCGGCTCTGCGAGGAGTACGACGCGCCGGCGACCTGGGCGGTGGTCGGGCACCTCCTGGAGGACGACTGCGACGGGCGCCACGCCGATCACCCGATCGGCCCCGGGTGGTTCGCCCGCGAGCGGGGGGAGTGGGCGGACCGGCCCGACCTGACCCGCGGGCCGGAGCTGGTCGAGCGGCTCCGGGATTCGCCCGTCGATCACGATATCGGCTGTCACACGTACGCCCACGTCGAGTTCGGGGCGCCGGGGACGACCCGCGCGATGGCGGCCGCCGAGCTGGAGCGGGCCCGCGCGCTCATGGACGAGTGGGGCATCGACGGGCGGTCGTTCGTCTTCCCCCGGAACAACGTCGGCCACGTGGACCTGCTGTCCGACTACGGGTTCGAGGTCTACCGCGGGCGCCGGCCGGTCGAGCGGCGCTCGCTCCCCGAGAAGCTCGCGACCGTGGCCGTCGGGGACGGGCGGCCGCCGCTCGTGGAGCCCGCCGTCGACGACGGCGGCCTCGTGAACCTCCCGGCGTCGCTGTTCCTCTACAGCTTCGAGGGGCCCGCGCTGCGGGCGACGAAACCCGTCCTCGGCGACCCGGTCGTCGAACTCGTCGAGCGCGGGCTCGCGGCCGCGGCCGACGGGGACGGGGTGCTCCACCTCTGGCTGCACCCCAACAACCTGGTCGACGACGCGGCCGTCGAGCGGATCGAGGCGGTCCTGCGCGCAATCGACGAACACCGCGAGGCCGTCCCGGTCGAGACGATGGCCGACGTGGCGGCGCGGCGGCGCCCGAAGCGGGTCCGGTGAGCGCGGCGGCCGGGTCGGCCGGTCGCGGCCCCGTTTCGACGACTGATTCTCGCGGCTACGCAGTTTGCAGTCGGTTCAGGCGACACATAACTATCCGTACGGTGTGCCGACTCGGGGTAATGCCACCGAGCGACCGAACGGGTGAGCCCCGTACGGCGACGGCGGGGCGCTGTCGACCTGGGACCGACGCGACCGACGACCGGACGCCGCCGGGGGTGAACGCCCGTGGCGACTGACCCGGCCAGCGACCTCGACGGGAAGTCGGTCCTCGTGACCGGCGGGGCGGGCTTCGTCGGGAGCCACCTCGCGGCCGCGCTGACCGACCGCTGCGAGGTCACCGTACTCGACGACTGCTCGACGGGCGACCCCGATGCCGTCCCCGACGGTGCGGCGTTCCGTCGGGGCGACGTGCGCGACCCGACGGACCTCGGGGAGGCGATGCGGGGCGTCGACGTGGTCTTCCACCAGGCGGCGCTGTCGGACGTGGGGGCGTCGGTCCGGTCCCCGGTCGAGGGCCACCGTCGAACCGCGTCGGGGACGGTGAAGGTACTCGACGCGGCCCGCCGCGAGGACGCCCGCGTCGTCGCCGCCTCCAGCGCCGCGGTCTACGGCCAGCCCGATACGCTCCCGATCCGCGAGTCCGACCGGAAGACTCCGGTCAGCCCCTACGGGATCGACAAGCTCGCCGCCGACCAGCACACCCGCGGGTTCGCCGACCGCTACGGGATGGAGACGGTCGCGCTCCGGTACTTCAACGTCTACGGGCCCGGCCGGGCGGGCGACCGGGCCGGCGGCAAGGTCGACGGCGTCGTCGGCGCGTTCCTCGACCGGGCGCGCTCGGACCGGGTGCTCCCGGTCGAGGGCGACGGCACGCAGACGCGCGATTTCGTCCACGTCTCGGACGTGGTCCGGGCGAACCTCCTAGCGGCGACGACCGACGCGACCGGCCGGGCCTATAACGTCGGCACCGGCACCGGGGTCCCCGTCCGTGAGGTCGCCGAGCGGGTCGTCCAACTGGTCGACTCGGACAGCGAGATCGTCCACGTCGAGCCCCGCGAGGGCGACATCGACCACAGCCGGGCGGCGCTCGGCCGCGCGCGCAGTCGACTGGGCTACGAGCCGACCTGCGACTTCGAGGCGGGGCTGGCGACGCTGGTCGACCGGGCGACCGTCCCGAGCTGATCCGTCGATCCCGGCCGCCAGGGACCGCGTATGTGAGCCATAACAAAACCCGCCCTACGCTTAGCATCGACCGGCGACCACCACGCACATGTATCAGGACACGACAATCGGCGTCGTCGTGCCGGCGTACAACGAGGCCGGCTTCGTCGGCGACGTCATCGATTCGATCCCGGCGTTCGTCGACCGCATCTACCCCGTCGACGACGCCTCCACGGACGGGACCTGGGAGGAGATCCGCGAACACGCGCAGCGACAGAACGCGCCGACGCCCGAGCTGGTCGGGGACGGCGGGACCAAGCGGCGGGTCGTCCCGATCCGCCACAGCGAGAACAGGGGCGTCGGCGGCGCCATCAAGACCGGCTACCAGCGGGCCGTCGCCGACGGAGTCGAAGTCGTCACCGTCATGGGCGGCGACGGGCAAATGGACCCCGACCTCATCGAGCGGATCATCGACCCGGTCGTCGACGGCCGGGCCGACTACGCCAAGGGCAACCGCCTCCTGCTGGGCGACCACCACGACTCGATGCCCGCGTTCCGCTACGTCGGCAACGTCACGCTCACCTACCTGACGCGCATCGCCAGCGGCTACTGGGAGATCGGCGACCCCCAGAACGGCTACACCGCCATCTCCGCCGAGGCCATCGAGGCCGCGGACCTCGACGAGATGTACGAGTTCTACGGCTACTGCAACGACCTGCTCGTCCGGCTCAACGTCGCCGACATGCGCGTCGTCGACGTGCCGACGCCGGCCGTCTACGGCGACGAGGAGAGCCACATCGACTACTCGACGTATATCCCGCGCGTGTCGGGGATGTTGCTTCGGAACTTCCTGTGGCGGCTGCGCGCCAAGTACGTCGCGGACCGCCCCCACCCCGTCGCCCTCTGTTACCTGCTCGGCGCCGGCGGCGTCGCGACCGGGCTCGCCGGCGGCCTGCTCGCCCTGCTGCGCGCGACGGCCCTCCCCACTCTCGCCGCCCTCGGGTTCGGCCTCCTCTTTCTCGTCCTGGCAATGGTTCTTGACAAGCGGTCGAACGACCACCTCACGAGCGTCGTCTCGCCGACACCGACCTGACCGCTCCCCGACGCGACGCCCGAGTAAGCGGTTCCTATGGTCCGACGATAGTGAGTCCGAGTCCGCCTGAACCCGCCGGTTCGTCGGTTCTCATCGCCTGCTGTCCGGCTCGTGGTATCGCTCCGCGCGGCGAAGCCGTGGTACGTATCTCGCAACCGTCACGCAACCGTCCCTCGGACAAGTCAGTTCAAACGGACAGTAGCGTTATAGGAGTAGGTGGGCACTACCGGAAGTGTGACCCCGAGTCGTGGCGGGCGACGGCCGCCACCGGGACGAGCCACGGAGCAAGTATGACCGAAGACAACGAGAACGCCGACGTGTGGACGGACGGACAGACGAAGTCGCGGGGCGAGGGATCCCTTCCGACGGACTGGTGCGACCAGCCGGTCGACCCCGACCTCGAAGAGAACCTCGGCTACGAGTTGATAGCGTGGGAGAAGATCAACGTCGTCGACGACCCGGACCAGGTCATCTTCCTGCCGGACTCCGAGGAGCAGCTGCGCGACGACGCCTTCATCGTCTCCTCCGAGAGCGCGGTGTGTGACCTGACGGACAAGCGATGAGCCGCCGGCGAGGAGTCGCTCGCGGCTTCGGTCAGCGCGACGAGTAACGGCGGGTCACTCCACCGTGACGCTCTTGGCCAGGTTGCGCGGCTTGTCGACCGGTCGGTCCAGCAGCGTCGCGGTGTGATAGGAGAACAGCTGTAGCTGGACGTTCGCCAGGACGCCGACCAGCTCGGGATGGGTCTCCGGTACCCACAGCACGTCGTCGGCGGCCTCGGCGACCTTCTCCTCCGAGCGCGGGGCCACCGCCACGACCGGCGCGCCCCGCGCGCTCACTTCCTCGATACTGCCGACCAGTTTCTCCGGGTGTTCGCCCGTGCAGACCGCGAACACCGGGGTCGAGGGCGTCACGAGCGCGAGCGGCCCGTGTTTGAGTTCGCCGGCCGGGAACCCCTCGGCGTGCTCGTATGATATCTCCTTGAGCTTCAGCGCCCCCTCCAGCGCGACCGGATGGCCCGTCCCGCGGCCGATGAAGAAGTAGGCGTCGCTGTCGTCGTAACGGTCGGCCAGCGCGCTCGCCGAGGAGTCCGCCAGGATGGTCTCGACCCCGTCGGGCACGTCTTCGAGCGCCGCGGGCAGGCCCGAGGGCGCCGAGCCCGACCCGCCTACCTCCGCCGCGATCCGCTCTGCGAGCAGGCCGAGCGTCGCCACCTGGGAGGAGAACGTCTTCGTCGCGGCGACGCCGATCTCCGGGCCCGCACGGATCAGGACGGTGTCGTCGCACTCGCGGGCCGCCGTCGACCCGACGACGTTCGTCACCGCGAGCGTCCGCAGGCCCTCGGAGGCCCCCTCGCGGAGCGCCGCGAGCGTGTCGGCGGTCTCGCCGCTCTGGGTGACGCCGACGAGGACCGTCCCCTCCTCGGTCGGCGGCGCGGTCACCGCGTACTCGCTGGCGAGGTACGAGCGCGCGGGGACGCCCCGCTCTCGGAGCAGCTGGGCGCCGTACAGCGCCGCGTGGTAGGAGGTCCCGCAGGCGACGAAGTGGACCCGGTCCACGCCGGCGAACGCGCCCGCCGACAGCGATTCGAAGGCGACCTCGTCGCCGTCGGCGCGGCCCCGCACTGCCTGGGCGATCGCCGTCGGCTGTTCGTCGATCTCCTTGCGCATGTAGTGGTCGAACGCCCCCTTCTCCACGTCTTCGGAGGTCCAGTCGACCGTCTCGACGGGGCGGTCGACGGCCCGGCCGTCGGTGTCAGTGACCTCGTAGCCGTCGGGCGCGACCCGGACCACGTCGCCGTCTTCGAGGTACACCACGTCGTCGGTGAACTCCAGGAACGCGGGCACGTCGCTGGCGAGGTAGTAGGCGTCGTCGCTGACGCCGAAGACCAGCGGCGAGCCCTGGCGGGCGGCGTAGACGGCGTCCTCGTCCTCGTGGACCATGGCGATCGCGTAGCTCCCCGAGAGGTCGTCGACCGCCCGTCGGAAGGCGGTCTCGACCGTCGCCCCCTCGTCGACGTAGGCCTCGACGAGGTGCGGGACGACCTCCGTGTCCGTGTCGCTGGAGAAGGTGTGGCCCATCTCGGTGAGGCGGTCGCGCAGTTCGCCGTGGTTCTCGATGATCCCGTTGTGGACGACCGCCAGGTCGCCGTAGCAGTCGGTGTGGGGGTGGGCGTTGTCGTTCGTGGGCGGGCCGTGCGTGCTCCAGCGGGTGTGTCCGAGCCCGACGCGGCCGGCGATCGAGCTGCGCGAGAGCAGGTCGGCCAGTTCGTCGACCTTCCCCTCGCGCTTGACGACCTCGACGCCGGCGCCGTTCGCGACGGCGACCCCCGCCGAGTCGTACCCCCGGTACTCGAGGTTCTGGAGGCCGGTCAGAAGCGTCGAGACCGCGTCGTCGGCGCCGACCGCGGCGGTGATCCCGCACATCAGGACCACCCCGCGGCGGCCGGCGCTGCTCCGTCGGTTCCGGTCCGGTCGGTTCGGGCGACAGGCGACTCTGCCATGCCTCCGCGTAGCCGAGAACGTGACATTGTTATGTATCGACTTGCGCACGCCTTCGCGGGGTAGGCGGTCGATACGCTCGCCGGCCGGCGACGCGGCGGATCCGGGGACGGCCCGGCGACAGTTCTCCACGGATCCGCGACGGGTCGGCGTCAGGACTCGGCGACCAGCGGGCGCTCCTCGGAGAAGCGGTCGAGCGCGTCGAGGAAGTCGGCGACCGCGTACTCCCGACCCCCGATCCGGCAGGGGAACACGCCCGCGAGGGCCCCGTCGCAGTAGAGCGCGGTACACACCCGCGGGGGGACGAGCGCGCGGGCGGTCTCGCCGGCGATCGCGGAGTCCAGTTCCCTGGTCTCGAAGAAGGGGCTGGCGGTGGCGTCGTACTCGTCTCCCCAGCCGTCGAACTCGGTGATCCGGTCGAGGAGGTCGCCCCCTGCGTCGGTCCCCGAGCAGGTGTCGCACAGGCAGAGCCGGTTCCCAGTGACCGTCACGGATACGGCGTCGAGCGCCGATTCCCCGGTCAGCTTGTCCAGTCGCGCGATCAGCGCTTCCTGTCGGGACTTGACGCCCAGCGGCGGGAGCATCGACCGGACGAACACCTCTACCCGGCGCTCGTCCGCCGTCGCGAAGCGTTCGGCCGTCTCGTCCATCCACACCCGGAACCCGGGACGAGCGGTCGCCGCCGGGTCCGCTGTCTCCGTCGAACGCGTGCCGTCTCGTGTCACAGTCGACTCGGACAAGCCGCGGGGCCCTCTTGAACGGCCCCGACTGTTTACCCTTCGAACGGCGAGTAGGGACCTCTAACGGCGCGGCAACGGCTTCTGGACGTGTGAGTAACTGGGTCGGAACCCCCGGCCGTTCGCCCGTTTCGACCGTTCGATCGCTTTCGGGTCGACACCGGCCGTCCCGCCCGGGGGCCGCCGACTGCGACGGGACCGGACGCGTCCGCGTCGAGGGCCCCGGGAGCGGGAGTGAACGGCCGGTACCGGCCGGCTACTCGCCGGTAGCGCCCCCCTTCCGGAGCCCACACAGCTTTCCGTCCGGGCCTCCCACCGGCGGGCATGGCACTGACCAGCCGTCTGAAGGAGAGCTTCGTGGCCGGGCTCATCCTCGTCGCGCCGCTGGCGATCACCCTCTACATCCTCCAGATCCTGGTCTCCTTTTCCCTGCAGTTCGTCAACCCCCTGGTCGACAGGTTCGGGCTCATCGAGACGGCCGCGAACGTCGAACTCGCCGCGCAGGTGCTGGCGGTCGTCCTGATCGTCTCGGTGGTGACCGCCCTCGGCCTGCTCGCCCAGTGGTCGATCGGCCGGCACCTGTTCGGCAACCTCGGGCGGACGATCAACATCGTCCCCCTGGTCAGCACCATCTACGGCGGCGTCCGGCAGGTGGCGACCTCGCTGGTCGACACCGGCTCGCAGTTCGAGCGGACGGTGCTGGTCGAGTACCCCCGCGAGGACGTCTACTCGATCGGCTTCGTCACCGGGGAGGGGACCGAGGCCTTCGACGAGGCCACCGGCGACAGGGCGCACTCGGTCTTCCTCCCCAACAGCCCGAACCCGACGGCCGGCCGGCTCGTGATGGTGTCCGAATCCGAGATCCACGAGACGGACATGAGCGTCCGCCAGGGGATGCGGATGATCGTCACCACCGGCATCGGTGGCGAGGCCGAGGGGGTCGACGCCTACGACGACTACGCCGTCCCGGAGCCCGAGCGGGCGGACTGACTCCGAACGGCCCGACTGATCGCGAGGGGCCGACTCACTCAGTTATCCAGCAACGTCGCTACTCGGGCAACACGTCGCCCAGCGACGCGCCGACGGCCATCACGACCGCGGTCACGAGACACTGTGCGGCGGCCACGTCGGGCTGGCTCCAGTCGACCCGGCGCCACAGCGTCATGAGCCCGACGGCCATCCCCCCGGAGATGCCGAGGATGCCGACCAGCCGCCGCGGGACGACCCCCGCGATCAGGTCCGCCTCGACCTCCTCGAACCGGGCGGCGTGGAGGATCCCCAGCACGACGAGGAAGCCGAAGGCGGCGGTCAGCGCGACGGCGGCCGTCGAGTCCGCGATGGCCACGCCGATCTCCTGGGTGCCGCCCTCGACGACCATCGGGATGCCGAACAGGAAGGCGCCGACGACCGCCTCGCCGGCGTCCCGCAGGTCGAAGGCGTCGCGGATGCGGCCGACGACGCGGGGCCTGTTCGCCCGCCGCGCCGTGCGCATCGCCTCGCGGACCCGCTCGCGCTCCTCCGGCCGGTCGACCAGCTCCTCCAGCTCCTCCAGGTCGTCGAGCACGTCGTCGATGTCCGGGTCCGGGTCGTCGTCCGCGCCGCCCTCCCGATCGGTCATGGCTCGGCTATCGGCGGACCGCCTCAAAAGCGTGTGGCAGCCGCTGTCGGGTCGGGTAGGCGGCGGAAAACGGCGCCCGCGGTCAGGCGGCGGCCTCGTAGGCGTCGCGGAAGTCGTCGGACTTCTCGATGACGCGCTCGGCGCCGGTCTCCAGCGCGTCCAGCGCGTCGGTCCCCTCGTCGGTCTTGATAGTCAGCACGGGGTCGGTCTGTCCCCCGGACTGCTCGGGGTTGACGTCGTAGGTCGCCGCCGTGATCCCCTCGGTCTCCAGCAGCGCGCCCTTCAGCACGTTCATGAACGTGTGACTCTCGCCGGCGATCTCGATAGAGATCATCGTCGGCTCTTTCTCGATGACCCGCAGTTCCATACGCGTATCCAGCCCCCTCGCGCGCATGAAACTTACGTTCCGGCCGCCCGAGCGCCCCGTCTCCCGCTCCCTCGGCGCCGACCGCGCCGCTCCCGCCCGAACCGTTCGGCGCCGGAGCGCTCACACGACCGCGTACACCATCAACAGCCCGAAGTACAGCAACACCAGCACCGCCAGCGCCTTCAGGCGGAACCGCTGTAACTGGCCGGACTCGGCGTCGTGGGCCTCCTCGTAGGCCGTCCGTTCGTCGTCGGTGATCACCGAACTGTGGGCCCGCTCGCGGTGGAGTGCGAGCAGTCCCTCCGACTCGAAGGGGCGCCCGCAGTATGCGCACTCGACCGGCGACGCGCCGGGCGGCACGTCGTAGGCGATGTCGTCGGCGCCCGGGTCGCCGGAGTCGCCGCTCGCGCCCGGGTCGTCGCGGTCGTCGGTCCGGCCAGCGTCGGTGGCAGGTTGCTCGGTCATGTGAGGTAGGGGAGCGGCACGTCCGGTCGGGTGACGATCCAGAGGCTGGCCATCGTGTAGAAGACCATGACGGCGATGAAGGGGTACTGGCTGCGGATCGCCTGCAGGCGGCCCGGGAACAACTCGAAGGCGGTGACGTGGGCCGCGAGGATGGCGAGGAGGTGCCCGCCGAGCACGCCGGCGATGGCGACGCCGCCGAACCAGCCGGGGACGACGATCAGCGGGGGGTTCACCGTCGCCATCGGTGCGGTCACCGCCGCCACGAGGGCCGGGATCAGCGAGAGGAAATAGCCCAGGAAGTGCGCGACGTGGTAGCCGGCGGCGATGGCCAGGAGCGGCGGGGCGAACCGCCGGGCGAGCGTCTCGCTCGCGACGTAGGTCGGAGCGGTCCGGCGGGCCAGCCGGGCGGCGAGCAGGTAGACGCCGAGGAAGAGGGCGAAGCCGGCGACCATCGCGCCGGGGTACAGCAGTGCGATGGGGTAACCCAGGTTCACCAGCGAGCGGGCGAGGCCCCGCCAGGCCGGCGTCGCGACGAAGCCGTCGAAGGTGGTCACCCAGAGGATCGCGACGACGAACGCCGCCTCGTCGACGCCGTCCAGACGGTCGCTCGTCAGCGCCGCGCCGGGGAACCGCAGGGAGAGCGACCCGTCGGCGTCCCGGCCGACCGGCGCGACGGCGCCGTAGTAGCGGAACACCCGGGCGACGGGGTCGGCCTCGCGGAACCACGCCTCGGTCCCGTAGACGACCGCGCCCGCGAGCGTCACGACCGAGTAGGCGACGACCGTGACCGCGAGGACCCGCGGCTCGTCGGCCAGCGGGCTCACCACCTCGACCCAGACGAGCGCGAGCAGGCCGGCGACGCTCGGCCAGGCGCCCAGCGTCCAGCGGTACTCCCGGCCCACGTCGGGCAACGCCCCGGCGATCGCCCGCCAGGGGTTGACGGCCGGCCAGGAGTTGCCGACCAGATAGGTGCTCATCGCGAAGCCGGCCCACCAGCCCGCCCAGACGACCACGACGGCGGGGTTCGAGAGCGGGTCCGTCGGGCCGACGAACCCCGTGACGACGATGCCCGCGAGCGCCGCCACGCCGAGCGCGCCGGCGGCCCACCGGAGGGCGGTCGGCGCCGGGAGCGAAAACCGTCTGCGGGTGTCGACCAGCCAGTCCAGCGCCGAGCGGTCGGTCGCGAACGACGCGAGGAGAAAGGAGGCGCCGACGACGGCGCCGCCGGTCGCCAGCATCAGCCACGTCGGCACGCTCAGCGACTCGCGGGCCGACTCGCCCAGCGACCCGCCGTGGGCCAGGGCCGGCCGCGCGGCGAGCGTGACCGCGAGCGCTGCGGCCAGCGCGAGCCCGGATCCGCGGACGACATCGGTCGTCGGTGTCCGTCGGTCCATCTGCCGGGGGTTGGTCCCCCCGCCCGGTCAAAGTATCGAAGGCCGCCCGACCGACGGCGCGCGACCCGCCGAAAGTCGACGAACACGTTCGGGATCCCACACGAATATTCGCTCGACATCGGCGGGACGCGGACGGTTTGGGAGGCTTTTTGGTGCTGCTGGCGCAAGCCCGTAGTATGAGTCTCGCGGACGATACGTCAGAGGACCACGGGGACCACGGCGGGCACCACCTGCCGGCGGTCGAGGACTGGCCGCGCGGGTTCGGCGAGGCCAGCTGGTGGCCGTTCGTCACCGCCGTCGGCGCGGCGGGCATCTACGTCGCCGCCGCCCTGTTCGTGCTCGGTCGCGGTCAGGAACCGCTCGTCGACCCGATCTACGGCCCGGCGGCCACCGTCGCCAGCGTCGGCCTGTTCCTCGCCGGCCTCTACGGCTGGCTGTACCACGCGTTCGTCGTCAACTTCTGGGAGGGCGGTACGGACGAACACGGTAGCGGCACCCTCCGGCTGGCGATGATACTGTTCCTCGGGTCGGAGATAGCCACCTTCGGCGCCGGGTTCGTCTACTACTTCTTCATCCGCGCGGGCACCTGGCCCCCCGGCGAGCTCCCGCACCTGCTGAGCAGCCTCGTCCTGGTCAACACGGCGATCCTGATCGTCAGCAGCTTCACGCTGCACTTCGCGCACACCGCGCTCCGGAAGGGCAACCGGGGCCGCTTCCTCCAGTTGCTCGGCCTGACGCTACTGCTCGGGGTCGTCTTCATCGGCGGCCAGGTCTACGAGTACTACGTGTTCATCGTCCAGGAAGGGTTCACCCTCACCGGCGGCGCCTTCGCGTCGGGCTTCTACGGGCTGACCGGCCTCCACGGCCTCCACGTCAGCCTCGGCGCGGTCCTGCTGGGCATCGTCTTCGTCCGCGCCCTCAAGGGCCAGTACTCCGCCGAGAAGCACACCTCCGTCAGCACCGCCTCGATGTACTGGCACTTCGTCGACGTCGTCTGGGTGTTCCTCGTCGTCGTCCTCTACGTCGGCGCGACCATCTGAGCGGGAGTTTCAAGACGATTTCTCCCCATTCTGGGGGTATGGAACCGCTCGACGTCGAGGACAGCTTCGACGTACACGAGTACCGCCACGGCCTGAAACTGGTGAGTCAGGACCGGGCGACGATGCACCTCGAAAACCGCGAGGGGTTCGCCTGCCCGGCCTGCGGCGACGCCTTCGAGGAGCTGTTCGTCTCCGAGAAGCGCGAGAACACCTTCGGGGACCCCGGCGGCCCGTTCTGCGTCGTCCGCACCGACGACCAGGTGCTACTGCTCACGCACTGACGCCGGTGTGTCTGTTCCCGGCTACGCTGGCTCCGGTTCCCAGACGCCAGCGACCAGCAGCGCCAGCAGGCAGAAGTACGTCGCCAGCCCCCAGCAGGCCGCCGCGACGAGCCACGCGCCGGCGGCCCACACCGCGAGGCCGGCGCCGGCGACGAGCGCGAGGGCGCTCCCGACCTGTACCCCGGGCCGCGTCCACAGGTCCGCGGCGGGCGTGTCCGCCACGAACAGCGCCTCGACCGCCAGCGCCGCGGTAGCTCCGACCACGGCGACGGCCGGCCGAGCGAGCAGCGACAGCGACTCCGCGACTGCGAGGACGGCGAGCAGTAGGGCGGCGCTCGCCGCCGCCAGTAGCGCGTCGCGTGTCGTCGACTGCACAGTCAGATCGAGGGGTCGGCGACGAAAGGGGTTACGGGCGGCGTTCAGGTCGTGAACCCGGACTCGGCGTCGTGTTCTTCGAGCACCCACTCCAGTTCCTCGATGGCCCGGAGGATCGCGACCTCCGCCTCGTCCTCCAGCTCCGAGGTCGGCGGGTCCGTTCTGTCGTACGCCTCTTCGAGTTCGGCGATCCGTTCCCGGATGTCGTCCTCTGACCGCATATCCCGATCCACCGACCCTACCCGCTTGATGCTACCGGTCGCGAGAACGGAGACGCCGCTTGGGAATCAACGATCGGGAGAGAGCCGGTGGAGGGATTTGGAACCCTCGACGCTCCGTCGGGCGATTACGCACCGCATCGCCCGCCGTCGCTATCCACGCGGCGGAACCGCCCGCCGTGCGTGGAGGGTTATAATCGCTCTCCACTGAATGCCTGCAATAGCCACTGGCTGCTACACACCGGCGCACTCCTCGGGGTAGCCGTTCCAGAACGATGCCACTGAAGCAAACGCCACCCGAGGACGCGAAGAACCGCTACCTGAAAGACAAGAAGCACAGCGTCACGCGAAAGACCATCTACAACTACGACACGACGCTCACACAGTTCTGCGACTGGTTAGACGACAGGAACATCAGCGACCTCCGCGACCTCGACTCAGACCACCTCCAGCAGTTCAGGGAGTACCGCCTCAGCGATGTCGCCACTATCACCGCCCGGAACGACATGGTGACGGTGCGCGGCTTCATCGAGTTCTGCGAAACGATACAGGCCGTTCCCAAGGGCCTCTCGGAGCTGGTCCGCATCCCGAAGACCGACGAGTCGGACGAAATCTGTGACGACCTGCTGACCCGCGAGGAATCGAAACAAATCCTCGAACACCTCGGGAAGTTCGAGTACGCCAGCGACCGCCACGTCATCTTCCTCATCCTCTGGAAAACGGGGATGCGACTGAGCGGCCTCCGTGCGCTCGACGTTGGCGACTTCGATGAAGCTCGTCCCGCGCTGGAGATACGCCACCGACCGGAGACTGAAACACCGCTGAAAAAGAAAGGCAAGGGCGAGCGCGACGTACTCATCGGGAAGGACGACGGGAGAGTGATTGCCGATTACATCGAGAACGCCCGCCCCACAGTGACAGACGAGTACGGGCGTAAGCCGCTGATTGCGACCGACCACGGACGCCGAGCGCGGACGACGATTCAGCGGATGGTCTACACGGCGACCCGTCCGTGCCACTACGAGAACGCCTGCCCATTCGACGAAGACCCCGAGACGTGCGAGGCGGCGACGTGGAACGGTGCGTCTCAGTGTCCGGGGTCAGTGAGTCCGCACGCGCTTCGTCGTGGATACGTCACCGCCGCTCGGAACGCCGGTCAGCCGAAGGACGTGACGGGGGAACGGGTGAATATGACTGGCCGGGTACTGGACAAACACTACGATAAGGGGTCACACGACGAAAAAGCAGAGAGAAGGCGAGAGCATATCCGAGATATTTGAGATTATACTCCGATGTCAACACCAGTTAGGGCAATAAGCCAGCCCGGAATAACAGCGGCAACCATGATTAACACGAGTGCCTCAATGTATGGGGTGATGTCTCCGCCATTGGAGGCGGCGGCCATGCCCTGATTAAACACTGCCAGCATATCAAGAAGGTATCCAGCCATTGTAAGACTACTAATTACTGCGATTATAATCCCACCAACCGCCATGAGCTTACCAAGCTCTTGCATATATTAAAAAAGTAGACTCGGACTTAAATACCTTCTCCCCAGTGACATTAAACGGCCAAAGACATAATTAAGGCTAACAGCGGGAAGCGGCGGCCACAGTGCCCTCAGAGCAACAATTTGCACCGAAACGAACCGGCAAAACCGTCCGTGTAGCGGGGGCTAATTGCTCCATTCGTAGCAGGAAATACTAAGTAAGAGGCCCGCTGTCTCTCCATTTAGGCTGTTCCGAAGGAAAGAGCCGGTGGAGGGATTTGAACCCTCGACCTAATCCTTACGAAGGATTCGCTCTAGCCAGTCTGAGCTACACCGGCGCGTTCGGTGGCTCCGTTTCAACGTACCGCCGATAACCGCAATAAGGATTGCGAATCGGCGCGACTCTGTGAGGCCGTGCCGGGGCAGACCGGCGCCCATCGCTTTGCACTGCAACCACGTGGGCCAACAGGACCGCGAACCGATCCCGACCATGCGCCGATCCGACGACGACACCGCCGAGGAACGGATCGACGACCGCGACGACGAGACGACGGTGATCCCTTCCGTGACAGGGAGCGTCACCGCGTGGGCACCGAGCCTGCGCTCCGAGCCGGCGACGGACGACCCCGCGATGGCCGAGGACCGCCGCGAGGACGCCGCGACCGTCGACGACGAGGGCGGCTGGTGGGACGAGGGACTGATCACGCTCCTCGTCGTCGTCGGCGCCGTGCTGTTCGTCGTTCCGGAACCGGCGACCACCGGTCTCGGCGTCCTCCTCCTCGGGGCCGCCGTGGTCGCGTGGCTCGTCGACCTGACGGTCCCGTGGACCTGATCGGGACATCGCAAGCCGGTCACACAAACGGCTACTGCCCCAAGCGCGACCGTGAACCGACGCACCTATCTCGTGACGGTCGGGTCGACGGTCTCCGGACTGTCGGTCGGTCTCGCCGGCTGTGAAGGCGCTCCCGGTGCGGGGGTCGAAGAGACTGACACCGACGGCGAGGAGTCCCCGAGTCCGACGGCGGAACCGACCGAGACGGGCACGGATCCCGACGCCGGCACCGAGACCGATACCGCGGCCGGGACCGCCGGGCAGGTGCCGAACACCGTCGAGATGGTGACCGAGGGAAGCGACTACTACTTCACGCCGCTCGGGCTCTACGTCGAGCCCGGCGAGACGATTACGTGGATCAACGAGTCCGGGAGCCACTCCTCGACGGCCTACGCCGAATCGCTCGACGCCGCGTCGGTGACCCGCATCCCCGAGGGCGCCGAGCCGTGGAACAGCGGTGTCCTGAGCGAGGCGGGAGCCACCTTCGAACACACCTTCGAGGAGACGGGCACGTACGACTACTTCTGTATCCCCCACGCCGCGCTCGGGATGGTGGGCCGGCTCGTCGTCGGCGAACCCGGCGGCCCCGCGACGGAGGGCCAACCCCCCAACGGCGAACTCCCGAGCAGCGAGGCCATCGTCGAGCAGGGCGCTATCAGCTACGACGAGTTCGCGAACTGAGTCCACGCCGGTGGACCTCGTTCGCCGCTCGGTCGGCCCGTCCCCGCTCGTCACTCCGGTCGCCGCAGCCGCACGTCGAGGCAGACGTTCAACTCGTGGGGGGCGTACGACCGAACGGTGTGGCGCCGTTCGACGGTCACCTCGTACTCCGGTTCGGCCGCCTCGCGGATGGCGCGCTCGCCCGGCCCGTAGGGGTCGTCCTCGTGCTGGATGTCGTAGTAGTGGACGACGCAGTCGTCCCCGGCGAGCGCGACGGCGGTGTCGAGAAACTCGTCGGCGCTGTGGGGGAGGTTCATGACGAGCCGGTCGGCCCAGTCGGCGTACTCGTCGGCCACCTCGCGCACGTCCCCGGCGATCGCCGTCACGCGGTCCGCGACGCCGTTGCGGCGGGCGTTCTCCCGCAGGTACTCGATAGCGTCCTCGTTGATGTCGACGCCCACCGCGGTCGCGCCGCGCTTCGCGAAGGGGACGACGAAGGGCCCGACGCCGGCGAACATATCGAAGGCCCGCTCGCCGGACTCGACCTGTTCGGCGACGCGGTGGCGCTCGGTCGCCAGCCGCGGCGAGAAGTACACCGTCGCCAGGTCCAGGGCGAACTCGCAGCCGTACTCGCGGTGGACCGCCTCGGTGCTCTCGCCGGCCAGCAGGTCCCACTCGCGGACCCGTTCGGTCCCCTTGACCTTCGAGGCGCGGTTCACGACCGTCTTCACCGGCAGCGCCGACTCGACGATAGCGTCGGCCAGCGCCCGCGCGCGCTCGGGGTCGTCCTCGTCGACGATGGCCACCTCGCCCAGTCGCTCGTAGGAGGGGTCGAACTCGACGAGGTCCGCGGGCATGGTCTGGGTCTCCCGCGCGTCGACCGACCGCGCCACGACCTCGAACTCCTCGGGGACGGCCGCCGCGTCGGTGACCGGCACGTAGAGGTACCCGTCGGCGACCTCGATCTCGTAGTCCTCGGCGACCAGGTCGGCGTCGGCCAGCCGTCGGCGGGTCGCCTCGCCGTCCTCGCGCGGGACCCGAACGCAGGGGACTTCCATACCCCCGGTAGGTCGCCGTCGCGCGGTAAGCCTGACGCTTCCGTCGTCGCCCGCGCCGGACCCGTGTCGCGGACCGCTGGCGCGCCGCCACCGCTTCGCGGGGCTTAATCCGTTCGGCGTCGGAGGAGCGGTATGCTCACCTTCGTCGGGCTCGGCCTCTACGACGAGCGGTCGGTCACCGTCGCGGGCCGCGACGCCATCCGCGCCGCCGACCGCGTCGTCGCCGAGTTCTACACCAGCAAACTCGCCGGCGCGACCCTCGCCGACCTCGAAGCCCACCACGACATCGAGATCGAGGTCCGCGACCGCACGGGCGTCGAACAGTCGCCCGAGGATATCCTCGACGACGCCGTCGACTCGGACGTGGTGTTCTGCACCGCCGGCGACACGATGATCTCGACGACCCACACGGACCTGCGGCTGCGCGCACACGAACGCGGCATCGAGACGCGCGTCGTCCACGGGACGACCGCCCAGGCCGCCGCGAGTTCGCTCACCGGCCTCCAGAACTACCGCTTCGGCAAGGCGACGACGCTCCCCTTCGAGCGCTCCCACGCCGGCGACGACCTGCCCGAGAGCGTCGTCGACACGGTCGAGGCGAACCGCGAGCGAGGCCTCCACACGCTCGTCTTCCTCGACATCGACGCCGCGAACGACGACTACATGCGCGCCGACCGGGCGGCCGCGCGCCTGGCCGACGCCTACGGGGACACGCTCGGCGTCGTCGTCGCCCGCGCCGGTAGTTCCGACCCGGTGGTCCGTGCCGACCGGCTCTCGACGCTCGCCGCGGAATCGTTCGGCGACCCGCTCCACCTGCTCGTCGTCCCCGGCGACCTCCACCTCATGGAACGGGACGCGCTCGCGGCCCTCGGCGATGCGCCCGGCGACGCCCTGGAACCGCTAGTCGTCTGATCCGGCGCCCGCACTCCCGCCGGCGTCCGCTTCCGGGTCCTCCTCGGGTACCGTCGGCGCGTCGAGGGCGGACCGCAGGTCGTACTCCGACCCCGTCACGACGAACAGCAGGTCCTCGACCACGGTCAGTACCTCGGGGAGCTCGCGGACCACGAGGTACGTGATCCCCACGAGCGCGACGACCGAGAGGCTCTGGGCGACGATCCGGTCGATGACGATGTAGGAGACCTTCCGCGGGTCCGACAGCGAGAACAGCGAGACGATCAGCTCCGGGAAGAGGTGAAAGCGCTGTTCGCCGAACCCGATGGCGATCATGACGTTGCGACCCAGGTTCAGGGCGTAGATGACGGGGATCGACACCGCCAGCGCGCGGAGTTTCCGGCGAAGCGGCGCCTCTACGGCGGCGATGAGTCCGGCGAAGATCGCCATGCTCCCGATCCCCGTACACGCGATCAGGATCGTGTAGAAGATCGGGCTCTCGCCCTCGTAGAAGGCGAACGTGCTCTCGTAGAGGTACTCCTTCTGTCCGATGATGTAGCCGTCGTACGCGATGACCCGCTCGCCGCCCGCCATCGCCTCGTGGCCCGTGACGACCTCCGGGTTCGACCCGAGCAGCGAGATGAGCACGGCGGTCTGGTCGGTGACCGTCTCGACGAGGAACTGCCGGAGCAGGGGGATCGACTCGAACGGGAAGTAGACGGCGCCCATCAGGAAGACGGCCCGCGAGAGGACGAAAAGCGAGTCCCGCCCGGACCACAGCAGGTAGCCGACGTAGAAGGAAGCCGGCACGGCGACCAGGGCCCCGACGCCCTCGATGACGCTCTTCTGGACGACCGCGAAGTGGTAGATGAGGCTGAACCAGAAGACGCCGAACAGGGCCCACGCCGCGACGCCAGCGTAGCGGGCGCGCTCGCGCTCGCCCGTCCAGTCCAGGGCCGCCGTCGCGAGAAACGCGGCGAGGACGAGCCACGCGAGCGGATCCGAGAACCGCGTGGCCCAGTCGAGCCCGGAGAGGACGGTGTCGAACATCGGTGTCGTCTCTACGTAACGGGATCGGGAGTATATGCTTTGTCGTTGTGCGCCCGGCGCGCACACGAGCGGCTACCGGTCGGGACAGCCGCGGCTGGTCGGTGTAGCGTCCGAAAAAATGTCGAGCGGTTAGGGGTCGGGCGTCAGCCCGATGGTGCTACCTCAGTCGCGGCGGTGCGCCAGCAGCGCGGCCGCGAGCAGGGCGATCAGCGAGACGGCGACACCGAAGCCGGGTCCGCCGTCGGTGGTGGTCGGCGACGGGGTGTCCTCACCGTCGTCACCGTCACCGCCGTCTGCCGGCGTGTCCGTCGGCGTGTCCGTCGGCGTGTCCGTCGGCGTGTCCGTCGGCGTGTCCGTCGGCGTGTCCGTCGGCGTGTCCGTCGGCGTGTCCGTCGGCGTGTCCGTCGGCGTGTCCGTCGGCGTCGGGGTCGCAGTCTCGGTGTCCAGCGAGACCTCGGCGCTGGCAGTCACTGCGCTACCGTCGGCAGTGTACGGGCCGTCGGCCTCGGGGAAGTCGTACAGGTTGTTGGAGTTGTCGTCGAGGTGCGGCATCGCGACCAGCGTGGTGGTCTCGTTGACCGGGCTGTCGAGGTCGATCCGCACGTTCGAGTGCGAACCGGCCGCGAGGTAGCCGCTCACGCCGATCACGTCGCCGCTGGCACTACCCTCGTGGATGGCGACGAAGCCACCGTCGGAGAGCGTGGCGGATTCGACGACGACCTCCTGGTTGCCCTCGGCGACCGCCTGGTCACTGAACGTGACGGAGGCGGTCGGCTCGGCCAGGATCTGACCGTTGTAGGTGTCACTGATTTCGGTGCCGCCGCGGCGGACCTTGACAGTGAAGTTGATGCCGGAGCCGCGCTCGCTGAAGTCACCGGTGGCCGCGAACGTGCGGTCCTCGGTGACGTGGGTGTTCAGCGTGGTCAGGAACGGACTCGTGTCCGACTGACTGTTGACGCGGAGGCCGAGCTCCGTACCCGGGGCGACGTTGGTGTCGCCGCGGATGGTCTGACCTTCCTGGTTGCGGATGATGACTTCGTCGTCCGCGTTGGTGTTCAGCGTGGCGTCCGGCTCCTCGAAGGTCCACGTCGAGTAGACCGTGCCGGAGCCCTCGCCGCCGATCGTCGGGCCGATCGACTTGTAGCTCTCGAAGCGGAACGAGGCGTTGTAGATGATGCCGTCGTTCAGCTTCTGGTTGTTGACACCCGAGAGGTCGACCGCGATGTAGTAGGTGTCGTTAGCGGCGTCCGGGATGACGACCGTGTTCGACGTGTTCAGGTTGAACGTCTGGCGACGCTCGTTCGCCTCGACGTTCTCCTGCTCGAACGAGGCGTTGAACACGCCGACCGGATCGTCGAAGTCGCGCTCCATCTGGTTGTAGTTCTGCTCCTCACGGAGGAACGCGATCGTCGCGTTCGCGCCCGTGCTGGTGCGGTTCTCGAGGACGCCCTCGATACCGGAGGCGGCGACCTGGTGGACGATCATCTCGCCGTCGGCGACGAGGTCCGTCTGCGTCAGGTTACCGTCGATCGGGTCGTCGTTGTTGTCGGTGTTGTCGTTGATGAACTCCAGGTCGACCTGGTCCTTCTTGCCGGACGGGACGACCCAGACGTTGCTGCTCTCGGTGGAACGGCTGTTCAGCGACACCGCGCCGACCGCGTCGGCGTCGATGTTACTGAAGTTGAAGTTGCCGTTGCCGAGGACCTGCGAGTCGTCCTCGTTGTTCGCGACGACCGCGAGGTCGTACGAGGCAGCGTCGAGGATGCCGTTACCGGCGAAGTCGAGGCTCGGACCCTCGTCGACCGGGTCGACATCGTCGTCGTCCTGACGGACGGCCTGAACGAAGGCACCACTCTCGTTGCCGTAGGAGGTGATGTTGTCCTCACCCTGGGCGCTGAAGATGTGCTCGACCATGCCCGTACCGGACATGTAGGTGTTCCACTCGAGGACGACCTCGCCGTCGCCGTCCTCGTCAGCGACCGTCACGTTCGTGACGTAGTTGGTGTCGCTGAGGTCACCGATGGAGACGGTGGCCTGAGCGCCTTCCTCGCTGTTGGACAGTTCGATCGGGATCTCGACGACGTCACCGCGCTCTTCCTCGAAGACACCGCCGTCGAACGAGGCGTCGCTCGCGGCCGGGAACTCGTCGACCGAGAACTCACCGGCGGTGACTTCCGCGCCGGTGGCGACGTCGACGACGGTGACCGTGTAGTCACCGGCGTCGAGGCCGGTCTCGTAGTTGAGTTCCTCTTCGAAGGTACCGCGGTTGTCGAACGAGGTCTGAGCGTATCGGTCGCTCGGACCTTCGACCTGGATCGCGACGCCGGAGTTGCCGCGGATGGACTCACCGCTGACGGTGAACTTCGCGTCCTCGTTGTGCTCGAAGAGCGTACCGTCCTCGTTGATCGAGGCCTCCATCCGGAGCGACGTCACGTTGAAGTACTGGCTGCTCTCGTCGGCACCGCCCTCGTCGTAGATCAGGCGGTAGGTCGTACCGGACTCGAGGTTGCTCGTGTCGAAGACGATGGAACTGCTGACGCCGGTACCACCGTCGAGCACGATCTCGCCGGTCTCGACGTTCCGCAGCAGGATGTCCGTCTCGTCGGCGTCGGCGACGAAGCGGACGTCCTGACCCTGGTAGACGCGCTGGGCGTCACCGCGGGTGTTGTGGAGGTCGTCGCCCTGGGTGAGCTCGCCGGCGGCCGTCTCGACCGTGACGTTGCCGAGGTCGACCGCGGAGTCGCCGGCGGTGCTCGTGACACCGGTCGGCGAACCGACGTGAACCTTGACCTCGTCGGCCGGGCTCAGGTCGTCCCAGAAGTCGTCGTTGTAGTCGCCGTCGATGACGACGACGTCATCGCTCGGCGTGGAAATGACGCCGTCCGGGAGGTCGTACACGTCCGCAAGGGTCGTGTTCGCCTCGTCACTGGCGTTGTACTCAGCGAAGTCGGACGTGCCAGCTTCCCGCACGTAGACGGTGAACTGGGTGTTGTCCGGCGTTGAGAGACTCTTGTTGAATTCGATGCGAATGTCGCCGTTGTTGCCCTCGTCTTCCACGGCGCTATCGACGCCGGGATCCGTGTTGGCAGCAGCGGCTGTTCCCGCGAACGCGACGGTCCCTCCGAATACGGAGACGACCATCAGCATCGCCAGGAACAAGCTGCGAAGCTTGTCGTTGGTTCCTGTCATAGTTTGTTGGATCTTCTGTCAGCGGCCACAGCAGCTTTCCGACCACGCGGACACGCGACCAGCAGTCGGCCGCGCCGAACCGACAGTGGTGTACTCAATACTGCAGCCATGGGTAGGGGTACGGTAGGAACCACCAGCGGATGTAATAAATGCTTTGTGGTCATAGCCGAGGGAGGAACGGCCGTCTCCGGGCGCAGATCGGCCCGTAGAACGCGTTTGGGACTCGTTCACGCACTCCGAAGACGTGTCAGACACCTGTCCCACGCCCGGCAGACGGGGTGTATATTAAGTAGCGAACGACGGCGGTAGACCGCGCCTACCGCGCTGAAAAACGAGTCGCGGCTACGACGTGCCGATCTCGACTTCGTGACCGTCCGGGTCCTTCGTGAACGCGTAGTTGTCGTGCGCCCACCTTTTTCCCGCTCGGGTGTCCTCGCTCGCTCCGCTCGCTGCGGGCACCGCGTGGCGGCTACGCCGCCACGTCATGCGGTCGCGGGCCGGTGGCCCGCGACCCGCTCACGGCAAAAAGATGGGGCAAAAAGCGGCCGCTCACTCCGTTCGCGGCCGGACTACGACCTACGACGTGACGATCTCGACTTCGTGACCGTCCGGGTCCTTCGTGAACGCGTAGTTGTTGTCGCAACTCTCGGGGTCGCGGTAGTCCTCGGCCTCGCGGGTCATCAGCGTGTCCCAGCCGTCGTCCAGGTCGTCGACGCGGACGGCGAGGTGGCCCCAGGCGTCGCCCAGTTCGTAGGACCGGCCGTCGTAGTTGTAGGTCAGCTCGACGGCCATCGCCTCTTCGGCCGCGTCCTCGGGCTTGACGAAGTAGTTGGCGAAGCTGTCGGCCTCCCAGCGGCCGGTGTGCTCGTACTCGAACTTCCGGGTCCACCACCCGAGGTGCTCGTCGGCGTCCTCGACCCGGATCATCGTGTGGTCGATGCTCCAGCGGGCGCCGAAGTCGCGCTCGACGATCTCGATCTCGTGGCCGTCCGGGTCCTTGACGAAGGCGTAACCGGGGTTGTCCTCCGGCCGGCGGTAGTCCTCGACGCCCTCGTCCATCAGCTCGTAGTAGGCGTCGTGGACGTCCTCGACGCGGACGGCGATGTGGCCCCAGCCGTCGCCCATCGTGTACGACCGGCCGTCGTGGTTGTAGGTGAGTTCCAGCAGCGCGCCGTCGTCGTGGACGTCTTCGGGCCCGAGGAAGACGTTGGTGAACGTGTCGGCCTCCCAGCGGCCCTTCTCCTCGTAGTCGAGGTGTGTCGTGTACCAGTCGAGCGACTCGTCGAGGTCTTCGACGCGCATCATCGTGTGGTCGAGCGTTCCGTCCATGGGCGAAAACTGGGTAGCCAGTTCGAAAAGGATACCGGACCCGGAACGTCAGGGCCGGCTCGTCCAGGCCGCGAGCGCGAGGAAGGCGGCCCCGAGCGGGTAGGCGACCGTCCGCAGTCGCGGCGAGGAGAAGCCGACCGCGGCGTAGCACACGTCGAACGCCGCCAGCGCGAACAGCCCGGCCGTGACGCGACGGTCTTCTCGGTCGAACCGCGACAGTGCGGCACTCGCGACCCCGGTACCGTACAGCAACGCCGCCGTCGGCCAGGCCAGCAGCGCGGTCGGGACCTCGCGCGTGTACACGAAGACGTAGTGGTACACCGACGTGACCGCGCCGGTCTCTGGGGAGACCAGCGCGAGCGAGTGGACGAGGCTGACGCCGCCCTCGTAGGGGATCACGAGCCACGGGACGAGCCCGGCGGCCAGGACGGCGAGGCCGCGGCGGTACCGGACGAGCGCGCGCCGGTACCGGGCGAACGGCGCAACGGCCCCCGCGCGTTCGGTCATCGGGTCGTGAGAATGCGGAGTACGTCCTCGTCAGCGAGTTCGTGGTCCATGCCGACCTGCTGTTCGTCGTGTTTGGCGCTCGGGCCGGAGACGCGGGCGAAGCGGAACCGCTCCTCGAACTCGCCGCCGAGCTTCTCGCAGGCGTCCTCGATGGTGTCGCCCTCGCGGAGGACCAGCGGCTCCTCGTAGTCGACGCCGCGGCCCGGTTTGTCCATGTAGACCCGGATGAGCCCCAGCTCCTCCCAGATCTTCTCTTTGAGCGCGTCGAGGCCCTTCCCCTCCTCGGCGCTGATGAAGATCGCCTCCTCGGGGTCGATGTCGTACTCGCGCAGCTGCTCGTGGACGGTGTCGAGGTAGTCGGGCTCGATGAGGTCGGCCTTGTTGACCGTCACGAGCGAGGGCAGGTACTCGCGGTTGTCCATCACGCCGTCGAGGAGGCGGTCGATGTCGACCTGTTCGCCGATGTTGACGTTGGCGTTGACGTACCCGCGCTCGCGCAGGACGCTCTTGATGGTCTGCTCGTCCAGATCCAGGTCGACGCTGGAGGTGACGCTGATGCCGTCCTTGTGCTTCTTCCGGACGGAGACGTTGGGGGGTTCGGTGTCGAGTCGCACCTTGTTGTTGTACAGTTCGTCGTAGAGGCGCTGGTACTGGTCGATCTCGAACACCGAGAGGACGAACACGACCAGGTCGGCGGTCCGGACGACCGAGAGGACGGCCTGACCGCCGCCCCGGCCCTCGGCGGCGCCCTCGATGAGCCCGGGCACGTCCAGGATCTGGATGTTGGCGTCGTTGTACTGCAACATCCCGGGGTTGACGTCGAGGGTGGTGAACTCGTAGGAGCCGACCTCGCTCTCGGCGTTGGTGAGGGCGTTCAGCAGCGTCGACTTGCCGACGCTGGGGAAGCCGACCAGGGCGACGGTGGCGTCGCCGGTCTTCTCGACGGCGTAGCCCCCGCCGCCGCCGGCCGAGGTCTGGTTCTCGAGCTTCTCCTTCTTCTCCGCGAGCTTGGCCTTCAGCCGACCGATGTGCTCCTCGGTCGACTTGTTGTAGGGCGTCTCGGCGATCTCCTCTTCGATCTCGCGGATCTCCTCTTCGAGCCCCATTACCTGTGGGTCGGCAACCGGTACCGAAAAAGGTGTTCCTCCGCCCCGGTCGCGACCGAGCCACCGGACCCGCGACCGCGCCGGGTTTCGACGGCGGCCGACGCTCGACCGGCGGCGCCGCCGGACGTGTTCCCCGTCCGGAACGAATCACACTTCGATACACTAATACGACGAGCGCCGATGGGTTCGACCATGTCCGATCCGGCCCGACTCCGTGACAGTACGGAGATCCTCCTGCCAGCGGACGCCATCGAGGGGCTGCGCGAGGACCTCGAACGGCAGTTCACCGTCACCATCCGACGGGAGGAGTGTCGGGTACGGATCATCGGCAGTCCGGTCGAGATAAAGAGCGCCAGCGACTTCCTCGCGCGAAACGGCATCTCCGTCGCCTGACGGCGATACCGGGCGCGAAACAGCGGTCGGCTCTCGACGGTATCGGATTCTCGCCGGAGCTACGCCGACCCGCGAGCGGACGGCCCCGAGCGGATCGCTTCGGCGAGCAGCGGTCGCATCAGCCCGACGAGTGGGGCCCGTTCGTCGTCGGTCCAGACGGCGCTGTGGCGGTCGACGCCCGGGAGGTCGGTCTCCAGGTCGGAGCTGACGATCAGCTCGCGCCCGTCGGCCATGAGGATCGAGCTTATCTCGCCGGCGCGGATGGGGTAGTCCTCCCACCAGGTCCAGGTCTCGACGACGGCGGCGTCGGGCGCGGCGTCGGCGACGGCCGAGCGGATCTCGGGACTCGGCGAGCCCACGGTGATATCGACGCCGCGATCGGTCGCCTCGGCCAGCGCCGCGCGGACCTCCTCGGTCAGCAGGCTCTCGACGGCGACGACGACGAGCAGTTCCTCGCCGGCGTCGTCGGCCAGCGCGGCCAGCCGGTCGCTGACGGCGTCGTCGCCCTCGACGACCCAGACGCCGGCCCGCTCCTCGCGGGGTTCCGGCGACTGGAGCCGGGGGAGTAGTCCCTCCAAGCGGTCGAGGCGCTCGCCGTACTCGCGGCGGATTGTCTCGACGGCGTCGCGGGGTTCGGGCGCGCGAAAGCGGCGCGGCTGTGCGTCCTGTACGTCGGCGAGTCCGCGCTCGGCCAGCGACTCGACGCTGTCGTAGACCCGCGGCCGGGGCACGTCGGCGACCTCGGCGATCTCGCGGGCGGTGCCGTGGCCGATCCGGGTCAGCGCGACGAAACACTTCGCCTCGTAGCTCGTCAGCCCGAACGTCTCCAGCAGCGACGCGGTCTCGGCGACCAGGTCGTCTCCGTCGGGACCGACGGCGGACTCGTCGTTGGACATGCGGGTTCTCTCAGAGGACATTGCCCGCTCGAGGGTATAACGGTGGTCGTTCGCGACGCCGCGCCGTGGGCCGACCGCCGACTGGCGGACGGCCGGGGTGGCGGGCGGCCTCGACTCGGGCGCCTGTCGGCACGGTCGTCACCTCAGGCGGCCTGGTCGTCGGCGTCGAGCAGTTCCGTGTAGCGGTCGCGGATGGTCACCGCCGACACGTCGGCGGCGTCGGCGACCTCGTGCTGGGTCACGTCGACGTTGGTGAGCCGGCCGGCCGCGTAGATGGCCGCCGCGGCGAGGCCGACCGGGTTCTTCCCGGAGTGGACCGCCTCGCGCTTGCCGGCCTCCAGAAGTTCGACCGCCCGCTGTTTGGTCTCCTCGGGCAGGTCCAGATCCGAGACCAGCCGCGGGACGTACTGCTCGGGGTCGGTCGGCTCCATCGCGAGTTCGAGCTCGCGGGCGATGTACCTGTACGCGCGCGCGAACTCCTTGCGGTCGACCCGGCTCACAGTTTCGAGTTCGTCGAGCGTCCGCGGGACGCCCGCCTGGCGGGCGCCGGCGTACAGCGACCCGGTGGCCATCGCCTCGATGGACCGGCCGGGGATGAGCTCCTCGTCGAGCGCCCGGCGGTAGATGACCGAGGCGGTCTCGCGGGCGTCCTTCGGGATGCCAAGCGCGCTCGCCATCCGGTCGATCTCGCCGAGCGCTTGTTTGAGATTGCGGTCCTGGGCGCTCCGGGAGCGGAACCGCTCGTCCCAGGTGCGCAGCCGGGACATCTGCTCGCGCTTCTTCGCCGAGAGGGTCTGTCCGTGGGCGTCCTTGTTCTGCCAGTCGATGACCGACGACAGCCCCCTGTCGTGGAGCATCTCCGTCGTCGGCGAGCCGACGCGGCTCTTCTCGGCCTTGTCGCGGGCGTCGAACGACCGCCACTCCGGCCCGCGGTCGACGACGCCCTCCTCCAGCACGACACCGCACTCCTGGCAGACCGTCTCCCCCCGCTTCTCGTCGGTGACCCCCGACGCGCCGCACTCCGGACACTCGTCGCGCTCGCGCTCCGGTTCGGCCTCGGGGTCGGTCTCCTCGTCCGTGCGTTCGACGGGCTGGACGTGACGGCCCGTGACTCGCTGGTTCGTGCTTGTCATTGTGTGTCCGGACCGACGGCGTGTCGCCGCCGACCCGTGGTTCGCATCCGATCCTTTGTCCTACTAACGTAAATAGATACTGTTGAGTTGTTATTGTAGTAAGTACAATTCTGAACGGGCCGCTCTCCGGAGGACTCGGGCAACCGCCGGGGGCGGGGTTGGGTTCGGATCGGGGCGGGCGGCGCGTGACATCGGGCCGATGTTGTGGGGGCGTGGGCTTGGGTATCGTACCCAATATGTGTCGTTCCCCCACGGGCCGTCCGGGAAAAGCAATTCTTAAACCCGCCCCGCCGGTTTCGTCGTGTATGGCTGGAACTATCGAAGTGCTCGTCCCGGGCGGGCAGGCCGACCCTGGCCCGCCGCTGGGGCCGGAGCTGGGCCCGACGCCCGTGGACGTGCAGGCAGTCGTCCAGGAGATCAACGACCAGACCGAGGCCTTCGACGGCACCGAGGTCCCCGTCACCGTCGAGTACGACGACGACGGGAGCTTCGAGATCGAGGTCGGCGTCCCGCCGACGGCCGAGCTGATCAAAGACGAGGCCGGCTTCGAGACGGGCAGCGGCGAACCCCAGGAGACCTTCGTCGCCGACCTCTCGGTCGACCAGGTCAAGCAGATCGCCGAGCAGAAACACCCCGACCTGCTCGCCTACGACCTGAAGAACGCCGCGAAGGAGGTCGTCGGCACCTGCACCTCGCTGGGCGTCACGATCGAGGGCAACAACCCCCGCGAGTTCAAGGAGCGCATCGACGAGGGCGAGTACGACGACGTATTTGCCGAGGAAGCGGCGGCGTAAGCCGCGCCGAGGAAGCAGAGACTCGCAGGCCGAACGAAGCGAGTTTTGCGGTGTCTCCGCGGGAGCGCCGTCCCGGACGCCGGGAGACGAACAGCGACCGGCGGGACGCGCCGGCCGTCAGCGGCGGATGAGGATGTCCAGGAGGACGGCGACGATGATGACGACGCCGGTGAGGAACTCCTGTAGCTCGACGGGCATCCCGTTCAGGACCAGCAGGACGGGGATGACGCCGATGACCAGCGAGCCGAGGAACATCCCGAGCAGCGTGCCCTCGCCGCCGAAGAGGTTGGTCCCGCCGATGACGACGGCCGCGATGACGAGCAGCTCGAAGCCGATGCCGGCCGAGCCGAACATCGACCCGAAGTAGGAGATGGCGACGACGCCGGCGAACGACGCGAGGACGGCCGTCAGCACGAAGTTGAGGATCTTGACCCGGTCGGTGTCGATGCCGGCCATCTCGGCGGCCTCCTGGTCGTCGCCGGTGGCGTAGACGTGGTAGCCGAAGCGGGTCTTCTGCAGCAGGAAGCCGAAGACGACCGTCAGGCCGATCGCCCAGAAGATCTGGTTCTGGATCTCCAGTCCCCTGACGACGACGCTCCCGCCGAACACGTCGATCAGCGGCAGGTCCGGCGTCTGTCTGGACCCGGCGGGCGTGAAGTAGTAGGCGATCCCGCGGAGGACGCTCATCATGCCGATGGTCGTGATCAGCGACGGCACGCCGGCCTTCGTGACGATGACGCCGTTTGCCAGCCCCACGACGCCGCCGACCACGAGCACCGCGGCGAGGGCGGCGAGGACGGTGAGGTTGTAGTCGTTCATGAACATCGCGAAGGTGATGCCGCCGACGGCGTACATCGACCCGACCGACAGGTCGAACTCCCCGCCGATGATGAGGTAGCTCATCCCGATGCCGATGATGATGTAGGGCGCGACCGACCGGAACAGCCGCGAGGTGATCCCGGACATCTGGTCCCAGTTGACGAAGAGCGTCTCGACGCTGTCGAAGTCGAAGAAGATGTCCGGTTGCGTGACGGCGATCAGCCCGTACAGGACGAGAAAGCCGATCAGGACGCCGACCTCCCGGCGGGCGCCCAGCCGCTCCAGGACGGAGCCACCGGTCCGACTCACCGCCCGGGCGTCGCCGCTGTCGGCGGTTCCGCCGTCGGTGGCGACCGTCGGAGCATCGGGGTCGGCGCCGGACCGGTCCGACGGGGCGTCGCGCGCGTCGCTCATGCGGTGGTCCCCTCCTCGTCGGCGGTCCGCGAGAGGTCGAACTCCTCGAACTCGGACTCGTCCTCGGCGCCCATCATCAGCGCGATGATCTCGTTGCGCGTCGCGTCGGCCGCCTCGCGGACGCCCATCAGCCGGCCCTGGGCCAGGACGGAGATCCGGTCCGCGATACCCAGGACGTGGCGGATGTTGTGACTGATGAGGATGATGGTCAGCCCCTGCTCGCGCAGGTCGTCGATCACTCGGAGGACGTTGCGCGCCCCCTCGATCGACAGCGCGCTCGTCGGCTCGTCCATGATGAGGATGTCCGGGTCCGACTGGAGCGCGCGGGCGATGGCGACCGCCTGCTGCTGGCCGCCGGAGGTGTTCTTGACCTTCGCCTCGGGGTCGACGGGGATCTTCACCCGGTCGAGGTTCGTCTTCGCCTCCTCGACCATCCGCTCCTCGTCGACGAGGTTGAGCCAGCGGCCGAGCCGCCCCATCCTGGTCGGTTCGTGGCCGAGGAAGACGTTCGCGGCCACCGTCTGGTTGGGCGCCAGCGCCAGTTCCTGGTAGACGGTCTCGATGCCCTTCGCGCGGGCGTCGTTGTAGTCGTCGAATGACACCTCCTCGCCGCCGACGAAGATCTGCCCGCCGGTCGGCTCGTGGACGCCACAGAGCATCTTGATGAGCGTCGACTTGCCGGCGCCGTTGTCGCCCACCAGCGCCATGACCTCCCCCTCCCGCACCTCGAAGTCCACGTCCTCGACGGCGTGGATGTTCCCGAACCGTTTCGTGAGTTCTTCCGTGTAGAGTATCGGATCCTGTTGGGCCATCGCTGGAAAATCCCGGTTTCGGCGGGATGCGGTCAGGCGCCGTGGTACTCGCGGAGCTGCCCCCAGCCGCCCGACCGTTCCCGGGCGAACTCGATGTTCGACTCGTCGATGACCTCGGCACCCGTCGGGTAGTCCTTCGGGGGCATCCCCCGGTCCACGTAGGCGAACATCTGCATCGTCGGGACGTATCCCTGGCTGTAGGGGTCCTGCCCGGTCGTGTAATCGAGGTTGCCGCTGTTGATGTGTTCCAGCGTCTGGGCGGTCAGGTCGAAGCCGCCGCCGACCACCTCGTCGGCCATGTCCTGGTTCTCGATGGCGTTGCCGATGAACCAGGTGAACGCGTCGGCGCCCATGATCCCGTCCAGGTCGGGGTTCGCGGTGAGGTGGTTCTCGATCCGGGAGACGCCCTCGTTGGAGTCGCCCGTGTAGTTGAGTCGGTCGGTCACCTCGATGTCGGAGTTCTGCCGGACGGCCATCTCCATCCCGTCGGCGCGGGCCGACAGCGCGCTGTGGCCGGGGTCCGAGAGGCCGGGTGTCACTCGCGAGGCGTCGTCGGGGAGCTTGTCGAGCATGGAGAGCCCGCAGACGTACCCCGCGGCGACCTGGTCCTGGCCGGTGTAGGCCAGCGCACGGCCGTACTTCTCGCGCATCTGTTCGCGGTCGAGCGCCAGCGTGTTGTAGGTCACCACCGGGATGTCGTTCTCCAGCGCCCGGTTGATCACGTCGTCGTAGGCCGCCGGGTCGGCGATCGTCGTCGCGATGACGTCCGGGCCGGAGTCGACGACGGAGTTGAGGATGTTGACCTGCTCCTGCACGCTGAACCCGCCCGAGGGACCGGTGAACGTGGCCTCCCACCCCAGCTGGCTGGCCGCGTCGTGGAGCCCGCCGATCGTCGGGTCGAAGAAGGACGTGCTGGCGTCGTGGGTGACCATCGTGATCTGTCGCGCCCCCGGCTCCGACGAGAAATCCAGCGAGGTGGGCGGCGGGTTCAGCTCGACGAGTTGGTAGTCGGGCGCTCCGTCGGATCCGCCGCCGTCCCCCCCGTCGCCGTCGGTTCCGGTTGCACCGCCGCCGCCCGGCTCCGTCGTGCCGTTCCCGTCCTGCGTACATCCGGCGAGTCCGCCGAGTCCGGCCGCCGCGGCGGCCGCACCGACCTGCTTCATCACCTGCCGACGCGAGACGCCTCTGCCCGCCCGGATCTTCGTGACATCCGTGCTATCACGGGACATGATCGGTGATACCTATCATTAATATTTAGTCCTGTCGGTCGTTATTCCTTTTGAAACCACATAGATGGAGTATAGGATCGGATTATCCGGTCAGTAACCGTCAGTAACTGATCTGTAGCGACCGTCAAACGGCAGAGGTGTCCCCGCCGCCGACCGCTCGACGGCGGACTGTTCGACCGCGCCGTCGATTCGCCGGCCACCGAATGGCAACGCGTGACGCTGTGGGGCGCGTTCGACGGGTTTAAGTGTCGCATCGGCGTTCGCCGAGACGAGACAGGCTTCGCCTGTTTCACTGACCCGTAGGAGCCGCTGGCGCACTACGGAGGTGAACAATGGCAGATCAGGAAATAGAGAACGCAGTTTCTCGCGCACTCGAGGACAGTCCGCCCCGGAACTTCCGGGAGACGGTCGACCTCGCGATCAACTTGCGCGACATCGACCTAGACGATCCGTCGAACCGCGTCGACCAGGACGTGGTCCTCCCGTCCGGCACCGGACAGGAGACCCAGATCGTCGTGTTCGCGGAGGGCGAGACCGCCCTGCGCGCCGAGGACGTCGCCGAAGAGGTCCTCGACAGCGACGATCTCGCCGACCTGGGCGACAACGACAACGAGGCCAAGGACCTGGCCGACGAGACCGACTTCTTCCTCGCGGAGGAGTCGCTGATGCAGGACATCGGCCGCTACCTGGGGACCGTGCTCGGTCCGCGGGGGAAGATGCCCGACCCCATCGCGCCGGACGACGACGTGGTGGAGATGGTCGAGCGGCTGAAAAACTCCGTCACCATCCGGAGCGGCGACCGGCGCACCTTCCACACCCGCGTCGGCGCGGAGGACATGGACGCCGAGGACATCGGCGACAACATCGACGTCATCCTCCGGCGCCTGCACGCAGACTTAGAGAAGGGTCCGCTCAACATCGACTCCATCTACGTGAAGACGACGATGGGGCCGGCAGTGGAGGTCGCCTGATATGAGCGCCGAACGCAAGACCGAGACCATCCCGCAGTGGAAGCAGGAGGAGGTCGCCGACGTCGTCGAGATGATCGAGTCCTACGACAGCGTCGGCATCGTCGACATCACCGGCATCCCCTCCCGACAGCTCCAGGACATGCGCCGGGACCTGTACGGGACGGCCGAACTGCGCGTCTCGCGCAACACGCTCATCGAGCGCGCGCTCGAGGAGGTCGACGACGGCCTCGAGGACCTGACCGGCTACGTGTCGGGCCAGGTCGGCCTCATCGGCACCAACGAGAACCCCTTCGGGCTCTACCAGCAGCTGGAGGCCTCGAAGACGCCGGCGCCGATCAACGCCGGCGAGGTCGCCCCCAACGACATCGTCATCCCGGAGGGCGACACGGGCATCGACCCCGGACCGTTCGTCGGCGACCTCCAGCAGGTCGGCGCGGACGCCCGCATCCAGGACGGGTCGATCCAGGTGCTCTCGGACTCGACCGTGCTCGACGCGGGCGAGGAGGTCTCGAACGACCTCGCCAACGTCCTCAACGAGCTCGGCATCGAGCCGAAGGAGGTCGGGCTGGACCTGCGCGCCGTCCACGCCGACGGCGTGCTGTTCGAGCCCGCGGAGCTCGAACTCGACGTGGAGGAGTACCGCGCCGACATCGAGGCGGCGGCCGCCCGCGGTCGCAACCTCTCGGTCAACGCGGTGTTCCCGACGGACCGCACCGCCGCGACCCTCCTCCAGAAGGGCCGCGGCGACGCCAAGAGCCTCGCCCTGCAGGGCGCCATCGAGAGTCCCGGGGTCATGGACGACCTCGTCTCGAAGGCCGACGCGCAGGTGCGGGCCCTGGCGGCGCAGGTCGACGACCCCGAGGCCCTGCCCGAGGACCTGCAGGACGTCGACGAGCCCGCCGCAGCCGAATCGACCGACGACCAGACCGAAACCGACGACGGCGCCGACGAGTCCGACGACGAGGAAGCCGAGGCCGAGGAGGCCGACGAGGACGATGACGACGACGAGGACGTCGGCGACGCCATGGGAGCCATGTTCTGACAATGGAATACGTTTACGCAGCACTCATCCTGAACGAGACGGACGCAGAGATCAACGAAGAGAACCTGACCGACGTGCTCGAGGCCGCGGGCGTCGACGTGGAGGAGTCCCGCGTCAAGGCCTTGGTCGCGGCGCTCGAAGACGTCGACATCGACGACGCCGTCGAGCAGGCCGCCGCAGTCCCCGCCGCGACCGGCGGGGCCGCGGGCGGCGCCGGCGGCGCCGACGAGTCCGCCGACGAGGGCGGCGACGACGACGAGGCCGAGGAAGCCGAAGCCGACGAGGGCGGCGACGACGACGATGACGACGACGAAGAGGCCAGCGGTGAGGGCCTCGGCGAGCTGTTCGGCTGACCTCGACGACCGACACACCTTCCTTCCATTTATTCCGCCGGCCAGCCGCTGCGCCCGCGGTCGTGTCGACTGAGCGCGGATCGCAGCGGGACGGCGCCGGCCGCTCAGGGACGGCGCCGGCCGACCACGGCGGCTGCGAGACAGCAGGCCGCGAGCGCCGCGTAGGCGGCCGTCCGCGCGGGGTCGGTCGCGGTGGCGCCGACGAAGTCCAGCGGCGCGACCGCCTGGAGCGGGCCGAGATACCACGCCAGCAGGTAGACGGTGTCGAACGCGCGGGCGCTGCCGAGCCAGGCGCCGGCGGCGAGCGCGAGCGCGGGGGCGGCCGCGAGTCCGGCGACGAGGGCGGCGATTGCGGCGATATCGCCGGCGAGACCGATCCGGAGGGCGTAGCCGGCGACGGCGAGGAGGCCGACGGTGACGCCGCCGACCCAGACCGCGACGGTCTGCCCCGCCGGGCGGGGCGCAGTGAACACGAGCGCCTCTGTGCGGTGGCGCCGCTCGCGGACGCCGAGACCGGACCACACCGAAAGCGGGAGCAGCAGGGCCAGCGGGGCGACCAGTTCGCGGGCGGTGTCGAGCGGCGCGGCCATCTGAACGGCGAGCGCGGCGACGACGGCGAGGTACCACAGTTTGCGGTGCCCGCGGAGGGCGAGGCGGAGCTCCGCGAGGGCGACGCGCGGGTCGAGGAACCGCGGCGTCGCCGGATCGACCCCGCCGAGTCGGTCGAGCGCCGCCCCTGCGGCGTCGCCGGTGGTGTCGGGATCCCCGGTGGCAGAGGCGTCGGCGCTGGCCGGCCGAGCGGCGGTGTCGTCCCCGGATTCGGCGGACGAGTCGCCCCGGACCGAGGCGAGCGGGTTCGGGAGTCGACTCGCCAGTCCGGCGTCGGCCCGGAAGCGGTCGAACGCGAGCGTCGCGGCGCCGAGGGTCAGTGCCGCGGCCGCGAGCATCGGAAGTCTGGAGCCGAGTTCGACGAGGCCCCAGTCCATGCCGTGGTAGGCGAACGTCGTCGCCTGCTCGGGCGGCGCGATCCGGAAGGTGAGCCGTTCGAGGCCGGACACGTCGACGGGGAGGTCCGCGAGTATACTGTCGCGGACGACGACGATACCCAGGAAATCGAAGACGGGCACCGGCGCGACGGCGGTGACGGACATCGCCATCAGCACCCCGAAGACGTAGACCGCCGCGCCGAGCGTCCGGGCGAGCGGCGCGACCGCCTCGAAGCAGACGGCGACGGCGGCGACGAGCGCCATCGTCGGCAGGGTGATCAGGCCGAACGGGGCGACCAGGTCCCAGAGGGCGAGGGGGCCGACGCCGTGGAGCAGGAATCCGGCGACGGTCGCCAGCGCGAGCGCGGCGGTGACGGTAGCGAGGACGGCGAAGTAGCCGAGCCAGCGGCCGAGGAGGTAGGTCGCGTCGCCGACCGGCGAGGTGGCGACCAGCGGGGCGATCCCCTCGTCGCGGTCGCGGGTGATCGGGCCGCGGACCAGCGAGAAGCCGCCGAAGACGAGTAGCGTCGTGGCGACGACGGCTGCGAAGGCGCCGAACCACGCGGCTGTCGGCCGGCCGGTGTAGCCGCCGCCGACGAACAGCCGCACGTCGCCGGCCGTGACGCTCCCCGCGAGATACGCCACGAGCAGCGCCACGGCGAGGTACTTCGGGGAGCGCGACCGCCGGCGCAGGTCCGACCGGGCGATCGCGAGGACGGCGTCGAGCCGGGAGCCGTCGGTCGGGACCCGCGCGGTACCGTCGGTAGCTGCCCCGTCGCCGTTCGGTCGATGCGGGGTGGCCTCGGCCGGACGCTCGCTCACGGTCGCTCACCCCCGTCCGAGTCGCCGTCCTCCAGCAGCGCGAGGTATGCGTCTTCGAGCGTCGGGTCGGCGGGCGCGGCGTCGTCGGTCGGCGGGTCGTCGGCGACGACGCGCACGTGGCGGCCGTCGCTGCGGCGGGCCGTGTTCGTGACGAGGTGATCCGGAGCCAGGGTCGCACCGTCGCCGACGACGCACTCCCAGACCCGACCCTCGACGGTTTCGATCAGCGTCTCGGGGTCGGTGTGCGCCCGGAGTCGCCCGCCGACGAGGACGGCCACCTCGCTGGCGGTGGCCTCCACGTCGGAGACGATGTGCGTCGAGAGGACGACCACGCGGTCGCGCGCGAGGTCCGCGAGCACGTTCCGGCAGCGCGCCCGCTCGGTCGGGTCGAGGCCGACCGTGGGCTCGTCGACGACCAGCACGTCCGGGTCCGAGAGCAGCGCCTGCGCGACCCCGACGCGCTGGACCATCCCCCCCGAGAACGTGTCGAGCCGCCGGTCGGCGGCATTGGCGAGGTTCACGACCGAAAGCAGGTCGGCCGCGCGCTCGCGGGCGGTCGCGCGGTTGAGCCCCCGGAGCGCCCCGAGGTATTCGAGGAACTCCCGGGCCGTGAGGTCGGGGTAGACGCCGAACTCCTGGGGGAGATACCCCAGCCGCGAGCGGACCGCCGTGGGGTCCTCGCTCGCGTCGACCCCGTCGACGGTGACCGTGCCCTCGGTCGGTGCGGTGAACGTCGTCAGGATCCCCATCAGCGTCGACTTGCCCGCGCCGTTGGGACCGAGCAGGCCCAGGACCCCCGCGTCGAGGTCGAGAGTCACGTCCCGGAGCGCCCACTGGTCGCCGTAGCGCTTGCCGACGCCGTCGACCCGGACGCGGGGGCCGTCGCCCGATTCTGGGCCTCGGTCGACGGCCTCGGTCCCCGTCGATCGGCCCGCACGGCCCAGATCGCTCCGGAAGATGGCGTCGCCGGCCCGTCGCCCGGTCGAGCGGTCGCTGTTCGCCGACCCGGCGGCGGACCCGTCGGCCGTCGGTCCGTCGGCAGTCGGTTCCTCGGTGGGTTCGTCGGTCGGTCCGTCGCGCGTGGAGGGCGTCATCGGTGGTTCGACCGACGACACCCACGCAAAAGGCCCCCCGTCCAGGTGTGTCCAGCGGGAAACTCGACGAAAGCCATAAGTATCAGCTCGGCAACCGGCCGGGTTCGGCGGACGGTACTGCCGGGCGACCGGCGACCGCAGCTCGGTCACCGAGAGTTTATCCGCCATCCCGGGACCACTCCGGCGCGATGGAGCCACTGGGCCTCGGGCTGGCCGTCGACCCGTCTGCGACGATGTTGTTCTGCGGGTTCGTGGCCGGCGGGGTCGCGCTGGGGACCGTCAGCGGGCTGACGCCGGGGATCCACGCCAACACGTTCGCGCTGCTGCTCGCCGGGGTCGCGCCGGCGATCCCGGGGCCGGTCCGCTACGTCGGCGCGGCGATGCTGGCCGCCGGGACGGTCCACACCTTCCTCGACGTGGTGCCGGCGCTCGCGCTGGGGGTGCCCGATCCGGCGATGGCCAGCTCGGCGCTGCCCGGCCACCGGCTGGTCCTGGCCGGTCGGGGTCGCGAGGCGCTCCGGCTGTCCGCGCTCGGGAGCGCCGGCGCCGTCGTGCTCGCGGTCCCCCTTGCGGTCCCGATGACCCGGGCGATGACGGCCATCTACCCGACGCTACGGGCGCACCTCTCGATCCTCCTGGGCGGTGTCGTCCTCGTCCTCGTCGCCACCGAGTCGACGAACCTCGGGCGGGTGGGCGCCGTGCTGTCGGTCGCGGCCAGCGGCGGGCTGGGCGCGGTCGCGCTGGACCTCCCTCCGGGCGGACTGGTCGACTCGGGCGGGATGCTCGCGCCCATCTTCACCGGGCTGTTCGGCGCGCCGGTCCTGCTGGACGCGCTGACCGGCGAGGGCGTCCCCCCGCAGGACGACCCCGCGGTGACGACCTCCCGGCGCGCCGTCACGGGGTTCGCGCTCGCGGGGACCCTCTCCGGCGCGGTCGTCGGGTACGTCCCGGGCGTGTCGAGCGCCATCGCCGCGACGGTCGCGTTGCTCGCCGTCCCCGGCGGTGGCGGGATCGGCGCGGAGCGCGAGCCCGACGGTGCGCGCGGGTTTATCGTCACGACCAGCGGCGTGAACACCGCGAATACTATCTTCGCGCTCCTGGCGCTGATCGCGCTCGGGACGCCCCGGACCGGCGTCATGGTCGCGATGGACGAGGCCGGCGTGCCGCTCAACCTCCCCCTGTTGCTCGGGAGCGTCCTCGCCGCCGCGGCCTGCGGGTTCGTGCTCGTGGTCACGCTGGGTGACGGGTATCTGCGGCTGGTGGGTCGAGCCGACTACACGCGGCTCTCTGTGAGCGTGTTGTGTCTCGTCGTGGTCGTGATCGCCGTGTTGACCGGTCCGCTGGGCGTCGGCGTGTTCGGGGCCTCGACGGTGGTCGGGCTGGTCCCCGTGAAGTTCGGCGCTCGCCGCGCTTCGTTGATGGGTGTGTTGTTGGTTCCGTTGATTCTGGGTGTTTGAGCGGCTAGTTCGTGACCTGGTTTCGAGGCCACGAGTTCGGCGCTAGCTGTCGCGTCTTCCGCAGGGGACAGCAGATGATGAAAGCCCTCGGCGCGCTCGCCAGGAGTTGGATCGACCGCACTCGACGGTGAGCGCTGAAAGCCCTCGGCGCGCTCGCCAGGAGTTGGATCGACCGCACTCGACAGTAAGCGCTGAAAGCCCTCGGCGCGCTCGCGGTCGCTGAGACGGGATATCCGCGCTCTCGGCACCGCCCGCGCGGATAGTGCCCGCTCAGGCGACCAAGCAAGCGCGAGCGCGCCTCGCCCTTTCAGTCCGCCAGGACCGCACCGCAGACCGCCCCGCACAGCACCGCAGACGGCCACGAGCCTCCCCAGCCGATTCGCGACACGCGAGTCGCGAATCCCTCGCGCGGCTACGGTCGCGCGCATGAAAGCGCGCGACAGCGCGCGCCACGGCGGACCGTCACAGAGGCTCAGATGTAATCCTGGCCGCGGAAATAGGAGAGCATGACGAGCGCGACCAGCAACATTCCGACCATGACGGCGGGGTAGGCGTAGGGCCAGGCGAGTTCCGGCATGTTGTAGGGGCTGTCGGCGAAGTTCATGCCGTAGACGCCGACGACGAACGTGAGCGGGATGAAGATGGTCGCGACGACGGTGAGCACCTTCATCACCTCGTTGGTGGACTGCGAGAGGGTGTTGAGGTAGATGTCCCGCGCGCCGGAGGCCAGGTCGCGGTAGGTCTCGGTGAGGTCGACCAGCTGGACGAGGTGGTCGTACACGTCGCGGAAGTACTTCTCCGTCTCCTCGTCGACCTGGGCGGGGTCGCCCCGGGCGAGGACGCCGACGGCCTCGCGGGTGGGCCAGGCGAGTTTCCGGAACGAAAGCAGTTCCCGTCGGACGCTGTTGATTGCTTCGAGCGTCTCGATGTCGGTGGAGGTGGTGACCGCCTCCTCGACGGCCTCGATGTCGTCCTCGATCTCGTCGAGCAGGGTGAAGTACTCGTCGACGACAACCTCGATGACCCGGTAGGCGGTGAAGTCGGCGCCGCGGTGGAGGAGCCGCTCGTCACCCGAGCGGACGGCCTGCCGAACCCTGTCGACCGGATCGACCGGGCCGGGGGAGAGCGTGACCAGCCAGTCGTCGCCGACGAAGACGCCGACGGGCACGTCCCGGATCTCCTCGTCGAAGGTGGTCTCGCCGCCGCGGAGGGTGGCGCGCTTGACGACGACGAGCGTGTAGTCGTCGTACTCCTCGGTCTTGGGGCGGACGCCCTTGCAGACGTCCTCGACGGACAGCGGGTGGATGTCGAAGGCCTCCGCGACCCGGTCCATCTCGGCGCGGTCGGCGTCCGCGACGTGGACCCAGGTCGTGCCCTGCGCGGCGCGGGCCGCGGCGAGGTCGTCGTACTCGGTGACCGCCTCGGCGCGGTAGACGAGCGCCGCCGTCACGGCTCCCCCTCCGGCGGCTTCGACCGGCCGATGGCCGCGAGCGTAACCCCCACCATCACGGCGGTCACGGACAGCGACCGCCCGGGGTAGGGCGCGGCGACCCCCACCGCGTACCCGACGGTCCCGACCGCGGTGAGCGCGAGTCCGATCGGGAGCGCCGCTCTCATGTCCCCCTCCGATGGCCGCGAGCGACAAAAGCGTATGCCGACTGCCGCCGTTCGTCCGTCGTTCGTCCGCTTGCCGGTCGGTCGTCCGCGGTCGCGCCCGACACCGCCGGGGTTCCCCAGTGGGACAAGACACTTACCGACCCCCGCGGAGTGGCCGAGTGTATGGTCCACTGCCCTGAATGCGAGACGGAACTCGTCGAGAAAGAGGACGTGGAGTTCGTCGACATGGACGCGAAGATGGCCGGCATCTTCCGCTCCTCCAAGCGGTTCTACGTCGTCGGTTGCGCCGACTGCGGCGCCGCGATCGGTAGCGGCGTCGCCGGCGGCGGCGGATAATCGAGAGGAAGCGAGAACGGTTCGGGCGGCGACTGGCTCCTCACTCGGGCGGGTGGCGCAGCCCGGACAGCAGCGTGTCGACCCGCGAGCGCTCGTCGACCGCCTCGGGGTGGACGGCGACGACGGTCACGAAGTCGCCGTCGTGTTCGACCGTCGCGAGGTGGATCGTCGCGTTCGTCTCCACGCCGCCCATCCGCTGGGTGGCGGTGTACTCGGAGACCGTCCGCGACTCCCCGAGGAACTCGACCGACCGATTAGACTGGAACTGCACGTCCGACATCCCGGACGAGGCGCCCACGAACCGGCGGAGGAGCCGTTCGTCCGAGAGCGACCCGATGGGGTTGACCGACGTGCCCGCGACCGAGGCCGCCGGCGACGTGAAGACGGTCACCCGCGCGAAGTCGCCCTCGACGCCCTCGGCCAGCGTGACGGTGCGGTTGTACCGCCGGAGCTCGCTGGAGACGACCACCTGCCGGGTCTGCCCCGCCACCGAGACGTTATGCGTGCTGTTGGGCGACGCGCTGTCGGCCAGTCGATACCCCGTCTCCTCCAGCGTCGCGTCGTCGACCTCCGTCGCGTTCGCGGCGAACCCGAGCGGTTCGCTCCCGGTGAGAAAGCCGATGCAGCCGGCCGTCGCAAGCAGGACCACGAGCGCGACGCCGATACCCGCCTCGCGTGACCGTATCATGTGACCGACGTTATCGCGGGGAGGGATAAACCCGCCGGCGCGAGGTCCGCCCGGGGACCACGGCCGACGCGGGCTACTCGAAGCGGTAGGTCGGCCCGTCGTCGCTGTCCTCGACCTCGACGCCGATGTCGTCGAGGCGGTCGCGCAGTTCGTCCGCCCGCTCGTAGTTGCCCGCCTCGCGTTCCCGCTCGCGCAGGGCGAGCACGAGTTCGACCAGGTCCTCGGCGACCCGCACCTCGCCGCCGTCGGCCGTCCCGAACGAGAGGCCGAACACGCCGCCGCCGAGTTCCTCGAAGGCGTCGATGGCCCGCTTGAGCCCCGGGAAGTCGTAGCGGTCGCGGTCGTCGACGTGGGCGTTGACCGCCGAGGCCAACTCGAGGAGGGCGGCCATCGCCTCGCGGGTGTTGAGGTCGTCGTTCATCGCCGTCTCGAAGTCCGCGCGGGCCGACTCGACGGCCGCCCGCAGAGCCGGGTCGGCGGCGTTCGCGTAGGCGTCGACGCCGTCGGCGGCCTCGACCGCGCGCTCGTAGCCGCGTTCCAGTTGCTCCCACCGTTCCTCGGCCTCCGCCAGCGTCTCCTCGGAGAAGGTCGGGTCCGCCGAGTACACCGTCGAGACGAAGAACGTCCGGAGTACGTCGACGCCGAACTCCTCGATGGCCGCCCGGGCGGTCGTGAAGTTCTGCAGGCTCGAACTCATCTTCTCGTCGGCCACCTGGACCATCCCGGTGTGGAGCCAGTACTTCGAGAACTCCCGGCCCGTCGCGCACTCGCTCTGTGCGATCTCGTTTTCGTTGTGCGGGAAGACCAGATCCGACCCCGCGACGTGGATGTCGAAGGTCTCGCCGAGGTGGGTCGTCGACATCGCCGAGCACTCGATGTGCCAGCCCGGCCGGCCCTCGCCCCACGGGGAGTCCCAGGTCTGGGCGCGCCCGGCGGCCTCCTCGGGCGGTGCTGCGCCCTCGTGCTGGTGCTCCGCTATCTCCTCGGGGTCGACGCCGCCGGCCTTCCACAGCGCGAAGTCGGCCGGGTTGCGCTTCTCGGCGAGTTCGTCCTCGTCGCCCTGGGCCTCCGACTCGTCGAGGTCCTGGTTCGAGAGCTTGCCGTAGTCGTCGTCGGCGGTCACGTCGAAGTACACCGACCCGCTTGACTCGTAGGCGTATCCCTCCTCGACCAGCGTCTCGACCATCGCGATTATCTCGTCGATGTGCTCGGAGACGCGGGGGTACACGTCGGCCCGTTTGAGATTGAGCGCCCGCATGTCCTCGATGAACGACTCGGTGTAGTGGCGGGCGACCTCGGCCTCGTCGTCGCCGACCTCACCGACGCGGGCGACGATCTTCTCGTTCACGTCGGTGAAGTTCTCGACGTGGCGCACGTCGTAGCCCAGGTACTCCAGCCACCGGTGGACCACGTCGGTGTGGGTCCACGTCCGGGCGTGGCCGACGTGGGCCGGGTCCGAGGTCGTCAGGCCGCAGAGATAGAGGGTGACCTCGTCGTCGTCGACCGGCTCGAAGTCCTCCCGCTCGCCCGTGAGCGTGTTCGAGAGCTGGAGCGTCATTACCCGAGTCTACGCGGCCCGGCGTTTCAAGGTGGCGGATGGGCGTCGATCCGTGGCACGGTCCGGCGCCCGAACGCGTCGTCCAGGTTCAGAGCCAGTTCCCGCTCACGTAGAACACCCGTCCCTGCGGGTCGTCTATGGCGCCGAGAATCTCGCTGACGATGTCCGCGACACTCGACGGCGACAGCGACTCGTCCTCGATAAAGAGGATACCGGCGAGGTCGCCGCTGTCGAACGTCCTGAGGAAGTCGTCGTCGTTCGTGAGCACGACCCGGCCGGTTTCGCGGGAGTACTCGGCGATCCGGCTATCGGAGCACCCCTTCTCCAGTTCGGCCGCGAAATCGACGTGTTCGACGTCGATCCCGTAGTGTTCGAGCCGGTGGACGACGCGGTGGTCGACGTTCTCGTCGGCGAGCACCGGGACGGTCATTCGAGGTCGTCGGGGCCGGTGACGGCACGGTCGCGGTTCGCCTCGACGGTCCGCTCGCGCTCGCGTTCGACCTCGCGCATCCGCTCGGGGTGTTCGTGGTAGTACGCGAGCGCGTGATAGACCGCGGCTATGTCGAGGTTGTGCCGATCGGCGACTGCTTCCGGGTCGAGGTCGCCGTTCTCGACCCACTCGTGGACCGCACGCACCGTGATCCGACTGTCCGCGATGTGCGGTTCGTCGTGGACGGCCGACTCCTCGTCGTCGACGATCCAGTGCGTCTGTGTGGCCATCACTACCGGATCGGTCCCCTTCCGACTTGAATTGTCGGTCCGATCCGAGGAAGACCCTATACCGCCAGCGCGTCCTCGACGGCCCGCACCGCGTCCGCGCCGTCGCGGCGCCCGACGACCACGACCAGCGATCCGCCGCCGACGGCGGCCGCCTCCACGGCCACCTCGGCGGTCGCCAGCCGGCCGAGCACCTGCCGGAGCGCCGCGGCGTCGGCCGCGCCGCCGGCGGTGATCGCCGTCAGCGACCCCGCGTCCGGAACGAGCGCGAGTTCGCCCACCGCGAGGACGGCGTCGGCGGGGTCGCCCTCGCCGAGGCCGCTCTCCATGCTCACCGGCGGGGCGTCTCCCGGACGTTCGTAGTCGGGGAGGTCGTCGGCGAACCGGCGCAGTGCGGCGACCACCGCGTCCTCGGGAGCCTCGGCGACCGAGGGCTCGGAAGAGCTTGCTCTTCCGGTGTCGGTCTCGCCGTCCACGTCGAGAAAGCGGGCGGCGGCGGTGTAGTTGACCACGCCCGCCCGGAGCGCGTCGTACAGGAACGGGTGGCGCCGGACGGCCTCGCGGGTGTCCGCGGCGAGTGTCATACCCGCCGGATGGACGCCGGGTGCGAAAAATCCCTGGGTGCGTCGAAATCCGTCGCTCCGGTCGAGGCCGTCGGCGACGGCCAACGACACCCCTTTGGGGGATTCGTCCGTACCGGCGGGTATGGAAGCGCTCGTCATCGTCGCCCACGGCTCGCACCTCAACGCGGACTCGAGCGCGCCGACGTTCGACCACGCCGACACCATCCGCGCCACCGGCGCCTTCGACGAGGTCCGGGAGGGGTTCTGGAAGGAGGAACCCTCCTTCCGCGAGGTCCTCCGGACCGTCGAGAGCGACGAGGTGTACGTCGTCCCCCTGTTCGTCTCGGAGGGGTATTTCACCGAGGAGGTCATCCCGCGGGAACTGCGCCTCGACGACTGGGACCCCGAGGCCTGGGATTCGGACGGCACCAGCGCCACGCACGCGACGCTCGAAGCGACGGACGTGAACAAGACGGTCCACTACTGCGGCCCGGTCGGCACCCACGAGGCGATGAGCGACGTGATCGTCCGCCGCGCGGAGTCGGTGACCGGCGACCCCGACGTGGGCGAGGTCTCCGAGTCGTCAGACTCGGAGGCTCGTCGGAGCCTCTCGGACGGTGGGTTCGGCCTCGCCGTCGTCGGCCACGGCACCGAGCGCAACGAGAACTCCGCGAAGGCCATCGAGTACCACGCCGACCGCATCGCCGGGATGGACCGGTTCGACGAGGTGGAGGCGCTGTTCATGGACGAGGACCCCGAGGTCGACGACGTGACGGAGTTCTTCGACAGCGACGACATCGTCGTCGTCCCGCTGTTCATCGCGGACGGCTACCACACCCAGGAGGACATCCCCGAGGACATGGGGCTGACCGACGACTACCGCGAGGGCTGGGACACCCCCGCCGAGGTCGACGGCCACCGGATCTGGTACTCCGGGGCGGTGGGGACCGAGCCGCTGATGGCCGACGTGGTGCTCGAACGGGCGGCCGACGCCGGCGCCGACGTGGCCGACGCCGTCGAGCGCGTGCGGGCGGAAACCGGGAGCGCGGAGCCGGCCGACGACTGAGCGGCCGACCGGATCGCCGTCCGACGGCCGTCCGCTCGCGGGATCTGTCGCGGTCCCCGCCGGCGGTTTCCGCTGGCGAGCGGTGACTGGAGGGCGATACGTCCGGAGTGGCTACGAACCGTCGACCTCGGCGTCGTCGTCGGCGAGCGCCGACCGGATCTCCCGGAGGGAGTTGATGCCGTACAGGCCGAGCGCGAGCCACGCTATCGAGAACACGACGCCGAGGACGGCGAACGCGAGGCCGAGGGTGGTTTCGTCGATTGCGACCATTGCACTCGAACGTAGCGCGCCGAACCAGTTAAGGAGGTAGCCACGGCTTCACTGGATGAAGTCGAGCCACTGGCTTGACACTCCGGGAGGACGGTGGACACGTGTGGATGAGGACACCGACATCGACACCGTGGCGTCGCTGCTCGGCGACGACTGCGCGCGGACGATCCTCGAGGCCACGGCCGCCGAACCGCTCTCGGCGGAGGAGCTCGCCGAGCGGTGCTCGGTGTCCGGACCGACCGTCTACCGCCGGCTGGAGACGCTCCGCGAGCAGGACCTGGTCGCCGAACAGACCCGCGTCGACGACGACGGCCACCACTACAAGGTGTACACCGCGACGCTCGACCGCGCCGTCGTCGACCTCACCGACGAGGGCTTCGAGATACGGCTCAGCCGCACCGGGCGGATGGCCGACCGCTTCACCGAGTTCGTGGAGGACCTGAAATGAGCGCACCGATCCCCCCCGGCGGAGCCGGACTGACCGCACCGCTGCACTTCGCGGCGACCGCGAGCGGCCTGATCCCCGGGATCACGACCGCTGTCATCGCCGTCCTCGGGTTCGCCGTCGGCTACGTCGCCTACCGCGGCTACCGCCGCAACGAGAGCCTGCCGATGCTGTTCGTCGCCGCGGGCTTTCTCGTCGCGTTCTGGACGCCCGGCGTCCTGTTCGGCGGGTTCGCGCTCCTCGACGCGGTCGCGACGTTCGCGCCCGGGCTGCGGTCGACGGTCCGCACCGCGTTCGCGCTGGCGGCCGACCTGGCGACTATCGTCGGGCTCTGCTGTATCCTCTACGGGCTGTGGACGCCGCGTCGGTGACCGGCGTTCGCCCCAGACGGAGGGCTTTATTCGGGCGCGGTCCCTCGCTGTGCGTATGAACGCGCAGGTGGACCCGGCACAGGTGGCGGCGGTCGCCGAGGCCGCCGCGGACGGTATCGAGTTCGACGGGTTCGCGGCGGAGCGGGAGGGCGAGGGGTACGTCCTCGCCACCGACGAGGGGTCAAAGCGGGTCGTCCACGACGAGGACCTGGCCGACGCCGCCGCCGACTACGCCGCCCACGTCACCAACTGGTACTTCTGGCACGCCGAGGCGCCCCAGGCCGACGAGCGGTGGGCCTTCCTCCGCTGGCTCGAACGCGCCGACGACGAGCGGGTCCCCGACCGCTACGACGCGCTCGAAGCGGGCCTCACCCGCGAGTGGGGCCAGCTACGGATCACCGCCACCGTCGACGAAACCGGCCGTCGCCGCTACGACCTCCGACACGTCGACGACGCCGACGCCGACCCCGCCGACCTCGACGACCACGACGACCCGCTGGACGCCCGCGAGATCGCGAAACACGACGACCGCGAGCGCTACCGCCCGCTGAAGACCGCGCCCACGCTGCGGACCGGCTGGCGGTTCCCCGACCTGGATGCGGCCGACCTGGTCACCGCCGTCGAGTACTTCTACCCGGCGACGGTCGCCAACTGGCACCGCGAGCGGCAGGGCGACCTCGACGTGTCCCACTGGCGCGAGACTATCGACCGTCAGACCGGCATCTACGGGGTCGTCAGCACCTGGGACCGCGGCGAGGGCCACGAGCACGTCGACTGGGTCGCGGAGGCCTGCTGCGTCGACTCCCAGTGTCTCAAGCGCCGGGAGTGGCAGTACGACGAGGAGACCGACCTCGACGTGGACGGCGGCGACGGCGAGTTCCCCTGCCGCGAACCGTGCTCGCTGGTCATCTCCGCGGCCCGGCGGTGGACGAAACTGGAGGGCGAGCAGTCCCGCACCTACGAGTTCGAACTCACGCCCAGCGAGAAGGAACAGGTCGAGGCGATCGTCGATGCCGTGGCGGACGGCCGCGCCGACGAGATCCGCGAGGCCGACGTGCGCGACGGCGCCAACCGCTATCGCGCGCGATTCCTCCGGGCCAAGCGCTTCGACGAGGAGGGCAACCTCTCGGGCACCCCGACCGAGCCGACGGAGGAAGGGGACGCCCAGGATGCGGACGCACAGACCGGAGACGACGGCGAAGAGTCGTCCACCGACGAGCAGGAAGAAGACGAGGAAGCGAGCGAGTAGCCGCGCGGCGGGGTCCGTATTATTCGCCGGCGAGCGCGATGTAGACGGCTGCGAGGACGCCGACCAGCACCGCGAGCGCGCCGGCGACGACGACGGTGTCGTCGACGACCAGCGCGACGGCCGCGGCGACGCCCAGGGCGACGACGCCGAGAGCGAGGACGACCAGTTCGGGGCCGGCGGCGACCGAACCGAGCACTCCGTCCCCGCCGGCGGAGTCCTGCTGGGTCGGCTGGGGCTGGGAGAGCGACTCGTCGACTTCGACGGTCCGCTCCTCCTCTTCGGGTTCGGTGACCCGGACGGTGACGTAGCGGGTCTCGGCGCCGTAGGCGGAGGCGATCTTCAGGGTCCCGGTGGTCTCGCCCTCGCCGTCGACGCTGACGTGGACGGTCCGCCGGCTCTCGCCGTCGACGAAGTGGTTGCTGGCCTCGAGCGTCGCGATCTCCGAGAGCCCGTCGTCGAGGTGGAGGTGGACGTGGACCGACGTGCCGTGGTTGACCACGGCGATATCGAACGACCCGTCCGTCTCGAAGGCGTCGGGCACCTCCAGCGCGTGGAGGGAGTCCCGGTTGACGTGGACGGGCAACGTATCCCCTGGCACGTCACCCAGTCGGCGCGGCCGATAGAAAAAGGTTCAGGCCGGCTCCGCCGGCAGACCGGCGTTGGCGACGCTCGGCGGCGAGCCGCGACCGCACGGGTCAGGCCGGCGCCTCGTCGCGCATGTCCGGCGGCAGCAGGTTCGGGATGCCGTCCTCGATGGGGTAGACCTCGCCGCACTCGGTGCAGGTGAGCGTCCCCTCGATGATCTCGCCGTCGTCGCGCTCGGTGGCGTCGAGTTCGAGGTCGTGTTTGTCCAGCGGACAGCAGACGATGTCCAGCAGGTCCTCCTTCATGCCCCCACTTCCGGAACGGTGGCAAAAAAGCGTGCCGGACGGTCCGGCGCCGGAGCGGGGAGAAGGGCCGGGCGACGACGGCGGGCGAGCGCCGGGCCGGTCAGTCGCTGACGAGCGGTCCGACCCGGCGAACGTCGGCCGCGAGCCGGTCGGCGTGTTCCAGCCGGATGTCTCGGGCCGCCTCGGGCGAGACGGTCGCCCGGCCGTCGATCTCGTGGGCCACCGGGTCGTAGGCGGAGCGGTCGAACCCCATCCGGTCGAGGTACGCCCGGAGCGACGCCGAGTCGAGCCCGTCCCGGATCGCGTCGTTGACGTAGCCGATGACGGCGTCGAACTCCGGGAGGACGACCTCGTCGGAGCCGACCCGGCCGCGGTCGCCCTCGATCCGCACCTCGACCGCGTCCAGCCGGGCGACCAGCGCCGCGAGCCGGTCGGCCAGACGGACCACGTCGCTCGGGAGGGCGGCGTCGGGCGAGCGCCACTCGACGGTCGAGAACGCCTCGCGGAACTGGACGGGCGTCCAGACGGCGCTCTCGGGGTCGAAGTGTTTCGCGACCGCGCGGCGGTCGACCCCGGCGTCCATGGCCGCCGCCTCGAAGTCCTCGTAGCGCCGCTCCAGCCGCCGGGTGTACTCCTCCCGGTCGGCGACGTACGGCCACAGCCGGCCCTGGTGGGGGATGTCGTCGTAGGCCATCCAGCGGTAGAGCTTCGAGCGGGCACCGGCGGCGAGGCGCTGGCCCCGGAAGTACGGCGAGGAGTTGACCAGCGCCAGCGCCGGGTCGAGCGCGACGAAGGCGTTGTGCTGGTCGACCGCGACCCCCGGCTGCTGCTCGACGTGGACGTGCGTGCCCGCGCAGTGGCGGACGTACTCGAAGTCCGACCCGACGACCTCGTTCTGGACGCGCGTGCGGGCCGACGGGATCTCCGCGATCTCCTCGGCGTGGACCGGCGTCGCGAGCGGAACCAGCCGCTTGCCGAGTTCGTCGGCTCGGTCGAGGACCGCCCCCACGCGCTCGTAGAGCTCGTCGCGCAGCGCGGCCGTCGTCTCGCAAGGTGTCGTCTTGACCTCCAGCAGCGGCTCGACGAACTCCCGCTCGGCGCCGGGCGACGCGTCGACCAGCGCCCCCGGCTCCGTCAGCCGCCCCCGTTCGTCTATCACCCAGTACTCGACCTCGACGCTCCGCCGTATCGGTGAGTCGTGTGCTGACACTGTTCCCTCGTGCGACTCCGACCGCGGTTCACCACTCTCCGGGCCCGCCGACCCGGCCGAGCCCGGCCGTGTGTCTGATACACATACCCATGGATCGCCAGCGGGCAAGTACCTTTCGCGGAGCGGAAAATATTGCAGGAGGGCTCGGTCGTGACGAGGACGGCGAGCCGGTGTCCGCGGGCCGAGAGGGGTCGGTGTCCCGGGCCGACGGGGCCGGCGGGCGCGAACCGACGGGGTCGACCGGGCGGGGTCAGAAGGGATACTCGCGGATAACGGTCTCCGAGCGGCCGGGGCCGACGCCGACGGCGTACACGTCGGCGGCGAGTTCGCCTTCCAGATACGACAGGTAGGTCTTCGCGTTCTCCGGGAGCGCGTCGTAGCCAGCCTCGGCGACCTCGGCCCAGTCACACTCCTCCCAGCCGTCGAACGTGCGGAACTCGGCCTCGCAGTCGGCCCACCGCTCCGTGGTGGCGGGCATGGTGTCGAGTTCCTCGCCGTCGAGGCGGTAGGCGTGGCCGACCTTCACCTCGTCGAGGCCGGCGAGGGTGTCGACGTGGTTGACGGCCAGGCCGGTGAAGCCGTTGACGCGGGCGGCGTGGCGCAGCATCGGCACGTCGAGCCAGCCGACGCGCCGCGGGCGGCCGGTGACGGTGCCGTACTCGCCGCCCTCCTCGCGGATGTAGGTCGCCAGTTCCTCCTCGTCGGTCTCGGGGTTCTCGGGGTCGCCGTCGTAGCCAGGGGTGTCGCCGGGGACGCCGCCGAGTTCCGTCGGCATCGGGCCGCTGCCGACCCGCGAGAGGTAGGCCTTGACGATGCCGACGACTTCGCCGCCGCCGACGACGCCGGGGGCGACGCCCGAACCGACGGCGGCGCCGCCCGCCGTCGGTGTCGAGGAGGTGACGAACGGGTAGTTGCCGTGGTCGATGTCGAGGATGGTCCCCTGCGCGCCCTCGAACATGACGTTGTCGCCGGCGGCCAGCCGGTCGGCCAGGAAGTCGCCGGCGTTGACGGTCATGTCCTCCTCGGCGAGGCGCTCGCCGTGGCCGACGAACTCGTCGTAGAGGGCTTCGATATCCAGCGCCTCGGGGTCGTCCAGGTCGTCGATGTCGAGGCCGAACACGTCCTCGACGAGGGCCCGCTTCTGCGGGACGGCGTACTCCAGGCGGTCCCGGAGGACCTCGGGGTCGAGCAGGTCGCCGACGCGGACGCCGCGGCGGCCGGCCTTGTCCTCGTAGGTGGGCCCGATGCCGCGGCCGGTGGTGCCGATCTCGTCGTCGTCCTCGCTCTTGACTTCTTCCTCGATACCGTCGAGGAGGCGGTGGTACGGGAGGATGACGTGGGCGCGGCGGGCGACGCGCACGTCGGGGTCCAGGCCGCGCTCGCGGAGGGCGTCGAGTTCGTCGAACAGCGTGCGGGGGTTGACGACGCAGCCGTTGCCGAGCACGTTGACCTTGCCGCGGATCGCGCCGCTCGGCACGAGCGAGAGCTTGTACTCCTCGCCCTCGTGGACGACGGTGTGGCCGGCGTTGTCGCCGCCCTGGTAGCGAACGACGACGTCGGCCGCCTCGCCGTACACGTCGACGATGCCACCCTTCCCCTCGTCGCCGAGCTGCGAACCGACGATGGTGACGGTCATACACCCGAGATTCCGCTGGCCGGTGTAAACAGATTACGGTCCGACGCGCGCGCCGGCCGGCCGCCCCGCCGCCGGACCGTCCGCGCGTCGCTCCCGCCGATCCGCGCGCCGTCCGGCGCCCGACCGTCGCCGAACCGCCCGCCCGTCCGACCGGAATCGTTAACTGGTACCACGGTGAACTTCCGGACTGGTAGCTAGTCGCGCGGCCCTCGACAAGAACGCGACACCCGAGGCCCGTTGTCTTCCGTCGATTCCCGGTCCGACAGCAACCTTTAAAACCCTCAAACACAAGTTAACAATTGCCATGATAGACAGGCTTGAGAAGGAAGTAGATATGCTGGAGCGTCATCTGCAGGTTCTGCGGATGGTGATCCAGAACGAGCCGATCGGGATCGTGAAGATGTCCAACGAGACGGGCTACCCCCACCACAAGGTGCGCTACTCGCTGCGCGTCCTCGAGGAGGAGAACCTCATCGAGCCGTCGAGCCAGGGGGCCATCACGACCGAACAGACAGGGGAGTTCGTCGAGGACCTGGACGACAAGATCGACCACATCATCGAGAAGCTCGAAGGGATGAAGATCGAGGAAGCGGCCGAAGTCGAGAACTAATTCTGCGAGTGCGGCGTCTCAGAGTTCTGGGACGGCGAGGTGGAACTTCTCCTCTCGCGCCTCGACGAGACAGAGGTGATACCCCTGTTTGCGGGTCAGCTTCACGAAGCTCTCGCGCTTGTCGCGGCTGAGCAGCCCGCCGCTGGTCGCCTCGGACGCCGTCTCCAGGGCCTCCGGCTCGAAGAAACTCGACGTGACGAGGAACGAAGCACCCAGTGACTCCGTGGACTCGCCGACGTGCGAGGAGGCGGTCACCAGCGCCGACATCATGCTCTCGGAGGCGGCCTGGCGGGAGTCGTTCATGTTCGCCACCATGAGGGCGTTGCCCATCCGGTCGCGCATGACCACGTCGAACGACTCCTGGCTCCGGCGCTCCTGGCCGTCCTCGGTGTATTCGGTGCTGACCGACCCGTTGAGCTCGGCGCGGTCGATCTTCGGGATCGCGTCGTAGAGCTCCTGCAGCGCCGACACCTTGCCGGTGTCGCGGATCTCGTAGAGCAGGTCCTCGATCACCCAAGTGACGAAGCGGAACTGCATGGTGTCCCGGAGGAACTCGTCGAACGGGCGGCCGCCGACCGAGGCCGCCTCGCTGTCGAACTGGGTGTGGTACTCCAGCCCGAGGTTCTCGCCGACCTCCTGGCGGCTCGCCTCGCCGGCGTGGGCCGTCTCCAGCGTCGGTTTCCCCTTCGACCCGTAGCGGACGAAGAGGTTCGTCCCGTCGAGCGCCTCCCCCGGGCTCAGCCGCTGTTCGGCGTCGACCGCCGCGCCGAACTCCTCCTCGATCTCGGCGATCTGACCCTCCAGCCGCTCGACCTCCGACTCCAGCTCCCCGACCTCCGACTCCAGCTCGTCCCGTTCGCGCTCCAGCTCCTCGCGCTCCGACTCGACGCGGTCGATGCGCGACTGCAGGTCGTCCCGTTCGGCGCGCACCTCCTCTAGCTGCGACCGCAGTTCCTCGCGTTCGTCCTCGGCGGCCGCGAGATCCGCCTCCAGCTGCTCGATCTCCCGTTCGCGGTCGGCGAGTTCGTCTTCGAGCTCGGCCACCCGCTCGTCGGCCCGACCCGTGTCGGGCTCGCTCGCCCGCGAGTCCGTCGTCGACCCGTTCTCGACTCGCGGCTCGCCCGGCCGGGACTCCGACCGCGACTCCGAAGTGCCCGTCGCAGTCCCCCGGTTCCGCGGCTCGGGGCGACCGCCGCTCCGGTCGCCGGCCTGGCGGGGGGGCGAGGCGGGCTCCTCCGCGCGGTCCTCCGTCGACGGCTCGGCAGTGGGCTCCGTCGAACCGGCGACCGCCGCGTCGTCGGCTGCCGGCGCCGCCGCGGCGCCCCCGTCGTCGGACTCCCGGCTGGTCGTCCGCGAGGGGTCGAGCGACGGGATGGAGTGGGTCTCCAGCTGGTCCGGGCTGGTGGCGGCCTCGGCCGACCCTCCCGAGTCGATCCCGCCGCCGGTCCCCTGGGACTCGTCCGCGCGGGCGCCCGAGTCGGGGGCCCGCCTCGACGGGTCGGTCCCGCCGGACCGGTCGCGCCCCCCCTCCCGTCCCGGATCGCTCGACCGCGCGTCGCCCGTCCGCGGTTCCGTGGCGTCGTCGTGCCGACGGTCGGGCGAGTCCGCGCGGCCGGAACTCCCGCCGGACTCGCGGTCCGTCCGCGCGTCGGCAGTCCGCGACGGGGAGCCGCGCTCCGATACCCGGTCGTCCCCGTCGCCGGTGCGATCCCGCGGTCGGTCGGTGCGCTCGCCGCGTCCCTCGCCACCGTCTCGGTCCCGGCGGTCGGCATCGCGGTCGGACGCGGCGCCGACGTCGCCGCGGTCGGCCGCGCGCCCGTCGGACCCGCCCGTCCGGTCGCGTCCTTCGGTCGCCTCGCGGCGGTCCGTCGCCGACCGCTCGGCGGACTCGGTCGACGGATCGCGCGCCGGGGTGTCAGCGGTCGTCCCACCGGCGGCCCCCCCGGAGTCCGTCGCAGCACCGCCGGGCTCGTCGGCCTGCGTGTCCGCGTCGCCGTCGCCGACCGCCCCCGCGGCGTCCGCTGTCCCCTCGTCCGAGACGGAGGTCCCCTCGGCGGGTTCCGTGTCCGCGGCCGGGTCCGCGTCGACCGGGTCGGCCTCGGTAGTCGCGTCCGCGGTCGACCCTCCGTCGGCCGGTTCGCTCTCCGCCGTCGCATCGTCGGTCGCGCTGTCCTCGGTCCCGGCGGCCGGCTCGGGTTCGGCGCCCGCGTCGTCGGCCGCAGCGGCGCTCCCCGCAGCGGTCCCCCCCGCCGCGGCCGCCGTCCCGTCGGCGTCGTCGGTCCCGCCCGCCGCGTCGGGAGCGTCGTCGACCTCGGGGATCTCGACGGGTTCGATCTCCGCGGGGCGGACCTGGAAGATGCCGACCTCGTCGTCGGCCCGCTCGAAGGCCTCGTCGTCGGTGAGCAGTTGGCCGCTGTTGCCGACCCAGGCGACGGCCATCGAGCGGCCGCGGTGGTAGACGACGTAGTAGTCCCCGCTGAGCACGTTCTCCGACAGCTCGATGAACCCGGTGAATCCCCCCTCCGAGAGCGTGTCGTCGACCTCCGAGAGCGGCGTGTCCTCGGAGTAGTACTTCGCGCGGACCTCGTCGTTGCGTTCCTGCATGAGCGCGAGCAGGGGGAGCGCGGGCGAGGGCGCCTCGTAGGCGGTCCCCGACGCCCCCTCGAAGTCGTCGATGTCACCGTCGAGGATACCGACGACCGTCCCGTTGAGCATACAGAGCCTGGCCCGGCCGGCCTCCACGATCCCGGAGAAGTCGGAGTCGGCCAGGTCGTGCAGGCCGCGGTGGCCGTCGCGGAACGGCGACGACTCCCACTCGTCGAACTGCTCCACAGCGCGCGTGGTCATTGTGTTGGACAAGCCCCATGCGAACCAAATACTTTGCGCCCACGTCCGACGCGCGACCGCCGCCGACGGCCCGCCGTGGCGGGCGCGAAGCGACGACGCCGGATGGGTCGGCCGCCGCCGGACCAGGTCGACCCGGCCGCGTTCGAGACACGACTATCCCCGGGACCGAGCCGACCATATTCGGGTCGTCGCGCGCGGGAGTTCGGTGTACCTATGACGGACCGGTTCCAACGGCGGGGTATGGAAGAGCAACCGGGACTGTCGGACCAGTATCGGACGGCCAGTCCGTGGCCGCTCCTCGTGGCGGTCGGCTTCGCCCTGACGGAGGTCGGCGTCTTCCTCGGCCTGTTCCCGATCGCCGTCGGCGGGGTGCTCCTGCTCGGGGGGAGCGTCGCGGGCATCCTCGGCGAGTCGGGCTACGCCCGCCGTCCCTGGCGGACGCTCGCACTGCTGGGCGCCGGGTTCGCCGTCCTGGGCGGCGCCCTCGTCGCGACGCAGGTCCCCGGCTCGTCGGTGAGCCTCCTCGAGACGGTCGCCGACCCCAACGGCGTCGTCGGCCGGGGGCTCGCCGTCGCCGTCGCCGGCGTCATGCTCGTCGCCGCGGGCGCCGTCAGCCAGGCCGTCGGGCGTACCCAGCAGGGTATCTGAGCGGGCGACCGGCCGGACACGGCCGAAGACCCGACCGGCCGCCTGACGGATCCGACCCCCCGCCGCCCGCCGGGCCGAACGGATTCGCCGTCGCCGCGGTCGCTCGCCGGCGCGAACCGACACTATATTTACCCGGCTGACCCAAGCCCGGGGTATGTCAGAGAAGGTCTTCGACCGCGAAACGCTCCTGGATCTGACGGTCAACATCATCCCGCTCGGCATCCTGGTCTTCTTCATCGGTGCGTTCGCGCTGTTCCCGCCGTGGGGCGTCGACCCGCTCGTCTCCGGGCTGCAGTTCGCCATCGTCGGCGTGACGGCGCTGCTGCTCGTGATCCTGACCTACTACGCCGGCAAGGCCGTCTCCAAGGCCGAAAACGAGATGGAAGCCGACCACGAGTAGCGACTCCCCTCCGGTCCCGCGTCGCGGACGCGGGATCCGCATTCTCGCCGCCACTCTTCGTTCCAGTTCTCACCCGCCGCTACTCACTCAGCTTCCGTCGCTGGCTCCTCGGCGGGGCTCGGTCCCGAACGGCGCACTCACGCCGTGAACGCCGCGTCCCCCGGCCAGCTGAACGTCACGGTTTTCCATGCCAAACCGACGCACGCGAACGGATTCGGCGGAAGGGTTTCCTAACCATTCATATGGCACCAGTCCCGAGGTTCGGACATGGTTTCAGCGCAGCTCACGCTGACGGTGCTGATGGGGGTCTTCCTCGTCGGCGTCGCGGCGTTTCTCTCACGAGTCGAGGACTGGCGGTCGTACACGCCGCTAGTAGGCGGTGGTGGCGGCGGCTACGGCGACGCCGGAGCCGCTGTCCACCGCGAGAAGCCGGCCGGTATCACCCGCTGGCTGACCACCGTCGACCACAAGGACATCGGCATCCTCTACGGGACATACGCCGTCATCGCGTTCGCCGTCGGCGGCCTGATGGCGTTCGGCATCCGGATGCAGCTCATCGCGCCGACCGGCGCCGTCTTCGAGAACGGCTTCTACAACGCCATCCTGACGAGCCACGGGATCACGATGCTGTTCCTGTTCGGGACGCCCATCATCGCGGCGTTCGCGAACTACTTCGTGCCCCTGCTCATCGGCGCCGACGACATGGCGTTCCCCCGCATCAACGCCATCGCCTTCTGGTTGCTCCCGCCCGGCGCCCTGCTGGTCTGGGGCGGCTTCTTCCTGCCCGGGATGACCGGCGCTCAGACGGCCTGGACGATGTATACGCCGCTGTCGGTCGAGCAGGCCAACCCCGGTGTCGACCTCATGCTGCTCGGGCTGCACCTGACGGGTGTCTCGGCGACGATGGGCGCGATCAACTTCATCGCGACCATCTTCACCGAGCGCGACGACGACGTCAACTGGGCGAACCTCGACATCTTCTCGTGGACCATCCTCACCCAGTCGGCGCTCATCCTCTTCGCGTTCCCGCTGCTGGGGTCGGCCATCGTCATGCTCCTGCTCGACCGCAACCTCGCGACGACGTTCTACGCGGTCGGCGAGGGCGGCGGCCCCATCCTCTGGCAGCACCTGTTCTGGTTCTTCGGCCACCCCGAGGTGTACATCCTCGTGCTCCCGCCGATGGGGATCGTCAGCTACGTGCTGCCGAAGTTCTCCGGCCGCAAGCTGTTCGGCTTCAAGTTCGTCGTCTACTCCACGCTGGCCATCGGCGTCCTCTCCTTCGGCGTCTGGGCCCACCACATGTTCACGACGGGTATCGACCCGCGCCTGCGGGCCTCGTTCATGGCCGTCTCGCTGGCCATCGCGATACCCTCGGCGGTCAAGACGTTCAACTGGATCACGACGATGTGGAACGGTCGCATCCGGCTGACGACGCCGATGCTGTTCTGCATCGGCTTCGTCTCGAACTTCATCATCGGCGGCGTGACGGGCGTGTTCCTCGCCTCCGTCCCCGTCGACCAGATCCTCCACGACACCTACTACGTCGTCGGGCACTTCCACTACATCGTGATGGGCGCCATCGCCTTCGCCGGCTTCGCCGGCATCTACTACTGGTTCCCCATCTTCACCGGGCGGATGTACCAGCGCACCCTCGGCAAGGCCCACTTCTGGTTGTCGATGATCGGGACCAACATCACCTTTTTCGCGATGCTGTTCCTCGGCTACCTGGGGATGCCCCGCCGGTACGCCACCTACGACTTCAACAGCGCCATCGCGCCGCTGGACATGGTGACCCTGATGCACCAGGCGGCCTCCGTCGGCGCCATCATCCTGCTGCTCGGTCAGATCATCTTCGTCTGGAACCTCGTCCAGTCCTGGCTCGAGGGCCCGAAGCTCGAGGACCCCGACCCGTGGGACCTCAAGGAGACCGACCAGCACGGCCGCGAGTTCCAGTGGCACGAGCGCCGCGTCACGACCGCGCTGGCCGACGGCGGCGAGGAGGAGGAGGCCGTCACCGACGGCGGCGAACCCGTCGAAGAGGCCGACGCCGACGCGAGCGAAACTGACGACTGACGCCCGCGACTTCGACTCGTTTTCCCCGGGCGGACGCTCGATTTGCCGTCCGCTTCGAGCGCGTTCCGCGCTTCGCTACACGTTCGATTCGCGAGCAGCCGCGCCGACGGACGCCGAAGCTGTCGCTGATCGTCGGCGTTCGACACGATCAGCGGTTCACGCGGCGGTCGACGAGCCGGCTCACCCGCCCAGGACGAGGACGAACGTGGAGACGCCCATCAGCAGCGCGATGGCGGTGAGGACGAACAGGAGGAGTTCCTTCTCCGAGAACCGGGAGTCGTCGTCGAAGTCGCTCATACCCGAGCTAGCGGCCGCGATGTGAAAAGGCTAACCACCCGCGGTCCCAACGGCCGGTCGTGACAGCCAACACCGACCGACTGGCGCTCGGCGGGCGGGTCGCGGGCTCGCGCGTCGTCCTCGCGGTGTACCTGGCCGTGCTGGGCGTCGCGGGCACGATGGGCGCGCTGCTGGGCTACGTCAACCCCGAGGGGCTGGACCCGACCCTGTTCTTCCTCGTCGACCTGCCGGCGACGCCGCTCGGGATGGCGACGTTCGGCGTCGTGACCGTCGGTACCGGCCTGGGCGTGCTCCTGCTGGCGGTCCGGTACGTCTCGCGGTACGACGAGAGCCGGATCGAATAGCGGGACCGAGTAGCGTCGGACTTCCCGCCTGGCGCGCGCGAGCGCCGCGGCGCCCGGACTGGCCGGCCCAGGAGGCCGAGAGCGCCGCGAGCCGAACACGTCAGGCGTCGACCGGGGGGTCGACTGGGGGTTCGCGTCGAATCCGTAACGGTTTCGGGCGCGTGAGCGGCCACGCGCGGGACGATACAGAAATCTTCAAAGGGCGTGCGGTAGGAGATTCGGGACAACGATGGCATTGCTCGAGTCAATCGCGTTTGCGCTGTTCGCCATAGTCACACTGGGGAGCAGCCTGGGCGTCGTGCTGGTGCGCGACGTCTGGCACTCGGCGCTGATGCTCGGCGTCTCGCTGCTGTCGGTGGCAGTGTACTACGTCATGCTCCGCGCCGAGTTCATCGCCGCGATGCAGATACTGGTGTACGTCGGTGGGGTGCTCATCCTCATCACGTTCGCCATCATGCTCACCGAGAGAGACTCCCAGCCCGACGAGGTGGCAACATGACCTCCCGTCCGCGGCTGGCGACCGACGTCAACTACGTCAACGGCCTCGCCGCCGTGGCGCTGTTCGCCGTCATGGCCTACGTGTTCCTGACGAGCGAACTCGGCGACCCAGCGGGCTTCCCCGACGGTAGCATCGTCGCGAGCATCGGCTACGCGATGTTCAACATGGTCGACCAGGCCGCCATTCCGGCCGAGAGCTTCCTGGTCGCGTTCATCATCATCGCGCTGGTGCTCGACGCGGCGCTGGACGGCGCGGTCACGCTCGCGCGCCGCGAGGACGACGAGAGCGTCGTCACCGCACTGACCGACGGCGGGCGGCGGCTCGCCGGCCGCGCGGGCGGCGACGAGCAGCCCGACGACGCGAGCGACCCCGAGGGAGGTGAGGACTGATGGCGATCGCGACCCAGTACTACCTCCTGCTGTCGGCGGCGGTGTTCTGCATCGGGGTCTACGGCATCCTCACGCGGCGAAACGCCCTGATATTCCTGATGTCCGTCGAGCTGATGCTCAACGCGGCGAACATCAACCTCGTCGCGTTCTCGTTTCACCACGGGAACCTCACGGGGCAGGTGTTCTCGCTGTTCGTGATGGCGCTGGCGGCCGCCGAGGTGGCGGTCGGCATCGGCATCATCCTCGTGCTGTATCGCAACTTCGACGACGTGGACGTGACGAAAGCGGCTACGATGAGGTGGTAAGATGGCAGGTGCATTCGACTTCGTTCCCGCGATCGCAGCGCTCCCGTTCCTGGCGTTCGTCGTCTCCCTGTTCGCCGGGCAGTACATGCCGAAGCGCGGCGCCGAGGCCGGCATCATCGCGACCGCCGGCTCGCTGGTCCTCTCGGTCTGGACCGCGCTGACCGTCGCCGGGGTCACCGGCACGGCGACCTACTACAACGAGAACCTCTACACGTGGGTGGCGGGCCTCGGTGACGGCGCGCTCACGCTGCGGTTCGGTATCCTGGTCGACCCGCTGGCGGCGCTGATGCTCGTCATCGTCTCGCTGATCGCCCTGCTCGTCCACGTCTTCTCGCTGGGATACATGAACGACGAGGGCGAGACCGGCCTCCCGCGGTACTACGCCGGACTCGGCCTGTTCACGGCGAGCATGCTCGCCTTCGTCTTCTCGAACAACATCCTGATGGCGTTCATGTTCTTCGAGCTGGTCGGGCTCTGTTCGTATCTCCTGATCGGCTTCTGGTTCCGCGAGGACGGCCCACCGTCGGCCGCGAAGAAGGCGTTCCTGGTCACCCGCTTCGGTGACTACTTCTTCCTCATCGGCGTGGTCGGCGTCTTCGCCACGTTCGGCACCGGCCTGTTCGCGCCGATCACCGAAGGCGGCTCGGTGGCCGCCGAGAGCTTCCCCCGCCTCGCCGAGCAGGCGCTGACCGACGGCGCCGAGGGGATCTACACCGCCGGCTACGGCGCCCAGACGTGGTTCACCGTCCTCGGGCTGCTCGTGCTCGGCGGCGTCATCGGCAAGTCCGCGCAGTTCCCGCTGCACACCTGGCTGCCCGACGCGATGGAGGGTCCGACGCCGGTCTCGGCGCTCATCCACGCGGCGACGATGGTCGCGGCCGGCGTCTACCTCGTCGCCCGGATGTACGGCTTCTACCTGCTCTCGCCGACGGCGCTCGCGATCATCGCGCTGGTCGGCGGGTTCACGGCCCTGTTCGCGGCGACGATGGGCGTCGTCAAGCAGGAGCTCAAGCAGGTGCTCGCGTACTCGACCATCAGCCAGTACGGCTACATGATGCTCGCGCTGGGCTCGGGCGGCTACGTCGCCGCCGTCTTCCACCTGACCACCCACGCCGTGTTCAAGGCCCTGCTGTTCCTCGGCGCCGGGTCGGTCATCATCGCCATGCACCACAACGAGAACATGTGGGACATGGGCGGGCTGAAGGACAAGATGCCCGTCACCTACTGGACGTTCCTCTCGGGTTCGCTGGCGCTCGCGGGCATCGTGCCCTTCGCGGGCTTCTGGTCGAAAGACGAGGTGCTATACGAGGCGCTCATCCACGGGTTCGGGAGCGAGGGGATGCTCGGACCGATGTATCTCCTCGCGTACGCGATGGGGTTGCTCGCCGTGTTCTTCACGGGCTTCTACACGTTCCGGATGGTCTACCTGACCTTCCACGGCGAGGCCCGCACCGACACGGCTCGCGACCCCGAGCCGGTGCGCTGGAACGTCAAGGCGCCGCTGGCCGTGCTCGGCATCGGCGCCGCGACGGTCGGCCTCATCAACATGAAGCCGGTCGCCGTGCTGACCGGGGCGGAGATCGACTTCCTCCACAAGTGGGTCCACGGGCCGGACGAGGGCGGCTGGCCGGCAGCGCTCTCGACCGATCTGGTCACCTACGAGGAACTGATGGAAGGCGTGGCGGGCATCAGCTCGAGCTACCCGGTCGGCGGCGAGCAGGGGACGCTGCTCGTCTCCGCGGCGCTCTCGCTGGGGCTGGCGGTCGCGGGCGTGCTCGTCGCGCGCAGCCTCTACGGTGTCGACGAACCCACGGAGCACACGGACAAGCTGGGAGGTGCGAAGACGCTGCTCATGCACAACTACTACCAGGACGAGTACCAGGTGTGGCTGGCACAGGGCGTGACGGTCCCGATCGCGCGGGCCGCGGACAAGTTCGACCAGGGCGTCGTCGACGGCGTCGTCAACGGCGTCAGTAGCGTGAGCCTGTTCACCGGCTCGCGGTTCCGCCGCATCCAGTCGGGCGTCGTCTCGAACTACGCGGCGCTGATGACGCTGTCGCTGGCGCTGCTGCTGGTCATCTTCGTCGTGCTGGGAGGTGGTGCCTGATGCCCATCGCCGGACCCGTCGAGGCCCTGCTGGGCGTCACGCTGCTGGGCGCACTGCTGGTCTTCCTCGCGCCCGACGAGTGGGCGGGCAAGCTCGCCGCCGCGGTGAGCCTCGTGCCCGTCGGCATCTCGCTGTGGATGTACGCGGCGTTCGACGGCGTCGGCAACGCCCTGATGAGCGACGGCGACATCGCCTTCGAGTCGACGCTGGGCTGGGTCAGCCTCGGCCGCTACGACCTCGCCTGGCACGTCGGCCTCGACGGCATCAGCCTACCGCTGCTCGTGCTGGCGACCGTGCTGACGACGCTGGCGCTGGTCAGCTCGTGGACGCCAATCGACGAACGGCAGTCGCAGTTCTACGGCCTCATGCTGCTGATGGAGGCCAGTCTCATCGGCGTGTTCACCGCGCTGGACTTCCTGCTGTGGCTGGTCTTCTGGGAGGCCGTGCTCGTCCCGATGTACTTCCTCATCGGCGTCTGGGGCGGCCCGCGCCGGAAGTACGCCGCCATCAAGTTCTTCGTCTACACGAACGTGGCGACGCTGGTCATGTTCGTCGGGTTCATGGCGCTCGTGTTCGGCCTGGGCGACTCCATCTCGACGTTCGATCTGCCCGCCATCGCGCAGGCGCTCGGCCAGGAGGGCGCCCTCGGGAGCGTCGCGGGCATCGCGCCCGACACCCTCCGGGTGATCGCCTTCGCGCTGATGTTCGCCGGCTTCGCGGTGAAGGTGCCCGTCTTCCCCGTCCACACGTGGCTGCCCGACGCCCACGTCGAGGCGCCGACGCCCGTCTCCGTCATGCTGGCGGGCGTCCTCCTGAAGATGGGGACCTACGCGCTGCTGCGGTTCAACTTCACGATGCTCCAGGACGTGGCGCAGGCCAACGCCGGCGTCATCGTCGCGTTCGGCGTCCTCAGCATCATCTACGGCGCGATGCTCGCGCTGGCACAGCAGGACCTCAAACGCATCGTCGCCTACTCCTCTATCTCCTCGATGGGCTACGTCATCCTCGGGCTGGTCGCGTTCACGCCGCACGGCTTCGGCGGCGCGACCTTCCAGATGGTCGCCCACGGCCTCATCTCGGGGCTGATGTTCATGACGGTCGGCGTCATCTACAACGAGACCCACACGCGGATGGTGGGCGACATCTCCGGCATCGCCGACCGGATGCCCTGGACCGTCGGGATCTTCGTCGCCGCCGCCTTCGGCTACATGGGCCTGCCGCTGATGGCCGGCTTCGCCGCCGAGTACCTCATCTTCCAGGGCGCGTTCGCCTCGCCGTACATCCCCGCGGCGCCGCTGGTGACCGCCGCCGGGATGTTCGGCATCGTCATCGTCGCCGGCTACCTGCTGTGGGCGATGCAGCGGACGCTGTTCGGGGAGTACTCGCTGGCGACCGACTACGACGTGTCGCGTGCGCCCGTCCACGACGTGGCGCCGCTGGTCGTGCTGCTGGCGCTGGTCATCGCGCTCGGCGTGGACCCGGGCCTGGTGTACCAGGACATCCAGAACGCCGTCACCCCGCTGCTCCCGCCGGGAGCGGCGGTCGTCCCGTACGGGGCGGTCGGTGACGCTGCCGCCGCGCTGGCCAACGGAGGTGTCGCGCCGTGGTAGTCGACATCGCGGGCTTCCGGGTGGCCGACTGGGTCGCCCTGACGCCGGCCATCCTCTTCGGCGTGACCGCCATGCTGCTGTTCATCGTCGACAGCATCGAGCCCCAGCCGGGGACGAGTTCCAACGCCGTCCTCGCGGCGGTCTCGACGGTCGGTTCGCTGGCGGCGTTCCTCGTCGCCGGCTACTTCCTCGTGCTCGGCGTCGGCCAACCCCGCGGAACGGGTGCGATCGACCTGTACGGCGGCGCGCTGGTCGTCGACGGGATGAGCCTGTTCTTCGTGGTCATCGTCGCGAGCGTGACCGCGCTGGTGACGCTGGCAAGCTACGACTACCTCGAAGGCGAGGAGTACCAGGCCGAGTACTACGGGCTGGTCATCATGGCCGCGACGGGGATGGCGCTGATGGCCTCGGCCAACAGCCTCGCGACGGTGTTCGTCAGCCTCGAACTCGCCAGCCTGCCGTCGTTCGCCCTGGTCGCGTTCCTGAAGACCAACCGCGGCTCCGTCGAGGGCGGCCTGAAGTACTTCCTCGTCGGCGCGCTGTCGTCGTCGGTGCTCGCCTACGGGATCAGCCTCGTCTACGCCGCGACCGGCAGCCTCCAGCTGGAGGCCGTCGCGGAGGCGCTGGCCGCCGGCTCGGAGATCCCCGCCGGGATCCTCGGCGTCGGCGTCATCATGATGCTGCTCGGGTTCGCCTACAAGACCGCGAGCGTCCCGTTCCACTTCTGGGCGCCCGAGGCCTACGAGGGCGCGCCCGCGCCCGTCTCGGCGTTCCTCTCGTCGGCCTCGAAGGCCGCCGGGTTCGTCGTCGCCTTCCGCGTGTTCCTCACCGCGTTCCCCGAGGTCGGCGGGCTGGCGGGCGGCGACCCGATGGTCGACTGGGTCACCGCCGTCGCCGTCCTCGCGGTCGTCACGATGACCGTCGGGAACTTCGCGGCCGCCACCCAGGAGAAGGTCAAGCGGATGCTCGCCTACTCGTCGGTCGGCCACGCCGGCTACGTCCTCATCGGACTGGCCGCGCTGGCGCCGGGCGTCGACAACGGGCTGGTCCTCGGCGCGAGCATGATGCACCTGCTCGTCTACGGGTTCATGAACACCGGCGCGTTCCTGTTCCTCGCGCTGACCGAGTACTGGGGGATCGGCCGCACCTTCCAGGACTTCAACGGCCTCTCGAAGCAGGCGCCGCTGGCCTGCGCCGCGATGACCGTCTTCCTGTTCAGCCTCGCCGGCCTGCCGGTCGGCGGCGGCTTCATCTCGAAGCTCTACCTCCTGCTGGGGACGGTCAACGGCGGCGCCTGGCTGCTGGCCGCCTCGCTCATCGTCAACAGCGCCCTGTCGCTGTACTACTACAGCCGGGTCGTCAAGGCGATGTGGATCGAGGAGCCCGACGGCGAGTTCGACCTGGGCGGCTACCCGAGTTCGCTGTACGCCGCCGTCGTCATCGCCGCCGTCGTCACCTTCGCCCTGCTGCCCGCGTTCGGACTCCTCTCGCCGAGCGCCTTCGACGCCGCCAGCGTCCTCTTCGGCTGACCGGGCGCTGATTCTCCGCGTTTCGACTTTTTCGCCGCTCCGACCCGAGAGCGCGTCCGTCGTCGGCCGCTGACCCACCTGCGGCTGCGAACGACGGTCACGACGGGAGCGAAAACGGAGGCGGGAAAGGAAGACGGCAGTTCTACGCCGATTCGACGGCGTCGAGGACGGCGTCGTAGTCGGGCTCGTTGGTGGGGTCGTCGGCGACCCAGTCGTAGACGACGGTGCCCTCGTCGTCGAGGACGAAGACGGCCCGGTTGGCGTTGCCGTGCAGGCCCAGGTCGGGGATGTCCATCTCCAGGCCGTACTCGCGGATGGTGTCGCCGTCCATGTCGCTGACGAGGTCGAACTCGATGCCGTGCTCGTCGCGGAACGCGCCCTGGGAGAACGGCGAGTCGGCGCTGATCCCGAGCAGCGTCGCGCCCGCCGACTCGAACTCGTCGAGTCGCTCCTGGAAGGCGACCATCTCGTTCGTGCAGGGCGGTGTGAACGCGCCGGGGAAGAAGGCGAGGACGACCGGGCCGTCGCCGAGGTGGTCGGCCAGGTCGAAGTCCTCGTGGTCGCTGGTGCCGAGCGTCGCCGTGAACGTGGGTGCGGAATCGCCTTCCGAGACCATCGTCCCGTCGTACGAACGCCGGCGGAATAAAACACCCACCGAACAGGTTCCGACGGCCGACCCAGCGGGGCGATACCCGGGCGGCTTCGAACTGCTGTGGCCCGGTGGGTGCCGGCCGGGAGGGTCACCCCCGGGAACTTTGTGGCGCGGCCGCGAGCGGACTGGCAGATGCGACGGGTCGGGTACCTCTCGGTGGTCGCCGCGGCGGTCGCAACGGTCGCGAGCCGGGTCGTGGCCGCGACGGTCGAATTCGACGGCCCGCGGGGCGCCATCGCGGAGCGGCTGGCGGTCACCGGACTGCTGGCCGTCGCGGTCGTCCTCGCGACCTACGGCGCCTACCGGCTGGTCGGCGGCTGGCTCGCCGACCGGGCGCCCAGCAAGCGGCGCCGTCACGACCTGCGGAACGTCCTCCGGCTCGCGTTCGGGCTCGTCGGGACCGTCGGGCTCGCCGGCGTCGTCACCGAGCAGTGGGTCGGCGTCCTGTTCTCGCTGGGCGTCGTCGGCTTCGCCGTCACCTTCGCGCTGCAACAGCCGCTGTTCTCGCTCATCGGCTGGGTGTACATCATGGTCAACCGCCCGTACCAGGTCGGCGACCGGGTCGCCATCGAGGGGTCGAAGGGCGACGTGGTGGCGGTGGACTTCCTCGTGACGACGCTGTGGGAGGTCGACGGGGAACTGGTCGCCTCCAACCAGCCGTCGGGGCGGACGATCACCGTGCCCAACTCCGTGGTGCTCTCCTCGCACGTCACGAACTTCACGGGGGAGTCGTTCCCGTTCGTCTGGAACGAGGTGGCAGTCGAGGTAGCCTACGAGACGGACCTGGCCTTCGCCCGCGAGCGGATGGTCGCGGTCGCCGAGGAGGTCGTCGGCGAGGAGATGGAACGCGACATCGAGCGCTACCGCGAGCGGCTGGCCGAGACGCCGGTGGAGATGGAGGTCCAGGCGGAGCCGACCGTCAACGTCAGCCAGGAAGCGTCCTGGGTGAAACTGCGCCTGCGGTACATCGTCCACCCGCGGCGGGGCCAGCGGACGAAGAACGAACTCTACGAGCGGATCCTCGCCGAGTTCAACGAACACCCCGACCGCGTGAAGTTCCCGGTGAGTCGCAACCGGTGACGGCCGCCGTCCACCCGGGCCCGTAGCGACTATCGTCCACCTGAACCCGGAACGACCTCCAACAGCCGGTCTAGGTGGCCGTCAGGTGCCCGGTTCGGCGGGCGACCCCGACCGCCGCTGGTTGTACGCTTCGACGGCGCCGGCGATCACTGGACAGTCCACCGGCGCAACGGGAACGGTAAGCGGCGACACGCCGATGACGGTGTCGCGCAACGCGGCCTGCTCGGTCGCATCGGGGATCGACGCGGGGTCGTCCGGGCGGCCGTCCGCCGACTCCGGGACGATGCCCCGCGGCCGGAATTCGGGTTCGAAGCGGACCGCGTCCCCGTCGTGCGTGGCCGAGGTGTCGTAGGTCCCGCCCGGTTCGGTTACCCGCATCGGCGGGTTCCGGTCGACCGGCGCGTTCACGGTCACCAGGTCCGCGCCGTCGGGGTCGCCCCGCGACTCGACGAGCGCGGGGAGGACGTGTTCGGCGGCCGCCGCGGCGGTGGAGTACGAGAACTCGTCGGCCGGGCGGGCGAACACCGTCTCCGGGTGATACGCCGAGACGGCGACCGCCGGGAGACCGAGCCACGCGGCCTCGACGGCCGCGCCGACGGTCCCGGACCGCCCGAGGACGTACGCCCCCGCGTTCGGGCCGTGGTTGCACCCCGAGACGACGGCGTCGAACGGTTCGTCGAGCGCCCGCGCGCCGAACGCGACGCAGTCGGCCGGCGTTCCGTCGAGGGCGTACCCCCGGTCGGTCCGCTCGTAGGTCACCTCCCGCGACCGGGTCCGACCGATGCCGCTCACGTTCTCGTCGGGCGCGACGACCGTCACGTCCGCGCTCTCCGCCAGTCGCTCGACCAGGGCTTCGAGGCCCGCGCTACCGATGCCGTCGTCGTTGGTCACGAGGACGCGGTCGATGTCGTCGAGTCGTCCGTTCCGGTCCCGCGCTTCGGTCATGCCGACAGCTACCGACGGCGGCAATGGACGGGTCCGTGAAATAATTTCTCCCGCGAGCGAACGACCGTTCCGGACACCGCCGTCTTCGATCCCGTCGGATACTGTTATTTCGGTCCGGTACGACCGCGTCCGTATGCCGAACAGGCCGCCCGACTACTGTCCGCGCTGCGGCGGACGGCTGGAACCTGTCGACCCGCCGAGCGTCCAGCGCTGCGGCGAGTGCGGCAACCTCGAGTTCTTCAACCCCATCCCGACGGCGCGACTGGCGGTGCTGGACGCTGACTCCGTGCTCCTCGTGAAGGTCGACGCGCCGGACCGGGACCTGTGGGGCACGCCCGGGGGGATGGTCGAGGCCGGCGAGGACCCCGACGTGGCGGGCGCGCGGGAACTCGAAGAGGAGACGACGCTGACCGTCGACCCCGACGACCTGGCGCTGTTCGACGCGCGGACGTTCGCGAAGTTCGGCGAGGTGCAGAAGACGTGTCTCTGCTACGCGGTCGACTACGCCGACGTGTCCGGAACGCCGGCGGCCGACGACGAGGTGGCCGACGCCCGGTTCTGGACGCCCGAGGAACTCGCGGCGGCGGACGACCGGCTGTTGACGAGCTGGCCCGACGCGTACACGGACCCGGAGTGGTGGGTCGAGGAGGGGCGGGCAGCGGTCGACAGGGATTGAGATCAGGACACGTCGATGATATCGAGTTCGAGGAGGTCGTGAAGCGGTGGAGTGTCGAAATCACCGCTGTCGGCCGTCGTGAACGTCGCCCCTGCCTCGCGGGCCGTCGCCGCACTGAGCAGGTCCGCCGTCGCGAGCGACCGGTTTTGCTCCCGGAGGCGCCCCTCCAGCACGGCGGCTTCGGCCGCTACGTCGTCCGTGAACGGTCGAATCTCGTCGACGGTTTCGCGAAGCACCGACCGGAGACGCTGGACTCCGGGGCGACTGTTTTCGACACTGTAGAACTCGTAGGCGATGATGGCCGGAACGATCCACACGTCCGAAGAATGGCCTTCCAGGTATTCGACCACCCGCGGGTGAGGATCCGGGTCCGCGAACTTTCGGAGGACGCTGTTGTCGAAGCAGATCATCGGTCGTCGGTCCGGTCGCGGGGCTCCCCGGGGCTCTCCCGGTTCTCGAAGGCGTCGTTCAGTTCGGTCCGCTTCGACTCCATGTGCTCGTCGATGCCCTCGGGCCCGAAGCCGGCCATCTCCCGTACGTCGCGGTCCGACCGCGCCAGGCGGTCGAGCAGGTCGTCGAACGACTCCCCCTCGCGTTTGATCGCTTCGAGCTTCTGTTTCGTCTCGTCGGAGATACGGATGGAGGTACTCATACCGAATACAACGTATTCGTCGAACTGTAAAGTTTCGGCGAGCGGAGGGAACGGGTCACCGCTCGACGAGTTCCATCTCCATGGTCTGTCGGGGGTGCATCGTCAGCGAGGGCATCAGTTCCAGCGGCGTGTCCCCCCGGAAGTCGAGTTCGTACCCGGAGACGACGGTGGCGACGATGAGCTTCGCCTCCAGCAGGGAGAGGTGCTTGCCGATGCAGTGGCGCGGGCCGCCGCCGAACGGGAAGAAGGCGAAGCGCGGGCGGTCGGCGCGGCGCTCGGGGCTGAACCGCTCGGGGTCGAACTGCTCGGGGTCGTCCCAGTAGCGGGCCGAGCGGTGGACGCCCCACTGGGGGAGCATCAGCGTCGACTCCGCGGGCACGCGATACCCGCCGATTTCCACGGGCTCGGTGGGCTCCCGGAAGATCGTGAAGACGGGCGGGTACAGCCGCATCGCTTCGTTGATCACCCACTCGAGGTACTCGAACTCCCGGACGTGGTCCATCGTGGGACGGTCCGCCCCGACCACCTCGTCGACCTCCCGCTGGACCCGGCGCTCGGCCTCGGGGTGTTCCGAGAGCAGGAACCACGTGTAGGTCAGCGTCAGCGCGGTGGTGTCGTGGCCGGCCAGTAGCATCGTCATCATCTCGTCGCGCAGTTGCGCCGCGGACTGCTCGCCGCGGTCGCGGGCGCGCAACAGTATCGACAGGAAGTCCATCGGCGGGTCCGTCCCCTCGGCGGGCGCGTCGACGACCGTCGAGACGCCGCGGACCGACCGACCCCGGCGCGCCGCGACGATGTCGTCGAGCACCGCGTCGAGCTGGGCGACCGCGGACTCGAACTCCTCGTCGCCGGGCATCGGCACCCAGTCGGGCATCGCGAACCTGAGCGGGTCGGGTTCGAAGCGCCGCCCGAGCGGGTCGAGTTGCGCCTGGACGGTGTCGACCCGGTCCTCGGAGAGCTCGACGCCCATCATGAGATCGAGGATGACGTGCAGCGTCACGCGGGCCATCTCCGACTCGGCGTCGATGGTCTGCCCCGGTTCCCACGAGTCGACCATCGACTCGGCGTGGCCGGCCACCCGGTCGGCCATCCCCATCAGCCGCGACATCCGGAAGGCGGGATTCGCGAGGTCGCGCTGGCGCTCCCAGGTGTCGCCCTCGCTCAGGAGCAGGCCGTCGCCGAGCAGGTCGCCCAGCGCGTCGTTCTGGAAGTCCGGCTTGCGGTAGGCGCCGGCCTCGGAGACGAGGACCCGCTCGACGTCGGTCGGGTCGGTGACCATGTACGTCTCCATCGGTCCCATGTCGAAGCTGACCACGTCGTCGTAGGTCGCTTCGAGCGCCGAGATGAACGAGAAGGGGTCCCGGGCGTAGCGCCGGCTGCTCCCGAACAGCGGCTCGCCCTTGGGCCCAGGCGGGGTCCCTGACATATCCGAGGTTACGGTCGGACGGGCATGAAACTCTCGACGGTCGGGGTCGGATACCGACGGCGTGCCTTCCGGGGCGAGCGATCGATCCCGGAACACCCCGCCGAAGCGGGGCCGTTTATCCGGGCGGCCGTCGAACCCCGACCATGGCCGACTACGAGATATCCGAGTTCCTCGAATCGTACGCGACCGCGCTGGGTCCCGAACCCGACGAGATTATCGCGGAGATGGGCGCGCAGGCCCGCGAGGAGGGCTTTCCCTACGTCGGACCGGCCGTGGGCGGGTGGCTGGCGATGCTCGCCCGCCTGACCGACGCCGAGCGGGTCTTCGAGTTCGGGTCGGGCTTCGGCTACTCGGCGTACTGGTTCGCCCGCGAACTCCCCGCCGACGGCGAGGTGGTCCTCACGGAGATCGACGAGGACGAACTCGACCAGGCCCGGGAGTACATGAGTCGGGGCGGCCTCGCGGACCGGGCGGCGTTCGAACTCGGCGACGCCATCGAGACGATCGACGACTACGAGGGGCCGTTCGACGTGGTGCTGGTCGACTGTCAGAAGGAGCGGTACGCCGAGGCGTTCGAGGCGGTCCGCGACAAGGTCGCACCGGGCGGGGTCGTGGTGGCGGACAACGTCGTCGCCGGCGGCTCCATCGACGCCGGCGACCTGCGGGCCTACTTCGAGGACGGCGGCGCCGCGGGCGGCGCGGATCGGTCCGGGATGGACGGCATGACCGAGGGGATCGCCGACTACCTCGACGCCGTCGCGGCGGACGACGCCTTCGAGACGGCGCTGTTGCCGCTCGGCGAGGGCGTGTCAGTCAGCCACCGGGAGCGGTAGCGCCCGTCCCGTTCGCCGGACCGACCGCCGCTGTCCGACGGCCGCCGAGTCTCGCTGACGAAAATCGGGGGGGACCGCTTATGTGGGTCGGGTCGAAACGCCTCGGCACCTCGCAGGGTCACCGATGAGTCTGAAGATAGATATCCGGAAGCTCGGGTTGTTCAACAGGATGGCCAAGGAGGGCGGGAACACGGTCGCGGACCACCTCAGTCAGATGACGGGGATGGAGACGGAGATGGAGATCACCAAGATCAACTTCATCGACATCCCGGACATCAAGACCCACGTCGGCCACGCCGAGCAGATCGGCATCAGCATCGAGATGGTCGAGCCGCCCCACGGACACATCCTCTTTCTCCTCGAAGCCGGGAGCGCGAAGGAGCTCGCCCGCGGGATGATCGGCGACATGGGCGAGACCGACCCGAACGCCCGGGGATTCACCGACATGGAGCGGTCGGCCATCCAGGAGATCGGAAACATCATGACCTCCGGGTTCATCGACGGCTGGGCGAACGTCCTCGACACGACCATCGACATCGGCCCGCCCTCCTTTATCTTCGGCCCCGGGTCGGGGATGGTCGACGACCTCGTCGGCGACCGCGACTCCGACATGGCGCTGATGTTCGACTCGCACGTCCAGGCGCCCGACTCCAACGTCGACGTGAAAGTCTACACCTTCCCCGAACTCGAGGAGCTTGTCGAACTCATGCAACAGATCGAGGTTTAGCGACACGTCCGGGCGAGCCCGACGCCCCGGACTCTTCGGCCACCCTCCGATCACCGCCGTTATCCCGGTGCCCGCCGAACCGGCGAGCGGATGGTCTCGGCGCTCCTGCGTGACGTCGCCCTGGTAGCGGTCGGCGTGGCCGGACTGTGGGTCGGCGCCGGCCAGTTCGTCGCCGGCGCGAGCCGGCTCGCCGGTCGGCTCGGCGTCTCCGGGCTCGTCGTCGGGCTCACCGTGGTCTCGTTCGGGACCTCCGCGCCGGAACTGGCCGTCACGGTCGACGCGGCGCTGACCGGCGAGGCCGACATCTCGGTCGGCAACGTCGTCGGCTCGAACGTCGTCAACCTCGGCGTCGTCCTCGGCGGGACGGCGCTGGTCCGGCGGCTGCCCGTCGACGCCGCCCTGGTGCGCCGCGACGGCGCCCTGATGGTCGGGACCGTGCTGGCCCTGGTCGCGATACTGTGGGACCTGACGGTCTCCCGCCTCGAAGGGGCGCTACTGGTCGCCGGGCTCGGCGGCTACCTGCTCGTCCTCCTCCGAACGGACGGCGGGGGGTTCGACCACGAAGTCGACACGGGGCCGTTCCGCCCGTCGGACGCCCCGCGGCTCCTCGGTGGACTCGCGGTGGTAATAGTGGGCGCACACCTCCTGGTGACCGGCGCGGCGAGTACCGCGGCCGACCTGGGCGTCTCCGAGTGGGCCATCGGTGCGACGGTAGTCGCGCTCGGCACGTCGACGCCGGAGCTGGTCACGTCCGTCGCGGCCGCCTCCCGCGGGGAGGCGGACCTGGCGGCCGGCAACGTCGTCGGTAGCTGCGTCTTCAACGTGCTCGGGGTGCTCGGGGTGGCGGGAGTCGTCACCCCGCTCTCGGTCGGCCCGGCGGCGTTCACGGGGACGCTCTGGTTGCTCGGCGTCTCCGTCGTCGCGACGCTCCTCCTGTGGTCCCGCCGGGTCCTCTCCCGACCGGAGGGCGCCCTGCTGGTCGCGCTGAACGCCCTCGACTGGGTCGTCGCCTTCCTCGGCCGCTGACGCGCGGCGGCGGCGTGGCCGCGGACGCGAACAGGCGTGGCCGCGACCGGGAACGGGCCCCGCCACGCGACGGTGAACGATAAACTCGGAGTCGGTTTGTCAGCGTGCCGGCGTTTATTTGACACTGGCGGCCCTTGCGGGGGTATGGAACTGCTGGACGAGCGGCCGGTCCCCGAGGAAGCACACGACGTGAAACAGCAGGCCCGCGAGTTCGCGGCCGAACACATCGCGCCGAACGCCGAGGCGTACTTCGAGTCGGGCGAGTACCCGCGGGAGGTGCTGGAGGCGGGGATGGACGCCGGGCTCGTCGCCCAGGACATCGGCGAGGAGTACGGCGGGAAGGGCTTCTCCCTGGAGCAGGTGCTGGCCATCGCCGAGGAGTTCTACCGGGCTGACGCCGGCATCGCCTTGACCCTGCAACTGGCGAGTTTCGGCGCGGAGATCCTCGAAGAACACGGCGACGACGAACTGAAAGAGGAGTTCCTCCGGCCCGTCGCCGAGAACGAGCAGATCACCGGCCTCGCGGTGTCGGAACCGGAGACGGGGAGCGACCTGGCGGGAATGACCACGACCGCCGAGAAAGAGGGCGACGAGTACGTCCTCGACGGCGAGAAGTACTGGATCGGCAACGGCGTCGAGGCCGACTGGATGACCGTCTACGCGAAGACCGGCGACGACGAGGACAATCGGTACGGCAACTACTCGCTGTTCGTCGTCCCCACCGACACCGACGGCTACCACGCCGAGCACATCCCGGAGAAGATGGCCTTCCGGGCGTCGAAACAGGCCCACCTCACGCTGGAGGGCTGCCGGGTTCCGGAGGAGTACCGCATCGGCGTCGAGGGCGCGGGCTTCTACATGCTCGCGGAGTTCTTCAACCACGGCCGCGTCGTCGTCGGCGGCCACGGCATCGGGCTGGCGGCGGCGGCCATCGAGGAGGCCTGGGAGTTCGTCCACGACCGGGAGGCCTTTGGCCGGTCGGTCGACGAGTTCCAGGCCGTCCAGCACAAGCTGGCGGACATGCGGACGGAGTTCGAGGCTGCCCGCGCGCTGACCTGGCGGGCTGCCGACCAGGTGGCTGAGAGCGACGACGCCGGCTTCTGGGCGGCGATGGCGAAGCTCAAGGCGACCGAGACGGCCAACGACTGCGCCCAGAAGGCCATGCAACTCCACGGCGGCCGCTCGGTGCTACACGACCGCCGGATCGCCCGCGTCTACCGCGACGTGCGCGTCCCCGTCATCTACGAGGGGGCCAACGACATCCAGCGCAACCTCGTGTACAACCAGGCGCCGAAGTGACGGCGTTCGACGATATCGAACCTGCGGACACGTCTCTCGAACGAACCGTCACACGGCCCGCACGCTGAGCGAGACGGTCGCACCGCGGTCGCCGTTCTCGATGGCGAGGTCGCCCCCGTGGCGTTCCGCGACCGTCTTCGCGACCCACAGGCCCAGCCCGGACCCGTGTTCGAGCTGGGAGATCTCGCGGTCGCCGTCGAGGACGGCGACCTCGTCGTCCGGGACGCCCGGGCCGCGGTCCGAGACCCGGATCTCGGCGCTGTCGCCGTCGGTCTCGGCGGCGACGCGGACGTACGGCGGGCCGGAACCGCCGTGTTCGACCGCGTTCTCGACGAGGTGTTCGACGGCGGTCCGCAGTTGCTCGTCGCCGTAGACGGTGAACCCGTCGGGCACGTCGGACTCGAACGTGCCGTCGGGGTGGGACTCGCGGTAGGGGGCAAGCACGTCCTCGACGAGAGCGGCGAGGTCGACCGACTGGTCGGGGGAGTCGTCGTTGAGCGCGGTCTGGATGGTTTCCAGCTCCCCGTCCATGTCCGCGAGATCGCGGGCGGTGTCGCGGATGGTCTCGGCGGCCGCCCGGTGGTCGGGGTCGTCCAGTTCCTCGGCGAGCACGGCGGCGTGGCCGGTGAGGACCTGGGTGCGGTTGCGGAGGTTGTGCCGCGTGAGGCGATTGACGACGGCGAGCGTGCGGCGCTGGCGGGCGAGTTCCTCCGCGCGGATGCGGCGCACGTCGTTGTACCCGATGAGCAGGTGCGCGACCGAACTCACCCCGAGCACGTCGACGACGACGTAGGCCGGGATCGACACGCCGGGCGCTGCCCGGGCGAGCGCGAGGATCACGCCCAGTAGTGCGACCCCCAGGAGGTTCCAGCCGGCGATCCGCGCCGTGTGCGCGGTGGCCACGTCGCTGCGATAGAGGTACGCCGCGCCGGCGACGATGGCGGTGCCCAGCACTGCACCGAGCGCCACGAGGGCGAGGACGATACCGTCGGTCCCCGCGCCGGCGGCGTTCGACACCGCCCCGGCGACTAGCGCCAGTCCGGTCGCCGCGATACTCCCGACCGCGAGAGCCCGTCTGATCATACCCTGCGGTTGGACGACGCCCACAAAAACCTGGCCGCCCGAGAATCGACACTGAGAGCGCTGGCGGCCCGTTCCGGTCCGATAGCGCGTGCCGCTGCAAGTATAGTGAACGAAATTCACATCCGAGCGGACACCGAACCGGACCGGACGGGCACCGCTCCGTGCCTGACGTTATCACTCCCGGACGATTTCGGTCGCGAGACGACGCGTACCGAACCTTCACGATCGTTAGGCGGTGACGGAGTGAAAACGCTTTAGTCGGGCGGACCCCTCCTTCCGTTCACGGTATCCGAACCGGGGTCGACCGGCCTATCCATGACTGATCGGGAACTATCGGACCGGATCGCGAGCGGGTGCGGCGGCGAGAGCCGACGCGCCGCCGGGCCGCGCGCGACCGGGCACACGTCTCGCCCTCGACGGTCCGCTCCCCGTGTTCGGAACGACGCGGAACCGGCGGCGACCGACGCGACGGACGTTCCAGCGGCAGGTGATTACCAATGAGTGCATTCAGTGCCATCGGCGACCAGCGAGAAGCGGACGAAGACGAGTTCACCCCGGGGATCGAGCCCCAGCCCACGTGGTGTCCGGGCTGTGGCGACTTCGCGGTCAACAACGCCCTCAAGAAGGCCATGTCCCGCCTGGGCAAGAACCCCGACGAGGTGCTGTTGTGTACGGGCATCGGCTGTTCGGGCAAGCTGAACAGCTACTTCGAGAGCTACGGCTTCCACACCATCCACGGGCGCTCGCTGCCCGTCGCCCGCGCCGCGAAACTCGCGAATCCCGGCGTCGAAGTCGTCGCCGCCGGCGGCGACGGCGACGGCTACGGCATCGGTGGCAACCACTTCATGCACACCGCCCGCGAGAACCACGACATGACCTACATCGTCTTCAACAACGAGATCTTCGGGCTCACCAAGGGCCAGACCTCCCCGACCAGCCCGAAAGGTCACAAGTCCAAGACCCAGCCGTCGGGCAGCGCCAAACAGCCCGTCCGCCCGCTGTCGCTGTCGCTGGCCTCGGGGGCGTCCTACGTCGCCCGCACGGCAGCAGTCAACCCCAACCAGGCCGCCGACATCATCGCCGAAGCCGTCGAACACGACGGCTTCGCCCACATCGACTTCCTCACCCAGTGTCCCACCTGGAACAAGGACGCCCGCCAGTACGTCCCCTACACGGACGTCCAGGACTCCGACGACTACGACTTCGACGTGACGAACCGGGAGGAGGCCGGCAAGATGATGTACGAGGTCGAGTCCAAACTCTACGAGGGCGAAGTCCTCACCGGCCGCTTCTACAAGGACGACCGCCCCTCCTACGGCGAGGAAAAACGCGCCACCGGCGAAATGCCCGACGAACCGCTGGCCGAACGCTACTACGACGAGGATGCCGAGTGGGAACGCTGCGCCGAACAGCTCATCGACAAACACACCTGAGCGGCGACGCGGGACGGTTCGTCGGTAAGCGACCCGTACCGGTCCACCGGACGGGTAGCCCGTTTCTAGGGCCGGGCGACCGCCGTCGGAGGAGGGTGACGGTCCGTTTGTGGTTTCGGAAGATATTTTTCGCGCCGCGGCAAATTAAGGTGTATGAGCGCCGAGTCGACGGAGGAACGCATCCTCTCCGTGCTGGAGGAGGACGCCCAGGCCTCCTACGCGGAGATCGCGGACCGGGTTGACGTGTCCAAGCCCACCGTCCGCAAGTACATCCAGCGCCTGGAGGACGAGGAGGTCATCGTGGGCTACTCGGCCGACGTGGACCCGAAGAAGCTGCCGGGCCAGTCCATCGCCCTCGTCGGGATGGACGTCGACAGCGGCCGGTACGTCGAGGCCGTCCGCGAGCTGAAGGAGATCCCCGAGATCGAGAAGCTGTACACCTCCAGCGGCGACCACATGCTGATGGCGGAGGTGCGCGCGCCCGACGGCGACGCCGTCGGCGACGTGATCGAGTCGACGATCAAGGACATCGACGGCGTCACGGCAGCTCACCCCTCTTTCCTCCAGGAACGGCTGAAGTGAGGGCGACGCGACCGTCCGCCGCCGGTGCGGGGGCATTTGCGACGGGTGAAACGAGTGTGATAGATTTTTACGCGCAGTCGCCCGACGGGTGAACATGACCGCCCGCCTGGTGCTGGGCACCGGATCGCTGGCGGGGTCGCTCGTCTCCGAGCTGCGCGAGCGGCGGGGCCGGCTGGCCGTCCTCGCGAGCGACGAGAACGCGGTCCGGACGCTCCGGGAGGAGGGCGTCGCCGCCGAGGTGGGCGACCCGACCGACGAGGCGGCGCTGCGGGAGTCTCCGCGGCCGGACACGGTCGCCGTGGCGACGCCGGACGCGGCGACGAACGTGGCGGCCGCGGAGGCGGTCGCCGCGGTCTACCCCGAGGCGTTCGTGCTGGCGTACGCGCCCGCGGCGGCGACCGACGACCAGCGGCGGGCGCTCGGGGAGACGGCCGACGAGGTCGTCGACGCCGGGGCGGTGACGACCGACTGGCTGGACGACCGGGTCGGCGACGACGGGATCCGGACGCGGAAGCTGACGGCGACCCTGCGGGACGTCGACGGGCGGCTGGCGATCGTCGCCCACGACAACCCGGACCCGGACGCCATCGCGAGCGCGGTCGCGCTCGCGCGGATCGCCGACGCGACGGGCGTCGACGCCGACATCTGTTACTTCGGGGAGATCACCCACCAGGAGAACAGGGCGTTCGTCAACCTGCTGGAGTTCGACCTCCGCGAGCTCGAACCGGGAGCGGACCTGGGCGAGTACGGCGGCGTGGCGCTGGTCGACCACTCGCGGCCGGGCGTCAACGACGGGCTCCCCGAGAACACGCCGGTCGATATCGTCATCGACCACCACCCGCCGCGCTACCCCGTCGAGGCGCGGTTCGTCGACCTGCGCAGCGAGGTGGGCGCGACGAGCACGCTGCTGGTCGACTACCTGCGAAAACTCGACATCACGCCGAGCCGGGAGGTGGCGACCGGACTGCTGTTCGGCATCCGGATCGACACCGACGAGTACACCCGGGAGGTGAGCGTCGCGGACTTCGAGGCGACGGCGTACCTGGTCCCCCACGCCGACGCGGGGACGCTCGACCGCATCGAGTCGCCGAGCATGAGCGCGGACACGCTGGACACCATCGCGCGGGCGATCCGCGACCGCGAGCGCCACGGGTCGGTGCTGCTGTCGGGCGTCGGGGAACTCACGGACCGCGACGCGCTCGCGCAGGCGGCCGACCGCCTGCTCGACCTGGAGGACGTGACGACGACGCTCGTCTACGGGCTGATGGACGGGACGATCTACGTCTCGGCGCGGGCCCGGGGGACCGACCTCGACCTGGGCGAGACGCTCCGGGACGCCTTCGGGCAGATCGGCAGTGCCGGCGGCCACGCCGACATGGCCGGCGCGCAGATCTCCCCGGGGATGCTGGAGGCCGTCGACGCCGACGACGAGTCGCTGGCGGAGATCATGCGGGCGATCGTCAACGACCGCTTCCTCGACGCGATGCGGTCGCGGAGCCACCGCGTCCTGACGGGCGTCTACCCCGACGACTACCACGGTACCGGCCCGGGCGGACGGCCGGCGCTCGACCGTATCACCGCCGAACGGGTCGGCGACGCCGGCGACGACGCGGCCGACGGCGGCGACGGTGACGACGACGCAGTCGACGGCGACGAGCACTGACGGTCGCCGCCGCCGGAGCCGGTGTGCTTTTGGGGCGGCGACGCGGATCCCCGACGATGGTCGAGGAGGGCGCGCTGACGGTGAAAGACTACATGACTCGCGAGGTCGAGACCGTGTCGCCGGACGACACGGTCGGAGACGTGGCCGCGCGTATCGCCGAGAGTATGGAACACAGCGGCTTCCCGGTCACCGACGGCCGCCACGTCGAGGGGTTCGTCAGCGCCCGGGACCTGTTGCAACAGCCCGACCACGAGCCCATCTTCAAGGTGATGAGCGACGACCTGCTGGTCGCCCACCCCGAGATGGACATCGACGACGCCGCCCGGGTCATCCTGCGGTCGGGCATCCAGAAGCTACCGGTCGTCGACGACGCCGGCAACCTCGTGGGCATCATCTCCAACACCGACGTGATCCGCTCGCAGATCGAGCGGGCCACGCCGGGGAAGGTGGACAACCTGATGCGGACGCTGGAGAACATCCACGGCGTCGCCGTCTCCCAGGAGCGCCGGGAGGTGCCCCTCGCCGAACTGACGCCGACCCAGGCGAAGGTCTACGCCGACGAGCTGGAGGGGCGCCGGTACGAACTCGACCGCGGGCTGGCCGAGCCGCTCGTCGTCATCGACAACGACGGCGACCTGTTGCTGGCGGACGGCCACCACCGCGTCAAGGCCGCCGCCCGCCTCGGCGTCGAGGCGATGGACGCCTACGTCATCGTCCTCTCCGAACGGGTGGACCTCGGGATGGCCAAGACCGCCGAGAAGGAGGACCTGGGCTCGATCGACGACATCGCGGTCGTCGACTACGCCCACCACCCGCTCGTCCAGAAGACCAAGCGTCTGCAGGACTGACCGGGGACGGGCGTCACCTCACTCTCCCGTCGCCGCCGCGCTACCGTCACCCCCGCTCCGGCCCGTCGTCGACGTTCGTCTCCCGTTCGAACTCCACGACGTTCGTCTCCCCGTCGAGCCACAGGTGCAACGCGTCGCCGTCGAGACGCACGTCGACCCTGACGCGGACCGGGTCCTCCGATTCGAGGTCGGCGCGACCGATCCCGCAGAAGGGAAGCACGACGTACGGCCGGAAGCGGATGTCCTCGCCGTGGTCGTGGTGGAAGGCGACGACGGCGGGGTGGTCGACGACGCAGGAACCCGCCGGTATCTCGAAGGAGAGCCCGCACTGCCGGCAGTCGAACGCCGCGAGGACCGCGTCGTCGGGGAAGTCGGGTTCGATCTGGGCGGGCAACGCCGGGTCCGGGGCGGGGAGCGCTGCCTCGATAGGCCCCGAGCAGTTGGGACAGACGCCCGCGCGCGCCCACTGCACCTCCTGTCGGGTGTCGATCGTCATGATCTCGACGAGTTCGTCGGGCGAGTGGGCAGCGGCGACGGCCGGCGGGAGGATCGTCGCGGAGAACCGATGGTGGTCGGGACAGCGCAGCCGGAAGTACTGGTCCTCGTAGATGCCTTCGAGCGCGCGTTCGCAGTCCGGGTACGGACAGTCGTAGGTCGTCGGCCCGCGGACCGTCTCGCCCGCGTCGCTGTAGCGCCCGGACTCGACGGCGCCGACGATCTCGAGGCCGTGGTTGAGCAGGTAATACTCGTCGCCGTCCTTGGCGACCAGCCGGCCCGTCAGCTTCTCCAGGTGGTAGCTGAAGTTGCCGGCGTCCTCGACGCCGACCGCGCGGCGCAGCTCCGCGAACGTCTTCCCCGACCACTGCCAGTTCGAGTAGCGCTCGACGGCGAGTTCCCTGACGATCGCCAGTCGCGTCTCGTCGGCGAGCAACTCGAAGACCGCGGTCGGATCGACGCCCTCGTCGTTCGCCCCGTCTTCGCCACCGCCGGTCCCCCCGTGCCCGTTCGCGCGTCCAGACCCGCTTCCCTCGGCCATATCTCCCCTTCCCCGGCCGGTCGAAAAACGGTTACGTCGTATCAGATCCCAAACTGAACGACCGTGCAGGAAATGGTTAAACGCTGACACCGACTACGCGTTCCCACGATGACGACGGTACCCGAACGAGCCTCCGACGACGGCGACCCGACTCCTGAGCGCGACGAGGCGTCGACCGACGCGGAGCCCGCCCTCTCGGTCCGCGGCCTCTCGAAGACGTTCGGCGACGGCGACGAGGAGGTCCGCGCGGTCGACGATGTGAGTCTCGACGTGGAGCCGGGGACCGTGGTGGGCGTCCTCGGGCCGAACGGCGCCGGGAAGACGACGCTCATCAAGTCGATCCTGGGGCTGGTGGTGGCCGACGAGGGCGACGTACGCGTGGCCGGCGTCGACGTGTACGACGACCCGCGGCCGGCCTACGCCCGCGTCGGCGCGATGCTCGAGGGCGCGCGCAACGTCTACTGGCGGCTCACCGTCCGGGAGAACCTGGAGTACTTCGCCGCCATCGGCGGGGAGTCGCCGGCCGCCGTCCGCGACCGCCACGACGCCCTGCTCGAACAGCTCTCGCTGACCGAGAAGGCCGACACGCCCGTCAACGACCTCTCGCGGGGGCAGAAACAGAAGGTCTCGCTGGCCTGCGCGCTGGCACGGAACGTCGAGGTGGCCTTCCTCGACGAGCCGACGCTCGGACTGGACGTGGAGTCGTCGGTCGACCTCCGACGGGAGATCCGCCGGCTCGCCGACCAGGAGGACATGACGATCGTCCTCTCGAGTCACGACATGGACGTGGTCCAGGAGGTCTGCGACCGCGTCGTCATCATGGCGGACGGCGAGGTCGTCGCCGACGACGCCGTCGAGGATCTCATCGACGTGTTCCGCACGTTCGCGTACCGCGTCGTCGTGGGTCGGACCGGAACCGCGGCGACCGGAAGCGACGCGCCCGCCCGGGACGGGACGACTGCGGAGCCCCGTCCCGACATCGTCGACGACGACACCCGCGACCGACTCCGGGAGACCTACGGCGTCGACGAGTTCGAGCGACTCGGCGACCGGACGGCCTTCGAGGTATCGCTGGGCGACCCCGAGCGGCTCTACGACCTCATGGACGAGTTGCGGGCCGCCGATTTGACCGTCTACGAGGTCGAGTCGGTCGACCCCGACCTGGAGGAGGTCTTCCTCGAACTGACCGGTGGCGACGGCGCCGGCCCCGCCAGCCACCCCGGCGCACCGGAGCGGGCGGCCCACGTCGACGGGGGTGACCGTCGATGAGCACCGGGACGGCCGGTTCGGAGGGGGCTGCGGCCGGGGACCGTTCGGCGGGGGACGGCGAGCGCGAACGCGGCACCGGGACCCTGCTGACCCTCCTGTGGGCGCAGGCGAAAAAGCGGCTACTGTTGATGTACCGCTACCCGCTGAACACGCTTTCTGGGCTGGCGATGACGTTCATCTTCTTCGGGATGATCTTCTTCGGCGGCCGCGCGGTGGCAGGGCAGGCGCTGACCGACAGCCTCGGCGGCATCATCGTCGGGTACTTCCTCTGGAGCATGGCGCTGGGGGCGTTCTCGGGCGTCGCCCGCAGCGTCACCCAGGAGTCCGAGTGGGGGACGCTCGAACAGCTGTACATGTCCCCGTTCGGCTACGGCAAGGTGATGGTCGCGGGCGTCCTCGTGGGCCTCCTCGAGACGCTCGCCTGGGGCGGCGCGACGCTGGCGTTCATGATCGCTGTCACCGGCGAGTCGCTACACCTGCCGGTCGCCACCGTCGTCGTCCTGACGGTGTTCGCGGTCGCCCCCGCCGTCGGCCTCGGCTTCCTCTTCGGCGGCCTCGCGCTGCTGTACAAGCGCGTCGAGAACATCTTCAACATCATGCAGTTCGCCCTCATCGGGCTCATCGCCGCGCCGACCCTCGGCACCGTCTGGGTCCGCCTGCTCCCCATCTCCCAGGGGAGTTACCTGCTCACTCGGTCGATGCAGGAGGGGCTCCGTCTCTGGGAGTTTCCCCCGGCGGAACTCGGCCTGCTGGTCGGCGCGGCCGTCATCTACTTCGCCGTCGGCTACGGCGCCTTCCAGTGGATGGGGACGCGTGCCCGCCAACAGGGGCTGATGGGTCACTACTGACCATCTTTTTCCGGACGGGGTTTCCTCGCTCGGCCTTCGGCCTCGCTGGGGGAACTGCGTGGCGGCTTCGCCGCCACGACATACGGTCACGGGCCGACGGCCCGCGACCCGCCCCCGGCCAAAAACATGGGTGAAAAAGCCGACTGGTCGGCTTCGCCTCGCAGTCGGTGAACCGCGCTCGCTTCGCTCGCGCGGATGCTCAGTACAGGGGACGTAGATATCACGCAAGCATCCGCCGAGCGACCGGCGGGAGCGAGGCGGTTCACCGGACGCAAGCGAGCGAAGCGAGCGCGTCGTCCGGCATTTTTCCCCACGTTTTTCCAGCGGAGGATTCCCGCAGGCGCGCGAAGCGCGCCGAGGAACTCTCCGCTGGAAAAAGTGGGTTCGCACTACGAACTGAACACCCTCGTCGCCCGAACCCTTATGCGCGCTCCGGCAATATTTGCGCCCATGTTCGACGACGACGACCTCGCCGCGATCCGCGAGGCCCGCGAGGAGTGGGAGTCCGAGCGGCTCGATCCCGTCCTCGACGGCTACGGCGAACGGTCGGAGCGGTTCGCCACCGTCTCCAACCACGAGGTCGACCGGCTCTACACGCCCGAGGACGTGGCCGACCTCGACTACGAGGAGGACCTGGGGTTCCCGGGTGAACCCCCCTACACCCGCGGCGTCTACCCGACGATGTACCGCGGGCGGACGTGGACGATGCGGCAGTTCGCCGGCTTCGGGACGCCGAGCGAGACCAACGAGCGGTTCCACTACCTCATCGAGGAGGGGCAGACCGGCCTCTCGACGGCCTTCGACATGCCGTCACTGATGGGACTTGACAGCGACGACCCGATGAGCGACGGCGAGGTCGGCCGGGAGGGCGTCGCCGTCGACACGCTGCGGGACATGGAGATCATCTTCGACGGCATCGACGTGGGCGAAGTCTCCACCTCGTTCACCATCAACCCGAGCGCGCCCGTGATCTACGCGATGTACGTCGCCATCGCCGACCAGCAGGGCGTCCCCCGCGAGGAGATACGGGGCACCCTCCAGAACGACATGCTCAAGGAGTTCATCGCCCAGAAGGAGTGGGTCGTCCCGCCGCGGCCCTCGCTCGATATCGTCGTCGACACCGTCGAGTTCGCCGTCGAGGAGACGCCGAAGTTCAAGCCCATCTCCATCTCGGGGTATCACATCCGCGAGGCCGGCTCGACCGCGATCCAGGAACTGGCCTTCACGCTGGCCGACGGGCTGGCCTACGTCGAGGCCTGCCGGGATCGCGGACTGGCGGTCGACGAGTTCGCGCCGCAACTGTCCTTCTTCTTCAACTCCCACAACGCCATCTTCGAAGAGGTGGCGAAGTTCCGCGCGGGCCGGCGGATCTGGGCGCGGCTGATGGACGAGTGGTACGGCGCCGAGAGCGACGAGAGCAGGGCGATGAAGTTCCACACCCAGACGGCCGGCCAGTCGCTGACCGCCCAGCAGCCGCTGAACAACGTCGTCCGCGTCACGATCCAGGCGCTGGCGGGCGTCCTCGGCGGGACCCAGAGCCTCCACACCAACAGCTTCGACGAGGCGCTGGCGCTGCCCAGCGAAGACGCGGTCCGGGTCGCGCTGCGTACCCAGCAGATCATCGCCGAGGAGTCCGGCGCCGCCGACATCGTCGACCCGCTGGGCGGCAGCTTCGCCGTCGAGGCGCTGACCGACGAGGTCGAGGCGGAAGCGATGGAGTACATCGAGGCGATCCGGGAGATGGGCGACGGGTCGATGCGGGAGGGCGTCCTGCGGGGCATCGACGAGGGCTACTTCCAGCGGGAGATCCAGGACGCCGCCTACGAGTACCAGGAGCGCGTCGAGGACGGCGAGGAGGTCGTCGTCGGCGTCAACGCCTACACGGTCGAGGAAGACACCGAACCCGAGACGCTGAGAATCGACGAGGAGGTCCAGGAGACCCAGCGCGAGCGACTGGCGGACGTGAAGGCCGAGCGCGACGACGCGGCGGTCGAGGACGCGCTGGCCGCGCTCGACGAGGCGATCGAGGCCGACGAGAACGTGATGCCGTACGTCGTCGACGCCGTGAAGGCCTACGCGACGATGGGCGAGATCATGGACCTCTTCGAGCGCCACCACGGCAGCTACCGCGAGTCGGTCAGCGTCGCCTGAGCCGGGCCGGCGAACGGGTGTGTTCCGGCGCTGTCAGAGCACGTCCTTGTCCCGGAAGAGCAGGTAGCCGACGACGGGGACGACGACCGTCCAGGCGACCAGCGCGGCGACGGCGTAGGGCGTCGAGACGGCGAGGTAGTCGACCTCCGGCCCCTGCGGGTTGGTGATCAGCGGGTGGAACTGGTTGTCGTTGAACAGCACGTTCACCAGCTTCACGTAGGCGTTCAACGGGTCGAGCCGGCCGAGGTAGAAGTACCACTCGGGGTACGGACGGAGCCCCAGCTCGCCGTCGGGGCGGGCGAACCAGAGCCCGCCCCACTGGAGGACGGGCCAGATGCCGCGGAAGAGGACGTAGGTGCTGATGATGCCGGTCGTCACCTGGGTCTCGGAGTCCAGCGTCGCCGAGAGGGCGAGGCCGAAGCCGACGAACAGCAGGCCGAACGCGACGGTCGCGGCCCCGAACAGGAGGAAGGCGACGGCGTCGGGCTCGCGGAGGACCCCGAAGCCGACGGCGGCGACGACCAGCAGGCCGACCGCCGTCGCCGCCGAGAGCAGCAGCGACCGGCTGAGGTACTTCCCCGCGTAGGCGTCGAACCGGGAGTTGGGGAGTCCGAGCAGGAACCGGACCGACCCGCTCTCGCGCTCCTGGATGATCGCGCCGTAGCTGCCGAGCATCGCGATGAACGGGAGGATCACCGAGAGGAGACTCCCGACGAGCAGCATGATAGTGTCGAACGCCGGCGGGTCGCCGCCCGGCGAGGAAAAGTGCGCCAGCGCGACCAGGATGGCAATACCTGCGGTGAACGCGAACATCGTCGCGGCGACGCCCTGGCCCAGCCGCGAGCGGCGCACGCCCAGCAGGTCGTCCTGCAGGACCGTCTTCCAGGTCATGGCTCGCCTCCCGGCGACGCCGCGGCGGGGTCGCGCTCCCCGCGGCCCTCGCGGTCGTCGCGGGGACCGAGCGTCGCCGCCTCGAATATCTCCTCCAGCGACGGGTCGTCGGTCGTGAAGTCGGCGAAGCCGACGCCGGCCCGCTCGATCCGGTTGAGCGCCCGCAGTTTCGCGTCGCCGCCCCGGGCCGAAACGAGGACCTGGTTGTCGGTCGCCTCGACCGACTCGACGCCGTCGATCCCCCGGAGGTCGCCGAGCAACGACTCGGGGGCCGACCGCTCGACGGTGACGGTGACCGTCGCCGCGTCCAGCTGCGCCCGCAGGTCCGCGACGCTGCCCTCGGTGACCATCCGGCCGTCCTTGAGGATGCCGACGCGGTCGCAGACGGCCTCGACCTGGTCGATGAGGTGGCTGGAGAAGAAGACGGTCGCGCCCCGCCTGTTCTCCTCGCGGATCACGTCGCGCAGTTCGCGGGTGCCGTTGGGGTCCAGCCCCGTCGACGGTTCGTCGAGCACGAGCAGGTCGGGGTCGCCGACCAGCGCCATGCCGATGGCCATGCGCTGGCGCATTCCCTTGGAGAAGCCGCCGGCCTTGCGGTCGGCCGCGCCGGGGATGCCGACCCGGTCGAGGATCTCGTCGGGGTCGTCGTCGGCGCCCTTCGCCCGGATGGCGCGCTCGACGTGCTCGCGGGCCGTGATCCGCTCGTAGACGCCGTAGCCCTCCAGCAGGGCGCCGGTGCGCTGGCGGATCCGCTTGCTCTCGGTCCGGGCGTCGTACCCGAACACCCGGGCCGACCCGGCGGAGGGGCGGGTGAACCCGAGCAGGATGTTGATCGTCGTCGACTTCCCGGCCCCGTTGGGCCCGAGGAAGCCGAATATCTCGCCCTCGGGCACGGAGAAGCTCAGGTCGTCGAGGGCGGTCACGTCGCCGAATCGCTTGGTCAGGTTCGAGATCTCGATGGCGGTCATGAGTGGAGGGGTGAGCGGCGGGGACCGCGTCCGACCGGAGCCTCCGGCGGGCGAGTGATAAACGTATCGTCGGTTCCCCGCGTCCCCGCCCGCGTCGGCCCGGAACGGTTGGCCCGCCGACGGCCGCAACCGATCCGGCGGCGACCGCCGCGGCCCCACCGGCGACGGTATCGTGGGCCGCTGTCCGCCGAGACGGGTTGTTTCTCACGTGGGCAACAACCGACCTCCGACGGGCGATCCGAACGCCGTTCGCCTGTCACTTTTTATAATTATGCACAACTATTATGAGGGAGGTCGTCCCCTGATAGGCCATGTCACACGATGACAGTGGAGTGTCGCGGCGTGGGTTGATGAAACGAGCGGGCGCGGCGGGCGCCGTCGGCCTGGCCGGGTTGGCAGGCTGTACAGAGGGCGGCGACGGTGGCGACGGCGGCGGTGGTGGCGGCGGCGACGGAACCGACTACCCCTCGCTGGGGAACTACCCGATCGACGGGGACACGGCGACGTTCGGGTTCAACGTCCCCCAGTCGGGGCCGTACTCCTCGGAGGGCGAGGACGAACTGCGCGCGTACGAGCTCGCCGTCGACCACCTCAACAACGGCGGCGGCTGGGTCGACGAGTGGGACGACCTCTCGGGCGACGGCGTCCTCGGCTACGAGATCGACTACGTCGAGGGCGACACCGCGACGGACGCCTCCACGGCCGAGCAGTCGGCCTCGCGGATGATCGACCGCGACGGCGTCATCATGTTCGCGGGCGGCTCCTCCTCGGCGGTCGCCATCGCCCAGCAGGGCCTCGCCCAGCGCGAGAAGGTGATGTTCACCTGCTGTCTGACCCACTCGAACGACACGACGGGGGGCGACTGCGTCCGCTACAGCTTCCGGGAGATGTTCAACGCGTACATGACCGGCCAGGCGCTCAAGCCCGTCCTCGTCGACGAGTACGGGGAGGACCTGGACTTCTACCAGCTGTACGCCGACTACTCGTGGGGACAGACCGTCCAGGAGTCGATGCGGCAGTTCATGACCGAAGCCGGCTGGAACGAGGTCGACAGCGTCGCGACGCCGCTGGACACCAGCGACTTCTCGTCGTACCTCTCGGAGGCCCAGAGCTCCGAGGCCGACGTGCTGTTCCTCGACCACTACGGCCTGGACGGGGCGAACTCGCTGACCGACGCCGTCGACGCCGGGATCGACGAGGACATGGAGATCGTCATGCCGCTGTACAACCGCCCGATGGCCGAGGCCGCTAGCGGGGCTATCGACGGGATCTTCGGCACCGTCGCCTGGGACTCACAGATCGACAACGAGCCGTCGAACTCCTTCACCGAGTTCTTCGGCGAGGAGTACGACGGCCGGGTCCCCTCCGGCCCTGCCCAGCTGGCCTACTCCGGCACGCTGCAGTACGCGGCGGCCGTCGAGCGGGCCGGCACGTTCTACCCGCCCGAGGTCATCCGCGAGCTGGAGGGCTACGAGTACGACAACATCGGCATGGGCGAGGAGACGATGCGCGCCTGCGACCACCAGGCCCAGCGCGCCATCCCCGTCGTCCGCGGGCTCCCCGAGTCCGAACAGGGCGACGGCCAGTTCTTCGAGATCGTCGACATCACCCCGCGCGAGGACGTGGGCTACGGCTGCGACGAGGGCCCCGCCGCGGAGTGCGAACTCGGCGACTACGGCGACGAGTGAGCCCCCGCGCGACTAGGCCCTACAGTTATGTACGTGATTCCCGGATCCGCAACACAGAATGAGTGACAATCACATCCAGACCACCGAACGGCACCGCCGCCGGGCGCCGATCGAACGCCGACGGCACCCCGGTCGGCGAGTACCAACCGAGGTGACGGCCTCGTGAGTCTCGTCGGCGAACTCATCGTCCTGCTCGTCAACGGCCTGCAGACGGGCGCCATCTACGTCCTGCTGGCGATCGGGCTGTCGATCATCCTCGGGACGCTCAAGTTCGTCAACTTCGCCCACGGGGCGCTGTTCGTCGTCGGCGCCTACGCCGGCCTGCTGATCACCCAGGAGATATCGATATCGAACGGGAAGCTCGCCGAGTGGGGTTACCCCACGATCGGGCTGGAGTGGGGCTACTTCGCCGCGCTGGCCATCGTCCCCGTGTTCGTGTTCGTGGTCGGCCTCGCGATGGAGCGGTTCGTCGCCCGACCGTTCTACGACCGCCCCGACACCGACCAGATCCTGGTCACCTTCGGGCTGGCCATCGTCGTCCAGGAGGTCATCCACGCGCTGATCGGCCCCCAGACCTACGGCTACGAGGCCCCGACCTCCGCGTTCGGGCTCCTCCCGATGACGGGGCCCATCGCCGTCCCGCTGTCGAACGTGACGATCAACGTCTGGCGGCTCTGGGTCATCGCGATCACCGCCGCGCTGGTGATCGCCGTCTACGCCATCGTCGAGTACACCGACTTCGGGCTGGTGGTCAAGGCCGGGACGCGCGACCCCGAGATGGTCCGCCTGCTCGGCATCCGCATCACCCGCCCGTACCTCGTGATGTTCGGCATCGGCGCGGCGCTGGCCGGCATCGCCGGCGTCGTCGGCGGCCCGCTGCAGAACACCAACCCCGAGATCGGGATGACGATCCTCGTCCCCGCGTTCCTCACCGTCGTCATCGGGGGCGTCGGCTCGATCCGCGGGGCCGTCCTCGGCGGGACGCTCATCGGGATGGTCCAGGTGACGCTCATCTCGCTCGGGAGCCTCTCGCTCGGCGGGTTCACCGTCAACTTCAGCCCCTGGTCCCAGGTGGGCATCTACGTGCTCGCGATCGTCGTCCTGCTGACGCGGCCGCAGGGACTGCTCGGTTCCGAGGAGGTGAGCGTATGAGCGACGAGGTCAAGTCGGCCGAGGCCGCCGACTCCTCCGAGGTCGAGTCCCCGTCGCTGTACGACCGCTGGCTCGCCCTCCGCGAGCGCGAGGTGAGCGTCGCCGTCCTCACCTTCCTCGGGGTCTTCCTCGCGCCGTTCGTGCTCGTCGCCCTCCCCGAGATGCTCGGGATCCCGACCCAGTACGTCTGGTACCGGAGCCTGGTCACCCTGGCGCTCATCTGGGGCATCTTCGCGGTCGGCTACGACCTCCTGCTGGGCTTCACGGGCCTGCTGTCGTTCGGCCACGCGATGTTCTGGGGCGTGGCCGCCTACGCGGCGGGCATCTTCAGCGCCAACGTCACCGGCAGCCCCATCGCGATGATCCTCGTCGGCACGACCACGGCGGTCCTGCTCGCGTGGGTCATCGGCTGGATCTCCCTGCGCCGGGGCGGCATCTACTTCGCCATCCTCACGCTGGCGTTCGGGCAGATGATCTACTACATCTTCCTGTCGCCGCTCGGGTGGCTGACCGGCGGGGAGAACGGGTTCAACGAGGTCGCCGTCGACCCCCTGCTGGGCTTCCTGCCCCTGGGCGCGGAGGTCGCCTTCGTCCCCGATATGTTCATCCGGACGTGGATGTTCGTCTTCGTCGCGACCGCGGCCGTGCTCGCGGTCGTCCTCGCCAACCGGGTCCTCAACTCCCCCTACGGGATCGTCCTGCGGGCGATCCGCGAGAACGAGCAGCGCGCCGAGTTCGTCGGCCTCAACGTCTGGCGCTACAAGCTGATGGCGTTCGTCATCTCCGGCGCCTTCGCGGGCGTCGCCGGCAGCCTCTACGTCATCCAGCGCCAGTTCGTCCCGATCGAGAACACACTGAACTGGACGGTCAGCGGCGAGATCGTCATCATGACCGTGCTGGGCGGCGTCGGCTCGCTGTTCGGCCCGATACTCGGCGCGGGGCTGTACATGTACGTCGCCAACATCGTCAGCGGGATGCCGGGGATCGGCCACTTCTGGCACATGATCCTCGGGCTCGTGTTCGTCTTCGTCGTCGTCCTCCTGCCCAACGGCATCTGGGGCGGCGTCGACTGGCTCCGCGAGCGCGTCGGCGACGCGCTGGGGGGTGACGAGCGATGAGCACCATCCTCGAGACCGACGGGCTCGTCAAGGAGTTCGGCGGCCTCACCGCCACCGACGACGTGAACCTCTCCATCGAACAGGGGGAACTGCTCTCGCTCATCGGCCCCAACGGCGCGGGCAAGTCGACGCTCATCAACCTCATCACCCGGATGCTCGAGGAGACCGAGGGCGACATCCGCTTCGAGGGCGAGTCCATCGTCGACCTCGAACCCCACGAGGTCGTCCAGCGCGGGATCGGCAAGTCCTTCCAGACCGCGTCGATCTTCCCCGAGCTCACCGTCGAGGAGAACGCCAACATCGCCTCGCTCGGCGCCGAACACGGATCCTTCCGCTTCAACTTCCTCACCCACCGCAACAGCTACCCCGAGGTCGAGGAGCGGACCCTGAGCATGCTGGACGCGGTCGGCCTGCGCGACCAGCGGGACACCCGCGCCGCCGACCTGCCGTACGGCGACAAGCGCCGCCTGGAGATCGGGATCGCCCTCGCCAGCGAACCGTCGCTGTTGCTGATGGACGAGCCCACGGCGGGGATGTCCCCCGAGGAGACCCAGGCGACCGTCGAGCTGATAAAGGACCTCCAGGAGCAACTGGACCTGACGATCCTGCTCGTCGAACACGACATGGAGATCGTCTTCAGCATCTCCGACCGCATCGCCGTGCTGAACCGCGGGTCGATCATCGCGGAGGGGCCGCCCGACGAGGTGCAGGGCGACCCCGCCGTCCAGGAGGCGTACCTGGGGGGTGTCGAGCAGTGAGCCTGCTCGAACTCGACGGCGTCGACAGCTACTACGGGCAGAGCCACATCCTCCGGGACGTGTCCATGCACGTCGAGGAGGGCGAGATCTGCGCCCTCCTGGGCCGCAACGGCGCCGGCAAGACGACCACGCTGCGCAGCATCGCCGGCGCGCGTCCGCCGGAGGTCCGCGAGGGGACGATCACGTACAAGGGCCGGGACATCACCGACATGGAGACGGAGGACATCTCGGTGCTCGGAATCTCGCACGTTCCCGAGGAGCGGCGGGTGTTCGGCAACCTCACCGTCGAGGAGAACCTCCACCTCGCCGACGTGGTCCAGAACCGCTCGAACACGATCGGCCGGGACCTGCAGTTCGAGCACGAGGGGATGACCATCGAGCAGATCCTCGACGACTTCCCCCGGCTGGCCGAGCGGCAGAACCAGCTGGCCGGCACGCTCTCGGGCGGCGAACAGCAGATGCTCGCCATCGCGCGGGCCCTGAAGCAGAGCACCGACCTGCTGATGCTCGACGAGCCCTACGAGGGGCTGGCCCCCCAGATCATCGAGACCGTCGAGGGCGCCATCGAGCGGATCCGCGAGGACGGGACGACCGTCCTGCTGGTCGAGCAGAACGCCGTCGCCGCGATGAAGATCGCCGACCGCTGTTACGTCGTCGACCAGGGCGGCGTCGTCTTCGAGGGCACGGCGGAGGAACTGCGCGAAGACGACGAGACGCGCGAGCGGTACCTGGGGGTCTAACCGTGGCGGGAACGTCCGACGACGCAGTGGAAGACCAGACCGACGACACGGTGGAAGACCGGACCGACGACGCGGTAGGAGACCGGGTCGACGCCCCGGCGATGGACGAGGCGACCGTCGACGCCCACATCGACACGCTGGTCGCGGAGGGCGTCCTCGACCACGACGAGGCGACCGACGCGGTGGCGACGACCGACGACTTCGAGCACCGCCGGCACGTCTACCTCGACACCTACCTCGACCTGGACGACGCGGCGTTCCACGAGTCGGTCGCCGACGCGTTCGACCTCCCCTCGGCCGAGGCGGCGGCCGAGCGCGTCGACGAACTGGCGGTCAGCCGCGAGGAGTTCGCGACCTACCTCGCGCTGTCGGCCCACCTCGACGGATACGGCGTCGGCGAGCTGACCCAGATGGCCGCCATCGTCGCCGAGGTCGGCCCGAAGTCGCCGGTGCCCGACGCGCTCGAGGAACTCGACGACGGCTCCTGGCCGGCGTTCGTCGCCGAGCACGACCGGGCGGTCGTGACCGCCTGGAAGCGCCGCTGCGAGCCCTGTGACGCGATGAAAGACGAGATCGACGAGCTGCTGGCGGCGCTGCCCGACGGCGTCGCAGTCGCCGGCCTGGACGGCGAGAGCTGTCCCGAGTTCTGCCGGGAGAACGAGGTCAACGCGGCGCCCGCGGTCGCCTTCTTCGCCGACGGCGACCTGCTTGAGGCCGTGACCGGCCGCCGGAGCCCCGGCCCGCTCGGCGAGCGCGCCGCGGAGCTGTACGGCGCGGACTGAGCGGACTCCGTTTCCGCACGGACTGGACCTTTTCGGCGAGAAAACGCCGTCGAGCGACCGCCTCAGCGGCGGTCGGCGCCGTGGAGCTGGTCGACGCTGTCGACCAGGTCCCGGACCGACTCGGTCTGGGAGTCGGTCGTCTCGACGATGCGGCGGGCGGCCGTCTCGGCGGCCTCGGCGTGGTCGCGGGCCTCCTCGATGGTGGTCGTGACGCCCTCGATGGCGTCGGCCTGGCTGTCGTTGGCGTCGGCGACCTCCTCGATGCCGTCGGCGGTCTCGTCGACGGCCTCGGCGATCTCGTCGAGCGCGTCGAGCGCTTCCCCGATCCCCTGCTCGGCCTGCTCGATCTGGGCGCTGGACGCCCGGACGCTGTCGACGGTCTCGGTGGCCTGCGACTGGATCTCCGTGACCGTGCGGGCGATCTCGTCGGCGTGCTCGCTCGTCTCGGAGGCGAGCGTCTTCACCTCGTCGGCGACGACGGCGAACCCCTCGCCGGACTCGCCGGCGCGGGCCGCCTCGATGTTGGCGTTCAGCGCGAGCATGTTCGTCTGCTCGGCCACGTCCGCGATGATCTCGATGATCTCGCTGACCTCGTCCATGCGCTCCTCCAGCTCGGTCACGTCGTCGACGAGTTCGTCGCTGGTGTCGGTGAGCTCGTCCGTGACGGCCTGGGCGCGCTCGCCGGCGCGCTCGCCGTCCTCGACGGCCTCCCTGGCGCGGCCGGCGGCGGCCGACACCTGGTTCGACGTGGCCGCGATCTCCTCCATCGTCGCGCTCACGTCCTGGATGTCCTCGGCGGCCTCGGCGAGGATCCGGTTCTGTTCGGTGACCGCCGACTCGATCTCGTCGGCGGCGTCGGCCGACTCGTCGGTCGCCGCGGCGAGGTCGCCGGCGTTGTCGTCGACCCGCTCGATCAGATCCGCGAGCGTGCTCGCCATCTCGTTGAGCTCGTCGACGACTTGGAGTAGCGACGCGTCGACGTGGCCCTCCGCGTTGTCGAAGGAGGCGCGGGCGTCCAGGTCGCCCGCCTGGATGGCCTGCATGGTCTCCTCCAGCTCGGTCACCAGGTCGGAGGTCCGCTCGTGGCGGAGCACGTCCGCGGTGCGGTCCTGGACCATCTCGACGACGGCGATCACCTCGCCGTCCTCGTAGATCGGTGCCGCCGAGAAGGAGATGTGGGCCTCCTCGCCGTGCTGGTCCTGCATGACGCTCGTGTCCCGATAGAGGGTGAAAGAGGCCTCCTCGACCTTCGGCACGTCGTACTCCTCGTGGGTCCGCTCGGGCGCGTCGAGCACCTTGTCGGCCAGGGTCTTGCCGCGGCGGCCGTCGGGGTAGAAGGCCATGCTGGCCATCTCCATGGCCTGTGCCTCGGCCTCGGAGACGCCGGTCAGCTGTTCGAGCTGTGCGTTCCACGTCAGGATCTCCCCCTCCGCGTCGAGGACGAACAGCGGCGTCCCGATGTGGTGGAGCACGTCGTGGTAATCCAGCCCGCCGGCACCCGCCCCCTCGCCGGCGGCTTCCGGGTCTGTGGCGTCGGTCTCGGCCGCGGCGGCGGCCCCCTCCGCGCCGCCGGAGTCGCTCCCCGCCCGCTCCTCGTAGGCCGCGGCGCCGGCCGCGAACACGTCCGTCGTCCGCGCGAGCCCGTCCTGCAGGTCAGTACGGGCCTCGGCAAGGGCACCGTGGCTCGACTCGTCGAGGTCCTCGCGGAGCCGGTCGAAGACGGCGTCGACCAGGGCCTCGGTCACGACCCGCTGGGAGGCGGCGAACGACCCCGCGTCGATGCCGGCCTCGCGGTACTCGTCGACGAGCGCACCGACCTCGTCGGCGTCGAACCCGGCTGGATCGCGGACGTGTCGGTCGCCCGCGGCCGTCAGATCGGCGTCGCCGTACACCGATTCGAGCGCGTCGAGATCGGGGTCGTAGCGGTCCCCGAACGGACCGCCCCCGCGGGTCCCGACCACCGACCCGCCGTCCGGTTCGACGCCCGAGTCGCCGTCGGGCTCCGCCCGCGGATCCCCGCCCGCCTCGGCTCGCGACCCTTTCCTGCCGCCGATCCGCTCGCGGACCCGGCGGAGTATCGACTCCGGTGTGCGCCGTGTCATCGTGCCGAACCCAACAACGAACCCCTACAAAAACTCACGGGGCAAATTATCGCGTGAGATAACGGATTTCGGCCTGCTGGACCGGGTGGCGGACGCGTTCGGCTCTGCGACTCGGGGTCGACCGCTGTCCGTCCCCCGGTCTCGCGCGGATCATTTATGTCGTTGCCCGCGCCAGTCCCACGGGATGGACGACGACTCGGTCGTCGAGACCAACCCGCGCGACCGGGAAGGGGTCGACCCGCCGGCCGCGTTCGCGGAGCAGGCCAACGTCTCGGCCGCGGACGCGGCGGCGTTCGACGGCGAGTGGCCCGACTGCTGGGGGCGAGCGGGCGAGATGCTCGACTGGCTGGAACCGCCGGCGACGACCTACGAGGCGACCGGCGACCGCCGGCGGTGGTTCCCCGGCGGGGAGCTGAACGCCGCGGTCAACTGCGTCGACCGCCACCTCGACGAGCGCAAGACCCAGGCGGCGATCAAGTGGATCGGCAAGCGGGGCGAGCGGCGGACCTACACCTACCTCGACCTGTACCACGAGGTCAACGAGTTCGCCGCCGGCCTCCGGTCGCTGGGCATCGGCGAGGGGGACGTGGTGACCCTCTACATGCCGGCGATCCCCGAGTTGCCGATCGCGATGCTGGCCTGCGCCCGCATCGGCGCGCCGCACAACGTCGTGTTCGCGGGCTTCTCCGCGGGGGCGCTGGCCGACCGCATGGAGCGGGCCGACTCGGAGTACCTGGTCACGTGCGACGGCTACTACCGGCGGGGCAACGCCATCCACCAGAAGAACAAGGCCGACAACGCGCGGCTGTCGGTGTCCCACGAGGTGACCGAGACGGTGGTCGTCGAGCGGCTCGACGACGAGAGCGTTCAGGTCGGCGACGAGGACCGCGCCTACGACGACCTGGTCGCCGCCCACCGCGGCGCCGAGGTCGACCCCGTCGCGCGGGCCGCCAACGACCCCCTGTTCGTCATCTACACCTCGGGGACTACCGGCGAACCCAGCGAGGTCAGACACACCACGGGCGGCTACCTCGCCCACGCGGCGTGGACGAGCCACGCCGTCCTCGATCTGAAGCCCGAGGACACCTACTGGTGTTCGGCCGACATCGGGTGGATCACCGGCCACACCTACCTCGTGTACGGCCCGCTCGCCCTCGGGACGACCACGATGCTCTACGAGGGGACGCCCGACCACCCGGAGAAGGACCGCGTCTGGGAACTCATCGAGCGCAACGCCGTCGACGTGTTCTACACGGCGCCGACGGCCATCCGCGCGTTCATGAAGTGGGGCACCGAGCACCCCGACTCGCACGACCTGTCGAGCCTGCGCCTGCTCGGGTCGGTCGGCGAGCCGCTCAACCCCAGCGCCTGGTGGTGGTACTACGAACACGTCGGCGGCGGGGACTGTCCCGTCGTCGACACCTGGTGGCAGACCGAGACGGGCGCGATCCTGCTGTCGACGCTCCCCGGCGTCGACCGGATGAAGCCGGGGTCGACCGGGCCGCCGCTGCCCGGGATCGACGTGGCCGTGGTCGGCCCCGGCGGCGCGGAGACGACGGCCGCCGAGGGCGGGCGCCTCGCCGTCACGCGGCCCTGGCCGGGGATGCCGCTGGACCTGTCGGGCGACGAGCGGGCCGACGAGTGGCGCTACGTCACCGAGGACGTGGCCCGCATCGACGACGACGGCTACGTCACCGTCCTCGGGCGGATCGACGACACGGTCACCGTCGGTAACCACCGCCTCGGCACGACAGAGCTCGAACGGGCGATCGCGGACGTCCCCGGCGTCGCCGAGGCGGCCGTCGTCGACGTGCGCGACGGGAGCGAGGGCTCCGTCTACGCCTTCGTCAGCACCGACGAGCACCACGAGGCCGAGCGGGACCTCCGCGAGCGCATCACCGACAGCGTCGAGCGCTCGATCGGCGCCTTCGCCGTCCCCGAGACGTTCGTGTTCACGCCCGAACTCCCGAAGACCCGCTCGGGCAAGCTGATGCGGCGCCTGCTCAAGGACATCGCCGACGACGACGAGCTCGGCGACACCAGCGCGCTTCGCAACCCCGAGATCGTCGGCGAGATCCGCTCGGCGCTCGACCGCGAGTGATCCGCTCCTCTCCCGTTTCGGGGATTTCGCACTCTCCGAAGCGCGCTAAGCCGTGAATACCTGGTCGGAAACGGATTTTCGACTGCGTGACCGGGGAAACCGCGCCGTTCTGGCGAAGCTTTATTTCGCAAGCGACCGTCTCCGCGAAACGACGATCATGGGACAGCGTAGCAAGGAGGTCGACGCCGGCGCGGAACCGCTGACGAGCGCCGCGTACGAGCGGTTGCGACGGGCGGCGGCCACCTACCGGGAGGCCGTGGTGGTCCGGCTCTGCGGCGAGGTCGGTCTCCGGCCGGCGGAGGTGGCACGGGTCCGGCCGGCGGATCTGCGGACCGTCCCGACGCGCGCGGGGACCCACCACCTCCTGACGGTCGTCGACGGCGGCGGCGAGGCCGTCAGGGACGCCTACGTCCCGGTCGACGTGCGGTCGGCCGTCGACCGGTACGTCAACGAGCGCGGGATCGGCGACGACGAGCGGGTCGTCGACGTGACGCCGCGGCGGATCCAGATGGTCGTCGGGGAGGTCGGCGAGCGCGCGGCCGACCGGACGGGCGACGACCGCCTCCGGCGGGTCTCCTCGGCGGATCTGCGGGGGTACTACGCCCGCCGCCTCGTCCACGAGGCGGGGCTGGATCCCCGGGTCGTCCTCGCGATCGGTCCCTGGGACGGGCTGGAGGCGCTGTGTCGCCACCTCGACCCCGTGGGGATCGAGGCCGTCCTCGACGCGCTCGAACGGGCCGGCCTCGGCGACTCCGCCGCCGGGTGGACGCCCCGGGACCTGGGGCGGGCGCTCGCGAGCGCCGACCTCCCGCTGGTCGTCACCGACGGCGACGGGACCGTGGCGTTCGCCAACGACGGCCTCGCCGCGCTGACGGACGCGCCCGGCGCCGAGTTCGCGGGCGAGCCCGTGGCCGCGCTGTATCACGGCGATCCCAGTCCCCCGAGCGAGGCGGGCGGGACGGAACCCGTTCGGCTCGCCCGCCCCGACGGCGACCCCGTCCGCGTCGTCCAGGTCGCCGCGCCGCTGCACGACACCGCTGGGCGGCGAGGCAGTCACGTGGCCGCGTTCGTCGAGCGCGGCGGCGACGGGGCCGCGGGTGCGGCTCGGCCGGTCGACGGCACCATCGACGCGGCCGCGAACGGACACGGGACCCCGAGCGGGGAGGGCGCGGCCACGGATTCGGGCGGGCCCACCGGCGACGGGGCGGCGGAGCCGGCGGTCCCGGCGCGCGTCGCGGACGCGATCGGCGCGCTCGGGGCGGTCGCCGAGGTGCTCGCGGGGGCGTCCAAGCGGACGGAGGTCGCCTCGGGGGTCTGCGAGCGGCTGGCCGCGACCGACAGCTACGGGTTCGCGTGGGTCGGCTCGGCGACCGGCGACCGGGGCGTCGTCTCGACGGCCTGGACCGGGATCGACGAGGCGACCGCGGAGGCGCTGGCCGAGGTCGCCACCGACGATATCGACATCCACGGCGTCGCCGCCGGCCAGCCGGGCGACGTGCGGATCCTCGCCGCGAACGACCGCGGGGCGCCGCCCGGACCGCTCGAGACCGACGGCGACGGGCCGGACGTCGACGCCGTCGCCGTCGTCCCCATCACGTACGGTGACACGACCCACGGCCTGCTCGCGCTGGGCGCGACCGGGAGTGGGGCCTTCGGGAGCGCCGAACGCGACCTGCTGGCCAGCCTCGGCTGGGGGGTCGGCCAGGCGATCACCGACATCAAGCGCCGGAACCTGCTGTTGGCCGACAGCGTCACCGAGCTGGAGTTCCGCGTCGAGAGCGACCGCGCGTTCTTCGTCGCGGCCAACCGGGACCTCGGCGCGGCGTTCGAACTCCAGGGCCTGGTCCCCGGCGAGGGCGGGAGCCTGCTGTACTTCGTGACGATGCGCGGCGCCTCCCCCGAGGACGTCGTCGAGTTTGCCGACGACGCCGCCGGCATCGAGAACGCGCGGCTGATCCGCGACTACGGCGAGCGCTACCTCGTCGAGTTCGTCGTCGCCGGCGAGGAGCCCGCGACGACGCTCACCGAACTCGGGGGCCACGTCACGGAGTTCACCGTCGAGGACGGCGCCCAGCGCGTCACCGCCGAGTTCACCACCGAGACCGACGTGCGGACCGTCTTCAACGGCTTCCAGTCGGCCTTCTCGGAGTCGGCGCTGTTCTCGAAACAGGAGGTCGAACGGCCCGTCCAGACGACCGACGGCTTCCGCCGCTCGCTGGAGGACGACCTCACCGACAAGCAGCAGTCGGTCCTGCGGGCGGCCTACCTCGCCGGCTACTTCGAGTGGCCGCGGGGCTCGACCGCCGAGGAACTGGCCGACTCCATCGGCGTCTCCTCGCCGACGCTCCACAACCACCTCCGGAAGGCCCAGCAGAAACTGCTCACCGCGTTCTTCGACGACGAGTGACAGGTCGGTCGTCCGGTACCGGCCGCGGATACCGCGGCTCCCTCCGGCGGTCGTCGCCGACCGTGACAGGTGTCAACATAGATAGTTAGACGGTTCGCTTAAGAGTCTCCTGGGTGATATCGGGGACGAACCATGTCACGGAGTGACTGCCACCGGTCGCGACGGGTCACAGGGAGGGGTCGATAGCCATGTCCGAGGACGGCTCCCCCCTCGAATCCCGGCTGACCGAACAGGAGTACTTCCGGCCGCCGACGGAGTTCGTCGGTCAGGCCAACGTCAGCGACCCGGAGATCTACGACCGCTTCGACGAGAACTACCCCGAGGCCTTCGAGGAGTACGCCGAACTCCTCGACTGGGACGAACACTGGGACGAGGTGCTCGACGACTCGAACCCGCCGTTCTACGAGTGGTTCACGGGCGGGCAACTCAACGCCTCGTACAACTGCATCGACCGCCACCTCGACGAGCGCAAGAACCAGGCGGCGTTCATCTGGGAGGGCACCGACGCCGAAGAGCGCGAGACGATCACCTACCAGGACCTGTACAACCGCGTCAACGAGACCGCCGCCGCCCTGCGCGACGTGGGCGTCGAGGAGGACGACGTGGTCACCTGCCACCTCCCGATGCTCCCCGCGCTGCCGGTGACGATGCTGGCCTGCGCCCGCATCGGCGCGCCCCACTCGGAGGTGTTCGCGGGCTTCTCCGCGCAGGCGCTGGCCGACCGCATCGACGACGCCGACTCCGACGTGGTCGTCACCTGCGACGGCTACTACCGCCGCGGCGAGTTCCTCAACCACAAGGAGAAGTGCGACGAGGCCCTGGAACTGGCCGACTCGGACGTCGACACGGTCGTCCTCTGGACCCGCCACGACGAGCTCCACGAGGACGTGGAGATCGGCAGCGACGACCCGTACGTGCTGGCCGACGACCTGCTGGCCGACAACGAGCGCGCCCGCGTCGACCCCGTCTCCCGCGACGCCGAGGACCCCCTGTTCCTCATGTACACCTCCGGGACCACGGGCCAGCCGAAGGGCTGCCAGCACCGCACCGGCGGCTACCTCTCCTACGTCACCGCCACCAGCAAGTACGTGCTCGACATCGAGCCCGAGGACACCTACTGGTGCGCGGCCGACATCGGGTGGATCACCGGCCACTCCTACATCGTCTACGGCCCCCTCTCGCTCGGGACGACCTCGGTGATGTACGAGGACACGCCGGACCACCCCCACAAGGGTCGCATCTGGGAGATCGCCGAGCGCTACGACGTAGACATCTTCCACACCTCGCCGACGGCCGTGCGGATGTTCATGAAGTGGGGCTCGGAGTACGTCGAGGACTACGACTTCGACTTCCGCCACATGACCACGGTCGGCGAGCCCATCCAGCCCGAGGCGTGGCTGTGGTACTACAAGCACATCGGCGACGAGGACGCCGTCATCGTCGACACGTGGTGGCAGACCGAGACCGGCGGCCACCTCATCACGAACCTCCCCGCGCTGAAGGACATGAAGCCCGGCTCGGCCGGCCTGCCGGCCCCGGGCATCCAGCCCGCCCTCTACGACGACAGCGGCGAGCCGATGGAGCCCGCCAGCGGCAAGGCGGGCAACCTCGTCATCGAGAAGCCCTGGCCCGGGATGTTACAGACCGTCTACGGCAACGACGAGCGGTTCATCGAGGAGTACTGGCAGGACTTCTCGGACACCGACAGCTCCGACCCCGAGGACTGGGTGTACAAGGCCGGCGACGGCGCCGTCCACGAGGAGGACGGCTACTTCCGCGTGCTCGGCCGCCTCGACGACGTGATGAACGTCGCCGGGCACCGCCTCGGGACCATGGAGCTCGAATCCGCCGTCTCCGAGGTCGAGGACGTGGCCGAGGCCGCCGTCGCCGCCCGCGACCACGACGAGAAGGGCGAGGTGCCCGACGTGTACGTCGTCGTCCGCGAGGGCGTCTCCGCCAGCGACGAGGCGGTCCGCGACCGCATCGTCGAGGCGGTCGAGGACGAGATCGGGAAGTTCGCCCGCCCCGCTCGCGTGGTCTTCGTCGACGACCTGCCGAAGACCCGCTCGGGCAAGATCATGCGCCGCTTGCTGGAGAACATCTCCAACGGCGACGAACTCGGCGACACCACGACGCTGCGTGACCCGAGCGTCCCCGAGGAGATCCGCGACCAGGTCCACGGCGACGACTAAGAACCATCTTTTTCGCCAGGGGGTTTCCTCGTTCGGCCTTCGGCCTCACTGCGGGAACCCCCCGGCCAAAAACATGGGTGAAAAAGCGCGGCTCGCTCGTTTCACTCGCTCGCCGCGAGGAACCGCCTCGCTTCGCTCGGCGGATGCTTAGTACAGACAAAGTATTTACTGAACGCAAGATCAGTCTTGATATGGAGCTATCACGACGCGGTTTTCTCTCGGCGCTCGGAGCGGCAATCTCTTTCTCCATTAGCGGATGCTCGTCTGACTCATCTGAGTCGCCTACTCCCGCGACTACAGTCAAGGGAACGAGACAATCGTCGCCGCCAGTAAGACAGTCACTGACACAGACCGCTACACACACGACTGAACCGATCTCTACGCCACGGAACTGTCCCGACGAACCACTTGTTGACGACGCCGAACGAGATGACATCCCATCCGTCCCGGAGCCACCGGAATCACTTGATGACGAGGCCGCACTAGCCGAGTACGTCGCGGACTATGAGAAGGCGTATCAGTGGCAGGAGTGGAAGGGATACGGCGAGAAGATTCACGAGCTCGTTCTGGAGATCGAGCCGGAAGTGACTCAACTCACCGACACCGCAGTGATCGTCAAGTCAGATTTCGCCTTAGTATCCGGGCGAGTCGACCACACTGGTGACGGGACGCCTGGCCACTTCGACGGCGCGCCCTACGCCGTCAGATACCTCCTGACTCCCGAAGCGGTCTGGCGGACTGCGGAACGGTACGAGGCTATTCGTACCGCGCCCGAACCCGATCCGCGCGAAAACGGTGTACTCTTAGAGTGTTACTGACAAATTGGGCACCCTATTGACAGAAACCGGGAATCTGTCCGTCACGTCTATGTCTCGCTCCGCTCGCAGATATTCAATTTGCACCACGAACTGAACACCCTCCAGCGAGCCCTCGCGTAGCTCGCGAACGCCGGGACGGTTCGATACCGAGCCCTCTATTTGGGCGGAGAACCGAGACCGGAACATGGACAGACGGGCGTTCCTCGGGAGCCTGGGCGGCGTCGCCGTCGCGACCACGCTGGCCGGCTGCGGACAGGGAAGCGCGGACTCCGGGGACTACGACGTGGGGATGACCACCCGGAAGTTCACCCCGGCGCAGGTCGAGGTGCCGCCGGGCACCACCGTCCGCTGGAAGAACACGAGTTCCCACGCCCACACCGTCACCGCATACGAGGACGGGATCCCGGACGACGCCGAGTTCTGGGCGACCGGCGAGTTCGACTCCCAGGCCGCCGCCGAGGAGGGGTGGCTCGGCGGCAACGAGGGGGCGCTCTACGAGGGCGAGACCTACGAGCGCACCTTCGAGACCGTCGGCACGCACAGCTACTTCTGTATCCCCCACGAGGCCAGCGGCATGGTCGGGACGGTCCTCGTCAGCGAGGACGCGACCGCCCCGGGGTCCGAGACGAGCACGTCGACGGACGCGTAGCTCGCGGGCGTCGGGTCGGCGGGCCGAAAGAAATCGAAAATCGGAACGCGTACGCCGTCAGTCGGTGGATTCGTCGACCGCGACCTCGTCCTCCTCGACGTCGACGGAGGTCTCCTCCTCGGCGGCGACTTCCTCGGGGCGGGCCTCGAGAGTCAGCTTCTGGATCTCCACGCGGCGCAGCGGGTAGATCGTCTTCGCCTCGTTGTAGATGGCCGAGGAGAGCCGTCCCTCGACGACGCTGTCGACGAGTTCGGCGTAGGTGCGCTCCCGGGCGCTCTCCTCGACGAGATCGATCATCTGACGGCGGATCGCCTTCTCCTGGCTCTCGTCGGCGCTCTTGGTAGTGAGCGCGACGGGCTGGATCTGGACGCGGTAGTCGTCCTCGGTGAGGACGGTGATGTACGCCTCGATCTTCGAGGAGCCGCGGCGCACGAGCGAGCGCAGGTAGTCCCGCGTCAGCTCGTGTTTGATGAACTCGGTGTACGCCGAGTCCGAGGCGACCTCGTTGACCTTGAAGGTCAGCTTGGTGTTGTTCTCGCTGGCCTCGCCGCGCAGCTCGCCCAGCGTCGTCTCGATGGTGCGGCCGAGCACCTTGTCCGGTTCGTCCGCGACGGTCTCGCCCAGCTCCTCCCGGTCGAACTGCTCGGGAGCGATAAGGGTGTACCATCGCTTCTCCTGCTTGCGTCGTGAAACTGATCGTTCGCTCATGTGTTGGTGTCTGTGTCGGTGTCGTCTGTCCGCGCTGTGCTGTCCGTCTCGTGGTCCGATTCGCCGCCCGTCCCGTGGTCCGGTCCGCCCTCCGCGCCGAGTCGGTCCGCGACCCGGCAGTTGACGACGTAGTCGTCGACCGTCGACCGCAGGCCGCGCGTGCCATCGCGGGCGACCGTCGTCACGACCGCCTCGCCCTCGACCCGCGTCGCCATCTCGGCGGTGTTGTCGGGGGCGACGGCAGCGGCGACCCGCTCGGCGGCGTCGTCGTCGCCGTGAGCCGTCGTGATCGTCGCCCGTCTCATAGCGCCTCCCTGACCGCGGTGATGAACGCGCCGGTCTCCACGTCGAAGCGGGCGCGGCCGGTCGTTCCGGTCGCCGCCGCACGGCCGTCGACGCCCTCGGCGGCCGTCGAGAGGATCGGTCCGAGGTCCCGGTCGTCGGCGACGAGCGCCGCCGCGCCCTCCGTGACGGCGAGCGTCACGGGCTCGGGCGAGCGGTAGGCGTGGACGAGCCGTGCGAGCGTGGCGACCGGTGCGTCGGCCGTCTCCGCGCGCGCGACGAACAGCCCGTCGTAGCGGCCGGTCGTCGCGTCGCCGACGGCGGCGTGCGCGCGACGGGCGTGGGCGCGCCACGCGTCGAGCGCGGCCTCCTCCACGTCGTGACCGAGCGCGAGCGCGACGCCGGTGCCGGGTCGTTCCCGGGCGACGGCGTCGAGCACGTCGGCGTAGCCGCCGACCGTCGCGAACGGGCCCCCGTCGAAGGGGCGCAGCGCCCGCTCGACGGCGTGCCCGCCCCGCGGCGGGACCGAATCGTCGCCGACGGTCCGCAGCGCGACCAGCGAGGCGACCCGCCGGCGGGCCGCCTCGTCGAGAGTCGCCGCGTCGACCCGTGGTTCGTCCGCCTCGGCGTCGTCGACGGCGACTCCCGCGGCGTCGAGCGCCGCGGCGACCGCCTCGGGGTCACTCGAGAACGGCGCGCGGACGAGCGTCGAGTGGGCGAGTCCGTCGACCAGGTCGGTCGTCGGGACGGCCACGCCCGGTCGGCGTTCGATCCCCGCAGCCTCGGCGGCCTCGGCGACAGCCCCGCCGACGGCGCGTCCGTCGGCGACGCAACCCGCGAGCGCGAGTGCCACGTCCGGCTCCGCGTCGAGTTCGCGCGCGACCGCGAAGGCCGTCTCGCTGGCCGGCTCCGCGCCGGCGGCGATCGAGCAGTCGGCGACCGGGTCGGCGCGTCCGACGGCGACGGTCAGGTCGGCGTCGGTGGCGCGCTCGGCGTCGGCAGGGAGGTCCGCGACCGAGACCTGGAACGGTCGGTCGCGGTCGGCCAGCGCCCGCGCGAGGACGCCGCTGGCGGCCAAGGCGTCGCCGGTCGCGGCGCCGACCAGCCGGACGAAGCCGGCCTCGCGGAGCCGTCCGGCGAGTTCGCCGGCGGCGGGGGCGTCCTCGGAGCGGGCGGTGGCTGACATCTATTCGAGGAGTTCGGCGACCTCGTCGTAGCTGTAGGTGAACTCCTCGTCGAGCTCGTCGCCGCGGTAGTAGTCGACCAGGCGGCGGATCTTCGACTCGGTGTTCTGGAGCGCGCGCTTGTTCTGGTGGTCGCCGGGGTTGTCGTCCATGTGCTCGTGCAGGCGGACGGCCCGTTCGAACAGGTTGCGCAGGTCCTCCGGCAGCTCCGGCTCGGCGTCGTGCTCCTCGAGGATCTCGGTGATCTTCTTGCCGGTGGCGAGGGAGACGTCCGGGACGGGCGTCCCGTTGACGCCCTCGTCGCGCAGCTTCAGGCCGATCTGGCTCGGGTCGTGGCCCTGCTCGGCGAGTTCGACGACGCGCTCCTCGATGGCGTCCTCGTCCACGTCACTCCACTCCGGGGGTTCGTCTGCCGCCGGCTTGTCCGAGCTGGACGAGCCGCGACGGCGGGTGTGCATTCGTGCCATGTGTCTGGTTGGAACGCGACTGACCGCTGGTCGGCGGTCTGCGAGACCGCGCGATGCGTGTGTGCGCCGCGCGTTTCGCGGAGGCGAAACGGTCGATCGGCGCGAACACGGCCGCAATCCCGAGCTGTGCAAGTACACAGCGAGTCAGATTTGCGGTCGTGCGTTCCCACCGGAGAGTCCCGCTTGCGACACTAAACGGTTTCTATCGTCCGCGGCGGCCGTCCCGACCGTCACGGACCGACCCGCCGCGGGATCCATCGATGTCCGCATCCGCGCCCCGAGACGCCGTCGGACCTCGAACGGGCGGAAATATAATTGATATTACCACTCCATTCTCAGATTTGATATCAGGGTCCGCGCGCTTATTGAGGACGGAGCGGAACGGTGGACAGATGCCGACGAGTCACGACAGGCGGGGAGTGAGCAGCGTACTGGGGGTCGTGTTGCTGTTCGCCATCGTCGTCGGGGGGACCGCTGTTGTTCTGACGGTCGGTGCGACGGCGCTGGACGACACGCGCGGGCAGCTTGACACGGGCCGCGCGGAGAAGACCCTGACGCAGTTCGACTCGCGGAGCGCGATGGTCGCGCTCGGCGGGACGAGCCGCCAGGGCGTCGATCTGTCGACCGTCCCCGGCGCCGCCTACGGGGTCGACGACTCGGTGGGCTGGATGAACGTCACCATCTACAACCGGACCGCCGACGAGCGGAAGACGCTCACCAACGTGACGCTGGGCGCCGTCCGCTACGAGAACGGCGACCGGACGATCGCCTATCAGGGCGGCGGGGTCTGGAAGGGGACCGAGGCGGGGGCGACCATGCTCTCGCCGCCGGAGTTTCACTTCCGGGGGGCCACCCTGACGCTGCCGATCATCACCGTGAGCGGCACGCCGACCCTCGGGTCGGGCGCGACGGTCAGCAAGGCCGGGCCGACCCGGGTCCGCTACCCGAACGCGACCGCCGACCCCCACTTCACCAACCCGCTGGAGTCGGGCCACGTGAACGTCACCGTCCACAGCGAGTACTACGAGGCGTGGGGGCGCTTTTTCGCCCAGCGGACCGAGGGCAACGTCAGCTACGACCACGCCAGGGGGACCGCCCGCGCGAAACTGGTCGTCCCGTTCGACGAGGGCTACGACCAGGTCCTCGCGACGACCCAGCCCGGCGGGATCCGGATGAACGGCGAAGACGACGACCCGCCGGACCGGTCGGCGACCGGCGTCAACTACCCGCTCGTCGACGACCGCATCGAGGACCGCATCGACGAGTGCGAGAGCGACGCCGACGCCTGCGAGGACCTCCCCTCCGGCGACCCCATCACGATCACGAGCGGGGACACCTACTTCACGGATTCGTATCTCTCCGAGTCGATCGAGATCGACAACCCCGGCGACGACGTCACGATCGTCGTCGACGAGAACTTCAGCCCGAGCGAGATCACGATCGACAGCGACCACAACACGACGGTCCTCGTCGGCAAGTCCTTCACCATGGGATCGAACGACTTCCACAACAACGGCGGGCAGGCGAGCGACCTCTCGGTGGTCATGCACTCGAACGGCGCGGTCAACGGCAACGGGAACTTCAGGTTCGTCGGCCTGCTGTACGCGCCCGGTTCGGACTGCAACATGAACGGCGGCGGGGCGGTCGAGCCGAACATCGTCGGCGGCGCCGTCTGCGAGAGTGTCACGGTCAACGGCAACCCCAACGACTTCGACTACGACCCCAGCGTCGCGAACACCGACCTCGAACTGACCGGCGACGTGACACCGGTCACCTACCTCCACGTGACCGAGAACCCCGTCAACGTCACCGGCAAGTGACCGGACGGCTCGGTCGCCCGCGGCCGCGTCAGGGCTTCAGCTCGACCGCGATCCGGACTTCGGTGACGTAGAGCTGTTCGGGCGGGTCGTCGAGGTGGCAGGTGACCGTGTCGGTCCCAGACGGGGAACAGGTCAGGGCCGGGTCCCGGCCGAGCATCTTCAACCAGAGGTCGCTCCTGTCGGAGGTGACGTTGATCCACACGTCGTCGTAGGTGCCCTCGTCGTCGGCCACCGGGACCAGCCGTTCGTTGGCCCGCGCCCGGACCAGGACCGTCGAGCTCTGGAGCTGCTGGCGGGTGTCGGTCGCCGAGACGGTCGTGACGACCGGGATCATGGTCCGCTCCTCGTCGAACACCGGCGACCACGACTGGACGACCGTACCGCCCCGCGGGTCGTCGCGGAAGATGGCGCCCATCACGTAGACGAGCTCCGTGTCGCCGTCGTCGTAGACGATCGGATGGATCTTGTGGGTCCGGTTCTCTAGGAACGACGGGTCCCCCGGGCCCCGGTCCGGGTCGCGGACGGTGACGACCGTCTCCTCTCCGAGCGAGAGCGACGCGTCCTCGAGGCTGATCTCGGTGGCGCGGCTGGGCGCCCCGCGCTCGGCGATGTCGCCCATGTTGTCCGAGAGGACCTCCATCGCGCGCACGGCGTTGTCGGTCTGCTGGGCGTCGCGGGCGGCTTCGAGTCCGGCGAGCCCGGACAGCGAGACGATCGCGACGACGGTCGCGATCATCCCGAAGACCATCACGAACCCGACGATGTCGCTCACGCCGCGCTCGCCGTCGACGGGTCCGCTCATCCGCGCACCTCCAGGTGCGGGTCGTCGGGCTCGTCGGGGTCGCCGGGCTCGCCCTCGTCGTAGACCACGCTGACGTCGCCGCCGGAGACCGAGCCGGTCGCCACCGCCGTGTCGGTCTCGAACCGGACCGACACGCTGACCGACGGGTCGGCCGTCGAGAGGTTCAACCACTGGCCCGACCCGGTGTCGGCCACCTCGATATTGTAGCCCGCGCCGGCGACAGTCCCCGGGAGCGACGCGTTGACCGCGACGGTCTCCGTGCTCGCGCCGGCCCGCGCGAGCCTGTCCGCGGCGACGACGTCGCCGGCGAGTTGCTGGCCGACGACGCCGAGTTCCGTCCGGACGACCTCCGAGCGCTGCTGGGTCACGAAGTCCCCCGCCGTCACCAGCAGTCCGGTGATGACCAGCGACGCGACCGCCAGCGCGAGCGTGTACTCGAGCGCCGTCGACTGGCCGCGGTTCGCGCTCGGGAGGCCGCCGTCGTCCGGGCTGCCGTCGTGCAGACCGTCGTCACCACTCCCCGGGCGCCGGCGGGGCCGCGGCGGAGGGCTACCCACGTCTCTCACCCGGCCCGACCCGAACCGTCGACCGGTAGCGGAGGTCCGGCGACCAGTAGACGAGGTCGACCTCCATCGAGTAGAGTATCTCGGTCTTCTGGGCGTCGGTCACCTCGGAGCCGGCGGTCCCGTCGACGACCATCGTGTAGTCGCCGCTCGCGACCGACCCGTTCTCGAACCGGAGGTCGTACGGACCGGACACCCCCTCCAGGTCGAGCGCGTCACAGTCGTCCCCGTCGACGGTGCCCGCCGCGAAGTCGACGGTGAAGTCGCCGGTTATCGTCGAGTCACACACCGAGTACGTCCCCGAATCGTTGACGCCGACCGTGTACGACGACCCGTCGTGCGAGACGTTCATGAACCAGGTTTCGCTATCGCCGGCGACGACCTGGAGGTCGTCGCTGTCGGGGTCGGGCCACCCCTTCACGTCGAGGCGAAACGTGTGAAACTGCCGCACGTCCGTCGCCACGTCCCAGTCGTCGAGGCCGCTGTCGGACCCGAACGTACCGTCGGTGTCCGTGACGTTGACGCCCGGGTTCGTCCGGGCGACGCTGACGTTGGTGATCTGCCCGTGGGCCGCCTGCTGGCGCCGCGTCGCGTTGTAGTACACCTCGACGGAGTCCCGGACGCTCCGGTTGAGGGCGTCGCGGTCGCCGCTGTGTGCGTCGTGGGCGTAGCGGAACGAGTCGGCCGCCATCGTCGCCGTCGCCCGGTGGAACGCGTGGGCGTTCGCGGTCTCGGCGGACTCGCTGCGCGTCGCCAGGTTCTCCGTGTAGATGGCGGCGTTCATCACCAGCGCCAGCGCGACGAACGCGACGGCCAGCGCGAACGCCCCGACCAGGATCATCTGTCCGCGGCGGTCCCGGCGGTCCCAGCGGTCGGCACGCGGCCTCAGATCCGCCACACGACCACCTCCACGTTGATCACGTTGTAGACCCCGGCGCTCGACTGCCGCGGCGCGAAGTACGTCGACTCGTCGCTGACCGTCGTCCCCGTCGGGTCGCCGTTCCCGTCGCGGATCTCGTCGTCGGCCATCAGCGACAGCGCCCACGTCGCCCGGACCGCGTGGTCGCTCGGCGCGCCCTGGTCGACGTACTCCCGGGTCCGGATCCGTCCGTCCGCGCCCTGGTAACGCAGGTAGACGTTGTAGGCGATACCCTGGCGGTCGAACGACCGTTCGAGCATCTCCCCGAAGCGGTTGGGCGGCGCCCCGGTCGTGAAGTGGCCCGCGTCCGGCGCGTGGTGGAACTGCTCGCTCTCATCGTTCCACGAGAGCACCGCGCGTTCGAGCGCGCCCGTCTCGGCGGCCGAGGCGAGCACCCCCCGAGCCGTCGCCCCCTGCTGGTTCTCGATGTGCTGGCTCGACGTGCTCGCTGACAGCGGCGTCACCGCCGTCATCTCCAGGGCGAACACGACCGCCGACAGCACGATCAACGCCGAGACCACGCCCTCCAGCGTGTGGGCCTGTCCCCGGTCGCTTCGCCCCGGGTCGCTCCGTCCCCGGTCGCACGGCGGCCTGGCCGGTCGTCCGCCGTCCGGCGGTCGACGGACGGTCACCACATCACCACCCGCACCGTGACGTCGTATCCGTCGAGCAGCGCGACCCGCTGGGCGCTGACCGTCTTCCCGCCGCTGCCCGCGGGATTCGACCCGTCGGCGAGAACGGTCTCGCCGCCCGCGCCCGAGCACTCGACGAGCTCCGAGGCGCTGTCGTCCCAGCAGAGGATCGCGTCCTCGCTCGACCCCAGGTCGCCGCTGATCGTCACGTTCACCGGCGTCCGGTCGAGGACGCCGACCCGCTGCTGGATGGGGTCGCCGTCGAACCCGCACCGCGAGTACCCCTCGTCGAAGAACGCCCGGGTGCACTCGCCGTCGAGCACGTACGGCGCGGTCGCGTTGCCCAGCGACCGCTGGGTGAGGTCGTCCGCGACGCGGTTGGTCGCCGGCGTCTCCGACTGGCCGCCGTCCGAGAACGGGTCCAACATCCCCGGCACGAACGCCAGCGCGAACGTCAGCGCCAGCAGGAAGATGCTCATCCCGATCGCGAAGTCCAGCGTCGTCTGCCCGCGCCGGCCGCGCCGCTCGCTACCCCTGACTCGTCGTGGTCCCCCGTCCCGGACGGCGGACCCGGTGGTGTCCCCGTTTGCTGACATCGTGTGTCTCCGACGGCGGTCCCGGCGTCGCTTTCGTCCCCCGAACGACGCCCGAACCGGACCGTGCCTGTCGTGTGGAATGGGATTCCCGGTTATATCCGTTGGCCCCTCGTTTCAGAAATTGATACCACCACGATCGGAAATATTACATAACGCGTGGTAGTCGCTGGCGAGGCTCCGGTGCTTCGATGGGTTTATGAAACAGTCCCGGTAACCGTAATTTGCGTGCGGGCTCGTAGATCAGTGGTAGATCATCCCCCTGGCACGGGGAAGGCCCCGGGTTCAAATCCCGGCGAGTCCACTCACAGACCGCCGCCGTGGCGGTATCCGACTCGACCCGGAGACAGTTTCTGACGCGGCCGATATCGACACTTCCAGTCAGTCGGCCGTTCCCTCTCGAAAGCGAGGGCGTTCGGATCCCGAACGCGGGTCGCCGCCGTCCGGCGATCGCGCGAGGGACTGGCGGCCAGTCTGCAACTACTGCGGCGGGTGGATCGACCACGACCACCAGCAGTGTAACGCGCTCGACGACGGGAGGTGTCGGCCGTGAGCCGGGCCGAGAGCGGCGGGCCCGTCGACTTCCCCGATCGGATCGACCCCGGAACCGGGCTAACGTTCCCGCCGAAGTGGACGCTGTCGACGAGTTGGCAGCGAGCACAGCGCGAGACGGGCCGAGGCGGAGCCGTGAACGCAGCCGAGCGCATGGTGTGGCTCTCCGAGGGCGACGAGCCCCACCGCGTCACGTGGGCGCTCACGGGCCGCACGCTCGTCGCTGACTGCGACTGCCGGGGCTACCAGTACCGAGAGTGGTGCGCCCACGTCGCGCGCCTCTGGTGGCGCTGGTGTCGCGGCCGACTCGTCGTCGAGCACGTCGATACCGGGCGCGAGTACCGCCACCCGCCCGCGTGGCTCGACCTCGACGCCGATCCCGACGAGTTCACCGAGATGACCGGCGCGGAGATGGACGCCTACCTGGTGTGCGAGATCGCGGGCGTCGGCGTCCGCGAGTACGCCGACCACACCGACCGCGCGCCCGGCACGGTCGGGAACCTACTCCGCCGAGCCCGGGACAAGGTCGGAGGTGTCGAGCGGTGAGCCCCGCGCCCGCCCACCCGCGCACGAAGCCACCTTCCAGCATCCCCGGGGGGCGTGGTACCCACACTCCGAGTCGCGACCAGAATCGCAACACGGCGGAGGTGCTACCCCCTGGTACCACCCGCCCCGAGATGTGTACCAGTCGGAGGTGGGTCTGATGGCGCGGATGCAGAACGACGACGAGAGCCGGCGGCGGAAGCAGGTCAAGTTCCGAGCCGACGAGAGCCTCGTTGAAGACTTCGACGAGGCTATCAGCGTCTCACGGTCCGAAGCGCTCCGCCAGATGATGGAAGCGCGGATCGACCAGGGCGACGATCTCGACGTTCCCGATGACGACGAACTCGCGAAGGCGTACCGGTGGCTTGTCTCCTACACGAACCGGCGCGGGAAGGCGACCGTCCGCCTCGGCGTTGCGGAGAATCGGCTGTCGCAGAAACTCGGATACGACCAAACCGGCGTCCGGTCGGAGATCCTGTACCCGCTCCAAGAGCGCGGATACATCAAGACGAACCACGGTCCACCCGGCTACCAGGGTGACGGCTGGATAAAGGTCCGCGAGATCCGGAGGAACTCATGACCGAGGGCGGTAAGTCTGTGAACGGTGTTGAGCGTTCGTTCCGGCTGAACCAGCCGTCTGGGTTCATGCTGGTCGCCGAGGACCTGACGCAGCTCCTCGACGCCGCGGTCAACGGCGCCGACTACCCGATGCAGGTCAACGTCAGCATCGAGATCGACGCGCCCGAGCCCGAAGGAGAGTGTGAGTATCACGGCTGCGAGAAGGACGCCGAAACCGTCGTCTACTTCGAGAATCTGGACACGTGGAACGACAACTGCGCCGGCCACGCCGGCGTCGTGGTCCAGAGACACGACGACGCCCGGACGCTCGGAGGTGACGCTTAGATGGCGGACGATACTGAGCGAGTTGAGTCGGCAGACGATGCGGAGATCGCGGACCAGAAGCCGAAGAAAAAGTGCGAGTGGACGGAGTCCTACGGACGTGGGAAATGCGGCGAGACCGCCGTCAAAGCGGTCTGGAAACGCGTCGACTCTCGCGTGAACGAACACGGCGTCTTCATCGCGACCAAGGTGCGTCCTGTGTGGGTCTGCGAGGATCACGCCAGCCGCGGTCAGGATGTCCCTGACGCCGAGGCAGAGGTGGTGACGCACCGATGACGGGCGGCACTGACCGATCGGTCGACCGTCACGGACGGGTCGCGAACGACCCCGACGAGTTCCGAGCGAGTACCGACGAGTTGGAGACCTTCGACGCGGGACTCGGGCTCGGGTACTTCCGACGGCTGGAGGTACTTCTCGACGCCTGCCCGCTCGATATCTACGCCGCGTCGTCACTCAAGCACCCGTGGCCGTACCGGCTTCAGAACGCCGCGGAGTGCTACCCCGCGTCGTTCTGGCGGTCGCAGGATCGGATCATGGACTCCGCGATCGGCGAGGACCTCACGAACGAGGATGTGCTCGCCCACGCGGTCGAGCGGCACGCGACCGCGGTCGTCGCGAAGGACTACCTCCACGACCAGGAGGCAACCACTGAGAGCATCCGCGAGTTTGCCGACCTCCACGACCGGGAGGAGCACCCGCGGGCCTACGTCCCGCTGCAACCGCCGTACGACGAGCACGTCGCCGAGGTCTACCCGATCATCGAGGAGTCGCACCTGTCCCACCGATACATGCTCGGCGGGCTCGCGAACGCCAGCCCGGAGGAGCGCATCGACGGCCTCCTCGCGTTCCGCACCGAGGTCGGCGACGGGCCGACCGCGCACGGGCTCGGTTGGGGCCTCGACGACGAGCTGGTCGAGACACTCCGCGAGGGGCCGTCGCTGTTGGACTCGGTCGACAACTCCAGCCCGTCGCAGGCGGTTCAGAACGACCAGATCCTCGATAAGCACTGGCGAGCGAAGCCGTGCCGGCACGTCGACGGTCAGTACCAGAACGCCGTCGGCGGGGCCTTCGAGTTCGCCATGTTGGTTCAGGCGACCCACCGGCTGACGGACTACAACGACGACTTTCAGAAGCGGACAGACCAGCGGAATCTCGCGGAGTTCGGAGGTGCTACAGCCGATGACTAAGTTCGTGCTCGTCGGCTGTGGTGCCGCGAAGCGGGACCGCGACCACGGCAAGAAGTGGCCGGCTAAGGACCTCTACACCTCCACGTACTTCGAGAAGAAACGCGAGTACGCGGAGACGCTGGGTGACCAGTGGGCTGTCCTCTCGGCCGAGCACGGTCTCGTCTGGCCCGACCAGAAGCTACGGCCCTACGAGACCAGCATCGACGACCTCGACGACGACGCGCTCGACGAGCTGGCTTACGAAGTCGGGATGGACCTGATCGACTGGATCGCCTGGGAACAGGCCGACGGCGTGGAAGTCGACGAAATCGTGGTACTCGCTGGGAAAAAGTACATCGACCCGCTCCGAGAGCGCGAGACGTTCCACGCGGGAGTTCCGGCGAACGTCGTCTTCCCACTCCAGCAGAACGACCTGGGTGGCATCGGTGAGCAGATGGGTTGGTTGAAAGACCGCGTCGAAACCACCCGTCAGACGACTTTAGTTCCCGATGGAGGACCGTGCAACCAGCGATACGTAGGCACGGGAACTGAGCGATGACCGACGAAAGAGACGGCCCGTTTGAGACGAAATCGTTCGGCCTACTCCGGCGTCCGGTCTGCTGGTTCCGCGGTCACCAATGGGCCAAGGCACGCCGGTACGACCGGCACGCGAGACGTGTTGAACCGTGCTGGGCCTGCGAGCGGTGCGGTAAGTCCCGCTGGCGTCCGTCGGGGGAGTACTGAACGATGACCGACACCGACCACCTGAGCCGTGTCGACGCCCGCGCTGTCGACGCGCTCACGGACCTGCGACAGACGCATCTCTCGGACCTGCGGCGGCGGTAGAAGGGCCGGCTGGTTAGCTTTCAGACTTTCCAGCCGGAACGAACCGTTCGATCACTGCGGAGAGACGCTTTCTGCGGAGACTCAGAGCGATGAAGAACCCGAGGGCGAAGTCTTTCACGTTCATCGGATCCGCCGTGAAGCTCTCCATCATGCGTACTTCGCCTTCGCTTGTACGCCCTCCGCGACCACCTCGCCCTGGCGGTCGTAGAGCACGCCCGCGTAGTCGGGCTGGGCGTTGATCTCGTCGACCGACGCGCCGTAGTCCGCGAGGTAGTCCGACTGTTCCCGGGCGAGTTCGTAGCACAGCAGGTAGTTCCGCTGTCGGAGGCTCTGCTTGTCGAAGCTCACCGGGTCCTGCGAGATCCCGACGAACTTGATGTTCCGCTTCTCGCCCTCTTTCGTGATGTCCCGCACGTCGTCGCGGCCGGGGAGGTTTCCGTAGTCCTTCGAGGACTGCGGGGCGACCTTGTGCATCTCGTCGAGATAGACGGTCACCGGAAGCTTCCGGTCGGTCCGGTCCGAGACGGACCACAGCCAGTCGGACAACTCCGCGAGGCCGTCGGCGCGGTCGCTCGGCAGGAACTCGATCCGCGACTCGTCGCGAGCGAACCCTTTCTTTACCCCACGGAGCGAGCGGTACGAGCCGGCCGCGTGCGTCTGCACTCCCTCGACGCGGTGTTTTCCGCGGTCGTTCACCCAGATTCCGACCCTCTCCGACTCCGCGAATATCTCCTTCGCCGTCGTCGTCTTGCCCGTCTGCGTGGCCCCCACGATGAACAGGTGTTTGGGGTCGTTCGCCCAGTGAGTCATCTGTCCCTCCCGTACTCCGGCACCTCTCGCTGACAGAGCGGGCACACCCCGTCGCTGTTGCTGTACTCGACTTGGTATTTCGTGCAGTAGTTCATTCGAACAGCCTCCGTGCGAAGACGTTCCAGCCGCCCACGTCGTCGACGACGACGGTCCGACACTCCCCGCAGACGTACCCGTCCGCGATCTCGGTCACGTCCGCGCCGCAGTTGTCGCACGTCATACCGTCGCCCCTCCCGAGGGCTCCGACTCGTCGGGCTGTTCGTCCTCGCTCTCCGCCGCTTCCGCCCGGCTCGACGCGAGCCCGATGCCGGCGAGGGCGAAGTTGACGACCGCGGGCGTCCCCGCTTTGATGTTCGCCCCGGCCCCGCGAAGCATCTTCTTGACGCCGATGAGAGCGTGACTCGCCGTATCGGACTTGTCGGGGTGGTCGTCGGGGCTCTCGTCGGGCTCGGTCGACAGCAGCATATCTTTGAGGGATACGCCACTGTCGCCGCCGTCCGCGGCGTCTGCGGCCGCGTCGTCGGCCGCGAGTTCGTCGTCACTGACCGCGTCGCTCGGTGCTACCGTTTCGGATTCGGATGCGCTCATACGAGATCGGGTCCGTCGTTCTGCTGATCGTCTGTCTGTCTGTTCTGCTGGCGGAGCGAGAGGACAGCCACGGCAACCGCGGCGAGCGCGCCGATCACGCCGATTCCGGCCGAGATCGACCCGTCACTATCGGGGCTGGGGCTGTCGTCGGCGTCCATGGATCCGTCATCCATAGACCCGGGATCCGGATCGGCGGAGTCGTCGGTATCGGGCGCACCCTGGAAGGGGTCATTTCCGGATAGCCCGAGCCCGCCGTCTCCGCCCGTGTCGCCGTCGTCTCCGGCATCCGCGTCCGTCGAGTCGTCTGTGATACCAGCAGGGTCGTCGACCGGCTCGTCCGGCTCGCCGTCGACCATGGATCGGGCCTGCTGATAGCCGATACCCTCATGTTCGCCCTTACTGCTTGAGATATGGGCGATGACGCTGTTTACGGGGTTGTCCGCGTCTGCGGGCGGTGCGTATCCGCACAGCGAACACGTCGGGCCGTCGGTCATCCGACCACCCCGGCCATGGTTCCGACGACCGTGCTGGCCGAGTGGGCCAGCCCGGGCCAGAACACTTTCGCGGCGACGACGAACACGAACAGCTTGTAGACTGTTCCGAGTTCGCCGATCCACTGCGGTTCAGCGTCTGAAAGTATCAGTTTCGTCGCGATCCACAGGAACGTTACCGTGACGAGGGTCAACCCGCCGATTACTGTCAAGAGCGGCACGACACCATGGATATCTTGAGTCAGACGGCTTTATCCTTTGTCTCCCAAGGGATGAGCGGAGTTGAAGACCAGAATGGCAAGCATTCCAGTTCCGTTCACCGACCTGTCGATGGACACGTCGGACCCGCAGGGCTTCGTCATGACGTTCGTCATGCTCGTCCTCGGGTTCGGCGCGTTCGTCCTCGCCCGGGACCTCGGCGGTTCCGTGGCGACGATCGTTTCGCAGACCCTCGGCGTTGGGTCTGGCGCACAGAACCAGCAGCAGAACAGCCCGAACATCCTCTAAACATGGCCCGGAAACTCGTTCCCGAAACGCAGTACGGGTCTCGATCCAGCAAGAAGCGCGTCAGCGAGGGGGACCTACTCGACGCGACCCTCCAGGCGCAAAACGAGATCACCGTCTACGAGGACAAGGTGCCCGCCGACAAGGCGTATCACTGGGGCTACGGCTTCAGCAACCGCGAGGCCGGCGAAACCTCGTTCGTCTACGCCGACTTCCAGAACTCGACCCCGGCGGCGATCTCGGGACAGCTCGTGCTGGCTATCACAGACAGCACCCAGGAAGACGTGCTCGCCAAGCGCTACTTCCAGAGCCTCGAAGATCTCCGTGCCGCCGAGAGCGACGCCCGCTCCGAGCGGATCGTCATGTCGGAGATGCAGCCGGCGGCCAGCGAGGACCGCCACCTCGAACTCCGGATCGTCGCGGACTCGTCGAGCGACGGCGACACCGTCTCGCCCGGCGATTCCAGCGTCAAGCTCAACTACGGCACCGTCAACGTCTGAGGGATTCAAGATGCCCATTCTTTCGCTCACGCAGACGCGCAGTCGCATCGCTCACGGGGGTGACCGGTAGTGCCCCGGATCGGTCCCGGGACCGGGCTCACCGGACCCAACATCGGGAGCACCACCTCCGACAACAACGACCAGCAGACCGACGCGAACGACAACAGCAACAACTCGCCGAACGACATGGAGGGCGGCGACAGCGGTCCCGAACGGGCCGCAAGCGGGACGCTCGCCGCGATCTCCAGCCCGTCGAGTATGTCGACGAACTACTCGAACCCGACGCTCGGTCGGGTCGGATCGTCTCTCGACGCGGTGGTCAACCCGAGCACCGGAGACACCGTCGTCTCGTCGGACTCGGAGAGCCTTCCCGACTCCGGCGGGGGCGGCGGTGGCTCCGGCGGAGGTGGTGGCGGCGGTTCCGGCGGAAAGCGAGGGACCGTCAACATCGCCACCCCAGAGGGTGGCGTCACCGGCCAGACCGACGAGTCCGGCACGATCGAGTCCGTCTCCGGCATGACCTCGCGCCTTCAGTCGCTCGGCAGTGGCGGTTCCGACGACGGCGGAGGCGGTGGCGGTGGCGGCGGTGGCGGCGGTGGCGGCGGCGGCGGTTCCGGCGGAGGTGGCGGTGGCGGTTCCGGCGGCGGTGGCGGTGGCGGCAGCCCCGGCGGAGGTAACGGCGGCGGCGATGCCGGCGACGTGATCACCGTCCTCCGGCGCGCCACCGACCCGTCGGCCGGTCAGCAGACTGGCCCCATGCCCATGCTGCTCGGTGGCGCTGGCGTCGGTGCCGGCGGCGGGTCCGGCGGCTCGGGCGGCGGTGGCGGCGGGATCGTCGACACGCTCACCTCACCGCTCGGTCTCGCCGCTGCTGGGGCGGCCGCGCTCGCGCTCGGCTTCGGCGCGTCGGAGGTGACGGACTGACATGGTGGACCGAACCGTCTTGCTCGCCGCCGTCGCGGCCGTCGTCGGGTTCCTGTTCCTCGGCGGGTCCGGTGGGAGCAACGGCAGCGGCGGAGGCGGTGGCTCCGACAGCTCCGGCGGCGGGGGCGGCAGCGGTGGCGGCGGTGGCGGCGGGGTCATCGGGACTGTCATCGACGTGAGCCCCGCCCCCGACGCGATCACCAACGTCGACCCGCCGATCAACCCGGTCAACGCGGTGACCGAGGGCGCGGTCTACCAGGGGCCGGACCCGCTCGACCTCGCCCCTGGCGAGGAGGGGCGCGGAGACCTGATCGCGCCGGTGAACCCCGGCAACGCCGTGATGGAGGGTCCGGTGTGGACCGGCCCCGACCCGCTGAACCTCGGAGGTGACAACTGATGGCCGACGGACTCATGGGGAAGATCATCGTCTCGGTCGCGGTCATCGTCGCCGCGATCCCCGGGCTGTTCGTCGAGCCCGGTCCCGTCTCCGAGGTGGTCGCTCTCGGTGTCCTCGCCGCGATCTGGCTCGGGGACGAGGACTTCAGCGAGGTGAGCGGACAGATATGAGCCTCGGAATCAACGCAGTGCTGGCGCTACTCGCCGTCATCGCCACGGTGAACGTCGCGCAGTTCGCCCACCAACTCCGGTTCGCGTCGGAGTTAGCGACACATGAAGCGCTCCCGCCGGAGCGCGCCCACGGGAGGGGAGACTGATGACCCAGCAGGTAGACGACGAGTGGACGCAAGTGCTGTCCGAGAACCACAGCGAGAGTACCCACACCGTCGAGATCGACGGTAACGACGTGTGGCTCTACAAGAGCCCGAACGGTGCCCGCCCGAACGAGCCGGAGAAGGGCGTCACCGGTCGGGCCAACGAGACCGTCATCATGCGGATCGACTCCGGAGTCTCGCTGTTCGCCCGGTGCAAGGTCGACGGCGAAGCCGCGGACGTGCGGGTAGTCGGCGGCTACGCTCAGGAGTCGACCGGCCGCGCGTCGGTGAAGGCCGATCTCGTCGGTACGCCCGGCGTGGACGTGTCCGACGACACTGATCGAGATCTCGGTCGGGTCAGTTTCCTGCTCGACGGCAACCCCGTCGATGACACGAACGTGCTCCCGACCGCGACGCCGAACCAGTCGAGCGTCCATACCGACTCGGTGAGCGGCGACGGGTCGATGACCGCGCAGTCCGTCCCCGACGGGTTCGCTGCCGCGTTCAAGGCCGATCCGTCCAACACGTCGACTGTCTACGTCGACGGGTACCCGCTCGCTGCCGGGGAAGGCGTCTCTCTCGCCGTCGATGACGTGAGTACGCCGAACATCACCGCCGACGACGCGAACGATACCACCCACGTCATCGTGGAGGTGGCCTAACGTGGCCGACGGATTTGGTGGCGATGGCGCCGAGCGGACCGCTCGCACCGTCTTGCAACTCCAGTCCTTCGCGGAAGACCCGGACGTGTCGACCGTGGAGGTGGCTCCAGGGACTTACGACCTCGGGGAGATCGGCGGCCCCGTCCACCCGACGAGTCACACGACGATCTCGGCGGTCCCCGGGACGGCGAAGATCATCGCGGCGACCGACGAATACGCTTTTACCCAGACGGACGGGGGCGAACACATCCGCTGGGAAGGGCTTGAAATCGAGGGATCGCCGTCAGATATCGACAGCAACGGCTACAGCGGCGCGATTTACACCCGTGGAGTCGACTACGCGGAGGCTGTGAACTGCCATGTGTACAACTGGAGCCGAAACGGGATCTGGTTCCGGGCAAGCGACACAGCGGGCGACGTGACCCGCGGCTGTCGGGTGTCGGGGTGCCATGTCCACGACCTGAGTGCGCTCGGCATCAACATCGAGGGGGTCGGAGTTGACGGCGAGATGGCCGACCTCCGGATCTCTGACAGCTATGTCCACCACATCCCCGGATCGACCCCAGAGACCTCTGACTCCGGGACTCAAACAGGGATCGGTGCGGAAGCTGCGCGGGGCGGGACGGTCTCCGGGTGCGTGACCTGGCAGACAGGGCAGGAGGGTATCCGGGCCGACGACTCGGTCTCTATCGTCGCAAACACGGTTATCGATCCTGCACAGCGGACAGACAACAACCGCGCGGGGATCGCGGCGACCGCGGGCGCTCAGCGCGCCACGATAACCGGAAACTGTGTCCGGCTCGAAACGGACCCCGGGACCGACGACGACGGGATTCTGGCGGTCCCCGGACCGAACGCGGGCGAAAACATCGCCATCAGCGGCAACACCGTGATGGGGCCATTCTACCGTGGGATTTCGGTCAACCGCCCTTCGGTTGCGGTCGTCGGTAACTCCGTCGACGGCGCATACTCGGGAGTCGTCGTTTGGGGTGAGTTGGAAGATGTCACCGGGGTCTCTGTCGGCCACAATACCCTGTCGGACGGCAGTCGTGGGGTGGTCGTTCGGGATGCTAACTATTCCGTCGACGAGGTAGCGCTCGTCGGCAACGCAATCACGGCGATGGACCAGGGGATCCGTGAGCGGGCAACTGGTGAGGCGGCTGTCGAGGCCGCCCAAAACGTGATGGTCTCCGTTACGACCAACTACGACGACACCGGGGCGCTGGTTATCAACGGAGGTGCATACGAGTCGGCCGCCGCGGAGACTCCCCAGGGTGACTACCCGCCGGGGACGATCGTTCGCTTCGAAGACAGCGACGGCGGGAGCGGCACGGGGACCTATCTCACGGCAAAAGATGGTTCCTTCGTCCAATTGGCTTCCAGTATCTGAGAGGGAGGCCTTAGCAGTCAGTTCACCCTCTCCCCTCTCGAAACAAACCCCGGTCACACCCGTCTCGACGCAGACCCTCGGGGTCGTGGCTCGACGTTTTCGAAAGACCGATTCTGAACACATCGCCGAGACCCCCGTGTTCAATTCTCGCCGAGCGCCGGCCGAATCGACCCGGAACCTCTCGCGGAGGTGAGAGAAAACCGGGCCTATCCCGGGCAAATCACCCCTTCGAGTGAGCGCAAAACTCTAGGATCTCGGAACTGTGTTCACATCCATGGCGGAGTCAACCCGCATCCGACTGACCGAAGCGCGCGAGCGGAAGTTCAGCAACCTCGAAGACGCCACGGGCGAGAGTACCCGTTCAGGCGCGCTCGACGCCGCCGCAGACTACTACCTGCGGATGGCCGGCGGTACGCCCGCCGTCCCCGAGGGCGCCGTCGAGAGCCTCATGCAGCGCGCCACCGAACAGGGCTCGGTGACGCCCGAGGAGATCGCGGAGGAACTCGGCCAGCCCGAGCTGCCCGTCGAGTACAGCCACCACTACTCGGTCGGCGAGGAGTGAGCGGCTACGTCGTCTCGGCCGAGATCTCGATCTTCACCCGTCGGTCCTCTTCCTCCCCCCAGTCGCCAGCGTCCCCATAGTCGGTGTTGTCGACGACGAGTCGGTACTTCCCGGCCGAGAGCGTCAGCGACCGACTCGCAGAGGCTTCGATCCCCTGAACGGTCCCGTCCGTGTAGTACTGCGGCCGGTGGGAGTCCTCGTCGTCGATGTAATCGAGGTAGTCCTGGTATTCGTCCTCGGCCATGAGGAACACGTCGAAGTCGTAATCCCCGGATTTCTGGTTCGTGACGGTCCAGTTCATCGAGAACTCCGAATCGAACTCTACCGGGATCTGGTAGTAGCCCGGCCCCGGGACCGTGTGCGTGTCGCTGTGGCTGAAGTGCTCCGGGAAGTCGGTCAGATCGTCTACGTCGACCGTCTCGATCACGGGCTCGGAGTCGTCTTCCGGCGTCGGCGAGTCGGTCGGGAACTCAACATCGTCGAGCGCGTCCCCAACATCCTGTTCCTCGGTCGGTGTCGGGCTCGGCGACGGCGTCGCCGTCGGCGTCGAGCCACCGCCCTGGAGATCCGACTTTTCCTGCACGTCCGGGTCGTTCGGTGCGTAGTCCTCCGAGTCGATGACGCCGTCCCCGTCGGAGTCCTGAACATCGTTCGAATCGTCGCCCGTGAGCCCCGAACAGCCGGAGACGAGAACCGCGCCCGCTGTTAGAAAGTGCCTACGGTCCATTTTGAACGGCTAGCGCCTGTCACTGTAGGAGCAAAAACCTACTGCCCGAGGCACCGGTCGACCGTCGGCGTCGGGAGGTGGCTGGCGTCGAGATCGCCGCGGAGGTACATCAGCCCCTCGCTGGTGATCTCGAACATCGACCCGTGGACGCTGTGAACCAGGCCGGCGTAGCGCAAAAATTCGAGGCGTTCGCGTACGTGACCCTCCGAGACGGCCTGAAACGCCTCGCGCGACAGCATCGACGGCGTGGCCCACCCGTCACTGCGCAGCATCTCTAAGATTCGTTCGTCCTCCCGTGTCATCCAGCGCGCTGACCTACGCACTCAAGGCTACACCCCGTTCTCCGTGGAGGAGGTGGAGGTGTCAGCGGGGGAGCCGCCGCGGGTGAGCTGCTCGTCGGGCTCGTCCTCGAAGGTGGAGAGTTCGCCGTCGAGATACTTTTCGCCGCGCTCGGTGATGACGTATACGCCGTTTCCGAGCGGTTGGACCAAAGCGTGCTCGGCCAGCTTTTGGAGGCGTCGAGAGACCTGCTGGCGCGAAACGCTCACGAACTCAGTTTCCGCCAGTTCAGACGGTGTACCCGAGTCCCACTCGCGAAGTAGTTCCAATATTCGATCATCCCACAGCGTCATCCAGGGGCCGGATCTTCTCATTGATTACATCCATGCAACCCCATTACTTATTATCAGTTTTCGGAGAAATTATGCACCGCCTGTAATGCTTTAGACGCTCGGTACATTTTTGTACCAAGGGTGCAATGGACGACAGTAGGAACCACATACTCGCCACTCACGTGCGGGTTCACCGGGCCGGCGTTGCACCGCCGGCCCGGAAAAGTGGTTCCGCCCGTAGACCATGTACGGAACCGATATCGCGGGCCATACGGCCCGCACTGGCGGAGACGCACCGCGTACCGAAAAGCCTGCTGTCGCCCACATGACCGACCCCGACACCCGAGCGCGGATCGACCGGATGCGTCGCGACGCGCTCAACGACATCGACGAGGCGACGAACCTTCTCGACGAGACCCGCGCCGCCGGCTACGCCGAGGCGCTGAACGACGTGCTCGACCTGCTGGACGGTGAGAGCGATGCCTGAGGCCGTCGACCCCGAGCGCCTTCACGACCGCGCGACGCCCGCCGTCGTCGACGTGGAGGGCCAGGGCGCGGTGTTCGTCGCGGACGTGCTGTTCAAGGACTCCGGCTGGATCCGCATCACCGAGTGGAACGGGCGGTACGCCTACCTCCCGCCCCACCGGGTTCGGCAGATCAAGCAGATCGAGGTGGAGCGCCCCGACGACGATCTCAGCCAGGCGTTCCGCGTGGCCGAGCCCGAGTGGCGCGAGCGCGCCGCGGAGTGGACCGAGGACCCCGAGGACCCTGACGACGCCGAACGGACGGTGATGGCATGACCGCCGCTCAGCAGGAACTCCACGACTTCGAGCGGCCGGAGTTGGACCTGTCGGTGCTGTCGGAGACCCAGCGCGAGATCTGGGACGCCGTCGTCGACGGCGACCACGAAGGCCGCGAGTACGCCCGCAAGACCGATCGGTCCTGGGGTACCGTCAGCAACCACATCGACCGAGCGTGCCGGAAGCTCGGCGTCGAGCGAGGGGAGTGGTGACGATGGAAGTCACGGCAGCCGGCGAGACGGAGTTTCACGTGTCTGATCCGACCGAGATCCATCAAGAACTGGTTCAGGCCTACAACTCGGCACTGAACACCGCGTACCCCGATCCGGCCGACGAACCCGACTTCCCGGTCGACATGGAGATCACCGTCGAGCTTCAGATCGACGAGAACCCAACGTCGGGAGGTGAGTCCGATGTCCGATGACGATATCGAGCTCACCGTGAAGATGACTCGCGGCGGCGACTCGGGCAACAAGGAGACGATGAAGGCGACCGTTTCCGCGCCGGACGTGGAGACGCTGAACGACCGCGTGACGGACCTCCGCGATCGGATGGAGGAGTGGTCGCTTCAGTGGCGGAACATCCAGCCCGAGGAGGAACGGATGCTCGCCGAGGATCAGAGCCGACTCGGGGAGAGCGAGGCATGAGCGACGACCTCGAACCGCTCGCGCCGGCCGACGCCGTCGAGATGTACGAGCGCCACCGCGAGCCGGATCTGAGCGAGAAGTCCCTTCAGAACCACCGGTACCGGCTGGATACGTTCGTCGAGTTCTGCCAGGAACGCGGGATCACGAACCTGAACAACCTCACCGGCCGGGACCTGCACCGGTATCGGACCTGGCGCGCCGACGGGATCTCGCCGACGACGCTCCGCGGGAACCTCGCCACGCTCCGAGTGTTCCTCGAGTTCTGCGCGTCCATCGACGCCGTCGAGTCCGGGATGCGCGAGAAGGTCGTGCTCCCCGAGGTGGACCGCGAGGACGAGAGCCGGGACGTGAAGCTCGACCACGGCCGGGCCAGCGAGATCATGAAGCACCTCGAACGGTTCGAGTACGCGAGCCGGGAGCACGTCATCATGGCCGTGCTGTGGCACACGGGCATCCGCCTGGGGACGCTCCGGGCGCTCGACGTGCGGGACTTCGACCGCGACGCCCCGGCGCTGACGGTGCGCCACCGGCCGGAGACGGGCACACCGCTCAAGAACAAGAAGTCGGCGGAGCGCTCGATCGCCGTCGGCGAGGGCTACGCCGAGATGATCGAGGACTACATCGACCACACGCGGATCCGCTCGGAGGACTCCCACGGCCGCGAGCCGCTGGTGTCCTCGGAACACGGCCGTCTCTCGGAGACAGCGATCCGGCTGACGGTCTACAAGTGGACCCGACCGTGCATGGTCGGCGAGTGTCCCCACGACAAGGACCCGAAGACCTGCGAGTACATGACCCGCGAGGGCGCGAGTCAGTGTCCGTCGAGCCGGTCACCCCACGGGATCCGCCGCGGAGCGCTCACCCGGATGCTCCGCCAGGGGACGCCCGAGGAGATCGTCAGCGACCGGAGCAACGTCAGCCGCGACGTGCTCGATCAGCACTACGACCGACGGAGCGAAGACGAGCGCCGGGAACTCCGGCGCGACTTCTTGGAGGACGCATGACCCCACCGACCCAGCGACAGAGAGAGCGACCGAACCGGAGTTCGAACACGGAGAGCAGCACCACCCGAACGGGCCGAACCCCGGCGAGTCCATTCCACTTTTTCCGGCGGAGAGTTCCTCGCGAGCCTCCGGCTCGCTGGCGGTTGGTGACGGATCAGTTCCCGGACAGCCAGTCGGGCGACTCCTCGTAGCTGTCGGTGCCGTCGGAAGCGGCCCGGTCGTCCGCGGCGTCGACGAGCGCCCCGATCTCGTCGCGCGCGCCGTCCGGCCGCTTGTGCAGGTACCACTCGACGAGTTCCCCGCGGGTCACGTCGTCGAGCAGTACGTCCGAGACACGCGTCGACCACAGCATGTAGCGGTCCGGTCCGCGTCTGTACACCCGCAGGTCGGCGTCGTCGGCCATGGCTCGGCGGTACCAGAGGGCGGACCGTCACGAGGGCTCGCATTTCGACGCCGAAGGCGTATTGTGCCCGAGGGCCCAAGCGGGAGTGATGCGACGGGGGGCCGCAGTCGTCGCAATGGTCGTCCTGCTAGCCGGGTGTAGCGCCGTCCCGTTCGGGAGCGACGATCCGCGAACGGGGCCGACCGACACCGTGACGCCCGTCCCCGTCACCGACGACCCGACGCCGACCCGGACGCTGCCCGACGACCGCCCGCCGGGCGTGCTGGCTAACGGGACGGTCGACGCCGACGCGCTCACCCGGGCCCACGCCGCCCACCTGGACAACCGGACGTACACCTGGCGCGTCAGGTACGACACCGGCGTGGCCGACGGGGACCGGCTCGTCCGGCGGCTCGTCGTGGACCGGGAGGCGTTCACCCTCTCGCAGGTCCGGGGCGAAGCGGGGCGGAACGTCTCGCTGTACGTCAACGCGACGGGCGGGTACCTGCGGGTGATCGAGGCCAGGCAACCCAGGTACGAATTCCTCTCGCTGCCGGGCCGGGCGGAGGACTACCACTTCGCGACCGCGTCGGTCCGGCAACTGCTCGACGAGCGGCGGGTCTCGGTGTCGACGGTCGAGCGACGGGGCCGCACGTACTACCGGCTGTACGCGGCCGGCGACCCGCCGGCCTCCGTGGGCCCCGCCGGGGCGACGATCACCGGGTTCAGCGCCACCGCCTACGTCACGCCCGAGGGGTTCGTCCGGTCGCTGGCCGCCGAGTACGTCCGGATCGTCGACGGCGACCGCACGCGAGTCGCGATGCGGTTCGACTACAGCCGGCTGGGCGAGTCGAACCCGACCCCGCCCGACTGGCTCGGCGAGGTCCCGCTGCGGTCGACGCCGGCGCCGGCCGATCCGGATGCGACGCCGAACGGCACGGTGAGGCTGGACGGAACCGCAACTCCGAACGGTACCGTCACGGCGACACCGGACGGTACCGCCGCGCCGACACCGACGGACGAACTCGACGGGTCGCCCACCGCGACTGCCGCGGGCGGCTGACAGGCGGGGGCACCGAATGGTGAGCGGCCGAGCCGCGTCCGGCGAGCGACCCTTACGACCGGATCGTGAGCATCCCGTCGTTGACCGACAGGTCGCTCACGTCCTCGGGAATCTCGAACTCGAACTGGCGCTCGCCGGCGACGACGATGGCGGTGTCGCCGAGGACGTCGAGCTGTGCGTCGACCCCCTCGCCGAAGTCGACCACGACGACGGTCTCGCCGCCGCGGTCGCGGCGGGTGATGGCGATGTCCTCGTCGTCGGCCGCCGCGGACTGGAGTTCGCTGGGTGCTTCCATGGGGGCAGTTGCCCGCTCGCGTACCTGAGCGTTGGGCCGGCCGCTGCAGGGGCGGGCGGAACCGAAAACGGACGACCGCGACCGGTCGTCAGGACATCAGCGTGACGACGTACCAGACGACCAGCGCGATCGTCGGGAGGATGACGGCGAACTTGACGCCCGAGAGCAGGTTCACGTCGCGGATGTAGCCGGCGATGAACGACGACAGAAGCGCCTGGAGGACGACCGCGTGGAAAAAGAGGACCGAGAGCATCTGCGTGTTGACGCCGCTGAAGCTGCCGCCGCCGACCGGACTGCCGGACCCGCCGCCGCCTCCCGTCTGCGTCGCGAGGTCCGCCATGACCGTCAGGAACCGGACCTTCAGCAGGGCCATCACGCCCAGCAGCGTGAGGTAGGTCATGATGATGATGACCATCTGCATCCGGGTCCGGGACTTCCGCTCGAGGTCGATGTCGTCCTGATTCTCCGAGGCCTGGGCGGCCGTCGAGAGCACGTCCTGGATCTGGCTGGAGGCCTCCTGGGCCTCGCTGATGAGCTTGACCGTCCGGGCGAGCCGCGGGATGTGGTAGCTGTTGTTGAACTCCCGGAGCGCGCTCTTGAGGCTGGTCCCGTAGTTGACCTTCGCGTGCATCGTCTCCAGTTCGTCGGCCATCCGCCCGGAGGAGGTGTCGGCGACGACCCGGATCGACTCCAGCAGGGTCATCCCGGTGTCGTTGGCCGAGGCGAGCTTGCGGAGGTTCTCCGAGAGGTTGCCGATGACGCTACGGCGCGTCCGGAGGTTCCACTCGTAGAAGACCGCCAGCGGCAGGAGGTTCAGGTAGATCGGGACGTACACCCACATGAACGTCCCCGTGATGACCGGGTAGGTCCACCGTTTGGACGGGTCCGAGAGCCCCTCGGGCACGTCCCCGCCCTGGGGGACCACCAGTTCCGAGATGGTCATCGGCGCCATGTGGAAGATGACGACGACCGCGAAGAAGGCGATCGTGATCGGGATCGTCACGCCGAGGACGTACAGCGGGTTGTCGCGGAAGAAGATGTGGGGCCGCCTGAGGATCTGGGTCGCGCGGTAGGTCCCCTCGCGGCCCTTGATGCGGTCGAAGACGCCGTAGGTGCCGGTGTAGTTCTCGACGAGCCCGAGGTTGAGGAAGCCGGCGTCGGCCTCGGAGTAGGTCCGCTCGTCGCCCCGGTCCGGCCGGAGGTAGCCGTCGCCGATGGAGTCCTGGGTCACGGTGGAAGTGAGCACGAGGAACCCGACCCCGGTCAGCGGGATGAGCCCGTAGACGGTGCCGACCATCATGTCCATCTTCGACCCGGAGGACATCATCGACATGATGACGAGGATGATGATGAGAAGCAGCGGGAACAGCGAGAGGGTCATGTACATCTCGCCGAACAGCTCCAGGGTGTCCAGCATCTTCTTCTGCTCCTGTTTGGCCGTCCGCATGTGCTTGTCCTTCTGGTCCTCCAGGAACGAGGTCATGTCGCCCCCGGAGTCGACGATCGACAGCATGTCCGTGAGGAACTGGCTCAGCTCCTCGCTGGGCGTCTCGATGGACTGGTTGCGGATCGCCGTCCGGTAGTCGGTGTCGAAGTACTCCGTCTCGAGGACGATCGACTGGAACTCCTTGGCCACCTCGCCGTAGGTGTCGTCGGCCTGGGCCATCGCCTGCAGGATCTCGAGCTGGTTCAGCCCGCCCACCGACAGGGCGTACATGAACGCGACCGAGTCCGAGAGGAGGACGTTGATCTCGCGTTTGCGCGCGTTCGACCGGAAGTAGGGGATCGACAGCAGCGACCCGAAGCCGACGCCGAAGCCGACGGCGCCGAACACGAGCCCCGAGAGGAACACGAGCGCGGGGACCTTCAGCGCCAGCACGATGGGTTCGATGGCGTCGGGGATGCGCAGCCCGAGCAGCGGGTTCTCACCGAGCCCGAGCATCTGGACGATCAGGAACCCCAGCAACATTCCGAGCAGCCAGAGGGTCAGCCCGGCGACGGTGCCGACCGCGAGGGCCCGCGAGATGTACATCTCGACGTTGTCGTCCATCCGGGCCTCGGCGAGTTTGTCCTCCATGCCCGAGACGAAGTCGCCCTCCTCGTCGAACAGCGCCCGGTAGAGCGGGTAGAACGTGTCCCCGACCGTGCTGGACCCGCCGAGCTGGCGCGAGGACCGCCCGAGACTCATGCCTCGTCAGCCTCCGCACCGGCCGCGGGGACGAACTCGCTGAAGTCGATGTCCTCGTCGTCCTCGTCCTCGACCGGCGTGATGTCGGTCTCCTCCTCGTCGAGGCCCGACCCGGTCAGGGCGCTGACGATGTCGGAGGTCTCCTTCTCGCGGAACCGCTGGAACAGCGGTCCGGCGTTCTCGAGGATGTCGTCGGCCTCCTCCAGCATCTCCGCCGGCGGGTCCGGCCGCGGGACCATCTTCTCCTTCTCGGGGTCGATGTTGATCTTGACCGACTCCATCTCCCGCAGGTCCTCCAGCGACCGCTCCAGCTTGTCCTCGGCGATGAGCGCCATGATCGTGTCCGGGTCGTTGATGAACGCCTGGACCGCCGCCGCGACCTCCGTGTAGGTGTTCAGCCCCTGCTCGATGAGGTAGGCGAGCACCACCTTCCGCATGAACAGCTCCTCGTCGAGCCGCTCCTGTTTCCAGCCGCGGTCGAACTTCAGCTCCTCCAGCGTGTTGGAGTTGCCCATCTGGAGGAACTCGTCGGTCTCGGCCTGCCACTCGTAGACGTCGCGGACGTTGATCTCGTCGTGCTCGGCGGAGTACTCGTTGATCTCGGTGAGGTTCTTGTTCCGCCGGACCTTGTTGCCGTCGACGCGGGTCTGGGTCTGGATGGAGACCAGGTCCAGCGCCGTGAACAGCGTCTTCGAGACGTTGATCGGGTCGGTCGTGAACCGCTTGATGACCTCCCCGACCGTGTCGGCGTGGAAGGTGGAGTAGGCGGTGTGGCCGGTCGACATGACCTGGAACAGGTCGCGGCCTTCCTCGCCACGGACCTCGCCCATCACGATGTAGTCGGGGCGCTGTCGCAGCGCGGCCTCCAGCAGGTCGAACTCGTCCACGTCGCCCTTGTCGTCCTCGCCGAAGGAGGGGCGGGTGACGGAGGCGACCCAGTTGCGCTGGGGCAGTTCGACCTCGCGGGTGTCCTCGATGGAGACGATCTTCGCGTTGCTGGGGATAAAGAGGGAGATGGCGTTCAGCGAGGTGGTCTTCCCCGAAGCGGTGCCCCCGGCGAAGATCATCGACTTGTTGTTCTCGATGCACAACCAGAGGAACGCCATCTCGTCGAGCGAGAAGGTGTTCCAGTTGATGAGGTCGACGGGCGTGAAGGGCACGTCCTTGAACTGGCGGATGGTGTAGTTGGTCCCGTGGTCGGAGACCTCCTCCCCGAGGGTCAACTGGGCGCGGGAGCCGTCGGGGAGGGTGGCGTCGACCTGCGGCTGGCGCTTCGAGATGCCTTTCCCGGAGCGCTGGGCGAGCTTGACGACGAACTCGTCGAGCGACTCCTTGCCGTGCTCGACGTTCGTGATGATGTTCTCGTACTCGGTGTGGTAGACGAACACCCGGGAGTTGTACCCGTCGCAGGAGATGTCCTCGACGTTGATGTCGTGTTTGACCGGGTCGATGCGCGCGTAGCCGATGAAGTCGCGTTTGAGCCGGTAGAGGAGCTTCTCGACCTGGTACTCGTTGAGCGTCTCCGGGTCGTCGCCGACGACCGCCGGCTCCGGTCGGGCCTCGATGCCGTCGAGCCCGCCCCCCTGGGTGTCGACCTCGATCTCCATGCCCAGCGCCCCCTTGAGCTGGTCGACCATCCCGAGATCGCCCTGCTGGCCGGGCGTGTACAGGTCGTAGCGTTCGAGCAGTCGCTCCGTCTCGCGCTGGATGACGCCGGCGCGGTCGGCGTCCGACCCCTCGACGACCACGTCGTCGTCGGAGTACTTGATGGCCGACTTGAGCTTGCCCGAGAGGAAGTCGGCCAGCCGGGACTCGATGTCGTTCTCGTAGGGCTCGATGGCGTAGTACTTCTTCTCGTTTTCCTTGCGCGAGTGGAAGATGACCACGCAGGCGTAGGGCTTGTTCACCCAGTAGCGCTCGACCTCGACGAAGTGGGCCTTCTTCTCTAAGGGCACCGCCTTCTCCAGGTCGTAGCGGTTGACGACCGTCGTGTGCCCGTCCGCGGTCGAGAAGAAGTCGTCCTCGTCGAGTTCGGGCTCGACGTCGACGGTGCGCTCGTCGACGATCGACGAGAGCGCCGCCGCGGCCGACCCGCCCTCGCTCAGGCGGTCCTCGGTCTCGTCGGGGTCGAACCCGAGGTACTCCTCGGGCTCGAACGGGACCTTCTCGCCGTCGCTGTTCCGGGGGATCTCGCCGTCCTCGTCGTAGTAGTACTCCTGTTTGAAGTGCTCCCAGGTGTAGCGGTCCTTGACGACGACGGAACGCTCGGCCTCGATGCGGTCGCCCCACGCCCGTTCGAGCGTCTTCGCCGCGCCCGCAGCCGCCTGCAGCCGGTCCTCGACGTCGAGCGGGTCGAACCCGAGGTACTCGCTGCGGTCGAAACGCCCGCCCGAGTGCACGTCCCGGCGCAGGTCGTTCCACGTGTACTCGCCGACGGTCGCGCCGCCCCCTGAGAACTGCTCGCTCCCCGACGCGACCTGGTCGGACTCGTTGCCCCCCGTGCCATCAATTGCCATTACAGGCTAACTGCTAGTAAGACGGAAAAAGCTTTACGCCCAAACGGTAGTAACCGATAATCACCGTCGACCGCCGATCGCCGGCGGTAGGGAGGTTCTACGGTTATTATACGAGCACGTGTAATTTATAAATGCTATCCGACGAACGATTCGATCCGGGCCAGCGCCTCCTTGAGGTCACCGAGGCTCGTCGCGTAGGAGACGCGGAGGTGACCCTCGCCGCCGGCGCCGAAGACGTTCCCGGGGACCACGGCGACGCGCTCCTCCTCCAGCAGCGCCTCGGCGAAGGCGTCGGCGTCGTCCCAGGGGCACTCGGGGAACGCGTAGAAGGCGCCGGAGGCGGGGAAACAGTCGATCCCCATCTCCTCGAACCGCGAGAGGACGAAGTTCCGCCGGCGGTCGTACTGGGCGCGCATCTCGCGGACCTCGTCGTCACACGAGTCCAGCGCCTCGACGGCCGCGTACTGGGCGGTCGTCGGCGCCGACAGCATCGTGTACTGGTGGATGCGGTTCATCGCCTCGGTCGCCCCGGGCGGCGCGAGCGCGTAGCCCAGCCGTAGCCCCGTCATCGCGTAGGCCTTCGAGAAGCCGTTGAACACGACCGTCCGCTCGCGCATCCCCGGGAGCGTGGCGATCGATGCGTGGTCGTGCTCGTAGGTGAGCTCCGAGTAGATCTCGTCGGAGAAGACGAGCAGGTCGTGCTCGCGAGCGAACGCGGCGACCGGCTCCAGCTCCTCGCGGGTCATCGTCGCGCCCGTCGGGTTGTTCGGGTAGCACATGACCAGCGCGTCGGCCTCGGCCGCGCCCGACGCCTCCAGCACCTTGCGGGTGAGTTTGAACTCGTCCGCTGCGCGCGTGGGCACGTCGACCACGTCCGCGCCGGCGAAGCGGGCGCTCGGGACGTAGGAGACGTAACAGGGCTGGGCGATGGCCACCGAGTCGCCCTCGTCGAGGAACGCCCGGAAGGCCAGGTCGACGGCCTCGCTGGCGCCGGCGGTGACGAGGACCTCGTCGTCGGGGTCGTAGTCGAGGCCGTACCGGCGTTCGGCGTCGGCCGCGATCCGCTCGCGCAACTCGGCCATTCCGCGGTTGGCCGTGTAGGAGGTCTGCCCCCGCTCCAGCGACGCGATGGCGGCGTCGCGGGCGGCCCACGGCGGCGCGAAGTCGGGCTCGCCCACGCCCAGCGAGATGATGTCGTCGTACTCCTCGGCGAGTTCGAAGAACTTGCGGATGCCCGACGGCGGGACCGACTCGACCGTGTCGGTCGGCTCGAACGTCATGGCGAGACGGACAGCCGGTCGTCGTCGCGGCCGTCCCCGAACTCGACGCCCCGCTCCTTGTAGCTCTCCATGATGTAGTGGGTCACCGTCTGGGTGATCTCCGGGACGGGCGCGACCTTCTCGCTGATGAACCGCGACACCTCGCTCATCGAGTCGCCCTCGACCTCCATGGCGAAGTCGAAGTCGCCGCTCACCAGCCGCAGCCCCTGCACCTCGGGGAACTTCGCGAGGCGCTCGGCGATGTCGTCGTAGCCCGTCTCGCGGTCGAGCGTGACGTTCAACTCGACGGCCGCGCGCACCCGCTCGGGCTCGACCTTGTCCCAGTCGACGACGGCCTGGTAGCCCTTGATGACGCCCTCGCTCTCGAGGTCGTCGACGACGGCCTCGACCTCCTCGGCGGTGAGGTCGGTCTGTCGGGCCAGGTCGTCCGTCGAGTAGCGCGCGTTCTCGCGGAGCAACGCCAGTATCTCCTCGCGGTCGCTCATACCTACCCTCCGGCCCACTGCGACCAAAAGGGTTTCTCCATCGCGGCAACCGCTCGCACACCGGCCGCTGCCTGCGACCGGACGGCGCCCCACGGACGACCCGCCGCCGAGACGGGCGGTTTTATGCGGGCCTCCCCCATAGACGGCGCCATGCTCGACACGGACCCGTCGGACGGGTCGGGCGGGCCGCCTGACGGCGGCTGGGCGTTCGTCGCGGACAGCGACGGCGCCGCGGAGCTCCTCGGGACGCTCGTCGGCCTCAACGACGAGCGGGCCTACACCCGCTCGGACCTCGCCGAGCGGTCGGGCGTCGCCCTGAAGACGCTGTACCTGAACGGCCTGGTCGACGAGTTCGTCGACCTGGGCCTGCTCGTCCGCGCCGTCGACGCCGACGACGAGGAGACCGAACCGCAGTACCGCGTCGCCGCCGACAGCGACCTGCTCGCGGCGGCCCGCGCGTTCGACGACGCCTACCGCGCGGACTGACCGGGTATCCTGAACCCACCGAACGGTCCCGGCCGACCGCCGTCAGTCGCTGCGCTCCCCCTCGAACCCGCCGAGCCACCCGTCGACCGCCGACTTCACGGCCCCGGTCGTGCTCCCGACGTGGAGGATCTGGTAGCCCTCGTCCGCCTTCTCGTTCACGTCGTCCATCCCGAACCCGAGCCCGCCCAGCGCCACGTCCGACTCGACCGCCGTCGAGCGGATCCGCTCGATCCCCTCCTCGACCTCCGGGTGGTCGAGTTCGCCGGGACGGCCCAGCGAGACGGACAGGTCGAGCGGGCCGGCGAAGACGAAGTCCAGCGCCGGCACGGCGACGATGTCGTCGATCGCGTCGACGGCCTCGCGGTTCTCGACGGTCACGCCGAAGAAGACCTCCTCGTCCTCGGTGGCGACGTAGTCGTCGGCCAGCCCCCAGCGCCGCGCCCGGGGGTTGGCCATCCCGCGGTCGCCCGGCTCGCCGTCGTACTCGAACCGGGTCGCCCGCGCGGCGCGCTCGACCTCCTCGACGCCGCTGACCCGCGAGAGGAAGACGTTGCGGACCCCCGCGTCCAGCACTTTCCGGACGAGCGCCGGTTCGGTCGTCGGCACGCGCGCGAGGACTTCCGTCCCGGTTCCCTCGGCCGCTCGCAACAGGTCCTCCATCACGGTCGCGTCCCACGGGCTGGGGCCGCCGTGTTCGAAGTCGAGCCAGACGAAGTCCATACCGAGTTCGCCGTAGAACTCGACGAGCGTCGGGCTATACGTGTTGTCGAGGACGCCCAGCGCGACCTCGCCCGCCTCGACCCGCTCTCTGACTGCGTTTCCGCGGTGGTCGTCGACCATGGATCCGAGTCGGCCGGCGCGTCCGTAAGCGTGGTGCCGGCGACGGCCACGGGGGGTTCGGTGGGCGCTGACGGCCCGGAGTTTCCCGGTCAGTACAGTGCGAGACAACACGGCGACTGCGCAACGTATCGAGCGGGCGGTGGCTCTCCCGCTTCTCCCGTCAGAGCGACCCTTCGAACCCGGGATATATCCCTGTTACAAAGATTTATTCCGTCCGACGACGGATTTAGGGTATGAAGGAACCGCGACCCGAAGCAACCGCGGACGCTGACGAGCGTCAGGACCCGCCGGACTTCGAAGAATTAACTCCGCCCGAAGAGGTTGTTCGCGGTGACCGGACGCGCGATGATTTCTTCGACGCCGTCCTGGGCCTCCACGCTCCAGCAACAGCGAGTGACGTCGCGGACCGGGCCGACCACGGGGTAGACGCCGCCCGGGAGTACCTGGAGTGGTTCGAACGGATGGGTATCGTTACCCGAGTCTCCGACTCCCCTGCGACGTACGAACGCAATCAGGAGTACCTGAACTGGCGGCGCGTTCAGCGCCTCCGAGAGAAGTACACCGCGGACGACCTGCTCGCCCTCCTGCAGACGGAGGCGGACCGTGACGACGAGTTCGCCGAAGAACTCGACGCCGAATCCCCGGATGCAGTCGCGATCGCTGCCCGCGCATCCGAGACTGGACGCTCCGTGGAGGACGTGTGGGAAGACGTGTCCGCCTGGAAGACGACGCGCCGGCGGATTTCGCTCCTCGAACGCGCGTTGCAGGCAGGCTCCGACGGCGAAGCTGACGAACGGACCGCCGTATGACGGACGAGGGGGACCGTACCCGTCCCCGAGACGACGTCGGTGGTGCGCCGGTCGATTTCGACCGGCTAGACGTCATCGCCGAGCGATTCGGCGGTGATGAGCGGTTCGACCGGGTCGAAGACCGCTCCGAGTTCGCGTCGGACCGACTGGTCTGCAGGTACGACGCAGGTTTCTATCCGAATCACGTACAGCAGGCCCGCCTGGAGATCGCGTGGTTCGAGAACGGGGACTTCTCGCTGCATTACCACGAGGAACACGAGACAGGCTCGTTCGACCACCGATGGGATCGCCACCCGTCCGACCACAACACGCGTGACCACGTTCATCCCGGGCCGGATGCACCCACGCCCGGCGAGGATACGTCGCACCCACGGGAGTGGCGCGACGTGCTCTCGATGGTCCTCACCGAGATCGAAACTCGACAGCGACGCTTCTGGACGCAGCAATGATATCGTGTGCCGGAAGACGATGTCGATCGGCGTCCTCCTCCCGACGGCTGACATCCTCCCACGGCCAAAGCCGCCGGTTTCCCCCACCCAAAGCGATTTTCACCGCGGGCCCCTATCGCCACCCGTCATGGTCGCACTCGACTCGGAGGAGGACGCGTTAGACCGCGGCGACGCCGCACCGGACTTCGAACTGCCCGGCGTCGACGGCGAGACCCACGCGCTCGACGACTTCGCCGACAGCGACGCCCTGCTGGTGGTGTTCACCTGCAACCACTGCCCGTACGCCCAGGCGAAGTTCGACGAGCTGAACGCCCTGGCCGAGGAGTACGACGACGCGGCCGTCGTCGGGATCAACCCCAACGACGCCGAGGAGTACCCCGGGGACTCCTTCGAGAAGATGGTCGAGTACGTCGAGAGCGGGAAGGTGCAGTACGACGCCTACCTGCGCGACGAGAGCCAGGAAGTCGCAGCCGCGTACGGCGCCACCTGCACGCCGGACCCGTTCCTGTTCGCCCGGGAGGACGGCGAGTTCCGCCTGGCGTACCACGGCCGGCTGGACGACGCCCTGAACCCCGACGACGAGCCGACCGAGCGGGAGATGAAGCAACTCATCGACCGCGTGCTGGCCGGGGAGTCGATCGACGACGAGTTCAAGCCGAGCCGCGGCTGCTCGATCAAGTGGCGCGAGGCGTAGCTGAGCGGTCGACAGCGCGGCGGGCTGGCGTCGTCGTGCGGCAGGTGTAGCGGCGGCGGGCGCCGAGCGACCCGCCAGCGAGACGCAACTGCAAAGTACGGACCCGCGGATTCCCGGGTATGAAGGCGACCGCGAAGGCCCACCCGATCCAGGGGCTGGTCAAGTACCACGGGATGCGCGACGAACAGTTGCGACACCCGTACCACGACTCCATCAGCCTCTGCACCGCGCCGAGCCACACGAAGACGACCGCCGAGTTCGACCCCGCGCTCGACGCCGACGAGTACGTCGTCGACGGCGACCCCGTCGAGGGGAAAGGCGCCGACCGCATCCGCACCGTCGTCGACGAGGTCCGCGACCGGGCCGGTATCGACCACCGCGTCCGCTTCGTCTCGGAGAACTCCTTCCCGACGAACATCGGCTTCGGCTCCTCGGCCTCCGGGTTCGCGGCGGCCGCGACGGCGCTCTCGGAGGCCGCGGGGCTGGACCTGACTCGACCGGAGGTCTCCGCGATCGCCCGCCGTGGCTCGGCCTCGGCCGCCCGCGCGGTCACGGGCGCCTACTCGCACCTCCGGACGGGCGCCGACGACGAGGACTGCCGCTCGGAGCGCATCGACGTGGCCGACGAACTGGAAGAGGAGGTCCGCGTCGTCGCCGGGATGGTCCCGAGCTACAAGGAGACCGACTCCGCCCACGCCGAGGCCGCCGAGAGCCACATGTTCGAGGGCCGGATGGCCCACATCCACGGGCAGATCGCGAAGATGCGCGGCGAACTCCGCGACGGCGACTTCGACGACGCCTTCGAGCGCGCGGAGCACGACTCGCTGTCGCTCGCAGCGACGACGATGACCGGCCCCTCGGGGTGGGTCTACTGGCAGCCCCGCACCATCGAGATCTTCAACACCGTCCGCGAGCTACGCGCCGAGGAGGGCCTGCCCGTCTACTTCTCGGTCGACACCGGCGCGAGCGTCTACGTCAACACTACGGCCGAACACGTCGGTCGCGTCGAGGAGGCCGTCGCCGGCTGCGGCGTCGACACCCGCGTCTGGGAGGTCGGCGGTCCCGCCGAGATCCTCGACGAGAGCGAGTCGCTGTTCTGAGCGGCTTCACTCCCCGTCGCCTTCGGGCCGCACGGACAGCACGGGGACGGAGACGTTGCGGATCAGCCGCTCGGTCGTGCTCCCCAGCAGCACGCGGTCGAGGCCGGAGTGGCCGTGGGTTCCCATCGCGACGAAGTCGATCCCAGCGTCGTCGGCGTAGTCGACCAGCATCGACCCGGGCGACCCCTCGCCGACCTCGGTGACGGCGTCGACTCCCGCCTCGCGGGCGCGCTGGGCGACGCGCTCCGTCGCCTCCTCGCCGTTCTCGATCATCGGTTCCAGCAGGTCGCCGCCGACGGGGCCCGCCGCCCCTGCTCCGCCGGCCCCGGCCGTGACGCCCGCGCCGCCCGCGACCGCGCCTACGTCGACGACGTGGACCGCGTGGACGGTCGCGTCGAAGGCGTCGGCGACGGCGAGCCCGTGGTCGACGGCCGCCTCGGCCGCCTCGCTGCCGTCCGTCGGCACCAGCACGTCGTCGTAATCGAGAGCCGGTTCGCTGCCGGCCGCCGCCGCGTCGTCGGTCGCGGACCCGCCCCCGTTCTCCCTGACCGTGACGACCGGGACCGGCGACTCGCGGACGACCTGCGCGCTCGTGCTCCCGGTGAGCACGCGGTCGACGGCCGACCGGCCGTGAGTCCCCATCGCCACGAGGTCGTGGTCCGCGGCCCGGTCGAGGATGGTCTCGGCGGGCTCACCTTCGACGACGGCCGTCTCCACCGTCTGTTCGCCGGCTCGCTCTGCCGCGGAATCGACCGACCGCTGCGCTTCGGTCTCCAGCCGGTCGCGGTACTCCTCGTCGATACCGCCGGCATCGAACGGCCCCGCGGCCTCGTCCAGGTCGACGACGCCGAGTACCTCCACGGACGCGTCGAAGGCGTCAGCCAGCGCGAGCGCGTGGTCGGCGGCCCGGTCGGCCGTCGGACTCCCGTCGGTGGGCGCGAGGATCGACTCGTACATACGCCCGGTTGGATCGCCGGCCGTTTCAAAGACAGGTCGGTCGGCGGGAGCAGCGGCTCGGCGGGAGTCGTTCCATCGCTACCACACCGCGGCTCAGACCGCGTCGCCGCCGAGGCTGGCGGTCAGTTGCTCGCGGGTCTCGAGGCCGGTGTCGAACCGCTGGAGGATCTGCGACTGGTGGTCCGGGCAGGCGGTGACGACGACCATCCCGTCGTCGACGGCGACCATCGGGTGGGTCGTGTCGTAGCGGGCGTTCCGGCAGGCGGGGCAGGCGACGCCGCCGGCCGGGTAGTGGTCGAGCACGCGGGCGGCGTCCTCGGTCGTCAGGCCGCAGATCGTCGAGAAACGGTCGAGGTGGGTCTCGCAGCTCCGGACCGGGATCGTGAGGTGGTCGAGCAACAGGAAGGAGACGGTCCGGTCGCTGTCGTCGTCGATCACCGACTGGCAGGCGTCGCAGCCGACGGCGGGCCGGTCGCCGCGTCCGTTCGGCTCCGACCGCGGGCGCTCCTCGTCCGGCATCGATCCGACCTGCGGGACCCAGACGGGTAAGTTGTCGGGTGGCGGAACCGGCCGAGCGGGGCACCCGGCCGTCACCGCGGGGGCGACACCGACCGGTCACTCCCCGCTCTCGGGAGCGTCGGGACGGACGGCCAGCACCGGCGCGGGCGACCGGGAGACGATCCGCTCGGTCGTGCTCCCGAGGAGCACGCGGTCGATCCCGGTCCGGCCGTGGGTGCCCATCGTCACGAGGTCGATCCCCGCCTCGTCGACGTAGTCGAGCAGGTCAGCCGCGGGGAACCCCTCCTCGACGGCCGTCACCGCGTCGAGCCCCTCCGCGCGGGCGCGGTCAGCGACGGTCTCGACGGCTGCCTCCCCGGCCTCGGTGAACCGCTCCAGTTGCCTGGTCGGCGGCTCGACGCCCGTTCTGGTCGCCATCGATCCCAGGTCGACGACGTGGACCGCGTGGACGGTGGCGTCGAAGGCGCCGGCGACGGCGAGCCCGTGGTCGATCGCCGCCTCGGCCGCGCCGCTGCCGTCGGTCGGGACCAGCACGTCGTCGTAGTCGGTGACCGGGTCGGCGTCGGTCTCGCGGGCGGTCAGGACCGGCCGGGCCGCGTGGCGGAGGACGTACCGCGCGACGCTCCCGAAGACGAGCCGCGAGAGCCCGCGCCGGCCGTGGGTCCCCATCGCGACCGCGTCGAACTCGCCCTCGTCGGCGTAGTCGACGATGGCCTTCGCGGGGTCGCCGGAGACGACGGCCGTCTCCACCGGCACGCGGTCGCCGGCCAGCGCCGCCGCGTCCTCGACGGCCGACTCGGCCTCGCGCTCGGCGCGCTCGCGGAACTCACCGGAGACGCCGCCGGCGTTGAACGGTCCGGCCGCCCGGTTCAGGTCCGCGACGCCGAGCACCGTCACGGTCGCGTCGAACGCCGCCGCCAGCGAGACGGCGTGGCGGGCAGCCCGCTCGGCGTGCGCGCTGCCGTCGGTCGGCACCAGGATCGTCTCGTACATGTTCGAGGGTTCGCCCGGCGAGTATTTGAAACCGGCCACGGTTCCCGGCGGACGGGACCGACCGGGGCTCGTACCCCCTCGATCAGCCGCGTCGGGGGCCGCCGCCAGCGGACAGTCTCCGACCCGCCCGTCAGTGGGCTTTTCTCGATTCGGCCCGCAGTCCCGTCATGCGCGTCGCCGTCTTCGGCGCCGGATACGCCGGCCTGAACCTCGCCCGCGAACTCGAATCGTCGCTCCCCGAGGCGGCCGACCTCGTCGTCGTCGACGAGGACGCCAGCCACCTCGTCCAGCACGAACTCCACCGCGTCGTCCGCCGCCCCGAGCTGGCCGAGGAGATCGTCGTCGACCTCGACGCGGTCCTCGACCGCGCGACCGTCCGCGAGGCGACCGTCACCGACATCGACACGGCGGCGGGCGTCGCCACGCTCGACGGCGGTGACGGCTCCGGCGAGCGCACCGAACTCGCCTACGACGTGGGCGCGGTCTGTCTCGGCGCCGAGACCAACTACTACGACCTGCCCGGCGTCGAGGCCCACGCCACGCCGCTCAAGCGCCTTTCCGACGCCGAAGCCGTCCGCGCCGACTTCCTCGACGCAGTCGACGCCGGGACGACCGCGGATCCCGCCCGCGTCGTCGTCGGCGGGGCGGGCCTGTCGGGCGTGCAGGTCGCCGGCGAACTCGCCGCGCTCGCCCGCGACGAGGGTGCTCGCGACGCCATCGAGGTCGTGCTACTCGAACAGGAGGACACCGTCGCGCCGAACTTCCCCGGGAACTTCCAGCGCGCGGTCCGCGAGGAACTGGAGGCCCGCGACGTGCGCGTGGAGACGAACCACGCCGTCGAGAGCGCCGACGACGAGGCCATCGCGTTCGCGGACGGGTCGACCGAGCGCTACGACGGGTTCGTCTGGACGGGCGGGATCCGCGGCCCGGACGCTCTCCGCGGCGAGCGCCCGGTCGTCCGCGGCGACCTGCGCTACCGCGACGGCACCTTCGTCGTCGGCGACGCCGGCCGGGTCGTCGACACCGACGGGGAAGCCGTCCCCGCCAGTGCCCAGGCGGCCGTCCGCGAGGCCCGCGTCGCCGCCGACAACGTCGCCCGACTCGTCGACCACGAACGCTCCGGCGAGGGCGGCTTCGAGCCCCGCCTCGACGGCTACCGCTTCGACTCGCTGGGCTGGCTCGTCAGCGTCGGCGACGGCGCCGTCGCGCAGGTCGGCCCGACGGTCCTCCGAGGGCGGTCAGCGAAGGCGCTGAAGACCACCGTCGGCGCCGGCTACCTCTCCAGCGTCGGCGCCGTCGAGAACGCGGCCGACCTCGTCCGGGAGGCGGTCGGGTGGCCCGACGAGGACGAAAAGCCGCAGGATACCGACGACGAGGATTCTACCCGGATCGGGAAGTGATCGACTTACGATGGGCCGAGGTACCGTTCAGTGCAGGGGAGTGATATATCAGACACGGGCCAGTTGCGAAACGCATCCCTGTCCGCGACGACGACGACTCATGCTCCGTCGAAGATATCTTGGAGTACGTCTCGAAGGTACGCGACGTTATCGTGCCGGTTGGCTTTCTCCTTTGCGAGCGCTGTGAGAAGAATCTCGTCGAGAGCCTGCGGTACGTCCGCAACCTCGCTCGGGGGCGTGGGTTGTTCGACTTCCACTTGTTTGATGACCTCGAATGGTTGACCCTCGAACGGCGGGCGGCCGGTGAACAGTTCGTAGAACACCGCGCCAAGCTGGTAGACGTCGGTGATATCGTCGCTCGCGCCGAGGCTATCGTCGAACTGTTCGGGCGCGGCGTATTCGACCGTCATCCCGTCGATGCTTTTCGAGTGATCCAGCAGGTGTTTCGAGAGGCCCCAGTCGGCGACCTTCGGCGCGTCCCACGCGCCCTCGATACTCCGAAACAGGATGTTATGGGGATTCAGGTCGAGATGGGCGATCCCGCGCCGGTGGGCGTGACGTACACCTTTCGTGATGGCGATGGCGGTCCACAGCGCCTGATCGACGTCCATTTCGCCCGCTCGCTCGCCGAGATGACCGGCGTCCATGTACTCCATGGCGATCCAGGGGAGGGGTTCGGAGCCGTAGTCGACGACGCCGACGACATGGTCGTGATCGTCGAGTTTGTCCCAAGTCTCGGCCTCGTTGAGGAGACGCTCGACTTGCTCGCTGTGGAGCGTGCCGCTCATCCGCGGTTTCTTGATCGCGAGAGTCACGTCGCCGTCGAGAGTTGGAAGCCTCGCTTTCGTCACGTCAGCGTTGCCGCCGCCGCCGAGCGGTTCCTCGTTTGCGAGGGCGTCGAAATTGACATCCAGATCCGGCGCTCGGGGAATGGATTCGGGGATGCACCGATTCGATGGCGTCGGTGACAGATCCGATTTGTCGCGGCTGGCCATCTTCGTTCCTGCGGCGGACGAGTCGGCCCGGTCAGCGTTAGGTGGCGAGCTACCTGTTGAACCAACACTTTCGGCTGCACCGTTGGTGACCACGCCGCTGTCGGGCGTGTCACTGTCGGTCGTGGTCGTGTCCGTTCCGTCGGAGTCGCCGATGGCCCACCAGAGCGCACCACTGCCGCCGAGCGCGAGCAGTCCGAGCCCGGCCGCGATTGGGAGGAGTCCGAGGCCGTCATTTCCGTTCCGTTGTTCCGCTTGCAGGGCCGCCGTCGTCGCAGTTTCGGTCGGTGTCGATGTAGAAGTTCGACCGGCTAGCGCGTACACGTTGTCGTCGCTACTCCCGACGTAGACGGTTCCGTCCGCTATCGCCGGCGATGACGCCACCCAACTGCCGGTTTGGAATTGCCACTGTTCGGTGCCATCGGTCGCATCCAGCGCGTACACGTTGTTGTCCCAACTCCCGACGTAGACGGTCCCGTCGACCACCGCCGGCGACGAATACACCATACCGCCGGTTTCGTAGCGCCACTGTTCGGTGCCATTGGTCGCATCCAGCGCGTACACGTTGCTGTCGCGACTCCCGACGTAGACGGTCCCGTCGGCAACTGCCGGCGACGAATCCACGTCAGCGCCGGTTTGGAATTGCCACTGTTCGGTGCCATCGGCCGCATCCAGCGCGTACACGCTGCTGTCCCAACTCCCGACGTAGACGGTCCCGTCGGCCACCGCCGGCGACGAACGCACGTCAGCGCCGGTTTGGAATTGCCACTGTTCGGTGCCATCGGCCGCATCCAGCGCGTACACGTTGTCGTCGTTACTCCCGACGTAGACGGTCCCGTCCGCTATCGCGGGCGACGACTCCACCTTACCGCCGGTTTCGTAGCGCCACTGTTCGGTGCCTTCGGTCGTATCCAGCGCGTACACTTTGTAGTCTTTGCTCCCGACGTAGACGGTCCCGTCGGCCACCGCCGGCGACGAACGCACGTCAGCGCCGGTTTGGAACTGCCACTGTTCGGTGCCATCGGCCGTATCCAGCGCGTACACGTTGTCGTCGTGACTCCCGACGTAGACGGTTCCGTCCGCTATCGCCGGCGGCGACCTTACCGAAGGGTCGGTTTGGAATTGCCACTGTTGGGCCCCATCGGTCGCGTCCAGCGCGTACACGTTGCCGTCGTCACTCCCGACGTAGACGGTCCCGTCGGCCACCACCGGCGGCGACCATACCCGATCGCCGGTTTGGAATTCCCACTGTTGGTCGATATCTGCGACAGGGCCGGTATTGTTCGGTGCATTGCCCGTGTTTGCGTCGTCGTATCCAAACTGACGCCACTCCTCGGCGTCCTGTCGAGCCCTTCCCCTGTGTGCAGAGGAGACGAGCATCCCCTCACAGAGTATTGTCCCGCCAGTCGCCTGGAGAATCTGCCGACGGGTCGGACCGCTATCCATTCATGCCAGTTAATTGTGGGACGTGTATTCATACTGTCGATTATAGTCGTCTCACTGAGTCGTCAGGGGCTCTCTACAGGTGCTCGTGGTACTCCGCAACACGGCAGTACTCGTCTGTTTCCGCCGTGACTCGGTTCCAGATCAACCGAGAAGGAGCCGACACTGCGCCACACAGTCCCAATCGATCCCATAGCCGAAGAGCCGTTTCGACTCGCTCAGTTAGCAACACGAACTGAACATCGTCGCTCACAGACAACAGCACGGGAAGCCGGAACGAAAACGGGACTCAGACGGCCTTCTCGGCCTCGGACTGGACGAGGTAGGCGCGGTCGTCGGTGTACTCGGCGACCACGTCGAGTGCCCGTTCGGTGCCGATCTGGTTGAGCGCCCAGGCGGCGCTGGCCCGGACCTCGTTGGCCTCGTCGTTCTCCAGCACGTCCGCGAGCGGTTCGATGGCGCGGGTGTCGCCGAGCAGGCCGAGCGAGCGGGCCGCCGCCGATCGCACCTCGTAGTTGTCGGCGTCGAGGCGCTGGGCGACCGGCTCGACCGACTCCTCGCTCCCGATCTCGCCGAGCGCGCGGAGCGTGACCTTCTGGAGGGCGGCGTCGCCGTCGCCGTCGATGAAGTCGTGGAGCGTCTCGGTAGCGTCCTCGTTACCGATCTTCCCGAGGATCTCGACGGGTCGCTTGTTGCGCTTCTGGGCGCGCTGGTGGACGGCGTCGTAGGCCTCCTCGGGCCCCATCCGCCAGAGCGTGTCGAGGACGTTCTCCTCCATGAAGTCGGAGTCGAACGTCTCCAGCGCTTTGACGATGGGTTCGACCTCGCCGAGCTCCTCGTAGACCTTCACCGCGTTCCACTCGGCGGGGAAGTCCTTGCGGTTCTCCGACTCGAGCACGTCGTAGAACCCCTCGGCGTCCAGCTGTTCCCGGACCGTCAGATCGTCCCACTCCTCGGCGGCCTCCAGGTCGTCCTGCAGGGTCTCGGCCCCGTCCAGGAGGGCGGCGATGGTCTCGGCGTCCTCGTCGGGGTCGAGCGCGCTGCCCTCGACGACCTGGGCGGCCTGGTCGACGGCGTCGCCCAGGTCCGCCGGGTCGTCGCTCTCGGCCGAGAGGTCGGTGTCGAGCTGCTCGGCCGTGGTGCCGAGATACGACTGGACCGCGGTGACCACGTCGGGCCGGCCGTCTTCGGTCCAGCGGGTGTCGGTGATCGTCGACTGGGCCTCCTCGAGGACGGCGACCACGTCGTCGGCGTAGGGCCCGCGCTGGTCCTCCAGCTGGTCGCGCAGGTCCGCGATGCGGTCTTCGAGTTCGGCCGCCGGGTCCTCGGCGTCCTCGTCGTCCTCGTCGGGCTCGGGCAGGTCGGCCGCCTCCAGGTCGGCCTCGATCTCGTTCAGCTGCTCCTCGACCTCGTCGAGGTCGGCCTCGGTCTCGGCGGCCCCGAGGGCCTCCTCGGCGTCGTCGAGGCGCTGGTCGAGCGTGTCGGCCGACAGCGCCGTCTCCTCGGCCTCGTCCGCGTCGGCTTGCTCGTCGGCGGCCTCGGCGTCGTCGGCCGCTTCGTCGTCCCCGTTGCTCATACCCCGAAATGCGACTCTCCGGGCCAAAGGCGTTTCCATTCGGTAGCTCGGAGCGTCCCGCCGCTCGCTCGCGGGACCGCTCCCCTCAGTCCTCGAACTCGCCGGCCAGCTCCGAGAGCCGCTCGACGCGCTTCTCGGGGTCGGGATGGGTCTCCATGGCCTTCACGAGCCGCGATTTCGCCTCCGCGGGGACGATGAACAGGGCGTTCAGCTCGGCGTGGTCGCGCAGGTCCCGCTCGGGCGTCGCGGCCATCTCAGCCGAGATGGTCTCGATGGCGGCAGCCATCGCCGCGGGCTTGCCGGTGATGACGGCGGCGCCGCGGTCGGCGGCGTACTCGCGGTGGCGGGAGATGGCCCGCGAGACGAGGTAGCCCCCGAGCCACGCGACCGCCGAGACGGCGACGAACGCCCAGAGCCAGGGCATCCCGCCGTCGCCGCCGCCGGCGTCGCCCCCGCCGTCGCCGAACCACCAGAAGTTCCGCACGACCATCGCCGCGACGGTCACGAGGAACGTGACGACCGACATGACCAGCGCGTCGCGGTGTTTCACGTGGGCGATCTCGTGGGCCAGCACCGCGTCGAGTTCCTCGCCCTGCAGCGTGTCGAGCAGTCCCTCGGTGACCGCGACGACCGCGTCGTCGCGTCCCTTCGCGGTCGCGAAGGCGTTGGGCTGGGACTGCGGCGAGACGGCCACGTCGGGCTCGGGCACGCCGGCCTGGCTGGCGAGGCGGCTCACGCGCGCGTGAAGGTCGGGGTACTCGGCCTCCGTGACTCGGTCGGCGTCGAGCGCCTTCAGCGCGGCGTCGGGCGCATACTTGTACTGGAGGGAGACGAGCACGCCCGCGACGCCGACGACGAGGAGGAGGCCGGCGCTCCCGAGGGCGTCGGTCGCCCACCACGCGGCGACGCCGACGAACGCGGCGTACAGCACGGCCATCCCGGCCATCGCTGCCAGCATCCGAACCCGGAGGGACCAATCGGGTCTGGGCTGCATACTCGACCGTAGGGTTCGTACCCTGAAAGACGTTACTCCGCCACCGGCTTCGCCGGTGGGTCCCATCGCGGTCGGAGAGACGCTCACGCCCCGCTCCGTCGGCGGACGCTCAGTGCAGGCGGTAGCTGTTGCGGTGAGCGGTTGCGGTGCTGTCGGCGCGCGCTGGAGCGCGCGTTCATGCGCGCGACCGTAGCCGCGCGAGGTCTTCCCGAACTCGTGAGAGAAGGCTCGTCAGAGCTTGCCTCTGACGGTGGATGAGCGAGAGAGCGCAGCGAGAGAGCGAATCGGCTGGGGAGGTTCGTGGTCGTCTGCGGTGCTGTGCGGGCAGTAGCGGTGCCGTGCGGTCGCGGTCCCTGGTGGACTGAAAGGGCGAGGCGCGCTCGCGTTTATGTAGTCGCCTGAGCGGGCCACTATCCGCGCGGGCGGTGCGGAGAGCGCGGATATCCCGCTCAGCGACCGCGAGCGCGGCGAGGGCTTTCATCGCTTGCTGTCCCCTGCGGTGCTGACTCCAGCTAGCGAGCGCGCCGAGGACTTTCATCGCTTGCTGTCGAGTGCGGTCACTCTCGTACGACTTCAGTTCACGGCACGATCGACAGAAATCACTGATACCCTCACAAAACGGACCGAACAATCGCCCCCTTTGGCGCGAACGGGCGTCGTCACCGGCCCAGATACTTGTTCTCCGCGTCGACCGTGTTCGGGAGCCGGCGGGTCGACGCGCCGAACGTCGCCGCCGCGTCGTGGGCGTCGAACGGGTCCATCGGCGCCGGCTCGTCGTCGCTCGAATCGCTGGCGTCGGCTTCGAACTCGGTATCGCCGGTCGTGGTCTCGGCTGTCGGTGCGTCTCGGGTCTCCGGGGTCGCGTGTGTGCTCATCTGCGGTGTGTTGTCGGGTGCGGTCTGCGAACTGGACGACGCCGTCGGGGGAGAGAATCAGTGTACCGCTACTGCGAGCGCCGTCCGTGACATATCTCTCCGGAGGCCCCCATCGGTAATAAAAGTTCATGATCTACCCAGATAGACCGGCCGCCCGGAGTGGCCGTCGGGGTCACCCGCCGGAACCCGCTACGAGATTATCCGTCGGTAACTGGCGCCTCCATCCCGCTGACGGCGATCGAGATCCGGTTTCCGGTGTCGTTCACCGAGTGGACCTCGCCGGCCACGACGAGATCACCCTGGGCGGTCGGTCCGATGGCGACGGGGTCGCCGACCGAAAGCGACGGCATGGCGGTCTGGAACTCGACCCACGCCCGGCAGTCCGACGGGTGGTTCACGTTCGCGAAGGAGACGGACTCGACGGTGGCGTCGACGCGCTCGAAGTCGTGCGCGACCGTCACCGACTCGCGCTCGGCGTCGGGGTCACGGTCCAGCACCCGGAAGGCCTTCTCTGTCGGTTCGTACCCGCCGGTCGGCCCCGCGACGCCCTCGACCAGCCCGAGCGACTCCAGCTGGGGCATCTTGTTCCTGATCGTCCCCGGCGACCGGTCCATCCGATCGGCGAGGACGCCGGAGCTGACCGGCGAACCGCGCTGCTGGTACTCGTTGACCAGCACCGTCAGCGCCCGCCGCTGGCTCTCGTAGAGGTCGAGTGAATCCGCGCTCATCTACCGGACGTTCGGTCCGGGGACATATCGCTATTTGGATCGGTGCCACATCTGCACACCCGACCCGCTCCGCCGTCCTGAACTGATTCGTCCGTCCCCGCGGTCGCCGCCGACTCGGCTCGTTCGTTCGCCTCCGGGAACCGATCCACCGGGCTCGATCACGGGCTGTCCCGATGATATCAACTCCGATAATCGACAATCGCGCGGAGGAACGCCGGTTCGAGCGAGCGTTCGTCGGTCGGCCGCAGTCGTGGAACTGATGGGCATCGATCCGTCAGATCGCCCAATCGACCCGCTCGGGGGAGCGATCCGAGGAACGATCCGAATTATCGGAACTGAGATCCGTGAACCATCGGCGGCGATTAAGGCGGGCGCGCGCGACCCTCCGGTAGATGACGCACACGAGACGACTGCTACGGCGGGACCGCGGTACTCGGGGGGACCGCGGCGGGCGCGACCACCACCTGACATGAGTTACGAACACCTCGCCGGGCGGCTCATCGAGACCCAGCGGTCGATGCTCGGCGCCTCGGCGGTCGAGATCGCCCGCTCGACCGGCGGCATCACCGTCGACGACGACGGGACCGTCACCGAGATCGAGGACGACCAGCTGGCGGTCGTCGACACCCTCGCCCGGCGATACGTGGACGTACTGGGCGACGCCGCCGAGTCGCGACTGCGCTCGGCCGCCAGGGAGTTCGAGGGCGAACTCGTCCTACCGCCCGCGCTCGGCGGCCCGGAACCCGCCGAACGCCCCCACCTCGACGGCGCGCCCGGGGAACCGGCCGCGACCGACTCCCCCGCCGGCGGGCGCGTCGACGGTGCGGTCTCCGACGGGGGGACCGTCGCCGTCGACTCGGCCCCGCCCGACGACGAATTCGACGGCGCTGTCGACCGCCCCGCGGACGCCGAGCGAGGAACGGACCCCGGAGGCGGCGCCGAAACGGGGGCCGTCCCGGAACCCGTCACGGTCGAGTACACCGTCGCGAGCGACCTCGACGCCGCGGTCGTCGACGACCCCCTCGCCTCGGTGTACTTGCTCCCCGAATCCGGGGACGGCTGGCAGACGCCGGTCAGCGTCGAACGGGCCGTGGCCGACCTCGTCTCCCGGGCGACGACCCTGCGCGACGCGGCGGTCGACGGCGTCGTCGACGCCATCGACCCGGCGCGCCTCCTCGCGACCCTCCGCGGCGAGAACGGGGAGACGGTGTCGTTCGTCCACGCGGGCGTCACCGTCACCGTCCACCGGAGCGGGTCGCTGGCCGTCCACTGAACTGCCGTCGGTCGGCCCGCACGAACCGAAGCGTCGAAAAATCCGAGTCGCGTTACTGATAGTCGACTTCGCCTTCGCCCTCGCCGATCCACCCGCCGCGGTCCGGTTCGCGGGACTCCAGCGGGTCGATATCCTTGTACCAGGGGACGTTCTTGAGCTGTTCTTTGTCGAGGACAAACTCGTCTTTGGTGTCGGCGGTCCACTCGAAGTTCTGGGTCAGCAGGATGGCGTCGACGGGGCAGACCTCCTCGCAGAGTCGGCAGTAGATGCACTGGCCGATGTGGAGGTTGTACTGCTCGCCGTTGCGCTGGTCGTCGGTGACGATCTGGATGGTGTCGTTCGGGCAGACGTTCTCGCACTGGCGACACCAGATACAGCGCTCCTGGCTGAACTTGTGGACGCCGCGGAACCGCGGGCTCACTTCCGGCGCGGTCTCGGGGTACTCGACGGTGAACGTCTCGCCGTCGAGCGCGTGTTTCATCGTCGTTGCCATCGACTTGAGGAGTCCTATCATTGGGGGTCACCTCCGCGTGTCGCGTGTGTCGGAGTCGGAGCCGGGGTCGCACTCATGCGTTGACCACCCCGACGATGACGGCGGTCAGGACCAGATTGGCAAAGGAGAGGACGAGCATGCCCTTCCAGCCGATCTGGATGAGCTGGTCGATGCGCAGTCGCGGGATCGCCGACCGGGCCCACTGCGTGAACAGGTAGACGGCGATCATCTTCGCGAAGAACCAGACGACGCCCGGGAGCACCGGCCCCGAGGCGCCGCCGAGGAAGATCGTCGCGATGATCGCGCCGCCGAGGAAGATGTGGATGAACTCCCCGAGGTAGATGAGCACGAAGTACACCGAGGAGTACTCCGTCTGGTAGCCGGCGACGATCTCGGTCGGCGCCTCCGGGATGTCGAACGGGTTGCGCCCGACCTCCGCCAGGTTCGCGACGAGGAACAGGACGAAGGCGAACGGGTTGACGAAGGCGTACCACGACGGGATCGGGACGCCGCCGAGGGTGACCAGCGTCTGACGCTGCATCTCGACGATGGTCGACATCTGCAGCGACCCGGCGAAGATGACGACCGACGCGCCGGTCAGCACCAGCGGGATCTCGTAGGCGAGGTTCTGCGCGACCGCGCGCAGCCCGCCGAGGAACGAGAACTTGTTGTTCGACGCGTAGCCGGCCATCAGGAGGCCCAGCGACGCGATCGACGCGACCGCGAACACGTAGGCCAGCCCCGTCTCGGGGTCGGCCAGCTGCAGGTTGTTGCCGAACGGGATGACCGCGAAGCCCAGCAACGCGGAACTGGCGATGACCAGCGGCGCCAGGTCCCAGGCCGGGCGGTCGACGCCCTCGGGGACGATGAGCTCCTTCGACAGCAGGCGCACGGCGTCGGCCGGGATGATCAGCAGGCCGTAGGGCCCGTGGCGGTTGACCGCGATGCGGTCGGTGAACGCCGCGGTGATCTTCCGCTTGCCCCAGATGCCGAGCACGGCGGTCATCGTCAGCAGCACCGTCGCGATGATGCCGCCGGCGACGATGCTCGTCACCACGATGACCCAGGTCTCGCTGACGTCGAGCCCGAGCAGGTCGGCGATCATCTCGGGGAACGGCGTCCCCGACTGGAGCGCCGGCGCGACCATCAGCGGTCCACCTCCCCGAGGACGATGTCCAGGCTACCGAGCGAGGCGATCATGTCCGGGATGAACTCGCCCTCGGACATGACCGGCAGGGTCTGGAGGTTCGAGAAACACGGGCTCCGGATCTTGAACCGCGCCGGCTTGTCGGTGCCGTCGCTACGGATGTAGATGCCGAGTTCGCCCTTTGCGGCCTCGACGGCCCGGTAGATCTCCGTGTCGGGGTCCGGCCGTAGCGTGCGGGGGACGTTCGACTGGATCTCCCGCTCGTCTTCGGGCCAGTCCTCCAGCAGGTCGACGCACTGCTCGATGATGCGCGCGGACTGCTCGACTTCGCGCATCCGGACGAGCAGGCGCGCGAAGTTGTCGCAGCCGTCCTCGGTGACCACGTCCCAGTCGAGTTCGGGGTAGTAGCCGTACGGGTCGTCGCGGCGCAGGTCGTAGTCGATGCCCGACCCGCGGGCGACCGGCCCCGTTGCACCGTAGGACTTGGCCTCCTCCGGCGGCAGGACCCCCGTGTCGACCGTCCGCATCTGGAGGATCTCGTTGGAGGTCATCATGTCGTGGTACTCCGTGAGCCGCTCGGGGAGCTCGTCGATGAAGTCGCGGATCTTCTCGAAGAACTCCTCGCGGGGCTCGGGCAGGTCCCACGCCACGCCGCCCAGCCGCAGGTAGTTGAACATCAGCCGCTGGCCGGTCAGGTCCTCGAGGATGTTCTGGACCGTCTCCCGGTCGCGGATGGCGTACATGAACAGCGCCGTGAAGTCGCCGTAGATGTCCAGCGCGAACGTGCCCAGCGCGAGCATGTGGCTCGCGATCCGGCACAGCTCCGCGGACATCGTCCGGACGACCTGCGCGTACTCGGGCACCTCGATGTCCGCCAGGTCCTCGGCCGCGCGGGCGTACGCCCACTCGTTGAGGATGCCCGCCGAGATGTAGTCCCAGCGGTCGGGGTAGGGCATGATCTGGTGGCGGTAGGTGCCCTGCTGGCAGAGCTGCTCCTCGCAGCGGTGGAGGTAGCCGATGTCCGGGTCCAGATCGGCGATCTGCTCGCCGTCGAGCACCGTCTCGATGTGGAGCACGCCGTGGGTCGCGGGGTGGTGGGGACCGATGTTGACGAACATCGTGTCCGTGTCGTCCTCCCCGCGGTGGTCCTCCTGCAGCGGATTGGCGTGTTCCCGAAGCGTGACGATCTGCGGTTCCTCGCCGCTGAAGTCCTGCGAGAGCGGGTGGCCCTGCCAGGTCTCCGGCAGGAGGATCCGGCGCAGGTCCGGGTGGCCCTCGTACTCGATGCCGACGAGGTCGTAGGCCTCCCGCTCGTGCCAGTCGGCGGTGCGGTAGACCGGCTCGGCGCTCTCGCTGACCGGCTCGTCTCTCGGCGTCGGGACGACGACCGACACCTCCTGGGTGGGGTCGTCGTACTTCTTGAGGTGGTAGATCGACTCGTAGCGGTCGTCGTACTCCTGTGCGGTGACGCAGGAACAGTGGTCGAAGCCGGCCTCGTCGCGCAGAGTGAACAGGGCGTCCTGTACCTCGTCGGGCCGGACGACGAACCCCTCGGCGTTGACGTGCTGTTCGCGGTCGACGACGGTGTCGCCCAGCAGCGCGGCGAGTTCGTCGTAGTCGAGTTCGCCCTCGGAGACGCCGACCTGCTCCTCCGTCGCGAGCACGTCGCTCTCCGGTTCCTCCAGGCTCATGGCGAGTCACTCCAGTTGTACCGCATCACGAGGTCCTCCTCGTCGATCTCGGCGGCGAGCTTGTCGACGAGCTCGTCCTGTTCGAGGTCGCCGAACTGCTCCAGCTCGTAGGGCTTGACCGTCACGGGGGCGGACTCGCCGTTGGCGATGCGCTCCTGGAGCTTGGCGACGCCGTAGACGAGCGCCTCCGGACGCGGGGGGCAACCCGGGACGTGGATGTCGACCGGGATGACCTCCTCGGCGCCCTTGATGACGTTGTAGCCCTCCTGGAACGGGCCGCCGGAGATGGTACACGAGCCCATCGAGACGACGAACTTGGGCTCGGGCATCTGGTCGTAGACGCGCTTCATCCGCGGGGCGAACTTCGAGACGATGGTCCCCGGGACGATGATCACGTCGGCCTGGCGGGGCGAGGCGCGGGGGACGCCGGCGCCGAAGCGGTCGAGGTCGTGTTTGACCGCGTAGGTGTGCATCATCTCGATGCTGCAGCAGGCGATCCCGAACTGCAGCATGAACATCGACGAGCCCCGGACCCAGTTCATGAACTTGTCGAACTTCGTGAGGATGAACGGCGTGGAGCCGAACGCCTCGCGGAGCGTCGAGTTGAACCGGTCGTCCGCGCCCTCGCCCAGCCGCGCGTCCTGGGTCGATTGGATGTCTGTGCCGTCGGCCGTTGGTGTGTGGTCGCTGCTCATGATTACTGTTCGACCCGCTGTGCTTGCGCGCGCGGGCTGCGGATCCATCTGACCGCACCGTTGCGCCACGCCCAGCCGAGCCCGATGACGAGGATTCCGACGAAGACGAGCATCGGGACCAGCGCCTCGGCGAGTCCGACGTTGGCGACCGCGTCGCGGTAGATGACCGTCCACGGGAAGATGAGGACGGTCTCGATGTCGAAGACGACGAACAACAGCGCGACCATGTAGTACTGGATGTTGAACTTGATGCGCGTGTCGCCCGTCGGGACCTCGCCGCTCTCGTAGACGGCGCGTTTCCCCTGTTCCGGCACGCTCGGCCGCAGCAGCGCCGACGCCACCATCATACTGATGGGGATGGCGAGCGCGACGACGGCGAGCGCCCCGATGGCTATCCATGGGTTACTCATGACTCTCTATCGTTCGACGGTTTGGGGTGGTGCCATATAAGGGTTGATTGTTGTCCTCGGGCGGTTTCGAGCCGCGACTCCCCGAAACACGTTCGGCCGGCGGTACGGCCGACCTACCGACCCCGCCGGCCGACAGCTTCTTGCGTCCCCGGTCGGTTCTCACGGTTCCGACCCATGCCCCCAGGGGCAGACCCCTTCCGGAGCGCCGAACCGTACTACGCCCGGTACCGACCTCGATACGGCGACCGGCCGATCGACCACCTCGTCGACCGCTTCGCCCTCGACGAGTCCTCGCGCGCGCTCGACCTGGGCTGTGGCGCCGGACAGATCGCCGTCCCGCTCGCCGCTCGCGTCGGCCGCGTCGTCGGGATGGACCCCAGCGAGGCGATGCTCGACGGCGCGCGCGAGCAGTCCCGGCAGGCCGGCGTCGAGAACGTCGAGTGGGTCCAGGGTTCGGACGCCGACCTCCGGGGAGCGCTCGGTGACGACCTGGAGACGTTCGACGTGACGACGGTGGGCCGGGCGTTCCACTGGATGGACCGCGGGCCGACGCTCGACGGGATCCGCGAGCTGACCCGCCCGGGCGGGGGCGTCGCGATCTTCGACGACACCGAGTGGCTCACGAGCGGCGAGCGCGCGTGGCAGGACGAGGTCTACGGCCTCGCGGACGAGTACCTCGACGACCTGCCCGAGCGGACCGGCCCCCGCACCGAACCGTACGAGAACCCCTACGACGAGATGCTCGCCGACCGCGGGTTCGCGGACGTCGAAGTGGCGACGTTCGAGCGGACCCGGGAGTGGAGCGTCGACGAGGTGGTCGGCTACGTCTTCTCGCTGTCCTGCTGCTCGCCCGCGACCTTCGGCGACGAGAAGGCGGACTTCGAGGCCGAACTGCGCGAGCGGCTCGACGCGCTGGGCGGCCCGTTCGGTCAGGACGACGAAGTGACCGTGATCTCGGGGTGCGTGTAGGCGAAGCAGGCGGGTCCGGGACGGGACCGGGTTTCGTCTGTTCTTCCCGTTCCGCGCCCCGATAACCGTGAAATTACCAAACCCATCGATCACGTAGAAAGAACACGATGAGTGACTCGCGGGGCGAAGCCGGAGACGCCGTCGTCGTCCCGGCCGTCGCGTCGGGGAGCAGTATCACGAGCATCCGCTCTCTCGGTCGCCGCGGCGTCGGGACGGTCGCCGTCTCGGCCGGGGGCGGCGAACAGGCGGTCCGTTCGGAATACTGCGACGAATCGCGTGACGCTCCGTCGCCGTTCGACGACCTCCGGGGATACCGGGACGCGCTGCTCTCGGTGGCCGAGCGGGACGACGTCGCGACGGTCGTCCCGCTCCAGGAGGCCGACATCTACGTGCTCTCGAAGCATCGGGCGGCGTTCGACGACCGCGTCGGGACGGCCTGGCCCGCGTTCGAACGGGTCAGGGGAGTCCAGGACTGGCTCAGGCTCCGCGAGGACGCGGCCGAGGCCGGGATCCCGACCCCGGAGACGGGACTGCTCGACGAGTGGGACGACTGGGACCGCCCGGTCGTCGTCAAGTCCCGGTACTCGATCCGCGAGGAGGAAAACGAGTTGACGGTGCCGGGGATGCGGGTCGTCGAGCCCGGAACGGCGCCGGACAGACAGGCGATCGTCGACGAGATGGGCCACGTCCCGATCGCACAGGAGTACGTGCCCGGGCGCGCGGAACACGGCTTTTTCGCCCTCTGCGAGGACGGCGACCCGATCACCACGTTCCAGCACCGGCGGGTCCGCAGCTACTCCTACACCGGCGGGGCGAGCGTCTACCGCAAGTCCGTCGACATCCCGGCGCTCGCGCGACGCGGGACGGAACTGCTGTCGTCGCTCGACTGGCACGGACCGGCCATGGTCGAGTTCAAGTTCGACCCGCGCGACGGCCGGTTCAAGCTGATGGAGGTCAATCCGCGCTTCTGGGGGTCGCTGGCGCTCCCCCTGCACGCGGGCGTCGACTTCCCCTACCGCTACTACCGGCTGGCGGCGGGCCGCCCGATCCGCCGCGACCCGGCCCACGCGACCGGCGTCGGATGCCACCTCGTGCGCGGCGAGGTGAGTTACCTGCACAGCGTCGTGCGCTCCGACGGCGAGTACGAGAGCCCGCCGTCGCTGTCGCGGACCGTCCCGGAGATGCTGGCGTCGTTCGCCAGCCACCCCAACTTCGACTACCTCTCCCTGGAGGACCCGATGCCGTTCGTGGCCGACATCCTCACAGCGGCCGGCGTGGAGTCGCCGCCGACGCTCCCGGAACGAGGCTGAGTATCGCGCCGGGGAAGCGACCTCATACAGACTGCTGTACGTCAGTACCGCATCGACCGGCCGCTGTCGGGCGGTCGTCGCGGGACACAGTTACAGCAGTCCGTATCACTCCTCGCCCCAGTACTGGTCTTTGAACCCCGGCGTGCCGAGTTCGTGCAGGTCCCGGGAGACCTCGCCGACCTCCGTCTGGAGCCCCTCGTGGTACTCGACGAGTCGCTCGCGGATCTCGGGGTACTGCCGGGAGAGGATCTGGGCCGCCGTGAGCGCGGCGTTGAACGACTTGCCGGCGTCGACGGCGGTGATCGGCGCGCCCTGGGGCATCCCGATGACGGAGTCGACGGACTTCTCCTGGACGGGGACGCCGATGACCGGCAGCGGGTAGGCGATTGAGGCGGTCATGTTCGGCAGGTCGGCGGACTTGCCGCCCGCGCCGGCGATGATCACGTCGATCCCGCGGGCCTCGGCCGTCTCGGCGTAGGCGTACATCAGGTCGGGCGTGCGGTGGGCCGAGACGACGAACGTCTCGAAGGTGAACCGGCTCTCGGGGGCGTCCTCGTAGTCGGTCTGCTCCGCGAAGCCGAGTTCGTCGGCCAGGGCGGCCGTCGCGCCCGGACGTTTGCCCTGCCCGCCGGCCATCGTCGGCAGGTCCGAGTCCGACCCCATGACGATGCCCACGTCGGGGGTCGCCTCGTTCGGCAGGTCCATCCCGGCCTGTTCGTGCAACTGGTCGATGATCGACTGGACGGAGTCGGCGGTCATGGGCGAGTGTCCGCGGCGCGGGGCCGTAAGCGTGTGCGATCCGGAGCGACACCGCGTTCCCGACCGGGGACAGCGACCGCCGGCCGCTCGCGAGCGCGCCGACGACCGGGATACCATAGTGTTCGGGCATCTCTTTCTTCCGTCCGAGCGGTCGATATTCGGGGAATGGTGCCACCACTGGGGGACGGCGGGTCTCTCCCGCCGGATGCCGAGCTCGACGCGCTGGTCACGGCGTTCCCGGACGTGGGGTTCATCCTCGACGCGGACGGGACGTACGTGCAGGTGCTATCGAGCCCGGCGTCCCGGGAGTTGCTCTACGACGACCCCGGGTCGCTGCTGGGCGAGCGGGTCGACGAGGTGTTCGACGACGAGACGGCCGACCGGGTCGTGACGAACCTGGAGGCGGCGCTGGAGACCGGCGAGGTCCGGACCTTCGAGTACACGCTCGACGTGGGCGACGGCGAGCGGTGGTTCGAGGGCCGGATCGCGCCGGTCCGCGGCGAGGAGTACGACCACGTCGTCTACGTCGCGCGCGACGTCACCACCCGCAAGCGGCGCGAGCGGGAACTCGCCCGCCAGCGGGGGTACATGCACGCGATGCTGGACTCGCTGGACGACCTGTTCTACGCGCTCGACCGCGACGGGAACCTCGTCGACTGGAACCGGACCGTCGAGACGGTCACCGGCTACGAGGGCGAGGAACTGGCGGGCTGTGGCGTCACGGAGCTGTTCGGGGGCGACGCGACCGAGCGGCTGGCGACGTTCGTCGCCGAGGTGTTCGAGGAGGGGTCGGCTCGCCGGGTCACGGAGGTCCAGCCCAAGAGCGGCGGGCCGATCCCCTACGAGTTCGTCGCCGCGCTGTTCGACGACCCCGACGGGGAGAATCTGGTCGTCGGGGTCGGCCGGGACGTGAGCGAGCGCCGCGAGCGCGAGGAGCAGGTCCGCGTGTTCGGGCGCGTCCTGCGACACAACATGCGCAACAAGATGACTGTCGTCGACGGCACCGCCGAGTTTCTGGAGCGGGGGGAGTCCGCCGAGGCGGGCGGCGACGCCGCCGCGGCGGAGCGCATCCGGTCGGCCGCCCGGGACCTGATGCAACTCACGGAGAAGGCCCACGACGCGACGGAGGTCCTGCTGCACGAACACCACCACGGCGCGGTCGACGTGGACGCGGTCGTCGCGGGCATCGTCGAGGAGTTCGACGCGCGCGAGGGTCGAGCGACCGTCTCGTACGACGGCGACGGCGACGCGACCGCCAGGGCCATCCCCGCCATCGGGCAGGCCGTCGAGGAGCTGGTCGAGAACGCGGTCCAGCACGGGGGCGACCGAGATCCGGGCGCGTCGACGGTCCGGGTGGCGGTCGACGCGGACGGCGACGCGGTGACCGTGACGGTGAGCGACGACGGGCCGGGGCTGCCCGACCACGAGGCCAACATCATCACCGAGCACCGCGAGATCTCGCCGGTGTTCCACGCCAGCGGGATGGGGCTGTGGCTGGTCCGCTGGATCGTCAGGCGATCCCGCGGCGAGGTCGATATCGTCGAGCGCGGCCCCGACGGGACGACGATCGAGATAGCACTCCCCCGGGCCGAGGGGGAGACCGACGACGGCGGAACCGGACCGTCCTCCCCGTGACGGCCCCGCCGTCGCCTCGTTCAGCACCGTCGGCTCTCCTCGCTCCCAAACCGTCAGGTCCTCCTCACTCCCGGAACGTCAGCCCGTCCCGTAGCTCGCGGGCGTCGGCCAGCAGCCGGTCCGTCCGCTCGTCGCCCTCGCCGACGAGCGTCACGTGGCCCATCTTCCGGAGGCGGTAGACCTCCCGCTTGCCGTACCAGTGGAGGTGCGCGCGCGGCCGCTCGAAGACGGCGTCCTCGCCGGAGAGCGTGGCGACCTGACGCTCCTCGACATCGCCCAGAACGTTCGCGGACACCGCGGGCGCGCGCCGGCCGGTGTCGCCCAGCGGGCGGCCGGTCACGGCCCGGACGTGCTGTTCGAACTGCGAGGTGTGACACCCCTCGATGGTCCAGTGGCCGGAGTTGTGCGGCCGCGGGGCGATCTCGTTGAGCAGGATCCCGTCGTCCGGTCCCTGGAACAACTCGATCCCGTAGACGCCCCGGCCCTCCATCACGTCGAGCACGTCGAGAGCGACCTCGCGTGCGCGCTCGCGGACGGCCTCGTCGGCCTCCGGCGGCGAGCGAGTCTCCCGCAGGATCTCCTCGCGGTGGATCGTCTCGGTGACCGGGAAGGTGTCGCGTTCGGGCGCCCCGCCGTCGCCCCACTGTTCGCTCCCGAGACAGCCCATCACGGCCAGTTCGCGCTCGAAGTCGACCATCTCCTCGACCATCGCGACGCCCGACGGGTCCGCCTGACTGCCGTCCTGGGCGGCGTCGACGATCTCGTCGAACGCCGCCTCCACGTCGTCGGGGGAGTCGACGGGGACGTTCCCGCGGCCGTCGTAGCCGCCCTTCCGGGCCTTGAGCATCGCGGGATACCCCAGGTCGTCGAGCGCGTCGCGCAGTTCGTCGGCGGAGTTCACCTCGCGGAACTCGGGGACCGGGACGCCCGCCTCGGCCAGCCGGCGCTTCTGGACGAGCTTGTCCTCGATGATCCGCAGCGTCTCGGGGTCGGGGTGGACCGGCGTGTCGGTCTCCTCGCTCACCCGCTCCAGCAGGTCGGGGTCGGTGAGTTCGATCTCGAAGGTGAGGAAGTCGGACCGCTCGGCGAGCTCGCGGACGGCCTCGAGGTCGTCGAAGTCGCCGACGACCTGGTCGCGGGCGACCGGCGCGGCCGGGGCGTCGGGGGTCGGGTCGCTGACGACGACCTCGACGCCGAGCGGCGCCGCGGCCTCGGCGAGCATCCGGCCGAGCTGGCCGCCGCCGACGACGCCGAGCGTCGGTCCGGGCGAGGTGAGTGTCATTGCGCCGGGGTTGCCCACCGGCGGGAATAAGCGTGTCCCTCTCCGGCGGGCGGCCGTCGACGGGGGCGAACTGCGGTCGCGACGGTGCGGGTTCGGTAGTTCTTTTATGCGCGCTCGCTTCGCCCCGGATATGGTACAGCTCGGTCTGGTGGTCGCCCAGTTCGACAAGGAGGGGTCGGTCGTCGACGCGATGGAGGCGGCGGCCCGCGAGGCCGCCGCCGAGCGCGACGCGGAGGTCGCCGCGACCGTCGAGGTGCCCGGCTCCTACGACACGCCGCTGGCCGCCGACCGGCTGGCCCGCCGCGACGACATCGACGCCGTGGCCGTCATCGGCGCCATCGTCGAGGGCGACACCGACCACGACGAGGTCATCGCCGACGCCGCCGCGCAGGGGCTCACGGACGTGAGCCTCGACCGGGACACCCCGGTCGCGTTCGGCGTCACCGGCCCCGGGATGAGCACGGCCGAGGCGAAGGCGCGGACCGACTACGGCGCGACCGTCGTCGACAGCGCCGTCGACCTCGTCGAACAGCTCCCGTGACCACACCGCGGACGACTACATACACAACCATGGACTTCGCAGCACGCGTCGAACGGATCGAACCGAGCGCGACCGTCGCGATCAGCAACAAGGCCTCCGAGCTGGAGGCCGAGGGCGTCGACGTCGTCGACCTCTCGGTCGGCGACATCGTCGACTTCGACACCCCCGAGAACGTCAAGCAGGCCGGCAAGGCGGCGATGGACGCCGGCCACACCGGCTACACCCCCTCGAACGGCATCCCCGAGCTCAAAGACGCCATCGTCGAGAAGCTCCACGGCGACGGCCTCTCCCAGTACGGCACCGAGAACGTCGTCGTCACGCCGGGCGGCAAGCAGGGCCTGTTCGAGGTCTTCCAGACGCTCATCGACGACGGCGACGAGGTCGCGCTGGTCGACCCCGCGTGGGTCTCCTACGAGGCGATGGTCAAGCTCTCGGACGGCTCGCTCACCCGCGTCGACACCGCACAGTACGACTTCCAGCTCGAACCCGCGATCGACGACCTCGCTGAGGCCGTCTCCGACGACACGGAGATCCTCGTCGTCAACTCCCCGGGCAACCCCCACGGGGCCGTCTACTCCGACGAGGCCCTCGAAGGAGTCCGCGACATCGCCGTCGAGCACGACGTGACGGTGATCTCCGACGAGATCTACAAGGAGATCACCTACGACGGCGTCGAGGCCACCAGCATCGGCACGCTGGACGGAATGGAAGACCGGACCATCACGCTCAACGGCTTCTCGAAGGCCTACGCGATGACGGGCTGGCGGCTGGGCTACTACGCCGCCCCCGAGGAGCTGGTCGGCCAGTCCGGCAAGATCCACGGCCACTCGGTGACCTGCGCGGTCAACTTCGTCCAGCACGCCGGCGTCGAGGCCCTGGAGAACACCGACGAGGCCGTCGAGGAGATGCGCTCGGCCTTCGAGGACCGCCGGGACATGCTCGTCGATCTCTTCGCCGAGCACGGCAAGGAGGTCCCGGCGCCCGACGGTGCGTTCTACCTGATGCTCCCCGTCGCCGACACCCGCATCGACGGCGACGACGACCGGGCGCAGGACGTCGCCTGGGCGGAGGAGGCCATCGAGACGGCCCACGTTGCGACCGTGCCGGGCAGCGCGTTCGGTACCCCCGGCTGGGTCCGCCTGGCCTACGCCAACGACGAGAAGCGACTCCGCGAGGGCGTCGAACGGCTCGCCGAGCACGACCTGCTGTAGCCGTCCGATTCGGCCCGGTTTCGTTTTCCGCCCGGACGTGCCGACCCCTCGGCCGTCGTGGACCCGGTGCGCCGGAGGACGGCGTTCCCGAACGGGGGCGCTCAGAGGATCCCGACGTGTTCGTGTCGCTTGTACGCGTAGTAGCCGAAGTAGAAGACGCCGAGGACAGCGATCACCCCGGTGAAGAAGGCGCCGAGGAAGTGGTTCACGGGGTTCGGGCGCCAGTCGCTGTTGAGGCGGACGTAGGTCGCGTCCTTGTAGATACCGGTGGTGAAAAGCGGGAGGCCGAGCAGACCGACGAGCGCGAGTCCCGGCTGGATGGCGCTCCCGGCGACGCCGAGGATGCCGACGCCGACCCCCATGAGCGCGAGGTACCACCACGCCTGGGTGCCGACCCAGTCGACGACGTACTGGTGGCGCTTGTAGAGGTAGTGCCAGACGACCAGTCCGCTGAGGAAGAACCCGGCGACCGCGTACAGCCCCTGACTCGGCTCCCACTCGAGGTCCTGTACCGCGACCCGCCCGGCGTCGAAGTAGAGGAAGAGGGGGATCGCGACCGCCGACGCGAGCCCGAACACGAGTGCGAGCACCCAGGCGATGACGACTCCCCCAGCCATCGCCGCCCCGGGGCTCGCCACCCCGCCCACGGATCCGGTCGCCGCCGTACCCGCCGACCCCGCCGTGGACCCGCCGCCGAACCCGATCACGAAAAGCAGGACGGTCCCCAGCGCGAACAGCGCCATCAACACCGGCGGGATCAGCAGGAACAGCTCCAGTCCCCGATACGCCCGCGACGGCACGTCCTCCACCGTGACCCGTTTCATACCCGCCCGAGGCGCGCCGCTGTGAATTAAATTTTCGGATGATTACACGAACTGCCGACACCCGGCCGGCGACCGGGGCGCGACGCGGGAGCGCCCGCGAAAGTCCGACACCGTGGACCGAGCGCTATCCCCGTTCGTCGAGGATCCGGTCGACGATCCGGCCCGAGGAGAGTAGCCCCTCGTAGCCCGGTTCGTAGGCGCTGGCGCGGCGGACCTCGCAGTCGATGCCGCGCTCGGCCAGCGCGGCGCGGACGCCCTCCTCGTCGTGGTGCTGGTCGTAGCCCAGGGCGATCACGGCCGGGTCGAGCTCCTCGATGGGCGCGAAGATGTCCTCGGGGTGGCCGAGCCGCGCCTCGTCGACGGGGTCGAGGCCGGCGACCATCTCCCGGCGCTGCGGGCCGTGGACCACCGGCGGTTCCTTGTGGGTCACGTTCGTCGAGCGGGCGACGATGACGACCAGCCGGTCGCCCATCGCCTTCGCGTCCCGGAGGTAGTGGAGGTGGCCGGGGTGGAGGATGTCGAAGGTCCCCTGGGCGACGACGACGGCCTCGTCGACGGGCGGTCGCCGACTGCCCGGTCCGGTCCCGTCTCGCCCCTCGGTCATCGCTCGCCCCACTCGTCGCCGGGCTCCGAGCGGAAGTCCGTTCCCTCGGTCCCGTAGTCGGACTCCTCCATGAGCTCGGCGTCGATGTCCTCCTGGGAGAAGTCGAAGAACTCGTCTTCGGGCAGGTCGACCTCCAGCACCGGCAGGTCGACGGGCTCGCCCTCGCGGTCGAACGCCTGCCAGTCGGACTTCCGGTAGGGCGCGCCGACGATGATGTGGACCTTCCCCTTGCCGAACGTCTGGAGGTCGGCGTCGCTGGGGCGGAGCACGCCGTTGGGGTGGGAGTGGATCGACCCCGCCGCCCGGGAGCTGTTGGGGATCATGCTGGAGTCGACGGTGGCGCTGACGGGGTTGGACTCCGTTCCCGGGATGACGAGCACGTCCGTCAGGACGGTGCCCTCGTAGTCCAGATCGAACTTCCGGGCGTCCTCGCCGCGCAGAAACCCCATGTACTCGTCGGGGTGGGCGTCCTCCGAGGCCTCCAGGGCGAACTCCAGGGCGGCCTCGGCGATGCCGACCACCTCGCCCGAGCGGAACAGTCCCATGTCTCCCCGTCGGGTAGCCCGCGTAACAAGCGTTCCGGACGCGGCGCGCGGCGCGAGCGGAGGGAGGTTCCGAAAGCGAACGGCGAACGAAGTGAGCGCCCCGGACCGAGCGAGCGGGGAGCGAAGCGACCTGCGAGCCGCGAAGGCGACCGCGACCGGGGGACGCGCGCCGGTCGGGGCCGGCGCCGACCACGGGGTGTTTTCACGCGCGACCCGCTACGTGGGGCCGATGACCGACGAGACGCCGGACGACGAGTCAGTCCGCGAGGCGGTCGAGCGGTCCCGCCGGGGGGCGCCGGCCGTCGGGGGCGTCGTCCGCGACCAGTTCGAGACCCACGAGGTGTTCCAGCGTATCGTCGCCGCCGCCGACGAGGAGGCAACCACCGGGACCCGAGAGCTGTTCTTCAGCGCCCTCGCGGCCGGGTTCGCGATCACCGTCACGTTCCTGCTGTACGCGTCGATGACGGCCGCGACCGACGGCGACCCGGTGACCAGCGCCTTGCTGTACCCGCTCGGGTTCGTGTTCATCATCGTCGGCGGCTACCAGCTCTACACCGAGAACACGCTCCCGCCGGTCGTGCTCGTGCTCGAACGGCTGGCGAGTCTCCCCCGGCTGCTCTGGATCTGGAGCGTCGTCGTCGTCGGGAACTTCGTCGGCGGCGGGCTCGGCGCGCTCGTGCTCGCACGCACGGGCGTCCTCTCGCCGGAAGCCGCCGAGGCCGCCGCGTACCTCTCGCGCAAGGGCATCGAGACCCCCTTCTGGACGCTCTTTTTCAAGGCCGCGTTCGCCGGGCTCATCGTCGCCGGCGTGGTCTGGCTCGTCTACGCCGTCAACGACGCGACCGCCCGGCTGGTCGTGGTCTACCTCTCCTTCCTCGCGGTCCCCTTCGGGAACCTCTTCCACGTCGTCGTCTCGTTCACGGAGACGATGTACCTCGCGTTCGCCGGCGGGGTCGCGCTCGTCCCCGCGCTGGGCGGGTTCGTCTTCCCGGTGTTGCTCGGCAACACCGTCGGCGGCGTCCTGCTCGTGACCGTCGTCAACTACTTCCAGACCACCGAGGAGCGGCTGGACGTGGCCCGAAAGGACGGTGCGGACCGGAAGCTGACGCCGAGGGAGTGGGTCTTCGGGCGCCGCGGCGGCCGCTCGTACGTCCCGCGGGAGCACGACGACTGACCGCCCGCACCGTTCAGCGCTCCCGGCTGTCCTCGCCGTCGTCGCCGTCGGCGTCCTCGTCCCTCGCCGGGTCGGTGACCGCGCTCCCGTGGTGGACGAGCCGCTGGCCGAGCCGGTAGACGAGGTACGCGACCACTGAGACCGCGACGAGGTCGATGAGGTACAGTTCGAGCAGTTCGACGAGCGTCACGCGACCGAGGACCAGGTCGCCGGTGAGCACGAGGAACTCGAGCGTCAGCCCGAGGATCACCGCCGGCGCGAGGATCACAAGTATCCCCATCAGGATCAGCACGATATGGTCCGGGATGTCGCGGTCCAGCACGGCCGCACCTAGCGGTCCCGGGTGTCTTATTTTTCGGGGTCGGTCCGGACCGCCCCAGCGCGACCCGAAACCGCCCGGAATTCGGAGACGGGCGACAACCCGGTCGAGACGGTTTCCGAAGGTTAAACTAGCGTCGGGGACGACTCGACTGCAAATGGTTCCTGTACCTGACGCCGGGGGTTCCGGCGTCGCCGTCCCCGACGGTGGGACGACCGTCTACGACCTCGCAGCGAACTGCGACTTCGAGTACGTCTCCGAGGGCGAACTGTACCTCGCCGAAGTCAACGGCGTCGTCGAGTACGGCGTCTTCGTCGACCTCTCGGACGACGTGTCCGGCCTCGTCCACAGCTCGAACCTGCTGGGCACCTACGAGGTCGGCGACGAGCTCGTCGTCGAGCTCGAAGAAGTGCGGGACAACGGCGACATCGCCTTCAACGAGGTCGACCTGCCCGACTACGACGTCGAGGAGGTCGCCCGCGACAGCCACGCCGTCGCCGACCTGGGTGATGTCGTCGGCGAGTCGGTCACGCTGGAGGGCGTGGTCGTCCAGATCAAACAGACCGGCGGCCCGACCGTCTTCCAGGTCCGCGACGCGACCGGGATCGCCCCCTGCACGGCCTTCGAGGAGGCCGGCGTCCGCGCCTACGAGGACGTGCAACTCGACGACGTGGTCCGCGTCGACGGCTACGTCGAGACCCGCGAGGGGGCCGTCCAGGTCGAGATCGACGACCTGCAGGTGCTCGACGGCGACGACGCCGAGAGCGTCCGCACCGAGCAGGACGCCGACCTCGACGAGCTGGCCGAGCCCCACGACCCCGAGCCGCTCGTCGAGTGGGAGGCCTTCGGGAAACTCCGCGAGGACCTGCGCGCCGTCGCCCGGCGGCTCCGCCGGGAGATTCTGGAGGGCCGTCCGATCCGGATGCGCCACCACGCCGACGGCGACGGCATCTGCGCCAGCGTCCCGATGCAGGTCGCCCTGGAGCGGTTCATCGCGGACACCTACGAGGATCCCGACGCCGCCCAGCACCTCCTCAAGCGCCTGCCGAGCAAGGCGCCGTACTACGAGATGGAGGACGTGACCCGCGACCTGAACTTCGCCCTGGAGGACCGCAAACGCCACGGCCAGCGGCTCCCGCTCCTGCTGATGCTCGACAACGGCTCGACCGAGGAGGACACCCCGGCCTACCGCAACCTCGCCCACTACGACGTGCCCATCGTCGTCGTCGACCACCACCACCCCGACCCCGACGCGGTCGGCGACCTGCTCGACGAGCACGTCAACCCCTACCTCCACGACGAGGACTACCGCATCACCACCGGGATGATGTGTGTCGAACTCGCGCGGATGATCGACCCGTCGATTACGGACGATCTCCGGCACGTCCCCGCGGTCGCGGGCCTCTCGGACCGCTCGGAGGCCGAGGCGATGGACGACTACCTCGAACTCGCCCGCGAGGAGGGGTACGACGAGGCCGAACTCCGCGACGTGGGCGAGGCGCTGGACTACGCCACCTTCTGGCTGAAGTACGACGACGGCGGCCAGCTCATCACGGACGCGCTCAACGTCGACTGCGACGACGAGGAGCGCCACCGCGAGCTCGTCTCGTTCCTCGCGACCCGCGCCGAGCGGGACGTGGAACGCCAGCTCGACGCCGCGATGCCCCACGTCGACCACGAGCGCCTCGACAACGACGCCCACCTCTACCGCATCGACGTGGAGAACCACGCCCATCGGTTCACCTACCCCGCTCCCGGGAAGACGACGGGGAAGATCCACGACTCGAAGGTCGCCGAGACCGGCGACCCCGTCATCACCATCGGCTACGGCCCGGACTTCGCCGTCCTCCGTTCCGACGGCGTCCGTCTGGACATCCCGACGATGGTCGAGGAACTGAAGGCGGAGGTCGACGGCGGCGGCGTCAGCGGCGGCGGCCACCTCGTCGTCGGCTCGATCAAGTTCGTCCGCGGGATGCGCGAGACCGTCATCGACGCGCTGGTCGAGAAGATGGCCGACGCCGAGATCGACGAAGAACTCGGGAGTTCGGCGGCGTTCGCCGAGGACTGAGTTCTCCCCTTCGACAGGGTCAGCCACCGACACCCGCGCTCTCGCCGAACTCGATCCGGCGTGCGACGAGTACCGCGAGCAGTGCGCAACCGCCGATGCCCGCGGCGATCCCGACCGGGAGCGAGGGCCCGCTCTCTTCGCCATTCCAGTCAGCCTCGAAGGCCGCCTCGTAGTATCCGCCGACCGCTTCGCCTTCGAGCGAGAGGACGACCTCCCGGTTGCTCCGGATCGACTCGCCGTTCCAGTTGAGACTGCCCACGAGCACCTGGTCGCCGTCGATCACCGCGCCCTTCGCGTGGATCTTCTCGAAGTCTCCCCCGGGTTCTGCGAGTTTCGCGGTCAGTGGCAGATCCTCCCGCTCGGCCACCCCGCGGAGGTGTTCGACCAGCCGGCGGTTCTCCTCCTCGACGTACCACGCGCCGCTCAGCAGGAGCCGCACGTCGACGCCGCGGCGGGCGGCACGGACCGTCGCGCGGAGAAAGCGCTGGTCCCGCCCGTCGACGCTCATCTGGATCACGTCGATGGACTCGTCGGCGCCGTCGAGCGCGGCGGTGACCGCCCGGCCCGCGTTGTCCGGCGCGACCAGCAACCGGGTGCGGTTCACCGGGACCGTCTCGGGCGAGCGGTGGCTCGGGAAGGAGCCGTTCGCGACGCTCGCCCGCTCGAAGGAACGGCCGCGCCGGACCTGCGACCACGGGCGGGCGCCGCGCCACTCGGCGTCAGCGCGGAAGGTTTTCGCGAGTCCGTCGACGATCCGGGGCTGTGAGACGACCGCGCCCCAGCCGCGGCTGGCGTGGCCGCCGGTCCCCGCGGGCTTCCAGTTCTCGGTCAGTACGACCGCGCGGTCGTCCGCGACGGCGTACTTCGGGTGGTGGAACGCGTAACGGCCGTGGGGGCCGCCGAGGAGTCGCACCGTGGCGCCGGCGTCGACGAGCGAGTCGAGCAGTCGCGCCTGGCGTCGGGTGATCCCGTCGACGGGCTCGGCGTCGAGGAGGACGCGTACGTCGACGCCGCGCCGGGCCGCCCGTTCGAGTTCCTGTGCGATGCGCTCGGAGGTGAACGTGTAGCCCGCGAGCAGGATGCGACTGTCGGCCCCGCGGATCACGTCGAGCGGGACGCCGGGCGCGTCGGGGAGCGTGAACGCTCGCACCTCGCCGCCCGTCGCGGTGACGACCGAGCGGTTTGTCCGGCCGAGGGGTCGCCACGCGACCGCACCGCGGTCGTCGAAGCGTCCGATCTCCCCCTCGGGGGCCTCGCGGTACCGGGCGCGTGCGACGGTCGAGTTCCCGCGCCGGAGCCGGAGCCGCTCGCCCCCGTTGGCCAGTGCGACGCTTCCGTTGGCCGCGACGACCGCGATTCGAGTGAGGTTCCGGACGGGTGCCGGCACGGTCGTGACCGCGACCCGATCGCCGACCGTCCGGTTCGGCAGGACGAGTTCGCCGTCGCCGTCGGAGAGGCGGTAGTCGCCGAGGTCGGTCCCGTTCGGCACGTCGAGCACGACGAACTCGCCCCGGTCGCCGTCGGCGACGGGGTTCGGGTAGACCGCCGCGATCCGCGGCTCTGTCGGCCGAAGCGCGTCTGTCGCGCTCGACGGGTCCGCGGGATCGACGGCCGCCCCGACCGCCGGACCGACCGCTCCCGCGACCAGCAGACAGACCACCGCGAGCTTGGTCACCTCGGACACGCGAGTGGCTGGTCCCGCTCTCCGATATAAAGGTCCGGACCGCTGACCCGTCTCGCTTCCTCGGTGGGTGCTCAGTACAGGCGGTAGCTCTTGCAGTGAGTGGTTGCGGTGCGTTGGCGCGCGCTGGAGCGCGCGTTCATGCGTGCGACCGTAGCCGCGCGAGGGATGAGCGAGCGCAGCGAGAGAGCGAATCGGCTGGGGAGACTCGTGGCTGTCCCCGGTGCCGTGCGGTCGCGGTGCGGTTGCGGTCCTGGTGGACTGAAAGGGCGAGGCGCGCTCGCGTTCATGTAGTCGCCTGAGCGACCCTATCCGCGCGGGCGGTGCCGAGAGCGCGGATATGTCGCTCAGCGACCGCGAGCGGGCCGAGGGCTTTCATCGCTCACCGTCGAGTGCGGTCGCGGTCGTCACTATTTCATTCACAACTTGATCAGCAGAAACAACTGCTCAACTCGCACATCGAACTGAACGCCACCGTCCCGCACTCGCTGGCGAACAATCAAGGGCCGAGCCGCGGTAGGTAGTCACATGGACTTCGCCCTCACGCAGGAGCAGCGCCAGATCCGCGACATGGTCGCGGAGTTCGTCGACGAGGAGGTCGTCCCGCGGGCCGCCGAGATCGACGAGACCGACGAGTTCCCGGCCGATCTGGTCGACCAGATGGCGGAGCTGGGGCTGATGGGGATGCCGATCCCCGAGGAGTACGGCGGCGCCGGTCTCGACTACCACGCCTACCCCGAGGCGCTGGTCGAGATCTCCCGAGGGTCGGGCGGCCTGGGCACCATCGTCGCCGCGCACGTCTCGCTGGCCTGCAACATGGTCTACGAGTTCGGGACGGAACCCCAGCGCGAGCAGTACCTCGTCCCGATGGCCGAGGGCGACGAGATCGGCGCGTTCGCGCTCTCGGAACCCGGCGCCGGGAGCGACGTGCCCGCGATGGAGACCACGGCGGAGCCCGTCGGCGGCGACGCCGAGGGTACCGGCGAACCCGACAGCTACGTCATCGACGGCGGGAAGCTGTGGATCTCCAACGGCTCGGTGGCCGACACGGTGGTCGTCTTCGCCAAGACCGACCCCGAGGCCGGCGGCAAGGGCATCTCGTCGTTCGTCGTCCGCCCCGACGAGGACGACGGGTTCCACGTCGAAGGGACCGAACACAAGCTCGGCGACAGGGGCTGTCCGACGGCGGAGTTACGCTTCGACGAGATGGAGGTCCCCGCCGACCGGCGACTCGGCGAGGAGGGGGAGGGGTTCGTCCAGGCGCTCAAGACGCTCAACGGCGGGCGGATAACCATCGCCGCCCGCTCCATCGGGCTCGCGCAGGCGGCGCTCGACGACGCGCTGGCGTACGCCCGGGACCGCGAGCAGTTCGACCAGCCGATCAGCGAGTTCCAGGCCATCCAGCACAAGCTGGCCGACATGGACACGAAGATCCGGGCGGCTCGCTATCTCATGCACGCCGCCGCCGACAGGAAGATGCGCGGCGAGCGCTACGTCAAGGAGGCCGCCCAGGCGAAGCTGTACGCCTCGGAGATGGCCCGGGAGGTGTGCAACGAGGCCATCCAGATCCACGGCGGCTACGGCTACACGAGGGACTTCGCCGTCGAGCGGTACTACCGCGACGCGAAGTTATCGGAGATCTACGAGGGTACCAGCGAAGTGCTGCGCAACACCATCGCCGACCAGTTGCTGGACTGATCGGCTCAGTGCGGTCACTCCGCACTGTCGGTCGTTCGCCCGTCCTCGTACCCGTCGAACCGGGAGACGGAGACGGCGTCGTAGTACTCGGTCGGGTCGCCGTCGACGAGTTGCCGCGCGACGATATCGCCGACCGCCGGTGCGTACTGGATACCCGCCCGCGTCGCGGCCAGCACGAGGCCGTCGACGCCGGTCCAGCCCGCGATGGGCTTCCCGTCCGGCGTGTTCGTTCCCACGCCGACCCACTCGTCGACGAGTTCGGCGTCTTCGAGAACGGGCAGCAGCCTCTCCGCCCACCGGATCGCCGTCGTACGGTACTCGTCGGGCGCTGTGTCGCCGACCGCCGACGGGTCGAGACGACCCTCCCGTTCGTCTTCGCCCGGAGTATACGTCACGAGCACCGTGTCGTCGCGCTTGGGGTGGATCCCCACCGAGGAGTCGTGCGACTTGATCATCGGCAACGAGTACGGCAGCGGGTCGGCCAGTTTCAGCGCAAACACCGGCGAGGGGACGTGTTCGACGGGCAGGTCGAGTCCGGCGAGGGCCGCGACCTCGGCGTTCCACGGCCCGGCGGCGCAGACGACCGATCCGACCGGGACCGTCTCACCACCGTCGAGTTCAATCCGGCGGACCGCATCGCCTTCGACGGCGATGTCCGTCACCGCGGTGTTCGTCTCGAAGTCGGCCCCGTTCGCGCGGGCGCGTTCGACGAACTCCATCGCAAGTTCGCGCGGCCCCAGCGTCCGGCTGTCGTCCTGTACGTAGCCGTACTGCGGTCGGTAGAGTGCGCCCTCGACGAGTTCCGTCCGCAGCGGCGGGAGCACGAACCGGTCTCGGAGTTTCCCGCCCGGCACGTAGTCGACGGGGCTGTTCGCGTACTTCGCCGCGCTCGCGGACCTCGGTGGTTCCGTTCCCGACCGGTCGGACGCTACGGACGCGAGCGTTTCGAGTTCCCGGGCGCCGCGCTCGGTCGTCGAGACCCGTAGCCGGCCCGACTGGCGGTACCGGGGTTCGGCCTCGGGGTCGGCGAAGAAGTCGTTGTAGAGACGGAAGCCGTACTCCTTCATCCGGTGGTACGGATCGGGACCGGCGACGCCGATCATCGCCGTCGCTCTGAACGTGGTCGCCGACACGAGATCACCCCGTTCGTAGACGATGACCGGATCGTCCGTCCGCTCGGAGAGATGGTACGCGACGCTCGCCCCGACGATGCCGCCGCCGACGACCCCAATCGCCGAGTCGCCCATTCGTCGGGGAATCGCCGCTCGTGGTCTTCAGTGCTGTGGTGGTCACAGTCGACCGTGGATCGGACTAATCCGTCCGGCTCTCCTATGAACAGTCACAACGATGTGCTTCGAGGGGAGGTCCGACCGTAGAGGGAGTCAGCCGACCGGACCCGAACGGAGCGAACGCGGGGGTGACCGGAGACCGTGGTGAGCCCCGTCCGCGCCGACGCGCTGGTCGATCTCGCGTACGGCGGCCTGATCGCACTCTCCATCGTGCTGATCGCGACCGTGAACACCAGCGTCGGAGTCGCGTTCGGCGTCGGCGTCTTCGCGGCGTACGTCGTCCACGTCGTCTGGAAGATGGTCCGGTTCGACCCCGACTGGATGACCCGCACCGTCGAGGAGGCGGTCGAGGAGCAGATCGAGTCGACGATGGAGGAAACCGTCGAAGCGACGATGGAAGACACCGTCGAGGCGCGGGTCGAAGCGACGGTCGAGGACACCGTCGAACAGACGGTCGAGGAGTCGATGGAGGAGACCGTCGAGGCCGTCGAACGGACGATGAGCGACCAACTCGACGAGGTTCAGACGCGGGTCGAGTCGCTGGACGAGCGCATCGACGGCGAATCCCGGACCGGCGAGGCCAGCGACGGGAGCGATGGGTCGAAGCCCGACGACGGGCGCGCCTGAGTCGGAGAGCGGTCGCGCCGGTCGAGCGCGGGACCGCTCCCCCAGCGCCCGCGGTTCACCGAACGACGACCACCGGGACCGGCGACCGGCGGAACACCTTCTCGGCGACGTTGCCGACGAACAGCCGCTCGGCGATGGTACCGCCGTGGCTGCCGATGACCACCGTGTCGTAGTCTTCGGCGCGGTTGATGATCGCGCGGACGGGGTGGCCGAGCGCGACCTCCGTGGAGAGCGCGATGTCGCCCTCGGCGTCGTCGACGATCGCCTCGGCGCGCTCGAAGATCGGCCCGGCGTGTTCGCGCGCGGCCGCGTCGATGTCGTCGGCGATCGCGACCCCGGCGGCCTTCCCCCACAGCGGCGAGGGCTCGCCGACGACGTGCAGGACCGTGAACTCGGCCTCCGGGTACACCTCGGCGGCGTATTCGAGCGCTCGCTCGCTCATCTCCGAGCCGTCCATCGGGACGAGGACGCGCGAAACCATACCCGTCCTACGAGTAGCGCGGGTAAAAACGGGAGGTGTCGCTCGGCCGATCGGTCCCGGAGCGAACGGTCGCCGGGGCCGCGGATCGGCTCGCTCAGGCGACCGGGACGAGCGTGAAGAAGACGTAGGCCAGCAGCGTCGACATCGTCGGCCCGATTATCCACATCGAGACGTACTTGGCGATGGCACGGGGATTGAACAGGTCGCCCGCGTCGAGCACCTCGGGGGGTTCGGCCTCGCCGATCTCCGTCACCGGCGTCTCCGGTTCGGCCGTCAGCGCGGCCGGTTCGATCTCGGCGTCGAGTTCCCCGCGGAGCGCGTCGCGCGCGGCGATGGGACGAGTCGCCCGCCCCCAGCCGAGGCCGACGATGGTCATCACCGACGCCATGACGAGACTGATCGGGATGCCGATGTAGGACAGCGCGGTCGTGACCGTCGAGGCGGTGATCATGACGACGAGCGCCGCGAGCAGCGGGATGTCGGAGAGTTCGGATCCGACCGACTCCATCGTCCGGCGGGCGATCGTGAACCCGCCCAGCCCGATGGCGACGGTCGCGATCCCGATCGCGATGTCCGGTTCGAGCGCGCGGCTGCTGACCAGCGGCGCGACGGCGTTGGGAACGTTGCTCGCGCCCGCGGAAAACGCCATGTAGCAGCCGATGACGAGCACGACGACGGTGCCGGCGAGTTCGCCCGTCGTCGTGTTCGGACCGAGCGCGGGTCGGGGGACCGCACCACCCCGGTCGAGCGCGAGCGTGGGACCCTCCGAGACCTCGATCCGGACGCGCCGGTTGAGTTCCGGGTAGACGTACCGGCCGACGGTCACCCCGATCCAGAACCCGACGACCGGCGTCACGATCCACCAGGAGACGATCCACCCGATCGTCTGGAAGTTCGCCGTCCCGGTCGCGAGACCGAGTCCCGTGATCGCACCGACCGTCGTCATCGAGGTCGGTACCGGAACCCCGAACACGTTTGCGACGAGGATCCCGAACCCGATGAAAAACAGGACGGCGACCCCCGCTCCGAGCGGGATCTCTGTCGTGATGATCCCACCACTGAGCGTGTCCATGACGTTCCGCCCTACCGTCCAGCCGCCGAGAAAGACGAACACGGTCATCAGCGCGGCCGCCGTGACCTTCCGGAGGATCCGGGCGCCCACCGCCGGCCCCCACGCGATCCCCGTCGAAGACCCGCCGATGTTGAACCCGACGAACACCGAGGCGACCACTCCCGCGACGAGTACGGTCTGGACCATCGTCCGGGAGGAGAACGCCTCACTGCAACGTAATTATGCGCCGGCTATGGTCGAGTGCGGCCCGGTAGGCACTCGGCTCTCGGCGTCAGCGGGTCACTCGTCTGCGGTCGGGATCGGACCGGTGCCGACGACCTCGCGGACAGCCTCGATGAACTCCTGCCGAGTCTCGAAGTAGGGCGTGTCGACTTCGTCCATCACGTCGGCCAGGTCGCGGGGACCGTCGGGAGTGCGGACGGTGGCGTCGCCCTCGCGCTCGACGATGTCGCTGTGGGCGGCGCCCCAGTTCAGCCGCGAGGCGACGCGCGCCAGCGGCGCGCCCTCGACCGGTTCGCCCTCCCCGAGCTCGACCGCGAGCGTCTCCTCCTCCTCGGAGTCGTCGTCAGCCATACCCGGGAGTTCCCCGGCCCGGCGATTAGAGCTTTCGCTTCCGGGCGGGGGAGCGAGCGCCGACCGCCGGGAGACGGTGGCTCAGAAGAGGTCGTCGAGCTCCTCGTTGACGAACGCTTCCTTGGCCTCGCCGCGGTCGTCGTCTTTGGCCTCGTGGGCCTCCCTGGCGCGCTCCATGAACTCGTCGATGCGGCTGGAGCGCTCGACGCCGCCCAGCAGGACCAGGGCGGCGATGCGTTCGGAGTCGAGCGGGAAGTCGCCGCCGCGGACCTGCATGCTGCCGGTCTCCTCCTCGATCCACGAGCGGGCGCGCTCGACGCCTTTCCGGGAGATGCGCTCGGGCTGGCCGGCGACGACGAGCAGGCCCGTCTCCGCCTCGACGACGTTGGGGACGCTGGTGCCGGTCAGCAAGGCGTTGCGCGTCGTCGAAGTGATCGCGTTGACGTTCTCGCCGGCGTCCTCGCTGGCGGCGGCGCTGGCGTACCCGAGGACGGCCATCCCGCCGGGACGGAGCGTGTTGATGATCTCCGAGGAGTCGACGACGCTCTCGGCGACCTCGTCGACGGCCTCGATCTCGCCGGAGGCGAACAGCAGGCCGAGCCGCTGGGCGATGTTGTCGTTGATCTCCTCGAAGCCCTCTTCGAGGCTCTCGCCGGCGCTGCGCCAGGCGTCGTTGTCGATGAGCAGCAGCGAATCGGCCTCGCGGGCGACCGTCTTGAGCGAGCGGCCGGCGTTGGCCTGGTAGATGGCGCCCTCGTCGCGCCCGGGGAGGATGCCGACGACGTAGACGGGGATGTCGTGGATACGCTTGAGCTCACTGGCGAGGGCGGGCGCGCCGCCGGAGCCGGTGCCGCCGCCGAGTCCGGCGACGATGACGACGGCCTCCGCGTCGGTGGAGAGCTTCGCGTCGAGGCCGTCCATCACCTCCGTCGCCTCGTCTTGCATGATCTCCGCGCCGAGTTCGTTGTCGCCGCCGACCCCGTGACCTTTCACGCGGTCCCGGCCGATGAGCATCGTATCGATGTCGAGATTCTGCAGGTCCGCCTCGGCGGTGTTGACCGCCATCGCCCCCTGGACGGCGCCGAACCCCATGTCGTAGTCGTACTCGGCCAGCCGCTGGGTCACCTTGCCCCCGGCCTGACCGACACCAATCAGGACGACTTTCATATCCCTACCCTCGGAGTAGTGGTTATTCAACGTTGGGTACGCCCGAGGGTTCAAGTGCGGTGGCGGGACCACCCCCGTTCATGTCCGAGCGAGACCTCGACGCGCGAGTCGACGCCGTCGAACGCGCGCTGACCGACGGCGACACCGACCTGACCGACCTCCGCGAGGCCGGCGGCGTCGCCGACGACCTCCAGTCGCTCGAAGACCGCCTCGACGCCGTCGAATCGAGGCTGGACGAACTCGAAGCCGGCCTGGAAGCCGTCCGCGGCTACGCGGGCAACGTCCGCGCCGTCAACCGCGAGGTCGAACGCCGCGCCAGCGCCGCGCTCGCGAAGGCCGAGACCGTCGAGGCGGCCGTCGAGAGCGACGGTCGCCGGCACGACCGGCAGCGCGACCGGTCCGGAGACGCGGGGCGGTCCGGGTGGGTGGAAGGGACCGACGGCACGGACCGAATCGGCGCCGCGGAGGGGTCGAGCGGCCCCGGCTACGACGACGCGCGACAGTCTGACCCCGAGGGGAAAAGCGACCACGACCGACAGCACGACCCCGAAGAACGGCGCGACCGCGACAGACCGCGCGGCGGCGACCGACGCCGCGGGCACCCCGACGAGCGGGCCACCGGCGGCCAGCGCCGGCGGCGCGACGGGGCGGCCGCCGTCGGGGACGACCGCTCACCGAGCGACGAGTCGCCGGGGACGGGCTCCGACGAGGGCAGTCAGACCGAGCAGTTCATCGAGCGCGTGCGCGACGCGCTGTAGCCCGTGGTCAGGGTCGCCTTCACCGTCGCGCTGCTGGTCGCCGTGGCCGGCGTCGCCGTGCCCGCGGTCGAGTACGCCGGCGTCCAGCGGGGTGACGCCGCCGTCCGCGACGCGGTCGAGCGCATCGTCGCGGAGGCGCGTGCGCTCGCGGCCGCCAACGGCGCGCTCCCGCCGGACGCCGGTCCCGCGCGTCGGTCGGTCGCGGTGGCGTTCCCGACCGAGGGGTTCGCCAGCGCGCCGCTCGAACGGTTCGCCGTCGGCCGGCCGTCACGAACGAGCGAGTCGACGGACGGACCCGGTGACGGCGCGAGCGATCACCCGGACGGGACGCGGTTCGCCTGGCGGGTCGCCGGGGGGACCGAGCACGCGGTGGTCGTCGACGGTATCAGTATCCGACCCCATCCGGCCGAACGGCTCCGAGTGGGGGAAGAGACGCGGCTCGTCCTCGAACTCGTCGCCGTCGACGGCCGCGCCGCCGTCCGGATCCGATAGCGTTCGGTACCGGGTGTCGCCCACCGCAAGACGAAAGGGGCCGCTGCCGAAAGAGTCGCCAATGGCCGGCGAGACGCTGTCGCGGCGGCTGGCGGCGCGCGTGTCGCCGGCGGCGGCGCTGGTCGTCGCCATCCTCGCGGTGTCGACCAGCGCGATTCTCATCCGCTGGAGTTCGGCCCCGCCGACGGTGGCGGCGTTCTACCGGGTGCTGTTCACGGTCGGGCTGGTCGCGCCGCTGGCCGCCTCGCGGCACGGGGAGACGCTCCGGTCGCTGGGCCGGGGCGACGCGCTGGCGGCGGGGGCGACGGGCGTGGCGCTGGCGGTCCACTTCGCGGCGTGGTTCCAGTCGGTCGAGTGGACGAGCGTGGCCGCCTCGGTGACGCTCGTGCAGGCCCAGCCGCTGTTCGTGGCCGTCGGCGCCGCCGCCGTCCTCGACGAGCGGCTGACGCTCCCGAAGATCGGGGGGATCGTGCTGGCCGTCGCCGGCGCGGCGGTCATGTCCGTCGGCGAGTTCCTCGCGGGGACCGCGGTCGGCCCGCACCCGCTGGCGGGCAACGCCCTCGCCCTCGCGGGCGCGGTGATGATGGCCGTCTACGTGCTGGCGGGGCGGTCACTGCGCGCGCGGGTCGCGCTCGTCCCGTACGTCACCGTCGTCTACGCGGTCTGCGCGGCGGTCCTCGGGGGCATCGTCGTCGCGCAGGGCGACCCGCTCCGCGGATATCTCGCCCGCGAGTGGCTCCTCTTTCTCGCGATGGCCGTGGGACCGGGGATCTTCGGCCACACGGTGATCAACTGGGCACTCGAACACGTCGAGTCGTCGGTTGTGAGCGTCTCGCTACTGGGCGAACCCGTCGGGAGCACGGTGCTCGCGCTCCTCCTGCTCGCGGAGGTGCCGGGCCGGTGGACGGTGGCCGGCGGCGCGGTCGTCCTCGGCGGGATCTACCTGACCGCGAGCGCCCGGGAGTCGGATCCGTAGCGCCGTCGCTCATCCGCGGGGCGAGATGTCGGCGTCGGGAGCATGACCGTCGCCTCCGGCGCGCCGCTCGTCCCCTCCGGCGTCAGTACCGTGTTCGGTCGCGTCGCTGTCGTGTTCGATATCCTCGGCGCGCGCCTTGAGCGCGGCGTTGACGGCCTCGAAGCCCGCCTCGGTGTCGTCGCCGTACAGCCGGAGCAGCGGGCGAACGAGGACGCCGCCGAACGTCTCCGACTGCGTGAACCGGGAGCGCCCGTCGCCCAGGTCCTCGATCGCGAAGACGTGCTCGCCGTCGAATAGCCCTCGGACGTAGAGGCGACCCAGCCACCGTAGCTCCCGCGGTGGGTCCGCCCGGAGGACGCGCGGTCTGAACGTCGGCATCCCCTCGGCGTCGGGTCCGGGCTCGACGACGAGTTGCTCGCCCTCTGCTGGGAGCCCGGTGATACGAGTCCGCGGGTTCCACTCGGGGTACGCCGAGAAGTCCGTGAGGACCGCCCAGGCGGTTTCCGGCGGCGCGTCGATCTCGACGGCGGTGTGGATCTCCATGCGACCGGGTTCGGTCGCCCGGTCGAAAACGAGCGATACGGCGCTCGCAAGCAGAGGGTGTTTTACGGCCGATCAGGCCGCGTGTTTCTCGATCTCGCCCTTGACGGCGGCGCCGTCGAAGTCGTGTTCGGGGCGGATGTTGACGAAGTCGAGGAACTCGCGGGCGGCCATCAGCGCGTCTGGGTCGTGGACCTCCAGCGCGGCGGCGACGGCGTCGCGGGCGCCGACCAGCGGTTCGAGCGCGCCCAGCGCGCAGGCGGTGTCGTAGGCGCGGGCGTCCTCGATGGCGTCGTCGCGGACCTTCGTCGCGTCGATGAAGTACAGCTCGCCGCCGGAGACGAGGACGTTCTCCCGCTGGAGGTCGCCGTGGGCGAGGTTGTTGTCGTGCATCCGCTCCAGGGCCTCGAACAGCTCGACGGCGTGGCCCCGGACCTCGTCGGGCGGCAACTCGTCGAGCGACCGGAAGTCGGGGAGGTATTCGAGGACCATCACGGCCACGTCGTCGTACTCGAAGGCCTCCTTGGGCTCGGGGGCGTTGACCCCGATCTCGCGCATCCGCTCGTTGGCCTCCAGTTCGTGTTCGGCCATCTCGATGGGCGCGTCGAACCGCTCGAAGAAGCCCTCGGTCCCCGAGGAGAAGGCCCCGAGGTTGCGCCCGGCGGTCAGCAGGGCGTGGACCAGCGAGTTCTGCTCGGTGACGACCTTGACGAACAGGTCGTCGTTGACGACGCAGGGCGTCGACAGCCAGTTGTCCGCGTCGAGGAAGACGACCCTGGCCGTCTCCAGGTCGTAGCGGTCCATCACCTCCCGGACCGCCCCTTCGAGCGTCGGCCAGGGAACCGTCCCCCGGAGAAATCGCCGGAACGCCATCCGTTCGCGGAGTCGCGTCCCACGGGTTTAGTGGTTCGGTCCCCGAGTCGCGCGGCGGTCGGTTCGCGGGTGTGCTCGACGACCGACGCCGAGAACCGATCCCCGTCGCAACTCGAGAGAACAGGGGAACGGATTAGAACCCTCACGTCATCGGTCGGCCCGTCGAGAGGGATGACGGCTATCGTCGCGGTCCGACACGGTGAGACCACGTGGAACCGACAGCAACGACTGCAAGGCTGGGCGCCCGCCCCGCTCACCGACCTCGGTCGGGAGCAGGCCGACCGGCTCGGCGCGGTACTCGCGGAGGGATACGAGATCGATCGGGTCCTGTCGTCGGACCTGTGTCGGGCGGAGGAGACGGCCGAGATCCTGCTCGAACACGTCGACGCGCCCGTCGCGTTCGAGTCGGCGTGGCGTGAGCGTGACCTCGGCGTCCACCAGGGCCTCTCGGTCGACGAGATGTCCGAGCGGTTCCCCGAGTACGACCTCGGAGCGGTCGGCCCGGAAGCGGCGAACAGGCGCCCGGAGAGCGGCGAGAGTCTCGCGGACGTTCGCGAACGCGTCATCGAGCGGTGGGAGACGACGCTGACCGAGAGTGAACCGGGCGAGACCGTCCTTATCGTGACTCACGGCGGCCCCATTCGCCTGCTTCTCGGACACGTGAAAGGCCTCGATATCGTCGAAGCGATCCTGGAGCAGTCGCAGGAGAACTGCTCGATCAACGAGTTCGCGTTCGACCGCGAGACGGGCGCGGTGCGGATCGTCCGCGAGAACGACACTGGCCACTGCTGATCCACGCGAACCCCGCTCCCGACACAGCCTTTATTCTCGCCGCCGGCAATATTTGCGTATGGACTTCACTCCCTCCGAGGAGCACCGGATGATCCGCGACACGGTGCGGGACTTTTGCGACGAGGAGATCGAGCCTATCGCCCAGGAGATCGAGGACGACCACCGCTTCCCGGCGGAGGTGTTCGACGAACTGGCGAAACTGGACGTGATGGGCGTCCCCGTCTCGGAGGAGTACGGCGGGCTCGGCGGCGACCAGCTGATGTACGCGCTCGTCACGGAGGAACTGGGGCGGGTGTCCGGGTCGATCGGGCTCTCCTACGCCGCCCACGTCTCGCTGGGGAGCAAACCCATCGAGCTGTTCGGAACGGAGGCACAGAAGGAGCGGTGGCTCGAACCGCTCGCGACCGGCGAGCAGCTGGGCGCGTGGGCGCTGACCGAACCGGGCTCTGGGTCCGACGCCTCGGACATGGAGACGACCGCCGAGCGGGACGGCGACGAGTGGGTGCTGAACGGGACGAAGCAGTTCATCACGAACGCCAACGTCGCGGGGTCAGTGCTCGTCAAGGCCGTGACGGAGCCGGGCGCGGGCTACGACGGCATCTCGACGTTCGTCGTCGACCCGGACGACGACGGCTTCGAGGTGACGACGGTGTGGGACAAGATGGGGCTGAACGCCTCCCCGACCTGCGAACTCCAGCTTTCGGACCTCCGCGTGCCCGAGGACCGCCTGCTCGGCGCGCCCGGCGAGGGGTGGGACCAGACGAAGAAGACGCTGGACGGCGGCCGCATCTCCATCGCCGCCCTCTCCGTGGGGCTCGCGCAGGGGGCCTTCGAGGCGGCGCTGTCGTACGCCAAGGAGCGCGAGCAGTTCGGCCAGCCCATCGGCGAGTTCGACGCCGTCCGGGACATGCTCGTCGCGATGGACCGCAAGATCGAGCGGGCGCGGCTGTTGACCCACAAGGCGGCCGTGGCCTACGACGAGGGCGAGGACGTGACGCGCCTCTCGTCGATGGCGAAGCTCGACGCCTCGGAGATCGCTCGCGAGGTCGCCGAGGACGCCGTGCAGGTGCTCGGCGGCTACGGCTACACCACGGACTTCGCGCCCCAGCGCTTCTTCCGCGACGCGAAGCTCATGGAGATCGGCGAGGGGACCAGCGAGATCCAGCGGCTCGTCCTCGGGCGGGAACTGGGCCTGTAGGCGGCCGGCGACTCCGGAGCTAGCTCGGTTGTACCCCGGAGAGATTCCGGACCGAGTCCGGAAAAACATCAACTGTGCTACCCGTGTCGGTCGGACCATGCGACACACGAGACGGGAGGTGCTGGCCGCAACGGTATCGACCGCCGCCATCGCCGGCTGTACCGGGGAGAGCGACGCGACGGACTCGCCCGGCGGCGAGGAGGGGGGCGACGGCGGTGCAGGTGGCGCCCGGGGGACGACCGCGGCGACACCGACGGACGCGCCGACCGAACCGCCCGGGCAGGGGACGGAAGCGGACGGCGACTCTCCGCTCGTTCGGATCGGCTCCCACCCCGACCTCGGCGAGATACTGGTCGACAGCGAGGGGATGACCCTGTACAACTTCGACTCGGACACCCGGGGGGAGCGAGCGAGCACGTGCGACGGCGGGTGCGCCGAGGCGTGGCCGCCGCTGACCGTCGCGGACGAGTCCACGGCGACGGCGGGGCCGAACGTGTCGGCGGAGCTGACGACCTTCGAGCGCGAGGACGGCTCCCTGCAGGTCGCCGCGAACGGGTGGCCGCTGTACTACTTCGCCAGCGACGAGGGACCCGGGGACGCGAACGGCCAGGGGGCGAACGACGTGTGGTGGGTGCTGCGGCCCGACGGGACGGCCGTCCGGTCGACCGGCGGGACCGAGACGGCGACGGCGACCGGTAACGTGACCGAGACGGACTCGGGCGGCTACGACCCGGCGGTCGAGCGGCGCTGAGTCGTCGGCCGCTCACCGCTCCGATTCGAGCAGGCCGTAGCGGAGTTCGTCGCCGTGGCTGTCCTCGTCGCCGGAGCCGTCGGCGTCGTCCGCGACGCGAACGACGAACGGGACCACGTCGTCGTCGCTGTCGACGCGGAACTCGCGTTCCGCGTCGGCCCGCTTCGGGCGGGCGATCGAGAGGCTGCGGCGGACGCGCGGGTCGTTGACCAGGTCGGCGCAGAACTCGGCGTCCTCGTCCTCGGTGGGGTAGAGGGTCACGCCGTCGCCGCGGAGGAAGGCAGGGGCCGTCATCCCTCGGGGGCGGCCCCGTCGCCGTCGGCCCACTCGTCGGCGAGGGCGCCGTACCGCTCGACGTCGACGCGCTCGCCGCGGGCGAACGCCTGGCCCCGGAGCGTCGCCTCGTGCTCGAACCCCGCCTTCTCCAGCACGCGGGTCGAGGCGTCGTTGAACGCGAGGACGCGCGCCCAGACCTTCCCGAGGCGGCGCTCCTCGAAGCCGTAGGTCGTCATCCGTCGAACGGCCTCGGTCGCGTAGCCGTTTCCCCAGTGGTCGGGGTGGAAGAAGTAGGCGAGTTCGGTCGTCCCCCACTCCTCGCTGAACTGCCGGAAACTGACCGTACCGACGCGCTCGCCGTCGGCGCGGAGGCAGAACTGGACCCCGTCCTCGCCGAGCGACTCGAACCACTCGCGTTCGTCGGTCATGTTGACCGGTTCGGTCGCCGCCAACCCCTCGCGCACCTCGGGGTGGTTGATCAGGTCGCGGAAGAACTCCAGGTCGCTCTCCTCGACCGGGTGGAAGGTCACCCGCTCGGCCGCCATGAACGCCGGTCCGCTCATGCCCGCCGGGACGCCGGCGAGTCCCTTCAGCGTTCCTCCGGCGTGTGATCGTCTGCCACGTCAGTCGGTCCGAACTCCCGTGTACCTGTCCGAACGCCCGCGCTACGCTACGGCAGTTCGCGCACGCGGGCGAGCATCTCGTCGAGGTCGGTCGGACAGGCGGCCAGCGAGTAGCCGTCCATGCGGGCGAGGTCGCCGGCGTGTTCCCAGACGCTCTCGTCGTCCAGGCCCTGGAGGACGACGGCGTTGGGCGTCGGGTTCAACACGCGCAGGGCGACCATGGCGCCCTCGCCGCTGGTGACGTTGGTGAAGACCAGCGCGCGGTTGGTCGACTGGCCGTAGAGGCGGTAGAACTCCTCGGAGGACAGGCGAGAGATGGCCTGGATGCTGTCGATGACGGTGTGGCCGGCGACGGTCTCCTGGGCGCCGGAGACGATCTCGGTGGCGCCGATGGCGTCGTAGAACTCGCCGATGGGGACGGCGGCGGCGTACTCCCGGAGGTCGTGGACGATGTCGGCGTCGAACCCCGCCGAGAGGACGCGGGCGTGCTGGCGGATGTGGCTGCCGCCGCGGCGCTCGTCGATGGCCAACAGCGCCTCGACGGTCCGCTTGACGACGCCGATCCCCGGGCTCTCGCGGCGCCCGCTCTCGTAGTCGGAGACGACCGACGGGGAGACGCCGAGTTCGTCGGCCAGCTCCGTCTGGGCGACCTCGAAGTCGGTGCGCCACTTCCGGAGGGTGCCGCCGGGGTCGTCGCTCAGCGCGATCTCGCCCGCGATCTTCTCCGCCAGTTCGCGACGCTGTCCCTGGCCCATTTGACCCATCATCGACGACTGTCGACAAAAGCGTATCGAACCGTCGGGAGCGTGCAGTCCGCCGCTGTCGCCGCCCCGTTCAGGGGCGACACCGGCTTACTCGGCCGAGAAGTGCCCGCCGGCGAGGCCGCCGACCGCGCCGAAGACGAGGGGGTACACCGCGCCCGCGAGCAGGACTGCGGTCACGAGCGCGGGACCGGCCGACGGGCCGTCGCCGCTCCCGATCGCGAACAGGACGGCGCCGGCGGCCGACAGCGGGAGGTAGCCCAGCGCGACGGCGGCCCCGTTGCGCGCGGCCGTCGTCGGCTCCGCGGCGGTGTTCCAGGCGGCCACCGCGCCGGCGAGGGCCAGCAGGACCGGCGGTACCAGGAACAGGACGGTCAGCGCCGCCTCCTCGGCGCCGGCGACCAGGTTCACCGACCGCTGGCCGAGCAGCGACACCTGCACGGCGACGTTGTGGGCGTTGTAGAACAGCCACCCGACGAGCTTCCAGGTGACCGGCTCGCCGGTGAACACCTCCAGCAGGTCGGACCCGACGGAGTTCTGGATCGAACTCCCGTGCAGCAGGTACACGACGAGGTACCCGAGTGTCCAGGCGGCGAGGCCCCCTGCCAGCCCGCGACCGGCCGCTCGCTTCGCATCCGTGTCTACCATACACCCCTATCGTCCGGGGCCCGCGGAAAGTGCTTTCTGGAGCGGTCGGCGCCCGACCGAGCGGGGCGCGGGCGGACCGCGCGCCGCTCACACGGCGGGGCCCGGGCGGCGAACCGCGGTACGCGGCGGCTACCTTTGGACGTGGCGGCCGACCGCCCGTCATGGTCGCGCCCGCCGCGCCCGTTTCTCGACAGGCCGAGACGCCGACGCCCGGAACGCCGACACCGACGCCCGGGGTGGGCCCGGAGGAGCTCGTCGAACTCGCGCCGGCGGTCGTCCGCGCCGCGTGGTTCCTCCTCGGGGCGGCCGTCGTCGTCGTCGTCGGGTGGTTCCTCGTCGAGCCCGCGGTCAGCCGCGCCGTCCGGCGTCGCAACCGGGGCAACCCCACGATGCAGGACGCCATCACCCGCTACGTTCGCGTGTTCGTCCTCGTGCTCGCGGCCGTCGTCGGCGCCGGGATGGCCGGACTCACGAACGTCCTCACGGGGTCGGCGCTGGTCGTGGCGGCGGCGACGCTCGCGGTCGGCGTCGCCGCCCAGACCGTCGTCGGCTCGCTGGTCAGCGGGCTCGTCCTCGTGTTCGACCCCGAGTTCAGCGTCGGCAACTACATCGAGTGGGAGGGCGGCGAAGGCACCGTCGAGGGGATCACGCTCCGGGTTACCCGCGTCGAGAGCCCGGACGGCGCGCTCGTGACCGTCCCCAACACCGTTCTGACGAGCGGGGCGATCACCCGCCCGTTCGGCCGCGACCGCTACCGCGTCGTCGAGCGGGTCGGCGTCGACTACGGCGACGACCCCGAGCGGGCGACCGCGATCCTCGAATCCGCCGCGCGCGGCCTCGACGGCGTCGCCGACCGGCCGGAACCGGTCGCGTTCGTCGACGAACTCGGCGACGGAGTGGTCCGCCTGCGCGCCCACTTCTGGCTCGAAGACGCCCGCCAGCCCGAGGTGTTCGAAGCCAGGTCCGCGTTCGCCCGCCGGGTCAGACGACGGTTCGACGAGGCCGGTATCACGATCAGCCCGGCGTCGGAACACGAACTCCGCGGCCGGATCGCCGTTGACGACGACTGCTGAGTGTCGCCGCGCCGACCGAGCTCAGTCGTCCGCCCGGTCCGGGCGACCGCGGGGGTCGGCGTCGCTGGTCCGGTCGCCTCCGGGCGGGTCGCCGTCGGCTCCGGTGCTCGGCGCGGGCCAGCTCAGTTCGACCGTCCACCGGCGCTGGTCGCCGTCGCCCGCCGCGTACTCCACGAGGTCGACTTCGCCGCTCGGTTTCGGTCGGCGCTCCCGGTCGGGGTCGGCCCCGGCGGCCTCGTACCGGGCGGTGAGCTGTTCGTCCAGCCCGCGGAGGTACGCGTCGAGTTCCGCGCGGTCTAGCGATTCCCGGCGCTTCCGCTCGAAGCCGCCCGCGCCCCGGCCGACCCCGCCGGGCCGGCCCGATGCGTGGCCGCCCCGCACGGCGTTTATCACCGCGCCGAGCAGGAGTACCAGCGCGGTGAAGTAGAGGTAGGTGACGACGACGATGACGCCGCCGAAGAAGCTGCTCGACCCGGGGTCGCTGAAGGCGAGGTACACCTGGAAGAGGCTCTGGAAGGCCGCCCAGCCGACGGCGGCGAACACAGTCCCCGGCAACACGTCCTCCCAGCCGAGGTCCGTGTCGGGGAAGACGTAGTACATCGGGAAAAAGGCGAGGACCAGTCCGGCGACCAGCACCAGCGGCGTCGCCAGTCCGAGGAAGGGGACGGTGTCCGAGAAGGCGGCGAACGCGGCGCTGACGCCGACGGTCGCGAGGACGGCCACCACGAGCGCGACCAGAACGGCGACGCCGTCGCGCAGCTTGTCCGTGAAGCCGTTGTCCGACTCGGTCTCGTAGATCTCCGAGAACGCGGTGTCGAGCCCGCGGAAGATCTTCAGCGCCCCCCACACGAGGACGACGAGGCCGACGACCGACGCGCCGCCCGTGGCGGCGTCTCCCGCGAACAACTGCGCGACGATATCGGCGATGGGACCGGGGAGCCAGGCTTCCGAGGCTTCGACGACCCGCTCCTCCAGCCCGCCGCCGATGACCGAGAGCACGACGAACAAAAGGAGCAACAGCGGCGCCAGCGAGACGAAGGCGTTGTACGCCAGCCCGGCGGCCATGAACGTCACGTTCTTCTCCGAGAAGTCCCGATACACGCGGGTTCCGAACTCGCGCGCGCCGCCGAACGTGACCATGTCGCCCGTTGGGTCCACGGCCGGAAAACCGGCGCGCCGGCGGACGCGTGGCGGGTCGCTCTGATGGCCAGCGCCCCGGTGGGAACTGCGTCTCCAGTGGGTCGAAATCAGGCCCGTGAGAAGATTATTCAACGATCCCAGCCAACGTATGGATATGCCCGAGGCGACGCTGGACGACACGGGCAGGTTGACGCTGCCGGAGGAGACCCGGGAGCGGTACGGCGACCGCTACTGGGTCGTCGAACTACACGACGGCATCAAACTCGTCCCGGTTGCCGACGACCCGCTCGACGCCCTCAAGGAGGAGTTCGCGGACGTCGACGAGCCGGCCGGCGAACTCCGGGATCGAGCACGCAAGGAAGGGCTGGACGGGGTCGGTAGATAGGCCGACCGCGAGAGACGCCAATCCGCGGCCGGAAGTTTATACCTGAACAGGGAGTAGACAGTACCGATGGCCGATATCGTTCGAACCGAAGGCGTCCTCGGCGGTGACCCTCGAATCGAGGGCACTCGGGTCAGCGTCCTGCACGTCTACGAGCTGGTCGTGGAGGGGGACCATCCGCCCGTCGACGTGGCGGACCAGCTCGATATCTCGCTCGGTGAGGTGTATTCGGCGCTGGCGTACTACCACGAACACCCGGAGGAGATGCGCGAGGTGCGGGCTGCACAGGAATCGGCCGCCGCGACGCTCCGTGAGCGGTCGCTCTCCCCGCCCGAACCTGCGAAGTGACGATGTCCGTCCTGACGGACGAACACGTCCCGAGCGTGTTTATCACGACGCTCCGGTCGAACGGTCACGAGGTCGTCGAAGCGAACGATGTCTTCGGTGAAGCGACCGACGACGGACGGCTACTCCGGTACTGTGGCGACAACGGTCACGTCCTGATCACTCACGACAAGAAAGACTTCTCGGGCGAACTGACCGACGCGGTCGACCACGCGGGACTCGTGGTCTACACCGACTCGAACTATCTCCGGGACGACCCGGAAGGCGCCGTGCGAACGCTCGAACGCGTCTTCGCTCACTATCCGCCCGAGGAGATACGCGGCGAACTCGTCTGGCTGGACCGGTGGCGGTAGCTTCGAAACCACTAACCCCCTCACACGCCTGTCTTCTTCCAATGGACTGGACGGAGAAGTACCGGCCCTCGTCGCTCGACGAGATCCGCGGCAACGACAAGGCCCGCGACGCCCTGCAGGAGTGGGCCGACACCTGGGAGGACCACCGCGAGGCGGTCGTGCTCCACGGGTCGCCGGGGATCGGCAAGACCTCCGCGGCCCACGCCCTCGCCAGCGACAAGGGGTGGGCGACCATCGAACTCAACGCCTCGGACTCGCGGACGAAGGACGTGATCGAGCGGGTCGCCGGCGAGGCCGCGAAGTCGGGGACGCTCACCGCCGGCGAGGCCGGCCGCCGCGTCGTCATCTTAGACGAGGCCGACAACCTCCACGGCAACGTCGACCGGGGCGGGTCGGCGGCGATCACCTCGCTGGTCAAGGAGGCCAGCCAGCCGATGATCCTCATCGCCAACGACTTCTACGAGATGTCGTCGGGCCTCCGCAACGCCTGCCGGGAGATCGAGTTCCGGGACGTGTCCAAGCGCTCCATCGTCCCCGTCCTCCGGGATCTGTGTCGCAAGGAGGGCGTCGAGTACGACGACGAAGCGCTCGACCAGATCGCGGAGATGAACAGCGGCGACCTGCGGGGCGCGATCAAGGACCTCCAGGCGATGGCCGAGGGGCGGGACCGCATCGGCGCCGACGACGTGGTCACCGGCGAACGCGACAAGACGGAGGGCGTGTTCGACTACCTCGACACCGTGATCAAGGAGGCGGGTGCCGAGGAGGCGCTGAAAGCGTCGTACGACGTGGACGAGACGCCGGACGACCTGATCAACTGGATCGAGGACAATATGCCCAAAGACTACGAGGGCGAGGAGCTGGCGGTCGCCTACGACTTTCTCTCGAACGCCGACCGCTGGCTCGGCCGGGTGCGCGCGACGCAGAACTACACGTTCTGGCGCTACGCGACCGACAACATGACCGCCGGCGTGGCGGCCGCCCGCCGCGAGCCCAAGGGCGGGTGGACCCGCTACGGCCCGCCGAGTTACTGGTCGAAGCTCGGGCGCTCGCGGGGGACCCGGAACAAGCGCGACTACGTCGCCCGGCGGATCGCCGAGGCCGGGGGCGTCAGTATGTCGACCGCCCGCCGGGAGATCCTGCCCCACCTCTCGGTGATGACCCACCACTGCAAGAACCGCGAGCTGACCGTCGCGATGGCCGCGAAGTACGAGCTGGACGCCGAGCACGTCTCCTTTATCACCGGTAGCGGCGAGGGCACCAACAAGGTCCAGTCGATCGTCGAGGACGCCGAGCGGCTGCGCGAGGAGACGGCGGTCGAGAACGCCGGCGGCGCCTTCGACGACGCCCGCACCGGCGAGAGCGACGAGGGCGACGGCGACGGGAGCGACGGCGCCGACGAGCCCGCCGTCGACCCCGCGCAGGCGGCGCTGGACGGGGCCGACGGGAGCGAGCCGGCCGACGAGGGCGGCGACGCCGCGGACGAGGGCGATACGGACGACGACTCCCAGTCGGGGCTCACCGACTTCATGTAGGGCTACTCGGCCGGCGCGGGGTCGCCCGACCGGCGCCGCACCCGCCAGGAACGGCCGACGAGGGCGATCCCGACCACCGCCGCGAGGGCGGCCAGGGCGTCGAGCGCGAGCGCGAGTCGCGGGGACGACGCGACCGGAGTCGCGTCGGTCACTTCGACGACCGTGGCGGCGAGGACGGTCAGGTAGATCCCCGCGGCGAACGGCCGTTTCCACGCGGGCATCCCGCCGCGGCGACGCCGGAGAGCGACGAACAGCGGCGGAGCGGCCAGGAGAAACGCGACGTTCAGGACGACGATCGCGCGGAGCGACATATCGAACGGATGACCCGCCGGCGGCAAGTGTGTTGCGGCCGGCCGGTCACCCGCTCGCCGCGGCCGCGTCCGCGCCGTCCCCGCTGCGCCAGCCGCGGTACGAGAGGTAGACCCCGGCGACGAGACAGAGGAGCGCGAGCGCGCCGAGACCGTACTGCAGGGCCGTTCCGTTGACGACCGGGGCGGCGCCGGAGACCTGGATCAGCCCGTAGGCGAGCCACGTGAGACACATTCCGGTGGAGAGCGTCAGCCGCCGGCCCGCTATCTCACCCCGCCGGTACCGGACCGCGAGCAGTCCGAGCAGGAGGAGGTACGCGACGACCAGCGCGTAGTCGACGACGTCGGGGACCATCGAGTGAGCGTCGGTCGGCCGACGACAAATGTCTGTTGGGCGTGAGGTCGGCGGAGCGGTACCGTCGTCAGTCGACGCGCTGGGTGCCGAAGCCGCCGGAGTCGGCGACGGTGCGGTCCGTGACGACGGCGAGACCGACGACGAGGGCAGCGAGGAGGAACGTCGTCGCGGTTCCGACGGTGTCGGGGACGCCCCAGAGGTGGCGACTCAGCACCATGTCGACGTAGAGGACGGCGGCCCCGGCAGCGGCGACCGCGCGGAACCGCAGGAGGTTCGCGGGGTCGACGGCGGACTCGCTCCAGACGAGCAGGACGACGAACGCGGCGAGCAGGGCGAACGAGGCGGCGTAGTAGGCGACCTGGTTGGTCGGCTGGTGGCCGAAGACGGGGACGAACTCGAAGACCGCGTGGAAGGCGACGAGCCCGCCGGCGAGGCCGGCCAGCGTGCGGACCCACTGGACGCCGGGGGCGCCGTAGATCCGGGCGGTCGCGTAGACGAGGAGCGCGAAGATGACCGTCGCAGTGGTGAAGTGGGCGGTCATGATCGCGGGGTTGAACCCGCGGGGGAACAGCCCGCCGGCGGTCGTGGTGACGCCGCCGAGGAGGATCTGGACGGGGAGGACGGCGATCGCGGCGGTGACGGCGTAGCGGACGCGGCGGTCGTCCTGCCAGCGCCAGGCGCCGTAGAGCCAGCCCAGCAGCAGGAAGCCGACGACCATCGCGACGAAGCGGTGGAACCACTCGAAGAAGCTCGCCCAGTTGGCCGGGAACAGTCCCATCCAGCCGTTGCACAGCGGCCACCGGGTCCCGCAGGAGAGGCCGCCGCCGGTCGAGCCGGTGTGCAGACCGAGCAGGATGAGGACGAACGTCAGCGCCGTCGTGACGCCCGCGAGGGTGCGGAAGCGACGGGTCATGCGCGCCGGTTCGTCCCGCACGGACTTCACTCCCCTCATTTCGTCGCGGCCTCGCCCGGCGATCGACCGCCGTTCCGGGCGAACTCGGTCGGAGCCGGGCCGGGAGCCGAACCCGTGCAGTCGGCCGCGGGTGAACGGAGTCCCCGTCGCGTTCCCGGTCACCGAACGGTTCTCTGCATCCGGATCCAGCTTCGCGGCCTCTCGACGGTGAAATCCTCGGCTTCGGGAGTTCGACGAACAGCGAACAACTTCCCGTCATTTGGCCAAACGCGAAAGTTTTTGCCCGGGCCGTCCGCGGATCACGTATGGGACTCGACGAGGACGCACTGGAGTATCACCGGACGGAACCGCCCGGCAAACTGGAGATCGCGACGACGAAACCGACCAACACCCAGCGGGATCTGCAGCTGGCGTACTCGCCCGGCGTGGCGGCGCCCTGCCTGGAGATCGACGAGAACCCGGCCGACGCCTACGAGTACACGGCGAAGGGGAACATGGTCGGGGTCATCTCGAACGGCTCGGCCGTCCTCGGGCTGGGCGACATCGGCGCGCAGGCCTCAAAGCCCGTGATGGAGGGCAAGGGCGTCCTGTTCAAGCGCTTCGCCGACATCGACGTCTTCGACGTGGAGCTCGACGAGACGGACACCCAGGCCTTCATCGACGCCGTCGCCGCGATGGAGCCGACCTTCGGCGGGATCAACCTGGAGGACATCAGCGCACCGGAGTGTTTCCGGATGGAGAAGGAGCTCCGTGAGCGGATGGACATCCCCGTCTTCCACGACGACCAGCACGGCACCGCTATCATCTCCGGGGCTGCCCTGCTCAACGCCGCCGAGATATCCGGGAAGAGCCTCGAAGACATGCGGATCGTCTTCTCCGGAGCCGGCGCCAGCGCCATCGCGACCGCCCGCTTCTACGTCTCGCTGGGCGCGAAGAAGGAGAACATCCTGCTGTGTGACTCCTCGGGGATCATCACCGAGGAGCGCGCCGAGGCCGGCGACGTCAACGAGTACAAGCGGGAGTTCGCCCGCGACGTGCCCGAGGGCGACCTGGCGGACGCGATGGACGACGCCGACGTGTTCGTCGGCCTGTCGATCGGCGGCATCGTCGACCAGGAGATGGTCCGGTCGATGAACGAGAACCCGATCATCTTCGCGATGGCCAACCCCGACCCGGAGATCACCTACGAGGACGCCAAGAACGCCCGCGAGGACACGGTCATCATGGGGACGGGCCGCTCGGACTACCCGAACCAGGTCAACAACGTGCTCGGGTTCCCCTTCATCTTCCGCGGGGCGCTGGACGTTCGCGCCACGGACATCAACGAGGAGATGAAGCGAGCCGCGGCTGAGGCCCTGGCCGAGCTCGCCCGCAAGGACGTGCCCGACGAGGTCGTCAAGGCCTACGGCGACCAGCCGCTGCAGTTCGGCCCGGAGTACATCATCCCCAAGCCCGTCGACCCGCGCGTCCTCTTCGAGGTCGCGCCCGCAGTCGCGCAGGCAGCGATGGACTCCGGTGCTGCCAGGGCCGAACTCGACGTCGACGAGTACGTCGAAACGCTCGAAGCGCGGCTGGGCAAGTCCCGCGAGATGATGCGCGTGGTGCTGAACAAGGCACAGAGCGACCCCAAGCGACTCGCACTCGCGGAGGGCGCAAACGAGAAGATGATCCGCGCCGCCTTCCAGCTCCAGGAGCAGGGCATCGCCGAGCCCGTCCTCATCGGCGAACGCGAGGAGATCGAAAGTACTCGGGCCGACCTCGGTCTGGAGTTCGAACCGGAGGTCGTCGACCCCGAGAACGGCGACTACGAGGAGTACGCCGAGCGGCTCTACGAGCTGCGCCGCCGCAAGGGCATCACCCGCAGCGAGGCCGCCGAGCTCGTCGAGAACGACACCAACTACCTCGCCAGCGTGATGGTCGAGCGGGACGACGCCGACGCGATGCTGACCGGGCTCACGCACCACTACCCCTCGGCACTGCGCCCGCCGCTGGAGGTCATCGGCACGGCGCCCGACGCCGACTACGCGGCCGGCGTCTACATGCTCGCGTTCAAGAACCAGGTCGTCTTCTGCGCGGACACGACGGTCAACCTCGACCCCGACTCGAACGTCCTCTCGGAGGTCACCAAACACACCGCCAACCTCGCGCGCGACTTCAACGTCGAGCCCCGTGCCGCCCTGCTGTCGTACTCGAACTTCGGCAGCGTCGAGAACGAGGGCACCGCGAAGCTCCGCGACGCCGTGGGCGACCTCCACGACGACCCCGAGGTCGACTTCCCGGTCGACGGGGAGATGCAGGCCGACACCGCCGTCGTCGAGGACATCCTCAACGGCACCTACGACTTCGCCGACCTGGAGGACCCGGCGAACGTCCTCGTGTTCCCGAACCTCGAAGCCGGCAACATCGGCTACAAGCTCCTCCAGCGGCTGGGCGGCGCCGACGCCATCGGCCCGATGCTGGTCGGCATGGACAAGCCCGTCCACGTCCTCCAGCGCGGCGACGAAGTGAAAGACATCGTCAACCTGGGCGCAGCCGCCGTCGTCGACGCCCAGCAACAGGAAGAGGAGTAAGCGTCCGTCTTCGGCGCCGGGGCGCCGATTCCGTCTCTATTTTCGGCCGTCCCGCCGTTCCGTCGAAACGACGGCCGCGTCGCCGTCCAGCGTGACTGCGAGCGTCTCGTCCGGCAGTCGCGCGTCCACGCGGACCCGGAGCGGATCCTCGCCGACGACCGTCTCCGCGCCGACGCGACACCACGCCAGCGTCCAGAAAGGCGTCGCCCGGAGGTCCACGTCCCGGGCGTCGAAGGCGGCGAGAACCGCGGGCTGGGAGAGGGCGGCCGCCCCGACGGGGAACCCGTGCTGGAAGCCGCAGCGCCGGCAGTCGCCGTGGAAGAAGTGGCCGTCCTGTTCGGGCTTGGGCTCGGGGACGACCCCGGGCGTCAGGTCGCCCTCGCACTCGGGGCAGATGCCGCGGCGGATCCGTTCGGCCTGCTGGGAGAGCGCGACGGCGACGCGTTCGACTAGCGCGTCGCCCTCGTGGCCGTCGAGGAGGCTCGGCGAAACCGGGAACAGCAGGGCGTGGTCGTCGACGCCGCAGGTGAGCAGGAGATGGCCGTTCTCGTAGCGCAGCACGAGCGCGTCGCCGCAGAAGGAACACGCACCCGGGACTTCCCGGGGCCCCCAGGTCCATCCGGGGTCGAGGCGCCCGGAGGCGACGGCGGAGACGACCGCCAGGCCGACGCTGGTGACGGCGTACCCCTCCGACCCCTCGGTCACGAGGTCTTCGAGGCGGTCGAGGTGGTAGTTGAAGTTCCCCTTGTCGCGGACGCCGACCCGATCGCGGAGGTCACTGTACGCGACGAACGGCTCGATCGGCGATTCGCGGAACGCCTCGGCGAGCGCCCGGAGGATGGCCAGCCGCGTGTCGTTGCTCACCAACTCGAACGTCTCCGTCGGGCTCGACTCCGCGCCCATGGGCGGCGTTCGGACTCCGGCGACTAAACGCTACTCTCCTGTCAGAGGAATTGGAGCAACGCGCTGCTCCGATCGCTTACGTCCCGTCCACCGGTAGATCCGCCCGTGACGGGCGAACTATCCATCGAGTGTCGGCTCGACGGGACGGTCCGCGAACGGTCGGAACAGCCGGGAGGTGGCGGTCGGTGAACGACCGCGAGCGCCAGCGGCTACTCGACGCGACGCGGCGCCAGTCCGGGACCATCGGCGAACGGATCCCCGAGACGGTCACCGTCGAGGGGGAGGAACTGCCGCTCCGGGAGTTCGTCTTCGAGTGCAAGCGTCTGGAGGGCGTTCCCGAGTCCGAACGGGAGCGCATCGAGGAGACCAAGCGGCGACTCCAGCGCGAGCGGCTGTCGCGCAAACAACGGATCGCCGACGGGGACATCACCCGCGAGGAGGGCGAGGCGCTCGTCGACGAGATCAGGGGTCTCGACCGCGCGATCAACGCGCTGGAGGGTCTGGACGAGCCGGATTACGGCGAGCAGTTGCGGCGCAAGAAGATCAGGGACGCCGAAAAGCTGCTGTCGCTGATCGCTCAGCGCCCGGAGTGACGGGCGGTTCCCGCCGAACAGCCCCGCGCGACACAAGGCATACGTGCCGTCTCCGAGTCGATCGGGACGATGGAGAAGACGGTCGATATCTCGGGGTGGCCGACGCTGGCGTACCAGTATCTGCTGTCCGGTTCGTTCGCGTTCGCGGTGCTGTTCGTCGGAGCGTTCGCGCTCTGGAAGGGACTCGTCGCGCTCGGCGTCACCGTCCCGCGCCCGAACGGCGCGGTCTGGTCGGTCGTCTTCGCGGTCCTCTGGGCGGCCCTGACGGTGAAGTGGGTCCGGCACCTCCGCGCAGCGGACGGCGACTGGTGGGGACCGATCCCCCGCGAGCAGTACCTCGGCCGGTTCGCGGGCGGGGGCGGACTGGCTCGGCACAGCTGGGAGCGGTCGGTCGGAAAGCTGTACGACGACGGGGACGACCGCGACTAGTCGCTCGCGCTGCCGCGGTCGGCGCGCGAGGGCGGCGGGTAGCGGTCGTCGCCGGCCGTGGCGGGGTCGTCGGGGAGCAGACAGCGGTCGGGTTCGCCGTTGACGTGGGCGTACTCGTCGGGGGCGTTGGCGAGCGGGTGGGCGGGGTTGTACCCGCTGTCGATGCGGGCGGCGCGGATCTCCGCGAAGTCGCGCAGGCGCGAGTTGATGCCGCGCCAGTGGAGGCCGATGGCGGGCGGATGGGTCACCGAGTGGGTCGGCTCCAGCTCCGGGTCCCGTTCGGTCAGGACCGTCGCGTTGACGTTCTCGGCGAGCGTGTCGTGGTCGATGAGCACGCCGACGCTCGCGTCCGCCGGCGAGCGGGCGGCGAGCACGTCGAGCCCGAGGTGTAGCGCCCGGTACTCGGCGACGTTGTTGTCGGGGGCGCGGTTCGGCACCGACAGCCGCGCGACGCGCTCGCCGTCGCGGGTCTCGATGACGACGCCGAGCCCGCCGGTGAACTCGCGGGCGTCGTCGCCCGGCGCGGTGCCGCCGGCGGCCCGGTAGGAGCCGTCGGTGGCGAGATAGAAGTCCCGGTGGTGTGTCCGCGGCGGGTGCGCGATGTGGGGCGTCGGTGCCTCGTCGAACAGGTCCCGAAGCGTCGGCCGGCCGTATGCGGCCATACGACCCCTTGGTGGTACGGTAATTTAAACGTACGGGGGATTCGGGAGCCGGTCCCACCCCGGTCGTCCGGTTTCGGCCGGTCCGCCGTCGAGAGACCGGGACGGACCGGACCCGAAAGGTTCAGGGTCGGCCGTCCGAACCTCGGACCGTGTCCACGTACCGGAACCTGGGGCTGTTCCTGGCGCTGTCGGCGCTGTGGGGCTCGGCGTTCGCAGCGATCAAGGCCGGACTGTCGGCGTTCCCGCCGGTCCTGTTCGCGGCGCTGCGCTACGACGTGGCCGGCGTCGTGATGCTCGGCTACGCGGCGCTGCGGGCCGACAGTCCGTACCCGCGGGGGCGCGACGAGTGGGCGACCGTCGCCGTCGGCGCGGCGCTGCTGATCGCCGCCTACCACGCCTTCCTGTTCGTCGGCGAGCAGGGGACGACCAGCGCCGCCGCCGCGGTCATCGTCAGCCTCTCGCCCGTGCTGACGACGGTGTTCGCCCGCGGCCTGCTCCCCGACGAGCGGCTGTCGGCCGTCGGCGTCGCCGGTATCGTGCTCGGGTTGGTCGGCGTCGCAGCCGTCGCCCAGCCGGATCCGGCGACGCTGCTGAGCAGCGAGACGCTGCCGCAACTGCTCGTGTTCGCCGCGGCGCTATCCTTCGCGCTGGGGAGCGTCCTCACCACCTACGTCGACGCCGGCGTCGAGATCGAGACGATGGAGGCGTGGTCGATGCTCGGCGGCGCCGGCCTGATGCACCTCGTCAGTCTCGGCCTGGGGGAGTCGTTCGCGGCGATCACGTGGTCGCCGACCGCGCTGTGGTCGCTGGCGTACCTCTCGGTCGGGTCGAGCGCGGTCGGCTTCCTCGTCTACTTCGACCTGCTGGAGCGGCTCGGTCCGGTCGAGATCAACCTCGTCTCCTACGTCGCGCCGCTGTTCGCTGCGGTCACCGGCTTCCTGTTCCTGGAGGAGGTCGTCGACGCCTGGACCGCGGCGGGCTTTTGCTGTATCTTCCTCGGGTTCGCCCTGATCAAGCGGCAGGCGCTCAGACGGGAGATCCCACGGCTGCGAACGGCGCTGTCCGGCCGCGAGGAACGCCGGTGATGGGTCGCGGTCGGCGGTTCCGAGGAGTGGCCGACCGGCGGGGCGGCCGTCCGGCTGGAGGGGACCGGGCGACCGCTCGCCGGTCAGTCCCGGTAGTGGGGGTGGCCGACGAGCAGCGCGACGACGTTCAGCGCCAGCAGGGCGAGGAACGCGTCGGTGTAGGGCTCGGCGGACAGCCCGGTCGCCAGCAACAGCGGCAGGTGGAGGAACGGGAGTGCGACGGCCGCCCAGAAGGCGGTGGCCGTGATCGGTGCGACGACGCTCCTGCCGACATCCGGGACGGCGATGTCGGCCGTGTCGATCGAGGGCGTCAGACCGGACGTGCGACTTGACATACGGGGCACCTCGTACTTCCACGATATCGCGGTATTACCTTATAACCGTCCGAGCCTTCCGGTGATTTCACAACGTTTCACGCGCTCGCGGCGCGCGTAGTGGTCGTTTTACGCGTCCCGGTGTCGTTTCATCGACGAACGAGAAGCCGCGAGACGTTTTATCGAGACCGCTCCGCCCGTCTCGTCGGTCGGTTGACGTGTCCAGTGCCATCCGTTGGCGAACGTACGGCTCCGGAGAGGCGGTTCAGCCGAGGACCGTCACGTCGACCTCGTGGGGGCCCCGGGGCGTTTCGACGGTCGCGGTGTCGCGGACGTGGTCGACGACCGTCTCGCGCCAGGTCGCCACGGCGGTCTCGTGGCGGTCGTGGTGGCGCTCGACGGTGTACTCCGCGTCGGGATCCGCGCGGAGGGCGTCCTCGGTCTCGGCCGGCCGAGGGTACGAGGGGGCCGCGTCGTCGAGTAGCGCCGCCGGGTCGACGTGGAGCGGCCGGGGCGTCCCGTCGTACTCGCCCGCGGCGACGTGGAGGCGAGCGCGCATCCGGCCGCTGAACGGCGGTGTCGCCCGCAACACCACCGGCCGGTCCCGCTGGATCCGGGCCTCCAAGGCGGCGACCACGTCCTCGGCGGACACCGCCAGCGTCCGGATCCGTCGGGGGTCGTCGGACGTTCGGTCCATCGACGGATCTCTGGACACTCGCACCATAACGCCGTCGATACCGCGCCCCACCGCGGCCATCCCGACGCCCGGCGGACACCGCCTCCCTCGCCGTCAAGTTCTCACACGTGATAATCAATGGGGTGGATTTATACGGTGGTTTGCACGATACTCGATAGTCCGAACGCGAACCGCGTGACTCCACGATGACACCGTCCAAGAGCAACTCCGGGGAGGAAATCGTACTCGTCGTCGACGACGAGCGCGACATCGCGGACCTCTACTCGACCTGGCTGTCGGAGGAGTACGAGGTCCGGACAGCGTACGGCCCGCGGGAGGCGCTCGAAGAGGCGGACGACGCGGTCGACATCGTCTTCCTCGACCGGCAGATGCCGGAGATGAACGGCGACGAGGTGCTCGAAGCGCTGCGCGAGCGGCAACTCGACTGTCGGGTCGTGATGGTGACGGCAGTCGACCCGGACTTCGACATCGTCGAGATGCCGTTCGACGACTACCTGACCAAGCCGGTGATGCTGGACGACCTCCACGGCGCGGCCGAGCGGATGCTCGACCGCGAGAGCTACGACGAGCGGATGCGGGAGTTCTTCTCGCTCGCCTCGAAGAAGGCCGCCCTCGAAGCCGAGAAGGACTTCGTCGAACTCCAGGACAGCGAGGAGTACCAGCGGCTCGAATCGGAGGTCGAGGACCTCCGCGAGGAGGCCGACCGGACGGTCTCGGACCTGGGCGAGACCGAGGACTTCGAGACGCTCTTCCAGGAGTTCCCCGGCGACGCCTGAGGGCGTCGGATTCGGGTCTCTCGTCGACGCGCGACCGCGCAAGCCCGCACCGACCCCCGATCAGGGGCCGTACTCGGATCCGGTGCGGAACGGCGCGATCGCGGCCGTCCGCTGGGCGACCCAGGCCAGTCGCAGGACGAACGCGAAGAGGATTGCCAGCGGCGCGACCCCCAGCAGGAAGCCGGCCGCCGCGACGCCGCCCACGACCTCGACCGGGACGGTCGCCGTTCGCGACGCGTTGTAGAGCACGAGCGCGCCCCCACACGCGAGGACCGCCGGGACACCGACGTAGAGGAGCAGCCGCGAGAGGTACGCAAGCTCCTTCTGGACGTACACCGTCTTGAAGTACTTGCGACCGACGTCGATCTGTCGGAGCAACCGCTCGGTGTCGTCGAGCGCGGGTCCGACCCGGTCGGGGAAGTCGTCGTTCGCGGCGCGGACGGCGGCGATCTCGCGGAGCTGCGCCGCGTGGTTGGTCGAGAGCGTCGCCGCGACCACGGCGAACACCTCCTCGCCCCGCTCGTCGAGCGTCCGGTTGACGGTCCGGGCGTCGTCGACCATCGAGTCAGCGAGCGATCGGAGGCGTCGACGCAGGTCGGCCTCGGCCGCGTCGCCCGCCGCCGTCCGGAGGTCGCGGCTCCGCGCCGCGAGCGACTCGTGGAGCGAGCGGAGAAACGCCGACGGCTCCGAGGGGGCCGCGGGCGTCCCCGTCGCGTCGGCGGCGTCGCGTCGGAACTCGACCGTCTCGTCCAGAGTGGACCGCAGCGACCCCGGCGACCCGAGCTCCCGGGAGAGCACCAGCTGGTTGATCGAGAGCACGACCGTCACGAGCGTGAGGTCGCCGGTCAGCAGCGAACTGAAGAGGAAGTATACCGGGCTCCCCCGTCGCAGCGTGGCGGGCCCGAAGGCGATGACGACGACGGCGAGCGCGGCAGCCGCGGTGGCGACGACGCAGGCGGCGACGGAGAGCCGGTTCCCCTCCAGCAGGAACCAGTTCGCGAACTCGCCGCGGTCGCTCCCGGCCGTCGAAGGGTCGCTGTCACGCATCCGCCCGACGGTACGCCTCACGGCGGAATAGGCGCTCTGCCTCCATTTGCGGCGGGGGAACCGACCGCATCCGCCGTCTCGGCCGGCTCGTCGCCGACCGCTCGTGCAAAGACCCATCTCCGTGGCAGACGTACGACAGACGACGGGACCGACGATGGACGACCACTCACACGACGGCGACGGGGACCGCGGCGACCGCGTCGAACAGGACGTTCTCGAAGACGAGGCCGGGATCGGCGAGAGTCGGTCCGGACACGGCACTCACGGGGCGGACCAGGGTGACCGCGGGAACGAACACACCGGTCACGGAGAAGGTCACACCGACCACGGCGACGGCCACGGAGGGATGCACGCGGGCCACGAGACGATGTTCCGGCGGCGTTTTTTCGTCTCGCTGGTGCTCTCGGTCCCCGTGTTGCTCTACAGCCCGTTCCTCCAGGCGAATCTGGGGTTCTCGGTACCGACGTTCCCGGGGAGCGAGTGGATCAACCCCGTGTTCGCGGTGGTCGTCTTCGCGGTCGGCGGTCTCCCGTTCCTGCGGATGGCCGCGCCGGAACTGCGCGACCGCTCGCCGGGGATGATGACGCTCATCTCGATGGCGATCTCGGTGGCGTTCGTCTACAGCCTCGCGAGCGTCGTCTTCCCCACCCAGTCGGCCTTCTTCTGGGAACTCGTCACGCTGATCGACATCATGCTACTGGGCCACTGGATCGAGATGCGGTCGGTGCGGCGGGCCTCCAGCGCCCTCGACGAACTGGCGAAGCTCATGCCCGACACTGCCGAACGGATCACCGAGGGCGGCGAGACCGAGGAGGTCCCGGCGAGCGACCTCGTCGAGGGCGACCTCGTCCTCGTGCGGCCGGGTGCGAGCGTCCCCGCCGACGGCGTCGTCGAGGCGGGCGACTCCGACGTGAACGAGGCGATGATCACCGGCGAGTCGAAACCGGTCGCGAAGGAACCCGGCGACGAGGTGATCGGCGGCACGGTCAACGGCGACGGGAGCCTCCGCGTGCGCATCGACGCGACGGGCGAGGAGACGACGCTGGCGGGGATCATGCGCCTCGTCGAGGAGGCCCAGGGGAGCCGATCGAAGACGCAGGTGCTCGCCGACCGCGCCGCAGGCTGGCTGTTCTACGTCGCGCTCGGCGCAGCGCTCGTCACTGGGATCGCCTGGACGGCGGCGACGGCCTTCGACGCGGCGGTCGTCGAACGGGTCGTCACGGTCCTGGTCATCGCCTGCCCGCACGCGCTCGGCCTCGCGATCCCGCTCGTGGTCGCGATCAACACGTCGCTCGCCGCCCGCAACGGGATGCTCGTCCGCGACCGGATCGCCATGGAACAGGCCCGGAGCCTCGACACGGTCGTCTTCGACAAGACCGGGACGCTCACCGAGGGGGAACACGGCGTCGTCGGGACGGCCACCGTCGACGGCGTGGACGAGGACGAAGCGCTCGAACTCGCCGCCGCCGTCGAGGGTGACTCCGAACACATGATCGCCCGCGCCATCAGGGAGGCGGCCGACGAACGAGGTATCGACGCTCCCGACGCCGACGACTTCGAGGCGATGAAGGGGCGAGGCGTCCGCGCGGTCGTCGACGGTCGGGAGGTCTACGTCGGCGGTCCGAACCTGCTGGCGCATCTCGACAGCGACGTGCCCGGGGAACTCGCCGCCTTCGCCGACCAGGCCGGCGAGAACGGCCGGACGGTGGTCTTCCTCGTCCGGGAGGGGAACCCGGTCGCGGCGTTCGCGATGGCCGACGTGATCCGCGAGGAGAGCTACGCCGTCGTCGACGCGCTCCACGACCTCGACATCGAGGTCGCGATGCTGACCGGCGACTCCGAGGAGGTGGCCGAGTCCGTCGCCGACGAACTGGGCATCGACACGGTCTTCGCCGAGGTGCTGCCCGAGGACAAGGACGAGAAAGTGCAGGAACTCCAGGACCAAGGGAAACTCGTCGCGATGGTCGGCGACGGGGTCAACGACGCGCCCGCGCTCGCGCGGGCCGACGTGGGCATCGCCATCGGTAGCGGGACCGACGTGGCCGTCCAGTCGGCGGACGTGATCCTCGTCCAGAACAACCCGATGGACGTGGTCAGACTGGTGAAACTGAGTAAGGCCAGCTACCGGAAGATGCAGGAGAACATCGTCTGGGCCGCCGGCTACAACGTCTTTGCCATCCCGCTGGCCGCGGGCGTCCTCGCACCGGTCGGGGTTCTCCTGTCGCCCGCGATCGGTGCGCTGTTGATGTCGCTCAGCACCGTCATCGTCGCGATCAACGCCCAGTTGCTCCGCCGGACCGACCTGTCGGTGCCGGGCCTGTCGGGAGTCCCGGCGTCGGCCGACGCGCGCCCGCAGGCCGGCGGGTGACCGCAGCCCTCGCCGGGGCTACCACTCCCCGAAGACCTCGCCGGTCCGTCCGTCGCCGACGGCGTAGACGGTGAACGGTCCCCGCTTCGTCCCGCCCATACCGGGCGAGCCGGCGGGCATCCCCGGGAGTGCGATCCCGTCCAGGTCCGACTCGTCGCGGAGCAGCTCCGCGACCGCCGCCGCGGGGACGTGACCTTCGACGACCGTGCCCTCGAGCACGACGGTGTGACAGCTCGCCAGTTCCGGCGGGACGCCGTGGCGGCGCCTGACCGTCGTGACGTCCTCGGTCGCGCGCTCCGGGAGGGGCGCGTCGAGGTACTCGCGGAGGTACGAGACGTATCGGAACAGCAACTGCAGCCGGGGGCGCTGTACTGGCGGGCGTCCGCGACCGACAGCGTCCCCGAGAACGACGCCTCGTCTCCGTCGCCCGACAGACAGCCCGCCGCGGCGAGGGCGGCCCCGGTCGCGATGCCCCCGAGCAGTTCGCGTCGCGTGGTCGGTGCCATCGACCGGAATTGGCGGCCCACGGTAATTGACCTCGCGGCGGTTCCCGCGCACCGGGAACGGTCCCGTGGCCGGCGTCACGTCGACTCGACCCGGTGGTCCCGCTCGTCACGTCTCGTGGTGAACACTGCGATCGGTTACCGCCGTGACGAGCCGTATCGATGAGAGTGCTGGACCGGGGTCGTTCGACGCTCCCCGTGAAAATAGTCGCAGTAATCAGTATCAGGCCGACGCTTCGTAGCCGGCGTCTTCGACGGCGGCGACGAGCGCGTCCGGGTCGGCGTCGCCCTCGACTGTCGCCCGTTCCGCGTCGCGGTCGACACTGATCACCTCGACGCCGTCGACCGATTCGAGCGCCTCCTCGACCGACTGCTCGCAGTGTTCGCAGGTCATCCCTTCGACGGTGAGTGTCGTGGACATACGTGTCTCACTACGGTCCGATCGTTTAAGCGGATTTCCGATTCGGATCCGAACTCTCGACACGGGTGCCGGGTTCGGTCCCGAAATCCCGGTCGGGTCGGCGGTTCGTCGGGCCGACCGCCGGTCACTCGACGTCCGTCGCTCGGTAGAAGACGAGGACGCCGACGGCGAGGAGCGCGAGCACGTACAGCCCGGCGCCCGCGAAGTCCCACGCGTCCGCGCTCCCGGTGAACGCCGCGTCGAAGAGCGCGTCCGTCGCGTAGTGGCTCGGGAGCAGGGCCGTCCAGGCGGGCGGGTCGGTCGCCAGCGGGTTCTGGAACAGGAGCACGTCGACCATCGGGGCGAACAGCATCACGTAGACGCCGCCGAGCCGGCCGAGGACGATGCCGACGACGACGCCGAGGATGCCGTAGGAGAGGCCGACGAGTAGCGTCGCGGCGACGAACGGGACGGGAGATTCGGGAGTGAACGCGAGCACGGCGACGAACACGGACGTCCCCGTGACGACACCGGTCCCGAGCCCGAGCGTGCCGACCCGCGAGACGACGAGGTCAGCCGCACCGTAGCCGGCGAGTCGAAGCCTGTCGTCGGCCGCCTGCGACATCTGGACGAGGAACAGCCCCACGATTCCCGAGAGGATGGCGACGGTCACGGGTGTCATGAACGCCGCGGCGAAGTCGGTCATGGGAACCGCGACCGTCGCCCCATCGATCGTCGCCGGGACGTCGACGTCCGAGACCAGCAGGACGAACGCGCCGATGATGTACGCCGGGAGGAACGCGAGCAGCGCCAGCAGGACGGGCGTCCGGCGGAATTCCCGGACGCCCATCGTCACGGCGGTCGCGACGCGGCGGTTCATCGGGTATCACCCCCGGACTCGACCTGGTAGGTGTAGGCGACGACGCTCGGGACCGCGAACAGTGTGAGGTAGGCCAGGGCCGGGAGGAGATGGTCGGTCGCGAGCGATCCGTCGACGACGGCCCGCGTGACGATGGCGTGGGGGTGCGCGAGCGGGGCGAACTGCGTGATACTGTCCTCGATGGCGAACAGGCCGCTCGCGAAGACGTTGTCCACGTCCGCCAGAACGACGAGCAGGAGCGACCCCTCCAGTTCCCTGGGGAGTACGCTGCCGACGACGATACCGAGCAGGCCGTAGACGCCACCGGCCAGTGCGAGCCCGGCGAACGCGGCGACCGGGGCACCGATCGGGTCGTCGACGCGGGCCGCGAGCGCGAGCGTGGAGACGACGCCGACGACGGCGCTGGCGACGGCGACGGTCGCGAACCGCGCAGCGACGAGTTCCACGCCGCGGAAGCCACAGATCGCGAGCCGGCGGTCGGCGTGGCGGGCGCTGATCATCTGGAAGAGGCCGAGGACGCCCGCGAGCGCGGCGGTCGCGAACACGGCGCCGGTGACCCGGCCGACCGTCGCGACCGACCCGCTCACCGCGAAGATCCCCACGTCGGGGAACTGCCCCATGCCGACGCCGTAGATCTGGACCGACAGCGCCGGCAGGACGACCAGCAGGGCGACGGTGAACGGTTCCCTGACGAACGAGCGGGCGCTCGCCCGGATCCCCGCGACGGTCCGGTTGACACCGCTCATTCGCCTTCCCCCTGCCCGGCAGTCGCTCGCTGGCCGCCTTCGGCCCCGGCATCGTCGACGAACGAGGCGGTCCGCTCGCAGGCGACGTCGTCGTCCGTCGGCTCCGGGTCCAGGCCCTCGTCGTCGCCGATCTCCTGTCTGTGGAGGTGGCCGTCGTGGAGTTCGTACACCACGTCGAAGCGGTCGCGCTCGTTGATGATGTGGGAGATGATGGCGACGCCGACGCCACGGGCCCGCAACTCCTCGGCCAGATCCCAGAACGCGAGGAACGTCTCCCAGTCGAAGCCCGTGTACGGCTCGTCCAACAGCAGCAGGTCGGGCTCGTGCATCAGCGCGACCGAGAGGTTAACCTTCTGGCGATTCCCCCCGCTGAGGTGGCGGATCTGGCGGTCGCGGAACCGCTCGAAGTCGAGCACGTCCGTCAGCCACGCCCGCGCCTCGGCGATCTCGTCGTCGGTCATCCCGTAGGCCGTCCCGAACAGTTCGAAGGTCTCATCGACGGTCAGGCGGTCGTACAGCCGCGGTTCCTGTGGACACCAGCCGACTGAGCCCGCCCGTTCGATCTCGCCAGCGTCGTGGTCGAGGACCCCGGCGAGGATGCCCATGAGTGTCGACTTGCCGCTTCCGTTCTCGCCCATGATCCCGACGATCTGGCCGCGTTCGACCCGGAGCGTCGCACCGTCGAGCACCTCGACCGACCGGATGAACGGCAACCGCGAGTCGTACGTCTTCTCGACGTCGGTCGCGCGAACGACCGGCGCGGTCGATCCCTCGTCGGTGGCGGCGCGCGCGCCGCCGGTTCGCTCGGTGGTCATCACACGTGTACCAACGGAACAATGATTGAACCGGATTTCCACTTCCAGAATGAAATTTCTGACGGGGTAGAATTTCAATCCGAAACTCCCCGAGGTATCGATACCCGTCGTGCGCGGTCGCGTCGAACCGTGTCGCTCCCTCCACCGGGCGCTTCGGATCGGGACGGCGACGACCCACACCCTTGTCTCGGGATCCGGGACGGCGGTCCAGGACGAGGGTCCAAATCGTGGGAGCGGATCCCGCTTTCGATACGAAAAGTCGAGCCCCCGTCTGTCTTCCTTTCCCAACGACAATCGCATTGAAGGGTGCCGTCGTAGGCTAGCACAGAGTCCGCCAGCGCGGACCGGTGATACCATGGCCACCGAAACCACCGACCGACGCGTCGTCTGGATCGCACTCGCCGCGCTCGTCGCCCTCGTCGCGCTTCCCGCCCTCGGGATGGGGTTCGGGATGATGGGGTACGGACCGATGATGACCGACCACGGGATGTGGGGAGCGCCCGGAACGGGACCGGGCTGGCTGTTTCTCGTCGGTCTGGCGACGCAACTGCTGTTCCTCGCCGCGCTCGTCGTCGGCGCCTATCTCGTCTACCGTGCGGTCGTCGGGCGCGACGGCGACGGGACTGACCGGGCGCTCGAAGAGCTCCGCCTCGCGTACGCCCGCGGCGACCTGAGCGACGAGGAGTACGAGCAGCGCCGCGACCGGCTCGAATCCGACCGATGACGAGCAACGCGGCATCTCGGACGGCTCGGCCCGGTCCCGCCGACGCGCTTCCACGTCCGCTCGACCGATTCGCGACCTACGGCCCGTACGGCCTCGCCGTCGGGACGGCCCTCTGTCTCCTCGCACTCGTCACGAACCCCGTTCCCGACCCGTCGTTCCCGTGGTTCTCGCTCCCCGAAGCGTACCGGCTTCCCCTCGCCCAGCCCCGTATCGAGCACTGGCCGGTCAGCTACACGGTCGGGATCTGGCTGTGGATCGCCTGCCTCCCGTCGGTGTTCCTCCGCGCGTATGACGCGCTGGGCGACCGGTGGCGGCTGAGCCCCGCGACGTGGCTGCTCGGCCTACCGACCGTGGCGATGCTCGCGCTCACGACGTACTGCCGGTTCTTCTGGCCCAAGCCCGATCCCGCGACCTGGAACGCGCCGTCGTACACGTTCGTCTGCTGGCTATACTGTTCGACGTACGACCCGCTCTGGAGCAACCTCGCCTACGCCGTGGCCGGTCTCGGCGTCGTCGCCACGATAGCCGCGTTCCGCGACGCTCACCGGGCGGTCACCGCGGAGGCCCTCTTCGGGGTGCTCGCGCTCCCGCTCGGGGTACCGGCCCTGTACGACGCGTCTCGGCGGGCGAGCGGCGGCCGCTCCCACACCGAGCGATAGCGCAGTCGCTCGCCGGACGGGTCGACGGAAGGAATGCCCGGGGAGGGCTCCGAACCCTCGATCTCCGCATGTCCCAGGTCCGAGGCTGACGGGCCTCGTGGGGGCATGCCGGCTGCCGCGCAAGGAAACCCTATGAGTGCGGCGCTATGTCCAGCTAAGCCACCCGGGCGCACTCGTCGATACTGTGGTGGCGGCCTTTAACCTTCTCATCTCCGCCGGCGATCCCCCGCGTTCGGCCCGCCGTCCCGTCGTTTCGGTGATCGGTCCGCCGACGGTAGGGTCCGCGCGCAGGCGGGCAGGCGGGTTCCCACCCCCGGATTTATACACCCGGACGGGTACACCTCTGCCATGGACATCCCGGACCTCGTCGAGGGGGCGCTCGACGGCGAGGAGATCCAGGCCGGCGTCTCGCTCGGCGACGAGGACGCGGTCTGTCTCACACCGACGCGAACGCTCGTCTACCGCGGCGAAGGCCTGCTCAGCGACGAAGCGGTCGAGGAGTACTCCCACGATATCGAACAGCTCGCGGTCTCGGAGGGGCGCCGCAAGACGAAGTTCACCATGCAGTACATCGACGGCACCGAGTCGTTCACGGTCCCGGCCAACCGCGGCGAGAAGGTGCTCGAACTGTTCCTCGAGGGCGTCCTCAAGCTCGACGGCGTCATCGAGGCCCGCGAGTCGCTGGCCGGCGTCTACCGCTTCAGCGAACTCACGCTCATCATCGCCGAGGGGCGGCTGATCAAACACATCGGCAGCCAGGTCTGGTCGGAGGACTACGAGGTCTACGCCTACGACGACGTGACGGGCCTGGAGTTCGAGCGCGCCAGCGTCGCGACCAGCATCGCCCTCTCGGTCGACGGCCGTCCCCAGCGGATCAAGGTGCCCAACGACAAGGCGCCCGTCGTCCGGCAGACGCTCGAAGGGGCGCTGTTCAACTACTACGACGTGACGAACGTCGAGGAACTCAACCGCGTCGTCGGCGGGGAAGACGCGGACGCCGGCGGCGTCGACGCCGCGGCCGACGAGAGCGGGGACGGCTTCTCGTTCGGCGACGACTTCGACCCGCTGGTCAGCGACGAGGCCGACCTCGCCGAGTCCGTCGACGCCGACGAGCGCCTCGCGGAGGGCGACGCGCAGGCGACCGACAGACAACCGCGGGACACTGACCGACAACCGGGCGGAGGATCGGCCGAACCGGCCGCGGACCGGTCGGCCGACGCCAGTACCGGATCGGCCGCCGAGCCCGCGACCCGCGGGTCGGAGGCGGCGACCGGGGGCGCCTCGGAGCCCGCACGCTCGAACGCCGACCAGGCCTCGGACGCGAGGAACGACCGGGCTTCGAACGCGGGGAACGACCGGGATTCGAACGTGAACGCGGGGAACGCGTCGGGCGCGAACCGCGAGCGGTCCGGGGGCGACTCCCCCGACCGGCCGGAGACCGGCGCCGAGTCGGCTGGCTCGGAACCGGAGTCCCCGTCGGCGTCAGCCGAGCCCGCCGACTCGGGCGGTGACGCAGTCGACGAACGACGGACCGGAAGCGACGCCGGGGAAGCGGACACGGCCGACGCTTCCGGAGCGGACGCCCAGCAGCCGAATTCCCCGAAAACGGCCCCCCAGCGGGCGAACTCCCGGGAAGCCGACGCGACGGAACCGGCGGACACCTCGCCCTCTGCGGCCGGATCGGCCCAGCCCGAGAACGGTTCCGCCGACCCCGCCGCGGCCGGGGACGCCGGCGCGGACCCGGCCGACACGTCGACATCGAGGTCGTCGGCGTCGTCCGAGACGGCGGGTGACACCGACGGGGCGGAGCCCGCGCCGGTCACGCGCGAGGAGTTCGAGGCGATGGCCGAGCGGCTTGACGAGCTGACCGAGGCGGTCGACCGACAGAACGAACTGCTCAAGCGCCAGCACCGCGCGCTCAAGCAACTGGTCCAGCAGAACTCCGAGTAGGCCGGCAACACTCCGGGTGGCGCGCGGTCCCGGACCCCCGGCCGGTCAGTCCTCGCGCCCGGTCACTTTCCTGATGCACGAGGAGCCGAACGGACCGTGCTCGCCGGCGTCGAACTCGATGAAATAGCCCGTGGTGATGCCGGCGCCGCAGCGCTGGCAGGTGAACTCCCCCTCCCTGCTGACCACGTCGCCGCCCTCGAAGCTGACGTAGTCGCCGGTCGTCGGGACGACGGTGTCGCCCTCGCGGTCGATGACGCCCCGGCGCTCGGCGGTCTCGAGGATCTCCCGGGTGACGGCCGGGTCGCTGGTGACCGTCTCGATGCGGTCGACGGCCTCGGCCAGCGACAGCTCCGCGTGTTCGAGGTTGGCGAGCAGTTCGACGCCCAGTTCGACGCGGTCGTCCACGCCCTCCGGTGGGGTTCCAGGGGACCTAAGCGTTTCCGGGTCCGGCCGCGAGCGCCCGGAGTGTGGCGTCGACCACAAGACTTGTGCCGGCGGGGGCTGGACGGCGAACGATGGCAGTCAGTCGAGCGACGCGCCGGCAACTGGGGGGGTTCGCGGCCCTCGCCGTCGCGCTCGCGGCCGGCGCCGTGGTCTTCTCGCCGGCCGCGGTGCTGGAGTCGCTCGTCGCGCTCTCTGGGGACCCCTGGCGGTTTCTCGCCGTGCTCGCCGTCCTCTACGTCGCCCGGCCGCTGGTCCTGTGGCCGGTCAGCCTGCTCTCGCTGACGGTCGGGTACGTCTACGGCGTGGCGGTCGGGATCCCCGTCGCCGCTGCGGGGCTCGCCGTCTCCACGGCGACGCCGTTTCTGGTCGCCCGTCGGTTCCGGACCGACGAGGGGATCCTCGGGCGGACGGCCGGGGTCGGCGACCGCGTGGTCGCGGCGACCGGCGGCTTCCGCGGGCTCGTGGCCGCGCGGCTCGCGCCGATCCCCTCCGACGTGATCTCCTCGGCGGCCGGCCTCTCGGGGATCTCCCCGCGGACGTATCTGGTCGGGACGCTCGTCGGCGAGACGCCGTGGATCGTCGGCGCCGTCGTCGCCGGCGCGTCGATGCGCACGCTCTCGGTCGAGGGGCTCGACCAGGGGATCGCCCTGGTCGCCGCCGCGACGGCCGTCTCCGGACTCCTGCTCGCCGGCCCGACCTACCGGCTGGTCCGCGAGCGCTACGACCTCGGTGTCGACGTTCAGTAGAGGGTGTCCGCGCAGTCGTAGACGACGCCGTGTTCAGGGCGGACGTACGTGCAGTGACGGTGGGTCGTCGGCCGCTCGCAGACCGGACGGGGTCGGCCGCCGCCGCTCATACCCGACGATCGGATGAGGCGCGCTTGAGTCCTGTTCTCCGGTCGTCCCCGGCGTCAGGCCGACTAGTCGCCCGACAGCAGGACGGCGCTAGTCGGCCGAGCGAGGCCGACGCCGAGGCCGATCACCACGCCGGTCAGGTGCCCGACGACGCCGACCTGCGCGCTCCCGGCCGCGAGCGCCAGCAGGCCGAAGACGGCCTGGCCGGCGATGACGGCGCCGAAGAAGACCCACAGCGGGGTGAACTCGCCGTGCCAGTCGCCGATCGCGACCCGGTAGCGGACGCTGTCGACGACGACCAGCGCCGTCATCGCGAGGACGACCCCGCTGGCGCCGAGCGTCCCCGCCACGCGACCCGACGCACCGAGCGCGACGTACCAGGCGACCTGCGCGCCCGTCGTCACCAGCCCCGACACCGCGGCGAGCGCCAGGAAGCGCCGGCGCCCCAGGCGGCGCTCGACGACGCCGCCGAACAGGAGCAGTTGCACGACGCTCGAAACGAGGTGGCGCGGGTCCGTCGGCAGGTGCGCCAGCGGCGCGAGCAGCCACCCGACCGAGGGCTCGGGCGTCGCGACGAACAGCGCGACGAACGCCGCGTATCCGAACCGCTCCCAGACGTACCACTCGGCTGCGAAGACGAAGACGAAGAGACCACAGAGAGCGAGCGTCGTCGGAACGGTCCGCAGCCAGCGGCGGCCCCGCGACAACGCGGGGGCTTCGTCCATCCCTCACCACTCCGACCGGCCGCAGGACTCGCGGGTCTCACGGCGCTCGGCGTAGTACAGCGACAGCGAGCCGCGGTCGGGACACTCCGGACGCTCGTCGGCGTCGACCAGTTCCTGCCGGTGGCCCGCCGCGGTCTGCGCCCCCTCTGGACCGGGGAAGCCGCTCTCCCGTTCGAGAGACGCGGTGGGGATCACGAATTCGCGATCGCTGCAACCATGATATCGGTTCTTCGGTCCCTCACAGGTACACTGGCAGAGACAGAGCTATTTTAGTACTTCGACGACCGGCGAAGAGCATAAACGGCGGCCGCGACTATCTCCGTTCTAACTCGGTCACTATGGTACCCGAACAAAAGAGCCCACCCATTCGTGTGCTGGTCGCAAAAGTCGGCCTCGACGGGCACGACCGGGGGGCGAATGTCGTGGCGCGAACGTTTCGGGACGCCGGCTTCGAGGTTATCTATTCGGGCCTCCACCGGACGCCGGAGGAGATCGCACAGATGGCGGTCCAGGAGGACGTGAACGTCGTCGGTATCTCCATCCACTCCGGGGCCGAGCACACCCACGTCCCGAAGATCATCGACCACCTGAAGGAGTACGACGCCTTCGACGACACGCTCATCATCGTGGGGGGGATCGTCTCGGACCACGACCACCTGCGGGACCTCGGTGTCGAGGAGATATTCACGCCCGGGACCCCCCTGGAAGAGACGGTCGACTTCGTCCGCGAGAACGCCCCCAGGCAGTGACGCGGCCCGAGAACCCGGGGCCCCACCGCTTCACGAAGGCTTATAATCTGGGATCGAATATGTCACTATCACCGACATGACTCACGGGCTGTCCCTCCGGGAACTCCGGTCGCTCCCGGCCACGAACAACTCCGTCGCGTCCCACGAGCCCGAGAGCGGCGAAGTCACGGTCGCCTTTCACTCTCACGCCGACGACACTCGGTTGCGTACCCTGTCGCTGATACGGGACGGCAACCGCGCCAACCCCGACGTCGGGCCGCGCTCGCCGTTCGAGACGGACCGCGATATCGACCGGGCCCGCTTCCCCGCGTGGGGCCCGACCGGCGTCGAGGGGGGCGCCTGGAGCGAGGGCGAACTGTTCGTCCACTACAGTCGGGCGGACGAACGCGCCGACGATATCTACGCCGTCGACGGCGATTCGCTCCGTCCTGTCGTTGTCCAGCGAGGGTCCTGTCGGATAACGCACGTGAACGGGGAAGGGCTGTTGTTCGCCTGCGAGAGCGACGACGGCAGCGAACTCTACTGGTACGAGGGAGCGACGGGGGAGACGACGCGGTTAGTTTCGACCGAGAGACCGCTCCTGGGTGCCAAGGCGTCGCCCGACGGCGAGTTCGTGGCGTACACGCTCTCGCCGCCCGACTCGCATCCGAAGGAGGAGTCGAGTGTCTACCTGACCGCCACCGCTGCACCGGGAAGCCGACGCGAACTGGAGACGGCCAAGGACGCGGCCGGCGTCCGGGACTGGATCGCCGTCGACGGGACCGATCGACTGTTGATCTCGGACTCCGTGGTCGACAGCGAAGGGGTCGGGATCGTCGACCTGCCCGACGGATGGCGTAACGGTGACGGACCGCTCCCAGGGGAGCGGACGTGGATCGGGAGCGACGACCACGAGGAGCGGGCCCTCCAGTTCGACGGCCCCGACCGCGTGCTGGGCGAGCGGGTCACCCACGGCGCAGGGTTGGTACCGGTCGTCTACGACGACATCGACGCCGACCCGTCGGTCGTGGCCGTCGGCGGCGGCGGTGGGGTCGCCGACTTCGCCGGGGAGGGGTACGGTGCCAGCCTCGGTGCGGACCGATATCTCGTCGAGCGTCGCACGCCCACGACGAAGACCAGGCTCTACGAGTACGACCACGCGAGCGGCGAGTACACGCGGCTGTTCGATCGCGGCGAGACCGACACGGACGGCCTCGTCGAACCGACTCACGAGTCGTTCGCGGTGTCGACCGACGGGGACGAACCGACGTACGTCGAGGGGGATACGGACCTGCCGCGCGTCGGCGGTCTCCTCTACGATCCGGACGGCGAAGCCGACGGCGCCGAGTCGGAGACCCCCCCTGTCCTCTGGATCGACGACAGCCCCGACCATCGGACTAGGCTGGAGTTCGACACCGGAACGCAGTACCTGGCCGGACAGGGCCTGACGGTTTTCAGGGTCAACCAGCGGGGGTCCAGCGGTTACCTGGGTGCCGATCAGCCGGATCTGCACGGCGGCTTCGGTCGGGACGACCAGGTCGACATCGCGGCCGCCGCCGAGTGGCTGGCCGACCGCGAGGGCGTCGACGCCGATCAGGTCGTCGTCTTCGGGCGGTTCTACGGCGGGTACAGCGTGTTCGTGCAACTGCGGAACTACCCCGACCGGTACGCCGGCGGCGTCGCGTGGGACGGGATATCCGACCTGATGTTCGACGACGATGGCGAGGATACCGAGATCGACGACGATGGCGAGGATACCGAGATCGACGACGATGGCGAGGATACCGAGATCGACGACGATGACGAGGCTGCCGAGGTTAGCGACCGGATCGAACACCGTGTCAGCGATCTGCTGGGCGACAACGATACCAGAGCGGTACGGCGCGAACGGAGCCCGCGTCCCGGCTGGACGGACGTGGACGTGCCCCTGGCAGTCCTCTGTACGCCCGGGAACGGCCGCGTCCCGGCCGAACAGTCCCGAGAGCTGTACGAGACCCTCGTCGACGGCGACGGTCGCGTCGAGTACGTGGAGCTGCCCGACGGGAGGAGCGGCGCCGCCTACGACTACCTCTCCCGGTTCGTCGACTGGCGGTCCTGAGCGGCCGGTTCCGGTGGCCGGTCAGACTCCGGGCGCCCCGTCCTCGGTCGGGACCAGGTCGCAGTAGGTGATCGTCCCGTCGCCGACCTCGCGCTCGGTGATCTGCCCGGTCTCGAAGGCGACCGGCTCGTCGAACGTCGGGCCGTCGTAGACGAAAGTGTGGTATTCGCCGTCCTCGCCGGCCGGGTCGGCGGCCGCGGGGAGGTCGGCCACGAACGATTCGTCGAGGCGGCGGCCGACGAACTCACGCCCGAGGTCGCCGTCGACGGCGACGGTCACTGCCTCGTACTCCGAGTCGAGGAACTGCTCGATCAGAGCGTCCGTCTCCCTGTCGTGTAACGGGCAGTACGTCGAGACGCCGGTCCGGTCGAGGGCCTCCCCCCGGTAGTCGTCCTCGTCGTCGAGGAAGACGTCCCCGAGGATCAGCCGCTCGATCCCCCGGTCGTCGTACCGGGCGAAGGTGTCCGTCATCAGTTCGGTGTACGCCCGGCCGTCACACCCCTTGGGGATCCGGACGACGTCGAGGGGGACGCCGATGGCGTCGGCCTGGCGTTCGATCAGCGCCAGTCGGACCCCGTGGATGCTCAACCGGTCGTGCCACGCGCCGACCGTCGTCATCAACTCCGCGACTTCGAGCGTCGCCCCGTTCCGGATCTCGTCCAGCGCGAGCGCGCTCTCCTTGCCCCCGCTCCACGAACAGACTACCGGCTCCATACCCCCAGTCGACGCCACCGCTGGAAAAGGGTTTCCGCAACAGTACGTATTTATTTCGACCGGCCGATCCCCGACTATGGACGCGATCGAGAGCGAGTTCGGCGACGTCGAGGAGGGCGCGGTCGCCCACATCGACGGCGACCGCTATTTCGTCTCCGAGACCAGCTCGTCTTCGGCCGGCAAGCACGGCACAGCGAAGGTCACGCTCGAAACGGTCCGACTCGCCGACGGGGCCGAAGAGACCGTTACCGAACCCGAGGACGCCACCCTCGAGATCCTGCAGTTCGAGCGGGAACGGAACCCGCTGATCCGCGTCGGCGGCGACGACCCGCACTTCGACCCCGTCGCCGTCCGCGTCGCCGCCGGCGGGAACGTCGTCTGGTTCTGGGACGACGAACAGCCCCACCAGGTCGTCGGCGACGACGGCGTCGTCGAGAGCGACCGCCTCGCGGGGACGGCTCACACGTTCGAACACGCCTTCGAGTCGCCGGGCGCGTACCTCGTCCGCTGTCCCGTCCACGGGAGCGCGGGCGTCGTCGTCGTCGAGGAATCGGAGTAGGGATCGTCGTCGCGATGTACCGGGACGCCCCAAGGCGGTCGCCGCTGCCCGGACACAGTCCGCGATAGCCCCTCTCATACGGATTGTTGCAAGACATTCCGGGATCGACCGCACGACTCCGTGCGGTCGACCCGGTAAACGCTTGCGATAATCCGTATCAGACAAACGGGTCCGAACAGTCGTAGATCGGCCCGTGGTTCGGACAGACGTACTTGCAGTGGCGCTCGTAGAGTCGTTCCTCGCAGCGCGGGCAGCGTCTATCGCTCACGTCAGTCCCGTTCGGTCCCCGATCAGATCAATACTTCGGCCGCGACGGCGCCCGGGCGGCGCGGCCGCCCACTCCGCGGTCCACCCGAGCGGCTCGGCGGCCACGCCGAACGCGCCCCGGAGGTGGCCGTAGCGATCCGCGTCCGGAACTGCGACCGGAAGGCCCAGCACCGGCCGACGCGCGAGCACCGCAGCCCCGATGCGGTCCACGGCCACGCCGTCTCGCCAGTCCACTCGCCCGTCGTGCGGTTTGTGGGCGGCCGCGACGAACAGCGGTCTGACGGGGGTGAACCCGAGCGTCGCCCACACCGGCGACTCGACGGCGTGGACGGCGAGTAAAAGCGCGCAGATCGGGAGCGTCACGGGAACGGACGCCGGCCGGCGGACGGCGTGTCCGGACCGGCCCCGTCCGTTGGGTCTATCTACCGACTCAACACTCCGACCAGCCGCAGGACTCGCAGGTCTTGCAGCCCTCGGAGTAGTACAGCGACAGCGACGAACACTCCGGACACTCCGGACTCTCGCCCGCGTCGATCAGTTGCTGCTGGTCGCCCTCGACCTGGTCCGCCTCGGGACCGGGTTCGCCGGCGTCGCTGCCGGGTCTAGCGTCCATCGAGACGGACGCACCGCCGTCAGTCTCGGGTTCGACGGTCCCCACGTCCTGGTTGGGGTTGCTGTCGTCTTCGCCCGCGCTCTCGGCGGCGCGACGCGCGTCGCGTTCCTCGGCAGTCTCCTCCAGCGTCTGTTGCTGGGGGTAACCCTTGTCGATCTCGTCGTCGAGGTAGCGCCGCAGGGCCGTGCCGATGGCGTCCGGGATGGACTGGATCTGCTCGCCCTTGTCCCAGGCGACCTTCGGACTGCGGATGCCCTGCAGCTCGTCGGCGATCTCGCGGGGGTCGACGCCCGCGCGCAGCGCCGTCGAGATGGTCTTGGCCAGCGCCTCGGTGAAGGAGGCGGTGAACCCACCGGAGTTGCCGATGTTGGCGAACAGCTCGAACGGCCGCTCGGCCTCGGGGTCCTCGTTGATGTTGACGTAGAGCTTCCCGTAGCCGGTGTCGATGCGCTGGGTGACGCCGTGGAGCACGTCCGGCCGCGAGCGCTTCTGAGCGTAGACGCCGTCGTCGGTCTCCGGCGTGACCGGTTCGGCTGGCTCGGTCGTGACCATCTCGGAGACGTGTTCTTCGATCTCGGCCCGGACCGCCTCGTGTTCGAAGAAGTCGTCGAGCCCGTCCAGCGTCTCCTCGATCCGGCTGAGGATCTCCTCGACCGAGACGTCGCCCTCGTCGGAGAAGTCGGTGTTCTTCGCGCGCGTAGTGATGACCTGCTTCGAGCGGGTGCCGTCGCGGTAGTAGGTGACGCCCTTGCCGCCGTGGTCGTAGATGTACTCGAAGACGTCCTTGGTGTCCTCCAGCGTCGCGTCGTAGGGCGCGTTCACCGTCTTCGAGATGGCGGAGTCGACGCCCTCCTGGCAAGCGACCTGGACGCCCGCGTGGTCCTTTCCGCTCAGGTCCGAGGTGACGACGAACAGTTCGCCGATCTCGTTGGGGACGGTCGCGAGTCCCTCGATGCCGCCGTATTCGTTGTTCGCCATCTGACGCTCGGCCTCCTTCTTGACGGCGTCGACATCGATGTCGTTGGCCTTCAGGACGCGGAGGAAGTAGTCGTCGAACTCGACGAGCATCTCGTCGCCCTGGACGTCGTCGGAGACGTTCTTGTAGTAGGCGACGTTCGGGATGGGCTCGCACCCGCCGGTGGTGTTTCCGATCATCGAGGTGGTCCCGGTGGGGGCGATGGTCGTCGTGTTGTGGTTGCGCAGCGCGAACCCGTCGTCCCACTCGTCGGCGTCGAGGCCGGTCTGCTTCTCGAACCACTCGCGGTACTCGGTGGGGTCGGCGAACTTCGAGTTGTCCCACTCCTCGAAGGTGCCCCGCTCCTGGGCGAGTTCGTGACTGGCCCACTTCGAGCCGTGGTTGATGTGGCGCATCAGCTGGCGGGCGACCTCGTTGGACGCGTCGTCGCCGTACTTCATGCCCAGCTGGATGTACAGCTGCGCCAGGCCCATGATGCCGAGGCCGATCTTGCGCATCTCCCGGACGGTCTCCTCGATCTTCGGGACCGGGAAGTCCGACATCGTGACCACGTTCTCGAGGAAGCGGGTCCCCATCTCGATGCGGTGGTCGAACGCCTCGAAGTCGATGGCCTCCTGCAGGAACGCGTCGACGGTCTCCTCCAGCGAGTCGTACTCGTCGGCGTGCTCCGCCGACCAGACGCGCCAGTCCGGCGCGTCCTGAGCCGCGAGCGTCGAGAGGTTGATGTGCCCGAGGTTACAGGCCTCGTACTCCTCGAGGGGCTGCTCGCCGCAGGGGTTCGTCGCGAGGATGCGGTGGTCGGGGTGTTCCTCCACGTCGAAGGAGTGTTCCTTGTTGACGCGTTCGAGGTAGATGACGCCCGGTTCGCCGTTCTCGTGGGCGCCGTCGACGATGCGGTCCCAGACCTTCCGGGCCGGGACCGACAGCACCTCGCCGACCTCGACGTGCTCGCCGAGGTCGAACATCTCGTAGAGCTCCTTGGTCTCCTCGGTGGCGACGTGGGGTTCCTCGGTCCGCGGGTTGGTGAACGTGAACTCCTCGTCCGCCTTCACCGCGTCCATGAAGCCGTCGGTGATCCCGACGGAGATGTTGAAGTTCGAGAGGTGGCCCTCGACGGCGTTGCGGAGGTGTTTCGGCACCTTGCCGTCCTCGTCGATGAGCTCCCGGGCCTCCTCCAGGGCGTCGGCGAAGGAGTTGTGCGTGAAGTCGTCCGGGTCATTCAGCCGGAGCGTGTGCGCCAGCGAGACGTCCTTGTTCTTGGCGTGGATGAACTGGATCACGTCCGGGTGCGAGACGCGCATGACGCCCATCTGTGCGCCCCGGCGGGCGCCGCCCTGCGCGATGGTCTCGCACATCTGGTCGAACGTCCGCATGAAGGTGATCGGCCCCGACGCGATACCCCCCGTGGAGCCGACCGCGTCCCCGTACGGGCGCAGCCGCCAGAAGGCGTAGCCCATGCCGCCGCCGGACTGGAAGACCTGCGCGGCCTCCTTGGCGGTCTGGTGGATGTCGTCGATGTCGTCCGCCGGCGAGTCGACGAAACAGGCCGACAGCTGCTGGAGTTCGTCGCCGGCGTTCATCAGCGTCGGCGAGTTCGGCATGAAGGAGAGATCCTCCATCAGGGTCTGGAACTCGTCGGCCGTCGCCTCGACGTGGTCCCGTACCTCGTCGGGCAGCTCCGGGACGACCGTCTCGTAGGCGAACTTGTTGACGTTGTACTGGTCGAGGGTCGTCTCGGCGTCGTCGTCGGCCGTCGTCCCCTTGCCGAAGACCTCCTCGGCCAGCTCGTCGCGGCGCGGGTGGTCGGGCTTGAGCTGGTCGGGCGTGACCGTGACCTCCACGTCCCGTTTCTCGGCCTCGTAGACGGCCTCCGCGAGCGCGATGTTCTTCGCGACCCGCTCGAACAGGTCCTCCTGCTCCTCGATCGGTTCCCCGTCGGCGTCCTTGCGGAGGTAGCGCGCGGGCAGAATGTTGTGGTACGCGTTGCCCGTGAGCCGCTCCTCGAGCGTCTCCCCCTCGGTGCGCTTGATCGGCAGGTCGACGTCGTCGACCCCGAGATCCCCGCTACTCATGTGTCGTACCCCTCCCGCGACCGAAACCGGCGCCGGATCGAGAGCGTGTCCGCTGTGGCCTCATACCTATCATCTGTGACGGAAATTCTGTTTGTCTGGGTCCCAAATAACCCTTTGGTTTGCGGGTATTCGTCGCTCGCTTCACGTGTTCGAAACCCGAGTGGTCGCGTCGCTACGTGCCTCTTCGGGTGTGTAGTCGCGCGTTCCGTGTCATACGGCGAGTCCCTCTTAAACGTAGGTGGACCGCAGTGAAAGTAGTTCCGACCCGTCCGAAATCGGGCGATAGCGGTCGGATCTGCAGTGGAAGCGATCGGGGGTTTCGGCTGGAGATCAGGGCTACCCCTCCCCGCTCGTCGTCGACTGCGAGTTCGGACCCATGTGTATAATTGTTCTTATACAATCGGGTGGACGGTGGCGGAGTGCACTCCGGTCCGGCGATTCGGGAACGGGCCGAAAATTTATATAATGATACTGGTCTTTCGGGGGATCGGCGGTCCCGCAGTCGGCAGCCGAGGGAAGTTGCCGCGTGGGCCGAACGACGGGTGTGACAAGCGGGTGGGACGTACTCGGAAGCGAACCGGCAATCTGGATCGGAGTTCCGGGGTCACTCCGCTGTCCCGCGACGGGACCGTCCGGTGAGCCTCCGGCTCGCGAGGAAACCCCGTCCGCAAAAAGATGGTAGTGGACTCGCGGGGATTTGAACCCCGGGCCTCTTCCTTGCGAAGGAAGCGATCTGCCACTGATCTACGAGCCCGCGTTGTTCGCTCGCAGCGCAGAGGGGATAAGTCCTGCGCGTGAGAGCGGCTTCGGGAATCGGTCACACGGCGGCGCCGCGGGGCGCCCGGTGACAGCGGCGGCGGGAGCCGCCGACCCCTCTAGTCCTCGAGGACGATCTCGATGGAGACGTCGTTCGGGACCTGGATCCGCATCAGCTGGCGCAGCGCGCGTTCGTCGGCGTCGATGTCGATGAGCCGCTTGTGGACGCGCATCTCCCAGTGCTCCCACGTCGCCGTCCCCTCGCCGTCGGGGGACTTGCGGGTGGGCACCTCGAGCGTCTTGGTCGGCAGCGGGATCGGCCCCGACAGCTCGACGCCGGTCTTGTTGGCGATGTCGCGGACCTCGCCGCAGATCGAGTCGAGGTCTTCGGGGCTGGTGCCGGCCAGCCTGACGCGTGCTTGCTGCATGAGTTACTCGCGCTCGTTGACCTGCATGACCTGCCCGGCCGCGATGGTCTGACCCATGTCGCGGATGGCGAAGCTCCCCAGCTCGGGGATCTCGTTGGCCGACTCGATGCTGAGCGGCTTCTGCGGGCGGATGGTGACGACGGCGGCGTCGCCGTTCTGGATGAAGTCCGGGTTCTCCTCCTCGGCCTCGCCGGTCGCGGGGTCGATCTTCTGGTCGATGGACTCGATGGTACACGCGACCTGGGCCGTGTGAGCGTGGAAGACCGGGGTGTAGCCGGCGGTGATGACCGACGGGTGCTGCATCACGACGATGCGGGCCTGGAAGGTCTCGGCGACCGACGGCGGGTCGTCAGCGGGGCCACAGACGTCACCGCGGCGGATGTCGTCCTGGCCGATGCCGCGGACGTTGAACCCGACGTTGTCGCCGGGGCCGGCCTGCGGGACCTCCTCGTGGTGCATCTCGATGGTCTTGACCTCGCCGCCCACGTCGGAGGGCTGGAAGCTCACGTTGTCGCCCGTGTTGAGCATGCCCGTCTCGACGCGTCCGACCGGGACGGTCCCGATGCCGGAGATGGTGTAGACGTCCTGGATGGGGAGTCGGAGCGGCGCGTCCGTCGGCGGCTCCGGCTCCGGCAGCTCGTTGAGCGCCTCCAGGAGGATCTCGTCGTCGTACCAGTCCATGTTCTCCGAGCGCTCGGCGACGTTGTCGCCCTCGAAGGCCGAGACCGGGATGAACTTCGCGTCCTCGGTGTCGAAGCGGACCTGGTTGAGCAGGTCCTCGACCTCCTCGACGACCTCGTGGTAGCGGCCCTCCTCGTAGTCGGCCAGGTCCATCTTGTTGACGGCGACGATCATCTCGCCGATGCCCAGCGTGCGGGCCAGGAAGACGTGCTCCTGGGTCTGGGGCTGGACGCCGTCGTCCGCGGCGACCACGAGCACGGCGTTGTCCGCCTGGGACGCGCCCGTGATCATGTTCTTCACGAAGTCGCGGTGGCCCGGACAGTCGACGATGGTGAAGAAGTACTCGTCGGTGTCGAACTCCTGGTGGGCGATGTCGATGGTGACCCCGCGCTCGCGCTCCTCGGCGAGGTTGTCCATGACGTAGGCGAACTCGAAGCCGCCCTTGCCCTTCTCCTCGGCTTCCTCCTTGTGCTGTTCGATGACGTGCTCGGGGACGCTGCCTGTCTCGTACAGCAGTCGCCCGACCAGTGTGCTCTTCCCGTGGTCTACGTGGCCGATGATGGCCAGGTTCTGGTGCGGTTTGTCCTCACTCATTGTATCTCACGCGCAGAGGCGCTATGTGGGAATCCTTTGGCGGTTAGTGTTAAAACCATTTCGATAGCGACTCCACGCGATCCGCTCGCCGTCTTGCGATTTGCCAACCGCTCTCACGGACCGCGGCTCGCGCCCTCGCCCCGGGGATCACGACGAACAGGCGCCGGTCGGCGGTCGGGACCGAGCCAGTGGCGGTTGACGGTCGGCAAGAGCGCGGAGAACGGGTCACCGGGGGCGGTCAGTCGCGGTCCAGTCGTCCCACGTCGGCCAGCACCGCGGTCGCGGTCTCGGGCCCGCCGGCACCGCGTCCGGAGATGTTGAGCCGGCCGGCGTGCTCGGTCTCCAGCTGGACGATGTTCTCGGTGCCCGTCACGGCGAGGGTGCCGTTCTCGGGAACGAGCCGCGGGCCGACGCGCACCTCGCCCTGGGCGGTGACCTCACCGATGAGTCGGACGGTGCGGCCGTCCTCGGTCGCCAGGTCGAGCGCGCTCCCGGGGATGTCCTCGATGCCCTGCACCTCGGCGTCGTCGAGGGTGTACTCGCGGCCGTTCCCCGCGAGGACGTTCGCGACGATGACGCACTTCAGCGCGGCGTCGGTCCCCTCCACGTCGAAGGCCGGGTCGGCCTCCGCCACGCCGAGGTCCTGGGCCTCCGCGAGGACGTGCTCGTAGTCCAGCCCCTCGGCGGCCATCCGCGTGAGGATGAAGTTCGCCGTCCCGTTGAGGACGCCGCGGGCGGCCGTGATGTGGTCGGGGTCGAAGTCGTCGATGGTCGACAGCACGGGCATCGCGCCGCCGACAGTCGCCTCGAAGAGTACCTGTCCCTCGCTGTCGCGTTCGAGTTCGCGCACCTCCCCGTAGCGCTCGGCGACCGGGCCCTTGTTGGCGAGGACGACGTGTCGGTCCCGCTCCAGGGCCGTCCGGACGTGGCCGAAGCCCGGCTGGGCGTCGCCCAGCGTCGTCGGCGTCGCCTCGACGAGAACGTCGTACGCGCCGTCGAGCGCGTCCTCGGGGTCGGCGCTCCCGACGACGCCGTCGGTCCGCTTGGACTCCAGCGCGGTCGCCACGTCGATCCCCTCGGGGTCGACGGCGGCCGACGAGGAGTCGGCCAGCGCGGTGACGGTGTGGCCGTAGTCGGCGGCCAGCTCCGCGACCGAGGCGCCGACGGCGCCGGCGCCCAGCACGGCGAGTCTCACGCCGCATCACCCGCCGTGAGCGGCTCGACCAGCCGCAGGTCCTTCTCCGCGGCGATCTCGCGCAGTGCCGCCAGGGTCGACTCCGTCTCCCCCTCCTCGGTGGCCAGCCGCAGGCGCGCGCTCGACACGTCCTCGGTCCCCTCGGGTGCCGACAGCGAGAGGTCGGTCACCGTCGCCTCGGTCGTCTCGCGGATGCGCGAGAGGGTGTGAGAGAGGTCGCTGTCGACGATGTGGCCCGAGAGGACGATGGTCAGCGACTCGCTGTAGTGTTGCGCGCCGGCCTGGATGACGTTGATTCCGGCGTCGCGGAGCGCGTCGACGATCTCGTCGAACCGCTCGGGCGTCGCCTCCAGGTCGACCTCGACGGGGATGTGCCCGCGCGGCGTCAGGTTCCCCCGCTCGTGGAAGATAGAGAGGAGGTTCCCGCCGTTGTCGGCGATCGGGCCCAGCGCCCGCAGGAGCTCGCCCGGCTCGTCGACGAGTTCGAGCCGAACTGTGTAGGCTCGCACCTCGTCGGTCGAGTCGCTCATCGCCCGATCACCTCCCCGGTGCGCTCGCGTGCGCTCATTAGGGGAACGTCACAGGGGGCGGCTATATCAATCCGGCCATTCCGGTCGTCCGTCCCCCTCGGTGGTCGTCGCCCTCCGGGTCGCCACCAGCCGCCGCGGGGCCCGACGTGTCGGCGCCCGTGGACGACCGATACTTATTACTGACACGTCCGTGTAGTGCCGGACGGAATGCCCTCCATACCGACAGGCACACTGAGCAGTACAGCGGCCAAGGCGGTCGTCGTCGTCGCGTTCCTCGCGGTCGGCGGCGTCGCCGCGGCACAGATGGGCGCGCTCGACGGCGTCACGGACTCCCGGGACTCCGCCCTGCTGGAGTCGGTCCCCGACGGCGTCGACAGCGTCGCCGTCTTCGACGCGAGCGTCATCGAGTCCGACACGGCCGAGCGCCTCTACGCGACCGGCTACAACGCCACCGTCGGCTCGACGAACCAGTCGACGCCCGCCGACAACGAGACGATGGACGGGATGGAGACCGCCCCGTCGCCGGTCGAGATGGTCCCGGCGAACCTGACGGGCGCGTTCGACGAGGTCGAGAACGAGACCGGCCTCGACCCGCGCGCGGCCGAGCAGGTCATCACGTTCAGCCAGCGCCAGGAGAACTTCACGTCGCCGCCCTACCAGGGCGCCATCGTCGAGGCCGACTGGGCGAAGTCCGACGTGGTCGACGCGGTCGAGGAGAACACCAACCGATCCTACCGGAACACGACGGTCGACGGCGTGACCGTCTACAAGCCCGAGCCGCGCGAGGAGGAGAACGTCACGACCTTCGGCCCGCCCGAGCCCGACCAGTGGGTCGCCGTCCTCGGTGACGGCGAGTACGCCTTCGGGACCGAGCAGGCGGTCAACGACACGGTCCAGGTCGAGGTCGGCGACGCCGACCCCGTCGACGGCGACCTGCGCCGCGCGTTCGACAGCACCCGCGACGGCTACCTCCGGTACGCCCAGACCTCCCAGAACGTCAACGTCACGCGGATCAACCAGACGATGGGCCAGTCGACCGGCCTGAACGTCACCGCGTACGCCGAGGCGTACAACGACCTCCACATCACCTCGGGGACCTACTACATCGCCGACGACGGCGAGACCCTGGGTACCGAGTCGCGCATCATGACGAACTCGACGGACACCGCCCGGGACGTGAAGGACCTCGCGCAGGGGTTCATCTCCATCCAGGCGGGCGCCATCCAGAACGAGACGCTCGAATCCGAGCTCCGCGCGACCGAGGTGACCCGTGACGACACGACGGTCACCGTCTCGCGGCAGACGGACATCGAGACCGCCGAGACGCTCATCCGCTGGTACGCGGACATCCTGACCGGCGGTCAGAGCGGCGCGGCGACCGGCGTCGCGTCGGGGACGACCGCGGCCGCGGCCGCAGCACAGAGCGTTTAAGACGGCCCCCCGTCTCGCTTTTCCCGAATGGTCGCACCGCTCCTCGAGAAGGAACTGTTCTGGCTCCGCCGCAACTGGCGGGCCGTCGCCGTCGTCTTCCTGCTGGCGCCGGCCCTGTTCGGCGTCGCCACCGCGGGGTTCGACCGGACGGTCCCCCAGGACGTGCCGGTGGCCGTCGCGCCCGCCGACGACACCGTGACGGAGGACGAACTGCAGGCCGTCGCCGGGCTCGCGCGGACGGTCTCGGCCCCGCGACAGTTCGACTCGCCGGCCGCCGCGACGACCGCGCTCCACCGGGAGCGTGTCTACGGCGTCCTCACCGTCGGCCACGGCCTCTACGAGTCGGGCGCGAACGTCACGCTCTCGCTGGCCGTCGACGGCGGGATGGTGACCTACGTCGAGCCCTCGCGGGCGGTGACGGGGACGCTCCGCGAGCGGGCGGGCGTGTTCCCGTCGACGGTCACCGTCGAGCGGCGGGTCGTCGGCGCCGAGCGGACGCTCCCGGAGTTCCTCTTCGCGACCGGTCTGGTCTATCTGCTGGCGGTCTACGCGTTCACCTACGTCCCCTACCACCTCGCCCGCGAGCGGCGCGTGTTCGACCGCGTGCGCGTGGAGTCGTCGCTGTGGGCACTGCTCGCCGCCAAGGCCGCGCTGTTCGCCGCGCTCGGCGCTGCCGCCGTCGCCAGCATGGGACTGGCCGGCGCCGCGCTGGGCTATCGGGTGACCCTCCTCGACCCGGCAGCGCTCGGCGTCCTCGGACTGGTCGGTACCGCACTCGTCGCGGTGAGCCTCGGCGTCTCCTTTCTCACCCGTTTCTCCGTCGCCGGCCGGTTCGTCAACGTCGCGCTGCTGGGGGCGGTCGTCGCCTTCTCGAACCCGGTCTACCCGACCGGGTTCTTCTCGGCCGTCCGCCGGGCTATCGCGGGCTGGAGCCCCGTCTACCACGCGACGGTCGTCGTCCGCGCGGTCGCGCTGAAGGGGCTGTCCCCTCGCCTGTTCACCGACCGCCTGCTCCTGCTGGGCGGCGTGGCCCTCGTCGCTCTCTGCTGGCTCGCGGGCGCCGTCGTCCTCTACGAGCGGAGGGGTCGCGATGGGTGACGGCACAGCGGGTGGGGAGTCCCAGCGCGACCGCTCGGACGAGATCCGGCTCGGCGGCGTGGTCAGGCGCTACGACGGCGTCACCGCGCTCGCCGGCGTCGACCTGCGGATCGAGGCCGGCGACCTGCACGCGCTGGTCGGCCCGAACGGCTCGGGCAAGTCGACGCTGCTAGCGCTCGTGCTCGGTCTCGACCGGCCGACCGCGGGGACGATCACCCGTCCGGAGGGCCGGATCGGCTGCGGCTTCCAGACGCCGAGCGTCTACCCCGACCTGACCGTCGACGAGAACCTGCGGGTGTTCGCCGCCATGGGCGAGGCCGGCGACGACTGGCTTGCGACCGTCCGCGCGGACCTTGGTCTCGACGACGTGCGCGACCGCGTCGCCGGCGACCTCTCGGGCGGCTACCAGCGCCTGCTCGACGTGGCGCTGGCGTTCGTCCGCCGGCCGACCTTCGTCCTGCTCGACGAGCCGCTGGACGAGCTCGACGACGCCGCCCGCGACCGGGTGGTCGGGTTCGTCGCCGACTACTGCGGCGACGGCCGGACGGTTGTCGTCTCGACGCACCACCTCGACGCCTTCGGCCCGTCGCTCGACCGGCTGACCGTCCTCGCCGACGGCGACGTGCGCTTCGACGAGCGCGTCGACGGGACCGACGACTACCGGGCGATCTACCGCGACCTGGTGGGGTAAACGATGCGGTGCCGCCGCCTCGAAGGCGCGGGAGACAGCGGAATAACCCGTTCTCCGACGGTCCGTTTCTGCCACGAGTCGTAGAGTACGACGGGACTGGCGACGGAGCGGCGCGAAAAGTCGAGAACGGGCGAGAGGACTAGACGGCCGTTAGATGTAATCGACCGTCTCGGGCAGTTCCTGCTTCATGCCCTTGCGCTCGCGGATCTCCATGATCTTCTCGCGCTGGAGGTTGTCGGCCATGACCTGGAAGCCGGCGTTCTCGGTGTTCCAGGAGGCCCGTCCCTCGGTGGCCGAGCGGATGTCGCTGGAGAAGCCGATCATCTCCTCGACGGGCGCGACGCCCTCGACGACCATGAGGTCGCCCTCCTGGTACATGTCGTCGACGCGGCCGCGACGGCCCTGGATCTCGCCGGAAGCGGCGCCCATGTGGTCGTTGGGTACGTCGATGCGGACCTCCTGGATCGGCTCCAGCAGGCGCACCTCGGCGTCGATGAGGGCGTTGTGGATGGCCTGGCGGGTGGCCGGGATGACCTGGGCCGGGCCGCGGTGGATGGCGTCCTCGTGGAGCCGCGCGTCGTGGAGGCGGATGAGCGAGCCCTGGACCGGCTCGGCGGCCAGCGGCCCGTCGTTGAGCGCCTCCTCCATCCCTTCGAGGACCAGCTCCATCGTCTCGTTGAGGTGCTGGATCCCCTTCGTGTCGTCGATGATGACGTTGGTGTTGTGGATGTGCTCGACGTTCTGGGAGGTGTCCTTGTCCATGCCGGCCTCCTGGAGCGCCTCGCGGCGCTCCAGTTCGGGCATGTCCATGGAGGCCTCGCCGAGCTGGATGGCCTCGACGATGTCGTCGTCGAGCGGCGTCACGGTGATGTAGAAGCGGTTGTGACGGTTCGGGGAGATCCCCTCGACCTCGCGGGAGTCGCCCTGGGGCGCCTCGCGGAAGACGACGATGGGTTCGCCGGTGTTGATCGGGATGCCCTGGTTGCGCTCGATGCGCTGGCCGATGACCTCGAGATGGAGCTCACCCTGCCCGGAGATGAGGTGCTCGCCGGTGTCCTCGTTGATCTCGATCTGGATGGTCGGGTCCTCCTTGGCCTGCTGCTGGAGCGTCTCGATCAGCTTCGGGAGGTCGTCCATGTTCTGGGCCTCGACGGACTTGGTGATGACCGGCTCCGAGATGTGTTCGATGGACTCGAAGGGGGTCATCTCGACGCTCGAGACCGTGGAGCCGGCGATGGCGTCGCGGAGGCCGGTGACGGCGGCGATGTTCCCGGCGGGGACGCGCTCGACCTCCTCGCGCTCGCCGCCCATGTAGATGCCGACCGACTGGACGCGGTTCTGCCCGGCGGTCCCGGAGACGTACAGCTCCTGGCCCTTCTCGAGGGTGCCCGAGAAGACGCGGCCGGCGGCGATCTCGCCGGCGTGGGGGTCGATCCCGATGTCGGTGACCATCATGACGACCTCGCCGTCCTCGTCGACCAGCTGCATCGACTCGGCGACCTCGGAGTCGGCGTCGCCGCGCCAGATGCGCGGGATACGACGGGGCTGGGCGTCGATGGGGTTCGGGAAGTGCTCACAGACCATGTCGAGGACGACGTCCGACAGGGGCGTCCGGTCGTGGAGCTCCTGTCGCTTGTCGGCCCGTTCGAGGTCGATGATCTCGCCGAAGTCCATACCCGTCCGCTGCATCGAGGGCATCGAGACGCCCCACTTGTACAGGGCGGACCCGAAGCCGACGGTGCCCTCCTCGACGGAGACGGTCCAGTCCTCGTCGATGTCGTCCATCTCCTCGGTCATCCCGCGGATGAGCTCGTTCACGTCGCGGATCACGGCCAGGAGACGCTCCTGCATCTCCTCGGGCCCCTCCTGGAGCTCGGAGATCAGGCGGTCGACCTTGTTGATGAACAGGGTCGGCTTGACGCCCTCGCGTAGCGCCTGGCGCAGGACGGTCTCGGTCTGGGGCATCGCGCCCTCGACAGCGTCGACGACCACCAAGGCGCCGTCGACGGCGCGCATCGCGCGGGTCACGTCGCCGCCGAAGTCGACGTGGCCCGGCGTGTCGATGAGGTTGATGAGGTGGTTGGTGCCCTCGTACTCGTGGGTCATCGAGACGTTCGCGGCGTCGATGGTGATCCCGCGCTCCTGCTCGTCCTCCTCGGTGTCCATCGCGAGCTGCTCGCCCGCGGTGTCGTCGGAGATCATGCCCGCGCCGGCGAGCAGGTTGTCTGTCAGCGTGGTCTTGCCGTGGTCGACGTGAGCAGCGATGGCGATGTTCCGGATGTTCTCCGGCTTGTCCATCAGTGTCTCACATTCCTGTACGATCTTTTTACGTCGGCCCATTATACGGCACTCTATCAATGGGGGCGTCAAAAGGGTGCTGTTTCCATTCGCGTGCGGCAACCGCCGACACGCGGACACCGTTCGGATCCCCGAGTTCCCCACGGCCCCCCGAGTTCTCCGCCCGCAGCGGCGGAGGCCGGACCGTGCCAAACGCCCGCAAGAGTAATACTCGGGGAAACCCTGGGAGAGAGCGTATGGACGTGCGAGTGCGCGGCCCCGGCCCGGAGGGTCCGATTCTCGGGGCGCGCGACCTGTTCGAGACCGAACGGACGCTGGAGCGGCCTGTCACCGTCGAGATACGCGAGGACCCCGACGAGCGGACGCGCGTGAGCCACGACGAGGAGAGCCACCTGTTCGTCATCTCCCGGCAGGCGGCCACGTCGGCGATGGCGCGGGAACTCGCGCTCCACGAGTTCGCGCATATGCACCACTACGAGCGCGACCACCCCTCTCACACGCAGTCGATGGAGGAAGTCATCTTCCTCGCGCTGGCCGGCCGGTCGGTCGAGCGCCGGAAGCTCACCCACTGCTACCAGATCGCCAACCACATGAAGGACATCTACGCCGACGACGTGTGGCTGGAGGTCGCGCCGGCCGACAAGCTCGTGGCCTTCCTCGAATCCAGCCTCGCCGCCGCCGTCGCCGACCGACCACGGGATCCCCCCGCCTGGGACCGGCTTACTCCCGCGGCCGATCCGGACATCACCGCGGTCAACGCCGCGTTCGCGCTCGGGCTGGTCGAACGGCACGACCTGGTCGACGACGACCACCGGATCTACGACCTGGCGCACGCGGCGGCCCAGGACGCCCCGGAGATCGACGTGGCGTCGTTCACCCGCCAGTTCCGGACGCTCGCCCGCGACCCCGACGACAGCGAGTACCGGAAGGCGCTGGTCGACGTGACCCGCGCCTACGCGACCGGCGGCGAGCGGGCCGCGGACTGACCGGAGGCCGGGACGACTCGACCGTGATATCTACTCCTGGGTCAGCCGGACGAGCACGTCGTCGCGCTCGCGGGGGAACTCCCCCTTCGCGCGGCCGTCGCGGTTGGACGTGATGACGTAGACATCGCCGTCGGGCGACTGCTCGACGTGGCGGATCCGGCCGAGTTCGTTCTTCATCGTCGTGTGGACCGTCGCGGTGTAGGCCTGGTCCGCCCAGTCGCCAGTCACCTGGTCGTAGGCGTTCTCGGCCGGGGGGAGTTCGCCGCCCTCGGGGGTCAGCGTCGTGACGATCAGCTGCTGGCTGATGAGCCCGCCGGTGACCATCCGGTTCCGCAGGGCTGGCACCTTCTCGCCGGTGTAGAACAGCGAGCCCGTGGGTGCGAAGCTCGTGGCGCGGGTGTTGAACAGCGGCGGGTGGAAGCCGCTGCCGGGGTAGTTGTCGGGCTCGTACACCTCGGGCCAGCTGTAGTTGTCGCCCGCGACCAGCCGGTTGATCTCGTCGCGGCCCGAGGGGCCGTGCTCGGAGGCGACCGGCGTGCCGTCGGGCAACCAGACGATCCCCTGGGGGTTGCGATGGCCGTACGTGAACACCCTGGGGTCGGCGTCGTCGCCCAGGTCGGGGTTGTCCGGCGCGGGGTCGCCCGAGGGAGTCACGCGGAGGATCTTCCCGGCGAGGCTGCCGGGGTCCTGGGCGGCATCGGGCTGGCCGCCGTCGCCGCAGGTGATCCAGAGGTAGTTGCGCGGGCCGAAGGTGATCCGCCCGCCGTTGTGGTAGTTGTTCGCGGGGATCTCGTCGACGACCGTCCTGACCGGCTCGCCCGGGGTCTCCGACTCGACGTCGAAGGCGGCCACCTTGTTGTACTTCGTCCCCTCGTCGTTCGTGTACGTGTAGTAGACGAAGATGTGCGAGGGGTTCGGAAACGTCGGGTGGACGGCGATACCGAGGGTCCCCCCTTCGCCGCCCTTGACCCACCAGGGTCGCTTGTCCGACCCCGGTTCGATGGAGCCGGCGTCGATGGCCCCGGCCGGCTCCGCGACGGTGCGCACGTCTTCGCCGTCGAACCGCAGGACGCGACCGACGCGTTCGGTGACGAACATATCCCCGTCGGGCGCGAACGCGATGTCCCACGGGACTTCCAGGTTCTCGACGAGGATCTCAGTACCGAGGGTCGCATCCAGCGGCGAACTCGTCGGCGCCTCCCACTCGGGGTCGTAGCCCGACCACTCCTCGATCGGGCGGCCGACGACCGACTCCGGCGTGGCCGTGTCGCCGGTCGAGCCGTCGCCCGCGTCGCCGTCGGACCCGTCGCTGCCGTCCGCACCGCTATCGCCGTCGTCGCCGCCACCGCCGTCGCTGCCATCGCCGCCGCTTCCGCCGTCGGTCGGCGTCGCGATCTCGGTCGAACAGCCCGCCAGGCCGGCGACGCCGGCTGCGGTCAGGGCGAGAAAGCGGCGCCGCGAGCGCGGAGGGGCCGTCGCCGTCCGCTCGGTCGAGTCGGGGTGCATGTCCGAGTCCTATTACCCGACCGGAATGAATCTTCCGGGAACGCGGGCGACCAGCGGCCAGGCCGCCAGCGCGACGCCGACGGCGGCCGCGAGGTAGTCCCGGCGCCGGAGCGCCAGCACCGGGAGCGTCGGGTTCCAGGCGAAACAGCGCGCCCGCAGGGCGAGCGTCAGCCGGTCGGCACGCAGAACGGACCGCTGGAGGCTCCGGGTCAGGATCCGCTCGACGCGGTCGCGGAGCGGCCGGCGCTCGCCCGCCCGCGCGTGGACCGCCCGTCGGGTCGCCCGCACGTCGCGCAGGACCACCGGGAAAAAGCGGAAGACCAGCCCGACGCCGACGCCGAACAGCCGGCCGACCCTCCCCGGGACCGTCAGCTGGATGGCCGCCCGCGTCTCCCGGACGGGCGTCGTCCGCACGTAGACGGCGCTGGCGAACACCACCGGGACGACCCGGGCGACCGACCGCAGCGACTCGACGGCCGGTCCGACACGGAACCACGGCTCGCCCAGGGCCGCGCCGCCGACGAGCGGCCCGACCGAGAGGAACAGGAAGACCGGCCAGTAGGCCCGAACTACCCGCAACGGGGAGAGCCGCCCGGCTGCGAGCGCGCCGAGGGCGACCGCGCCGCCGACCGCGAACCCACGCACGGTCGGGTCGCCGAACACCGCGACCGCGAGGCCGAACTGGACGGCGAGCTTCGCCCGCGGGTCGAGCCCGTGGGCGAGCGAGTCGCCCGGCTCGTAGGTCAGCATCGCGGGTCGCGAACCCCGACCTCGTCCAGCCGGTCCAGCGCCGCCGGCGTCGGTTCGTCCAGCACGACCCGCCCGTCGGCCATCCCGACCACGCGGCCGACCAGCCCGACCACGTCGCGCAGGTCGTGGGTGACAACCACGAGCCCGGTCCCGTCGGCCGACAGCGCGTCGAGGCGGGTCAGCACCGACTCGCGGGCCGCCCGGTCGAGCCCGACCAGCGGCTCGTCCAGCACGAGGTGGTCGGGCTCCATCGCCAGCGCGCCCGCGATGGCGACTCTCGCCTGTTCGCCCCCGGAGAGGCGGTCGATCCGCTCGTCGCCGCGGCCACTCATGTCGACCGCGTCGAGCCCTTCCTCGACCCGGCGGTCGATCTCCGCCCGGTCGAGCCCGAGGTTCTCCGGGCCGAACGCCACGTCGGCGCCGACGGTCCCCGCGACGAACTGGTCGCGGGGGTTCTGGAACACCATCCCCACGCGCGTCCGGGCGTAGACGGGCTCCTCGGTCACGTCCCGGCCGTCGACGCGGACGGTCCCCTCGTCGGGCTCCAGCAGCGCGTCGAAGTGTCTGACCAGCGTGGTCTTCCCGCTGCCGTTGGCGCCGACGACCGCGACGGCCTCGCCGTCGTCGACCGACAGCGAGACGCCGTCGACGGCCGCGACCTCGCCGTAGCGGTGGACCAGCCCCTCGGTCTCGATCATTCCCGGAGGGCGAGGTGGCCGCCCTCGACGACGGCGACGGCGACGAACACCTTCACCACGTCCGGCACGGCGAACGGCGCCATGATCCCGGCCGCTGCGCCGATCGAGACGCCCAGTACCTCGGCCATCCACGGGAGGCCGACCGCGTAGACGACGACCAGCCCGGCGAACACTGCGGCGAGTTCGACCGGCACCGACAGCTCGGAGACGGGCCGCGGCTCGATCCCGCGGTGGGCGACCGCGCCGACGACGACCGCCGACAGCGCGAAGCCGACGAGGAATCCGCCGGTCCGGCCGCCGAAGTAGCCGATGCCCGCCGCGCCGTTGGAGAACACCGGCGCGCCGGCCGCGCCCGCGACCAGGTACAGCGCCATCGCGAACCCGCCCCACAGCGGCCCGAGCAACAGCCCCGCGAAGAAGGGTCCAAAGGGCTGCAGCGAGAACGGCACCCCGACGCTCGGGATCGGGATCGACAGCTGGGCGAGCGCCGCCGTCAGCGCCGCCAGCACCGCCGCCCCCGCCAGGTTCCGCACCGTGTCGTCGTCCACCAGTTCGACGGACTCGTACTCCTGTGCCATACCTCTCCGTGTCCCGTCAACCGGTAAATAGACACTGGTTTACGATACTTCGGACCCGTTCGGTCCCGGCCCGGGACCGAACCGGAACCGGTTCCGGCCGCCGCGAGCGGGGGATTTACCTCCCGTCCGGCCGCGGTCGGCCCATGGAACACGTCACCGTGCAGGGCGCCGAGGTCCCCGCCGTCGGCCTCGGGACGTGGCAGCTCACCGGCGAGGAGTGTTACGAGACCGTCTCGGCCGCGCTCGAACTGGGGTACCGGCACGTCGACACCGCCCAGATGTACGACAACGAGGAGCAGGTCGGTCGCGCCCTGGCCGACGCCGACGTGGACCGCGACGACGTGTGGATCACGACGAAAGTCACGCCGGGCAACGCCCGCCGGTCGGACGTGGTCGAGAGCACGAAGGGGAGTCTCGACCGCCTCGGCACCGACTACGTCGACCTCCTCCTGCTCCACTGGCCGAACCCGCTCGTCTCCTTCCGCGACACCGCCCGCGGCATGGCCGAACTGCGCGACGACGGTCTGATCCGCCACGCCGGCGTCAGCAACTTCCGGCGCTGGCGCCTGCGCCGCGCCCGCGAGAAGTCGACCATCCCCATCCTCGCCGACCAGGTCCGCTTTCACCCCTTCTACACCCACGGCGCGCTCCGGGAGTACTGCGCGAAGGCCGACACGATGCTGACGGCCTACAGCCCGCTCGCCCACGGCGGCCTCCTCGACGACCCCGTCCTCGCCGAGATCGGCGAGCGCTACGACAAGACGCCCGTCCAGGTCGCGCTCCGCTGGGCCACCGGCTTCGAGCACGTCGCCGCCATCCCCAAGACCACCTCCCGCGAACATCTCCGTCAGAACATCGAGGTCTTCGACTTCGACCTCTCCGACGACGAGCGCGACCGGATCACCCGCCCCTCCTACCTGAAGTCCGCCGGGCTCTTTCTCCGCAACGAGATGGGTTTCTGAGGGCGATAGACCGGGGTCCACTGCGGTCGGCGCGCGCTGGAGCGCGCTTTCATGCGCGCGACGGAACTGCGCGAGGGATGAGCATCGCAGCTTGCGAGAAGCGCAAGAGGCTGGGGAGGTTCGAGGCTGTCTGCGGTTGCTGTGCGGGGCGGGTGCGGTGCTGTCGGAGCGGTCGCGGTCCCTGGTGGACTGAAAGGGCGAGACGCGCTCGCGTTCACGTGGTCGTCTGAGCGACCCCTACCCGAGCGTAGCGAGGGTATGTCGCTCAGCGACCGCGAGCGCGCCGAGGGCTTTCATCGGTTGTTGTTCCCTGCCGTCGCACCAACTCGTAGCGAGCGGGCCGAGAGCTTTCAGCGCTCACCGTCGAGTGCGGTCGGGTCGGTTCATCTCTCATCGACGAGCGTGGTAGCGATCGGACTCACTCCCGTTCGGACTCCAACTCCTCGACGCGCTCCCGCAGTTCGTCGATTCCCCCGACTCCGACGAAGCGCGCGCTTCAGGAAGACGCCGACGAGAAGCGCCACCGGAACCGACACCGCGGTCGCGAACAGCAGGACGGTCAGCAGTTCCGCGGAGCCGCCGGACTGGAGGGGGACCACGACCGACGGTGTGACCGTCGGCCGCTTGGAGTTTGCGGACGCGAACGCGCCCGGTCAGGCCACCCTGCCCGAAAGCGAGTCGGCGGCGGCGAGCCGACCCGACACGAACCCACGCAGAGCCGCCCCGTAGTCCTCCCGACCGCTCTGGGCGGGCATCTCGGGATCGTGGACCAGCGTCAGCTCCCGCATCGCGAAGGCGGCCCGGTACAGCTCGCGCCGGACGGGGAACCCGGGGCCAAGGTGCCGCTCGCTCGCGTATCCGTCGTAGAGCGCGCGACGGAGCGACCCGTGACGGCCGGCCGACACTGACCGCCCGAGGAGGTCGCGCTCTGCCCAGACGAGGTCGAAGCCGCCGGGCGCGGCCTGGGCGAGCTCCCAGTCGAGCAGCGTCGCGACCTCGCCGCCGTCGAAGAGGACGTGGTCGCCGCTGGCCTCGCCGTGGACGAGGACCGGCCGACAGTTCGCGAGCGACTCCCGGTGAGCGTCGACCGCCGAAGCGACCGCGGTCCCGGTGTCGGCCGAGGCCGTTCCGGCCAACTCCCCGGCCCACCGCTCGACGAACTCGCCCAGTCGCGTCGCCCACGCGGCCGGCTCCGCGACGGCGAGCGGCCGCCCACTCCGTTCCAGCGTCCCGTGGCCGTCGAACCACCCCTCGGTCGCGCCGTGCAGGCGGGCCAGCCACCGACCGACCGAGCGGAGTCGGTCCCGGCGGCGTTCGCCCGGGTCGCGGTCGGCACAGGTCTCCCCGTCGACCCACTCCAGCAGGAGATACCCGTCTCCGTCGGCGAGCACCGCGGGAACCCGGCGGTCGGTCCGCTCGGCGATCGCCCGCTGGACCGCGCCCTCGTGAGCCAGCGTCGCGGGCTGGCAGTCGGTCAGCTTGCAGGCCGCCCGCCTCCCGTCGACCGTCGCTTCGAAGACGGTGTTGCGTTCGCCGACGCGGACCCGGCGGCGGACGGTGTAGTGGTCGGACTCCGATGCGAGCGCCTCGCGCAGTGTGGACTCGGTCGTCATGGGTTGGACGCCGCGTGGCGTGCGGCGACCGGCGACGGCCGCGCCCGGACCGGCCGAGCCACGGCTGTCGCCCCGGAGAAGACGGAGAAGCGGAGAGAGAGAGATTACCGGGCGGCGGCGGCGACGCGTTCCTTCTCTTCCTTCTGGTTGACGGCGTAGGCGGAGACGTCGTCGTTGGCTGCGGAGGTGAGCTGGTTGGCCAGCGCCTCCTCGGCGTCGGTCGGCGTCTTGAACGAGTCGCTGTAGACGCCCTCGGCGATGAACTTCAGGGCCTGGTCGACGCGGCGCTGGGGTGCCACGTCGACGGCCTTCGGGACCGAGATGCCACCGTACTTCAGGCGGACGGTCTCCTCGCGGGGCGCGGCGTTCTCCACGGCGGAGACGAGCACCTGGACGGGGTTCTCGTCGGTGCGCTCGTGGATGATGTCGAAGGCGTCGCGCGTGATGCGCATGACCTTCTGCTTGTCGCCGGTGTTCTCCTCGGTCTGCATGAGCCGGTTGATCAGCCGCTCGACGATGCTGATCTCGGACTTCTGGAACTGCTTGCCGGCGTGGCGACCCATCGTGTGGGCGATGGGCGTGACCGTGATGTAGCGCTCGGTCGAGGGGTCGGAGTACTCGATGTCGGTGACCTCCCACTCGCCGAACAGCTTGGCGGGCGCGTCCTCGTCGTCGGTCCCGGCCGGGGCGTCCGGCTCGGGTGCGTCGTCTGCAGACATGTTATCGGACCGGCTTCTCCGCGTTACCGCGCACGAGTTCGATCAGCGAGACGCCGTTGACCTTCTCGACCTTGTAGTTGACGCCGGGCAGGTCGCCCTTCGAGCGCCCCTGGGCGCCCCCGATGCCGGCGATGGTGACCTCGTCGTGCTCGTCGATGAAGGAGATGGCGCCGTCGCCCGGCAGGAACGCCGTCACGGCCTTGCCGTTCTTGATCAGCTGGACCCGGACGCACTTCCGGATCGCCGAGTTGGGCTGTTTGGCCTCGCGACCGATCTTCTCCAGTACGATGCCTCGCGCCTGCGGCGCGCCCTCGAAGGGGTCCTCGCCGGGCCCTTCCTTCCGACGTGCGTAGTCGGAGTCGGACCACCGTCGCTGCTGGCGGTCCTTCTTCAGCTTGCGGGCGGCGTATTTGCCGTTCGCCATAGTGGCCGTGGATACCCGACGGAGGTACTTAAGCATCCTCTTTCGGCGCGTGGCCTGTGACGCTCCCACGTGGCCCGGCCGCCCCGGTTTCCGACGGTTCCACGTCGCCAGGTTGGAAGATGTTTCAACGACAATTTATTACCCTCCGACAGGATGGTGGCGTCATGGGTGTGACGGATCCGGTACGGTCGGCGCTCCCGGACGGGGTGGCCGAGCGGGTCGACGACCTGGAGTCGGTCGGGCTCGTGGGCGCGGTCCTCGTCGTCGCGCTGGTGGTCCGCGTCCGCGCGCTGACGTCCGAGAGCCTCTGGATGGACGAAGTGTACTCGATCACCTACGCGACCGAGCGGTCGACCCTGGAGATCCTGACGGAACTGCCGCTGGAGGACCCCCACCCCCCGCTGTACTACCTCCTGCTTCGCGGGTGGACCGCGGTCTTCGGCGCGAGCAAGGTCGCGACCCGCTCGATGTCGCTCGTCTTCGGCGTCGCGGCCGTCGCCCTGCTGTTCGCGCTCGGACGGCGCCTCTACGACCGCGAGACCGCTACCATTGGGGCCGCGATGCTGGCGCTGTCGGGGATGCACCTCTACTTCTCGCAGGACACGCGGATGTACTCGCTGTACACCGCGCTGTCGGTCGCCTCGCTGTACTGGTACGTCCGGGTCGTGTTCGACGGCGACCGCTCGCGCCGGACGCTCGCCGGCTACGTCGCGACGACGGTGCTGCTCGGCTACACGCACGTCTTCGGGCTGTTCCTGGTCCTCGCCCAGAACTGCTACCTGCTGGTCCACGTCCTCCGGATAGAATGGTCGGCGGCGGTCGACCTGCTCCGGCGCTGGGTCGGCCTCCAGGCCGTGACGGCCCTGCTGCTCGGCCCGTTCCTGGCGGTCCTCGGGATGCGACTGCTCGGCTATCCGCCGTTCGACAGCGCCTCGCCGACCTGGATCCCGTCCCCGAGCCGGGCCTGCTCGTCGACACTATCGCCCGCTACTTCGGGTACGGCTGGCTGTGGGACTCGTGGTCGATGGGGTTCATCGCCGCCTCGGTCGCGCTCGCCGGCTGGGCGCTGGTCAGCGACGCCGACCCCGAGGACCCCGCGGGACGGCTCGACCGACTGCTCCCGTCGCGGCGGGCGACGTTCCTGCTTTTCGTCCTCGTCGTGCCGGTCGTCGTGCCGTTCGCCGTCTCGCTGACGGTCGAACCGATCTACCGGGCGAAGTACACCGCCGCGGCGTCGATCGGACTGTTCCTCCTCGTCGCCCGCGGGATCTCCGAGCTTCGATGGACCAACATCGGCGCCGGGCGCTTCGCCGTCGCCGGACTGCTCCTGCTGGCGATGGTCGTCCCGGTCACCGTGCTCCACGGGTCGCCCCAGAACCCACAGTGGGAGGGGGCCGTCGAGGGCGTCGAGCGACACGGCGACGACCCGCACATCGTCGTCGTCGGCGGCGACGTGCCCGAGCGGTTCTATCCCGCCGTCCACGTCGCCGGCGAGGAGTCGGCCACCGCCGTTCAGGCGAGCGAGGCGGACACGCTCGGGGAAGTCATTGCGGAGCGGCGCGCGCGGGGCGAACAGGTCTGGTTGCTGATCTCGCAGTGGCGGACCAACGTCGATCAGCGCCGCGTCATCGGCGACCAGCTCGGTAGACGGGACCTCCGGGCCGACGGCCAGCTCGAATACTTCGCAGTCTGGACCCTCCGGGTCGGCAACGCCACCGACGACGGGGCGAACGCCGAGAGCCGCCGACCGGCCGATGCCGTCCGGCCGGACGCGACCCTGCGAGGCGGGTGACGGCGCTGCCGTCGGGAGACTGGCTGAAGAAGTCGGAAAAGGGCCGGCGAGGTCGAAAGCCGGGACGCGCCGCCCTACGTCAGCTCGATCTCGTCGATGTCGTGGTGGCGGGCGGCGAGTTCGCGGGCGGCGTCGATGTTGCGGCCGCCCTTGCCGATGGCGGCGCCGCGGTCCTCGTCGGCCACCTCGGCGTAGGCGACCCGGTCGTCGTTCTCGCTGATCGTGACGTTGTACACCGCCGCGGGCGAGAGGGCGCTGGCGACGAAGTCCTCGGCCGTGGGCGCGTCCTCGACGAGCTTGATCTCCCGGTCGAGCTGCTGTTCGACCGACTGGACGTGCTGGCCGCCCGGGCCGATGGCCTCGCCCATCTCGCCGGCGGCGACGAGGAAGACCAGCCGGTCGTACTCCTCGTCGACGACGCAGTCCCGGGCGGTCGCGCCGGTCTCGTCCTCGAACAGTGCGATGAACTGCATCGCCTCGTCCGAGAGGGTGACCGTCATCCGTCTCGCCCCGCCATTCAGTCGGCCTCTTCGGCGCCGTCGCCGCGGCCGGGCGCCATCCGTAGGTCCACGTCGCCGGTGCCCAGCTTGATCGGCTTGCCGACGATGACGTTCTCGGTGACGCCGTTGAGGTCGTCGACCTCGCCGTGGATGGCGGCGTCGAGCAGGTGGTTGACCGTCACCTCGAACGCCGCGCGGGCGAGCACGGACTCCTTGTTGCCGGAGATGCCGTGGCGACCGATCGACTCGATGCTCCCGCGGTTGGTCATGATGTCCGCGACGAGCATCAGGTGCCGGATGTTCACCTCGTCGAGGCCCTGCTCGGCGAGCGTGTCCATCGTCTCGTTGATGATGGCCTCGCGCGCGGCCTCGATGCCGAGCTGGCGGTGGATCTCGTGGATGTTGTTACACGTCGTCCGCGAGGCGTCGACGCCGTCGAGCCCGAGCACGTCGCCCAGGGCCGACCCCTCGGTGTAGAGGACGAACTCCTCGCCCTCGTCGGTCTCCTCCTTGCGGATGACGACCCGGGAGATCTCCTCGATCCCCTTGAAGACGATGTCCCGGAGCTCCTCGACCAGCTGGAGCAGGTCGCGGTAGCTGGGCTCGTCGGGGCCGAACTGGACGACGGTCGGCGCCGGGGTCTGGACCTCGACGCCGAGCTTCGACTCGATGGTCGAGGCGATGTCCGAGACGACCGACTCGAGGTTGTCGGCGGTCGGCCACCGCTCCTCCAGGGTGTCCTCGTTGAGGTCGACCTGCACGAGCATGTCGGCGACGTTCGTCGACACGTCCCCCAGCTGGAGGATCTTCGTCGACTCGATGGCCCAGACCACCTCGTGGGCGCGCTCGCGCTCGGCGGCGTACTCGTCCTCGAGGTGGATAGTCATCATCGGCGTGTCCGGCTCCTTCCGGGCGTCGACCAGCTCGATGAGCCGGGGCAGCCCCTGGGTCACGTCGATCTCCGCGACCCCCGCGTAGTGGAAGGTGTTCATCGTCATCTGGGTGCCGGGCTCCCCGATGGACTGGGCGCTGACGGTGCCGACGGGGTCGAGCGGGTCGACGCGGGTGTCGACGTACTTGCTCTCGACGGCCGTCGCGATGTCGTCGACCTGTTCGAGCGTCAGCTCGCCGCGCTGTTCGATGGTGTCGTACACCTCGTCTTTCAGCCGGCGCGGGAGCTCGGTGTCCTCGACCAGGGCCCGCACGTCCTCGGTGACCTCCATGGTCAGTCACCCCCGGCCGCTTCCATCCACCAGTCGTCGGCGTGCTCCGAGAGGTTCGTCGGCTCGGGCTCGCGCCCGAGGAACTGCTCTTTCTCGGTCTCGGAGTCGAACTCCGCCTCGACGACCCGGTCGGCGATCTCGTCGACGTCGACGATGTCGCCGTCCTGGTTCGAGGAGACCTCCACGGGGGAGGTGCCGTCCTCGCCGAACTCGAACTGGACGATGGTGTCGCTGGTGTCCCGGACGGTGCCGTCGTACTGGGTCTCCAGCTCGGACAGCGCGTTGATCAGCCGGCGCTGGAGGTAGCCGGACTTGGAGGTGCGGACCGCCGTGTCGACCAGCCCCTCGCGGCCGCCCATCGCGTGGAAGAAGAACTCCCGCGGTTCGAGGCCGCTCCGGTAGGAGTGTTCGACGAAGCCGTGGGCCTCCGCGGAGAGGTCGTCGGGCTTGTAGTGGCTGAGCGTGCGGTCCTCGTAGCCGCGGTTGATCCGCTCGCCGCGGACCGCCTGCTGGCCGACGCAGCCGGCCATCTGCGTGAGGTTCAGCATCGAGCCGCGCGCCCCGGAGTCGGCCATCACGACCGCCGGGTTGCTCTCGTCGAAGTGGTCCTCGGCGATGTCGCCGGCGGTGTCGCGGGCCTTCGAGAGCGTGGACATGATCTTCATCTCCAGGGTCTCGTCGACCGACCGACCCGGCAGCGACTCCAGCTCGCCCGCCTCGTAGGTATCGATGAGCTTCTCGACGCGGTCGTAGGCGTCCGAGATGGCCTCGTCGATCTGCGCCTCGGCCGCCTCCGGGATGGACTCGTCGTCGATGCTGATCGAGAACCCGAAGTGCATGATCGACCGCATCGCGAGCGCGGAGACCTCGTTGATGAAGATCCGCGCGCGGGTCTTCGAGTAGACCTTCGCGATGGTGTCGACGACCTCGCCGCCGAAGGCGCCGACCGCGTCCTCGTCGATGGTACCGTCGACCATCTGCCCGTCCTCGACGACGACGGTGTCGCCCGCCGAGGAGGTGAACTCAAGGTCAAGGTCGTCCGGCAGTAGCTCCGAGAACAGCGTCCGGCCCGTCCAGTAGGCCTCGCCGGCGTCGTCGACGCCGTCGGACTCGGGCAGTTCGTCGATGCGGGTCGCACGCAGGAGATCCAGCGCCTGGGTCTCGTTGAACTCCGGATTCGTGTGGGTCAGCAGGTAGGTCCCGGTGATGTGGTCCTGGATGGCGCCGATGATGTTCTCGCCCATCTTCGGGCTGAGCATCTGCTCCTGGACGCGCATGAGGACCCGGGCCTCCGCGCGGGCCTCCTCGTTCTGCAGCGCGTGCATGTTCATCTCGTCGCCGTCGAAGTCGGCGTTGTACGGCGGGCAGACCGTCGTGTTCAGCCGGAACGTCTTGTACGGCATCACCACGACCTCGTGGGCCATGATGGACATCCGGTGCAGCGACGGCTGCCGGTTGAAGATCACGACGTCGCCGTCGATGAGGTGCCGCGAGACCTCCCAGCCGGGCTCGACCTTCTCGGCGAGCTCCTCGCAGTTCTTCTCGGTCACCTTGAGCCGGCGACCGTCGTGGCGGCGGACGTAGTTGGCGCCCGGGTGTTCCTCGGGCCCGTTCGCGACGTACCGACGAGCTTCGTCGAGGTTGCGCTCGTTGACGTTCATCGTCTGGGTCATCTCCGTCGCCACGCGGTCCGGGACGCCGACTTCGTTCAGCGACAGCGTCGGGTCCGGCGAGATCACGGTCCGCGCGGAGAAGTTGACGCGCTTCCCCGAGAGGCTCCCGCGGAAGCGGCCCTCCTTGCCCTTCAGGCGCTGGGAGAGCGTCTTCAGCGGGCGGCCGGAGCGGTGTCGCGCCGGCGGCGTCCCCGATATCTCGTTGTCCATGAACGTGGTGACGTGGTACTGCAACAGCTCCCAGAGGTCCTCGATGATGAGCTGGGGGGCGCCCGCCTCGCGGTTCTCCATGAACCGCTGGTTGATGCGGATGATGTCCACCAGCTTGTGGGTCAGGTCGTCCTCGGAGCGCTGGCCGTTGTCCAGCGTGATGGACGGTCGCGCCGTCACGGGCGGGACCGGGAGGACGGTGAGGATCATCCACTCCGGCCGCGAGCGCTCGGGGTTGATGCCGAGCGCCTCGATGTCCTCGTCGGGGATCTCCTCGAACCAGTCGCGGATGTCCGAGGGCATCAGCTTGTCCATGTCCTCTTCGACGAGGTACTCCGCCGACGAGGACACGTCCTCGTCGAGTTCGTCGAGGTCGTTGAGCCGACCCAGCGCGCGGCCGAGGTTCTTCAGCCGCTCGATGTCGTTGCGGTCCGGGCGGTAGGTGCCCGAGAGCAGCTCGCGGATCCGCTCGGCGTCGAAGTCGCCGTCGTCGAGCTCCTCGGCGATGTCGGAGGGCCGGACGGCCTCGCCCTCCGGCGGGTCCATCGCCCGCTCCAGGCGCTTGGAGAGTTCGCCGTGGGGCACCTCGATGATCTCGTAGTAGGTCGTCGGCTTCTCGTGTTTGATGTCGAACTGCTTGGCGCCGCAGTACGGACAGTAGTCGACCTTGCGACACTCGCGGATGGCCGACTTGAGCACGTCAGACAGGTCCTCGTTGAGCTCGGACGTGCGTTCGAGCTTCTCGCGGTACTCCCGCTTGCGCTCCTCCGCCTTCTCCTCGGCGTCGGCGACGCGGCGGCCGTCGACGGGCGTCAGCCGCGAGCACTCGCGGCAGGTGCCCCGCAGCAGGCGACGGATGAGCTTCGCGAAGCCGACGTGGATGACCGGCGCCGCCAGCTCGATGTGGCCGAAGTGGCCGTTGCAGGACCCGGAGTGTTTGCCGCAGGTCTTGCACTCCAGCCCGGGGTCGATGACGCCCAGGCGGGGGTCCATCAGGCCCATGTCGATGGGGAAGCCGTCGTCGTCGTAGGTGTCGGCCGTGATGACCTTCGTGGCCGACATCTCTCGGTACTCCTCGGGGTCCATCAGCCCGAAGCTGATCTGACCGATCTCCTGGGGTGTTCCTTGCGCGGACATATTAGACTGCGTCCTCCAGTTCGATACGCGGCGCGATACCGAGCGCCTTCATCTCGTCGAGCAGGAGCTTGAACGCGTAGCTCATCTCGACCTCGTGGATCTCCGTCTCCTCGTCGCAGTTGGGGCAGTAGACGCGCCGTTGCTCGACGTTCTCGACCGCCGTCATCCCGCACTCGCCGCAGACGTTGATGAACTCGCGGTCGGACTCGTCGAGCAGGCGCTCTTTCAGTGCCATGGCGGCCCCGTGGCCGATGAGCACGTCCCGTTCCATCTCGCCGACGCGCAGGCCCCCCTCGCGGGCGCGCCCCTCGGTCGGCTGGCGGGTCAGCACCTGCACCGGACCGCGCGAGCGGGCGTGGATCTTGTTCGAGACCATGTGGTAGAGCTTCTGGTAGAAGATGGTCCCGACGAAGATCTCCGCCTCGATCTTCTCGCCGGTGATGCCCGAGTACATGATCTCCTTGCCGCTGGACTTGAAGCCGCGCTCCTCCAGCGACCCGCGGAGTTCGTCCTCGTCCTCGCCGGTGAAGGCGGTCCCGTCGACGCGCCGCCCTTCCAGCGAGCCGACCTTGCCGCCGATCATCTCGAGGATGTGTCCGACGGTCATCCGCGAGGGCAGCGCGTGGGGGTTGAGGATGAGGTCCGGCACGACGCCCTGCTCGGTGAAGGGCATGTCCTCCTGGGGCGCGATGTGGCCGACGACGCCCTTCTGCCCGTGGCGGGAGGCGAACTTGTCGCCCAGTTCCGGGATGCGCTCGTCGCGCACGGAGACCTTCGAGAGCTTGGAGCCGTCCTCGCCCTCCATCAGCGTCACGGTGTCGACGACCCCGGACTCGCCGGAGCGCATCGTCACGGACGTTTCGCGTCGCTTCTGGGGGGAGAGTCCGCCCATGTCGTCCGGTTCCTCAAGGAACCGCGGCGGGCTCGTCTTCCCGAGCAGCACGTCGTTCTCGCCGACGTGGGTCTCGGGGTTGACGAGGCCGTCTTCGTCGAGGTGGGTGTAGGCCTCCTCGCCGCGGGCGCCCCGCACCTCCTCGTCGGGGATCTCGAAGTGGTCCTCCTGGCCGCCGGGATAGCGGCGTTCCTCGCCCTCGTAGGTGCGGAAGAAGTGGGAGCGAGCGAGCGCCCGCTCGACGGACCCCTCGTTCATGACGAGGGCGTCCTCGATGTTGAACCCCTCGTAGCTCATCACGGCGACGACGAAGTTCTGGGCGGCCGGGCGGTCGTCGTAGCCGATCTGCTCGGTGGTCTGGGTCTTGACCAGCGACAGCTGGGGGTAGTGCAGGAGGTGCTGGCGCGTGTCCGGACGGATCCGGTAGTTGGCGCTCGGCAGGCCCAGCGACTGCTTGATCATCCCCGACCCCATCGTGATGCGCGGGCTGGCGTTGTGCTCGGGGTAGGGGATCATCCCCGCGCCGATTCCGAACATCAGCTGCGGGTCGACCTCGAGGTGCGTGTGGTCCTCGGTGAGGTCGTCCTCGTCGACGGCGACGTAGATGTCCTCCTCCTCCTCGGCGTCGATGAACTCGATGTAGCCCCGCTCGACGAGCTCCTCGAACTCCATGTCGCCGTCCGTGACGGCCTCGATCTCCTCGTCGGAGACGAGCGGTTCGCCGTCCTCGACGACGAGCAGGGGCCGGCGCGCGCGGCCGGCGTCGGCGTTGACGATGACCTCGCGCGTGCGGTCCTTGACCGAGACGTTGACCATCTCGCTCACGTCGCCCCTGCGGCGGGCCTGTCGGATCTGGTCTGCGAGCTGATGCGGGTCGGGGTGTGTCCCGACCAGGCTCCCGTTGACGTAGACTTTGGCTTCTCGTGTTTGCTGGCTCATGTTAGTCGTCCGCTGGCTGCTGGTCGATGGACTCGATGCCCGGGATGCCCGAGACGCCCATCGCCGCCAGTTCCTGTTTCAGTCCCTGTTCGTCCTCGACGTTCTGTGACAGCTCCATCGCCTGCGCGAAGTTCTTCACCAGGCCGCAGTTCGGCCCCTCGGGCGTCTCCGAGGGACAGATGCGACCCCACTGGGTCGCGTGCAGGTCCCGCGCCTCGAAATGGGGCTGCGATCGGCTGAGCGGCGAGCGCAGCCGCCGCAGGTGGGAGAGAACGCCCATGTAGTCGGTCCGGTCGACCAGCTGGCTCACGCCCGAGCGGCCGCCGACCCAGTTGCCCGTCGCGATGGGGTGTTCGAGCCGCTCGGTCAGCACGTCCGACCGAACGACGGTCGAGACGGACAGCTGACGGTTGCGCATGTTCGCGCGTTCGAGCTGGTATTTCACGTCGCGGGCCAGCTTGTTCAGTGCCGTCCGGAACAGGTCCTTCATCAGGTCGCCGCTGACCTTCAGGCGCTTGTTGGCGTAGTGGTCCTTGTCGTCGGCCTCGCGGCGGTCCAGGGCGAGTTCGAAACACGCCTCGGCCATCCGGCAGAGGTAGTACGCCTTGTTGATGCGCACGTCCTCCTCCTCGACGCCGTCCTCGTGGAGGTGCGGGAGGAGATAGCGGTCGATGACGTAGTTGGCCCGCTTGAGCTGGTAGTTCTTGCCCTGGCCGGAGGCGACGCGCTTGCCGAGTTCCTCGATGGCCCCCTCGGTCGTCTGGACCTCGGCGGCCTCCAGGTTCTCCAGCATGAACTTCACGATCTCCGGGTCCTCGGAGACGCGGTGGACGATCTCCTCGTCGCTCTCCAGGCCGAGCGCTCGGACGAGCGTCACGAAGTTGATGCTCCCCGAGACCGACGGGAAGGAGACTTCGAGCAGTCCGTCGCGAGTGCGCTCGACGAGCACCAGCGCGCGGTAGCCCCGCCGCTGGGAGAACGTCTTGGCGACTTCGATGGTGTCGCCGTACTTGGTGTCGGTCTCGGCGAGGATCTTGTTCGGCGCGAGGTCCTCGCTGGTCATCAGCACGCGCTCGGAGCCGTTGACGATGAAGTAGCCGCCGGGGTCGGCGGGGTCCTCGCCGATGTCGATGAGTTCCTCCTCGGTGAACCCGGCGATGTTACACTTGTCCGAGCCGACCATGACCGGCATCCGGCCGATCTTGGTCTCGGTCTGGTCGACGACCCGCTCTTCCTCCTCCTCGCCGCCCTTGATGATCGCCATCTCCATGAAGACGGGCGCGGCGTAGGTGATATTGCGGAGTCGGGCCTCCTGGGGATAGAGCAGCTCCTCGGAGCCGTCGGCCTCCCGGACGCGGGGCGTGACCACCCGAACGTCCCCGAGTTCGACGTAGACGGGCTCCTCGCCCTCCTTGTCGCCGATGTCCGTCTCGATGGTCGCCTTCTCGTCGACGACCTCCTGCATCCCCCGGTTGAGGAACGCGTTGAACGAGCGGAAGTGGTGTTCTGCGAGCCGTTCCCTCGAGAAATACTCGCGCGAGATTTCGCGTCTGTCCTGAATGTCCATGTTATTCCACCACGAGTCGGTATACGACTGCCCGGTCGGTGGTTCGCGAGTCCCGCGTCACCTGGACCACGTCGCCGGCCTCGACGTCGGCCTCCAGGTCCCGCAGCGCGGGGTCGGTGCGCTTGATCTTCGGCAGGTCGGTTTTCTTCACGTTGTACTCCTCGAGCACGTCCTCGATCTCCTCGCCGTCGAGGACCGTGTGGTCGGGAACGAGTTCGTGTTGGCTTACGTCTACCATGTGTTGGCCTGTCTGAGAGAAGTTGCTGTCACGAGATACTACAGGCGCCTATAACCGCGAGCTATAAAACGCTTACCAAGTCGGCCGAGCGCGGCTACTCGGGCCGCGAGCGACCGCCGTGGGACCGCGACGTTGTCGGTTCGTGCCCGGTGATACGCGGAAGTCCCTGATAGGTGTTGGGGTACGGGAGGTATTGGCACGGCCGAGGCGCCGGGATCGGGCGAGGGCGCCGTCCTAACTGGAAAGCCTTTTCCGTGTGTTCCCCGCAGGTGTGAGTGTAGCCCGGGTGGTGTAGTGGCCCATCATACGACCCTGTCACGGTCGTGACGCGGGTTCAAATCCCGCCTCGGGCGCTTCTCTGAATCCAACTGGCAAGCGGCGCGTTTCATCGCGCCGCGTTCTGGATTCAGTGTCGCCGTCCGGGATTTGAACCCTGTCAGTCGCGCGCAACGAGCACAGCGAGCGAGCACGTCTGATTTCGGTTCAAATCCCGCCTCGGGCGTCTTCTGTTGATGCCGACTTGCCAGCGGTCGCACTGTCGAAGAGAGCCGGAGGGTATCGTCGCGTTCGTTTTGCAACTCGATCGTACTCGGCCGACAGAGACAGCAGGCAATGAAAGCCCTCTGCGCGCTCGCTCGCAGTCAACTCGACCGCACTCGACAGCGAGCGATGAAAGCCCTCGACGCGCTCGCGGTCGCTGTCTCTGAAAATCGGAGATTTTCAGGATGACGAGAGAGCTTCGCTCTCTCGAACCAAGCGACATATCCGCGCTCTCCGCACCGCCCGCGCGGATAGGGGTCGCTCAGACGACTGCATGAACGCGAGCGTGCCTCGCCCTTTCAGTCCGCCAGGACGGCACCGCGACCGCACCGCCCCGCACAGCACCGCAGACGGCCACAAGCCTCCCCAGCCGATTGCGGTGCTCGTCGTAAGCTCCTGCGCTCCTCATCCACCGTCAGAGGCAAGCTCTGACGAGCCTTCTCTCAGGAGTTCGAGAAGACCTCGCGCGGTTCCGTCGCGCGCATGAAAGCGCGCTCCAGCGCGCGCCGGCTCGGAGGTTTCACGGGTCATCGGTGAGAACCGGCCGGTCGCGGCCCCGATTCCTGTCGGCCGAACGAACTATGTGGCGGGCCCGTCTCCGTCGAGGTATGGAGTCCGACACGGTCCCCGGCCGCTGGCTGCCCGACCGGACGCCGACGTGGACGGACGTGCTCGTGGGAATCCTCGGAGCGGTACTGTTTCTGAGCAACCTGACGACGCTGGCGCGGCCCGACTGGCCGTGGGTGGCCGGTGGGTTCGTCGCAACCGCGGTGGTCCTCGGGCCGGTCGCACAGTCGTCGGTCGCGGCGCGCGTGGGCGAGCGGTTCCGGGACGGCGGGACGCTGGTCGGGGTCGCACTGATCGCGACGTTCGTCGCGGTCGCCTGGGTCCTCCGCGACGTGGTGGGTGTCCCTCAGCCGATCCTGTCGGGGGTGGCGAGCGGGGTGTTCCTGGCGTCGGCGGTCTTCGTCGCGGCGCACGTCCTCTTGCGGCGGGCCGTCGAGGGCTGGTAACGGGGGGACCCGGCGACGGTGGGCGGTGAGCGGGTCCGTCAGAGCGATATGGCTGGCTGTGAATGGGGGGATATGGACGAGATCGACAGTCAGGCGATGCCGCGGGTACTCGTCGAGGAGTTCCTCGAACGCGAGGAGGGAACCCGCGCCTTGCTCGACGACCTGGAGCGGGAGACGCTGGAGGGCAACCACGAGGTCGTCCGCGAGCGGATCCGCGACCTGGCGGAGAACAACCAGCACGTCTTCTACGCGGTGGCGCTGTCGCTGTCGGGCTCGAAGCAGTTCTACGGCGACGTGGAGTCCCAGCTGGGCGTCGAGGCCGCCGACGTGCTCCGGGATCTGGGCGACACCTACCCCGCCCTCGCGGAGCCGTTCGGCGTGGTCCGCACCGAACAGACCCGCGAGCGACGCAACCCGGTGACGGAACTGGAGGCGACGACGACCTACCACTCGGAGGCGGAGGTCCCCGTGGTGAGCTACACGCCCAGGTCGGGGGCGGTCGACCTGTTCGACGGACAGGGCTCGCCCGAGGAGGTGCTGCAGTTCGCCTCGTATCTCGTCCAGGCGACGACCGACTCGCTGGACAGCGCGCTGGACCACGACTACTCGGTCAACACCGAGGAACTCGGCGCGCTCATCGACCGCCAGGAGGAGCTGGAGAGCGAACTCGGCCGGCTGCGCGACCAGATCGACGAGCTGCGGCGGACGCCGGTCGGCGACGAGTAGGTCCCCTTGCGGCCGGGTTCGGTACCTGCGACATTTATTACCGACGGGGGGAAAGACCCGGGTGGCTTTCATGGTGGAACGACTGACGAAACAGGTCGAGAAGGAGGAACGGGACCTGCGGATCCTGGAGGCGGTGATCGAGTCGGGGCCGATCGGGATCGTCCGGCTGGCCGAGGAGACGGACGTGCCCGAACACAAGGTGCGCTACTCGCTGCGGATGCTGGAGGACGACGGGCTGATCGAGCCGACGCCCAACGGCGCCGTCCCGGCCGACGGACTCGGCGACCGCGTCGCCGAGATGAACGACGGCATCGACGACCTGGTCTCGCGGCTCGAAGACCTCAAGTCGGTCTTCTGAGCCGGGTCGGGTGTGGCGGTCGCGGGTCGCCGGCGGCGGGCGGGGCCGAAGCCGGGAGTGACTCGCGGGACGACGCGAGCGTCGGATACGTCAAACGGAGTTTTAGATTGACAAACCTTCATGAGGGGGTCGGCCGTTCCCCGATGTGTATGGTGGATAGCACCGATTCGACCAGGACGACCACGGTGTTGTACGTGATAGTCGTGGTCGTCGCCGTCCTGATTGGCACCGTCCTCGCGCCGATAGTCTGGGGTGCCACCCAGTCCTCGGGCGATTCGGGGGAGCCGACCGTGTCGGTCATCACGCTGCGGGCCGGGACAGACGCCGGTCCGGTGAACGACATCAAGGAGGATCTCCGGCAAGCGAGAACCAACGAGTCCGTCGAGGCTGTCGTGTTGCGGATCGACAGCCCCGGCGGCGCCGTCGCGTCCAGCGAGGAGTTCTACCTGGCGGTCAACCGGACCGCCGCGCAGATGCCGGTCGTCGCCTACGTCGAGGGCACGGCCGCCTCGGGGGGCTACTTCGGGATCGCGCCGGCGGACCGGATCTTCGTCAAGCCGAGTTCGACCGTCGGCTCGATCGGCGTCATCGTCAGCGCGCCGCTGAGCACGGTCGAACAGGCCGAGGCACAGAGCAAGACCTATCTCCGGACCGGGCCCGACAAGGCCACGACGGAGAAAGACCAGCTCCGCGAGCAGATGGAGACGCTGCACAACGCCTTCGTCGACACGATCATGAAACACCGCGGCGAGAACCTCACGATGGACCGTAGCGGCGTCGCCCACGGCGAGGCGTACATCGGACCGACCGCGGTCCGGAACGGGTTCGCCGACGAGACGGGCGACCTCGGCTCGGCCATCGAGTTCGCTGCGACGAAGGCCGACGGCATCGACGGCGACCAGTACGAGATCGACTACAACGAACCCGTCAGTCCCTCCGGCGGTGGCATCGTGCTCGCGAAGGACGTCGAGAGCGTCGACGGGAACGTCGTCTACGTGGACAGCGGCGGCGACGACACGGAGTTCCAGGAGCCCTACGAGTTCTACGCGGTCTGGGGCGTCCCGGTCACCGAGGACGCCCGGGAGGTGAACGATGAGAGCGAGTGAGATTCTCAAGCCGCTCGGCGTCTTCGTCGTGGTGATCGCGGTCATCCTCGCGGGCACGGCGCTGGTCGGCATCCTCGGCGGGTCCGGCGGTGCGGGACCGGCCGACGGCGAGGAGATCGAGGGACAGTCGCCCGGGCAGTTCCAGCCCGGGAACGTCCTCGCGACGAGCGCGCCCGAGGACGGCGAGATCTCCCTCGACGACTCCGGCGAGAGCAAGCGGATCCTCGTCGACAGCGGCCACAGCAACCGCTACTCCCAGTCGGACCTGGCGCCGCTGGTCGAGGCGCTCGCGCAGGCGGGCCACGAGGTCGACTTCACGCCGGACGTACCGGGTGACGACGGCGGGTTCGGCGAGACCAGCTACAACGCGACGCTGCGGGCGTACGACGCCGTGCTGATCATCCAGCCGACCGCCTCGTTCTCCGACGGCGAGATCGCGGGGCTGGAGGCCTACGCCGACGGCGGCGGCCGGATCGCCGTGCTCGCGGAGCCGCCCCAGCTGTCCGTCGGTGGCGGGCTGAGCGCCCAGATCTCCGAGGTCAGGTTCGGCGCGCAGGAGCTGACCCAGGCGTTCGGGCTCCGGATGGGCACCGAGGGCCTCTACAACATCGAGGACGGCGGCAACGACAACAACTACGAGAGCATCGTCGCCAGCCCCGACGGGTCGAGCGCGCTGACCGAGGGCGTCTCGAACGTCACGTTCGACTCGGCGGGCTACGTCGTCCGGACCGGCGACGGCGCCCAGATCCGGATGCGCGCCCTCTCCGGCACGCGGACGCTCGAACGGCGACAGGCCGGGCAGTACCCCGTCGCGGCCCAGAACGGTAACTTCGTGCTGGTCGCCGACACCTCGTTCCTCAAGTCCTCCGAGCTGTACGACCTCGACAACGAGCGGTTCACCGGCAACCTCCTGGAGTTCCTCGTCTCCGGCGACAAGGACGAGGACGTGCCACAGGGGAGCGACGGCAACGGCGGTGACGGCGGCTTCGGCGGAGACGGTGGCGGTACCACGCCGACTCCCTAACCCGCGCGGTCCGACACTTCTTTCGCCCGACCGGAGACCGAGAAAGAGCGGCGCGGCCGTTATCCCTTCTTGAAACCGACGAGGAATCCGCCGGCGAAGCCGGCGCTGACCGGGATGACCGACAGGAGACTCACGAGGATCCCCGGCGGCTGGTTCCCCGTCGCGGCGTCGGTGGCGGCGCTGCTCGCGTTGATGAGTCCCGCCGAGAGGCGGTCCCAGTCCACGATCAGGATGCCCTGCGATTCGAGGAACTTGAACAGCGCCAGTTCGAGGCCGACGAGGACGGCGATGATCTTCGCGACCTTCTTCGCCGTGAACCCGATGAGCCCCCCGATCACCGCGCCCGAACCCAGCTCCAGCCCGATCTGCTGTAAGCCGATGTCTACCATATCCGTCCCGGTGACGGGCGCGGAATAAGGCTCTTGTGCCCGCCGGCCGGCGCGAGTAACCCCGGCCTACCACAGTTCGTCGCCGCCCCATCGACCGGACGGACCGCCGCCTGAGCGACTGACGCGACCGACTGCCGGGGTTGCCGGCCGCCTCCGACCAGAGTTTAAATACGCGGGCGCCGTAGCCACGCGCGAGTGACGGAGACAGGATCCGAACGGCGGGCTGTCGTCGCCAAGCGCGTCGACAGCGGACGGGCCGACACGACGGAGATCCGCGACCTCGCGCGCGCGGCCGGCTACGACGTGGTCGGCGAGGTGACCCAGACCAGGAAGGAGGACCCCGCCACCCACATCGGCGAGGGGAAGGTCGCCACGCTGGCGCGCCGGGTCGTCGAGACGGATGCGACGGCCGTCGTCTTCGACAACCAGCTCGGCCCCTATCAGACGTACAACATCGGCAACGAACTCCCCGAGGGCGTCAAGCTCGTCGACCGCTTCCGGCTCATCCTCGAGATCTTCGGCCAGCGCGCCCAGACGCGCAAGGCGCAACTCCAGGTCGAACTCGCGGAGCTGCGCTACGAACTGCCCCGCGCCGAGGCGAAGGCCAGCCTCGCCCGCCGCGACGAGCGGCCGGGGTTCATGGGGCTGGGCGAGTACGACGAGAGCCGCGAGCAGGACATCAAGGCCCAGATCTCCCGCATCCGCGACGAACTGGAGCAGATCGAGGAGACCGAAGAACACCGCCGCGCCCAGCGCCGGGAGTCGGGGTTCGACCTGGTGGCGCTGGCCGGCTACACGAACGCGGGGAAATCGACGCTACTGCGGCGCCTCGCCGAGGACGTCGAGGTCGACGAGAACGAGGACCTGCACCCCGACCTGGACACGACCGCAGAGTCCGAGGACCGCCTGTTCACGACGCTCGGGACGACGACCCGGCGGGCCGACATGGACCAGCGCGACGTGCTCGTGACCGACACCGTCGGGTTCATCTCGGACCTCCCCCACTGGCTGGTCGAGTCGTTCAAGTCGACGCTGGACTCGGTCTACCGGGCGGATCTGGTCCTGCTGGTCGTCGACGTGAGCGAGTCGACCGAGGAGATCCGCGAGAAGCTCGTCACGTGTCACGACACCCTCGCCGAGCGCAACGAGGCACCCATCGTGACGGTGCTGAACAAGGTCGACAAAGTCGACACGGAGGAGGTCCAGCGCAAGCGGGAGGCGCTGTCGGCGCTGGCGCCGAACCCGGTCGCGGTGTCGGCGCGGACGGGTGAGGGCGTCGACGGCCTCCGGGAGCGGATCCACGCCGAACTGCCGGAGTACGAGCGCGAGCGGCTCGTCCTGCCGATGACCGACGACACGATGTCGCTCGTCTCGTGGATCCACGACAACGCTCAGGTCGACTCGGTCGACTACGGCGACCAGGTCGTCATCGAGTTCGAGGCCCGCCCCGCGGTCGTCGAGCGCTCGCGCTCGAAGGCGGGCGACCTCGTCGAGGCGTCGGCCTGATACGGATTACTGCAAGCGTTTCCCGGGTCGACCGCACGCAGTCGTGCGGTCGATCCCGGAATGTCTTGCAACAATCCGTATGAGACTGCCGGGAGCCCGCCTACCGACCCGGGCGCAGCCAGGCCCCCCTCGGGCGCCGGTCACTCCCCGTTTTGCCCGTTCCCCGAATGTTCCTCCCGCCAGTCGAGGGCCCGTTCGCGCAGTTCGCGGCAGCGCTCGCCCTCGACGGTCAGGTCCGGGACGGGGACGGGCGAGCCGTCCGCGTCGATGGCGACGAAGACGAACTGCGACTCGGTGGTCATCTCCTGCTCGCCGGTCCGGGGGTTCTCGCGCGTCGCGCGGAGGTGAACGTTGACGCTGGAGCGGCCCTCGTCGAAGACGAACGACTCGATGACGACGACCTCCCCGGTCGGGATCGGGCGGTGGAAGTCCATCCGGTCGATCGAGGCGGTGACGCAGGGTTCGCCGGCGAACCGCATCGCCGACATCGCGCCGAGCTCGTCCATCCACTTCATGACGTTGCCGCCGTGGACGGTGCCGTAGTTGTTCGCGTGGTTGGGCTGGACGCGCCATCGGTTCTCCAGATAGGTGTCGCTGACTCTCGGCATATTTCGACCGAGGGTCGGGAGGCTTGTCGGTCTACCGGCGGTGTCGCGGATGTTTCCACCTCGCGGCCGGGCCTCCCAGTTCTCAGTCCCGCCGGACCGTCGCGTACACGTCGTTGTCGGGACGGAGCGAGAGCGACGGGGTGAACGTCAGGTCCCCGTCGACCGACACGTCGAGGTCGACGCGATCGGCCATCGTCGCGAGCGCCACCACCAGTTCGAGGCGCGCGAAGCGCATCCCGATGCAGTGGCGGGGGCCGCCGCTGAACGGGAAGTACGCGTACTCGGGTCGGTCGTCGTCGCGCCCCCAGCGTGTCGGGTCGAACGCGTCGGGGTCGTCCCAGAACCGTCCGTCGCGGTGGACGACCCACTGGGGCAGCATCAGTTGCGCGCCGGCGGGCAGGTCGTACCCGCCGAGGGTCGTGGGCTCGGTCGCCTGCCGGTTCACCGCGAACGCGGGCGGATACAGCCGGAGCGTCTCCCTGACCGCGTCGTGCGTCCGGGAGAGCGCGTCGAACTCCTCGGTACCGGGGAGGTCGCCGTCGAGGACGGACTCGACCTCCTCGACGAGGCGCCGGCGCGCCTCGGGGTGACGGCTCAGTTCGTACCAGGCGTAGGTGAGCGTCACGGCGGTCGAGTCGTGACCGGCGAGCAGGAGGCCGGCCAGGTTGTCCTCGACCTCGGCGGTGGAGACGTCTCCGCGCTCGCGGGCGGCGAGGAGGACGCCCGCGACGGACTCCTCGCCCGGCGAGGCGTCGGCGAGGACACTCGCGACGAAGTCGTCCATCTCGCCGACGGCCCGGTCGAAGCGGCGGTCGGTCGGCGTCGGCACCCAGTCGGGGAACAGCTGGCCGACCCGCCGGAAGTCGGTCTTCGCGACGAGCGCGTCCGCGGCGTCGTGGACGACGTGCTCGTCGCCCGCCACGTCGACGCCGAGCAGCGTGTCACAGAGCACCCGGAGCGTCAGCGAGCGCATCTCCGCCAGGAGGTCGATCCGGTCGCCGTCGTCCCAGCGGTCGACGTGGTCGGCCGTGCGCTCGGCCATCCGATCGCCGTAGCTCCGGACGCCGTCCCGGGCGAACGCCGGCTGGAGCGCCCGCCGGAGGCGCTTCCAGCGGTCGCCCGTCGTGGCGGCCACGCCGTTCTCCTCGACGCCCTCGAACGTCCGCTGCTGCACGCGGCTGACGGTGAACTCGTCGTCGCGCTCCACCAGCACTCGCTGGATCAACTCGGGGGCGGTCACCATGTGCTGTGACCGCCCCGGGAACCGGAGATAGACCACGTCGCCCTCCTCGGCCCACTCGCGCATCGCGGTCCACGGATCGCGGGCGAACGCCAGCCCGTGACCCAGCAGCGGTGCCCCGTCGGGTGTCGGCGGCCGACTCACGCTGTCCATACGGGCAGTACGAACCGGCCCGTAATGTCACTACGCCCTAGTATCCCGCGTGCTCTTTCAGTCCGGAGCCGTCCCCCGCCTCGGAAGTCGCGCTCGCTCGGCGGGTCAGGGCTCGACCAGCACCTTGATGGCCTCGCGCTCGTCCATCGCGCGGTACCCCTCGGCGATGTCCGCCAGCGACACGGTCTTCGTGAAGATGGGCGACGGGTCGAGCGTGCCGCCGAGCACGTCCGCGAGCAGCTCGTCGGCGTAGGCGCGGACCGGCGCGACGCCGCCCGAGAGGGTCACGTTGTCGCCGAAGAAGGGGAACAGGTCGAGCCCGTCGCCCATGCCGTGGGGGACGCCGACGTACCCGACTGTGCCGCCCGGGCGAGCGGCGCCGACGGCCGTCTCCATCGCGCCGGCCGCGCCGACGCATTCCAGGACGTGCTCGGCGCCGCCGTGGGTCAACTCCCGGACGCGCTCGGCCTCGTCGTCGACGCCGCCCTCGCCGCCGAGGACGGTGTCGGTCGCGCCGAACTCCTCGGCGAGGTCGAGGCGGTCGGCGTGGTGGCCGACGGCGACGATCCGCGAGGCGCCCAGCCGGCGAGCAGCGAGGACGCCGCAGAGGCCGACGGCGCCGTCACCGACGACGACGCAGGTGTCACCGGCTTCGACGCCGGCGCTGACCGCGGCGTGGTGGCCGGTGCCCATCACGTCGGTCAGCGGCAGGGCGGCCTGCAGCGCGTCCTCGTCGTCGGCGTAGCGGTCGGGGATCCGGACCAGGGTCCCGTCGGCGTGGGGCGCGCGGACGTACTCGCCTTGAGCGCCGCCGTTGTCGCCGCCCCAGCCGTCGCCGTTCACGCAGGAGGTGTGCAGTCCCCGCCGGCAGAACTCGCACTCGCCGCAACTGACGACGAACGGCGCGAACACGCGGTCCCCGGGCTGGACGCTCCGCACGTCGTCGCCGACCTCCTCGACGATCCCCATGGGCTCGTGGCCGATCCGCGAGGGCGTGTCCCGGTCGCTCTGTCCCCGGTAGGGCCACAGGTCCGACCCGCAGATGGCCGTGTGGGTCACGCGGACCAGCGCGTCGCCGGGGTGCTCGATCTCCGGCCGGTCCACGTCCTCGACGCGCACGTCGCGCTCGCCGTGGTAGATCGCTGCTCGCATGCGCGAACCCACGGCTACGACCACCAAAAATCGGCCGACCCCGGCGAACGCGAGGGGGTCGTGTGGCGAACAGGCGACGCGTCGATGAGTCCGCGCGGCGGTCGCGTCGCGCGACCGCGGGCCGCCGCGCGGCGAATCTCAGCGCATGGACGGCTCTGGTCGCGTTCCGGTACTTGAACGTTCGCCGGCCCCGATCCCTTCGCAGGTGGGGCGGCGGTCACTCCAGCGGCCGCTTGGTCTTCTCGACGACTTCGACGGACTCGATCCCGGTCTCGGGGTACTCGCCGTCGGCGTCCTTCTCGGCCGACTTCACCATGTCCCAGACGACGTTGAGTCCCGTCGTCGTCCCTTCGAGCGCCTCCATCTCGCAGCCGGTCTTGCCGGTCGTCTCGACCGCGACGGTGAGCTCGATCGCGTCGTCGCCGAGGGAGAAGTCGGCGTCGACGTTCGTGACCGGGATCTGGTGGCACATCGGGATCGTCTCCCAGGTGTGCTTGACCGCCTGGATCGCGCCGATCCGCGCCGTGGCGAGCACGTCACCTTTGTCGACCGCGTTCTCGCGGACGGCGTCGACGGTTTCGGGACGCAGTCGGATGACCCCGCGGGCGACGGCCCGCCGGGCGGTGTCGCGCTTGTCGCCCACGTCGACCATCTGGGCCTCGCCCGACTCGTCGGTGTGGGTGAGGGCGGCCGTCGGTTCCGGGTCGGTCTCGTCGGCGTCCCCGCCGGTTCCGTCGTCGCCGCTCACGCCTCGCCACCCCGGTCGGTCCAGAGAACGCGGGGGATCTCGTCGTGCAGGTCAGTCGCGGTGAGGCCGTTGTTGCGGCGCTCGTAGACCCGATCGCCCGCCGCGCCGTTGGCGTAGGCGGCCATCGCGGCGGCGTGAACCGGCTCCTGCGTCGCCGCGAGCGCGCCGGTGATCCCGGCGAGCACGTCGCCCGTGCCGCCGACGGTCATGCCGGCGTTGCCGGTGCGGTTGACCCGCGTGGTCTCGCCGTCGGAGATCACGTCGTACTTCCCTTTGACGAGGACCGTCTGCCCGAGGTCCGCGGCGAAGTGCTCCACGATGCGCTCGCGCTCCTCCCAGTCGTCGGTGACGCGCCCGCCCATCTCGGCGAACTCGCCCTGGTGGGGCGTGCAGATCAGGTCCGCGTCGGTGTCGACCTGTGGGACCCGCGAGAGCGCGTCGGCGTCGACGACCGCGGTCCCGGAGTACCCCGAGAGGATCCCCTCGACCGCTTCGAGCGTCTCCTCCTCGTCGCCGAGGCCGGGGCCGATGACCACGGTGTCGTGGTGGCGAGCCATCTGGAGGAGGAAGCCGACCTGCTTGGGTTCGAGCTGTTTGCCCTGGTAGGGCCGGACGATCAGGTCCTCCCCGAACCCCTGGAGTTCGCGCCCGACGACCATCGGACAGGCCACGCGGACCAGGTCCGCCCCGGCGCGGAGCGCCGCCTTCGCTGACAGGGCGGGCGCGCCGGCGTAGGGTCCGCCGCCGACGACGAGCACCTCGCCGTTCTGTCCCTTGTGACTCGACGGGTCGCGGTCGTCCAGTCGCATGAGGTCGCCTCGCTCGACGAACCGCTCGGCGGCCGCGGGGATGCCGATGTCCGCGACGGTCACGTCGGCGTCCAGGTCGGCGAGCCCGGGCTTGGTGTCGTGGAACGTGACCACGCGGTCGGCCTCGACCGCGGTGTCCGCGAGGTCGCCCGTCTCGGCGTTCAAGCCGGAGGGCACGTCCACCGCGACCACGGTCGCGTCGCTGTCGTTGATCGCCGCCGCGGCGGTGGCCTCGGGTTCGCGCAGGTCGCCCGCGATGCCGGTCCCGAGCATCGCGTCGACGACCACGTCCGGGTCGCCCAGGTCGAAGCCGGCGGAGTCGCGGACGGTCTCGGTGTCGTACTCGCCGGCCGCGAGGGCCGCCCAGTTCTCGCGGGCGATGTCGGTCGCGATCGTCTCCGGCCGACCGAGCAGGCTCGTCGTCACCTCGTAGTCGTCGAGAAAGCGGACCGCGACGAAGGCGTCGCCGCCGTTGTTCCCCCGGCCGGCGACGACGCGGACGCTCGCGCCCGGGTCGGCGGCCTCGCGGACCGCGCGCGCGACGGCGTGGCCGCTGGACTCCATCAACTGCTTGCGCGGCACCCCCATGGCCGCGGCGTTCTCGTCGACCACGGCCATCTCCGTGCCCGTAATCATGGACGGGCGTTCGCCCGCCCCCCGGAAAAGGGTGGGGGCAACCGGCCGTCGGTTCCGGCTGTTTCACCGGACGGCGGCCGGACGCCGGTCACCGCCGGATCTCGAACCCGTCGAGTCCCTCCGGCTCGCCGTACTCCGCCTCCACGTCCTCGACGCGCGCCCGGTCGCTCCCCTCGTGGCACCACTCGACCATCGCCTCGACCGCCGGCTCGGGCCCCTCGAAGACCGCCTCGACCCGGCCGTCGTCGAGGTTCTTCACCCAGCCGTCGACGCCGCGCTCGCGGGCCTCGTCGCGAGTCGTCGCGCGGTAGAAGACGCCCTGTACCCGTCCCGTGACGTACACGTGCGCTCGCGTGCGGTCGGTCATACGCGACGGTTGCACGCCCGCGCTGAAAAAACCGTCTCGGGTCTTGGCTCGACCCGGCCATACCCGGCGGGGAGTTCGACGACCGGCGCCGCCGCTCGCACAGTCGGTTTGTACACCTGTCGATACAGCCGTCGACAGCTGGACGATAGCGGATCGATTCGCCGGGTCGATGCCGGAAGTTCGAGGGAAATCGCGGAAAACTCCGGCGAGTTCCAACAGTACTTTGGTGGTCACCCTCCGATGCGTGAGCATGAGTGACGAGGAGCTGAACCGCGGGCTGGAGGGCATCAGGGTCGCGGAGACGCGACTGAGCGACATCGACGGCGAGGCGGGCGTGCTCACCATCGGCGGGTTCCCCGTCGACGAACTCGCGCGCAACGCCACCTACGAGGAGAGCGTCTTCCTGCTGTTCGAGGACCGATTGCCGACCGCCGACGAACTCGACGCCTTCCGGGCCGACCTGGCGGCCCGTCGCGGGATCGGCGACGAAGTGAAGGCGGTCCTGCAACGGGCCGCCGAGGAGGGGAAACCGGCGATGGACGCCCTCCGGATGGGCGCCGCGGCGGCGAACCTCGGAACCGGCGAGGAGGACCCCGAGGCCGACGCCCGGCGGGTCGTCGCCGTCTTCCCGACCATCGTCGCGGCCTACTGGCGCTACCGAGAGGGCGCCGACCCCGTCGAACCCCGCGAGGACCTGCGCCACGCGGCGAACTACCTCTACATGCTGAACGGGGAGGAACCCGACGAGGCCGCGGTCCGCGGGCTGGAGACGTACCTCAACACGGTCGTCGACCACGGGTTGAACGCATCGACGTTCACCGCCCGCACGGTCGTCTCGACGGAGTCCGACGTGGTCTCGGCGGCGACCGCGGCGGTCGGCACCCTCAAGGGCCCGCTCCACGGCGGGGCACCGGGTCCGGTCCTCGACATGCTCGAAGACATCCACGAGTCGGGCGACCCCGAGGGGTACGTCCGGGAGACACTGGAGGCGGGCGAGCGGCTGATGGGCTTCGGCCACCGGGTCTACCGCGTCCGCGACCCGCGGGCCGCAGTGCTGGAGGCCGCCGCCGCGGAGTTCTACGAGGAGGCCGGCGACTCCGAGTTCTTCGAGACGATCAAGGAGTTCGAGGACACCGCCGTCGACCTGCTCGCCGAGCACAAGCCGGGTCGGGACCTGGAGACGAACGTCGAGTTCTACACCGCCGCCCTGCTCGACGGCGTCGGCGTCCCCAAGGAGCTGTTCACGACCTGCTTCGCCGTCTCGCGGGTCGGCGGCTGGACCGCCCACGCGCTCGAACAGCTCGACGACAACCGCCTCATCCGCCCCCTCTCCGCCTACGTCGGCGATCACGACCGCTCGTGGACGCCCGTCGACGAGCGGTAGACCAGGTACGGTCGCGCGGCTGTTTCTACGCTACCGCAGGTAGTGGAAGACGTACGTCTGGGCGTAGCCGGCGTACTCGCCGCCGAAGGCCGCGCGGATGGCGCGGGAGGTGTCGGCGTAGTTGCCGCGGTCGCAGTCGGGGTAGTACTCCTCGATGGTCGTCCGGATCCAGGTGTCAAGCGGGACGGCCTCCAGGTAGTCGAGCGCGAACAGGGCGACGCAGTCGGCCACCTTGTCGCCGACGCCGACGAAGCGGGTGAGCGACTCGCGGGCGTCCTCGTAGTCCAGCCCGACAGCCTCCTCCGGGTGGGCCCCGCTGTCGGCGACCATCCGCGCGGTGTCGCGGACGTACGGCGCCCGGTAGCCCAGGCCGAGATCGCGGAGTTCGGCCTCGGTGGCCGCCGCGAGTTGCTCGGGCGTCGGGAACGCGTGGTAGGTCCGGCCGTCGAACTCGACGGTCGAGCCGAACGCGCGTTCGAGCTCCCGCTGCATGCCGTGGATGCGGCCGACGCGCATCTGGGCCGAGCAGATGAACGACACGAGGCACGGAAAGGCGGGGTCGTCGACGAGGCGCATCCCCCAGTAGGCGTCGAAGGCCGACTCGATCACGTCGTCGTCGGGCGTCGCCGCCCGGATCGCCGGGAGATCGTCGTCGAGGCGCAGTCGCTCCCGGAGTACCGGGGCGGCGTCGACCGACGACTCCCACTCCAGACGGTCGTCGACCTGGCGGACGCGGACGACAGCGGGTTCGCCGTCCGACCAGCGGTCCGACGAGGGACCGCTCGTTCCGGTCGCGGGACCGCCGTCGACGCGGACGACGGTCTCGTACCAGGCGTCGCCGCCGTAGGCGCCGCTCTCGTCGTACATCCGGCCGTCGGCGCGGTCCCAGAGGTACGACTGGCCGCTCTCGACGGTCGACTGCAGGTCGAAGGGGCCGGGGAACTCCGAGAGGGCGAGGGCGCCGCGTTCGACTGTCATACCCGGGCCAGGCGTCGGGTCACCTTCGACCTTTCGAGAGCGTCCCGACGGAGGGGACTCGGCCCGCCGGTAGCCGCCGCCGACCGGCCGGGTGTGTGTCGTGCTATCGAGGCGAACCTTCATGTCACTGCGAGGCGAAGGCGGGCACATGAACTGCAGAGTTGTCGTCGAGGCCGCCGTCCCCGTCTACGACGTCGAGACGGCCGACGAGGCGGTCCGGATCGCCATCTCGAAGACCGGCGAGATGCTCAACCCGGACCTCAACTACGTCGAGATCAACATGGGCGAGCGCTCCTGTCCCCACTGCGGCGAGGAGCTCGAACCGGCGTTCATCGCCGCCGACGAGAGCCTCGTCGCGCTCGAACTGGAGATCACCGTCTTCAACGTCGAGCGGGAGGAACACGCCGCGCGGATCGCCCGCAAGGAGATCGGCCAGCGCCTCGAGAACATCCCGCTCGAAGTCCTCGAGATCGAACAGGTCGACGAGGGCGACGACGGAGACGACGAGGACGGCGGGGACGACGAGTCTGCCGCGTCGTCAGAGGAGGACTCCGCCGACGGGCGCGGCGACGGCGGCTCGTCGGACGCCGAGGCGACCGACGAGGGGTCGGCGGGGGAGGCGGGCGACGACGTGCTCCCCGAGTTCGAGGAGCTCATCGACGAGTCGTAGCGCTCGGCCGGGTCATCCCGCGAGGACGGTCTGCAGTTCACGATTTTCGACGGGCGAGGCCGACGCCGGGAAGCCGCGGCTGCGACGATGCCCCTTACCGTCCGTACGAACGCGGGGGACCGGGAGGCAGTCCCGGGAGAGAGCAGTCGCTGGCAGGATACTGGTACGACAGAACGGGACGGTTCGTTCAGTCGGCGGAGGCCGGGACGCGCTCGCGCGTCTCCGTCTCCATCTCGGAAGTGATGCCCTTCGCCAGGGCGAAAACGGCGTTTTTGTGGTCGGTCTTCGATTTGTGGATCGAGGTCGGCCGTACGCCGAGGTCGGTGTACTCGTCGTGTTCCACCTCGTCCCCTGTCTCCATCTCGTAGTGATTCTCCACCTGAGCAAGCAGGCCGTGAAGGTGAATGAGCTCCTGCTTTTTCATAGTCACCCGGTCCTAACCACTGGAGGGTAATAGTAGTATCCTGAGTCGCGTTAACACACACCTGCTTAAAAACCGTGTACAAAAGCCTCTCGATATCGGTTTCGATGGTCCGGACGGCCGGGGTGGGGCGAGGGGAGACGGGGGAGTCTACCACGGGTGTCGGCGGGGCGACCCGGCGGCGGTGTCACGGGTTGAAAGACTTTTAGGCGGGGACGGGCTTCTCACGGGTATGGACTACGACGATATGCTCGACCGGGCGATGGAGGAGACCCCGGAGATCGAGGGGAGCTCCGACCGGTTCGAGGTGCCGGACCCGAACGTCCGCCAGGAGGGGAACGTCACCGTCTACGAGAACTTCCAGGACACCTGCGACCGCCTCGGCCGCGAAGACGACCACGTCATGCAGTTCCTCCAGAACGAACTGGGGACCAGCGGCCACATCGACGAGAGCGGCCGCGCGCGGCTGACCGGCGAGTTCAGCGAGCGCCGGGTCAGCAACGCCGTCGACGAGTACGCCGACGAGTTCGTCCTCTGCCCGGAGTGTGGCCTCCCGGACACCCACTTCGAGCGCGAGGGCGGCGTGCTACTGCTGCGCTGTGAGGCCTGCGGCGCGCGGTCGGCGACGAGCGGCTAGCCGAGCCGTTTCAGCGTCCCCAGGTCGCGGTCGGTCCGCGTGAACTCCGCGAGCCGCCGGCTCGCGTGGCAGTTGGGGCAGTGAAAGAGGTCGGTGTGTTCGGGCAGGTCAGTCGGCGTCGACGCCCAGTCTTTGGTACACTCGGGACAGAGCAGTCGGACGTACGCTTCGTCCATGCGTGAGATCCACACACAGGGATCGCACAAAAAGGCTACTGCGGCGTGTGCCGTGAGCGACAGGGGCGGTCGGGCTCGCCGGCCCGACCGCGGCGTCGGAGCGGCGACCGGGTCGACCGGCGACGAGTCGGTTCAGGCCGGCGCGTCGACGGACTCCAGCAGCTCCTTGTAGCGATTCCGGATGGTGACCTCGGAGATGTTGGCGACCTCGCTGACCTCCGACTGGGTGACCTTCTCGTTGGTCAACAGTGCGGCGGCGTAGACCGCGGCGGCCGCGAGACCGACCGGGCTCTTCCCGCTGAGGAGGCCCTCCTCGCGCGCGCTCTCGATGAGCTCGCGCGACCGGCGCTCGGTGTCGTCCGAGAGGCCCAGGTCCGAGACGAACCGCGGGAGGTAGCTCTCGGGGTCCGCCGGCCTGATCTCCAGGTTCAGCTCGCGGACGACGTAGCGGTACGTCCGGGTGAGTTCCATCTTGTCCACTCGCGAGACGGCGGTCATCTCGTCGAGGCTGCGCGGCGTGTTGGCCTGCCGGGCAGCGGCGTACAGCGCCGACGTGGCGACGCCCTCGATGGAGCGGCCGGGCAGGAGGTTCTCCTCCAGCGCGCGGCGGTAGATGACGCTGGCCGTCTCGCGGACGGTCTTCGGGAGGCCGAGCGCGCTCGCCATGCGGTCGATCTCGCCCAGCGCCTGCTTGAGGTTGCGCTCCTTGGAGTCGCGCGTCCGGAATCGCTCGTTCCAGGTGCGCAGGCGCTGCATCTTCTGTCGCTGGTTCGACGACAGCGAGTTGCCGTAGGCGTCCTTGTTCTGCCAGCCGATGTTCGTCGAGAGGCCCTTGTCGTGCATCATGTTCGTCGTCGGCGCGCCGACCCGGGACTTCTCGTCCTTCTCGGAGGGGTTGAACGCCCGCCACTCGGGGCCGTGGTCGATCTCGTCTTCCTCGACGACCAGGCCGCACTCCGAACACACGGTCTCGCCGTGCTCGGTGTCGGCATCGAGCCGACCACCGCACTCGGGACACTCGTGTTCCTGTTCGCGCTCGCTCGCCGACTCCTCCGTCTCTCGCAGCCGTTCGCTCGTCTGTTCCTCGGCGCCGGTTCGAATTGTCGTGTCGCTCATGGTGGGTCTCCGGAGCGGCTCACCGGTGGCGAAAGCCATAAGAATCCGATGCCGCGCTTCCTAACACTACGTAAGTCCGAAACACTCTTAAAGTTTTCGATCTCCTGAGCGTGACAACTGTTCCCAAATGTCGGTATAGCGCTCTCGTGCCGGCTAGTTCCGGCGGTTTCGCGGCGGGCCGCGAACAGGGCCGGCGTCGCGGGTTCGACCCGTCGGTGGTCGGCCGGATTCGCCGGCTGGCCGGGTGCGTCAGTCGGGCGGACCGACGGTCGGGCGGACCGGCGGTCAGGCGCGTTCGACCCGCAGGAGCACGACGGCGAAGACCCACATGAAGACCGCGCCGACGGGGACGGTCGGCTGGTGCCGGAAGAACATCGCCGTGGCGACCGAGAAGGCGACCGCGAGGACCGCGAAGCAGGCGCCGAACACGCGGACGGGATCGAGCGTCAACCGGCCCGCGACGGCCGCGGGGAGCGCATCGGTGAGTCCGTCGGGGGCGGCGGCGCCGATCCGCTCCTCGGCCCGCTCGGCCGCGGCTTCGAGCCACTCGTCGCGCGCGTAGTAGACGAGACTCGTCAGGAGCACGAGTCCGAAGAAGCCGGCGGTCGCGAACCAGAGCCGCCCCTCGGGCACCTGGTTCAGCGGGACGAACCCGGGGATCTCCCAGACCGGCTGGACGAGCCCGTCCAGCGACTGCCGGCCCAGCGCGACCCCGAACACGTAGTGAAACTGGAAGAAGAGAAAGCGGATGTTGACGACGGTGAAGGTGCCGTCGAGCCACGACGGCGACTCCCGCAGCACCGACACCGACCACGGCAAGAGGGCGGTCAGCCACGTCGCGAGGACTGCCAGTTCGCCGGCGTACTCCGAGCGGACCCACATGATCTGAGAAACCCGCGGTCCCCGGACGTGTAAAAGCTACCGGCTCTCCGTCGGAGCGGTGCCGGCGGGCCGGTGCGCAGCGCGGTCGGGAGGACCGGGACGGCGAGGCGAAGCGACGGCCGGCACGGCGAGGCGGAGCGACGGCTGGGACGACGGGATGGAGTGACAGCCGGGACAACGGGGCGGAGCGACGACCGGACCGGCGTTACGTTCATGCACGCCCGTTCCCTAGTGGGAGGTGTCGAATGAGGCGCGATTACGTCACGCTGGAACTCAGCCACGTCGACCGGGACGGCGACCGCCTGCCGACGGCCGTACTGCGATACGACGGGCCGACGGACCTCCTCGAGGAGCGCCTCACGGACGCGTCGGGCGACCCGCTCGACCGCGAGCGGGTCGATGTCGCCTTCCGCTTCCAGACGGCCGACGACGACGCCACCGGCGTCTTCAGCCTCGCGAACCGGATGACCGGGGAGTTCGTCGTCGAGGTCAACGCCGACGCCGAGTCGGTCCGGGACCTCGTCGACGCGGCGCGGCGCCACGACGGCCCCGACGACGCCGAGGGCTGTTACCGGGTCGTCGTCAGCCGCGACGGCGAGGAAGTCGCCGCGTACGAGAAACGCACCCTCCTCGTCTACGACGACGAGGGGAGCCTCCTCCGGCAGCACAGCCTGATCCCCAGCGGCGTCGAGCTGTAGCCTCCTCTTGGATCCGTCCGCGGCCGCCGTCGGCTACCCGTCGAGCGCCCCGACCAGCGCCGGCAGCGTTTCGGTCACGTCCGTCCGGAGGTCGTAGTCGGCCCGCCCGGAGTAGTCGGTCGCTTCGAGATTGATCACGGCCAGGGTCGCGCCCGACTCGGCGGCGATTTCGGGCAGCAGCGCCGCCGGGCGCACCGTCAGCGAGGAACCGACTGCGAGGAACACGTCACACCGGCGCGCGGCGGTCTGGGCCCGATCGAACGCTTCGTCGGGCAGCCCCTCCCCGAACAGCACCACGTCGGGTCTGAGTACGCCGCCGCAGTCGCAGGTCGGCGGCCGCTCCCCGTCGCGGACCCGCTCCCAGACCGGGTCGGCCGCCTGCGTCGCGCCGCAGCGGTCACAGGCCACGCGGGCGCTCGTCCCGTGGAGTTCGACCACCGACTCCGAGCCCGCCGCCGCGTGTAACCCGTCGACGTTCTGGGTCAGTAGCGTGTCGAGGTGGCCCCGCGCCTCCAGCGTCGCCAGCGCCTCGTGGGCGGCGTTGGGCTCGACGCCGTCGCCGTACAGCGTCTCCCGGAGGTCCAGCCGGTCGGTCCAGAACCCCCCGGGGTCGGCGTCGAAGCGCCGCCGGTGGAAGTCGTCGGGGTCGTGGGTCTCCCAGACCGGGTCCGGTCCGTCGTCGTTCGACTCCCCCCGGAACGGCGGGATCCCCGAGGCGACGCTCACGCCCGCGCCGGTGAGCGCGACGACCCGTTCCGCGGCCGCCATCTCGCTCGCCAGCGCCGACAGCGCCGCCTCGTCCGCGCCGCCCGCGTCGGTCGCCCCGTCCGCACCGTCTACACCCTCGGCGTCGTTGCCGTCCATGTCCGTACCGACGGGCGAGACCGGGAAAAGCCGCTCGTCGAGCGGCGGATGGCGAGTAAGGAGTGGGCCCGGCAGTCGCTACGCGGTGCGGTCGCTCTCCGGCGGCGAGCGAACGGTGGAAAGAGAGGTGGGTGGAACGGCGGAAAGGTGGGGTGGAATCGGTGGGGTGGGTGTGGTGGGTGGGATGCGGCGCCGAAGGGCGCCGACACGCGTGATCGATTTCGGCGGCAATAAGTGCCTTGTGACCCAATTTTCGTGAACGATACCTGCCGGTGTACTTAACCGGGAGCCGGTCGATACCGTCGGGATTTAAGCGCTCGCCGGCCGCGAGTTCGAGTGACATGCGACTGCACGAATATCAGGCCAAGCGGGTCTTCTCCGACGCCGGGATCCCGACACCGGCCTCGGAACTGGCCGGCACCGTCGACGAGGCGGTCGCCGCAGCGGAGGAGATCGGCTATCCGGTCGCCGTCAAGGCACAGGTACACGTCGGCGGACGCGGGAAAGCCGGCGGGATCAAACTCGTCGACGACGCCGACGAGGCCCGCGAGGCCGCCGACGACATCCTCGGCATGGACCTCAAGGGCTACACCGTCGACCGCGTCCTCGTCGAGGCGGCCGTCGACTTCGAGAACGAACTGTACGTCGGCGTGACGATGGACCGCGGCGAGGGCAAGCCCGTCGCGATGGTCTCGACCCGCGGCGGCGTCAACATCGAGGAGGTCGCCGAGGAGGACCCCGACGCCATCGCCCGCGAGCACATCGACCCCGCGTTCGGCATGCATCCCTACCAGGCCCGCAAGGCCGTCTACGACGCCGGCGTCGACCGCGAGATCGCCCGCGACGTGGCCTCGGTCCTGACGACGCTCTACGAACTCTGGGACGACCGCGACGGCGCCGACGCCGAGATCAACCCCCTCATGGTCACCGCGGACAAGGAGGTCATCGCCGCCGACGCCGTCTTCAACGTCGACGAGGACGCCCTCTTTCGCCAGCCCGAGCTCCAGGAGATGGAGGAGGAAGGCGAGTTCGCGGAGAGCGAGCTCGACCGCAAGGCCGACGAGTACGGCTTCGACTACGTCCGCCTGTCGGGCAACGTCGGCATCATCGGCAACGGCGCCGGCCTCGTCATGACGACGCTGGACCTGGTCGACCACTACGGCGGCGAGCCAGCCAACTTCCTCGACGTGGGCGGCGGCGCGAAGGCCGACCGCATCGCCAACGCCCTGGACATGGTCTTCTCCGACGACAACGTCGATTCGGTCGTCTTCAACATCTTCGGCGGGATAACCCGCGGCGACGAGGTCGCCCGGGGGATCAACCAGGCGCTCGAACAGTTCGACGAGATCCCCAAGCCCGTCGTCGTCCGGCTCGCCGGGACGAACTGGGAGGAGGGCATGGAGATCCTCAACGAGGACCTCGTGACCGTCGAGAAGACGCTGGAGGACGCCGTCCAGCGTGCGGTCGACTACGCCGAGGAGGTGGAAGCATGAGTGTTCTGGTCGACGAAGACAGCCGCGTCATCGTGCAGGGTATCACCGGCGGTGAGGGCAAGTTCCACACCGAGCAGATGATCGAGTACGGGACGAACGTCGTCGCCGGCGCCGTCCCGGGCAAGGGCGGCCAGGAGGTCGCGGGCGTCCCCGTCTACGACACCGTCGCCGAGGCCGCCGCCGAGGAGGACGCCGACACGTCGGTCGTGTTCGTCCCGCCGGCGTTCGCCGGCGACGCCTGCTTCGAGGCGCTCGGCGTCGACGAACTCGACCTCGTCGTCACCATCACCGAGGGCATCCCCACGCAGGACGTGTCCCGTGTCTACCGCCGCCTGCAGGAGACCGACGCCTACCTCGTCGGCCCGAACTGCCCCGGCGTCATCACCCCCGGCGAGGCCAAACTCGGCATCCTGCCGGGCAACATCTTCGAGGCCGGCCGCGTCGGCCTCGTCTCCCGGTCGGGCACGCTGACCTACCAGGTCGTCGACAGCCTCACCCAGCGCGGCATCGGCCAGTCGACCGCCGTCGGCATCGGCGGCGACCCGATCATCGGCACCTCGTTCATCGAGGCGCTCGCGCTGTTCGAGCAGGACGACAAGACCGACGCCGTCGTCATGTGCGGCGAGATCGGCGGCGAGGACGAGGAGGAGGCCGCCGAGTACATCGACGAGTACATGACCACGCCCGTCGCCGGCTTCATCGCCGGCCGCACCGCCCCGCCGGGCAAGCGCATGGGCCACGCCGGCGCCATCGTCTCCGGCTCGGGCACCGGCACCGCCCAGTCGAAGATCGACGCGCTCGAATCCGCGGGCGTCCCCGTCGGCGACACCCCCGAGGAAGTCGTCGACAACGTCGAGGACCTGCTGTAGCGGCGCCGTTTTTCTCTCGGGATTCTCCGTTTCTCCCCGCCCGTTCACCGACGGAAAGGGTTACGTCTCGACGAGTCGAACGGCCGACAGTATGTCGACCCTCCCCGACGACTGGAGCGAGCCCGGCTCGACAGCCGGCGCGCTCGTCGACCTCGGCTGGCTGGCGCTCGCGGTCGCCGTGTTCGGCGGGCTCGCGCTCGTCGAGCCGTTCGCCGTCGAAGTGCCGGTAACCGGGACGCGGGTCGCCGTCGCCGCCGTTGCCGGCGTCGCCCTCGCGGTCGCGCTCGTGGTCCTCTCGGTCGGGAGCGAGCGGGTCCGCTCGTTCTGGACTGGAAACTTCGCCCCCAGATTCGTCGCCCTGTTCGCCTTCATCATGGGGATGCAGCTGCTCCTGCGGCTCGCCCCCGGCTGGACGGTCCTCGTGACGCTCGCGACCGCGGTGGCCGCGGTCCCGGTCCGGGTGCTCGCCTACTACCGCCACCGCGAGTGACCGGCGCCGCCACCGGACGGCGCGAACCGCCGACGCCTCTTTCACCGCGCCGGCCCAACTCGGCGTGTGATAGTCGCCGAGACGGCGGAGGGCTACCAGTTCGTCACCCAGCCTGACCACGCCGTCCTCGCGGGCCAGTTCGCCGACGCCTGGGGCGGGGAGGGGTCGACGCGTCCGGTGTCGTTCGACCGCCCGGAGCCGTTCGGCCCGCTCGCGCTCGCGGCCTACGCCCACGACACGGGCTGGCGGACCTACGACCGCCGTCCCCGCCTCGCGGGCGGCGAGCCGGTCGACTTCCGCGAGATGCCCGCCGACACCTGGGTCGACCTCTACGACGAGGGGATCGAGGCCGTGGTCGAGATGGACGCCTACGCGGGGCTGCTCGTCTCGATGCACGGCGCCGGCCTGCGGAACCAGCGCTACGGGCTCTCGCCGGCGTGGCCCGAGACGCCCGAGGCGTTCCGCGAGTTCGTCGACCGCGAGCACCGTCGTCAGCGCCGCCTGCTCGACGCGCTCCTCGGCGGCGACCGCGACGGGCCGGCGCCCGTCACGGCCGCCGACCGGGAGCTGTTGCGGTCGCTCCACGACAGGAAGCGCGTTCCGGAGGGGTACGCCGGCCGGCTGTGGGACGACTACCGGCGGCTCCAGGTCTGGGACGCCCTCTCGCTGTCGTTCTGTATCACCGATTCCCCGCCCGGCTACGGCGAGGTCGACGCCGTTCCCACGACTGGCGGGGAGGAGACTACGCTCTCGGTCACCGCGCTCGGGGACGGCACCTATCGGGTCGATCCCTACCCGTTCGAGACGGCGCCGTTGACGGTGTCCGTCCCCGTGCGGACCGTCGACCGCGAGGCGGCCGCCGACGAGCCGACGCTCGCGCGGGCCTACTACGACGCCGGCCTGGAGACGCGCCGGTTCACGCTCCGCCCGGGGGACGGGACGGCCGACGACGACGAGTGAGTCGGTCGGGACGGTCGCCGCGGACGGGCGAGGTCGCCGGGTCGGAACCGGCGGTCGGGACCGGAATCGGCGGTCGGGACCGCCCCGCCGCCAAAGCGATTTATCGCAGGGTGTCCTCGTGGTGTGATATGAAGGACGAGGCCTGGCGCTCGGTCGAGGTCGTCCGGAACACCGAGGGGAAACCGCACGTCCTCCAGCAGAAGGTCACCGTCTACACCGCGGGCGTCTCCGAGGAGTCGTCGGGCTACACGAAGCCGGAGGTCCAGCACCGCCTCGTGCCCCTGGACCGCCTGGTCGAGTTCGACGGCTGAGTCGAGGGGGCCGGTCGCGGAATCCGACGGCCGGCGGCCACTCGACCGACAAGCGGCCCCGCCGTCCGCCGGGTTCGTCCGAGAGTTTATGGGCGAACCCGCGACCACTTCGCCTCGCCGTGGGAGCGCGCACGCTGGTCGCGGTCGAACGCGACGCCGGCGGGTACGACCTGCACCGCTCGCAGTGGGGCGGCGAGCACGTCGACCGACTGGTCGCGCTGGTCCGGGCCGACGAGGCGCCCCCCGACCTCGTCGACCCGGAGCCGTTCCGGTCGGGCGCGTCGGCCGACGCGGTCCTCGACTCGCTGGACCCCCGCGAGTTCGAGGTCCTTGTCGTCGCCGGCGACCGGACCGAGGCGTTCCTGGTCCCCCGGCTGGGCATCGAGACCGGCCGGCGGCACGGAACCGCGTCCGGCGCAGCCGCCGACCCGGAGACCCACTCCACCGACGCCGAACCGGCGGCGCTGGTCCCCTGGCCCGGTGAGGCCGCCGCCGGCCGACTCCGGCGGTTCCTGCGCACCGCGAAGGACGTGCTCGGCGACGCGGTCGACGCCGGCTTCGTGCCCGCCCCCGCAGCGACGCGGTACCTCGCCGTCCGGGTCGCCCGCCACCCCGATACGCCCGACGCCGACGCGATCCTGTGGATCGACGGAGGTGACCCGCGACGCTGAACCGCTGACCGGTCCCGTGTCGCGCGGTTTTTAGCCCCCGACGCCCAACCAGGTGGTGTGACTGCCGTCGAGGAGGGACTCCGGCTGGAGACGCGCGAGCGCCCGGGCCACGAGACCGCGCGGGACCTCGTGGCCGAGGCCATCGACGCCGGCGCCCTGGTGACCGTCGTCGGCCGCTGCACCGTCGACTACGAGGGGCGCGCGTCGAGCACGCTCGGCCCCGGCGAGCGGCTGGTGATGCTCAAGCCCGACGGCGCCGCCCTGGTCCACACCGACGAGGGCCAGCAGCCGGTCAACTGGCAACCGCCGGACTGCGACCACGAAGCCCACGCGGAGGAGGGCCACCTCGTCGTCGAGAGCCACCGCGAGACGCCCGAGGAACACCTCCGGGTCGACTTCGAGGCGGTGCTTGAGGTGTCGGCCTACGGGCTGACCGACGAACGGGACCTCTCACTGGAGGGCACCGAGGAGGACCTCCGCCAGCGGATCCTCGACGAACCGTCGCTGGTCGAGGAGGGGTTCGTCCCGCTGGCGACCGAGCGGTCGACGCCCGCGGGCGCCGTCGACATCTACGGCGAGGACGCCGACGAGCGGGCGGTCGCCGTCGAACTCAAGCGCCGGCGAGTGGGCCCGGACGCCGTGGGGCAACTCGGCCGGTACGTCGACGCGCTGGAGCGGGACCTGCACGCCGACCGCGAGGTCCGCGGCATCCTCGTCGCGCCGTCGGTCACCGACCGCGCGAGCCGGCTGCTCGCCGAGCGCGGGCTGGAGTTCGTGCCGCTGACGCCGACCGGGCCCGACGACGCGTCGGACTAAACGGTTCCCGTCCGCTCGCCCGTCTAAGCCCTACTCGTCCAGCGACTCCTTCAGTTCCGCGAGGGCGTTCATCGCCTCCAGCGGCGTCATCGTCGCCACGTCGAGCGCGGCGAGTTTCCGTTCGAGGTCCGAAGTGGGGCCGGGGTCGTCGCCGCTGGTCCCCTCGTCCGCGGTGTTACTCACGCGGACGTTCTCGTCGAGGTCGTGGCCGTTGGCGTCGACCGTCCCCGGACCGCCCGACCCGGGATCGCTCTCGTCGAGCAGCTCGCGCGAGCGGTCGACCACCTCCCCGGGCACGCCGGCCAGCTTCGCCACCTCGATGCCGTAGGAGGCGGCGGCGGCGCCGGGCGCGACCTCGTGTTCGAAGGCCACCTCGCCGTCGGTGCGCTCTGTCTCGAAGTGGAGGTTGAACACGCCCGATAGCTCGTCGGCGATGGCGGTCAGCTCGTGGTGGTGGGTGGCGAAGAGCGTGGTGGCGCCGATCTCGTCGTGGACGTGTTCGGTGACCGCGCGGGCGATGGCGAGGCCGTCGGCGGTGCTGGTCCCGCGGCCGACCTCGTCGAGCAGGACCAGCGAGTCCTCGGTGGCGTTGTTCAGGATGTCCGCGAGTTCGGTCATCTCGACCATGAAGGTAGAGCGGCCGCCGGCGATGTCGTCGCTGGCGCCGACGCGGGTGAACACGCGGTCGACGACCGGGAGCCGGGCCTCGGCGGCGGGGACGAAACTCCCGGCCTGGGCGAGCACGGAGGTGAGCGCGACCTGGCGCATGTACGTCGACTTGCCGCTCATGTTCGGGCCGGTGATCACGGCGAAGAAGTGCTCGTCGTCGAAGTGGGCGTCGTTGGGGACGAACCGCTCCTCGGCCCGCTCGACGACGGGGTGGCGCCCGGCCTCGACGGCGAACTCCTCGGCGCCGACGCAGGGGCGGGTGTAGTCGAACTTCGCGGCCACGCTCGCGAAGGAGACGAACACGTCCAGCCGGGCGAGGCGGTCGGCCAGCGCCTGCACGCGCTCCGACTCGTCGGCCACGTCCCGGCGCACCTCGCAGAACAGCTCGTATTCGAGGTCGTCCGCGCGGTCCTCGGCGCGGATGATCTCGTCTTCGCGCTCCCTGAGCTCGGGCGTGACGAACCGCTCGGAGTTCTTCAGCGTCTGCCGGCGCTGGTAGTCGTCGGGCACCCGATCGAGGTTCGGGTCGGTCACCTCGATGTAGTAGCCGTGGACGGAGGTGTGGCCGACCTTCAGCGAGTCGATGCCGGTACGCTCGCGTTCGCTCGCCTCCAGGTCGTCGATCCACGCCTTGCCCTCCCGTTCCGTGCTCCGGAGGTCGGCGAGTTCGTCGTCGAACTCGGGTTTGACGATGCCGCCCTCCGTGAGGTCGGCGTCGGGGTCCTCCCGGACGGCCTCGTCGATCAGTTCGCGTACGTCGGCGAGAGGATCGAGGTGTTCGCGCAGTTCGACCAGCGTCGCGGAGTCGGCCTCGGCCAGGGTTGCTTGCACGTCGGGGACGACCGCGAGCGTGTCGTGCAGCGAGCGCAGGTCCCGCGCCGTCGCGCGGCCGCGGGCGACCCGGGAGATGAGCCGCTCGATGTCGTACACGTCGTCGAGCAGGTCGTGCAGGTCCTCGCGCAGCCCCACGTCACCCGCCAGTTCGGCGACGGCGTCGTGGCGGGCGGCGATGCGGTCCTCGTCCAGCAGGGGTCGGCGCAGCCAGTCGTCGAGCTTCCGCCGGCCGAGCGCGCAGGCCGTCTCGTCGAGCGCGTCCACGAGGGTGAGCGCCCGGTCGCCGTGGACCGCCCGGCGGTCGAACAGCTCCAGGCTCTCCAGCGCGACGCGGTCCAGCAGCATGTACTCCCGCGGGTCGTACCGCGTGAGGGTGTTGATGTAGTCGAGCGTGGTGGCGGCGCCCGTCGTGTCCCCGGTGGGATTGTCCTCGCTGGCGTCGCCCTCACCGGCGTCGTCCCCGGCAGTCGCGCCGGGCCGGGCCACTTCGGCCGTCGCGTCGTCGCCGATGTCGCCGGCGTCGGGGTTACCGCCGCGGGTGTACTCGGCGTAGGCCAGCAGGGCGCCGCAGGCCCGGACTTCGGCCTCGTCGGCCAGCCCGAGGTCGCCGAAGTACGCCTCGACGCGCTCGCTGGCGCGCTCGGCGTCGAAGGCCGTCCGCTCGTACGGCGAGACCATGCAGTCGCCGTCGAACACGTCGGCGGGCGCGTCGGGGCCGACGATGGCCTCCGCGGGCGCGAACCGTCCGAGTTCGTCGGCGATGGAGTCGAGTCGATCCGCGCCCGTCGCGTAGCAGTCGCCGGTCGACACGTCCAGCAGCGCGAGTCCGTAGGGACCGTTCTCGTCGCCGCCGGCGCCCGCGCCGCCGCCCGCCCGCTTCGTGTCCCGGGTCGACGTATCGCCGCCCGGGCCGTCCGCGGTGAGGCAGGCGACGAAGTTGTTGTCGGCGCTCCGCAGGAGTTCGTCCTCGGTGAGCGTCCCCGGCGTGACGACCCGGGTGACCGCCCGGTCGACCACGCCGCTGACCTCGTCGGGGTCCTCGACCTGGTCGGCGACGGCCACGCGGTAGCCCGCCTCCAGCAGTCGCTCGATGTACGACTCGGCGTTGTCGATGGGGATTCCCGACATCGCGTACTCGCCGGTCGAGTCCTCCCGTTTGGTCAGGGTTATCTCGCAGATGCGGGCCACCCGCTCGGCCGCCTCGCAGAAGGCCTCGTAGAAGTCCCCCACCTGGAAGAGCACCAGCGAGTCGTCGTACTCCCGGCAGAGCTCGAAGTACTGGGCCATCATCGGCGTCAGGTCCTCCTCCCGCTCGGCCATCTTCGCCGGCGCACCCAGTGCCGCGTCCATGGGTGTGTGAGAGCGGGTCCCCCGGGTTATATCCATCGGCTCCCCGTCCCCGAGTTGTTTCGGGTTAGAGAGCTGTGGGCCGGTGTCGAGTGGTAGTGACCTCGGTCACTGGTGTCTGTATCGACTCGAACGCACTCGACTCGAACGCACTCGACTCGAACGCAGGGGACAGCAGGCGGTGAAAGCCCTCGGCGCGCTCGCGGTCGCTGAGCGGGATATCCGCGCTCTCCGCACGGCCCGCGCGGATAGTGGCCCGCTCAGGCGACTAAACTGCACGCGAGCGCACCTCGCCCTTTCAGTCCACCAGGGACCGCACCGCTCCGCGACAGCATCCGCCCCGCACAGCACCGCAGAGGGCCACAAGCCTCCCCAGCCGATTGCGTTGCTCGTCGCTGCGCTCCTGCGCTACTCATCCACCGTCAGAGGCAAGCTCTGACGAGCCTTCTCTCAGGAGTTCGAGAAGACCTCGCGCGTCTACGGTCGCGCGCATGAACGCGCGCTCCAGCGCGCGCCGACCGCTACCACGCCGTCCTGCATCGAATATCGCCAGCGCCGTCCGTCCCCAGCACTCACACGAGCGCAGTCGCCGAGGGCTTACACCCGTCGGGGACGTACGCCCGGGTATGGCCGCGACACGCGACCGTCCCGTCTCGCCGTCGACCCGGGCCGAACTCGACGACCTCGTCGCGAGCCACGACCGGGTGCTCGTCGAGTTCCACACCGAGGGCTGCGGGAAGTGCGCGGCGATGGAGCCGGTCCTGAGCGGGGTCGCCCGCTCGACCGACGCCGTCGTCGCGACGATGAACCCAAGGGACGACCCGGAACTGATCGACGAGTACGACGTGCTGAGCGTCCCGAAACTGCTGTTGTTCGTCGACGGCGACCTCGCCGGGACCCGCGAAGATGGCGTCCTCAGCGTCGAGGAAGTGCAGGAGTTCGTCGCGGAGCGCGGCTGAGGCCGTCGGTAGAACGGCGAACCGGCCGAACCGTCGGTAGTCCCGGCCTCACCCGACCGGGTCGAGTTCGGTCACGGTCACGTTCTCGAAGACGGCTTCGCTGGTGTCGTCGGCGCTGTGGCTGCAGACGGCGAGGCCGACGACCACGGAGTCGGCCAGGTCGATCCGGCGCTGGTCGATGGCCTGCCACTCCTCGCCGTCGGTCGACCACGACAGCGTCACCGTGCCGTCGACGGCGTCGAGGCGGTACCACGGGTAGGCGTCGTAGGGCTCCTCGATCTGGTCGCTCCCGGCGGAGGCGCCGGCCTCGTGGCGCCACATCGTCTCGGTGCCGTGGTCGCTCGTGGCGCCGACGAACGCGAACGCGGCGTCCTCCGCGAGCGTGTCCCGGACCATCAGTCCCGCCTTGCTGTACTCGTGGACGCCCTCCAGTTCGTCCAGCCGTCCCTCGATCCGGACGGGGCCGTCCACCTCCCCGTGGCGGAAGTGGAACTCGTCGATGTCGTGCCAGATGTCCCTGCCGTTGCCGACGATCCGCCAGGAGCCGTCCTCGCCGGCCGTCGCCGACCCGGGAACGGACACCTCTCCCACGTCGACGCTCTCGGTGAGCGCCACCGACTCGCCGGTCGGCTCGGCGGGTTCGGGGACTACGACCGGGCACTCGGTGAACTCGAAGCGCGCGCCCGGAGCGTCGCCGATCCCGCTCTCGCGGATGTCGATCTCCCAGCCCTGCTGGTCGACCGTCTCGGTGACGATGGCCAGCCCCGTCCCGGTGCCGTCCTCGGCGGTGGTGTAGCCGGCTTCGAGGACCTGCTCCCGCTCGGCCTCGGGGATGCCGGGGCCGTCGTCCTCGACGTAGAAGCCGCGGTCGGTCGTCCCGACGCGGACGGTCACGTCCGGTCCGGCGTGGTCGAGCGCGTTCTTCAGGAGGTTCTCGACCAGCGGCCGGACGGACTCGGTCTCGGCGATGACCTCGGTGCCGTCGGGGACGACCACTTCCAGCGTCGCCTCGTCGGTGCCGTGGACGTCCCAGACCTGCTCGACCAGCGGCGCGAGCTCCGTCGAGGAGACGCCCACGTCGAGCACGTCGAGCACCTCCTCGGAGAGGTCGACCGAGCGGTCGCCCTTCGAGAGGGCGCTGAGGTCCTCGAGGATCTCCTCGATGCGCTCGTTGGCCCGCTCGATCCGGTCGAAGGCCGACTCGTGGCCCTCCCGGGCGCGTTCGAGCGCGCCGATCGACACCTGCAGCGGGCTCCGCAGGTCGTGGGAGACGTAGCTGGCGAACTGGTCGAAGCGCCGTTGCTGTTCCTCCAGGCGCTGCTCGAGCTGCATCCGCTCGGTGACGTTGAGCGCGTAGCCGACCACCCCGATCACGCGGCCGTCCTCGTCGCGCCAGGGGAGTTTCGTCACCTCCGACCAGTGGTCGCCCCCCTGGGTCTCGAGATGCTCGATCTGACGGCGGATCGGCTCGCCGGTCTCGGCGACGCGGAGGTCGTCCTCGTAGGCCCGCCGGTCGGCGTCGCTACTGTGGTCGAACGCCTCCGGGTCGGTGTTGCCGATGAACTCCTCGGGGTCCGGCGTGTACGGCACGTCGGCCATCCGGACGTACCGGCCCGCGTCGTCCTTGGCGAACATCGTCATCTGCCCCCGCTCGAGTAGCGTCCGGAGGATCCCGCTGTCGGCCGCCGTCTGTCGGCGCTCCCGGAAGGTCGCCATCGCGTCGTCGACCACCGCCGCGAGCCGCTCGACGGGCGCCGACCGGGGCAGGTACCGGCAGTCGGCACACCCCGCGACGGCCGCGGCGACGGCCTCGTCGTCAGTGTAGGCGACGACCGGCAGGTGGTCGCTGACCGCTCTGACGGCCTCGCGGACGCCGTCGAACCCGGTCTCGTCGACGCCCACCGCGACGACACCGCCCACGTCGTTGCGCGCGGAGAGTGTCTCGGTCAGGTCGTCCCGGTCGGCGACGACATCGATATCGGGTCCGTCGCCGCCGGTCACGGCGGCGCGGACGCGGTCCCGTTCGTCGGCGGATCCGCCGACGACGAGGGCGACAGTCGGGTCCGCCAGGAGGTGGCTCATCGGAATGTTACGGACACCGTATGCGATGCAGGTAAATAAGGCCCGGGGGCCGTCCCTCGGTTGTGATAATCGGGGTCGACCGGCTTACACGTCGACGGTCCGACGGATCGCCGACGGGTCGGTCCCGCCGACCACCAGCGACGCGTACCAGCCGGCCGCCCGCGCCGCGTAGTTGCAGACGTGCAGCGAGGCCAGCGTCGCCACCAGCCCGAACGCCGAGACGGCGAGCGCCTCCGGCAGCGTGGTGACGTACCACGTCGTCAGCCGGAACGGGACCGTGAGCCCGATCTCCCACGTCCGGAGCGCGATCTCGACGGACGGCTGGAAGTCCATCTCCCCGGAGACCGGCCGGACGCCGACGTTGACCGACCGGTAGTACAGCGGCACGAGCAACAGGGACAGCGATATCGTCCCCAGGAAGGCCAGCAGGGCGAACGCCGCGGTCCCGACGAGCACCTTGCTCAAGAGGAAGACGACCCCTCGCCACGTCGAGAGGCTCGTGAGCGCGTGTTTCAGGTGGGCGACCGGCTCCGAGAGCGGCGGCACGTCGGCCTCGCCGGCGGGGACGTCGACGGCGAGCAGCCGGTCGGCCGCGTACCGTTCGAGCGCTGTCAGTTCCCGGACCAGCAGTATCGTCCCGGCGAGCACGGGGAGGCCGACGAGTATCACTGCCAGCCCGATCCCGAGGCCGAAGCCGAGCGGGAGCAGTATCGAGTACGCCATCCCCAGCGGGAACAGCGCCGAGAGGTACAGCAGGTTCGCGTACGTCTGGAGGCGGAGGGGCACGCCGACGAACCGCCGGAGGAGGGAGCCCGGCCCGTCGGGTACCCGGAGCACGGGGACCAATCGGCTCATTGTCGACTTCTCGCCCGCCGGCGTACTAAAAGTGTCCGTAGCGGTGCGGCTACAGGTCCTGTCGGCGACCGCCCGGGTTCGACGAGCGGATCGGCGGCCTGCCGGTCGGCGTCACGCGCCGGTGAGCGCGTAGAGGATCGACCCGAGACCGAGGATCTCCAGGAGCGCCCACGCGAGGATGGCGGCGGCGTCGCTGGCGAGCAGCACGGAGACCAGTAGCGTCGTGACGACGAAGGGGGCGGCGGTCACGAGGAAGATGCCGACGCCGAGGAACAGCATCGGGCGGCTGTCGTTGCGCCGGTACCCGCGGTAGGCCTGGTAGGCGACGAACAGGCCGACTGCGGCGGTCAGCGCCCCGGCGAACGTCGCCGGCGTGACCGCCGGGCCGGTCTGGAGCGGCGCGGCCTCGGGGGAGGCCGCGACGGCGGGGAGCGGGGCGATCACGGCGCCACCTCCCGGTGCGGGCCGGCGGTTCGCGGGGCCGGACAGGCGGCGAGCGGGTCGGACTCGCGGGCGGCGGCGGAGCCGACCCCGCGGCCGGCGGTCGGGTCGCGCTCGTCAGGGGAGTGCGGTGTGCGTGCGGTCATGGTCGTCCGTAGATGGCGTAGAGGATGCAGCCGAGGCCGAGCAGTTCGCTGATCGTCGTCGAGAGCAGGCGGACGGACTCGGGCACGTCGGTGAGCGTCGGGAGGGCGATTCGGAGGGCGATGGGGCCGCCGGTCAGGAGAACGATCCCGACCGCCAGGAACAGCATCGCCCGGTCGCGGGTTCCGCGGTAGCCCTTCAGCGCCTCGTATGCGATCAGCAACGACAGGCCGGCCGCGACGGCGAGGCCGAGCAGGGCCAGCGCGGCGAGCAGGGCGGACCCGCCGGTGGCGGTGGCCTGCAGCGCGACGCCGGGGGCGAGCGCGGGGTCCGGGATCGATGTCATGGTTCTGTGAGTCCCTCGAACAGGCGCGTGAACCGGTCGGCGGCGTCCACCTCGCGCCGGGACACGTCGATCGAGCACTCGCCGTCCTCGATCTCGACGGTGACGCGCTCGACGCGCGTCTGATACGTCTTGTAGTGGTGGCCGTCCGGGTCCAGCTGCTGCTGTTCGACGATGAGGTCGTACTCGCGGAGCTGTTCGATGCGCCGGTAGATCGTCGGCTCGGAGGCGTCGCAGCGCTCGGCCAGCGCCGAGGCCGACAGCGCCTCGCGGCTCGACTCGACCAGGATCGCGCGGGCGTACTCGTCGTCGAGCAACGAGATCACGTCCGCCTCCTCGGGATCCTGCCCGGCTGCCATCACCCGACCGTTTTCCCGGCGGTCATATAAAAGGGTCCACACGCTTTCCGACCCGGAAACTGTGGGCCGGGGGAGCGACCCGGTGACCCGCCGGGACGCTACGGGGGCGTCGCGACCCAGGTGACGACCACCAGGAGGACAGCGCCGGTCGAGATCAGGGGCAGGAGGTACAGATAGGCGGGCGCCGGCTCCTTCCCGTTGCGGAGAGTGTCGGGGTCGCGGTACATCTGAACGGACCCGAGGAGCGCGAACCCGCCGAGGGCGGCCATACCGGCCTCGTAGGTCGTCGCGGTGCCGGCGAGCGCGACCAGCGCGAACTCGCCGACGAACGTGACACCCATCAGGCCGAAGACGTACGCGATCACGTCGACGCGGCGGATTCGCTCGCTGGGAGGGCTGGAGAGGGCGGTCGCCATACCGGATCGTCTCCGCTCAGCCACAGGAACGTTTCGGTGCGGCCGGGACACGGTCCGCCCGGCATCGCCCGCCGGCCCGGTGTTACCCGAACCCCTCGGCTTCGATATACTGGCCGGGAACGCCGACGGACTCGGCGGCGTCGACGAGGCTGTTGACCATCACGTTGATCCCGCAGGCGTACACCTCGGCGTTGCCGGGGTCGATGCGCGCGTCGACGCCCGAGGCGGGCGCCTCGTCGAGCCACCCCTCCAGTTCCCGGCCGAGGGGCTCGGTCACCGCCGACTCGTCGACGTGCTTGACGAACGCGTGCTGGACGTAGTCGGTCTCGCCCGTCCACTCGCTGAGGTAGGACTCGCGGCTGAGACAGGGGACGAAGTGGAAATGTTCGTGCTCGCGGTCGTACGCGCGGAACGCCTCGCGGTAGGGCAGGTCGTCCTCCCAGGCGGCGCCGAGGAACAGCCACACGTCGCGCCGGTCGCCGTCGACCACGTCGGCGCCGGTGTCGAAGACGTAGTCGATCATCCCCTTCAGCGGCGCGACGCCGGTGCCGGTCGCCATGAACACCAGGTCCCGCGTCGAGGGCCCGTCGAGGACGAGTTCGCCCCGAGGGCCGCGCATCGTCACCTCGTCGCCGACCTGGAGGTCCCGGCAGAGCCGCGGCGACAGGTCGCCGCCCGGGACGCGCCGGACGCAGATCTCGACGGCGTCGCGGGTGGGCGAACTCGCCAGCGAGTAGGCCCGCGACTCCCCGCAGTAGCGAAGGCCGACGTACTGGCCGGCGAGGTACTCGAAGGTGTCGTCGGGTTCCAAGGCGATGCGGACGAGCATCGGGTGGGGACGCTCGTACCGTTCGAGCAGCGTCGCACAGCGGCGCGCGAACCGCGAATAGCCATCGGAGCGCAGTTCCGCGACGAGTTGCTCCCAGTCGTCGTAGTCGCTGACGCTCTCGTAGCGGTCGGCCAGGCCCTCGCGCTCGAACCAGTGGTCGACCGCTCGGCGGACCTCCTCGGTCCGGTCGCGGTCCATCGCCTCCCGCTCGACGACCGTCGCCGACTCGGTCACCAGCGGTAGCTCGGCGATCCGGTCGTGTCTCGACGCGTGTTCCCTGACGGGCATTACTCTCCCCTCCGGGCCCGCGGTAGTAAGTAGTGGCGGGCCTGCAGGGTAAGGTCGACCTCTCCCCGGTACTGTCGGAGACCCGGTCGGCGGACCCGACCAGCCGCCCGTTCAGTGCCCCTCGACCAGCCGCCGGAGGTGCTCCGGGGGGACGGCGCCGCGGGCGGCGTACTCGCCGTAGGTGAAGGTGGGGACGCCCGTCACGCCCTCGCGCCGGGCGGCGTCGAATCGCTCGGTGACCCGTTCGCGCCACTGTTCGTCGTCGACGATCTCCCGGATCTCCTCGGGATCGAGGTCCACGTCGCTCGCCAGGTCCGCGAGCACGTCCGCGTCACCGATGTCCCGTTCGTCCTGCCACAGCGCGTCGAGGATCGCCTCGTCGAACGCGAGCCACTGCTCGTAGGGGCAGGTCTCCTTGACGTGGAACGAGGCGACCTGTGCCGGCAGCGAATCGACCTCCCGGGAGAGGTCGAGGCTCATCTCGACGCCGTACTCCTCCTGCAGGCGCTCGACGTTCTCCCGGGCCTGCTCGAAGTACTCCTCGTCCTTGCCGTCGTCGACGGAGTGGTCGATGGTCCCGTCGGGTCGGCGCTTGTCGGCCCGCAGGTCGAAGGGGTACCAGTCGATCCGCAGGCGCTCGTCGCGTTCGGCCTGGTACTGCGCCAGCGACTCGCGGCCGAGGTAACAGAACGGGCAGACGTAGTCCGAGTAGATCCCGATGGGCTCGGCGTCGGCGCCCTCGTCAGTATCGACGCTGGCGTCGGATTCGGTGTCGCTCATACCCCTCGATTGCGGCCACAGGGGGAAAAGCGCCCGGTAACACGGGTGTCACCGGCCGTCGACTCCGGCGTCCCTGATCGCCTCCCCGTCGTTGGGTGTCGTCGTTCGGTTCGCTCCCGGCCGTCACTCCCGGCTGTCATTCCCGGCCGTCGTTCCCGGCCGGCGTTGCGGCCACAGACAGATTTAACAGGGAGATCCGGTCTTGTGGATGATATGTCGACGACGACGATCAGGGGCACGGTGGGCGGCCTCGGGCGGCGGGCGAACCCCGCCTTCGCGGTCGCGGTCGTCTTCCTGCCGCTCGCCGCTCTCGGCTACGCGCTGACGGTCGCATCGGTCCAGCAACACACCTACGTTCACGTCATGGCGGGCGTGCTGTGGACGGGGACGGACATCTTCATCGGCGCCGTCCTCGGCCCGGTCGTCGGCGGCCTCGACGACGAACAGAGCGCCGCCGTCTTCCGGCGGCTGACGCCCAAGACCGCCTTCTTCCTCCCGTCGATGGCCACCGTCACCATCGCCTCCGGGCTGGCGCTCGCTCAGCGGATCGGCGTGTTCACCCACGCAGAGCCGTGGCTGGCGCTCTTTACCGCTGCGAACCTGATCCCGGTGTTGCTGTTGATCGGCAAGCGACTGGACTGCTACCGCGACCGCCGCTGGCAGGCCGTCTTCGCCGTCGCGACCGTCGGATCGCTGGCGTGGGTCGCGACTACCATCGGCGCGTTCCAGATGACCGAGCCGACGGTCGTTGTCGCCCTGGTCATCGTCACCATCCTCACCGTCCAGGGGTTCGGCTTCCTGATGCCCGGCGAGGTGCGGATGTACCTGGAGATGATCTCCGCCGACCCCGACCCGTCGGTCATCGCCTCTATCGGCAAGCAGAACGCCATGCTCGGCGCCGTTCAGGGCGCCCTCCAGCTCGTGCTCATCCTCGACATGGTGTACATGACCCAGGGTAGTCTGCCGTTCCTCGGGTGACCTCGGTCCTCGTTTCGACCGCGCTCGACGGCACGCGATGAAAGCCCTCGCCGCGCTCGCTGGCAGTATCGGTGACCGTAGCGGACAGCGAGTGCTGAAAGCCCTCGCCGCGCTCGCGGTCGCTGACCGGGATATCCGCGCGTCGAACAACCGCACCGCGCCGCACTCGCGCGGATAGTGCCCGCTCAGACGACTGAACGAGCTCGAGCGCGCCTCGCCCTTTCAGTCCACCAGGACAGCACAGCACCGCGACCGCACCGCCCTGCACCGCAGACGGCCACGAACCTCCCCAGCCGATTCGCTCGCCTTCGGCTCTCTCATCCCTCGCGCGGCTACGTCGCGGCACGGAGGCCGCGACAGCGCGCGCCGCCGCACCCACTCCTGGCCCCACTGTTCGAACATTTCCCGACGCTCACCTTTTTCAGCGAGCGGATCGTGTCCTCGCGCATGGGACTCGTTACGGGGCTGATCACGTTCGTCGTCGGCGTACTGGTCGGCGGGCTCGGCATCTACGTCGGCGCGGAACTGCTCGGCGGCGGCGGGAGCTACGAGCGGGCGGTCACGGCGGCGATACTCGGGTCGCTCGTCTGGACGGTGGTGGGGGCCGTCTTCGGCGGGATCCCGCTTTTGGGTCCGGTGGTGACGTTCGTCGCCTACCTCGGGGTCCTGAACGTGATGTACGACGGCGGCTGGGTCGAGGCCGCGGGTATCGCCGTCGTCGCCTGGCTGACGCTCGTCGTCGTGTTCACGGTCCTCGGGCCGCTCGGACTCGGGGTCTTCTCCGGGGTCGGCGTCCCCGGCGTGTAGAGCGGACCACGTTTCGGTTCGATATCACGACTGAGCGCGGACGGGAACGCTCTTTAGCGGCCACACGAACCGTGAGTCGTGTTCGGGCTCGAACCGGGGCTGGGCTACGCGGTCGCGGCGTCGCTGATCCTCGGCGTCTACCTGTTCTGCATCAAGCGCTACTTCAGTGACTACCCCTCGACGGTGTACGTCACGGTCACGTTCGTCATGTCGTTGCTGTGGTACCTGCCGATCGCGGCGGTCGCGAGCGACGGCGCCCTGCTCCCCGCCGGCTTCGGCCCGCCGGGCGTCGGGATGCTCGCGCTCACCGTCGGCGGGTCGATACTGGCCTTCCTCGCTTCCTTCCGGGCGATCGCGGTCGGCGACGTCTCCTACGTCGCGCCGATCAGCAAGATCGTCGCCGTGTTCGTCCTCCCCATCGAACTCGTCTTCCTGAACGAGCACCTGTCGCCCCTCCAGATCGCGGGCGTCCTCGTCGCGACGGCGGCGGTGTACGTCGCCAACTACGAGCCGGGGAAGCTGCTGGACCCGTTCGTCCGGGCGGTCCACTCCCGGCCCGCCCAGCTAGCGCTGGCCAGCGCCGCGATATTCGGTGTCGTCGACGTGGGTAAGCGCGTGCTGACCCAGGAGCTGCGGGTACCGCCGGAGACGGTCAACCTCGTCATGTTCGCGGCGGTGCCGCTGGCGCTCGCGCCGCTGGCGGCCCGGCGCTGGCCCGACCGGGCGGACGGCGGGGTCCGCTCGGACCTGCACCTGTTCGCGGGGGTCGGTCTGTTGCTGGCCGTGGCGGAGCACTTCGTGATGCTCGCGTTCTCGACGCTGTCGGCGAGCCTCGCGTCGCCGGTGGTCAACACGCAGGCCGTCGTGGCGGTGCTGCTCGGCGGGGTCGTCCTCGGCGAGGAGAACTTCCGCGTCCGGCTGGCCGCCGCGGCGTTCGCCATCGGCGGCGTGACGATGATAACGGTCGGCTGATACGGATTATTGCAAGCGTTTACCGGGTCGACCGCACGACTGCGTGCGGTCGATCCCGGAATGACTTGCAATGATCCGTATGAGAAGGGATTACTCGGCCGGTCCGGTCGCGCGCACGTCCTCGAAGTCGATCGCGTAGCTGGTCTGGATCCAGGCGTTGGCGTTCTCCCGGTCGTAGAGCACCAGGTCGCCGTCGATGGTCTCGAAGCTCCCGCACTGTTCCGCCGCGCGCTCGGGTGGCCGCTGCGTCTCGGACATCGCTCGCTTCGATACCAGTCGTTGAGGGAGTTAAACCTTGCCGTGGGTGTGGTACGCATCCTCAATATAGTATAAGGGGGCTTAGTCACGAGCGTATCGTCGCCGCCGCGGGACGGGCGGGCCCGTCGGTCCCGTCCGGGTCGTCGCCGCCGACCCGCGTCGCCTCTCGTCAGCCATTTGGTGTCGGCAGGGCAACACCCGGACATGACACGACGGGAAGCGCCGGTCTCGCCGCCGGTCGTCCTGGCCGTCGCGGGCAGCGACTCCGGCGGCGGCGCCGGCATCCAGGCCGACCTGAAGACCATCGAGGCGGGCGGCGCCTTCGGAACGACGGCGATAACGAGCGTCACCGCCCAGAACACCACCGGCGTCGAGAGCACGCACGTCCTTCCGACCGCGGAGATCGACGCCCAGTGCGACGCCGTCGTCTCCGATTTCGACGTGGCGGCGGTCAAAACGGGGATGCTCGCCACCGCCGACGTGGTCGAACTCGTCACCGACCGCGTCCGGGAGACCGCGGCGCCGGCGGTCGTCGACCCGGTGATGGTCGCCGCCTCCGGCGACCGCCTGCTCGCCAGCGAGGCCGAGTCGGCCTACGAGGATCTGGTCGCCGAGGCGACGCTGGTCACGCCCAACGCCGACGAGGCGGCCGTCCTGACGGGCGTCGACCCCGACGACGAGGCGGAGGCCCGCGAGGCGGGCGAACGATTGGTCGAGCTGGGCGCCGACGCCGCGCTCGTGAAGGGCGGTCACGTCTCGGGCGATTCCGACGACGTGGTCGACGTGCTCGTCACCGGCGACGGCGTGGAGACCTTCCGGCACCCGCGGGTCGACACCGACGCGACGCACGGCTCGGGCTGTACGCTCTCGTCGGCTATCGCCACTCGGCTGGCCCACGGCGACGACGTCGAGGCGGCGGTCGCGTCGGGGATCGACCTCCTGGCCCGCGCGGTCCGCTACAACCTCGACGTGGGCGAGGGACCGGGCGCGGTCCACCACGCGGTCGAACTGCGCGACCGCGCGGCCCGCGACGACACCGCCGAGGCCGTCGAGGGCGTCGTCCGCGCGTTCGTCGACGGGAACGTCGGCCCGCTGGTCCCCGAGGTCGGGACGAACGTCGCCGGCGCGACCCCCTACGCCGAGCGGCCGGACGAGACCGCCGCCGTGGAGGGTCGCCTCACCCGGACGCGTTCGGGGGTCGAGCCCACTCGCGGGGTGCGATTCGGCGCCTCGACCCACGTGGCGCGGCTCCTCTTGGCCGCCCGCGAGCACGACCCCGACCTCCGGTTCGCGGCGAACCTCCGCTACGACGACGCGGTCGCCGCGGGGCTGGCCGACCTCGACGGCCCGGTCGCCGAGTTCGACCCCGCCGACGACCGCGCGGACTCCGTCGAGTGGGGCGTCGAGACGGCCTTCGACGCGGTCGACGGGACGCCCGCAGCGGTCGTCGACCGCGGCAGCTACGGCAACGAGGCCATCGCCTTCGTCCTCGCCCGGGCGCCCGACGCGCTCGTCGACCGGACGCTGGCGACCCTCGACGCCGTCGAAGCCGAGGACTGACGACACCGCGATACCGCTGGGACCCGACACTCACTCCCGCCGCCGGGCGAGCAACGCGAGCGCCCCCAGGAGCCCGGCGAGCGCTGCGACGGGGCCGAACCCGGAACCGAAGCCGGAGGTCCCGCCGTCGTCGGACCCGCCTCCGTCGCCGTCTCCTTCGCCGTCACCCCCGTCCCCGCTTCCGCCGTCCCCGACGTTCCCCACGGTCACGACCAGGGGGTCGGCGTCCCCGAGGGTGAAGTTGTACTCGCCGCGGTCGAGGCGGGCGACGCCGGTCAGGGTCCGGTTCTCGCCGGGCCCGAGCGCGACCCGGCGGTCGATGATCGGGCCGTCGGGGCCGCGGAGGGAGACGTTGCCCCGCGCCGGCACGCCGTGGGTGTTGGAGACGGTCGCGGTGAACGCCACCCCACCGGGCTCCGACAGCTCGGTCCGGTTGGCCGAGAGGCCGGTCACGGTCGCCCGCGCGGGGTCGTACACCTCCACGGTCACGCTGTCGCCGCCGACCGCGAGGGTGTGCTCGCCCGTCTCGTCGAAGGTCCGCTCGAACCGATGGGTCACCCGCTCGCCGGGGGCGACGGTCCCGGCCTCGGTCGCGGCGACCGACCCGTCGACGACGAACCGCGCCTCGTACTCGCCGGTCGCGCCGCCCGCGTTCGTGACCGTCCCGGTCACCGCCAGCGTCTCGCCCGTGTAGAGCGTCAGATCCGACCCCGAGCGGGTCACGTTGCGGTAGGGACCGCTCACCGCGAGCGCGTCCGGGTCGGGGGAGACGCCGACCTCGACCAGCGCGGGCGTCGAGCCGAACGCCTCGGCGTGTGTCCCGGCCGACCAGAGGTCGGGCGTCCGCTCGGTGCTCGCGTAGGTGGCGACGGCCCGGGCAGTCTCCGGCCCGGCGGCGGCTCCCACGGAGTCGAAGACGACCCGCGCGTCGACCGGCCCGGCGTGGGCGTTCATCGCGGAGAAGACCGCCTGGAGCGACCGCGTCCCGTCGGTCGCCAGCCGGATCCGCAGGTCGGCGTCGCCGGCGACGAGACTCCCCTTCAGGTAGTTGGCGGCGTTGACCCACGACCGCGGTTCGGTCATGACCGCGTCGGACTGCGGGCGGGCGGTCCCCGGCCGCAGCGCCTCGCGGAACGCCGGGAAGCCGACGTGGCCCTGTTCCAGCGCGAGCAGGGCGGCGTAGTAGGTGGCGAACGCCTCGTTGGTCCACCGCGCGGAGGGGGTCGTCTCGTAGCCCTGGCGGGTGTGGACGTACTCGTGGAGCCAGGTGTTCTCGGCGGTCGCCAGCGGCTCGGCGTCGCGCACCCACATGTCGCTGTCGCCGTACTGCAGGCCGCGCACGCCCCAGCCGACGCTCGTCGTCGGCGCGGCGAAGGCGGTCACGACCCGGTCGCGGTCGCCGACGCGCATCCGGTCGCTCGCCGCCGCGAGCGAGTCGAGGATCGCCTCGGGCGACTCCGTCAGCGTCGCCCGCTCCGGGACGACCAGTTCGAACCGCTGGCCGTCCGCCGTCCGCTCCCGGGTCGCGACGCCGCCGAGATAGGCGAACCACTCGCCGACGTGCCCCTCCCCCGCGGCCCGCGGCTCGCGCGTGATCCCGACCGGCGCCGAACCGCTCCACGACCAGCTCGTCGGCACCGCCGGCCGGCGAAAGAGCGCCCACTCGCCGGCGTCGACGAAGAGGTATCGTCCCCGCGCACCCTCCGGCCCCGCGAGGTCGACCGTCTCGTTGACGTCCATCGCGAACGTGAGCGACGGGTTCGACGTGTTGCCGTCCCACTCGTAGACGGTCCCCTCCCCCCGCGAGAAGCCGGTCGTCCCGGTGACGGTCACGTCCTCGGGCAGTTCGGGCTTCAGCGACGACACCCGGTCGGGCACCCGGTAGCGCTGGACGACGGTGATCTCCCCGGGCTCGTCGGGTGTCAGCCGGAGTTCCTGGACCGCCGTGATATTCGCCGGCGCGCTCGCGAACACCGCGTCGGTCCCCGCCGCCGTAGCCGACCCACCCGAGGCCGTGACCGACTTCCGTACCCGCTCGACGGGATCACGCAGTTCGGCGGCCGCGGCGGTGTCGACAGCGAATGTCCGTGATTCGGACGCCGACGCGTTCCCGATCGGACGGGCGTCACCGCTCTCGGCCGACGGAGCAGATCCGTCCCCGGCCGACGAGACGGCCGCGAGGCCGCCCCCGGTGACCGCGCTCGTGAGAAGCAACATCGCGACCGCTACGACGACGCCCCGACGACCGCCAGCCCGTGCCATACCACGGGTTAGGAAACGCGCGTCTTAATGGTTCGGCGCCGGCGGACGCGGTCGGCCGGTTCGCGCGGCGGTCTACAGCCCGGCGAGGAACTCGGCGCCGGTGTCGATCGAGGCCCCCGGGTCCTCGGGCTGGTCGTGTTCGTAGACGAGCCACTCGGCGTCGACTTCGCGGGCGGCGTCGGCACACGCCCCCATATCCACGTCGCCGTCGCCGATCTCGCAGAACTCGCCGTCGTCCATGTCCTTCATGTGGACGATCTCGACCCGGTCGCCGTAGCGCTCGATGATCTCGACAGGGTCGTGGCCCGCCGTCTCGATCCAGCCCACGTCGGGCTCCAGCAAGGCGTCGGTGTGGTCGGCGAACAGCCCGAAGCCCGTGGTGTCACCGAAGCCGGTGAACTCGTGGTCGTGGTTGTGGTAGTGCAGGTCGAAGCCGCGCTCGCCGAGGTCCGCGGCGATGGCGTCCACCCGGTCGGCCGTCTCCAGCGTCGCCTCGCGCGTCTCGAAGCGCTCGGGGCCGAGCCACGGGACGACCGCCCCGTCGGCGCCGAGGGTCTCGTGGAACTCGACGACCCCGGCGGGGTCCGACTCCAGCTCGTCCACGTCGACGTGCGACGCCGTCACGTCCAGATCCAGGTCGTCCAGGTGGTCGGCGAGTTCGCCGGCCGAGAGCCCGCCGAAGCCGCCGGAGAACTGCACGCCGTCGTAGCCGGCCGCCGCGCAGCGGTCGAGGATCTCGGCCATCGGCAGGTCCAGGTCGCGAACCGAGTAGAGGTTGATCGCGGTGCGTACCATGGCGGACGGTCGGTCCGGCGGGATTTCAGTTCGGGGGTCGGGGCGCGACTCTCCGGGTGTGAGCCGGGCCGATCAACAGTTCTCGTCGATCCAGCGACACCACGCGCGGAAGTCCTCGGCGCCGCACTGGTCCGCGATGGACCGGAGCGTCGCCGGCGGGATCTCGGTCCTCGGTCACCATCGGGACCGCCACGGTCCGCACTTCGTCGGTGTCCGGACTCTCCCACCGCAGCTGCAGGTGGCTCCCTGTCCGGCCGACCGGCCGGTAGCCGTGGTCGCGGAGCACGGACGCGATCTCGCGCCCCGAAAACGTCTGCCGGACCATCGCGTCACCGCATGAAATCGGGGAGGTCCTCGTCGCCGTCCGCCTCGGGGTCCAACCCCATCTCGCGGAGGTCGTCGTCGGTGACCGGCTCGCCGCCCCCTTCGTGTAACTCCAGCGCCTCCGCGAGCATCCGGAGCGCCTCGGCCTTGGTGTCCCCGAACGACGCCACCCCCGTCTCCGTGTCCCGAGCCGTGATCGAGCCGTCCTCCTCGTGGATGAACTCGACGCCTTCCTCGCTCGGTTCTCCCCGCGGCGTACTCGCCATATACCGTCGAGTAGCGCGTTCCCGGAGAAAAACCTTCGGCCCTAACAGTTGGACCGACCACAGGCGGCAGCACGCGACGAAAGCCCTCGCCGCGCTCGCTAGCAGTCGACTCGACCGCAGTCGACGGTGAGCGCTGAAAGCCCTCGCCGCGCTCGCGGTCGCTGAGCGGGATATCCGCGCTCTCCGCACGGCCCGCGCGGATAGTGCCCGCTCAGACGACTACACGAGCGCGAGCGCGCCTCGCCCTTTCAGTCCACCAGGGACCGCAACTGTACCGCACGGCACCGCGACCGCACAGCACCGCAGACGGCCACACGCCTCCCCAGCCGATTCGCTCACCGTCGCTCGCTCATCCCTCGCGCGACTGTTTCGAGCGGCTCTCACGAGGTTCGAGCACGCTCGACAGCGCGCGCCACCGCAGTTGGTCGATCCGTCGTCGCCTCCGAACGCCGTCCGGGTTTCACCGAGTCGGCTCAGCCTTCCGGGAGGCGTGGACTTTTCTCCCGTCGGGGTAAGGCCGTGGGTATGACCTACGACATCGCGTTCGTCGGCACCGGGCCGGAGCCGGACAACCCGGTGTGGGGCGAGAGCGCGGCGATGGCCTACCGCCACGCCGAGGGGTACCGCGAGCGCGACGACTGCCGGATCGTCGCCGCCGCCGACATCGTCCGCGAGAACGTCGAAGCGTTCGCCGCGGAGTTCGACATCGACGACGCGGGGACCTTCGAGGACTACGAGACCATGCTCGACGCCGCCGACCCCGACATCGTCTCGGTCTCGACGCCCGTGCCGACCCACGCCGATATCGTCCTCGACTGCATCGAAAGCGGTGTTCCCGACGCGATCCACTGCGAGAAGCCGATGGCGACGACGTGGGGCGACGCGCGCCTGATGGCTCAGGAGGCCAGCCGCCGGGACGTGCAACTGACCTTCAACCACCAGCGGCGGTTCTCCCCGGTGTGGCGCGAGCCGAAGCGGACGCTGGAGGAGGGCGCCATCGGCGACCTCCGGCGAGTCGAGGTCGGGACGAGTACCCTGCTGGACAACGGCACCCACCACATCGACCTGGCGCACATGTACGCCGGCGAGGCGCCCGTCGAGTGGGTCATCGGCCAGGTCGACTACCGCGAGGAGCACGTCAAGTACGGCGCCCACAACGAGAACCAGGGGCTCGTCCAGTGGGAGTACGCCGACGGGACCCAGGGCATCGCGACGACGGGCTTCGGTGAGGACGGCGTCGGCGTCCACCACCGGCTGCACGGCACCGACGGGGTCATCGAGGTCACCCCGTGGAGCGAGACGCAGGCTCGGGTCCGCCGGGACGGCGAGGGCTGGGAGCCGCTGGTCTCCGGCGTCGAGAACGCGGCGGCGGTCCCGCCGGCCATCGACCACGTCGTCGAGTGCCTGCGCGACGGCGTCGAACCGGAGTTCTCCGCCCGGCGGGCGCTGTCGGTGACAGAGGTGATCTTCGCTGCCTGGGAGTCCGCGCGGCGGCGCGGCCGGGTGGACCTCCCCCTGCGGATCGACGACAACCCGCTGGAAGCGATGGTCGAATCCGGAGAACTGACCCCCGAGCCCGCCGACGAGGGCTGAATACCGACTCCCGGCTCTCCGGGGACCACCGAACGGAAATCGACCGTCGAGCGGGCGGCTCGCCCGTCAGACGCGCGTCGGACGCCCCCGGAAGCTTATGGTGCCGGGCGAGCGTCTACCGGGTATGCTCAACGCGCTGGCGCTCCAGTTGGACGTTCTCACGCAACCCGTCGGGATCCTCGGCGTCCTCATCCTGCTGGCGGCGATCATCCTGATCGGCCGGTTCCTGCTGTCGATGGCCTGGCGGCTGGTGATCATCGGCATCATCATCGTGGGGACGCTGTACATCCTGAGCGTCCTCGGCTTCACCGTCCTGTAAGTCGGCCGGCCTCAGCGGTCGACCGTCGGCGGCTCCTCGACGGCGATTTCGCCGGAGAGCTCGTGCTGCGTGGTCGTGCTGAGGTCGATGCCCGCCGCCGCGCAGCGCTCTTTGACCCGCTGGATGTACGTCGAGCGGGCGGCCGAGAACTCCTCGCGGTCGGGGCTGTCGATCCAGAACCGCGACTGGAGGACGACCGCCGAGTCGGCCAGGTCAGTGACGCGCACGGACGGTTCGGGGTCGTCGAGGATCCCCTCGTGGTCGTCGGCCACGTCGAGGAGGATCCGGGTCGTCTCGTCGATGTCGTCGGCGTACCCGATGCCGAAAGGGTAGGAGATGCGCAGTTGCTCGTTGCTCATCCGGTTGGTGACGGCAGTCGTCGCGAGTTCGGTGTTCGGGACGGTGACCGTCTCGTTGTCGAAGGTCCGAACGCGCGTGACGCGGAAGCCGATGTCCTCGATGAACCCCGCGCGGTCGTCCCACTCGATCCAGTCGCCGATGTTGAAGTTGCGGTCCTGAACGATGAACAGGCCGGCGACGAAGTTCGAGAGTACGTCCTGGGCGGCGAACCCGACCGCCAGCGTCAGCGCGGCGACGACCAGCGCCGACCCGCCCAAAAGCGCCGTGAACCCCGCCGCGGCGACCCCCGCGGCGAGCGCGACGACGACCACCGCGACGCCCAGCACCTTGAGTAGCGCCCGTTCGAGCGTCGGCTCCAGGGTCCAGCGACCGAGCGCGAACGCCGCGAGCGGTTCGACCACGAAGCGCCCGAGGAGGTAGACGACCACGGTGACGGCCGCGAACTCCGCGAGCTGCCAGCCCAGGTCGACGTACTTCTCGCCCAGTTCCGGAGCCGCCTGGAGCAGTACCGGGTCCATGGCCCGTACGAACGCCGAGACACAGGTAAAGGTGCTCACGCGACCCGCGCGCAGCCTGTGGCTCGTCCGTCCGGCGGATCCCTGTCGCTCAGCTCGCCCTACCACCGCACCCGTTCCGGCACCTGTCGGGTTGAGGTGCGGTGGCGCGCGCTGGAGCGCGCTTTCATGCGCGCGACGGAGCCGCGCGAGGGATGAGACGCACAGGAGCGTGCGACGAGCAGCGAGGGACCGGAGGTCCCTCGGGCCGTGCGGGCGACGCTCGGGTCGACCGCAGACATCGAATCGGCTGGGGAGGCTCGTGGCTGTCTGCGGTGCTGTGCGGGGCGGTTGCCGTACGGTTGCGGTTCCTGGCGGACTGAAAGGGCGAGGCGCGCTCGCGCACAGTTCAGTCGTCTGAGCGACCCCTATCCGCGCGAGCGGTGCGGAGAGCTCGGATATGTCGCTCAGCGACCGCGAGCGGGCCGAGGGCTTTCAGCGCTCGCTGTCTCCGGCGGTCACGGCTACTTCTAGCGAGCGGGCCGAGGGCTTTCAGCACTCACCGTCTGATGCAGTCGACGATCCGGAGCGAGTCACGCGAGTTGCTTCATCACGTCCGGCGGTGGTCACGAAATCCAGAATCGAAGAAAATCGAACGCCTAGACGTCGTCGAGGAAGTTGCGGATCACGTCGTGGCCGACCGCAGTTAACACCGATTCGGGGTGGAACTGGACGGCCTCGATGGGGTGGTCGCGGTGGCGGATGCCCATCACCAGGTCGACGGTGTCGCCCTCGTCGGTCTCGGCCTCGGTGGTGGCGGTCACCTCGAAGCAGTCGGGGACCGCCGTGGCGACAAGCGAGTGGTAGCGGCCGCCGCGGATCCCCTGGTCGAGCCCGGCGAAGACGCCCTCGCCGTCGTGGCTGATGGGGAAGGCCTTGCCGTGGATGGGCTCGGGCGCGCGCCCGACCTCGCCGCCGTAGGCGTAGACGGCGGCCTCCAGGCCCAGACAGACGCCCAGCGTCGGCACGTCGGGGCTGACCTCGGTGAGTACGTCCAGCGTGACGCCCACGTCGCGGTCGTTCTCGGGGTGGCCCGGTCCAGGGCTGATCACGATGGCGTCCGGGTCGACGGCGCGTACGTCGTCCAGCGAGGCCGTGTTGCGGACGACCTCGGTGTCGGCGTGCTCGCTGACGTACTCGACGAGGTTGTAGGTAAAGGAGTCGAAGTTGTCGACGAACAGCACCTGGCGCTCCTCGCCGCGCTCGCGCTGGCCGGCGCTCATCGGGACACCTCCCCGGGTTCGGCGGCGTCGCCGGTCCCCACTCCGCGGTCGTCCGTCGCGTCTTCGGCGTCGACCTCGATGGCCTCCAGCGCGTCGAGGACGCCGCGCATCTTCTGTTCGGTCTCCTCGTACTCGCTGGCCGGGTCGCTGTCGGCGACGATGCCGGCACCGGCCTGGACCGTGACGCGGTCGGCGCTGTCGGCAGCTTCCTCCGGAACGTCGACGCCGTACCGACTGTCGAGGTCCTCGACCGTGGCGGTGCGGATGACGATGGCGAGTTCGGCGTCGCCGGTCCAGGTGAAGTAGCCGACGCCGCCGCCGTAGGGGCCCCTGGGCGTCCGCTCCAGGTCGTCGATGATCTCCATCGCACGGATCTTCGGGGCGCCCGAGAGCGTCCCGGCGGGGAAGGAGGCCCGGGCCGCGTCGAAGGCGTCCGCGTCGTCGGCCAGGGTTCCGGTCACCGTCGACTCGATGTGCTGGACGTGGCTGTACTTGAGGACGCTCATGAACTCCTCGACCCGCACCGAACCGGGTTCGGACACGCGGCGCACGTCGTTGCGCGCCAGGTCGACCAGCATCGTGTGCTCGGCCCGCTCCTTCCCGTCGGCGAGCATCTCGCCGGCCAGCCGGCGGTCCTCGACGGGGCTGGTCCCGCGGGCGCAGGTGCCGGCGATGGGGTTCGAGAGCACGCGGTCCCCGCGGACCGCCACTAGCGTCTCCGGGCTGGCGCCGACGATCGAGAGGCCGTCGTAGTCGAGGACGTACATGTACGGCGAGGGGTTAACCGAGCGAAGCGACTCGTACAGCCCCAGCGGGTCCACGTCCCCGTACAGTTCGCGGGTCCGCGAGATGACGCCCTGGTAGATGTCGCCCGCCAGGACGTGCTCTTTGGCCTTCTCGACGGCCTCCTCGTACTCGTCCTTCGGTCCGGCCGTCTCGGCGTCGCGGACGAACCCGCCCGTCTCCAGGTCGGCGGCGCCCGCCAGCAGGTCGGCGACGCGCTCGGCTTCCGCCTCCAGCTCCTCGTAGCGGGCGGCGGCGTCGTCGCCGGATTCGAGAATGGGCGTCAGCACGAGCGAGACGGTGCCTTCCACCTCGTCGAAGACGAGCGTCGAGGTCGTCAGGACGAACTGGGCGTCGGGGTACCGCGAGTCGGGGTGTTCGAGCTCGACCTCGTCGAGCCAGCAGTCGTAGACGGCGTCGTAGCCGAGGAAGCCCACGAGGCCGCCCTCGAAGTGCTCGCGGTCCATGTCGGGGAACCCGCGCCGCTCCACATCGGGCATCGCGCCGCGGACGCTGTCGAGGGTGTCGCCGCCGTTGGCGTCGAAGAAGGCCTCGTAGCGGTCGTCGAACGTCTCGACGGTCGCGCCGTCGGCGTCGACGGTGACGACGCCCTTCGGGTCGTAGCCGACGAAGGAGTAGCGGGCGTGGCGGTCCTCCGTCGTCGGGGCGAACGCGCCGTCGGGGTCGCTGGAGGCGACCTTCTCGGCGCTCTCCAGCAGGAAGGTGTAGTCGGCCGCCTCCACGTCGGTCGTCCGGCCCGACAGCGCGGCGTAGGCGTCCAGCGGCTCCAGGTCGGTGTCCAGTTCGGCCGCGGCGCGGACGACGACCGGGTCGTCGCCGTCGGTGTCTGCCAGCTCGACGAACTCGTCTCTCGTCGGTTCGAGTTCGAGATCGGGCTCGGGACCGGAGTCGCTCACGCGGCCACCTCCCGCCCCGTCGTCGCGGCGACGAACGAGCGGACGGCCTCGTGGTCCTTCTCGCCACCGACGCGATCACCGTCCTCGACCCGCTCGACCCCCGTCGCCACGTCGACGCCGAACGGCCGCACGGTCTCGACGGCCGCGGCGACGTTCTCGGGCGTGAGCCCGCCGGCCAGGACCACGGGGACGTCCAGGTCGGCGACGACCTCGCGGGTGCGCTCCCAGTCGTGGGTCTCGCCGGTGCCGCCGCCGCCCGCGGCGTCGACCGAGTCGACCAGCAGGGCGTCGGCGGGCTCGGCGTACTCCCGGATATCGTCGCCCTCCGCGTCGACCGCGACGACGAGGTCCTGTGACAGCCGACGGGAGAGCGCGCCGAGTTCGCCCGGCGAAAGCCCGCCGTGGACCTGTACGGCGTCCGGTTCGACGCGCTCGACCAGCCCGACCGCCGCCTCGACGGTCGTCGGCATCGTCACGAGCACGCCCGTCACGAGCGGCGGCACGCCCGCGAGCAGGTCGGCGGCGGCATCGGCGTCGACCTCCCGGGGCGTGTCGACGGGCACGTCGCAGATGACGCCGACGGCGTCGGCGCCCGCCGCGACGACGGCTCCCCGGTCCTCCTCGCGGGTGACGCCGCAGACCTTGACGCGGGTGGCCGGGCGGTCGGGCGCCGTCCCCGCCGAGGGCTCGTCGCCCGCTCCGCTCGCGTCGCTCATCGGCCCCCGTCGGCGGCGACGCGGGCGCTCACGTCCCGCAGGTCGTCGAGCTTGGCCGCGGCGTCGCCCGAATCGATGGCGTCGGCGGCCGCCTCGACGCCGGCCTCCAGCGAATCGGCCTTCCCGGCGACGTAGACGGCGGCGCCCGCGTTCGCGAGGATGATGTCGCGCTTGGCGCCGCGCACGTCGCCCTCGACGATCCCCAGCAGATCCTCGGCGTTCTCCTCGGGCGTCCCGCCCGAAACCGCCTCGATGTCGTGGGTCTCCAGCCCGAGGTCCTCGGGCGTGATCGTGTACTCGGTGACCTCGCCGTCCTCGACCTCCGCGACGGCCGTCTCGTCGTGGACGGTGATCTCGTCCATGCCCGAGCCGTGGACGATCAGGGCGTGGTCGACGGGCATCTCCGCGACGGCGCGGCCGATCAGGCCGACCAGGTCGGGGTCGTAGACGCCCATGACCTGCGCGTCGGCGCCGGCGGGGTTCGTGAGGGGGCCGAGCACGTTGAAGATAGTCCGCATCCCGACCTCCCGGCGCGGGCCGATGACGGCCTTCATCGCCGGGTGGAAGGCGGGCGCGTGCATATAGCCGATGCCGGCCTCCTCGACGGTCCGCTCGACGGCCTCGGGCGCGGTGTCCATGTCGAGACCGACCTCCTCCAGCACGTCCGAGCTCCCCGACGACGAGGAGACGGAGTAGTTGCCGTGCTTGGCGATCGGGACGCCGGCGCCCGCGGCGACGATGGCGCTGGTCGTCGAGACGTTGATCGTGTCGTAGTCGTCGCCGCCGGTGCCGCAGGTGTCGACCAGCGGCGCCCGGTCGGGGTCGATGGTCCGGGCGGCCCCGCGCATCCCCTGGGCGAAGCCGGCGATCTCCGCCTCCGTCTCGCCCTTCGCGCGCAGCGCCGCCAGCAGCGCGCCGATCTGTGCCTCCGTCGCGTCCTCGAAGACGGCCGTCGCCGCCTCGCGGGCCTCCTCCAGCGTCAGGTCCTCCCCGTTCGTGACTGATTCGATGTATGCTTCCATGTGGATCACCGATGGACGGTTTAGTTCTACGATGTACGAATCAGTACATTCACTTAAGCGTGTCGAGTGGCGGCCGGTCGTTCGCCGGTCGGCGGAGTGAGTACCGGCCGGGTAGTGCGGAGCGGTCCGCGGCCGGCGGCCGGTCCCGGAGCGAGTCTCGGGGGCCGCGACCGCCCGCGCGCTTCGTTCTCAAAGCATCATTCTCAAAGTTTGTACCGCGGGGGGAGGGACTATATGAGAGTTCGATATACCGTAGGGATATGCGACCGACCCTCAAGCGACGGATCGGTGCGGCGCTGGGCGGGCAGTTCGCCCACGCCCTCTATCAGGTGGTGGTCCTCCTGGTCGCGCCGGAGCTGTGGCCGGTGCTGGGCGGGCTGGGCGTCCTCGCGGCCGCGGGCGGACTCGTCTACGCCTATCGCTCGATCGGCCGGGCGCTCGACGAGCGCGCGAGCGAGCGTCGGACCCTCCGGACCGAACTGACCGAGACCGAGCGCGAGCGCGACGACCTGCGCGAGCGGCTGGACGACGCGAAGGCCGACCTCGCGGACCTCCGAGCCGAACTGGAGCCCCGGCCGACAGCGCCGCCGGTGGCGACGCCCGACGGCGGCGTGCAGACGGCCGACGACGGTGCTACCGTCGACTACGACGGCAGCGTCCGCACCGTCGAGACGGCGCTGGACGCCTTCGGCGACGGCGACCTGACCCAGCGGCTCGACGCCGACGACGACTCGGAGGCGCTCGCGGCGCTCGCAGCGGAGTTCAACGAGATGGCCGCGGCCTTCGAGCAGACGTTCGACGCCGCGGCGGGGTTCAGCGACGAGGTCGTCGGCTCCTCCGAGCAGGTGACGACCGCGACCGAAGCGGTCACCGACTCCAGCGAGACGGTCGCCCGGCGGATCCAGGAGATCGCCGACGTGTTCCACGAGCAACACCAGCAGATCACCCAGATCTCCGACGAGATGTCCGACATGTCCGCGACCATCGAGGAGATCGCCGCCTCCTCCGACGAGGTCAAGGAGATGGCCGACAAGACCGAGCGCTCGACGGTCGAGGGCATCGAGGCCGGCCGCTCGGCGCGGGACACCATGGACGAGGCACAGGACCAGATCGGCGACGTGGTCGAGACGGTCACCGAGCTCAACGAGCGGATGGACGAGGTCGGCCAGATCGTCGACCTCATCGACGACATCGCCGAGCAGACGAACATCCTCGCGCTGAACGCCTCCATCGAGGCCGCCCACGCCTCCGCGGGCGCGAACAACAACGGCTTCGGCGTCGTCGCCGACGAGGTCAAGAGCCTCGCCGAGGAGACCAAGGACGCGACCGACGAGATCGAGGGCCTCATCGGCGAGATCCAGGACCAGACCGACGAGACCGTCGAGGAGATCACCGAGATGCAGTCGACCGTCGACGAGGGCAAGGAGACCGTCGGCGAGGGGCTGGAGGCCCTGGAGTCGATCCTCGAACACGTCCAGCAGACCGCCTCGGGCGTCACCGAGATCAGCAACGCCACCGACGACCAGGCCGCCTCCTCCGAGGAGGTCGCCGCCATCGCCGACGAGGCCGCCGAGACCAGCAAGGAGAACGTCGAGGAGGCCGAGCAGGTCGCCGCCATCGCCGAGGAGCAGAACCTCGCGCTCTCGGAGATGTACGTCAACGCGAAGATGCTCACGATGCGCGCCGAGCAGCTCTCGGCGCTGTTCGAACGCTACGAGACCGAATAGGGTCGGCCAGGCCGCTTTTTGCCGCACTGCTCCCGTTCCCGTCCGCGCCGTCTCGCGACGCCTTTAACTCCCGCAGCCGAGCAGTACCGACCATGTCCCACACCGACGCGGTCCGCGAGCGACTCGACGCGTATCTCGCAGAGAACGACTTGGAAGCCGTGTGGTTCGCCCGTCCGCCGTCGTTCGCCTGGCTGACCGGCGGCAACAACGTCGTCGACCGCGCCGCCGACGTGGGCGTCGCCGCCGCCGGCTACGACGGCGACGGCCTCACCGTCGTCACCGACAACATCGAGGCGGAGCGACTCGTCGACGAGGAACTCCCCGACGACGCGACCGTCGAGACCGTCCAGTGGCACGAGGCGGGACTCGCCGAGGGGGTCGAGCGCTCCAGCCCGACGCCGGCGGCCGCCGACTTCGACGTGCCCGGCTTCGCGTCGGTCGACCCGACCGACCTCCGCCAGCCGCTGACCGACGCCGACGTCGAGCGGTTCCGGGCGCTCGGCGCGGACACCGCGGAGGTGGTCGAGGGCGTCGTCCGCGAGGCGAGCGCCGACGACGAGGAGCGGGAGGTGGGCGGCCGCCTGCGCGACCGGCTGTTCGCCCGCGGCATCGACTCGCCGGTCGTCCTCGTCGGGAGCGGCGAGCGCACCCGAAAGTACCGCCACTACACGACCCGCGACAGCGAACTCGGTGACTACGCGCTGGTCTCGGTCACCGCGGTCCGCGACGGCCTCCACGCCAGCGTCACCCGCTCGGTCGCCTTCGACGCGCCCGAGTGGCTCGACGACCGCACCGAGGCCGCGATGCGCGTCGAGGCCAGCGCCCTCGCTGCGACCCAGCGCGTCGGCCGAGAGGGCGGGACCGCCGGCGACGTGTTCGACGCCATCGCCGACGCCTACGCCGAGGTCGGCTACGAGGGCGAGTGGCGCAACCACCACCAGGGCGGCGCCGCCGCCTACGCCGGCCGCGAGTGGTTCGGGACGCCCGACTCGGCGGCCTCGGTCCACGTCCCGATGACCTACGCCTGGAACCCGACGGTCCAGGGCGCCAAGAGCGAGGACACCCACCTCGTCACCGACGACGGGATCGAACCCCTGACGGGCACCGGCGACTGGCCGACCGAGACGGTCGAGCCGGTCGGCCCCGGGTCCGCGATGGAGCGCCACGCGGTCCTCCACCGCTGAGCGGTCGCTGCCTGTCCTCTCTCGTCGCCGCAGGCGCGTCGCCGCCGCAGTCACGCTTGACGCCACAGTCGGTCTCGCCGCTATCGACAGTGCTGTCGCTCGCGAGCCGCGGGAACGCGGAAAACGAGCCCCGTGTCCGGTACGATCCCCCGTCCGGATCGATCAGTCGTCGTCGGCGACCGCGCCGGCCGCCGCCGACGCCTCGGCCGTCACGCGATAGGCGGGCTTTCGCACGATCTCCGTCCGGTGGCAGCGAGCGCAGACGTACTCCGTCAGCTTCGTCGTCTCGTCGTTGTGGCTCATGCGCTCGCCGCAGTTCGGGCACTCGGGCATTATATTCCTAATACAGTGGTGCACACTATAAATAGTTACGTTCCCGCGTATCGACTGCGATACCCGCGGCTCTGCGCGGGTGAGAGAGGGCGAGAACGGCGAGAGCGGGAAGAACGGGGAGAGAGCTGAGAACGGCGAGAACCCCCGGCTCGTCAGTGCGAGCCGCTGGGGACCGGGGTCCAGTCGTCGCTCGTGTCGAGGCCGCGCAGGCGCTGTTCGACGGCGTCGCGGCGGTCGGTCAGCGCGTCGAGCGCCCCGGGGACCAGCTCGCGGGCCGTCGGGACGGTCTCGCCGAGCGCGTCGTAGGCGTCGCGGTAGCACGCGGCCGCCCGCGCGGTCCGGCCCTCCTCGCGGTGGTCGTCGCCCGCGCGGACCCGCCGGGCCGCGTACTCCCGGCGCGTCTCGACGAGTTCGCCCGCGACGGTGTCGACGGCGTCCCTGATCCGCTCGGTGTCGCCCTCGAACCGCCGGTTCGACCGCCCCCAGTCGAGTTCGAGGGCGCTGCGGTACCGATTCAGGGCGAACTCCAGGCGGTCGCCGCGCTCGCGGAGGTCGTCCGTCTCTCCCGCCTGCTCGCGGGCCTGTTCGGCCGACTCGACCGGCGCCCGTTCGAGCGCGGCGACGTTGCGCTCGACCCGGTCGAGTTTCGCCTCGAGCCGCTCGACGACCGACCCGTCGTCGGCCGCGGCGAGGGCCTCCTCGTAGTCGTCGTGGGCCTGCCCGTAGGCGTCGTGGGCGCGCTCGTACTCGCTGTCGCGCCACAGTCGCTCGGCGCGGTCGATCTCGCGGGCCGCGCGCCCCTCCAGGGCGTCGAGGCGCACCGCCTCGATGCGCGCCTCGACGCGCTCGATCCGCTCGGTCGCGGCGGCGACGCCCTCCGCGTGGAGCTCGCGCTCGGCGCGTCGGGCGGCGTCGGTCTCGGCCATGGCGTCGCGGACGGCCGCCATCGCGTCGTCGTACCACCGCGAGCGGATCAGCCGGTCGGCCTCAGCGAGCGCCTCCCCCGCGTCGTCGAGGCGTTCCTCGACGGCGATCCACGACAGCGACGCCGCGTCGAGGTACTCGACCATCGGTCCCAGGTCCGACCGGCTCGGGAAGTACCACTCCGCGTCCGCGGCCGTCGTGACGACGAACTCGCCCCCGAGCAGGCCGGTGCTGTGCTCGACGACCTCCACGTCGGAAAGCGGCACGCTGAACGAGCGGTCCCCGCCGTCGCTATCACCGACGACGAGGAGCAGCCGCGTGTCCGTCGCCAGCGCGAACGCCCGGTACCCCTCGCCCGGCGCCGTCCGCTCGCGTTCGTCGCTGCCGACCTCGCTCCGGAACACTCCCTTCTTCGCGTTGGCCCGCAGTATCACGGGCCGTTCCCCCTCGTCGAGGTACGACGCGAGCGGCGCCTCCCGAAGATATCCGTCCGACAGGATCCCCCCGCGCCCCGTCCCCTCCAGGGCCGTCTCGTCGACGCCCTCCGCGGTATCTCCGCTGATAATCGGGGCCATGTCACCGGGTACAGACCGGGCCGTAATGAGTGGCTAGGTTCGGTCGCTGATAGGTCGGCAGATACGTGCCGGTCGCTCACCCCGGGGGCGGTCGACCGACGGGACCGAGCGGTCGGCAGACGCGCGTCTGACTGAGTTTTACGTGCGATCTTTCGAAAGCAAGCCGTGGATGGCACGATTCACGATACAGTTGCCCGCGGAGCTGGCGGGCGACGGAACGACGAGCGAACGGACGGAGGCCGGCGACCGGTCGGAGGCGGGCGAACGGACGGCCGCGAACGCGGCCGGCTACCGGACGGACCACCCGGAAGCGCGGGCCGACGGCGGCGAGGGCGACGCGGCGACCCGCGGGTTCGTCGCCTGGGTCGAGTGCTGGGCCGGGGCGTAGTTACTGGTTGTCGACGAGCCGCCCGGCGATGCGCTGGGCGCCCAGCGACGGCGAGATGTCGGGGTGGTCGGCGGCGACGGCTTCGACCTCGCGGTCGAGTTCCTCGCTGACTCGCGCCTCGAACTCGGAGACGATGCCGGGGATGCAGGCCATGCCGCCGGTGAGGACGATGCGGTTGTCCAGCGCCAGCTGGTAGACCTTCATGTAGTCGTTGGCGAGTTCCGGGAGGAAGGTGTTGCAGAACTCCTCGACGGCGTCGTCGAGGTACTCGTTGCAGGCGTCCATCACCGACCGCTCGATGGTGAACTCGTGGGAGCCGCCGCCGGGCTGCTGGATGATGTCGGTGAAGGGCTCGAAGCTCTCGAAGTCGGCGTGTTCTTCCTTGTACTCGCGGGCGGTCTGGGTGTCGATGTTGACCCGGCCCTGCGTCTCCTCCTCGACGTAGTTGGCGATCATCCGGTCGACCTCGTTGCCGGTGACCGCGCCGGTCGTGAAGGGAGCTAGCTGTTCACCGCGGCGGTAGCCCGAGGCTTCGAGGTTCGTCGAGCCCATGTTGACCGCGACGAAGATCTCCTCGATCGCTTCGAGGTCGTCGCCGCGAGCGGGGATCGACCCGCAGAGCGACTCGGGGTAGCTCTCGACCAGGGCCTCGCCGATGGAGGAGCTCTCGATGACCTCCTCGAGGTTCGCCAGCCCCTCGGGGTTGTCGATGGTCGGGATGGCGTAGACGACGCCGCTGTTCTCGGGCACGTCGTTGGCGTCGATGACCTCCTCGAAGAACGTCTTCGTCAGCTCCGCCCGCTCCTCGTCCTCGGGCAGGCCCGAGCGGAGCATGAACTGGACCTCGTCGGGGTACTCCGTGGCCGCCTCCTCGCCGTAGAGGACCCGCTCCTCGCCGGTGAGCGCGTCCTCGTAGGTCGCCAGGCAGGTCAGCGTCCGTATCGTCTCGATCTCGCCGTCGTCGTCGGGGTAGGCGATCACCGTTCGGGTACTGCCGAGCTTCACGCCGATGGGCACCGGCTCGTCGTCGCTCATGTTCCCGGCTTTACCGCCACCCCGGATAAATGTACCCCGGAAATTATCGTTTCTGCGAACGTCGAACCCCGCGGAAATTAGGTCCCGTCGGGCCGGAAATTAGGGGACAGCGAGCGCGCCGACTGCACCGACTGCACCGACTGCTTTAGCCGGCGGTGTCGACCGCACCTGCCGCCGTTCACCCGGCGGTCGCTTCGGTACGCTTAAGGCAGGCCGTTAGTAGAATACTAACAACAAGGTTGTCGTGATGAGAGAACACATCGCTATCGGTCGACGGAGGGATCGCTGATGGTCGGGATGGACGACGTGGCGGACGCCATCGTCAGCCACCGGCGGCTGGTGGTCGTGGCGTTGCTCGTCGTGATCGGCGCGGTCGGCGCCGGCGCGGCGCAGGTCGAGGACTCGGCGTCGCTGTCGCAGTTCGAGACGGACTCGACGGAGGCCGAGAAGCTGGAGTACGTCGACTCGAACTTCGGGACCGGCGGGAACACCACGACGGTCCAGGTGATCGTCCGGGAGGACAACGTCCTCGACAGGGACTCGCTGCTCGACCAGTTGCGCTTCGAGCGCGCGCTCCGCGAGGACGACTCGATAAACCGGACGCTCGACGCCTCACAGCCGCCGGCGGGGATCGCCAACGTCGTCGCGACCGCCGCGATCCGGGAGGAGCGAGTCGCGAACCTCACCGAGCGCGGCCGCGCGCTACAGGCCGAGCGCCAGCGGCTCAACGAGACTGGCGCGCGGCTGAGCGACGCCCTGAACCGGACGCGGGGACTTCAGCAGACGTACGTCGAACTCAACCGCTCGTACGCGCGGGGACAGATCGACAACGCGACCTACCGCCAGCGGTCGGCCGCGATCGAACGGAACCTGACGGCCGTCCGGACCGACGCGACCGCGGGGCTGTCGACGAACCAGAGCGAGACGTTCGCGGGCCTAGCCTCGCAGACGCGGGCGCTCCAGTCGCAGCTGGCATCGCTGAACGCCTCCTACGCGCGGGGGGAGATCAACGAGTCGACCTACCGCCAGCGCGCCGGCGAGGTCCAGCGGCAGTTCGGCGAGGTGTACGCCGGGATCGAGCGCGTGCTCGCGCCGGATGCCCGCGCGTTGCAGGAGCGGGCCGCGGCGCTGCAGGACGACCGGGCCGCCCTCCAGGCGGCCGTCGAGAACGGGTCGACGCCGCCGCTGGCCGACCAGATCGACCGGCTGGAGTCGATGAACGCCTCCGCGGTCGAGGGAGCCGTCGAGCGGGTGCTGAGCGAGGGCAGCGGGAGTCAGGCGTTCGCGCTGATGCCGACGAGCTACGACCCCGGGTCGACGAGCGCGTCGGCGACGATGATCGTCGTCACGCAGACGACCGAGTCCGAGGTCGCCCAGGGGTCGGCGAGCGCGCGCATCCAGGACTCCCAGACGGCGATCCAGGAGCTCGCCCGCGGGGAGCTGAGCGCCGAGGCGATGGTCTTCGGCGCGGGCATCATCGCCGACGAGACCAACCGGTCGATGCAGGACAGCCTGACGGTCGTCGGACCGTTCGCGGTCCTGTTCGTCCTCGTGGTGCTGACGGTCGCCTACCGGGACCCCCTGGATATCCTGCTGGGCGTCTTCGGGCTGGCGCTCACCCTCCTCCTGACCTTCGGCTACATGGGCTGGATGGGCGTCGCCTTCAACCAGCTGTTCGTCGCCATCCCGGTCCTGCTGATCGGGCTCTCCATCGACTACGCGATCCACGTGTTCATGCGCCACCGGGAGGCGCGCGGCACGGAGGGCGACAACGGTGGTCCCGCGGCGGTCGCGGGCTCGATGCGGACGGCGCTGGCCGGCGTCGGCACGGCGCTGGTGCTGGTGACCGCGACGACGGTCATCGGCTTCCTCTCGAACCTCACGAGCCCCGTCGGCCCGATCCGGGAGTTCGGCGTCGTCAGCGCCGTCGGCATCGTCGGCGCGCTCGTCGTCTTCGGCGCGGTGATCCCCGCGATCAAGGTCGAGGTCGACGCCTTCCTCGAAAGTCGGGGCTTCGACCGGCGCAAGCGGGCGTTCGGCACCGGCGGCGGCGCGTTCGGCCGCCTGCTCGAAGCCGGTGCGACCGCCGCCGACCGCGCGCCGTGGGCGGTCATCCTCGTCACGCTGCTGATCAGTGCGGGCGGCGCGTACGGCGCTACGAACGTCGACACCTCCTTCGCGCAGAAGGACTTCATCGCGGAGGAGCCGCCCGAGTGGATGGACAACCTGCCCGAGGAGATGCAGCCGGGCGAGTACACGATGCGGGCGACCTTCGAGTACGTCAACGAGAACTTCCTGCGGGAGGACGCCACGGCGGAGTTCCTCTTCGAGGGCGACGTGGCGACCGCCGACGCCCTCCAGCGGGTGAACAGGACGAGCGAACTCGCCGCCGAGAAGGGCGTGACCGTCGAGCTCTCGAACGGCGAGGCCGACGTGCGCAGCCCGCTGACGGTGATGCGGTCGGTCGCGGAAACCAACGAGACGTTCAACGCGACGCTGACCGCGAGCGACACCGACGGCGACGGCGTGCCCGACCGCAACGTCGCGGGCGTGTTCGACGCGCTCTACGAGACGGCGCCCGACCAGGCCCGACAGTACGTCGAGCGCGAGGACGGCGAGTACGAGGCGCTACTGCTGACGGCGTCGCTACGGGGCGGCGCCTCGGGGTCGGCGGTCACGACCCAGATGGACGCCGTCGAGTCGGCCGTCTCCGGCGGCGACGTGACCGTCACCGCCACCGGCCGGCCGATCGTCAACGAGATCGTCCAGTCCGACCTGCTCACCACGGTCGTCGAGAGTTTGATCATCACCCTGGTCGTCTCGTTCGTCTTCCTGATGGTCGTCTACCGCCTCGCGGAGGGGTCGGCGACCCTGGGGCTGGTGACGCTACTGCCGGTCGTGTTCAACGTCTCGTGGATCCTCGGGACGATGTACCTGCTGGAGATCCCCTTCAACGTGTTGACGGGGATGATCACGAGCCTGACCATCGGGCTCGGGGTGGCCTACAGCATCCACCTGAGCGAGCGGTTCAGCCTCGAACTCGACCGCCAGGAGTCCGGTAGCGAGGCGATGCACACCGCCGTGACGGGGACCGGCGGCGCGCTGCTGGGGTCGGCGGCGACGACCGTCGGCGGCTTCGGCGTGCTCGTCTTCGCCATCCTGCCGCCGCTCCAGCAGTTCGGCTTCATCACCGGCCTGACCATCGTCTACGCGTTCCTCGCGAGCGTGTTCGTCCTGCCGAGCCTGCTGGCGGTCTGGACCAGGCACCTCGGACCGGACGACTTCGCCCCCGACGGGGCCGACGACGAGGGACCGGACGGCGACGCGTCGACCGCCGATCCCCTGTCCGGCGGTGCGAACGGCGAGTCCCCGGCGGCCGACGCCCCGGCGGGAGCCGGCGACGGCGTCGCAGCGAGCGCCGATTCGGCGGCGGGCGCCGGTACGGCCAGCCCGTCGGATGCTGTGGCCGGGGCCGCTGTGACCCCGACGGCCGAGGCGCGGACGAACGGCGACGCGGTGCCGTACGCGACCCGCTCCGTGGAACCGGGGCGGGTCTACCCCGGCGGGACCGCGCGCGTGACGGTCACGCTCCCGTCGGCCTCGGGCCGGGTCGTCCTCCGCGAGGCGCCGTCGGTCGGGCGCGTCTCGCTCGACAGCGTCTCCCCCGAGCCCATCGAGCGCGTCGCGGCCGACGGTCGGGTGTACGCGGTCTGGGCGTTCGACGGCGACGCCGAGGACGGCGAGCGCGCGGAAGTCGAGTACACGCTCGCGGTCCCCGAGGGGCTGGCCGACGGCGACGCCGTCGCCTTCGACGGCGAGTTGCTCCTGCCGGACCACGTCGTCCCGGTGGCCGGCCCGGACCTCGTTCCGGCCACGACCGACGTGGCCGGCGCCATCCTCGCCGGGGACGGCGTCGACGAGCGCGATCTGTCCGACGCGGGCCGCCACCTCGCTGCCGGGCGGCTCTCGCCCGAGGCGTTCGAGCGCGTCGCCCACGCGTGGCTGGACGAACGCGCGAGCGACGAACCGAGCGACGGATCGACCGCCGACGGGACGGACGGGGGGGAATCTCCCGGCGGCTCACAGGCCGACCCGCGCGCGGACGAGCGGCCGAGCGAGGGGGACGATGACTGACGACGGGGAAGCCGAGGCGGTCGAGGCGCTCCAGCGGCTCGGCCTCTCGAAGTACGAGGCGGGGGTGTTCGTCGCGCTCGAACGCCTCGGCACCGGCACGGCCCGCGACGTGGACCGGATGACCGACGTGCCACGCTCGCAGGTGTACGGCGCCGCCGAGAACCTGGAGGAGCGCGGTCTGGTCGAGGTCCAGCAGTCCAACCCGATCCAGTACCGCGCCGTCCCGCTCGACGAGGCCCGCGAGACGCTCGCCGAGCGCTTCGAGCGCGAGCAGGATCGGGCCTTCGAGTACCTCGAAGAAGTCCGACGGGGCGCCGACCACAGGGACGAACACCAGGAAGGCGTCTGGACGGTCCACGGCCGCGACAACGTCTCCTCGCGGATCCGACAGATCGTCGCCGACGCCGAGGAGAGCGTCCTCTACGCCGGCGGGATCGATCTGCTCGACGACGAGGTCGCGGCGGCCCTGCGCGAGCGGGCCGCGGAGATCGACGTGTGGGTCTGCAGCGCCCACGCCGACGACCCCGACCTCGTCGAGGCGTTCGGCGACTCCGCGGTGACGCTGGCGCCGTTCCCCGACGACCCGACCGACGACGCGGCCGGGCGGCTGCTCGCCGTCGACGGCCACACCGTCCTGCTCAGCGTGCTCGGCGGCGAGGAACTGCCGGGCGTCCGCAAGGAGACAGCCATCTGGAGCGCCGACACGGGCATCGCGACGGTCCTGCTGGAGCTGTTGCGGAGCCACCTCGCCGACGACATCGACGGAAAACTGTAGCGCCGGTCACCCCCGCGACCGGCCCGGCTGCGGTTCGTGCGCGCGGTTCGCCGTCCTTACTGCATCCCGGTGAGCTTCGCGACGTAGACGAGGCTGAGCAGGTGGTCGTCCACGTCGAGGTCGTTGCCCTCGTTCGACCCGCTCTCGTCGATCCCCAGGAGGTAGTCGTTGAGCTGGCCGGCCACGTCCTCGGTGATCCAGTCGATGGACTCGTAGTACCCGAGGGCGTCGGCCGCGCCCTTGTAGCCGGCGTGCATCAGCAGGAACTCCAGCCACTCGAAGACGACGAACTCCGCGGCGTAGGTGTCGGGCACCGACCGCAGGTACGGCTTTTCGAGGTCCTCGGAGCCGCCGACCAGCGGGAGCAACTCGCGGTACAGCCCCGCGCGGAAGGAGTCACCGGCGGACATGCTCGCGTCGCCGACCTCGTCGAGCGGCGCCCACTCCTCGCCCGGGTCGTCGGGCCGTGGATCGTCGGGGCGGTCGTCGCCCGACCGCGGGTCGTCGAGGTCGTCGCGCTTGCGCGCCATCTCGCGCAGCTCGTTCAGGTCGTAGTCCCGGGGGTTGATCGTCATCGATACCGACTCTATCCCGCCCCGTCCTGATAAATCTTCCACACGGTCGGACGCCCGTCTGACGGCGTCTCGGCCGCGTTCGGTCGTTCGCGGGCCGGTTCGGGCGCGCGATCAGCGGGCGGTCGCCGGTCGTCGACTCCCCGCCGGCCGGTCCCCGTCCGCCGATTTCAACGTTTGATAGCCCGGCGCGTACCTTTTTGAGGCGGTAGCGTCGACTCCGGGGCAACGTGGCGACAAGCACCGGACCGGCGCGCATCTGCGTGACCAACGCGAAGGGCGGGACCGGCAAGACGACCGTCGCGATCAACGTCGCGGGGGCGCTCTCCGAGCGCGGCCGGGACGTGCTGTTCGTCGACCTGGACCCGCAGGGCAACGCGACCGAGGGCCTGGGACTGCTCGACGAGTACGACGCGGCGCCGCCGACGCTGTTCGACGTGCTGACCGACGGCGGCCAGCGCGACCGGCTGGCCGACCTCGTCGTCGAGCACCCCGAGATGGACGTGGTCCCGAGCAACATCGACATGCTCCAGGCCGAGCGCGAGCTGACTATCGCGGACCTGGTGGCCCGCGCGACTGACGGCGACGTGGACATCGACCCGGATGCGCTGTCGGCGCTGGCGGTCAACGTCACGACCGACACCGTCTCGGGCGGCCACGCGCTGGATACGCTCGACGACGCGCTCGGGCACGTCGAGGACGACTACGACTACGTGGTCGTCGACTCGCCGCCGTTCTACGGCAAGCTGACCGACACCGGCATCTACGCGACTCAAAATATCCTCGTCCCGGCGCTGACGGAGGCGACCTCCGAGCGGGCCATTGAGTTGCTCGTCGACCAGATGACCGCGCTGGAGAGGCAGACGGACATCACGGTCGATACCCTGGGCGTGGTCGCTAACCGCGTCGAGACCACCGGCGAGGACGAGGCGATGCTGGAGTGGTTCGAGGCGGTCTTCGCGGACGACCCAGTCTGGGAGGTCCGCAAGCGCGTGGCGCTCCAGCGTGCGTTCTCGGCGGGCGAGTCCATCTTCGCCTACGACCCGACGGTCGACATGGCCGACGTGTTCCTCGACATCGCGGCGGATCTCGACCGGCAGTTCGGCTACGCGGAGGCACCAGCATGACCGACGACGAACGCATGGACCGGGCTCGCCGCATCCGCGAGATGCGCGAGGGCTCCCGGCCGGACGACGAGGCACAGGACGACACGACCGAGGCCGAGGAACCGGACGAGTCCGACGACTCCGACGACTCCCCGGTCGACGGATCCGGCGACACACCGACGGACACCGGGCGAGACGAGCCACCGGCAGATACCGAGGAGGACGCCGAGGTCGAGGAGGACGCCGGGGTCGAGGAGGACCCGGCGGACGACCACCTGGCCGAGTCCGCAGCCGACGACGAGCAGTCCGGGTCCGCGACGGGCGACGGGTCGACCGAAACCGGGGCCGGACCGTCGGCCGAGGAGGCCGCCGAGGCCGTCGCGAACCTGGAAGTGAACGAGGACGTGGTCGGCGGGACCGGCGGGTCGGCCGACGAGGGCGACGGTACCATGCACATCCCCGGCGCCGACGTGGGCGACGTGGACGTGGACGTCGAGGAGATGGCCCGCCAGGCCGGCCTGGAGTCGGCGGAGTCGGAAGCGGGTGACGGCGAGGGCGAGCCCGAGGCGGCCGAGATGGGTATCGGTGCCGCGGGCCGGGCCGCGGCCGCGGAGGCCGACACCGGCGAGCAGACCCGCGTGCTGGAGTTCGCGCTGGGCGACGAGCAGTACTGTCTCGACATCGAGTACGTCGAGGAGATCGTCAAGCGCGAGACGGTGACGCGGGTCCCGAACACCCCCGACTGCGTCGAGGGCGTCGTCGACCTGCGCGGGCAGATCACGACCATCCTCGACCCGAAGGTGCTGCTGGACATCGACCGGGCGGGGAGCAAGGACCTCATCGTCGTCTTCGACCCGGAGGCGTTCGACGACCAGGGCGCCGTCGGCTGGGTCGTCGACGACGTGAACCAGGTGACGCCGATCACCGAGGACGAGGTCAACGACTCCCCGGTCGACCAGGACCACATCAACGGCGTCGTCGACCGCGACGGCGAGTTCGTCATCTGGACGACCCCCGAACTCGATCTGGACGAAGTGGCCGGGTAGGCTACCGGCGCTCGATGTCGGACGCGTCGGCTTCGGCTTTCGACCACCTGTGCGAGTTGAGTCGTGATTTCTGGTCGATCTCGTGTGGAAGGAAGTGAGATGGATGTGATCGTTCTCGACAGCGAGCGATGAAAGCCCTCGGCCCGCTCGCGGTCGCTGAGCGACATATCCGCGCTCTCCGCACGGCCCGCGCGGATAGAGGTCGCTCAGGCGACTACATAAACGCGAGCGCGCCTCGCCCTTTCAGTCCACCAGGACCGCAACCGCCACGCACAGCAACCGCAGCGGGCCACGAACCTCCCCAGCCGATTCGCTCCGTCACTTCGTTCCTCCGCTCATCCCTCGCGCAGTGCTGTCGCGAGACGAGACTCGCGACAGCGCGCGCCATCTGGTTTGTTCGATAGCTGTTCTGTACTGAACACGAGGTCACGTCGGGCGCGAAAGTTGAAGTGTGGGAGCGCGACCACCGGCGGCCATGGACGCACTGCTGTCGCGACTCCGCGGGAGCGACGACGGGGAGGCCTGCGCGTGCAGCCCGGCGTTCGAGGGCGACCGGCTGGTCGTCGACGCGAGCGACTGCCCCGGCGGCGGCCGGCTGGCGTCGGCGCCCGACTGCCGCGAGACGGTCGTCGGGGCGCTGACCGAACGAGATGCCGAGGCCGTCGAAACCCGGGCCGACGGGGCGGTCCGGGCCTACGAGGGTGACGCCGCGGCGCTGCTGACGGCGGCCGGCCGGTTCGCCGACGCCGTCGCCTTCCGCGACGAGCGACTCGCCGACCTGGCGCTACGGGACCCGCTCGCCGCCGCGCGGGAGGCGACGGGCCGCGCGGGTCCGGTCGAGCGAATCGCAGGCGAGACGGGGCTGGCCGAGGGCGCGGCCGGCGTGGAGGGGTACGAGGACGCGCTCCGGCCGTTCGTCGGGCCGACGGTCAGCCGCTCCAGGGTCGCCGCGCGGCCGCCGGGCGACGCGCGACTGCGCGACCGACGGGAACTCGACGGCGGCGGCGTCGCGCGAGTCTACGAGCGACCGACCGACGCGCTCGCGACCTACCACCTCGAACCCGTCGAGGCGCGGTTCGACGAGGCGACGACGGCGACGCTCTCGGCGGCCTACGAGCGGCTGGCCGGCGGCGAGGTCGCGGGCGCCGAGCGGGCGCCGGGCCGGGCCGTCCGGGCGGTCGCCGACCCGGACGACCCGGTCGAGGACATCGCGGCCGTCCTCCGCAAGCACGCCCGCGGCTACGGCGTGGTCGCGGATCTCTTCGCGGACCCGCGGGTCTCGGACGTGTTCGCGACGGCGCCGGTCGCAACGACGCCCCTGCGGGTCCGCGTCGACGGCGAGGCGATGCGGACGAACGTCCGGCTCACCGAGGCGGGCGCCGCGGCGCTGGCCTCGCGGTTCCGCCGCGAGAGCGGACGGGCGTTCTCGGGCGCGGACCCGACGCTGGACGCCGCTGTCGCGACCGGCGACCGCCGGGTGCGCGTGGCCGCGGTGACCGACCCCGTCAGCGACGGCGTCGCGTTCGCCTTCCGGGCCGGCGACCGGGAGGCCTGGACGCTCCCCGCGCTGGTCGCGAACGGGACGATGTCCGCCGACGCCGCCGCCCTGCTCTCGGTCGCCGTCGAGCGCGGCGCGGCCGGCCTCGTCGCCGGCCCGCGCGGCGCCGGGAAGACGACCTGCCTGGGCGCGCTACTGTGGGAGATCCCGACGGCGACCCGCAGCGTCGTCATCGAGGACACGCCCGAACTCCCCGTGGAGGCGCTCCAGTCCCGGGGCCGCGACGTGCAGGCGCTCCGCAGCTCGCTCGACGAGAGCGGGACCTCACCGACCGAGGCGCTCCGGACCGCGCTCAGGCTCGGTAGCGGCGCGCTGGTGGTCGGGGAGATCCGCGGCGAGGAGGCCGGGACGCTGTACGAGGCGATGCGCGTCGGCGCGAACGACGGCGCGGTTCTCGGAACGATCCACGGCGACGGCGGCGCCGCCGTCCGCGAGCGGGTCGTCGCCGACCTGGGCGTCCCCGAGAGTTCCTTCGCGGCGACCGACCTGCTGGTCACGCTCGAGGCCGTCGACGGCGCCGACGGGACCCAGCGCCGCGTCCGCGCCATCGAGGAGGTCGAGCGGACCGGCGGTGGCGGCACGGACGCTGGCGGAGAGGGAGGCCCCGACGGCGGGCCGGCAGTCGAGTTCGTCCCGCTCTACGAGCGCGACGGCGACGGCCTGGAATCGACCGACCGGATCGAGCGGGGCAACAGCCGGCTGGTCGCCGCGCTGACGCGACCCGAGGAGAGCTACGCCGACCTGCGGGACGAGTTGTCAGCCCGGACCGAGTGGCTCGACCGCCTCGCCGAGACGGGTCGGACCGACCCCGAGATGGTCGAACGGGCGCGGGTCGAACGAGAGCGGGTCGACCGGGAGCGTCCGTGATGGCGGCCACCGACGGTGCGGACGGACGGCGGCCGAAACTGCCGGCGGGCGGGACGGCCCCGACCCGCGACGGCGACGGCCGCCTCGTCGCGGCCGTCGAGACGCTTGCGGCGGTCCCCCCGTGGGACCCGGGGGCAGACCCGCAACTCGGGCGCGCCGTCGACTTCCTCGGCTGGGACCTCGACGGCGAGACGATTCTTCGAGCCGGCGACGGCGCCGGCATCGTCGTTGCCGTCGCGGTCGCGGTCCCGCTCACTCTGCTCCTGGGAGCGCCGTCAGTCGCCGTCGCTGTCGGGCTGCTGGTCGGGCTCGCCGTCGCGGCCGCCGCGCGGTACCTGCCCCGCGGGCTGGCGACCGCCCGGCGGACCCGCGCGCTCGGGACCGCGCCGGAACTCGTCTCCAGCGCGGTCCTGCGGATGCGGCTGGCGCCGACGCCCGAGACGGCGGCGGCCTTCGCGGCCGAGACGAGCGACGGGCCGCTGGCGCGGAGCCTGTCGGCGCACGTCCGCCGAGCGCGCGGGACCGGCCGGTCGGGGCTGTCGGCGTTCGCCGACGAGTGGGCCGAGTGGTTCCCCGCCCTCCGGCGCGCGCTCACGCTCGTCGAGTCGGCGGGCTCGGCACAGCCGGAGGAGCGCGAGCGGGCGCTGGACGGCGCGCTCGACGTGACGCTGGAGGGGACCCGGGAGGCGATGGCCGAGTTCGCCGCCGGGGTCCAGGGGCCGGCGACCGCGCTGTACGCGTTCGGCGTCCTCCTCCCGCTGGCGCTCGTGGCCCTGCTCCCGACGGCCGGTACCGTCGGCCTGGAGGTCCCGCTGGCGGCGGTCGTCGTCGGCTACGACCTGCTGTTGCCCGCCGCACTGGTGGTCGCCAGTGGCTGGCTGCTCGCCCGCCGTCCCGTCGCGTTCCCGCCCGCGCCCGTCTCCCGGTCGCACCCCGACGTGCCCGACAGCCGGTGGCCCGCCGCGGTCGCCGGCGCGACGGCAGGTGCGGGCGCCTGGCTCGTCGTCACCCGGGTCGCGGCGCCGTGGGCGGCCCTGGTCACGGCACCTGCGGCCGGCCTCGGTATCGGACTCGTCGTCGCCTACCGGCCGATGACCGCCGTCCGCGACCGCGTCGCCGCCGTCGAGTCGGGGCTGCCCGACGCGCTGTACCTCGTGGGCCGCGAGGTGGATCGGGGCCGCTCCGTCGAGGCAGCGCTAGACGACGCGGTCGAACTGCTCGACTCGGTGACCGGCGAGGTCTTCGCCGACGCCGTCCGCCAGCAGCGCCAGGTCCGCGCGGGCGTCCGCGAGTCCTTTCTCGGCGAGCACGGCGCGCTCGCGACGGTGCCGAGCGAGCGCGCGCGGAGCACGGCGGAACTGCTCGCCGTCGCTGCCTCGGAGGGCCGACCCGCGGGGCCCGCGGTCGTCGCGATGGCCGACCACCTCGACGACCTGCAGGGCGTCGAGCGGACGATCCGCCGCGACCTGGAGCGGGTCACGTCGACGCTCGCGAACACGGCGGCGGTGTTCGGCCCGCTCGTCGGCGGTGCGACGATCACGCTGGCCGACCAGATGAGCACGGACGGCCCGCTGACGGCCGCCGTCTCGCCCGCCGCGCTCGGGCTCGCCGTCGGCGCGTACGTGATGGCCCTCGCCGCGATCCTGACGGTCCTCGCGACCGGGCTGGAACGCGGGCTCGACCGCTCGCTGGTCGGCTACCGCGTCGGCCGCGCGCTCTGCCTCGCCAGCGCCGTCTTCGTCGCCGGCCTCGTCGGCACCGGGTGGCTGGTCTGAAACTTTAAATCGAAACGGGCGACCAGGCCGGCCCATGTTCGACACCGCCGTCGAATCGACGCACGTCTGGCTCGGGCTCGCAATCGTGAGCGCCGGGATACTCGGGCTCGCGCTGCGAGTCCCGACCGCGCCGCCGCCCGACGCGACCGGGCTCGCCCGCACCGTCGACAGCGTCGCTGCCAGTCCCCACGAGGCGACCGCCCGCCACCCGCTCGACGCCCGAGAGATCCGGATCGGCGCCCACCGGGTCGGGCTGCGCAGCCCGGGCGGCAACACCCACGCCTCGCTGGCCTACGGCCCGGTCGTCCCGGCGGTCGGCGGCGACGGCGACCGGCTCCGCCGCGTCCTCCGCGGGGTCCCGCCGGAACGCGTGTTCGGCAGCGAGGCGACGTTCGCACGGACGCTCGACCGCTCGCGGACGACCGAGCCGTCGTGGCGGTCCGCGCCGGAGCGGCTGCTCGTCAGACGGGTGACCTGGGGGGACACGAATGCGACGCTCGTGGGGGCGTGAGGCCCAGACCGAGCCGCTGGCGGCGGTCGTAGCGGTCGTGGTCGTCGCGCTGGCGCTCGCGCTCTACGCCGGGGCCTTCGAGGCGAACTTTCCGGGACCCGTCGAACGGAACCACGCCCAGGCGGCCGCCGACCGGGTCGAACGTGCGCTGACTGCCGGCGGCGTCGCCCGGCCCGACCGCCTCGCCGCCGCGCTCGACCGCGGCCCGGACGGGTATCGGATCAACGCCACCCTCGACTTCGGGGGGCGGACGGAACGGGCCGGGCCGGTCGCGCCGGGGACCGCCGACACGGCCTCCCGACGCGTGAGCGTCCGCACGGGTCCGGGCGAAGTCGCGCCCGCTCGGCTGGAGGTGCGAGTATGGACCTGAGGGCGTCGAGCACGGCGCTCGACACGGTGCTGTTCGTCCTGCTCGTCGGCGTCGCCGTCGGGACGCTCGCGGGGGTCGGTGACCGGCGGCCCCCCGGCGGGGACCGCGTCGCCGAGGAGACGGCGGACCTGCTGGCGACGGCCACGACCGAGGTGACCTACACGCGTTCGGCCCGGGTCCCGTCCTCGGCGCTGCTGGACGGCGACGACACGGTGACCGTCACTTCCGACCGGACGGCCGCCGGGACGCGCGCGGAACTGCTCGCAGCGGCCGCGCTGGCCGACCCGTCACTCGGCGGCACCGCCCTCACCGGAGTCGATGGGGACCTGCGGGTCGGTGCCCGGAACGCGACCGAGCGCGTGCTGCACACCCGCGAGGCGACGGCGCAGGTCGCGGTGACCTGGCGCCCGTACCCGGACGCGACGCTGCGTTCGTCGTTTACGGTCGGTGAGGCGCCGCCGGGGGACGCCGACGTGTCGGTCGCAACGGTCGCCGCCGCGAGCGGCCTGCCGAACGTCACCGGACCGGCCGAACGAGCGGCGCGGGCGAACGGGTACGACGGCGTCGCGGGCGTGCTCGCAGACGCGGTCGTCGCCGGCCTGTTCCCGCCGGGCGAGACGCGCGACGCGCTCTACAGCGAGGGACCCGACCGCGCGCTGGTCGCACACCGCTACCGGCGTGCATCGGCCACACTCGGCGTCGACACGGCCAAATTCCTCACCCCAGGGCATCTCGATCAGGCGAACAAACGCCTCTCCAGCGGGCTGGCAAAGCGGCTGGCGGCCGACCTGCGACGACAGTACGACTCGCCGGACGCCGCGGCCGAAGCGGTGCGAGCCCATCAGGTTCGCATCGTCGTCAGGACGTGGTCCGGATGAGCCGGCGCGGGTTCGAACTCGGGCGGCGCGGGCGCGTCCCGTTCGCGCTCGTCGGCGTCCTGCTGGTGCTGACGAGCGCGCTGTTCGCGGGCGCCGTCGACCGCCCGCAGCCGACGCCCGAACCGGCGGTCGACCTGGCCGTCGAGCGGACGACCGCGGACGCCCGCGCGGCGGTCCGGACGGCCGTCGCCGAGGCCGGCGTCGAAGCGGCCAGCGACCCCGTCGTCGCGCCGACGAACAACCGCTGGGGCGAACTGCTCGACCCCGACACGGCGTTCCGGGACGCGCTGAAGCTCCGGATCTACCTCGCCGCACGGGAGCGGCTGCGGACCGTCGCGCGCACCCATCGGGGGGTCCGGGCGTCGGCGTCGCTGGCCGCGACACCCACCCCGGGCGCACTGGAGGAAGCGATGGCCCGGGTCGGCGTCGAGCGAGCGGGTCCCGACGGAACGGAGCTCCGCGCCGAGGTTTCCAACGTCTCGGTCGAAGCGACGCGGAACGGCCGGGTCGTCGGGACCGAACGGGTCTCGTTCACGGTGATCGTCCCGACGCCGGTACTGGCCGTCCACGAGCGCGTCGAGACCTACCAGGAGCGGCTCAAACACGGGGTCACGAAGCCGGGGCTGGGCCAGCGGCTGACCGCCCGGCTCTACGCCGTCGCCTGGGCACGTGGCTACGCCCAGTACGGCGGCGCGCCCATCGACAACGTCGTCGCCAACCGCCACGTCGAACTGATGACCAACGGAGCGATGCTGGGCGTCCAGCGGTCGACGTTCGGCGCGAGCGACCCCGACGGCCGGCAGGCCATGACAAAGGCCATCGCCCGCGTCGGGCTCCGGGAAATCGTCGCGTCCCACGGCCCGAACGACCCCGCAGCGAGCGCGCTCCTGCAGGAGGGGATCCGTACGGCCGGCGGACCCACGGAGGGCGCGGGCGCGCCGGGGCTCGCGGCCGGCGGGACCGACGCGCCGGCGCCCAACGAGACCGTGACCGTCTCGGTCGGCCTCTCCGCGGACAGGGCGTTCCGCGAGTTCGTCGGCGACGACGGTATCAACGGGACGGTCGACTCGGTGTTCGGCGCCCGGGTCCGGACGCTCGCGGCGACCGAACGGGTCGCCGGCGGGACGCCCGACCGGCCGGGCCCGCCCGCGGGCGACGACTGGCAGTTCCGCGTCGAGTCGACCGACACCGACGTGGTGGCGGTGTCGAACGCGAGCCGCGCCCCGGCGGTCTCGGACCCGCCGGGGTACCACCGGCTGGAGACGTACGTCCGGACCGTGCGGCTGCGCCACGAGCGAGAAGCCGTGTGGCACCACAACGGGTCGTTCAACCGGACGACGCGGACGAGCACGGAGACCAAACGGGTGCGGGTCGCCGTCGTCGGCCGCCACGCGCCGACGCCCCACGCCCCTGACCGCCCCATCCCGTCCGTCCACGAGCGGAGTGGCCGGTTCCGCGGGCCGAACCTCGCCGACGTACCGCCGAAGGTCCGCGACGCGATCGAACTCGCGGGCGGCCCCGACGGCCTGGCTCGCCGCGCGGCCCGAGGGAGGCTTCTCGAGGAGGCGACGCGGATCGACGGCGAGTGGCCCGCCGAGGTATCGCAGTGGATCTACCGCGACCTGATCGAGTTGCGGCGCACGGTCAGTGAGGCGTCCGTCTCGGTCTCTCGCGGGCGGATGGGCACCCGCGAGGCGACGCCCGCGGCGAAGCTCGCGGCGAACCTGAGCGCGCGGCGGGCCGAACTCGTGGACGCGCCGCCCGCCTACGACAGCGTCGCCGCGAAGGCCCGGGCGGCCGTCCGCGGGCGGTACCTCTCGCTCGTGATCGGACGGCTGGAGCGGCGGGCCGACGAGCGGGCCGAGCGCGGGAACGCGTTCGCGAGCGCCATCGGGGACGTCGGCGGGCCGTCGCTGTCGCAACTCCGGTCGGGCTACGACGCCCGGCGGGCCGACGGGCGCGACGCCGGGCCGGGGAGCGGGTCGAGCGGGGCCGCCGGAGGACGACCGGGCGGAAGCGACGGGCCCGATCTGGAATACTCGGTCGACGGCGCGCCGCCGTACCTGACGCTCGCGGAGGTCACGCCGGGGCAGGTCGCGGCGGTCGACAACGCCACGCACCCGCTGACCGCCCGGAACGTCAACTACTTCGCCGTTCCGTACGGCGACGCGACGGACGTGGTGTTGAACGCGCTTCTCCCCGGCGGGACGAGCCGCGAGCAGCGGCTCTCGACGGCCGCGCGGGCGCTCCGGGCGGCCAACCGGACGCTGGAGCACCGGCCGAACGCCACCGTCAGGGAGCGCCGCGACCGCCTGCGGAAGCAGCTGAACGACACGGCCGAGGCCGTCGAGGGGGAGCTGGCGACGGCGCTGGCGGACGCCGGCATCGGCAACGATTCGACCGACCGGGACGCCATCGTCGAAGCGGGACTCGACCGCTGGGCGGCGCTCGACGCGCGGGCGCTCGCGATGGCGAACGGGTCGGTCGTCGAGCCGGTCGTCGCCGCGGCGGTCCGGCGGACGGACGACGAGTGGACGACGCGACGGCGCGACTGGGCGCGCCTGGGGCTGCGAACCGCGCTCTACGACGCGCTGGAGTCGAAACGGGGAAAGGTCTCGGGTCCGGCGGTGACGGGTGCGACCGCGGTCGTCAAAGACCGCGTCCGGCGGCAGGTGCGGTCGGAGATCTCGTCGGTCGCCTCCAGGCGCCTCAACCGATCGATCAGCCAGATCCCGGCCGGACTGCCGCTGGCGCCGCCGCTGGGCAACTGGGTGGCGACGACGAACGTCTGGTCGGTGACCGTCCGTGGCCAGTACGCCCGCTTCGCCGTCGAGGTGCCTCGGCAGACGCCCGCAGTTGGGGACGCGTCGCTGCAGTACGTCCGCGACGGGGGGAACGCGACGCTGGACCTGGACGGCGACGGCGCCTCCGAGGTGCTGGGCCGCGCCTCGAAGGTGACGTTCACGTCGCGGACGGCGGTGACGGTGGTCGTCCCGCCCGGCGGCACCGGCGTCGGTGACATCGACGGCAACATGGTCGAGAAGTCGGCCGGGTGGCCCAAGCCCGGACCGAGCCCCCGGGAGTGGCCCTGGACGGGCGAGACGTATCCGCTGTCGACCGACACGACCGCCGGGAGCTCGCAGTCGGGCTGTACACCGGGGGATCGGTCCGGCGAGGGCTCGGCCGAGCCGTGTCCGTACCCGTGACCAGGTGGTATCCGTTTCCCGTCGAGTCGGTGTCCGCATCCCCCCGGGCCGCCACCGCGGGTTCCCGCAGTCGGCCGGGCGGACGAGAGTGACAGTGACTTGTAGGCCGACCGCGAAGGAGGGGTATGCTCAGAGGCGAGTTCGAGTCCGCGGGCGAGCAGTCGGCCGAGGAGTTACGGAGCGCGTACGGCGACGTACTGGCCGAGACGGTCGAATCGGTCGGCGTCGACACGGTCGTCTCGCGGTCGGGGGTCGACCGCGAGGTCGTCGAGGCCATCGCCGCCGGCGAGGAGCCCGAGCTGACGCTGGAGGCCGCCGCAGCGGTGCTTTCGGCCGACCCCGACCGGCCGGACGGCGAGACGATCAAGGCGGAGGCGCTGGACATCCTCCTGATGGGGATGACCACCGCGGTCGTCGACGTGGAGGCCGTGGCAGTCGGTCTCGACGACGCGATGGACCCCAAGGAGATCCAGCAGAAGGTCGAGGGGCGGTACCCGATCACCCTGGCCGAGTACGCGGCGATCCACCGCTTCCTCGAAGCCCGATAATGCGCGTCGCCATCCTCGGCTGCGGCTACGTCGGGCTGGAACTGGGCCGACAGCTGACCGCCGCCGGCCACGACGCCGTCGGCGTCCGCCGCTCGGCGGCGGGCGTCGAGTCGATCGAGGCGGCGGGCTTCGCGGGCGTGCAGGCGGACGTGACCGACGACGACGCGCTGGCGGCGGTGCCCGACGCCGACGCCGTCGTCTTCGCGGCCAGCAGCGGCGGCCGCGGCGCGGAGGCCGCCCGCGAGGTGTACGTCGAGGGCCTGGCGACGGCCGTCGACCACTTCTGCGGGCGCACGGACCCGCCCGACCGCTTCGTGTATACGTCGAGCACAGGCGTATACGGCGACCACGGCGGCGACTGGGTCGACGAGGGGACGCCCATCGAACCGACGACGGCGAAGACGGAGGTGCTCGCGGAGGCCGAGCGGATCGCCGTCGAGCAGCCCGCAGAGTACGGGGTCGACGGCACGGTCGCACGGTACGCCGGGCTGTACGGCCCGGACAGGTACCGACTGGCCCGGTACGTCGAGGGGCCGGTGACGGAGGGGTACCTGAACATGGTCCACCGCGACGACGCCGCAGGCGCGGTACGGTACCTGCTCGAATCGGACGTGGCGCGGGGGGAAGCCGTCAACGTCGCCGACGACGAGCCCGTCTCGAAGTGGGCGTTCGCGGACTGGCTGGCCGAGCAGTGCGGCGAGCCCGAACCGCCCAAGCGGACGGTCGAGGACCGCCTCGCCGCGGGCGACCTCTCGGCGCCCGCCGAGCGCCGGCTACGGACGAGCAAGCGGGTCTCGAACGCGAAACTGCGCGAGCTCGGTTACGAGTTGGCCTTCCCGACCTACCGGGAGGGATACCGGGCCGCCGTCGAGGCGTATCCCGCGGACAACGGCGGGACGACCTGAGCCCGGGCGAACGTATTCGGTGTCCGAGAGGTCACGGAGATACCGGATCGGTATTCGGACTTTTAGGCCGTTTCGACCGTGGTATTCGTCGATCCGTCGGACAGTGTGGTAGTGAGAAACTACTTGACCCTCGAAGTCGACAGGCCGGGTATGCCACACGCAGCCGCGGGTGGCGTCGGGGCGGTCGCGCCCGCGGACGCCGCCGCGGCGGTCGCGGAACAGGACCCGCTCGTCCTGGCGGCCGCCGTCGTCGGCTTGCTCGCCGTGCTCGTCGCGCTCTGGTGGGGGATCCGGCGGTTCCGTCGGACTCCGGGTGCGGAGTTCACCGGCCTCCTCGCCGGTCGCGACGAGGTCTCGGTCCTGATGCACCCCAGACCGGACCCCGACGCCATGGCCTCGGCGCTCGCCGTCAGGGAGTTCGCGGCGGAGGCCGGCGTCGACGCCCACCTCCAGTACTCCAAGCAGATCCGCCACCAGGAGAACCGCGCCTTCGAGACCGTCCTGGACCTGGAGTTCGACCGGGTTGAGGACGCGAGCGACCTGCTCGCCGAGGACGTGGTCCTCGTCGACCACAACGAACCCCGCGGGTTCGCCGGCGCCGACTCCGTCGAACCGTTCGCCGTCGTCGACCACCACCCGGGCGACGGCACCGGCTCGGAGTTCACCGACGTGCGGCCCGACCGCGGCTCCTGTGCCAGCATCTTCGCCGAGTACTTCGAACAGCAGGGCTGGACGCCCGTCGCTCCGGAGGACGAGGAGGACATCGAGGACGACGACGACCGGATACTCCGCTCGGGCACCGCGACGGGACTGCTCTACGGCATCCAGTCCGACACCAAACACCTGACGAAGGGCTGTTCGGCCGCCGAGTTCGAGGCCAGCGCGTACCTCTACGAGGGGATCGACGAGGACCGCCTCGACCGCATCGCCAACCCGCAGGTCGACGCCGAGGTGCTCGACGTGAAGGCCCGCGCGATCAACCGGCGGTCGGTCCGCAACGCCTTCGCCGTCTCCGACGTGGGCGAACTCTCCAACGTCGACGCCATCCCCCAGGCCGCCGACGAGCTGAGCCAGCTGGAGGGCGTGACCGCCGTCGTCGTGATCGGACAGAAGGGCGACAAGATCCACCTCTCGGGTCGGTCGCGCGACGACCGCGTCCACATGGGCAAGACCCTCCGCACCGCCGTCGACGACATCCCCATGGCCAGCGCCGGCGGCCACGCCCGCATGGGCGGCGGGAAGCTCTCCGTCGAACACATGGAAGGGCTCGGCCCCGGGGACGGCCTCGACCGCGAGGAGTTCGTCGACCGCCTGTTCGACGCCATGGCCGGCGACATCTGACACTGCCGCGACGGCGCGCCAGCGGACCGCCCGTACCGGACACACCCGAACGACGCCCCCATCTTTATCGCCGGGAACCGCCTACGGGGACTCATGACGACAGTCACGCTGGAGTACTGCGTCCCCTGCGGGTTCCGCGAGCGGGCGCTCGACACCCAGGAGGCGATCCTCTCGAGCCTCGAAGGCGAGATCGACCGCTTCGAACTGGTGATGGGCGACCACGGCGTCTTCCGCGTCGAGGTCGGCGACGAGATCGTCTACGACAAGGAACGGGACACCTTCGACGTCGACGCTATCGTCCGGGACGTGCGCGCCGCCCTCTGAACAATTATATAAATCTTCCCCCGGACTACCGGGTCGGAAGCTCTCCACCCTTATACAGGGTGTCGCGGGGGCTACGTCGAACTGCATGAGCCGGACCGACTCCCCCGCCGGCGCGACGCGGTTCGTCGCGCTCGTCTGTGTGCTCGCCCTCGCCGCCGCGCTGGCCCCCGGCGCGGCGGCCGCAGTACCGTTCGCGAACGACGCTCCCGCCGCTGGCGCACCGGCCGGCGGTCAATTCGTCGACCAGACCGTCGGCAGTGACGTGGTCGTCGGCCCCGACGAGACGGTCTCGGACCTGGAGGTCGTGAGCGGCGACGTGGTCGTCCGCGGGACCGTCGAGGGCGACGTTGAAGCCGCCGCCGGATCCGTCCGGGTCACCGGCGAGGTGACCGACGACGTGGAGGCCGCCGCGGGCTCGGTCACCGTCCAGGGTCGCGTCGGCGGCACGGTCGAGTCGGCCGCCGGCTCGGTCGAGGTCGGCCCCGACGCCGCGGTCGGGGGTGACGTGGAGGCCGCGGCCGGGACCGTCACCGTCGCTGGGACGGTCGACGGCGACGTGACCGGCTCCGAGACCGTTCGCCTGGAGGACGGTGCGACCGTCCACGGCGACGTGGCCTACGGCGAGAGCCTCGACCGCGCGGACGGGGCCGCCGTCGACGGGACGGTGACCCACGACGAGAGCCTGAGCTTCGACGGCCTCCAGTGGGGCGTCACCGTCGACGACCTCGAAGCGCTCGACGACCTGGCGTTCCTGCCCTCGCCGGTCGTCGGTCTCCTCACCGCCGTCGGAGCGCTGGTCGTCGGCGCGCTACTGCTCGTGGTCTTCCCCGACTTCTCGGGGGAGATGGTCGAGACGGTGACCGACCAGCCCGGCCGCTCGGTCGCCGCCGGCCTGGCGACGATGATCGCGGTGCCGGCCGCGCTGGTCGCGGTGGCGCTGACTATCATCGGACTCCCACTGGCGTTCGCCGGCGGCGCCGTCTTCGCGCTGGCGGCCTGGGTCGCGCTGGTCTACGGCGAGTATCTCGTCGGGCGGCGCGTGCTCGCCGAGGCGGGCGTCGAGAACCGCTGGGCCGCGCTCCTCGTCGGCGTCGTCGGTATCGAGTTGCTGGCGGAGATCCCGGTGTTCGGCGACCTGCTGACGTTCGGCGTCGCCCTGCTCGGCCTCGGGGCCGGCGCACTCACTATCGCCGCCCGCCGCCGCGACGGCGACGACGGCGGCGCCGAGACGCCGCCCCCGGATCCCTCCCCCCGCGCGGTCTGACTCCCCTCCCGTAGCGACTCGGGTACCCCGCTGACGCTCCCCTCCATCCGATCCCGCTGACGCACCCCTCCATCCGATCCCGCTGACGTTCCCCTCCACCGGCCCCCCGCTGGCGCACCCCTCCACTCGCCCCGTCGCCGTCCCTCCCCCGCCGACGCTCGGCCGTCCCCTCCGAGTTCCCCGCTGTCGTTCGGCCCTCCGCTCCGAGTTCCCCGCTGTCGTTCGGCCCTCCATCCACCCTCCGCTGACGCTCCCTCCCTCCTCGACTCCGCCGACGCTCTCCGTTCGATCCGGTCGCGGGCGCTCCGAACCGAACCGCCTTTGCGCGGCGCCGCCGTCGATTCGCCCATGACAGCGACGCTCGTCGCCGAGGACGTGCGCCGGTCCTACGGCGAGACGGTCGCGCTCGACGGCGTCTCCCTCTCGGTCGGCGCGGGCGAGGTGTTCGCCCTCGTCGGCCCCAACGGCGCGGGCAAGACGACGCTCGTCCGCGCGCTGACGGGCACCACCGACGCCGACGGGTCGGTCGAACTGTTCGGTGCCGACCCGCGGGAGGTGGACCGCGAGCGCGTCGGCCTGCTCCCGCAGGCGTTCGACCCGCCCGCGCGGCTCACCGCCCGCGAACTGCTCGACTACTACGCCGGCCTCTACGACGAGGCCCGCGACGTCGAGGCAGTCCTCGACGATGTCGGCCTGGCCGACGCCGCCGACACCTGGTACGAGAACCTCTCGGGCGGTCAGAAACGGCGGACCTGCGTCGGCTCGGCGCTGGTCAACGACCCCGACCTGCTGTTCCTCGACGAGCCGACGACCGGCATCGACCCCGCGGGCCGCCGGGCGCTATGGGACCTCCTCGAATCGCTGGCCGACGACGGGACGACCATCGTCCTCACCACCCACGACATGGCCGAGGCCCACCGGCTGGCCGACCGGGTCGGCCTCCTCGCCGACGGCCGGCTCGTCGCCGCGGACGACCCCGACGCGCTGGTCGCGGAGTTCGGCGGCGAGAGCCGGCTCGTCGTCGAAACCGACGCAGACCCCGCCGCCCTCGACCTGGGGTTCCCCGCCGAGCGGGCGGGCGACTCGCTGGTCGTCTCCGACGTGCCGCCGGAGGCCATCGGCGACGTGGTCGACGCGCTGGCCGCGGCCGGCGCCAGCTACGACGCGCTCACCTGGTCGGAGCCGGACCTGGAGGACGTGTACCTCGAACTCGCCGGCGAGGGCGGGACCTACGACGGCCGCCGCCGCGAGCGCGCGGCGGTCGGGGCTGACTCGCCCAAGGCGAGCGCCGGCGGCGACGCCCCCACGGAGGGCGAACGATGACCAGGACCGGCCGGGTGACCGCGTCGGTCCGCGCGGGCTGGCGATCCTTCCTCCGCCGGCGGACGGCCGTGTTCTTCACCTTCCTCTTCCCGCTGCTCATCGTCGTCATCTTCGGCGCGCTGGTCCAGACACAGCCCACGGGCGGCGGGCTGTTCACCGAGCCGGCGGTCTACTACGTCCCCGGCTATCTCGCCGTCGTCGTCCTGTTCACGCCGCTGTCGCGGGTCGGCAGCGAGGTCGCGCGCCACCGCGAGGGCAACCGCTTCGAGAAGCTGGCGACGACGCCGCTGACTCGGGCCGAGTGGCTACTCGCCCAGACCGTCGTCAACGTCGTCGTCATCGGCCTCGCCGCGCTGATGCTACTGGCGCTGGTCGTCGCGCTGACCGGCGCGGCCGTCCCGCTTACCCCGGCCGTCGCGCTCCTGCTCGTCGCCTACGTCGTCGTCGGCGTCGCGCTGTTCTGCGGGGTCGGCGCGGTCATCGGCGCGACCGCCGACTCCCAGGACGGCGTCATCGCGACGAGCAACACCATCGCGCTCCCGCTCCTCTTCCTCTCGGAGACGTTCGTCCCGCTGGACCTCCTTCCGGGGTGGTTCGAGCCGGCGACGATGCTCTCGCCGCTGACCTACTTCGCCCGCGGCGTCCGCGCGACGACCGACGGCGGCGCCGTCCCGCCGACGGGACCGCTCGCCCCGGAACTCGGCTACCTGCTCGCGCTCGTCGCGCTCGCCGCCGTCTCGGTCGCCGCCGGCGCGGTCGCGCTCCCGCGGACGGACTGACGACCGGTCCCCGGCGCGGTCGCGCTACTCGCCGTCCGTCCCGTCGCTCTCGCCGTCGGACTCGCCGCTCTCGCTGCCGGCCTGCTCCCCGTCGTCCCCGTTCGCGGGCGCGTCCTCCGCCGTTCCGCTCTCGGGCGGGCCACCGGCGGGCGGCCCCTGGCCGAGCGCGTCGCCGGAACCGTCCCCCTGTCCGCCGGAGCCCCCTCCCCGTCCGCCGGATCCGGCGCCCTGCTGGCCGCCGCCCTGCCGACCGCCGGCGTCGGGCTGGCCTGCGGCTCCCTGACTCCCGTCGCCCTCGCCGGGCGGTCCCTCGTGGAGTTCGATGGTGACGATGCCCTCGCCGGCGGTGTACTCGTAGAGCGTCCACTTCGGGAGCGTGAGGACGCCGCTCATCTTCCGGACGCGGATCTGCTTCATCAGTGACCCCTCGACCAGCTCCTCGTCGAGGTTCAGTTCGACGATGCCGTCGACCATGTAGTTCAGGTCGTGGGGGAACTGCTGGTCCTCGCCGGTGACGGTGGCCCCCGCGTAGATGGGGACGAACCGGCTCTTGCACACCTCGGCGCGCACGTCCTTGAGGAAGTCGTAGGCCTGGACCGGCTGGACCAAGGCCCCGAACTCCGTCAGCGAGTCGACGACGACGACCCCCCGGTCCTCCATGTCGCGGTCCTCGAGCACGTCGTCGATGCGGTTGTGGAGTTCGCCCAGTTCCGTGGGGTCGCGGACCTGCGTGGTCGCGTCGGCGGCCGTCTCCGAGAGGAAGGTGTTCCAGTCGTTGAGCCGGTCGTACATCCGCTCGCGATTCTCGAGGCGGTAGGTGAAACAGTCGAGGATCTGCAGTTGCCCGGACTCCAGGTACGGGAGGACGTTCCAGTCCAGCGTGACGAACTCCTGGACGACCGACATCGGCGGTTCGAGGAAGGAGACGAAGACGGCCGGCTCGCCGCGCTGGAGCGCGCGCCACACCAGCTCGGCCTGGATCGACTCCGTTCGGGTGCCGGCCAGATCCGTCAGGAGGACGAACGAGTTGCGGGGGATCCCCTGCGGGAGGCTCTCGTCCAGCGGGTCGACGCCGGTCGGCACCCGGCGACAGCCGTGGAACTGGGTGAACACCTTGTCGCCCTCGCCGGCAGCCTCCCGACAGGCGACACAGCAGTACGCGTACCGATGACCGTCGCGATCGGCGACGACGGGGTCGCCCGGGACCGGGAGCCGACAGTAGTCACAGCGGCCGTTCCCGTCCGGGTGGTTGCCTGAACCGCCGTGGCGAGCGCCCCCGTCCGGTTCGTCGTCCCCCGATCGTCCGCCGCTACCAGTGCTGGTCCGCACCATGTGTCAACGTACCGTACCCGGAGACAAAACGGTGCGGGCCGGAGCCCGGGACAAGAACCAATCAGAATAGTAACCGATCATACTACGCATGTAGTCACCAACGATTAGTCGGTAGACGGTAAACGAACAGGCGACGTTCCGGTGGGTTCTACGGGTGTGGATAGCCGGCCGGAACGGTCAGAGAACGCCGCCAGCGCCACGACCAGTGGCAGCCGGCAGAGACCGAGACACATGTCACGACCGATCACGCCACAGGCGTCGTCTCCGGGGCTCGGGCCCCCGGGTGGGGACAGGTGCGACGAACTGGACCGCACGACGGTTCACGAACTACTGAGCAACGAGCGGCGGATGCGGGTACTGGAACTGCTGGGGAGAGAACGGACGTGGGCCCTCTCCGACCTCGCCGAGGAGATCGCAGCCGCCGAGACAGGCGAGCGGCCGCCCCCGCGGAACAAACGTCAGAGCGTCTACGTGACGCTCCACCAGACGCACCTGCCGAAGCTCGCCGACCACGGTGTCGTCGACTACGACTCCGAACGCAAGACCGTCACGGTCGAGCCGCGGGGCCTCGACATCGTCGGCTCGGAACGCGACGGGGCGGACGCGGGGGAGACGACGGGCTCGAACGGAGCGGAGTCGCAGGGTCCGATCCGCCTGGAGAGGAGTATCGCCGTCGCCGCAGCCGGGCTCGCGCTGGCCGTGGTCGACCCGTCGACCTGGACGCTGACGCCAGCGGTGCTGGACGGCGCCTACGCGGAGCTGTCACTGTTCGCGGTGTTGCTCGTACTGGTCTATCAGAAGGGGAGACACGGCTGACCGGCGAGAGCGAGCCGGGAGCCGCCGGAGGGGTGGCTCACCGGGACGCGGTGTTCGCGGTCAGTCCGTGAGTGCCCACAGGACGAACCAGCGCCGGTTCCAGAGCTGGTAGCTCGTCGAGACGGCGACGGCGAGCAGCATGACCGTGATCAGGAGTATCGGGTCGAGCCGCGTGAACACCGGGAACTCCAGTTCGACGCTCAGCAGGACGACCAGCCCGATCGTCGCCAGCGCGCGGTAGAACGACGCCCAGGTGATCCCGTACGGCGAGACGACCTCCATGTAGATGTCGACCTCGCGGGCGGACTCGTCGAGGGCGACCGTCTTCCGGTCCCTGTCGTAGACGACGATGCCCTCGCGGTCCAGCTTCGGCAGATGCGTCTGGTGGAGGGAGTTGTAGACGCTCTCGCGGAGGTCGGTCGGCGGCGGCGACTCGCCCGACTCTCGCTCCGCGATGGAGACCGACAGCTCCCGCAGCGAGACCGACCCGATGGTCCGCTGAAGGTGCGTGAGTACCGCCCGTCGCCGCTCGTTCCTGAGAACGTCGTGGATCTGTTCCTCGGCTAACGACCGCGTGTTTCGTAACGTGCCCATACCCATCCCGAGAATGGCCACGCCCCCCGCCCGCTTAATTATCGACCCGCTTTGCCGGATACGGCGTTTTGAGGCGGTCAGGGAGGCGATCCGCCGGCCCGGCTTATCCGGTGGTTTACGACCGAACCCGCCGTTTCGGACGACCGAACGGTCGGTTAAACCCCGCCGGTGGCCCGTTTCACCACGACCGTCTCCCCCCCGAAACCGCTCGCCGACGGGTCGAACCTCCGGAAGCCCGATCCCGCCCCACCGTCCGTGGGAACGACCCGTCCGCCCGCGTCCCGGTCTCGCCGCCTGAACCCGTGGTTAAGCCCTCGAACGGTACCATCGGTGAGCAAATCCCCGGTTGTCCCCGACCAACGACGCGTTCGAACCCGTCGAACGGGCCGATTGATAAAAAATCTGGTAATTACCTATGGGGTGTCCCGCTGTGGGTCGTAGCAAGCCCGTCCCGTCCCGCGGAACGGGTGGAAACAACTCATGTCAGACAAGGAATTCGGACTGTCCCGCCGGCAGATGCTCGCCGGGCTCGGCACCATCGGTGTCGCGTCCGCGGGCGCCGGTCTCGGGACGACGGCGCTGTTCAGCGACGAGGAATCGTTCGAGGGCAACTCGGTCACCGCGGGCACGCTCGATCTGAGCGTCACCGCGTCGGTCGAGGCCGCAAACGAGTACTGGGCCGAACAGGTCGACCTGGCGGAGCTGGAGGCGACCGCCGACGGCGAGGCGGTCACCGGCATCCAGGTCTCGGACGTCAAGCCCGGCGACTGGGGCATCGTCTGCTTCGAGTTCGAGGTCGGCGACAACCCCGGCTACGTCCGCACGCGCACGGAGGGCCTCGAAACCAGCGAGAACGGCTACACGGAGCCCGAGCCGACCGACGGCAACGACCCGGACGAACCCGAGGGTGCGGGCGAACTGCAGGACTTCATGCTCGCCGAAGTGTACCGGAGCTTCGACGCAGGTGCCGACAGCGACCCGCCGCGCAGCTACCTCTCGCCGAGCGGCGGCGATCCCGCCGCTCCCGAGGGGTCGACGCTGCAGGAGACCTACGACACGTTCTCCGACGGCGTGATCATGCGCGACGGCGACGGCGAGCCGCTCGTGGTCGGGTCGGACCCCGAGGAGGGCACTCCCGACGGCCCCGGCTCGGCGGAGTGGTGTCTCCTGCTGTACGTCCCCGAGGACGTGGGCAACATCATCCAGAGCGACACGCTGTCGTTCGACCTCGTGTTCGAGGCCGAGCAGGTCCGCAACAACGACGTGCCGTTCGACGGCGATAGCGCGGTCAGCGAGACGGCGACGCCCGACGGGACCGACACGCCCGACGGGACCGCCGCGCCCGAGTGAGCCTCGGGTAACCGCTCCCCCGGACCCCACATACCCCCTGCGACATCGGTCGCGCCCGCGGACGGCGCGACCGCTCCGGCGGCACGGCCGCCGGGACCCGCGCCGGGACTCGTCACCGCGACGACGGCGGTTCGACTCCGCCGGCGGGCCTCGCCCGATACACGGGTGTAGTAACCATGACCGGAGACAACGACTCGACCGACGGCGTCCGCTTCACGCGGCGCTCGCTGCTCGCCGGACTCGGCACCATCGGTGTCGCCGGCGCCGGCGCGGGCCTCGGGACGACGGCACTGTTCAGCGACGAGGAATCGTTCGCGGACACCCAGCTGAGCGCGGGCGCGCTGAACCTGCGCGTCACGGTGGACAACATCGCCCACAGCACCCCCACCGTTCGGGACAACACCGCGATCACGCCCAAGGACACGGCCGACGGCGAGGCGGTCACTATCACGGTGTCCGACCTGAAGCCGGGCGACTGGCTCGTCCTCGAGTGGAACCCGGAGGTGATCGCCAACCCGGGGTACGTGCGGGTCACCTCGGTCGACGAGGACTACTCGAACACCGAGGGCCTGACTCCCGACTCCGAGACGGACACCGACCCGCCGGGCGACCTCGGCGACGCGCTCCTGTCGACGATCTGGGCGTCGTACGAGGATCTCAGCGGCGGGATCAGCCGGGGAGACCTCGCCGGACTCGATACGACGACCGACAACGAGGACACCGGCCTCTCGGAGTGGGAGCGACCGGACCTGGACGGAGTGACCGCCAGCGGCGCCCACTACACGACGATGAACGAGGCCCACGAGGTCTATCGGTCGGGCGTGGTGCTCCGGGACGGGAACGGCGAGCCGCTGACGGTCGGGACCAACTCGGAGGCCGCCTGGTTCTACCAGTTGCTCGAACTGCCGATCCGCGTCGGCAACGACGTGCAGGGCGACCAGGTGACGTTCACCCTGCGGTTTGACGCCGAACAGACCCGCAACAACGCGACTCCGTTCGGCGGGGCGTGACCGCGGGATGACCGACGACACCCACGCTGGCGCCCGCGAGACGCGGCGACGGTTCGACTCCGCCGGTGGGCCTGCCCCTGACGGGGTGGTACGATGACCGACGAACCGATGGAACTCTCACGGCGGAAACTGCTGGGCGGGCTCGGCGCGGTCGGGCTCGCGAGCGCCGGCGCCGGACTGGGTACGTCCGCGCTGTTCAGCGACGAGGAATCGTTCGAGAGCAATACGTTCGCGGCGGGCGAACTCGACCTCAAGGTCGACTGGGAGGAACACTACTCCTACCCGCAACGCTACGGGTTCGACGACCCCGCCGCGGATCTGGACGTGACCCGAGTCGAACCGGACGGCGACGGCTACGTCGGCCTCCCCGATCCTGAGAACCCCGTGGTCTGGGTCGCCGAGGGGGACCTCCCGGCGTACATGGCCAACACGTCGATCGAGTCGTTCCCGGACCCGAACGACGACGGCGTTCAGGAGATGCAAGACGGCGAGTTCGCCTACTCCCCCTGCCGGGACGGCGCCGACCTCGACGAGCACTTCGACCCTGTCGGCGGGCTGCGGACGAACAACGCCGACACACTGGTCGACGGCGAGGTCGAGCCGCTGGTCAGCCTCGACGACGTCAAACCGGGGGACTTCGGCGAGCTCACGCTGAGTTTCCACCTCTGTGACAACCCCGGCTACGTCTGGCTGCGGGCCCGTGATGTCTCCGAGTCCGAGAACGGCCTGACCGGGCCGGAGGCGACCGTCGACGACAGCCCCGCCGACCCGGAGCTGGCCGAGCAGATCCGGACCGTCTGGTGGTACGACACCGACGGCAACAACGTCGTCGACGACTCGGTCGGGGCGGTCGACGTGATGATCGCGGTGGACACGTCGGGGTCACTCAACGGCGACGACGTGAGCGCGCTCGAGACCGCGGCAAACGACCTCGCAGCCGGTCTTGACGCGAACGCCGACGCCCGCGTGGGCGGCGTGTCCTTCGGTGACGACGTGAGCAATTTCACCGCGCTCACCGACGGACCGGTTTCCTTCTCCGGGCTCTCAGCCAATGGGAGCACCGCGATGCCCGCCGCGCTTGAGATCGCTGCGGCCGAACTGGACGCGAACGCGCGCTCGGGCGCCGAGACGTTCGTCGTGCTGTTCACCGACGGCGGACCGAACTACGGCAACGGGCCCTACGAGGTCGGCGGCTATCAAGTCGGGCCGTACAGCGGCGGCGACAGCGACAACGCCGTCGTCGAGGACGCGGAGCTCGACGAGACGGCGGACATCGCCGACACCGTCCGGAACGATCACCGGATCCTCGCCGTCGGGATCAACGACGGCCGGGCGCCGTCGGGTCGCGACGGCGAGTCCGGCGTCCCGCTGCTCTCGACGTACCTCCGCGACGAGATCGCGGGGAGCCAGGGCGACTACTTCAGCAGCGACGACCCCGGCGCGGTGTCGGGCGTCCTGAGCGCGATCACCGACGCGATCGCCATGGACGAGGAGGTGTTCCACCGCGGGACCCTCGCCGACGACCTGGCGGCGCTGTCCTCGGGTGCCGGGATCCCGCTGGACGCGGGACTCGAAACCGGCTTCGACGAGCTGTCGGACCCCGACGACAGCGCCGACCGCGAGTGCTTCCAGCCCGGCGTGAACCACTTCGTCGGGTTCGGCTGGTGGCTCCCGGTCGACGCCGGCAACGAGGTCCAGAGCGACTCCGTGAGCTTCGACTTCGGCTTCTACACCGAGCAGTGCCGCGGCAACGACGGCGGCGGCACGAGCACCGTCGACGACGGCGACGGCGGGGAGGAAGAGGAAGAGACCGCGACCGTGACGGTGCAGGGCTTTCCCGGTGACGACGACGACGGCGCGACCATCGAGACGGTCGACGTCGAGTTCCCCTTCGCCCTCTCGGGGGCGTCGGTCGACGACACCGCCTGGAGCGTCGGTCCCTCGGGTTCGGAAGTCGTCGCGGTCGACGGGGACACCGTCGAGCTCGACTACCCCGACAACTCGAACACGTACACGTCGGACACCTTCCTGGAGCTGACGGTGAGCGGTATCGCGGCGCCGTCGGGGACCTACGACGTGGACTTCGTCTTCGAGGACGACGACGACAGCGCGGTCGATTCGACGGACCAGGTGACGATATAGCGCCGCGACGCGGCGACTCGCCCACTCGGAGCACGGCGGTTCGACTCCGCCGGTGGGCCTGCACCGGGAGACCGGTACGCACAAGCATGATCCGGGATCACTCGCACCGTTCGGGAGACGGAGAGCCGTCGGCCGCGTTCGGCCGTCGAGACCGCCGCGCGGGGCCGTTCGACCCCCCACGCCGCGCGAGCGGCGGGCGGAGGTGACGACCGTGGCGTGCGTCCAGTCCGGGACGGGGTACGTGTTCGTCGTCCCGCGGGTCGTCTGTCCCCGCGGGTCGGGACCGTCGGCGCTCCCGCTGGCCGCGCTGGTCGCAGAGGAGACGGCGATCGGCCGGCTCGCCGACGAGTGGCGGGGAAGCGCCCTGCTGCCGCGGGCGGCGGTCGGGCCCGACGCCTCGACGCCCGCGGAGCCGTCGGTGTCGCTCGACCCCGGCGCCGAGGCGGCCCCGGACGCACCGGGGACCCCGAACGCTCCGGATGCCCCGGACGCCGCGGGCGATCCGGAGACGAGCGATGCCACGGACGCGCCGGAGACAGACGGGGGCCCGGGGCTGGCCGACCAGCCGCCCGGGATGGCGGCCGACGCCGACGAGCGCGACTCGTTCGTCCTCGGCGTCCACGCCGCGTCGGTCGGCGACGGGGACCCGACTTCGCCCGCGTCGCTCGTCGGCGTCCGCGTCCTGGCGCCCGGGGAGTACCGGGCGGTGCCGGTTCCCGTCTGGGAGGCGAACCCCTTCCCGATCGCCGCGCCGAGCGCGGTCGGTGAGCGTCCGCGGACGGACTGGACGGACACCGGGCTCACGCCCGAGCCGGGGGGCGGTCGACGCGTCGAGGTCACCGCGACGCTGTGGGCTGACCTGGGCGGCGACGCCGAGCGGTCCCGGCCGCTGTACGACGGGCTCGGATGGGCCGTGACCGACTCGCGAACCGTGACGTTCGGCGACGCCGGCGACGCCGACGCGGACCGCTTCGAGGTCGCGAGGTGACCGCCGTGTCTCGCCAGGCCACGACTCCCGAATCGCGCGCAGTCGATTCCGGTGTCGCGGGAGCCGGCCGGTCCGACCCCGGGGTCGCGGGAGCCGGTCGGTCCAAGCGACGCGGACCGGAGGGCACCGAGCGGCGGGGTGGTCGACCGTGAGCGACGACGACGGGTCGCTGTCCCGGCGGGCCGTCCTCGCGGGGCTCACCTCGGCCGGCGCGGTCGCGGCGGCCGGCGCCGGCGTCGGGACGAGGGCGGTGTTCCGCGACGACGAGCGCGTCGAGGGGTCGGCCGACAGCGGCGTCGTCGACCTCCGCGCGTCGTGGACGAGCGGCGGGGTCGACGCCTCGTTCGGGGCGGTCGACGCGGTCGGCGACGGCGGGAGCGACGCGGTCGCCCTGTCGCTGGCGCCCGCGAGCAACCCGGCGTACGTCTGGGTCCGGACGCGGTGTCGACGGTGTACCGAGATCGAGCGCAAACTCCGGGTCGCGCTCTCGCTGGTCGCCGACGGGACCGAGACGCGGCTGTTCCGCGGGCGACTCGGCGACGCCCGGGCGAGCCTGGGCGACGGCGTTCGGCTCGACGAGTCGATCGCGCCGGGAGACGACTGGCGGCTGACCGTCGAGTGGGAGCTCCGCGAGCCGCTGACGACCGACGCGACGGTCTCGGTCGACCTGGAGTTCTACGCGGCCCAGACGCGCAACGTCGCGGACCCCGAGACCTTCGGTCCGGGATGGGCCTGCCCGGCCGGGTGCGGCGACCGCCAGTCGGGGACGGCCGACATCAGCTGGGTCGGGTTCTGCGCGGCCTCGGGCGAGCGGCTCCGCCCGGCAGACCTGCGGTTCGAAGTCGACGGGTCGGTCCTCGAACTGACCGACGCGCCGGACGCCCTCGGGACGGTCCTGCTCAAGTACGGGACGAACCTGGCCGTCTTCGAGCGGGCCTCGCCGGGGCGGTTCGTCGCGGGGACCGGCGAGACGTACGACCAGCGCGGCTCCGGCTTCCCCGGGTCGGGCCGCTCGAATCCGACGCCGTGTCCCGGCGACTGCGGGCTGAAATACGACGTCGACGGCGGCGAGTTCGAATCAGACGGGTGTGACAATGACTGACAATTTCCGAACCAGAGTGCAAGCGCGGGTCGCATCGTACGACAGGTGGAGTCTCCTCAGGGCGGCGCTGGTGGCGCTGCTCGTCGCGGCGGTCGTCCCGTTCGTGGTCTTCGCGGTCCCGCAAGTCGTGGGCGCCGAGGCCAGCTACGTCGTCCTGAGCGGGAGCATGGAGCCGGCGATCAGCCCCGGCGACGTGGTGATCGTCAACGACGTGTCCCCGTCGGCCGTCTCGACGGGCGACGTGATCACCTTCGGCGGCGGCCCGACCGAGCCGCCGACGACCCACAGGGTGGTCGGGGTCGAACGGGAGGCCGGCGAGCTCGTCTTCGAGACGAAAGGCGACAACAACCAGGCGCCCGACCCCGAGCGGGCGTCGGCCGGCGAGCTCGCCGGGCGGGTGATGGAGCCGTCGCTGCCGGGAGTCGGTCCGACGCTGTTCGCGATCCCCTACATCGGGTTCGTCGTCCGCTTCGCCAACACCACCCACGGGTTCGCCGCGCTGGTGGTCGCGCCGCTGTCGCTGCTCGTCCTCTCGGAGGCGTGGAACGCGTTCGTCCGCCGGCGCGACGCCGCAGACGACGCCGGCAGCGACGGCCCCGAGAACGACGAGACGGACGCGACGGCTGCCGGCGTGCCGACGGATGGATCCGCCAGTGGGGAGCCCGACCCGGTCGTGACCCTCTCGCCGCGGGTCGGGGGACTGCTCGCCGTCGTGCTGGCGGCGCTGGCGGTCGTCGCCGGGCGCTACGCTCTCCAGGCGCGCCGCCCGGTCGCGGCCGTGGTCGCCGTCGGGTCGGGCATCGGCGCGCTCCTGCTAGTGGCGTTTCTCGCCGGTGCCACGCCCGAGGAGGCGGCCGACGAGGAGTCCGGGCCCGGTGGCGACCCGGACCCGGACACGGTACCCGACGGCGGGGAGCGAGTCGTCGCCGGGACCGTCGTCTCGGACCGCTCGCGCGCCAGGCGGGTCGAAGTCCGCGATATCGCCGCGTTCCGGGAGCTCGCGGCGGACTCGGACGCGTGGGTCGTCCACGACGAGGCCGCCGGCGAGTACGCGCTGCTCGAAGACGGCGTGACGTTCGTCGCGACCGACCCGGCGGAGCCGGGCGAACGGGACGACTCCCCTTCGGGTGCCCGAGCGGGCGACTCGCTCGCCGGATCTGACGACGTGACCGCGGACAGCGCGGCTACGGACGGGACGGCCGCGGACGACGCCGCCACGGGGCGGACCGACGGCGGGGTCGGCACCGGCGACGCCGCCGACGGCCCGCGGGACCGCGACGGTCGGGAGCGCGACGATGGGCCGGAGTGACCGCCGTACGGAGGCGAAAATCGCGGCGCTCGCGCTGTCGACGGCGCTGCTGTTCGCCGCGGCGACCGGCGGGCTCACTCACGGCGTCCTGATCGACCGGGAGTCGGTGAGCGCGACGCTGGCCGGCAACGCCGGCGCCGGGAACGCCCCGGTCTCCGGACCCCTGGGAGCGGGGAACACCCCCGATGGCGTCGAGACCGGGCCGAGCGGCCCCGGAGGCGGACCGGACGGTGCCGGGAACGCTCCGGGGAGCGGGGGCCCCCCGCTCGTCGCGGGCGGGTCCCCGGTCGAGGCACCGGTGGTACGCCCGAACCCCGTCGAACGACGGGGTCGCGCTCGCGACAGGCCGAGCGGTGCCAGGGGTGGCCCGAAGTGACGGAGCGACGGCCTCGACGGTCGGTCGCGACGGTCTTGCCGGGTGTCCGGACGAACACGCCGAAACGGAACGTCATCGTCCTCCTGACGTACCTGCTGTTGCTGGGCATCGCGCTGTCGGGGTTGACGGCCGCGGCCGATCTGCTGCTGGTGGGGACCGTCGCCGCGACGCGAACAGTAATATGAGTCGGGAACGTGTACGTAAGCCAACGGTTCCACCAGTGTTCGACCGACCCGGCGGCGAACCGGCGTCCGTGACGCCGGAACCGGCCACAGACGGCAGGTTCGAGGGCTTCCTCGAGGGGCACCGTCGGCCGGCCACGGGGCCGACACCGCTCGTCGCGGGTCGCCCTCGCGGACTGACCACGTCTACCGGCGGAGGTGTCGATGACCGCTGAGGTCCCCGACGGAACCGATACCGGCGGGGTCGACGCCGGCGACGGACTCTCCTCACGGGCGACGGTGCTGGTCGTCGACGACGACGAACTGTGGGGCCGGACCGCGGCTCGACTCCTCGAACGCCAGCGCGAACGGCTCTCAGTCGCGACGGCGACGACGCTCTCGGAGGGGGAGGCGGCCTTCGAACGCCTCGATCCCGACTGCGTCGTCTGCGACTACCGGCTCGACGACGCGACCGGCTTCGACCTCCTCTCGACCGTGCGTCGGGTCGACTCGGACCGGCCGTTCGTCCTCGTGACCGGCGAGGGGGACGAGGGGGTCGCCAGCGAGGCCATCAGGCGCGGCGCGACGGATTACGTCCGCAAGGGCCGCCACAGCGACGACCCGGGACTGCTGGCCGAGCGAGTGACCTCCGCGATCGGGGCTTACCGGACCCGGCGGGCGCTGACCCGCGAGCGTCGGAGCAAGGAGGCGATGCTCGACATCGTGACCACGACCGCCTCGCGAGAGACGCTCTGCCAGGCCTTCTGCGACCTCCTCGTCGACGAACACGGCTACGCCGGCGCGTGGATCGGGATCGAGGAGGGGGTCGACGGCCTCGACCCGTGGGCGGCGGTCGACTGCGGCGCCTACCTCGACCGCGTCGGCTCCGCCCAGCGGGCCGGTGACGGGGAGACTCCGGCTCTGATCGCGCGGAACCGGGGCGAGTCCTGCGTCGTCGACCGGATCGAATCGGACGACTCCGACGCGACCGTTCCGGCGGAGGGCGACCGCGACGGCGGGACCGACGACCGCGACTGGCGGTCGGCGGCGCTGGCGGCCGGTTTCCGGAGCGCCGCGGCCGTCCCCCTGGGCGAGGACGGCGGGCGCGTCGGCGTTCTGACGGTGTTCGCAGCCGAACCGGGAGCGTTCGACGAACGGGAGTGTCGGTTGCTGTCGGACTACGCGGCGACTATCGTCTACGCGCTTCGGACGGCCAGCTGGAAGCGGTCGCTGGTGTCTTCGGTGCCGGTGTCCGTCGAGTTCCGGTTCGCCGGCGACGAGGTGCCGCTGGTCGCGTTCGGCCGCCGGCTCCCCGCCGAGGCGTCGGTGTCGCTGGCCTCGACGGCGGTCAAGAGCGACCGATCGCTGCTGTATCTCCTCCGGGTGTCGGGCGTTCCCGGGTCGGCGATCCCGGACGCGGCGTCGGTACCGGGCGTCGAGTCGGTGCGCGTCGACGACGACGTGACGCCCGTCCGGGTCGAACTCGTCGCCGACGGACCGACGCCGGAGCGCCTGCTGGCGAACCGCGGAGCGAAGGTCACGGGGACCGCCGTCGGGAACGACGCGGTGACGGTCTCGGTGTCGTACCCCAGAGAGGGGGACATCCAGGCGCTCTCGCGGGCGCTCCGCGACGAGTTCTCCCGGGTGGACGTCGGGCGCATCAGGGCCGACGAGTCCGGGGCGGAGCCCGTCGTCGACGAAGGGCTCGCCGCGGACCTCACCGACAAGCAGCGGCAGGCGCTCGAGATCGCGTACCACGAGGGATACTTCGAACGGCCTCGCGAACACAACGCGACCGAGATCGCCGACGTGCTCGGGATCAACCGGGTCACGTTCACCCAGCACCTCCGGACCGCCGAACGGAAGGTCTTCGCGCGCCTGTTCGACTCCGACTGACGATCCCGCCCGCGCCGTCCGTTCGGTTCCGCACTCTCCGTCGGCGCCCGTATCCTGGTGCTCTCCGCCCGTTCCGGGCTCCGCCGACCGATGAAGTGGTAACCAGTTTTATAGTTATCTGCGACCGAAGGATACACAGTCCGATGGTCGAGTTCGTGGACGCCGTCGCGGGGCTAGCCGTCGCGAGCGCCGTCGTTTCGGCGGCGCTGGCCAGGGTTGCGCTGGCCCACCGGTCGGAGGTCGGCGCTCGCGGGCTCGCGCTCTCGATGGGCGGGGTGACGGTGTGGCTCGCGGCCTACGGGACCGCGCTCGCCTTCGAGACGGTCGTCCCGCCGGTCGTCGCATACAACTTCGTCATCCTCGCGGCCGGGGTGGGCACGGTCGGCTGGTTCCTCATGGCGCTGGAGTACACCAGCCAGCGGTTCCCGTCGCGCCGGGGGCTGGTCGCTCTGTTCGCGGTCCCGACCGCGACGCAGGCTTTCGCGTGGACGAACCCGGTTCACGAGCTGTTCTGGGCGCCGGGGACGACGCCCCTGCCGGGCGGCGGGCTCGACAGGGTCTACGGCCCGCTGTTCTACCCGCACGCGGCGTACAGCTACATGCTGGTCGCCGCGGCGACCGCGCTGTTGCTCCGCCACGCGCTACGCCGGCGGGGGGTCTTCCGGAAGCAGGCGGGCGCGATGGCGCTCGCCGGCGTCGGGCCGCTGCTCGCCGACATCGGCCACGTCACCCTGTCGGTCCTCGGCCCGCGTGTGGACCTGACGCCGCTGAGCTTCGTCTTCGGCGGACTGGTCGCCGCGTGGGCGCTGTTCCGCTACCGCTTCCTGGAACTGATGCCGGTCGCCCGCCGGACGGCCGTCGAACGGATGCGCGACCCGTTCGTCGCCCTCGACGACGAGGCGCGGATCATCGACGCCAACAGTCGGGCGGACGCGGTGCTCGGGACCGAACCGATCCTCGGGGACCCCGTCGCCGAGTACTGGCCGGCCGTCGAGCGGGCGCTCCCCGAGGACCCGGACGCGGCCCGAACCGTCGAACTCGTCGCCCGCGAGGAGGGCGGGGGTGAGAGCGCCGAGACCCGCAACTACAGCCTGAACGTCTCCCCGCTGCCGCTGGGCCCCGCCCGGACGGGGTGGGTCGTCGTCGCCCGCGACGTGACCGAACACAGGCGCAGGGAGTGCGAGCTCGCGACGAAGAACCGGGAGCTCGAACGGACGACCGCGCAGCTCCGCCGGAAGAACGACCAGCTCGAACGGCTCGCCGACATCGTCGCCCACGACCTCCGGACGCCGCTCGCGACGGCCGGGTCGCTGGTCGAGCTGATCCGGGCGGACCTCGGGGACGCCGACCCGTCGGTTCGGCGGTCGCTGTCGGACCTGGAGACCGTCCACGCGCGGCTCCGCGAGTTCGCCGACCGGATACCCGACCTCGCCCGCGAGAGCATGGCCGTCGAGACCGAGATGCCGTTCGACCTGGAGGCGATAGCCGAGGACGCCTGGACTGTCGTCGACACCGGGTCGCTTTCGCTCGTCGTCGAGGGGACCACGACGCTCCGCGGCCAGCCCTCGCGCGTCCAGCAGGCGCTGGAGAACCTCTTCGAGAACGCGGTCGTCCACGCCGTCGAACCGTTCGGCGCGGCGGGCCTACCGGCGAACCGATCCGGGCCCCCTGACCACTCCGATCCGGCCGGGCCCTCGGGACCCGACGCTGCGGGAGACTCCCCGGGGTCGAGGACCGACGGACCGACTCGGTCCGAGCCGCTGCTCCGCGGCGGGTCCGGCGACCCCGACTTCGACTTCGACCCCGACCTCGATCCCGGGTCGGTAACCGGTCCCGACAGCGACCCGGAATCCGGGAGCGACCCGGATTCCGGGACCGACCCGGCGACCGACCGGGAAGCCGACGAGTCGGCGACGACGGTCCGCGTCGGGACTCTCGGGGACGACGCGGGGTTCTACGTGGAGGACGACGGCCCGGGTATCCCGTCGGAGCGCCGGGAGCGCGCGCTCGCGTACGGCGCTGACGACGGGAAGGGAGGGTACGGGCTGGCGATCGTCCGGACGACGGTCGAGGCCCACGGCTGGGAGCTCTCGGTCACCGAAAGCGACGAGGGCGGCGCGCGCTTCGAGGTGCGGACCGGGGAGTGAGCGAGAGCGACCGGGTCAGTCGCGCCGCGTCTCGTCCGGCCGGGCGCGGCGGGCGACCCGCCGCAACGACGGCCCGACGGCGAGCAACAGGGCCGCGCCGTGGCCGCGCGGCTCCCACATGTAGACGTGGTTGAGCATGACGTAGGTGACGATGCCGAGGAAGAGGCTGAGCGACCACGCGGCGACGGCGATCCGGCCGACGCGGGCGTGGGACGTGTCGCGCAGTTCGCTGGGGCTGTGGGTCAGCCCGAGCACGACGGCGTGGAGGACGACCGGCACCGCCACCGCCGACAGGACGATGTGGACCGCGAGCATCGCCAGGTAGGCGTAGTAGACGGCGCCCTCGGCGAGGATGGCCTTCTCGAACCCGCCCCCGACCTTCAGCAGGTACATCACGAGGAAGACCACGATGAGCGAGAACGCCGTCAGCATCGCCCGCCGGTGTTTCGCGACCTCGCCCCGCTTGATGTAGCGGACCCCGACGAGGATCGAGACCAGCGCCAGCGAGTTGACGACGGCGATGGCGTCGCCCAGGAGGATGACGAGGTCGTCGCTAATCTGCGGGAACGGCGCGTAGGGCGTGAACGCACCGATGACGAGCACGTAGCCGATGGCCGAGAGGACGGCGGTCACGCGGCGCGGGTTCGCCCGCGCCCGCGATTGCAAGGTGTCAGCGACTGCCATACCGGATCTGTGGACGCCGCCGGTATACCCGCTTCGGAATCGCGGGCGACCGGCCTCGCGCCGTCTCGGACCTCGCCGCCGGCGACACACGCAAAAATCACCGCAAGCGTGAAACGGGGATCGGCCCAACTAGCGGGTATGAGCGCAGAGCAGGGCCAACGGCAGATCCGCTGTCTCGTCGCCAAGGTCGGGTCCGACGGCCACGACCGGGGCGCGCACGTCATCGCGCGGGCGCTGCGGGACGCGGGGTTCGAGGTCGTCTACTCCGGGCACCACCGCTCGCCCGACGAGGTCGTCCAGGCGGCGGTCCAGGAGGACGTGGACGTGCTCGGCATCTCCATCCGCTCGGGGGCGCACAACACGCTCGTCCCGAAGATCACGGACGGGCTGGCGGAGTACGGCGCCGCCGAGGACACGCTGGTACTGGTCGGCGGGGTCATCCCCGACGACGACAAGGATCGGCTTCGCGAGGAGGGGGTCGCCGAGATCTTCGGCCCCGGCGCGTCGATGGACGAGATGATCGACTCCATTCGCGAGACCGCACCCGAGCGACGATGACGAGCAGGGAGGAGGGAGGCGCCCCGGACGGTGACTCCCCGGACTCGAACTCGGACTCGGATCTGGACCCCCTCATCGCGGATCTGCTCGACGGGCAACACCGGGCGCTGGCGCGGACGATCACCAGGATCGAGAACCGCTCGCCCGGCTACCGGGAACTGGTCTCCCAGTTGCACGCCCACACCGGCGACGCCGACGTGATCGGGATCACCGGCAGCCCCGGCGCCGGGAAGTCGACGCTGGTCGACAAGCTCGCCGCCACGTACCGCGAGGCGGGCCTGACCGTCGGCGTCATCGCCATCGACCCGGCCTCGCCCTTTACCGGCGGTGCGGTGCTGGGCGACCGGATCCGCATGGCCTCGAACGTCGGCGACATGGACGTGTTCTTCCGCTCGATGTCGGCCCGCGGGACGCTCGGCGGGCTCTCGACCGCGACGACGGACGCCGTCAAGGCCCTGGACGCGTTCGGCAAGGACAAGGTCATCATCGAGACCGTCGGTGCCGGGCAGAACGAGGTCGACATCGTCCGGACGGCCGACACGGTCGTGGTGCTGGTGCCGCCCGGGAGCGGCGACGACGTGCAGATGCTCAAGGCGGGGATCCTGGAGATCGCCGACCTGTTCGTCGTCAACAAGGCCGACCTGGAGGGCGCCGACCGCACGGTCCAGGAGCTGCGGGAGATGCTCCAGCTGCGGGACGGCCGGGTCGAGGTCGGCGGCCACCACGGCTTCGCGGAGACGACCGTCGACGTGAGCGACGGCGCGGACGCCGAATCGCCCGGGTCCGAGGACGCCGATGCCGACGCCCCCGCACAGGAACCCTGGGACCCGCCGATCGTCGAGACGGTCGCCGACCGCGGCGAGGGGATCGACGACCTCGTGGCGGCCATGGACGACCACCGGGCGCACCTCGTCGAGTCGGGACAGCTGGAATCGAAGGCACGGACGCGCTACGCCGAGGAGATCCGGACCCTGATCCGGGAGGATGTCCGCGGGCTGCTCGCCGAGGAGATCGAGGCCCGCGGCGGCCTCGACGAACGGGTCGACGCGGTCCTGCGCCGCGAGACGGACCCCTACACCGTGGCCGAGGAGGTCCTCGAACCGCTCGCCGACTGCGTGGCCGAGCGGCGCGACCGGCGGGAGTAGCCGGGCGCCGACCGAGTCTGTTCGGCCGGAGTCGCGGTCGCCGGTGGGGCGGTCGCCCTTGGGTTGTCCGCTGAGCATCACTTATAAGCGGGCGAGGCCCCAACGCTCCGATATGAAACTGCGGACAGTCGTCGGAGCGACGCTCGGCGCAGTCGGCGCGGCAGCCGCGACCAACCGGGTGCTCGGCCGGCGGGCCGGCGAACTCGGTCCCCCACTGGCGGGCGAGTCCGGCACCTACCGCTGGCGGGGGTTCGACGTGGCCTACACCGAGGCCGGCGACCCCGACGACCGGGACCTGGTCCTCCTCCACGGGATCAACGCCGCGGCGACCAGCAACGAGTGGCGCGCCGTCTTCGAGGGGCTCGCCGAGGACTACCACGTCGTCGCGCCCGACCTGCCGGGGTTCGGCCGGTCGGACCGCCCGCCGCTGACCTACTCGGCGTCGCTGTACACCACGTTCGTCCGCGACTTCCTGACCGACACGAGCGACGACGCCGTCGTCGTCGCGTCGTCGCTGACCGGCGCCTACGCCGCCGACGCCGCCCGCGACGCGGACGTGTCGCGGCTCGTGCTGGTCTGCCCGACCGCCGACACGGTCCCGGGCCGGCGCGTCTGGCTCCGGTCGCTGATCCGCGCGCCCGTCGTCGGACAGGCGATCTACAACGGGATCGTGAGCGAGCGCTCGATCCGCCACTTCCACGACGACCACGGCTACCACGACCGCTCGAACCTCAACGACGAGACCGTCCGCTACGAGTGGGAGAGCGCCCACCAGCCGGGCGCGCGGTTCGCGCCGGCCTCCTTCGTCAGCGGCCACCTCGACCCCGACGTCGACCTGGCCGCGGTGCTGGGCGACCTGGGCGTCCCGGTCACGCTCGTCTGGGGCACCGAGACGGACATGCCGCCGCTGTCGGCCGGCCGCGAACTCGCGGAGGCCGCCGACGTGGAACTGGTCTCGATCGGCGACTCAGCGCTGCTCCCCCACGTCGAACACCCCGCCGAGTTCCTCGACGTGGTCCGCGGCGAGCGCCAGCGAACCGACGCCTGACGCGGTTCGTGCCCCGCTCGGTCGCCGCACTCCGGTGTCGATACCGCCGTCGTCGGGCACGGCACGTCGACTCCAAGGACCGTCGAAACCGATGGCCCGCGACCGGTGCGAGTGATTTCCTCGAAAGCCTATTTACGCTCCAGTGACACCTTCGAGTATGAACGGCGCAGCCATCTTGTTCGGACTGTTGATGGTCGGGATGGGTGCGTTCGCGGTCAAGTTCCCGATGCGGATCCGGAGTCACCCGTCCGGCCGGGAGTGGCAACAGAACCCGGACAAGGCGGCGCGAAAGCAGCGCATCTGGGGGTTCTTGCTCGGACTGGCGATCATCGCCCTTGGCGTGTTCGGCATCGTCTGGGGACTGATCGCCTGACGACGCGACGCGGAGCGGCCGCGCCACCCGTCCTTACCGCGGCCGGAAGACGACCGCGCGGTCGCCGGTGGTCTCCCGTTCCCCCACGCCGATCCCGACGGGCATCCCCACGTCGACCTCGTCGGGGTCGACGCCCCGGAGCAGGCCGGTCACGCGGACGGGGCCGTAGTCGACGATGGCGGTGACGTAGGGGGTGTCGGCGCTGAACTGCGGCGTCGCCACCGAGACCTCGGTGAACGTCGCCACCTCGCCGGAATCGGGTAGCTGTGTCTCCGAGAGCTCGCGGCTCCCGCAGTCGGGACAGACCCGCCGCGGCGGGAGCCAGCCGTGGCCGTTCTCGCACTCGACGTAGTACCCCTCGCCGTCCGCGACCGCGTCGAGCCAGTCGTCGAACGCGCCGTCCCTGGCTTTGTCGCTCATTCTACCACCTCCAGAGCGAAGCTCTGGCGTAATCGCAGGAACTCAAACCGCGAGTTCATGCGACCACCTCCAGCACGTGGACGGTCGCGCTCGCGACCGTGCCGCCCGCGTTGTGCGCGACGCCGACCTGAGCGTCGCCCACGTCGTCGGACCACGCGGACTCGCCCTCCAGCACCCTCGCCAGCGAGACGACCTGCGCGACGCCGGTCGCGCCGACGGGGTGGCCCTTGGCCTTCAGCCCGCCCGAGAGGTTCACAGGCGTCTCCCCGGTCGCGTGGGTCTCGCCATCGCGGGCGGCGGCGATCCCCTCGCCGGGTTCGTAGAGGCCGAGCGACTCGACGGCGAGCACCTCGGCGATTGTGAAACAGTCGTGGACCTCGGCGATGTCCACGTCCTCGGGGCCGACGCCGGCGTCGTCGTAGGCCTCGTCGGCGGCCTTGTTGGCGGCCGGCGAGCGCGCGAGGTTCTCGCGGTCGTGGAGCGCGAGGTTGTCGCCGCCCTGGCCGGTCCCCGTTATCGCGACGGAGGCGTCCAGCCCGTGCTCCGCGGCGTACTCGGCGCTGGTCAGGACGGCGGCGCTGGCGCCGTCGGTGATCGGGCAGGCGTCGTACAGCCCCAGCGGGTCGGCGACCATCGGCGCCTCCAGGGCGTCCTCGACGGTGATCTCCTTGCGGAGCTGGGCGTGTTCGTTCGGGAGGGCGTGGTCGTGGTTCTTCACGGCGACGTGGGCGAGGTCCTCGCGGGCGCCGCCGAACTCCCGGAAGTACGCCCGGGCCATCAGCGCGTAGGCGCCGGGGAAGGTCATCCCGGCGCGGATCTCGTAGAGGTCGTCGGCGGCGATCGAGAGGGCGTCCGTCGCGCCCGCGGTACCGATGTTCGTCATGCGCTCGGCGCCGCCGACGAGGATCACGTCCGCCTCGCCGCTGCGGAGGTGTCTGACCGCCTCGCGGACCGCCGCGCCGCTGGAGGCGCAAGCGGCCTCGTAGCGTGTCGCCGGCACGTCGAGGCCGACTGCCTCGGCCATCAGCGGGGCCTGGTGGCCCTGGTGTTCGGCGAGTTCGCCCATGAAGTTGCCGTAGAACAGCGCCTCGACGTCGCCGGGGTCGACCCCCGAGTCGTCGAGCGCCGCCAGTCCGGCCTCCGCGAACAGGTCCCGGCCCGTCCGCTCGGAGTGCTCCCCGAAGTCGGTCAACCCGACGCCGGTGACGCGTGGGTGGCTCATCGACTACCCGTACGGACTCCAGGCGGTAAAAGACGCGCGTTCACGTGTAAACCGGACGCACGATCATGTCGTAGTCCGGCGGTCCGGTCGACCGCGTGACGGCGCGACCGGCGCGGGCGAACCACAGTCGCGCCGTCACTCGGCGACCCGTTCGAGGTGTCCGTCGTGGAGCCAGGCTCGATACGCTCCCCGGAGCCCGCGCGGGTCGCGCAGACGGAGGAGCGTGTGGGGGAACGTCCCGGGGAGCATTACGTCGGCGGTGCGTAGCGGTTCATCGGGGAGCCCGCCGTCCTCGCGATAGTCGGCCGCCAGCGGGTCGAAGGCGGCACCGAACTCCGGGGTGTGGCCCGCCTGGTGGACCCGGACGACGGTCGGCGCCCGCGCGACGACGTACACGTCGTCTCCGAGGGTGTACCCGCGCAGGAAGTCCGACTCGACCCACAGCCGGACGCCGCGGAGCAGCGACCCCTCGCCGGGACCGGCGTCGGCCGACCCCGCCGGCCCGTGGTGGGCGTCGAACCCGCGGAGGTAGTCGGGCCAGGCGCGCTCGTGTTCGGTCACCGCCGGAGCGTCGGTCGCCGAGGTGTCGGTCGCCGGTTCGCTCGCGGACGGGTCGGCGGTCGGAGACGTACCTGCGGGCGGGACGGGCGCGCGGGCGGTGACGAGCCGGTTCCAGCCGGCGACGACCGGGACCGCGAGCAGGCCGACCGCCGTCAGCAGGAGGGCGCGGACGGTCGAACGCGTCATACCCCGAACCGCTCCGCAGTCCGGCATATGTCTTGTGGCGTGACAGCTATGTCGGCGGCCGCCCTCGTACCGCCGTGCGCGTCGTCCTGTTCACTTCGGCGGAACCGCTGTACCTCCCGCGGTACCTCCGGCCGGTGGTCCGCTCCCACGCCGACTCGATCGCCGCGGTCGTCGTCGCCCCGCCCCGGAAGCCGCGACGCGAGCAGGTGCGGGACTACCTGCGAGCCCTCGGCCCGGGCGCGTTCCCGCGGATGGGCCTGCGCTTCGCCCGCGGGGCGGCCCTCGACGCGCTCCCGCCGGGGCTCCAGCGGGTCGCGACCGGCCGCTACCACGGCGTCGCCTCGCTCGCCCGCGACCACGGCGTCCCGGTCCGGCGCGTCCCCGACACCGCCGACGGGGAGTTTCTCGACTGGTACCGCCGGGTCGACCCGGACGTGGCGCTCTCGATCATCTGCGGACAGCGGTTGCCCCCGGCGGTCCTCGACGTGCCCGACTACGCCGTCAACGTCCACGGATCGCTGCTCCCGAAGTACCGCGGACGCGCCACGGCGTTCTGGCCGCTGTACTACGGCGACGACGAGTCCGGCGTCACCGCCCACCTGATGACCGAGGAGTTCGACGCCGGCCCCATAATCGAACAGCGCTCGTTCCCGATCGACCCCGACGACTCGATGCACGACCTGTCGCTGAAGATCGCGGAGACCGGCGGCCCGCTGGCGGTCGACCTCCTCGACCGCTACCCCGCGTTCGAGACGCGCCCGAACCCCACCGGCCCCGAGGACTACCACACCCTCCCGACGCCCGCCGAACGCCGCGAGTTCCGCCGGCGGGGCAACGCTTTCCTGTGAGCGTCGCCGCCCGACCGACCTACACCCCGTGTCGCCGTCCGACCGACCTACACCCCGTGTCGCCGTCCGCCCTACATCCCCATGTCCTCGGCGGCCTCGGGCACCGGCAGGTCACGCGGGGCGACGCCGAGCAGTTCGGCGGCGTGGTCCAGCGCCATGTCGAACCCGTAGTACCGCTCCAGTTCGTCGCCGTCGGCGGTCGGCCGGACCTTCAGCATCGCGTAGCCCTCGGTGTTCTGGGCGACGGCGGCGGTCGCCCCGTCGCGCTCGAAGGTCAGCAGGCGCTCGGTCTCGGTCTCCTCGTAGCGGGCCGTGATCCCCTCGCTCGTCGCGGTCGCGTCGGTCATTGGCGGATCTGTGGACCGGTGATAGTCGTAGGCTTCGATCCCCGGTCGACTCGTCGCCGCGTCGTGGCTCGGCGACGCGCCCGTCCGCCGTCGTGCACCCGCACCACCGGGAACCACAAGAGTCGAACGGCCCCGGTGCGACACTCGTTCCATGACCAAGTGGCTCGGGAGCGGGCGCCGCCGGGACATCTGCGTGATCCTCGCCGGGGAGGGACCGCTCAACGGCCAGGCGCTCAAATCGCGGCTCGAATCGCACTACGACGAGCGGATCGACCCGAAGTCGTTCTACGGCGCGCTGGACACGCTCGTCGACAACGGCCACCTCGAACTCCGGGAGTCCGGCATCCACGACGAGTACGCGCTGACCGACGCCGGCCGCCGGATGGTCGACGAGCAGTTCGCGTGGATGGCCGACCACCTCGACGACGAGTGAATTCTTAAGGACGCGCGGCGTAGTTCGGACGAGATGGTCCCCGAAATCCGTCCTCTCGTCCGCGGTCTGACCGTCGCGGCGACCGCCGCGTTGCTCGCCGTGCTGGGCTACTACCTGGTCCAGCCCGGGGGCACGTGGTCCCGGCTCGCGCTGTTCGCGGCGATCGGCGGGGCGGCCGTCGCTGGGGCGGCCGGCGCCGTCTCCCGGCGCCCCCTCGTCGCGGCCGGCGGCGCCTGCGGCCTGTTCCTGCTGGGGTTCTGGCAGGCGGCCCTCTGGATGTTCGTCTTTCCCGCGGCCGGGCTCCTGATCGTCGCCGCCCTCCTCGGTGCGACCGACGACGGGCCGACCGCGCCGGTCGCGGGGTAAGGTAGAACCGGGGGCCGACCGGCGGGCCGGGCGCGGAGCCGACCGTCGTTGAGATGGCACGCTTTTACCCGCGGCGACCCCAGTTCCGGTATGGTCACCAGGGACGCCACGTGGGCCTACCGCGACGAGTTCGGTGACGAATTCGCCCGCACGTACTTCCGGCGGTTCGGCGAGGGCGTCGTCTCCAGCGTCGGCGTCGGCACCTACCTCGGAGACCCGACCGACGAGGTCGACGACGCCTACCGCGAGGCGAGCGTCGAGGCGCTCCAGTCGGGGATCAACGTCGTCGACACGGCGATCAACTACCGCAACCAGCGCAGCGAACGGGTCGTCGGAGAGGCCATCGAAGCCGCCGAGGTGGACCGCGAGGCCGTTCTCGTCGCCACGAAGGGGGGGTTCGTCCCCTTCGACGGCGAGCGACCGGACGACCCCGGCCGGTGGATCCAGGAAGAGTACGTCGACACCGGCATCGTCGACGCCGACGACCTCGTGGCCGGCCAGCACTGCATCGCCCCCGGGTACATCGACGACCAGCTCGACCGCTCGCTGGACAACCTCGGACTGGACACGATCGACCTGTACTACGTCCACAATCCGGAGACACAGCTGGCCGACCGCCCGGCCGACGAGGTCTACGACCGGCTGGAAGACACGTTCACCCGCCTCGAAGAGCGGGCCGCCGAGGGCGACATCCGCCAGTACGGCGTGGCGACGTGGGAGGCCTTCCGCGTCCCCGCGGCGGACGACAGCTACCTCTCGCTGGCGGAGGTCGTCTCGCGGGCCCGCGAGGCGGCCAAGCGGGCGAACAACGCGGCGACGCACTTCCGGGCGATACAGCTACCGTTCAACGTCGTGATGGCCGACGCGTTCACCGTCGAGGCCCAGGAGGGGTCCGAGGGCGCCCAGTCGACGCTGTGGTTCGCCCACGACGCGGGGCTGAACGTCTTCACGAGCGCGTCGCTGGCCCAGGGGAAGCTCGCCCGCGCGGGGCTGCCCGAGGAGGTGGCCGAGCGGGTCGAGGGCGAGACGAGCGCCCAGAAGGCGATCAACTTCGCCCGGAGCGCGCCCGGCGTGACGTGCTCGCTGGTCGGGATGGGCTCGCCCGAGCACGTCGCGGAGAACGTCGCGGCGGGGACCCACCCGCCGCTCGGCGCGGATTCGTTCGACGCCGTCTTCGAGTGAGGAAAGGACGGTTGTCGGGCGGCTGGCGGGTGGTCGGCGGCGCTCGGACTGACGCGCGAGCCGAGCGGGCGGTCACCCCACCTGTTTCCACTTGCTGTCGCACTCCGGGCAGACCCGGACGGTGCCGACCTCGTCGGGGTCGTTCTCGGTCGCGAGCTCCTCCTCGCACTCGCTGCAGGCCAGGCGCTCGTAGACGTCTTTCTCGATCTCGCCCGAACGCAACCCCTTCCGGACCGATTTCATGGCCGGGGGTACGACACCGACTCTGAAAAACCCCATGCATAGATCCGACACACCACGGTCGGACGCGGCCGGGCGGACCGTCCGGGTGCGGGCGGCCGGCCGCCCGTGTAGCGGACGGCTCCGCCGAGTTCGCAACCCTTGAAGGGTAGCGGACGAACCCCGTGGTGTGACGCGCCGCCAGCTGTTCGGGTCGCTCTGTGCGATGGTGTTCGTCGTCAACCTCGGGCGGGTCGTCTTCGCGCCGCTGCTGGACCCGCTGCGAGCGGCGCTGACCGTCGACGCCGCGGCCGTCGGCCTGCTCGCGTCGCTCGTCTGGGTCGGCAGCGCCGTCCCGCGGATCCCGACGGGCTACCTGCTCACGCGGGTCCCGCGCCACTACGTCGTCTTCGCGACGGGGACGACCCTCACCGCCGCGACCGCGCTGGCGTCGGTCGCGCCGGGCATCCGCGCGCTCCAGGCCGCCGCCGTCCTGATAGGGGCGGCCGGCGGGGCCTACCTCATCGCCGCGAACCCGCTGGTCAGCGAGCTGTTCCCCTCGCGGGTCGGCTCGGCGCTGGGGGTCCACGGGACGGCGGCGCAACTGGCCGCCGTCGGCGCGCCGCTGTTCGTCACCGCCGTCCTCGCCCGGGGCGAGTGGCCGCTGACCTTCCGGATCATGGCCGGGATCACCGCCGTCGCCACCGTCCTGTTCACCGTCGCGGCCTGGCGGACGGACCTGCCCGCGGCCGGTACCGAGGACCGGAACCTCCTCCGGGCGGTCCGCGAGCAGTGGCGGCTGGTCCTCGCCGGCGTCGTCATGCTCGGCGCGACCGGCTTCGTCTGGCAGGGCGTGTTCAACTTCTACCCCACCTACCTCGCCGAGACGAAGTCCCTCTCCGAGTCGACCGCGCGGACGGTCCTCTCGGTGGTCTTCGGCGCCGGCGTCCCGGCGATGGCGCTGTCGGGCCGGCTGGCCGACCGCCTCGACATCGTCCGGTACATCCTCGCGCTACTCTTCGGGTTCGTCGTCACAGTCCTCGCGCTGACGACCGTCTCCGGGCTCGTTGCCGTGGTCGCGGTCAGTCTCGTCCTCGGGTACGTCACCCACAGCCTGTTCCCGGCGATGGACACCTACCTGCTGGGCTCGCTGCCGGACCGCCACCGCGCGAGCGCCTACGCTGCCTACTCGGGGACGATGATGTTCGTCCAGGCCGGCGGCTCCTACGCCGTCGGCTTCCTCCGGGACGCGCAAGTGCCGTTCGACCTGATATTCCGCTCGTTCGCTGGCGGCCTCGTCGTCGTGCTCGCCGGGCTCATCGTCGCTCACGGGATGGGACGGCTCCCCCGGAGCGCGCGCTCGTGACGGGCCGCGACCGCGCGGCGACCGCCCCGGACTCGCCGGAACAGCGGACTATATGGGAGTCGAGTCGCTAGCCGGCGTCGATGGAGTACGTCCAGGAGCGGGTGGCGACGCTGCACGACTTCGGCGGCGCGGCCCCCGAGGCGCCGGTCGACCGCGCGACGGTCGTGGTGCCGCTGACCGACCGCGACCACGCCAGCCTCGCCGCCGAGCGCGTCCTCTCGACGCTCGGGGCGGTCGACCCCGAGTCCGTCGTCGTCGCGCTGCGCGCCGACGAGGGGAAGGTAGAGGCGGTCCGCGAGTGGGTCGACTCCCTCGGCGTCGACGCCGACATTCTGTGGTGCAACGCGCCCGCCGTCCGCGAACTCCTCGGCGAACACGGGCTCAACGGCGAGGCGGGCAAGGGACGTGACGTGTGGCTCGCGCTCGGCGTCGCCGCCGCCCGGAGCGACCTCGTGGCGGTCCACGACGCCGACGCGACCACCTACGGCCCCGAGCACGTTCCCCGACTGCTCTTCCCGCTCGCCCGCGACTACGAGTTCGTCAAGGGCTACTACGCCCGCGTCGAGAACGGCCGCCTCTACGGGCGGCTCTGTCGCCTGTTCTACGAGCCAGTCGTCGCCGCTCTCGACGAGGCGACGGACGACCCGCTGGTCGACTACCTGGGCGCCTTCCGTTACGCGCTGGCCGGCGAGTTCGCCGCCACGAGCGACCTCGTCCGGCAACTCCGCCCGCCCCGCGGGTGGGGGCTGGAGGTCGCCACGCTCGGCGACGCCTTCCGGACGGCCGGCTTCGAGGGCACCGCGCAGGTCGACCTGGGGATCCACGAGCACGACCACCGCGCCGTCAGCGGCCGCGGCGGCCTCTCGGACATGGCCGACGAGGTCGCCGCCGCCCTCTTTGCCGCGCTCGAGGAGGGCGGCGTCGCCGTCGACTACGGCGACCTGCGCGAGCGCTACCGGACGGCCGCCCGCCGGCTGGTCGACCAGTACGCCGCCGACGCCGCGTTCAACGGGCTAGACTACGACCCCGCCGACGAGCGCCGGCAGGTCGACGCCTACGCCGAGTCGGTCCGCGCGCCCGAGGCCGCCGACCGCCTCCCCGCCTGGGCCGAGACCGACCTCGACCCCGACGCCGTCCGCCGAGCCTCCCGCGACGCGCTTGCCGACGCGACCGGGCGCTGAGCGCCCGCACGCGGTCGCTCGAACCGAGGGACAGCGGCGGGACGGAAACCCCGGCGGCATCCGCCAGCGACCACAAGACATATTCCGACCCTCCGCCGACTCGGGTGTACGTCGGTGGACAGCGGGTAGGGGTACTCGCGCGTTCTGTCCACCGGAAGCCCACCCGGTCAGCGACGGCTGCCGTCGGCCGGTAGTGGCGGCGGGGCCGCTCCCGTCGCGGTTCGGACGGCGGGTCCCCGATAGCGCCGCTTCCGCCACGTTCAAATCGGACGGGGGCGAGCGTGGATACATGACACGGCAAGTGTGGCTGAAGGCCGACGACGAGGTCGGCGACTGGGAGGCGCGCAAGCGCCGGATCACGGCGGGGCTGGAGGCGGGGGTCGACTGGGTCCTCGTCGACGAGTCCGACGTGGCGCGGGTCCGCGACCTCGGCGCCGTCAACGTCGCGGCGTTCACCAACGGTGACGTCCACGTCATGGACGCCGAGGCCGACGAGGCGGACGAACCGGACGCCGCCGTCGTCGGCAAGGACGGCGAGGGCGACGGCTCGATGGAGATCCCCGGCGACCTCTCGGGCTCGGCGGATTTGTCGGTGCTGCGCCAGGACGGGAAAGCGACGGCGGGCTACGTCCGCATCTTCGACGAGCGCTACGAGGAGTTCGCCGAGGAAGTGGCGACGGCCGCCGACTACACAATCGTCGTCGGCGAGGACTGGCAGATCATCCCCCTCGAAAATCTCATCGCGCGCATCGGCGACGAGACCAACCTCGTCGCGGGCGTCACCACGGCCGAGGAGGCCCGCACCGCCTACGAGACCCTGGAGATCGGCGCCGACTCGGTCCTGCTCGACACGGACGACCCCGACGAGATCCGCGAGACCGTCGAGGTCCGCGACGAGATGCGCCGCGAGCAGCTGGAGCTCACGACGGCGACGGTCACCGAGATCGAGCGGACCGGCTCCGCCGATCGGGTCTGCATCGACACGGGCAACCTCATGGACCACGACGAGGGGATGCTCGTCGGGTCGATGAGCCGGGGCCTCTTTTTCGTCCACGCCGAGACCGCCGAGTCGCCGTACGTCGCCTCGCGACCCTTCCGCGTCAACGCCGGCGCGGTCCACGCCTACGTCCGCACCCCCGACGGCGGCACGAAGTACCTCTCCGAACTCCGGAGCGGCGACGAGGTCCAGGTCGTCGACACCGAGGGCCACACCCGCGAGGCCATCGTCGGCCGCGTCAAGATCGAGAAGCGGCCGATGTTCCGGGTCGGCGCCGAGGTCGAGACCGACGACGGCGTCGACCGCATCGAGACGCTGCTGCAGAACGCCGAGACGATCAAGGTCGCCACCGCCGACGGCCGCAAGGCGGTCACCGATCTGGAAGAGGGCGACGAGGTGCGCGTCTTCTACGGCGACGAGGCCCGTCACTTCGGCGAGGCCATCGAGGAGAGCATCATCGAGCAGTAGTAACGGCCGACCGCCTTCTCCGCGCCGATCTCCTCCCGTTCTCGCGCCCCAAAGACCCACGTCTCCCTCTCGATCGAGCGCCGATCCCCGATTCGATGTGAGTCCGATGTGAGTATTCTAGGATAGATTTAAGTAAGCGTTCCGCTAGAACTCACACCATGGCGAGAGAGGTCCGGATCACGATCGACGACGACGAGGTCTTCGAGCGGATGAAGGCCCGCAAGCGGGAACTCGACCTCTCCTGGGAGGAGGTGCTCCACCGCGGACTGCGCGAGGTGCCCGAGGAGCGACAGGGGGAGCCGCGTTCCCCCGGCGCAGGCCCCAGTCGGGAGGGCGGCCGTCGCCCGGAAGGCGAACGAGGTGGTCGGCGCGGCCACGACGTCAGCGTCGAGTTCGAGGGCGACTCGTTCGACCCCGGCGACTCCATCGGCGCGATGGTCGACGAGATCAAGGGGCAGGTCCAGGACCAGGTCCGGGAGTCGCTGCGCGCCTCGATGGAGTCGGTCGAGGGCGGGGACCTGGAGCGGGAGATGACGGAACTCGAACGCGCCGAGGACGCCGTCCTCCGGTTCGACGACGTGACGGGCGACGACCCCCGATACAGGGTACCGCTGCGGGTCAGACTGGAGACGAGCCGCGGCGGCCTCGACTTCGACGTCGTCGCCGTCCGCGGTGGCAAGTCCGTCTCCGGGATGAACCGCTTCGACCGCGAGACCCGCCAGTCGATAAACGAACACCTCGCTCGCGGCGGGACGGCGACGCTGTCGTTCGACGGCGAGGAGGCCTACGAGGTGGGGCCGGCCATCGCCTGGCGTCGCGACGACGGCGGGGCGCCGATCGTCTCCGACGTGGGGATCCCGGAGGTGCTCGTCGATGATGAGTGAGCGCGCGAACGGCGGGGACGGACCCGACGAGCGCGACGACGCCCGACCGACGGTCAGTAGTCCGAGCGAGCGCGACGACCCCGCGGCGGTGACGGACACGTTCGCGCTACTCAGCAACGAGATGCGGGTGCGCATCCTCGCGGCGCTGGCCGACGCGGACGCCGAGGCGGTGTGCTTCTCGGACCTGCGCTCGCGGGCGGGCGTGACCGACTCCGGCCAGTTCAACTACCACCTGGAGCGACTCCGCGGCGAACTCGTCGCGAAGACCGACGACGGCTACGCGCTGACCGAGGCCGGCGAACGGGTCGTGGACATCCTATGAGAGTCAGCCACTACTTCGAGGGCGAGGGCGTCGTCACCGGCGGGTTCGCCCAGTCGGTCAACAACCAGCGGGCGGTCCTCGACGACCGCGGGGTCGACTACACCACCGAACCCACCCTCGATTGCGACCTGCTGCACCTCAACAACGCCGGTCCCCGTTCCATCTACTACGCCAAGCGCGCCCGCCGCCGGGGGATTCCCGTTCTCTTCCACACCCACAACACGGCCGCGGACTTCCGGAACAGCTTCGTCTTCTCGAACCAGCTCGCCCGGCCGCTGAAACCCTATCTCGCCTACGCCTACGACCAGGCCGACCACCTCGTCTGTCCCTCCGAGCACAACCGGGAGGTGATCGCCGGGTACACCGACACGCCCTCGACGGTCATCTCCAACGGCTTCGACGCCGAACGGTTCGCCGGCTGGGACGACCCCGAACTGCGCGCGGAGTACCTCGACCGCTACGACCTGGAGCCGCCGGTCGTGTTCATGTTCGGCCACGTCATCAAGCGCAAGGGCCTGGACACGTTCGTCGAGGTCGCCCGCCGGCTCCCCGAGTACGACTTCGCCTGGTTCGGCTACCTGAACCCGACGGGCGGGACCCTCGACAGGTTCCTCCAGCCCCGCGAGACGCGCAAACTCGTGGAGAACTCGCCGGCCAACTGCACCTTTACGGGGTACATCGAGGACCCGCGGGGCGCGCCCGCGGCGGGCGACGTGTTCTTCTGGCCCTCGCGCAACGAGAACGAGGGGATGGCGCTGCTGGAGGCGATGCACTGCGGCAAGCCGCCGGTCGTCCGGTCGATCCCCACCTACGAGTGGCTCGACGACGACCGGGACTGCCGCAAAGCCGAGACAGTCGACGAGTTCGTCGACGCCATCACTGAACTGTGCGAGGACGACGAGGAGCGCGAGCGGATCGGCGACAACGCCGCCGAGACGACCGAACGGTTCACGCTGGACGCCGTCGGCGACGAACTCGTCCGGCTGTACGACGAACTCGTGAGCGGCACCACGAACGAGCGGACGCCGACGGGGTGAGCGGCGACGCCGACCGCGCTCAGGCGTTCGCCCCGGAGTCGTCGGCGGTCTCCTCGGAGTCTGCGCCGGACTCGGGCTCCAGGCGCTCGGTACACCAGTGACAGAACTCCAGGTCGGGGTCCACGTCGCGGCCGCAGTTGGGACAGGTCGTCCCGTCCTCGACCTCCGTCTCCGTGTTCTGCCGTTTGGCCATCCAGTAGGCGTCGACCATGCTGAAGACGGTGATCGCGGCCAGCGCCAGCGCCGCCTCGGGCGTGACGTTCTCGGCGGCGGCGACCAGCTCCGACCAGCCGAACGTCTCCGGGACCGCGCTCTCGGGCATCAGCAGCGCGAAGCTCGTCACGTTGAGGAAGAACCACACCAGCGCGCGGAGCCACTCGCGCAGGTAGACGTGGCCGAGGCCGGGGTAGAGGAAGGCGAGTACGACTGCCAGCAGCGGCCGCCGTCGGTTCCGTGTACTCACTGTTAGTTGTCAGCGTTCGGTCGTCGCGCGTTGTTAAGCTTCCGACTCCGGGGAATTCGTCGTCGTCGCCCGGTCACTCGCCGTCCGGTCGCTCGCCGCCGAGCCGGTCGACGAGCGCCGCCAGCGTCGCCAGGTCGTACTGGCCGGGGGCGGTCGCCTCGGCGGGGTCGACCGGCGCGTAGCCGATCCGCGAGCCGTACAGCGGCGCGACCGCCCGGGAGTGGCGGCCGGCCTCGCCCATCGCCATGGTCGCCACCGTCTCGCCGGCGGTGGTCGCCGCCCACGTCGCGCCCAGCAGGTCCAGCACGTCGCCGGCGCCCTCCGCGGTCACGGCCAGTTTCGCCACGTCGCCCCAGCAGCTCGCCTCGGCGAGGGTCTCCCGGAGCGCGTCGCGGTGGGGCGTCCCCTCGAAGTCGTGCGTCGAGACGATCACGGCCGTCCCGTGGTCGCGCGCGCGGTCGACGACGCCCGCGGCGTCGCCGTCCGTCAGCGCCGCGAGTTCCACGTCGATCGCGCCGACGGCGTCGTGTTCGGCGGCGGCTTCGAGCGCGGCGAGCCGGGCGTCGTCGTCGGTGGCGTCGCCGCCCTCCCACTCGGGGCGGTTGGTCGCGATCAGCGGCAACTCGCCGTCGTAGGCCGCGAGCGAATCGAGCGGGTCGCTCGCGAAGTCCATGCGGAACTCGACGGCGTCGGCGGCCTCGCGCGCGGCGGGCTCGTCGGCTAGATCCGCGGTCGCGGCCGCGAGGACGAACGACGAGAAGTCGATGTGCATACCGGTGCTACCGCGAGCACCGGAAAAAAGCGACCGGATCGACGGCCGCGGGGGTCGCCAGTTCCGCGACACCGGTTCGCCGCAGGCCCGCTACCGCTGCAGGTCGCGGATGAGCTCCTGGATCTCGTTGATCTGGGCGGTCTGTTCCTGGTTCGCGGCGGCGATGCGCTCGATCTCGCCGGCGACCTCCTCGGCGCTCTCGGCGGTGGAGTCGACCATCGAGGCGACCTCCTCGGTGGAGGCGGCCTGCTCGTCGGTGGCGCTGGCGACCTCCTGGGCGCCCTGGGCGGCCTCCTCGACGGCGGCGTCGATCTCCCGGAGCACGTCGACGGTGTCGTCGACCTGCTCGATGCCCTCCTCGACCTGCTCGTTGGCGTGCTCGATGCTCTCGACGGTGCTCTCGGTGTCGCTCTTGATGTTCGAGACGAGCTGTTCGATCTCTGTGGCGTTCTGCTGGGACTCCTCGGCGAGGCTCTTGACCTCGTCGGCGACGACGGCGAAGCCCTCGCCGGCCTCGCCCGCGCGGGCGGCCTCGATCGAGGCGTTCAGGGCGAGCATGTTCGTCTGGTCGGCGATGTCGTTGATCACCTCGACGATCTCGTCGATCTCGTCGATGCGGTCGCGCAACTGCTCGACGTCGTCGGAGACCTCCGAGTTGGCCTCGTCGACGGCCTCCATGGCGTCGATGGCGTCGTCGGCCAGCTCGCGGCCGTCGTCGGCCAGCTCGCGGGCGTCGGTGCTGACCTGCCGCACCTGGCTCGCGCTGGAGGCGACCTCCTCGACGGTCGCGCTGAGGTTGGACACCTCGCCGGCGACCTCGCGCATGTTCTCGGACTGCTCGTTGGCGAGGTCGCTGATCTGCTGGGAGCTCTGGGAGACGCTCTCGGACGCGCGGAGCAACTCGTCGATAGCGGTCCCCAACTCGTCGACGGTCATATCCCCTGCCTCGGAGTCCACGTCGAGTGCCTCGGTGCCGAGGTCACCGGAATCGGAAGCCATACGCCGATAGGCGGGAGCGTCCGAATTAAACGTGCCCCCGCGGTTATCAGGCCTGATTCTCGACTGCCGTCAGCACGGCCAGCGGCGTCGCTCTGGGGGTTCGACGGGGTATGTTACGGACCGTTCGGCCGCGGCAGGGCGGTGGTCAGATCGGGCAGGGTCGAGCGGGCCCCGGTGTCAGACCGCGGGGAGACCCTGCTCGGCCTCGAGGAGTTCGTGGTAGCGGTTGCGGATGGTCACCTCGGAGATGTCGGCGACCTCGCTCACGGCGGCCTGGGTGGTCTTCTCGTTCGTGAGAAGCGCGGCGGCGTACACCGCGGCGGCCGCGAGGCCGACCGGGGACTTCCCGGAGTGGACGCCCTGTTCCTTGGCGTTCTGGAGGAGCTTGCGCGCGCGGTGTTCGGCCTCGTCGGAGAGTTCGAGCGAGGAGGCGAAGCGGGGCACGTAGCTCTCGGGGTCGGCCGGCTGGACCTCCAGGCCGAGTTCGCGGATGACGTAGCGGTAGGTGCGGGCGATCTCCGACTTTTCGACGCGGGAGACCTCGTTGATCTCGTCGAGGCTACGCGGGACACCGGCCTGCCGCGCGGCGGCGTAGACGGCCGCCGTCGAGACCCCCTCGATGGAGCGGCCGGGCAGGAGGTTCTCGTCGAGCGCGCGGCGGTAGATGACGCTGGCCGTCTCGCGGACGTTTTCCGGGAGGCCGAGCGCGCTCGCCATGCGGTCGATCTCGCCCAGCGCCTGCTTGAGATTGCGCTCTTTCGAGTCCCGCGTCCGGAATCGCTCGTTCCACTTGCGCAGGCGCTGCATCTTCTGTCGCTGGTTCGACGACAGCGAGTTGCCGTAGGCGTCCTGGTCGCGCCAGTCGATGTTCGTCGAGAGGCCCTTGTCGTGCATCATGTTCGTCGTCGGCGCGCCGACGCGGGACTTCTCGTCTTTCTCCTTGGAGTCGAACGCGCGCCACTCGGGGCCGCGGTCGATCTCGTCGCTGTCGACCACGAGGCCGCACTCCTCGCAGACCGTCTCGCCGCGCTCCTCGTCCACGACGAGGTGGCCGCTGCACTCGGGGCAGGCCTGGTCGGTCCGCTCCTCGGTCGATTCGGTCTCCTGTGCCTCTGTTCGCTGGGTTCTGAGTCGAGAGTCGCTCATTGCTATGGGCGTGACGATCCGGGCAGCAAGGCCGCGAGAACCCCGGACGTTCGGTGGTGGAACAACAATACGGAGAAACTTTTATAAATCTTTCGCTCCCGAGATCGTGCGGTCGCAAAAACGGCCCACAGACGGGATTTCGGGCAGTGTGTGAACACCTTCCACACGTTACTATCCCGCATTTATATATCCGCATCCGGCGCGGAGCGAAACGCCGAAGCGGGTGGGCGGGCTGGACGGCGGTATGGAACGGGTCGCGGTCGGGAGCGAGAACCCGGTGAAGGTCGCCGCGACGGAGCGAGTCGCGGGCGAACTGTTCGAGAACGGGGTCGAGGTGGCGGCCGTCGCCGTCGATTCGGGGGTGTCCGAACAGCCGCGGGGCCGCGCGGAGACGGTGACGGGCGCGGAGAACCGCGCGGCGCGGGCGCTGGAGGGCGACCCCGGCGCCGACTACGGCGTCGGGATCGAGGGCGGCGTCGCGGAGTTAGCCGAGCGGCCCGGCCTCTATCTGGTCATGTGGGCCGCGGTCTCGGACGGCGAGGCCCTCGAACGCGGCGGCGGGCCCGCGCTGCGACTCCCCGGCGACATCGCCGAACGCGTCCGCTCGGGCGAGGAACTCGGCCCGGTCCTCGACGACCTGCTCGATACCGACGGCCTGAGCGAGCGGGCCGGCGCGGCGGGCGTACTCACGGGCGAGGCCATCGACCGCGAGTCGGCGCTGGCCCACGCGGTCGCTGGTGCGTTCGGACCATTCGCGACCGACCTGTACTGAGGTCCGCCCGTTTTCGGCCGGTCAGTCCTCGGTCGCGGCGGCCTCGAGTTCGCCCGCTTCGCGGCTCTCCTCGACGGCCGTGGTCAGCGAGACGTTGAGCCAGGCCATCGAGACGAGGCCGCCGAGGATGGTGACCGCGTTCTTGACGACGTGGTCGACGATGGAGATGGCGAACGCGACCGGCGCCGCCACGTTCGTCAGCCCGAAGACGATGAGCGTGAACGCCCCCTCGTAGAGGCCGATCCCGCCCGGGGAGAGCGGGAGCACCTTCGCGAGGTTGCCGACGCTGACGGCGAAGAAGGCAGTGGCGACCAGGGCGGGCGTGAGCGCGATGCCGGGGAACGCCGCGAAGACGACCAGCGCCGTCAGCACGTCGACGACCCAGATGACGAGACTGCCGACGCCGACCCGCAGGAAGGCGCCGCGGTCGCTGACCACGGCCTGCACGTCCCCGACGAACTGCTCGATGACGCCGGCGACGTAGTCGGCGTAGGAGTCGTTGCTCACCGCGGTGACCGCGCGGTGGACGTAGTCGCCCTCCAGGCGAGCGCTGACCAGGATCGCCGTCACCGCGAGGACCGCGGCGCCGCCGACGGCCGCGGCGACCCGGAGGGCGGTCCGGGCGGCCGCGCCGGGGTCGATGGTCTCGCCGCCGACCGTGACCGGCGGGACCTCGGCCGCGATAGCCGCGACGATCTGGTCGGTCCCGCCGGTCAGGGCCAGTCCGACCAGGACGCTCCCGCCGAGGACGGTGATCGCCAGCAGGTCGAACACGCGCTCGATGGCCAGCGACGCGAACCCGCTGGGGTAGGGTACGTCGCGGCGGGCCTTCACGACGTAGGCGCGGACACCGTCGCCCAGCCGCGCCGGGAAGACGAGGTTGCCCGTCTGACTGATGAACACCGCGCCCGTCATGAACCACGTGTCGCTGGGGTAGCCCAGCCGGTCGAGAATGTCCCGGTAGCGCAACCCCCGCAGCGGCCACGACAGCAGGTAGACGACCCCCGAGGCGAGGATCCATCGCGGGTCCGCCCCGCTCATCGCGTCGACGACCGCTCCCAGGTCGAAGACGACGCTCACCGCGACCACCAGCGCGAGCATCACGAGCACCGACCCCGCGGCCATGCTCACCCGCCGAGAGAGCCGCGGGCTCACCGACAGCTGCCACCACGTCCGGAGGATCTGACTGCCCATGCCGAACACGTCCCGCACGAGGTCGACCTTCGTGTCGCCCTTCGGCTCCCAGTCGACGGGGAACTCCCTGACCCGGTAGCCGCGGCGCTGGGCCAGCACCAGTACCTCGGTGTCCCAGAACCAGTGTTCGTCCTCGACCTCGCTCCGGAGGGCGTCGAAGGCCTCCCGCGAGACGGCCTTGAACCCGCACTGGTGGTCCTGCAGGTCCGAGCGGAGAAAGAGCCGGACGAGGGTGTTGTACCCGAGGCTGGAGACGGCCCGCTTGGTCGGGCGGTCGGCCTGGTTCTCGGGCATCCACCGCGAGCCGGTCGCCACGTCGTACTCGCCCGAGCGGACGCTCTCGACCAGCTCCTCCAGGTGTCTCATGTCCGTCGCGAGGTCCGTGTCGAAGTAGACCAGCGTCGAGCCCGCGGCCCGCTCGAAGGCGTACTCCAGCGCGCCGCCCCGCCCCAGGCGCTCGTCGCTGTGGATGTGCCGGACCCGCTCGTCCTCGTTCGCCAGCCGCGAGGCGATCTCGGGCGTGCGGTCGTCGCAGCCGTCCTCGGCGACGATCACCTCGAAGGACCCGTCGGGGAGGAAGGAGGCGAGCGTCTCCAGCGTGACCTCGACGGTCCGCTCGATGGTCCCCTCCTCGTTGTAGGCGGGGAGGACGACGCTCACCTCGGCGTCACTCATTGGTGCAGCTACCGGCGGGGACGGGCAAGAACCTTCTGTTCGCTGATGCAGGCCCGCCGTCCGCCCGGCGCGTTGGCGGGCGATACCGCGGTCGCCGGCGGCCCCGACCGCGACTCAGTCGTCGGCTTCCGGCGTCCCCGTCCGGTCAGCGGAGCCGGAGCCAGTTCCGCCGCCGCCCTCGCCGTCGGCCAGTCCGGGGACGGCCGGCGCGGGCTCGCCGTCGACCGTCGCGAACCGGCCCAGGTCCGCGTCGGTGTCGACGGCGTCGAGGCTCTCGTGGGGGCGGCCGACGACCAGGTCCCCGGCCGTGGACGTCCCGATCCCCGGCACCGCGGTCAGCTCGTCCATCGACGCCGCGTTCAAATCGAGCGGGTAGGGGACGCCCGTCACCGAGCGGTAGCCGTGGTCGGTGACCGCCACGTCGACCGTCCGCCCGAGCTCGCGCTCGCCCGGCACGGCCACCAGCAGGGCGTAGGTACCCAGCTGGCGGCCGAACGTCTTGCCGTCCTGATGGTATTCGAGGTGTACGTCCGGGAGCACCGTCCCGGGCGGCGCGACCCGCTGGAGCATCGCGTTGTCGATCTCCTCGCGGACCTCCCGCTTGTAGGTCTTGAACTGCTGTTTGTGGTCGCGGGCGATCTCCGCGCCGGTGTCGCTCATCTCCGTCCCCTCGAAGGCCATCACCTGCCGGATGTTGATCCGGCGGAGCATCAGCCCCTCGTCCAGCACGTCCCGCAGGAACTGCTTGTTGTGTTCGAACGTCTCCGAGCGCTCGCACTCCAGGCCGTGGACGAGGTTGATCCCCGGCAGAAGCTTGGGGAGCCGTCGCGCCGCGTCGTCGCCGAAATTGGGCGCCGACTCGCGGTCGCCGCCCGGCCGCCAGCCGGCCTCCTCGTTGACGACGCGAACGGCTTCCAGACACTCCTCGGCAGAGACGAGCAGGTTGTTCTCCTCCTGGACCACCGGATCGGCCGACTCCAGGCCGAACGCGGCCGTGTCGCCTGGCGTGTTGTGCTCGGCGATGATCCGGATCCCCTCCCGCGACTTCTCGGGGTAATCCGTGATCGTCACCGGGTTCATGTTGTCGAGGTGTAGCGTCCGCAGGTCGGGCGCGACCTCGCGGATCCCGCCGTAGAGGTCCCGGAGGGCCTCGGGGTTGGGCGCCTCGCCGTCGCCGCCGAAGGCGAGGATGTCGGCCTGGCGGCCCAGTCGGAAGTCCCGGACGCCGTGGTCCGAGAGGGCGTCGACCTCGTCGACGACCGACTCGGCGGTGCGGAAGGCGGGGTCGCCGTACAGCGGCTCCGTGCAGAAGGAACAGCGGTAGGCACAGCCCCGGGAGGTCTCCATCTCGGCGATGAGGTAGTCGGGGTGGTTGGGGTGTTGCTCGACGACGAACGCCCCCTCCCGGGCCCACCGCCGGATCTCCTCGTTGTCGCGCATCCGGTCGGAGAACCCCTCCAGTCCCTCGCGGACGAGGTCGTGGGCGGCGGCCTCCACGTCGCCCTTCGCGACGAAGTCGTAGTCCAGGTCGTCGCGTTCGGTCTCCTCGGCGCCCTTGTTCTCCTCGCCGACGCCGAAGCGGATGGGGCCGCCCAGCAGGGTCGTCCCGTCGGCCTCCCAGGTGAGCCGGCGGACCTCGTCGGGTTCGGCGGGGGTGCCGCCGACGTACTTGCCGGGGACGGTCATGCCGCCGACGTAGATCATGAGGTCGGCGTCCGCCACGTCGGCCCAGCGGCCGTTGTCGTCGCGCAGGCCGTCGATGGTGTGGTACGTGATTCCCTCGCGCGGCACGCCGGCGTCGACGAGCGCCCCCGCGGTGTAGCGCGGGTACGTCGAGATGTAGGGCGGCACGCCGAAGTGCGCCGGCTCGTCGACGTACCCGTCGACGATGGTCACGTCCAGCGTCGCGGGGTCTCGGGTCATTGGTTCCCGGTACCCGCTCGACGCGTATAAACTATCTTTTTCGGGCACTCCCCGGCGCGGTCGGCCCCGGGAGTCGGCTACCCGCGGCTGGCGCTCACCCCGCCTCGGCGTTCCCCTCGGCGGCTCCGGCCTCGTCGTCGGTGGGCTCGACGCTCGCTTCGTCGGGCGGGCGGCCGGCGTGCTGGCGGGCGAAGCTGTCGAGCGCGAGCTTCGCGCCGCCGAGGACGACCGGCCCGATAAACAGGCCGACCGCGCCGAAGACGACGAGCCCGCCGAAGATGCCGACGATGACGATGGCGGAGTTGAACGCGGCGGTCTGCCCGATCAGCGCCGGCCGCAGGTACGAGTCCGAGAAGGTGACGAACAGGCCGTAGACGACCACCGCCGCGCCGGCCTGCGGGCGCCCGACCGAGACGAGGTACGCCGCCGCCGGGATCCAGACGCCGAACGCGCCCACCAGCGGCAGCAGCGTCAGCACGAACGTCGCCACCGTGAGGAAGACGATGGCCGGGACGCCCGCGACGAACAGGCCGACGCCGAGCATCACGGCCTGGATGGCCGCGACGGCGACGTTCCCGACGACCGACGCCCACATGAGGTCGTCCAGTCCCGCCCGGAGCTCGGCCAGGTCGTCGTCCGGGACCGGCAGCACCCACTCTATCCACGCGAGCAGCCCCTCGCCGTCGCGCAGTAGCGCGAACAGGACGAATATCGTGATCGTCAGCCCGATGAACAGCCCGGGGAGGCTCCCGACGAGGCCGAGCGCGCCCGTCGTGACCTCCTGGATGGCCATCGCGATCCGGCCCTGGTTGGCCTCGTAGACGGCCACGAGGTCGACGGAGTAGCCGTTGGCCTCGATCAGTTGCTCGATCCGCTCGACGTCGATGTCGCCCCGCCGGATGGTCCGGACGACGCCGAACGCCTGCTCGACGGCGAGGGACAGCACCCAGACCAGCGGGAGCAGGACGACCAGCAGCGTGGCGACCACGACGCCCATCGCCGCGACCATCGGTCGGACGTACCGCTCCAGACGCCGCTGGAGCGGGTAGAGGATGTACGCGAGGACGACGCCGAACAGGACGAACTGGAGGTACGGGGCGAGCACGGCCAGCGCGAGGAGGACGCTCACCAGCGCGACGGCGGTCAGTCCCGGCTGTTCGACGACCCAGCCCGGGGGCTCGGGACTCTCTGCCATGGCCCCGGATTCAACGGCCCGACATATTACTTCGGTGGTGGATGACCGGGCGCGACCCGGTCACCGTCCGCGTTCGACGCGCGGTCGTCGAAACTCAGTCGCCGACACTCAGTCGTCGGCGCTGACGGCGCCCTCGTCGGCCTGGGCGTACCAGAGGTCGGCGTAGTCGCCGCGCTCGGCGAGCAGTTCGTCGTGGGTCCCACGCTCGACGACCTCGCCGTCGTCCATCACGACGATGCGGTCGGCGTCGCGGATGGTCGACAGGCGGTGGGCGATGACGAACGCGGTGCGGTCCTCGACCAGCCGGTCGAGGCTCTCCTGGATGCGCTCCTCGGTCTCGGTGTCCACGTCGCTGGTCGCCTCGTCGAAGACGATGACCTCGGGGTCGTTCAGCAGCGCGCGGGCGATGGCGACCCGCTGGCGCTGGCCCCCCGACAGCTTGACGCCGCGCTCGCCGATCTGGGTGTCGTACCCCTCCGGGAGGCCCTCGATGAACTCGCTCGCCTCGGCCGCGCGGGCTGCCTCGCGGACGCGCTCGCGGGCCGCCTCGTCGCCGGCTGCCTCGCCGTCGAGTACCTCGCGGTCGCCGTAGGCGATGTTCTCGGCGACGGTGCCGGAGAAGAGGTACGGCTGTTGTTCGACGACGCCGACGTGGTCGCGCAACGCCTGCAGGCCGTACTCCCGCACGTCCCGGCCGTCCACGCGGACGACGCCCTCGTCGGGGTCGTGGAACCGCGGGACGAGCTTCAACAGCGTCGACTTCCCCGCGCCCGTGGGACCGGCGAGTCCGACCGTCTCGCCGGCCGACACGTCCAGGCTCACGTCCCGCACCACGGGTTCCTCGTCGTACGCGAAGGTCACGCCGTCGAACTCGACCGCGCCGTCGACGGACTCGGGGACGTACGGGTCCTCGGGGTCGGTCACCGTCGGCTCCTGGGCGAGCAGGCCGAACACCCGCTCGGCGCTGGACTTGGCGAGCTGGTACTTGTTGGCGGACTTGCCGACGCGGCGCATCGGGGAGTACAGCCGGCGGAGATAGAGGAAGAAGACGGCGACGGTCCCGGCGGTCAGCGCGCTGGTCCCCGCGATGATGCCCCGGCCGGCGACGTACAGCGCGACGACGAAGACGACGCCGGTCACGAGCCGCAGCGCCGCGAAGAAGCCCCGGCGGATGCGTAAGGCGCCGACCTTCTCGTCGTGGTAGGTCTGACTCTGGGCGGCGACGCGGTCGTGTTCGTACTCGTAGCGGTCGAAGGCCTTGATCACCGCCGCGCCGCTGAGGTTGTTCTCCAGCCGGGTGTTCAGCCGCGAGACCGTCTCGCGGATCGACTTGTAGCGCGGTTCGATCCAGCTGAGGAAGTACCAGGAGGCGACCCCGATGAGCGGGACCGGCGCCAGGGCGATCAGCGCGAGCTTCGGCGAGTAGTAGGCCAGGACGGCCGCGATCCCCCCGACCGTCGCAACCACGCGGATGAACTGGCGGAACTCCGTGTTGAGAAACGCCTCCAGCCGGTTGATGTCGCTGTTGAGGATCGACATCATGCCGCCGGTCTGGTGGTCGGCGTAGAAGTCCATCGAGAGGCGCTGGATGTGGTCGTAGCTGTCGTTTCGCAGGTCCCGCTGGACCTTCTGGGCCGTCGACTGCAGGAGATAGCGGGAGACGAACCGGGAGATCGACCGGACCAGGTAGGCCAGCGCCGCGATGGCGACCAGCCGTTCGAGGAGGGCGATCCGTGCGGCCTGGCCGGTGATCGCCCCGCCGGGCAGGAGCCCGAGCGTCGTCAGCAGGCCGGGGTCGGCCGACCCGCGGATCACGCGGTCGATGGCCGCGCCGACGATGATCGGCGGGACCAGCCGGGCGAGCCGCGTCAGGATCGAGGCCGCGACGCCCGCCGTCAGCCGCGGCCAGTAGGCCGTCGCGTACCCCAGTAGCTGCCACATCGGGTTCCCGTCGAGGTTCTCCCTGACCCCCTCGAACCCCCCGTGTTCGTCGCTCATGCAACCGCGTTCGGCTCCGGACTGAAATATCCCGGGCTTGCAGTCAGCGACGCCGGTTCGGGAGCGTTGGCGCGGCCCGTCCGACGGGGACCGGCGCCCGGTTCGATTATCGCCGGCGAAAATCCGGGAGTCAGCTATAACACCGCCGTCGGTGACGCTCCGATATGGTGAATACGTCGTCAATCGACGTGCTACTCGTCGACGACAGCGGCTTCTTTCGCACGATCGTCTCCGACCGGCTGGGGGCGGCCGAGGACGTCTCCGTGTGGAAGGCCGTGGACGGCGAGGAGGCCCTGGAGACCCTCGACGAGCAGTCGGTCGACTGCGTCGTCAGCGACTTCGAGATGCCCGGGCTGAACGGACTGGAACTGTACGAGCGCGTCGACGAGGAGTACGGTCTCCCCTTCATCCTCCTGACCGGGAAGGGCGACGAGCGGACGGCCAGCCGGGCGATCGGCGCGGGCGTCGACGACTACCTCCGGAAGGACGACGTCGCCGAGGAGGGGCAACTGCAACTGCTGGCCAACCGCATCGAGAACGTCGTCGCACAGCGCCGGGCCAACGAGAAGTACGAGCTGCTGGTCAACAACACGCCCGACGAGATCACGCAGGTCGCCGTCGACGGGACGATCACGGCCGCCAACGAGGCGGCGGCCCGGTCGTTTGACACCACCCGCTCGGAGCTGACCGGGATGCACCTCTCGGACGTGCTGCCGACGGAGACGGCCGCCGGCCGCATCGAACACGGCCGGCGGGCGCTCACGGCGGGGTCGGCCGTCACCTTCCAGGACAGCTTCGGCGTCCGGCACTTCCACAACGTCGCCGCGCCGGTCAGCGTCGGCAGCGAGGCCGACTCCTTCCAGCTCATCACCCGGGACATCACCGAGCAGAAGCGCCGCGAGCGCGAGCTTGAGACCCGCACGGAGGAGCTGGCGGTCATCAACCGGCTGGTCCGCCACGACATCAACAACGACATCCAGCTGCTGTTGGCCTGGGCCGACGGGATCGACCAGTACGTCGACGAGGAGGGCCGGGAGTACGTCGAGCGGATCCAGGGGACCTGCGACCACATCGACGAGCTGACGACGATCGCCCGCGACTTCGTCGACAGTATCGGCGGCGACGGCGAGTTCACGCTGACCGGCGTCGACCTCCGGCAGATCCTCGAAGACGAGATCGAGAAGGCCGACCGGCGCCACGACGACCTGACCGTCTCGGTCGACGGCGAGATCCCCCGCGTCTCGGTCCGGGCCAACGAGCTGCTCTCGTCGGTGTTCGGCAACCTGCTGAGCAACGCCGCCCGCCACAACGACGGCGCCGACCCCCGGGTCAGCGTCGGCGTCGAGGAGTCGGCGATCGAAGTCACCGTCCGCTTCGCCGACAACGGCCCGGGCATCCCCGACTCGCAGAAAGACGCCGTCTTCGGCAAAGGGGAGATGGGGCCGGAGAGTCCCGGAACCGGCATCGGGCTCTACCTGGCGCACACCCTCGTCGACCAGTACGGCGGTGAGATCGAGGTGACCGACAACGACCCGACAGGGTCGGTGTTCACCGTCACGCTGCCGAAGTACGCCTGAGGAGCGGCCGCCGCAGGTCGGTGCGTCGGCGGGCTAGACGTAGATGTGACCCTCCTCGCGGGGACCGTGACGGGGCGGGTCGGCGCCGACCCGGCCGGCCGAGACGGCCGCGGCGAGGCTGTCGAGCGCGTCGTGGCTCGACTCGTAGGTGTCGCGGAACCCGCCGACGTCGACGCTGCAGGCCTCGATGCCCTCCAGGTTGGTCGCGCGGCGCTCGCGGTGGTCGCCCTTGTACCCCTCGCGGTAGAGCCCGAGCCAGCCGAACGTGGCCGCGGGGTACACCTCGACGACGCGGGTGTCCGCCGGCCCCGACTGCATCGGCAGGACGGCGGCGTCGGGGTCGTCGGCCAGCCCCGCGAGGACGTTGCGGATCCCGTGGAAGGTCTGGTACTGGACGATGGAGTCGTAGGGACACAGCGCCGCCCGCCGGAGGTCCGTCTCCCGGCGCAACTGCGCGGTGCCGTCGCCCGTGTACGCGCGGGCGGTCGACCGGCAGGTCGAGGCGAAGGTATCCGGATCGTCCGGCCCGCCGCCGGTCAGCCACTCGACCAGGCCGCGCCAACTGGTGCCGCAGTGTTCGTCGAGCAGTGCTTCGGGGAGGCTGAACGGGAAGTCCAGCCCGACGACCGAGAACTCGGTCGCGCGCTCGCGGAGGCCGGCGTGGGCGCGCTCGCGGTCGACCCCCCACTCGTCGGCCGCGCTGTAGCAGTCCTCGACGACCAGCCCCTCCCCCGTCGACCGCGCCTCCGTCAGCCACAGCGAGCGCCCCGCGTCGCCCGCCCCGCTGAAATCGACGCCCAGGACACGCGAACCCATACCACCCGACTCTCACTCGTCCGATATGAATGTTCGGCTTCCCGGAACCGCCGTTCCCCGGCCCAACGGTCGAAAACAGTATCCGTCGGCCGTCCGAACCCGCGGGTATGCCACCGACGAAGGAAGTCAAATGCACGGACGAGGACTGCTTCCTCGACATGTTCGAGAACCACTACACCTACGACGTGCCCGACGACCACGGCGTCTCCGACCTGTCCTGTCCGGTCTGCGGCGGCACCGACTGCCTCGAAGAGATCGAGCTGTAGCGGCCCCGCGGCCCGCGGGCGTCCGCGGGTCGGCGCCGACCGTCTTCTGTCCCGACGCCGCGGGCACAATCCTGAAGGCCGTACCGCCCCAACCGGCGGGTATGAGCAAGTTGCGCGACATCGGCGAGTCGCTGGGCAACACCGTGCTGGAGAACGTCGGGCGGGCGATGGGTCGCGCCCAGGAGCGGACGCCACTGCCGGTCGACCTGCTGGAGAGCGACGACGCCTACCTCGCGGTGTTCGACGCGCCGGGCGCCCGGACCTCGGACGTGCAGGTGCAGTTCGACGCCGGGCTCGTGGAGGTCCGCATCGACCGCTTCCGCGGGTTCCACGAGGGCTTCGAGATGCGCTACCCCGGCCGCGGGCTGGCGCTGGACGGCCACGTCGAACTCCCCGCCGAGGCCCGCGTCGACGCCGACGCCGCCACCGCGACGCTGCGGGAGAACGGCACGCTCGAAGTTCGGATCCCGAAGGCCGAACCCGTCGACCCCGACACCGACGAGGCGCTGGAGGCCGACGAGGTCACCGAGGTCGGCGACGGGGCCGACGCCGACGAACTCGACGCCGAAGCAGAAACCGCCGACGAGGACGACACCGACGACTCCGACGATAGCGACGGCGAGCAGTAGCGGCGCGGTGCCATCGCGGTGCGGCCCAGCCGCGGTCCTTTCTCATACGGATTATTGCAAGACAGTCCGGGATCGACCGCACGCAGTCGTGCGGTCGACCCGGGAAACGCTTGCAATAATCCGTATCAGTCGTCGACCGTCATCCCCTCTACCACCTCGAACGTCTCGTCGCCGTCGAAGCGGTTCGGGTCGAAGGGAGCGACCCCGTCGCCGCCGAGGATCTGCTCCGCGATCCGCTCGCCCAGCGCCGGCGCGCGCATGAACCCGTGGCCGTGCCAGCCGGTCGCGACGTACAGCCCGTCGCGGATCTCGCCCAGCAGCGGGTCCCGGTCGGGCGTGGCCGTGCAGAGCCCGACCCACGACCGGCGGAGTGCGAGGTCGTCGTCGGTGACGGGGCCGGCCCCGTCGCCACTGATTTCTCTCAGCCACGCCAGCGACGCCCGCTCGAACTCGAGGTCGGCGCTCTCGTCGTAGTCATCGGGGTCGAACTCCCGCTCGTCGGTGCCGTCGCCGACGAGCAGGCCGCCCTCGCGGGGGCGGGCGTAGCGGCCCTCGGTCGCGTCGTAGCAGGTCGGCACCCGCTCGCTCCCGTCGACGGGGTCGGTCACGAGCGCCTGCACGCGGTAGGGTTTCATCGGGATCGGTACGTCGACCCCGGCGAGCAGGCGCTTCGTGTGGGCGCCCGCGGCGACGAGGACGGCGTCGAACCGTTCGGTCCCGGCGGCTGTCTCGACGGCTGTCCCGTCGGCGGCGAGCCGAACGGGCGTCCTCCTCCGGAGGTCGGCGCCGGCTGACTCGGCCCGCTCGCCCATCGCCGCGACGTACGCGGCGGGGTCGAGGTAGCCGGCGTCGCGGGCGAGCGCGGCGGCGGCCACGTCGACGCCGGCGAGTGCGGGGAAGCGGTCGGCGAACTCGTCGGGATCCAGCGTCTCCACGTCGCGGCCGTTGGCGCGCATCCGCTCGGCGCTCTCGCGGACCGCCTCCGCGCGGCGGTCGTCGCCGGTGCGGGCGAACCAGACGTACGGGTGGTCGACGAACTCGATGGCACCCTCCTCGCCCAGTTCCCGAAATCGCTCTACCGCGCGGGCGGCGACGGCGGCGTCGGTGTCCTCGGCGAAGGCGTCGTAGGCGATGCCGGCGGCGCGGCCGGAGGCGCCGCTCCCCAGTTCGCCGCGTTCGTAGAGGACAGTGTCGGCGCCGCGGGCGGCCAGGTCGCGGGCGGCGGTGACGCCGAGGGCGCCGCCGCCGACGACGGCGACGCGGGTCACAGGAACGGGTCGAGCCCGCGGGCGGGGTAGCCGACGATCCGGTCGGCGCCGGCGTCGCGGAGTTCGTCGACCCGGTCGGCCACCGTCCCGACGCCGCCGACGAGGCCGTAGTCGCGGACCGCCTGCGAGAGCACCTCGCGGGCGCGACCGCCGGCGGTGGCGTCGGTCGGCGCGCCGTCGGGTAGCGCCGACCGGACCGGGGCGCGGCGGGCGGCGTAGGCGCCCAGCGCGTCGAGAACGGCGTCCTCCTCGTCGGTCAAGACCGTCGGCGCGTAGAGCGCGACTTCCCCCTCGTAGCCCGCCTGTCTGAGCGCGCGCAGGCGGCGGTCGGTGCCGGGGCCGAGGAGTTCGAACTGCGTGCCGCCGACGGCGAGGGCGACCCGCTCGATCCCCTCGGTACCGACCCAGGGGTCCCGCGAGCGGGCCGCGGCCTCCCGGAGGCGTGGCGCGACCGCCCGCTCGCGTTCGGCGTCGGTGAGGTAGGCAGGGTGGCCGGCGACGAGCACCCGCCCGGCCGACTCGGGCAGCGACTCGGCGAGGTCCCGCTCGCCGAGGGGGTCGAAGCCGTCGGCGCGGACGGGCGTCGTGACGCGCAGCTCCTTCGCCTCGGCCAGCGCGGCGAGCGTCTCCGGCGACGGCAGGTGCTCGCGGCCCTCGTAGTCGACCGCGAGCGTGTCGACGGCGAGGTCGCGGGCCCGCTCGACCTCGACCTCGGCGGGTTTGATCGCGGCCGCGTCGATCCCTGCCTGCGCCAGCGTCGCGCCCTGGAGCATCCTACTCGCTCCCTATCGACCGGCGGGGAAAAGCTCTATCGCTTGGCGACGCCGCCCGGGTCGTTTAAGCCACCGTACCCCGAACGGACCGGGTAGCAATGCTCACAGCGGGAGACGCGGCGCCCGACTTCATCCTGCCCGGCACCGACGGCGAGGAGGTCCGCGAGTACATGCTCGCCGAGCACACCCGCGAGGGGCCCGTCGTCCTGGCGTTCTACCTGTTCGACTTCAACCCGGACTGCACCGACCAGCTGTGTTCGATCGGGAACTTCGGCTGGTTCGACGTGCGCGAGGACGTGACTGTCCTCGGAGTCTCCCGCGACAGCGCGTTCAGCCACCGGGCGTTCGCCCGCGAGCACGCCATCCCCTTCCCGCTGTTGTCCGACAGCGACGGCGCCGTCGCCGAGCGCTACGGCGTCCGGCTCGACGAGGTCGCCGGCCACCGCGACGTGTGCAACCGGGCGGTGTTCGTGGTCGACACCGACACGACGGTCCGCTACGCGTGGGCCGCCGACGACCCCGAGGGCCAGCCCCACTGGGAGGAGGTTCGGGCGGCGCTGGACGACCTGTAATCCGGCCGCCCGGGCGTCGCGGCGACGCCACAGGTTGCACCGCAGGTCAGGCGTTGCGGCTGATGTCGCGGAAGGTGTCGACGATCTCCTCGAAGTCGGGGTGGGACTCCCGGAGCTGTCGGCCCAGCCGCTCCGCCTCGCGCTTGCGTCGCTCGTACTCGTCGCTCTCGGCCAGTTCCGCGGGCGTCAGCTCCGATTCGAGCACCTCGAGCTTCGAGACGACCGAGAAGAACTCCTCCAGTTTCGGGTCGCCCGACCGCCGGCTGTCGAGCTGCTGGTCGAGCGTCGTCAGCAGCGCCTCCGTCTCGATGGGCTTGGCGAGGTAGTCGTCGAAGTCCATCTCCAGGATGTTCAGGTCGGGGTCGACGGCGGTCGTCATCACGACGACGCAGTCGTGGCCCCGCTCGCGGATCTCGGCCAGCACCTCGTCGCCGTGGACCTCCGGCATCCGCCGGTCGAGCAGGACCGCGTCCACGTCGTCGTCCATCGACGCCAGCGCCTCCCGACCGCCGTAGGCGACCCGCGTCTCGTAGCGCTCGCGGACCTTCAGCGCGAGCACGTCCGCGACCTCCGGCTCGTCGTCCACCACGAGGACCGTCGGCCGACCGTCGACGCTCGATGACACCGTTCTATCCCCGCTGGGGACTCCCCCCGCTTCACTCTGTTGGCCCGAATATCACGGGTCGATCCCGGGTCGCGTCCCCCTCGCTCCCGGACCGTCGGTCGTCCCCGCGGCCGACAACGTTATGTGTGAACAAGTATCATGGTACGTCGGGGATACCGATGTCACAGCACCCAGACTGGTTCCGCAGTGCGGACGCAGCGATACTCGACCACCTCTCCGAGGAGCGGCCGACGTACGTGCCGCTGCTCGCGAACCGTCTGGGGATGCCGACGGATTACGCCCGCCAGCGGGTCGACCAGTTGGTCGAGCGCGGGCTGGTCGAGCCGGTGACCGCGGAGACCGTCTACCGGATCACCGAGCGCGGCGAGCGGCGCCTGGCCGCCTACACCGAGCGCGAGGGCGCGCCCGAACCCGGCCTCGTCGCCGGCAACTGAGCGGCGCTCCCGCCGACGCGGGCCGGCGGCGGTTGTCCGGGTCGCCCGCCGCGAGTCACCGCGTCTCCCGCCGCTCGTAGAGGACGAGCCCGACCATCGACAGGACCTCCTCGCCGTCGACCTCGGTCGTGATCCGCACCGAGACGAGGCCGGATTCGTCGTCCCAGTCGTCCTTGTCGACGATCTCGGTCGTCACCGCGAGTTCGTCGCCGGGTCTGACCGGGCGGCGCCACCGGAGTTCGTCGACGCCGAGCGCGCCCCGGGTCGCACCATCGGAGAGGTGGCCGTCGACGAGCAGCCGCATCGTCGCGGCGGCGGTGTGCCAGCCGCTGGCGACCAGGCCGCCGAACGGCGAGTCGGCGGCCGCCTCGGGGTCGGTGTGGAACGGCTGGGGGTCGTACTGTTCGGCGAACTCCGTGATCTCCGCCGCTGTCACCTCGTAGCTACCGTGTTCGTCGGTGTCACCGACGCTCACGTCCTCGAAGTATTCCATGCCGGGCGTACGCGCGGCCGGCTGAAAAGCCCTCCAGCCGGACGCGGCGCTGTCGGAGGGACGGTGTCGGTCGAAGAACGGAGGGCGTCGCGAGCGGTCGAGGTCGACCGCGGGGAACCGGTGGCGGGTGGGCGGCGATGAGTCAGTCGGAGTCGACCGCGGTGAGTCGGCTGCGCGTCCGTCAGGGCGAGACGGCGGCCGTCCCGTTGCCGGCGGTGGCGTTCCCGGAATCGCCCGCGCCGTTCTCGGCGAGCCAGCTCTGGAACTCCTCCTGGGTGCGCACCTCGACGGTGCCGAGCATCTGCGAGTGGCCGACGCCGCAGTACTCGGCGCAGTAGAGCTGGTGTTCGCCCGTGTCGGTCGCCTCGGTGATGATGTAGTTCGACTGGCCGGGGAACGCGTCCTGTTTCAGCCCCATCGAGGGGACGTGGAACGCGTGCAGCCAGTCGGTCGAGGTGATGTTCAGCCGCACCGGCCGGTCGGTCGGCAGGACCAGCGTGTTGGCGTTCGTGACGCCGGACTCGGCGTACTCGAACTGCCAGTTGTACTTCTGGGCCGTCACCTGGACTTCGAGCGCCTCCTCACCGCCCTCGGTGAGCGAGTCCACGTCGGTGTCGGGCGTGGCCGTGACGAACGGGTCGGCCAGCACCTGGTAGGAGGCGACGCCGACGAACAGCAGGATGATGGCCGTGGCGACGGTCCAGGTGATCTCCAGCCGGCGGTTCTCCTTGGTCGGGAGCGGCGACTCGTTGTTCCGGAACTTCCAGACCGTGTAGAAGAGGATCGCCTCCACGAGGATGGTGATCGGGACGGCGATGTACATGAGCTGGTTGTTCAGGTTCCAGATGAGCCGCTCGGTCGTCGTGTCGGCCGACTGGGCGGCGGCCGGCTCGACCGCCACCGCCGCCAGGGCGGCCGCGAACAGCGTCAGGAGTGCGACGCGCTTACCCTTCATTGATCTCGGCTTGGGATTGTCCGCATATTAACGTGCTGAATCCGGTTCGGCGTCCGTACCCTGGTGCCCCTTCCCCTACGGTGGTTCTCCCGAACGTGTACGGGCCGTTCGAACGCGCCCGTCGGGCTCGCGCCGGCACGGGCCGTGTGGACCGGCGGCGAAGCGCGAACACTAAGTGCGGACACCCCAAAGTCGGGACAACAGCGGAGTCTCATGTCCAGTCGCACGTTCCGACCGTCGTTCCCGAGCCTGCTCGCAGCGACGGCGATGGGCGTCTACCTGCTCGTCGCCGCCGGCGCCACGGCGGCGGTCGCCGACGCCGCCCGCGCGTGTACCTCCTGGCCGGTCTGCCGCGGCCCGGTCACGCTCGCCGACCCCGCACTGGTTGTCGCCTGGGGCCACCGGGTCGTGGCCCTGCTCGTGGGCGTCCTCGCGGTCGCGACCGCCGTCGCCGCCGTCCGCGAGCGCGCGGCGGTCCGCGGGCGCGTCCTCGCGGCGCTCGCGCTCGCCTTGGTCCTGTTCCCCGTCCAGGTCGCCATCGGCGCCCTCGTCGTGACCGGCGGCCCGGCCGCCGCGCTGAACGGCGCCCACCTCGTCGTCGGCGTGGTCCTGTTCGCCGCGCTGGTCGCCGCGCTCGCGTGGGAACTCGAACCCGAGACCCCCGACGCGCCCGACGAGGGGTGGGCCGTCGACCCCGGCGTCGACGCCGACGCCGCCGACGGCCGCGAGCCATCCGAAGACGCGACCGCGGAACCGACCACCGCCCCCGCGGATCTGCCGCTCCGGACGCGTCTCACGGCGACCGCGGCAGCGTACTTCCGGCTCACGAAACCGCGGCTGATGTGGCTGCTCTGTCTCGTCGCCGCCGCCGGGATGGCGCTGGCCGCGACGGGCGCGCCCGAGCTGACCGTCCGGACGATCGTCCTGACGCTCGGCGGGGGCGTCCTCGCCATCGGCGCCTCCGGGACGTTCAACCACGTCCTCGAACGCGAGAAGGACAAGAAGATGGACCGCACCTCCGACCGCCCCGTCGCGACCCACCAGATCCCGGTCCGCCGGGCGGTCGCGTTCGGCCTGACGCTCGCGGCGACTTCCCTCGCCGTGTTCGCCCAGCTGAACCCCCTCGCGGCCGCGCTCGGCCTCTCGGCCATCCTCTTCTACAGCGTCGTCTACACGCTCGTCCTCAAGCCCAACACCGTCCAGAACACGGTCATCGGCGGGTTCGCGGGCGCGCTGCCGGCGCTGATCGGCTGGGCGGCCGTCACCGGCGAGGTCGGCCTCCCCGGCGCCGCGCTGGCGGGGATCATCTTCCTGTGGACGCCCGCCCACTTCTACAACCTCGCGCTGGCGTACAAGGACGACTACGCGAAGGGCGGGTTCCCGATGATGCCGGTCGTCCGCGGCGAGGCCGCCACCCGCAAGCACATCCTCTACTACCTGGCGGCGACGCTGGTCGCGGCCGTCGCGCTCGCGGAGCTGACCGCGCTCGGGTGGGTGTACGCGGCGACGACCTGCGTCTTCGGCGGCGTCTTCCTCTGGGCGGTCCTCCGACTGCACCGCGAGCGCACCGAGTCGGCGGCGTTCCGCGCGTTCCACGCCTCCAACGCCTATCTGGGGGCGCTGTTGCTCGCCATCGTCGTCGACGCCCTGGCGGTCTGACCCATGGCCGCCGTCGACACCACCGCCCTGGCCGACCGCTTCCGTCCCCGCCGCGAGACGCTGCTGTGGGGCGCCCTGCTCGTCAACACCGAGATACTCCTCCTGCTGGCCTACGCCGCGCTCGGGTCGGCCGACCTGCTCTCGGCGCGGGGGCTGCGCCTGTGGGTCTACCCGTTCGTCTGGATCAACGCCTCGGTCTGGGCGGTCGCGCGGACGGACATCGCGCCCTCGTCGACCCGCAACCGTCGGCTCGCCACCGTCCTCGCGGCGGCGTACTTCGGCGTCCTCGCCTACACCGGCGGCCTCGTCGGCCCCGGGCACGGATCGCTCGGGCTCGACGTCGCGCTGACGAGTCTCCCGCCGGGGTGGGCGCCCGCCGTCACCTACAACGGCATGGGCGTCTCCGTCGTGCTCATCCCCTACAAGGTAGTCGGCTACCTCACGCTCGCGTACCTCGTGTACGCGACGGTTCTCGACGCCGCCGGGTCGGCCGTGACCGGCGTCCTCGGGCTGCTGTCCTGCGTCTCCTGTAGCTGGCCGGTCCTCGCGTCGATCGCCACCGGCGTCGCCGGCGGCGGCTCCGGCATCGCCGCGGCGGTCTCGGCGGGCTCGTACGGCCTCTCCACCGCCGTCTTCGTCGCGACCGTGGCACTGCTGGTCTATCGACCCTTCGGCGGGGGCTGAGCAGTTCGCGTCCGTTCCGGGCGAGCGCCCAGTCGTCGCCGTCGGGTGCGTCGTGAACCGGTCCCGCGAGAGCGGCCGGCCTCGCGGCTACGCCACCTGCCAGCCGCCGTCGACGTGGAGCAGTTCGCCCGTCGTGTAGCCGGCGGCGTCGCTGGCGAGATAGCAGACCGCCGGCGCCACGTCGTCCGGGACGCCCGCCCGGCCCATCGGAATCGGCTTGAGGAACCCGCCCTCGCCGCCGCCGGCCGCCGACTGTTTGGCCTCCTCGGTCCAGCCCTCCGCGAACTCCGTCGCGATCTGGCCGGGCGCGACGGCGTTGACGCGGATCCCCGAGTCGGCCAGTTCGAGGGCGGCGCCGCGGGTGAGCATCCGGACGGCGCCCTTGGTGGCGTCGTAGCCCACCTGGCCGTGCTGGGCGAGCGAGGAGCTGATCGAGGCGGTGTTGACGACGGCGCCGGGCTCGTCGCGGTCGATCATGTCGCGGGCGGCGACCTGCGTGCCGAGGAAGACCCCGCGGACGTTGACCCCGAACATGGCGTCGAGGTCGGCGGCGTCGAGGTCGGTGATCGACCCGCCGCGGAACAGCCCGGCGTTGTTGACCATCACGTCGACGCCGCCCAGCTCGCGGGCCGCCTCGACGACGCTCTCGACCTCGCTCCGGTCGCTCACGTCCGTCTCGACGAACTCGGCGTCGCCGCCCGTCTCCTCGATGCGTTCGTCGGTCGGCGTCTCGGCGTCGAGGTCTTTCGGCTCGCGGCGCACGTCGGCGACGACGACGGTCGCACCGGCGTCGGCGAACTCCAGGGCCGTGGCGCGGCCGATGCCGGAGCTACCGCCGGTGACGATAACGACGTCGTCGCTGAAGTCGAAAGTCGCGGTTCCCATGGTCGGGGTATCGGCCGAACGGGACAAAATCCCACCGGCGGGGCGACGGTTGCGGGCTCCGGCGGGGTGCCCGTCACCTCGCGGTCGCCGGCGGCGCCCGTTCGGTTCGTCCCCCGAGAATCGCCACAAGCCTCTTTCGGGACGCGCTCCCACGGACGAGTATGCAGGAGGCCTGGATCCAGCTCCAGTGTCCCGAGTGCGGCGAACAGTGGGAAGCCAACCCGGCCGACCTCCCCGAACCGGACGCGGAGTTCGGCTGCAAGGACTGCGAGGCCCGGCGGCCCCTCTCGGAGTTCACCAAGACCGCCCGCGACTTCGAGATCCTGTCGGAGTTCCACGGGAGCTAGACGCGACCGCGACAGCACTCCCGCGGGGATCGCTCTCACGGGGCCGAAACGCTTAGGCGCGCTCGCCCGGACCACCGGCGGTATGAGCGCGTTCGACGCCGTCTGTTTCGACCTCGACAGTACGCTCTGCGTCGCCGAGCAGTCCGACGCCGAGATCCACGCCGCCGTCTTCGACCGCGTGGGCCTCGACCCCCTGTTCTCGCCCGCCGACGTGCGCGCCGTCGACGCGACGGACCTCCCCACAGCCCACACCGACCGGGAGTTCTACGAGCACCTCTACCGGGCGGTCTGCGCCGACGTGGGCGCCGATCCGGCCCACGTCCCGGAGCTGGCCGAGGCGACCGTCGAGGTCGTCGACGAGACGGCCGTCTCGTTCCGCGAGGGCGCCCGCGAGGCGCTCGACCACGTCCGGGAGCGGTACGAGCTCGGCCTAGTCACCAACGGCGGCGAGGCGACCCAGACCGCGAAGCTCGAACAGTTGGGCATCGCCGACGCCTTCGACGCGACCGTCTTCTGCGACCCCGCGAACGGCGTCGAACCGAAACCCGACACCGAACCCTTCGAGCGGGCGCTGGCGGATCTGGACGCACCGCCCGAGCGGACGCTGTACGTCGGAGACAGCCACGGCGCGGACGTGGTCGGCGCGCACGCCGCCGGCCTCGAATCGGCGTGGGTGCCGCTGGTCCGCCACGACGCCGCGCCGCCCGCCGAACCCGACCCCGCGCCGACCCACCGGCTGGACGGGATGACCGAGCTACCGGATGTGCTCTGAGCCGGCTCAGGTTCCGTCGCCTCCGCCGACCAGTTCGAACCGGACCGCGAGCGCCGGCGGCCCGTCGTAGACGAAGCGGTACTCGCCGGCGGAGAGGCGCTCGCAGACGACGAACTTCCCCGCCGAGAAGCCCGCGGCGCTCGCGCGGAACGACCACTCGAAACCCGTCCCGGGGTCGTGGACGACCGCGGTCGCGTTGAATCCGCCTCGGCCGGCGGGGAACAGCGTGACCGTCCGCCAGGCACCGCCGGCCCGGCGCTGGAGCGCGTAGCGGTGGCGGGTGCCGGTCGACCGCCCCGAGTCCGCGACGTTGGCCAGTTCGAACGCTATCGGCTGGCCGCGCTCGACGACGGACTCGTTCGCGGCGAGTTCGAACCCCTCCGCGCTGGCGGGGAGTACGTCGCTCGACCCGAGCCGCGGGGCGGTCTCGGCTCCCGAACAGTTCGGCGGGGTCCCGACGGACGCCGTCGCAGTCCGGACGGCGGTCGCCGCGGTCGCGCCGCCTCCCGAGTCAGTCCCGATACTCTCGGTGCTCGGACCGTCGGATCCCGGAACGCCCCCGAGACAGCCGGCGAGCGTCGCCGCCGCGAGCAGTCCGATGACCGCGACCGTGCCGATTCCGTCGCGCATAGCCGGCCCGACGGTCGACGGGCACCTCAACGCGCGGTGAACTAAAACGGCGATTTACGCGGTGGGCACGTTCAAGGTGGCGGGCGCCGTCGGCCCGCGTATCGTGAACGCGAGGAGGGCCGAGCCGTGAGGAGCATCTTCCCGCTACGGTCGGAACCCGATATGGGCGACCGGGAGCCGAAACTGGTGGACCTGGCGGAGGCCGACGCCGACGAGGTGTTCGACGCGCTGGGGTCGGAAACCGCCCGCTCGCTGTTGCTCGCACTCCACGAGGAGCCCCGTCCGGCCTCCGACCTCGCCGAGGCGGTCGACACCAGCGTCCAGAACGTCCAGTATCACCTGACGAAACTCGAAGCGGCCGACTTGGTCGAGGGCGTCGACACCTGGTACTCCGAGAGCGGGTCGGAGATGACCGTCTACGCGCCCGCCGACGAGTCGCTCGTGCTGTTCGCCGGTGAGGAACCCGAGTCGTCGCTGCGCCGACTGCTGGAGCGGTTAGTCGGCGCCGTCGGGGCGCTGGCGGTCGGTGCCGTCGCCGTCGCGCTCGCGGTTGGCGGTAGCGGGGGCCCGGAACCCACGACCGGCAACGCGACGACCAACATGAGCGGGCCGACCGTGGGGCCGACCGGCGCCGCGACCGACCCGCTGGTCGCCGTCGGCGCCTTCCTCGCGGGCGGCCTGTTCGTCCTCGCGGTGCTGGTCGTGATCGAGCGACTGTGAGAGAACGGCGCGATCGGTACCGGCCGAGGCGGTGTGCGGTCCGTCAGGCCTCGACGGGGAGGTCGGCCCGTTCGGCGGCTTCCTCGGCGCTCGCGTCGTCGTGGAGGACGGCGGCGACGGCGCGGGTGATGGCCTCGGGGTCGTCGTGCTGGAAGATGGAGCGGCCCATCGAGACGCCGTCGGCACCGGCGTCGACGGCGCCGCGGACCATCGAGAGGGTCTCCCGGTCGGTGCCCTTCGAGCCGCCGGCGATGACGACCGGGAGGGCGGTCGACTCGACGACGCGGTCGAAGGTGTCGGCGGAGCCGCTGTAGGCGGTCTTGACCACGTCGGCGCCGAGTTCCTCGGCGAGGCGGACGGCGTGGCCCAGGTCCTCTGCGAACAGCTCGGGGTCGTCGTCGCGCACGTCGTGGCCGCGGGCGTAGGCCATCGCGAGCGTGGGCAGGCCGTAGCGCTCGGCCTCGCTGGTGACCTCGGCGAGCCCGGAGATCTGGTCGGGTTCGTGCTCGCTGCCGACGTTGATGTGGAAGGAGACGGCGTCGGCGCCGGCGCGGATGGCGTCCTCGACGGTGCCCGTGGGTCGCTTGTCGGCCTCGTCGGGGCCGATGCTCGTCGAGCCGTTGAGGTGGACGATGTAGCCCGCGTCGTTGGTGTTGGGGTGGACGCGGTCTGCGACGCCGCGCTGGGTGAGCACGGCGTCGGCGCCGCCGCGCGTGACGGCGTCGACGGTCGATTCGATGTCGACGAGGCCCGTGACGGCCCCCAGTGTGATCCCGTGGTCCATCGGGACGATCAGGTGCCGGCCCGCTGTCCCGATGCGGGCGAGGCGCGCGTCTTTCCCTGCGGTCATGTTGTGTGAGGGTGTGGCAAGTACGGTTATGTGCGTTCCGGTTGCGGACGGTACTGCGAGTCAGTCGGACCGTTCGGCGGCGGCCCGCTCAGCGCCGGCCAGCGCGCCCTCCTTGAGTTCGCGGGCCTTCGCTTCGAGCCGCTGGACCGTCTCGGGGAACGGCTGGTCCACGTCGGGGTCGGCGCCGTCGGCGATGACGTCGACCAAGGCGGAGCCGACGATGACCCCGTCGGCGCCCGCCGCGACGATGCGCTCGGCGTGCTCGCCGGTCTTGATGCCGAACCCGACGGCCTTGGGAACCGCCCAGTCGTCGACCCGGGCCAGCGACGCCTCGGTCTGGTCGGACACGTCGTCGCGGGCGCCCGTAACGCCCAGGCGGGCCTGCACGTAGACGTAGCCCGAGACGTGCTCGCGCATCCGCTCAAGGCGCTCGCCCTTCGTCGTGGGCGCGATGATGAACACGAGGTCCTGGCCGAACTCGTCGCAGGCCTCGCGGAGCGGCCCGGCCTCCTCCGCGGGCAGGTCGACGACGACGAACCCCTCGATGCCCACCTCGTCGGCCCGCTGTGCGAACGCTCGCGGTCCCGTCTCCCCGGTCTCGGGGTGGGTGTACTGGGCGATCAGGTTGTAGTAGGTCATGCAGACCAGCGGCACGTCCACGTCGAGGTCCTCGACGAACTCGAAGTACCGATCGGGGGTCATCCCGCCCTCCAGCGAGCGGACGACGGCCTCCTGAATGGTCGACCCCTCGGCGATGGGCTCGGAGAAGGGGAGCCCGAGTTCGATCACGTCGGCGCCGCCCCGTTCAAGGGCCTCGACGTACTCCAGCGACTCCTCGTAGGTCGGGTCGCCCGCGGCGACGTAGGGGACGAACGCGGGTTCGTCGGCGAAGACGCGTTCCAGCCCCATCAGATGTCACCCCCGCTCCCGGCGGCGTCGCGTAGCACCGACATGTCCGGCGCCACGTCGAGGTCGCGTTTCTCCGTCTCCTCCAGCACCGTTTCGAGGTCCTTGTCGCCGCGGCCGGAGACGTTGACGATCACGAGGTCGCCGAGTTCGTCGTGGTGCTCTTCGAGGTAGCCGAAGGCGTGGGCGGTCTCCAGCGCCGGGATGACGCCCTCGTCCTGCGAGAGTCGGTGGAAGGCTTCGAGGGCGCTATCGTCGTCGACGTTGACCGCGTCGACGCGGCCCTCGTCGACGAGGTGGGCCAGTTCGGGGCCGACGCCGGCGTAGTCCAGCCCGGCCGACACGGAATGGGACTCCATGATCTGACCGTGGGAGTCCTGCAGGAGCTTCGTGCGCGCGCCGTGGAGGACGCCCTCGTCGCCGGTCGACAGCGACGCCGAGTTGGGCGCGACGCCCTCCTCCTCGTCCACGTCGAGCGAGGACCCGCCGGCCTCGACGGCGTAGAGGCCCACCTCCTCGTCGTCGACGAAGTGGTGGAAGGTGCCCATGGTGTTCGACCCGCCGCCGGCGCACGCGAGAACCGAATCGGGCAGGCGGCCGGCCTTCTCCCGGACCTGCTCGCGGGCCTCCTCGGAGATGACCGCCTGGAAGTCCCGGACCATCGCCGGGAACGGGGCAGGGCCGACCACGCTCCCGATGACGTAGTGGGTCGTCTCGACGGTGGTCGCCCAGTCGCGCATCGTCTCCGAGATGGCCTCCTTGAGCGTCCCGCGGCCGGTCGTGACGGGGTTGACCTCGGCGCCGTTGATCTTCATCCTGAAGACGTTGGGGCGCTGGCGCCGGATGTCCGTCTCGCCCATGTAGACCTCGCAGGGCATGTCGAGGTGGGCGGCGGCCATCGCCGTCGCCGTCCCGTGCTGGCCGGCGCCCGTCTCCGCGATGATCCGCTCTTTGCCCATGTACTTCGCGAGCAGCACCTGCCCGAGGGCGTTGTTGAGCTTGTGCGCGCCGCCGTGGAGCAGGTCCTCGCGCTTGAGGTAGACCTCGGTGTCGTAGCGGTCCGACAGCGACTCGGCGTGCTGGAGCGGCAGCGGCCGCCCGCCGAAGTCGGCGAGTCGCCGCCGGAACTCGTCCATGAACCCGTCCTCGTTGTCGAGGACGTACCGCTCGTAGGCCGCCGTGAGCTCTTCGATGGCCGGCATCAGCGACTCCGGCACGAACTGTCCGCCGTACTCCCCGAACGTCTCGTCTGTGCTCATGATTGGGTGTCCGCCTCCGCCTGATTCTCCGCGGTCGCGTCCGATTCCGCCGTCGCGAGGCGCCGGGTGTTGGCCTCCACGTCGCTGCCGCCCGCGGCGTCCACGATCGCCGACCCCACCAGCAGGGCGTCGGCGCCCGCCTCGCGCATCCGAACCGCGTCGTTCGTCGTCGCTATGCCGCTCTCCGCAATGAGGGTGACGTTTTCCGGTACCTGTCTCTCGGTTACACCGCTCGACTGTCCGCGGCGGACGAGCCGCCGCGCTTCGGGAGCGACCGCCTCGAACGTCCCCAGGTCGACCTCCAGCCGCGCGAGGTCGCGGTTGTTCACGCCGATGATCTCCGCGCCCGCCGCGACGGCCCGCTCGACCTCCTCGACGGTGTGGGTCTCGACGAGCACCTGGAAGCCCCGCTCGCGTGCCGCGGCAAGCAGGTCCGTCAGATCGTCGGTCCCCTCCTCGTCGAGGAAGCGGACGATCAGCAGGACAACGTCGGCCTCGACGGCGTCGAGTTGCGCCTCGCGGACGACGAAGTCCTTCCGCAGGACCGGCACGTCCACCGCCGCGCGGATCCGTTCGAGCGCGTCGGTCGAGCCGCCGAAGTGCTCCGGCTCGGTCAGCACCGACAGCGCCGCCGCGCCGCCCGCGACCATCGACTCCGCGAGTTCGACCGGGTCGTCGGTCCGCTCGCCGTCGGTCGTCGGGCTCGTCGGCTTGACCTCCGCGACCAGCGGGACCCGGCCGTCGGCCTCGGCGCCGTCGAACGCCGCCGGCAGCGACCGGGCGTCCACGTCGACCCGCTCGCCGTCCGCGTCCTCCCGCGCCGCCGCGCGCTCGCGGGCCGCGTCGAGTATCGACCGCACCTCCGGTGCGATCCCGTCATCAGTACTCATTGATGTCCACTAACGAACAGAGTTGTACATAAGGTTTGCGTCACGGGGACGGCGGTCCCGCTCAGTACAGAGTGTAGAGGTGACACGCCAGTGCCAATTCCACCCAGCGCCTGTCAGGAACAGCCTGCGGAATACAGAGGATGGATACAGCAAACGCTCATCGCTTGTTTCAGCGTTGGCGACGAAACACGCGTGAGGTGAATGTGCGAACGTATCGCTGGTGGTTCTGTCGAATGCGGTTGCTGTTTTTCATTGCCGTGCTGAATACAGGGCGCGTATCTCGCACGGTGAATCGCTCTGGATTCGGCGATATCTGTTCCCGCTCACTCAACAGAATGGTTCCGGTATCGGTATGACTTTCTCGCCTCGCGCTCCCGTATTTGCGAATGTCCAGTGACAAGGCACTCCGCGAACTGGCCGACGAAAAAGGCGTGACGATCGGGGCAGGCGTTCCCGCTCGATCGTTCAGACAGTATCCCGACGACCCGACGCTCGCACAGACGCTCAAGCGGGAGTTCAACGCGATTACGACAGCGAACGCGCTGAAGATGGGGCCGTTACGCCCCGAACGCAAGGTCTACGATTTCGATGACGCCGACGCGATCGTGAACTTCGGTGTCAAGAACGACATGACCGTCCGGGGACACACTTTGCTCTGGCACAAGCAGACCCCGGAGTGGTTCCTCGCTTGGGACTACACCGACGACCAGTTAGAAGCGTTTGTCCGGGATCATATTCACACGGTGGCCGGCCGCTATCACGACAAGGTAGACGTCTGGGACGTCGCGAACGAAGCGGTGGCCGATGACGGGTCGATGCGCGAGACGATGTGGTACGAGGCGATGGGCGAAGCGTATCTCGACAAGGCCTTCGAGTGGGCGAACGACGTCGCGCCGAACGCCGCTCTCTATTACAACGATTACGAGATCGCGTCGGACAACGACAAGGCCGACGCTGTATACGACCTTCTGCAGCGCCTGCTCGACCGTGGCGTGCCGATCGACGGCGTCGGGATCCAGATGCACTCCCTTCCGTCGTATCAGCACAGCCGGGAGGATCCCGAAGCGGTCGGCGCGAACATCCGTCGCTTCAAAGACCTGGGCTTGGACGTCCAGGTCACCGAGATGGACGTGGCGTACGGCCCCGACGAGGAGTTCGACGACCGCCTCGAACACCAAGCACAGTACTATAAAGACGTCCTCGAGGCGTGCCTCGACAACGGCTGTGACACGCTTATCACGTGGGGCGTCCACGACGCGGGAACCTGGCTCCAGAATCGCTACGACGTGACGAGCGACCCACTGCTCTTCGACGAGAACTTCAACCCCAAGCCCGCGTACTACGCGATCCGAGACCTCCTGGAGGATCGGAGCTGACGCGCACGAACGCCCCACTACTGAGCGAGCAGCGCGCTGTACGCTACCGCTCGTCTCTTCTTCGGCAGTGGTAATATGGAATCGAGGGATGTGATCATCATATCCGGCGGACACACGGTTAGATGGGGAGGGGAGAAACGGGCACGCGTCTCGTGAAAGCACCTCGAGTAGAGCCATCGGGGTCCCGAGACATTATGAAGCATTCTATCGAACGGTGGATATGGAGATCCGTGACTACGAACTCTTCGAAGTTCCGCCTCGGTCACTGCTACTGAAAGTCGAAACGTCGGACGGTCTCATCGGGTGGGGCGAACCTATCCTCGAAGGACGAGCACAGACTGCCGCCGCGGCGGTTCGGGAGCTGCTGGACACCTACGTCGTGGGCGAAGAGGCGTACGAGATCGAACGGCTGTGGCAGAAGATGTACCGCAGCGGCTTCTATCGCGGGGGCCCGATCCTGATGAGCGCGTTGTCGGGGATCGATCAGGCGCTCTGGGATCTCAAGGGGAAATCTTTGGGGGTCCCCGTGTACGAGCTCCTCGGTGGGAAAGCGCGTGACCAGATCCGACTGTATGCGCACATCAGAGGCGAGACGCCGACGGAAGCGGCAGAGGACGCGGTCGAGCGAGTCGAGGAGGGATTCACGGCACTGAAAGGGGCTCCCGGGAGCAGAGACTGGGAACATCTCGATACCCCGGCCGTGCTCGATGAGGCACGGGCCCACGTGGGCGCCGTTCGAGACGCAGTCGGTGACGAGATCGACCTCATGTTCGACTTCCATGGACGCCCGTCCAAACCAATGGCCAAGCGGCTCGCCACTGCCCTGGAGGAGTTCGACCCGATGTTCTACGAGGAACTGGTCGTCCCGGAGAAGAACGACGTCCTCCCGGGAATCGCAGCCCACACGGATATTCCCCTCGCGACCGGTGAACGGATGTACAGCCGGTTCGATTTCAAGCCGCTCCTCGAAGCCGGGGCCGTGGACGTCATTCAGCCGGACGTTTCACACGCGGGGGGCATCACGGAGCTACGCAAGATCGCTACCATGGCAGAAGCGCACGATGTCGCCGTCGCACCCCACTCGCCACTCAGTGCAGTTGCGCTGGCCGCGTGTGTTCAGGTCGACGCCTGCACGCAGAACGCGATCATCCAGGAACAGATCGTCCACGAGGACCGAGTGCCGAACTACCTCGCCGATATGAGCGTCTTCGACCACGACGACGAGGGGTACATTGACGTCCCGGAGACACCGGGATTGGGAATCGACGTCGACGAGGGGTACGTCCGCGAGATGACCACCGAAGACGCGTGGGACGCACCGATCGTAACGCGAAGGGACGGCAGTATCACGGACTGGTAGCGAATGTCGTGCCGGCAGGCTCGCATACGGTAGTGATTGCGGTATAGCCTGCTCGGGTGAGTACGGGCGACGAGACGTCAGCCCATTCGCCAGGAGTGGTCCGGTTCCCAACCGAGTCGGTCCCTGGCCTTTGTGTTCTCGACGAGACTCTCGTGCCCCGAAAAATCCCGTCTGAGCGCCGCATCCGGGTAACACTCCTTGACGAGCTCGTCGGTCGAAGTCTCCATGGTCGTGTCGTCGGCGACGACCCAGAACGTCTCGTGACCGTCGAAGTCCGCCTCGATGACGCAACGGGCGGCTGCTGCGGCGTCGTCGACGTGGACGTACGCGAAGAGTTCCTGTATGCCGCCGGGGGCGTCCGGAACCCCGGCCTCGAGCGTCCGGTCGCTCCGGACGAATGCGGAGTCGAGTTCCTCGCCGTCGGCGACCCACGGGTAACGGAGCGACCCGACGATCGGGGGCGCGTTCGCGTCCCGACCGAATCCGTCCGCGGTCACCTCGATCACGCGTTTCGCAATCGCGTACGGATCCCGCGGAGTCGTGGGGTGCTCCTCGTCTACCGGGAGATACTCGACTCCGATGGGAACGTCCTGAAACGACGCTCCCATGGCGTTGATACTGGATGGCAGGCAGACGGCCTCGAGCCCGAGTTCCGCGGCGGCTTCCAGAACGTGATATGTGCTCATCACGTTGTTCCGGTAGGTGACGTACCCCGGTTGGTGGCGCGGCGAGGGGACCGTCCCCATGTGTATCACTGCGTCCGCACCGCTCCGGGCGAGCGCCCCGTACACCTGGCCGGCGTCCTCGAGATCGATCGCGACGTACTGATCGGCGACCGCCTCCCGTCGCTCCGCTCGTTCCAGGTTGACCGTTCGGTAGCCGTGCTCGTTCAGCTCGACCAGCACGCGCTCGCCGATACGGCCGTTCCCTCCGGTGACAGCGACTACCTCGATGGACATACGATAGACGAACCTCAGCTTTGATTTAGTCCTTTTCAGCTCCAGCCCGGTCCCGGCCGATGGTCTTTTCGCAGAGGTACCCGCCGACACGGGCCGTCTCACTCCTCCTCGGCGGCCTCGTAGAACTCCCCGTCCCCCAGCACGGGGTCGTCTTCGAGGAACTCGACGCCGCGGGCGGTGGGTTCGACGCCCGTCTCGCGCTCGAACTCCGCGAGCAGGTCGCTGCCCCAGCCCATGCCGGCGACGGCGTCGAACGCGCCGAAGAGCTCGGTGAGCATCGGCGCCGGCGGCGCGTGGGCGAACGCCCGGAAGCGAAAGCGGTGGGCCATCGCGAACCGGTAGAGCATATCCTGGCCGGCAAGCCCCTCCTCGCCCTCGTAGCGGGCCACCGCCTCGGGACCGTCGTCGCCGTTCGACCGGTAGAGCACCGCTTCCGTGCAGGTCTCGGTCTCCGAGTCGAACGTGCCGACCGCCGCCCGCTCCCACAGGTCGGCGCTCTCGACCAGCAGGCCGGGCACCGGCTCGCTGACGAGGACGTAGCAGTACTCGGCGACCCACGCGAGGTCCGCCGCCCGCTCGGTCCCGTCGCCGTCGACCAGGTCGCCGTGGACGCACTCGTCGTCGGCCGGCACGTCGACCGGGTGGTGGTCGTCGAACCACGCGACCAGCGACTCGCGGGCCGCCCCGTCCGCGCACTCGAAGCTGTAAGCCGTCCACTCCACGGCCCCCGCTTCGGGAGTGGCGGTGAAAAACGTTGGCGGCTACGCGCCTACGGCGACGGGCGCTGCCCGTCGGAACCGCGGCGAGATCGAGCGACGCTACGGAGAGAGTCGCTGGCGGCTTCGGACCGCGGCGAGATCGAGCGACGCTACGGAGAGAGTCGCTGGCGGCTTCGGACCGCGGCGAGATCGAGCGACGCTACGGAGAGAGTCGCTGGCGATCTCGCGGGAAGAGAACTGCCTCGCGGATGTTCCCGAGCCCGAGCATCGTCATGACGAGCCGCTCGCCGCCCAGGCCCCAGCCGGCGTGGGGCGGCATCCCGTACTTGAACATCTTGGTGTAGTAGTCGAACTGCTCGGGGTCGAGCCCCTGCTGTTCGAACCCCTCGACGAGGTGGTCGTAGCGGTGTTCGCGCTGGCCGCCCGAGACCAGCTCCATCGTCGGGTGCATCATGTCGAAGCCGGTCGACAGCTGCTCGTCGTCGTCGTGGTCCTTGATGTAGAACGGCTTGATCTCCGAGGGCCAGTCGGTGATGAAGTAGTGCTCGCCCACGTCCTGGCCGAGCGCGTGCTCGCCCTCGGTGGGGAGGTCGTCGCCCCAGACGAGCTGTTCGTCGAGATCGCCCGTGGCGTTGATCCGCTCGATGGCCTCCTCGTAGGTGAGCCGCGGGAACTCCCCGTCGGGCACCTCGAACTCGTCGGCCAGGTCGAGCGTCTCCAGTTCCGCCTCGCAGTTCTCTGCGACGCCCTCGTAGGCGGCGGTGACGACCGTCTCGCAGGCGTCCATCGCCTCGGTGTGGTCGTAGAAGGCCGACTCGAAGTCGATGGAGGTCGCCTCGTTGAGGTGGCGGGGGGTGTTGTGCTCCTCGGCGCGGAAGATCGGGCCGATCTCGAAGACCCGTTCCAGCCCGGAGCCGACCATCAGCTGCTTGAACAGCTGGGGGCTCTGGTTCATGAACGCCTCGCGGCCGAAGTAGGTGATCGGGAACAGCTCCGTCCCGCCCTCCGTGCCGGTGGCGACGATCTTCGGCGTGTTGATCTCCGTGGCGTCCAGCTCGCGGAACGCCTCGCGGACCGAGCGGAGGACCTCCGCGCGGATCTCGAAGATCGCCTTGACCTCGTCCTTGCGGAGGTCGAGCGTGCGGTTGTCGAGCCGCGTCGAGAGGTCGGCGTCGACCTTCCCGGAGGGGTCCAGGGGGAGTTCGGGGTCGGCCTCGGCGACCACGTCGAGCGAGTCGGGCGTGATCTCGACGCCCGTGGGCGCGCGGGGTTCCTCCTCCACGTCGCCGGTGACGGCGACGACCGATTCGCGGTGGACCCCGAGTCCGGTCTCGACGAGGTCGTCGTCCATCTCGTCTTTCTCGAACTTGACCTGGATCTTGCCGGACTGGTCCCGGAGGATGAGGAAGGCGATGCCACCGAGGTCGCGGATCTCGTGGACCCAGCCGGCGACCGTGACGGTCTCGCCCGGCTCGGCGTCCGCGGTGTAGGTGCGGTCGTCCATGGGCGTTGCTTCTGGGGGGCCCGACTTAAGAACAGCCCTTCCGGGTCAGCGACTCACACGCCGGCCGAACGGCCGGACCGACCGCAAACTTTGCGTCGGCGGCCCGAATACGCCGTGCCATGGCAGACCGCGACCTCGACGAGCTCGACCGGACGATCCTCCACGCGCTGCAGAGCGACGCCCGCAAGATGTCGACCAGCACCATCGCCGACCGGATGGACGTGGCCGCCAGCACCGTCCGGACCCGGATCCGCAACCTGGAGGAGGCCGGCATCATCACCGGCTACCACGCCGCGGTCGACTACGAGGCCGCGGGCTACCAGCTCCACACGCTGATCACCTGCAACGCCCCCATTCCCGAGCGCGAACGCCTCGCCCGCGAGGCCGTCGAGATCGAGGGCGTCGTCGCCGTCCGCGAGGTGATGACCGGCAACGAGAACGTCCACGTCGAGGTGGTCGGCAGCGACGGCGACGACCTGAGCCGCATCGGCCGCGAACTCGACGAGCTCGGCCTCGAAGTCGAGGACGAGGACATCATCCGCAACGAGTACGTCCACGCCTACAGCGGGTTCGCCGCCGAGGAGTGACGGACACGTTGTCGTTTTATTTGTTTCACCATTCTTATTTGACGGTTCGTCAATAGAATCGCCTAGTTTATGACGTTCCGGCTCCGAGAGTGAAGTGCTATGAACGCATCGACGGATCCCGGTTCGAACCGGGGCACAGATCGGCGACGGGTAGATTCGAGACCGCCGGGCCGGCGAACGGGGGTGATTTCGTGGTCCTCGGAGCGGCGCGCAGGCGGATGAGCAGTGCGGCCGACGCGCCGAAGTCGGTGCTGGTGGTCGGGTCGTCGCAGGACGCCCGCGCCGTCGCCGAGCGGTTCGCCGACCGCGGACACGCGGTCGTCTTCGCGACCGACCGGCGGGACCTCGTCGCCCGGGCGGACGACGCCATCGACGCCCGCGAGGTGCGGTTCGACGACGGGAGCGGGCTCGCGGCGCTGGACCTGTCGGTCGACGCCGCGTTCGTGGCGGCGACCCGCGACCGGACGAACCTGCTCGTCGCGCGGACGCTCCGCGCCCGCGACGGCGTCGGACGGCTCGTCGTCCGGGTGAACGACCCCGACCGCGAGGAGGTCTTCGCCGAGCTGGGCGCCGAGACGGTCTGTCAGACGAGCCTGCTCGCACCGGCGGTCGAGACGGCGCTGGAGGAGGCCTGAGGTGCCCAAGGAACTCGAACGCGACCTCGGCCTCCCGTCGGTGCTGGCGATCAGCATCGGCGCGATGGTCGGCAGCGGCATCTTCATCCTGCCGGCGCTCGCGCTGGAGATGGCCGGCCCCGCCGTCGTCCTGGCGTACCTGCTGGCGGGCGTGCTGGTCCTGCCGGCGGCCCTCTCGAAGGCCGAGATGGCCACGGCGATGCCCGAGGCCGGCGGCACCTACATCTATATCGAGCGCGGGATGGGCCCGATGCTCGGTACCGTCGCCGGCATCGGGACGTGGTTCGCGCTGTCGTTCAAGGGCGCGCTCGCCCTGGTCGGCGGCGTCCCCTACCTCGTCCTCCTGTTCGACCTGCCGGTCAAGCCCGTCGCGCTCGGGCTCGCGGCCGTGCTCATCGTCGTGAACCTCTTCGGCGCCAAGCAGACCGGCCGCCTGCAGGTCGTCATCGTCGCCGCGATGCTCGCGGCGATGGCCTGGTTCGTCGTCGGGAGCGGCGGCGCCGTCGAGCGCGTCGCCTTCGACGGCTTCTTCGACGCCGGCAGCGGCGGGATCCTCGCCGCGACCGGCTTCGTGTTCGTCTCCTACGCGGGGGTCACGAAGATCGCCAGCGTCGCCGAGGAGGTCGAGGACCCCGGTCGCGTCATCCCGAAGGGGATGATCTACTCGCTGGGGTTCACGACCCTGCTGTACGTGCTCATCGTCGCCGTCATCGTCGGCGTCGCCCCCGAGGGCATCGCCGGCTCGAACACTCCCGTCGCGGACGTGGCGGCGGCGACGATGCCCACCGCGGGCCTCGTCGTGGTCGTCGCCGCGGCGATCCTCGCGCTGATCTCGACGGCCAACGCCGGCCTGCTCTCCTCGTCGCGGTACCCCTTCGCGATGAGCCGCGACAAGCTGGCGCCCCCGTCGCTGTCGACCATCAGCGAGCGGTTCAACACGCCGACGACCTCGATCTCGCTGACCGGGCTCGTCATGCTCGCGCTCATCGCGTTCGTCCCGATCATGGAGATCGCCAAACTCGCGAGCGCGTTCCAGATCCTCGTGTTCGTCCTCGTCAACGTCGCCGTCGTGGCGTTTCGGACGAGCGACGTCGAGTACGAACCGACCTACCACGCGCCGCTGTACCCCTGGATCCAGGTGTTCGGCGTCGTCGGCGGGCTCGTCCTCCTCACGCAGATGGGGTGGCTCCCGCTGGTCGGCGCGGTCGTCATCACGCTCGGCGGCGTCGGCTGGTACTTCGCCTACGGCCACAGCCGCGTCCGGCGCCAGGGCGTTGCCGCCGACGCCGTCCGCCGGCGCATCGACCGCGAGGCCGTCGCCGAGACGGGCTCGGCGTTCCACGACGCCGACGAGACCGACGTGCTCGTCGCGCTCGAAGAGGGCGCCGGCGAGTCCCGCGAGCGGACGCTCCTGGAGGTGGCCGCCGGCCTCGCCCGCAGCGACGACGGCACGGTCACGGTCGTCCAGTTCGACCGCGTGCCCGACCAGACGCCGCTGGACTACGCCGAGGGCGTCCGGTCGGACGCGGACCGCGCCTTCGAGGAGCGCACCGACCGCCTGCTCGCGGAGTTCGACGTGCCCGTCGAGTACGGCGAGGTCGTCAGCCACGACCCCGAGCGCGCGCTCGCGAACTTCGCCGCCGACCACGAGTTCGACCTGGTCGTCACCGGCCCGCGGACCGACGACCGGATCTCCCGCCTGCTCGGCGGCCGCGACCACGGCTCGTTCGACCACGTCACCGTCGACGCCGGCGACCTCGACGCCCTCGACGCGGTGACGCTGGTCACCGACCGCGGACCCTTCGACCCGACGAAGGTCCGCATCGGCGACGCCCTGGCCGCCGAACACGACGCCCGGCTCGAACTCGTCCACGTCGTCGACTCCGAGGACCCGCCGGAGCGGGGCGACGCCGTCGGTGACTACCACGACTCGCTGGCCGACCTCTGTTCGGTCCCGGTCGACTCGCGCGTCGTCGACGACACCGACGTCGAGGGCGTCCGCTCGGCCGCCCCCGGTGAGCGCTCGCTGGTCATCACCACCGACGACGGCGACCTGGCCGTCCGCTCGGCCGACGCCTCCCGCCCCGGCGCGGGCGTCATCACCGTCCGCCCGTCGGCGCCCCGGCGCCCCGGCCGCCTCGGGCGCCTGCTCGAACGGACCGTCTTCTGAGCGGACCCGCCGCTTTTCGGTTCTGCGTCCGCGAAAAAACGGGCCGGTTTACGACTCGTCGCCGCCGTCGGTGAGCACTTCGACGTCCTCGCTGCCCTCCTCGTTGGCGAACGCCGGCATCTCGTCGGCCGACTCGGGCTCGCGTTCCTCGTCTTCGGGCTCACGATTCCAGACGCGGGTAGCGTATTCGTGACACATGGTGGCACACCACTAGTACCGTGGCGACGACGAGTGAAAACGCTTGGGCAGGGGGTCACTCGTCGGCAGTGACCCAGTCGTGGCCGGATATCGTCCCCGAGACGGTGTAGGTCGCGTCCGAGTCGTAATCGGGGAAGTTGAACGTCCCTTCGAGGACGCTTTCGCTGAGTGGAATCACGGTCATCTTCTGCTTCTTTCTCCCGACGAGACCCCCCTCGCGTTCGATCTTGACCTTCCCCCATGGGTTTCCGACGCCGTCTCCATCGTTGGTCACTACCATGGTCACGTGCAGCCTCGGAGTGTCCGTGATCTCGGCCGAGACATCCTCGATGTCTAGATCCGCCTCGTCGTCCGAACCGGAGCACCCCGCCGTTGCTCCAGCGAGGGAAACGGCCCCGGCTTTCAGGAGCGTTCGCCGTCGCGGGCGGAAGCCGCCTTCGTCGGTCACACCTCGGTGATGCACACTTCGCTGTAAGTGTCTTATGTTGATACTATCGCTCAAGGACTATGTGGGTCGCCGTGAGAGGTCACGTCTCAGTCACACGTCTTTCACCGTCGGAGACGAGGTGTGCGGTCTCCGCCGCGGCGGGCGGGCGTCGTCAGTCCGAGACGGTCGCCGCCTTGGCGTCTTTCGCGCCCTCGACGGTCTCGGCGACGGCGTCGACGCCCTCGTCGTGGACCAGATCGCCGACGATGACGGTGTCGGCGTGTTCGGCCATCGTGTTGGCCGACTCGTAGTCGTGGATGCCGCCGCCGTAGAAGAGGGTGGCCTCGTCCAGCGCGTCGGCCGCGGCGGCGACGACCTCGGGGTCGCCGAACGTGCCGGAGTACTCGGCGTAGACGATCTCCTGGCCGAGCATCCGCTCGCCGACCTCGGCGTAGGCGGCCACGTCCTCGGGGGACAGGTCGCAGTCGGACTGGGTGAGCGTGGCGGCGGCGGAGTCGGGGTTGAGGACGATGTACCCCTCGGTGAAGGTGCGCGCCCAGTCGATGTCGTCGTCGATGCGGACCCACTCCTTGTGGACGCCGGAGAGCCACGCGATGTCGCCGGCGTTGAGGACCGCGGGCACGAGGTAGCCGTCGACGCCGCCGCGGTGGACGACGTTGGCGGGGTTCGACGGCTCGACGTACAGCGGCACGTCGTACTCGGCGCAGGCCTCGACCACGTCGGCCATCTTCTCCTCGGTGACGCCCGTCGTCCCGCCCACCTCGATGGCGTCCGTGCCACAGGTGACGACGTCCTCGTAGGTCTCGCCGTCGACCAGGTCCTTGTCCGGGTCGACCTTCAGGATGTGGTCCCAGTCGTCCCACGGCCTCTGCATACTCGCACACACCTCGCGGGACCGTAAAACCGCTTCGGATGGGAGTAGCTGAGAGGGAACACTATGCCGATGTTTGCCGAGTATCCGGATCGCACCTCTGTTCAGACGATGTTTGCAAGAACGTCACCGAGGCGGGATTCGAGTTCCGACGCCTGGAGGATCTTGATCTCGTTGTCCGACTGCTCGTCGAGTGACGTGGTCTCCTCGTCGAGGTCCTGCGTGACGAGCAGTCCGTTCCAGCCCGTCCCGAAGTAGTCTTCCGACTCAGGCTCACCGAAGACGAACTCGTCGTTGACCCGGAGGAAGGCCAGGTACTCCGCGGTCTCCTTGATCCCTTCGCGGATCGTGTCGGTCCGGCGGCTATTCTTCACCTCGGCGATGAGGTACTCGTTCCTGTTTGCGTCCTCGTCGATGACTTCCATCACGATCACGTCGGGTCGGCCGGTGTGATTCCGGAAGCTACGGTCACTGAAGTAACTGTTCGCGACGTTTCGCGCGACCGTCTGGACCTTCTCGGTCCGTGACAGCAACCGGTCTTCCGCCTCCGGAACGTCGGAGACGAAGGAGAGGTCCCTGTCTGCCGCGGAGTTGTCGTGGTAGAGGACGATATCTTTCTCGCCTTCCAGTCTGGCGATCTCCTGTCGGCCTGTCGCGATCGTCTTGAACTGGAAGTCACTGTCGCGAATGTCTTCGATAGTAGCGACGAACCGGAACAGGACGAACAGTTCGAACAGTGCGTGGTCGTCGTCGGGTGTGATGGCCGTCTGGTCGAGAAGATCGTGAAGCGCGTCCTCGTCGCCGGCGAAGAGTGATGCCCGGTCCCGGAGCAGTTCAGCTGCCTCCCGGTAGATCACGTCCCGAGAGCCCTCTGCGGTCGTTAGCATCTGCTCGGTCGGCTCGTAAACCTCTGGGTCCCGAATCCGGCGGACGTGGACGTTCCGTTCCACGATCCGTTTCAACTCGTCGATCAGCGCCTCGCTTCCTTTCCACGTCTCTGTCACCCACTCGTACTCGCCACGGAGGTACTCTTCGGCCTCTGTAACCGTCGTATGGATCACCGAGAGCAGATGTTTCAGCACGACGTTCTCGGGAATATCGTAATCCTCGGACCGGTTCGTGCAGACAAACAGTGAGGTATCCCGAGGGCTCTCGGTATAGCGCTTCTTCACCGTCGCGTTCCAGTCGATGTGACCGTCTACGCCGCCTCTCCGGGTCCTCGATACGGTCTCCGTCTCCGTTCGTACGCTCCGGAGTCGTTTCGGAAGCGCCCGAACGAATTCGAGCACGTCCTCCTGAAGGATAAAGTGAAGGTCCAACAGCAATCCGTAGTCTTCGAACCGCTGGTCAAGTTCGTCGGGCTTGATCGAACGGGCGACCTTCTGCTCGGGAAACGCCCCGTGCATCGCGTACGCCAGGATATCCTGCGTGAGATTGTTCAGGAGTTCGTCCCTATCCATTGCTGAGGAAACTCACCTGGAGCATATCTCTGGCGGCGTTGTCGAGTTCGTGTTCGTCGATCTGTTCGACAGAGGCGATCTGTTCGACGATCTGTTCCCGTTTGGGAACGCCTTCGAGTTGAGGGAAAATGAAGCTGACAACCGCCTCGGTAAGGCGGTCTTCCAGCGCGAGCGTCTCGTTTTCCCGCGTGTATTCGAGCATGTCTTTGACGAGCGCTGGGCCGATAGCGCGGTCGTCGATCGCGTGGTTCATCTTTCGCCAGATCCGACCGATGCCGATGAGTCGTTCCCGGTCCCGGTCTTCGACATCCAGTCCCCAGGCGTCGGCGTACTGGTGCATGAGATCCTCGATTTCTCCGTCTGACTGGGGGATATCCGGCGCGCTGATCCGGACGAAGGCGAACCGCCGCATGAACGCGTAACTCATCTCGTACAGCGATGTCTTGTCGTACGTGTTCATCGTCGCGAGCAGTCGCCACGACGGGGTGACGGGGAACCGATCCCCGTCTCCGACCACTTCTTCGATCGTCCCATCAGCAGTCTCCTCGTCGATCCACTCGATCCGTACTCGGTTCTCCCGCTCGTAAGGCAACTCGACGGAATCCTTCGAAAGAACGGAGAAGAGTTGTCCGAACGCCTTGTCGATGTCCGCCCGGTTCAGTTCGTCGATGACCAACCACTTGTTCTGAATATCGCCGTTCTGATCCCGAAAACAGCGAAGGAAGAGTCTCGGATCGAACGATAACTGGTTGCCATCACCCGTCGGGGCGTATCCACCGATGGTATCGAACGTGCTCCACTCGGCCGTCGCTGTCGTGAACGTGTATCCGTCGACTTCGGGAGATTCCTGAACCTGTTCACACACCGACCGCGCCAGTCGGCTTTTGCCGGTTCCCGGTGGTCCGGTGAACACGATGTGTTTGCCGGAATTCAGTGCCGCTTCGATCTGCCCCTCTAATCGCTCAGTGTCCTCGAAAACGAGGTCCGGAGGCAGTTCGATATCCACCGGAGAGAGCGCAAGTTTGTCTCTGATATCGGGCTCCGGTAGTGCATCAGATTCGGTATCTTCACCGGGATTCGTATCCGTTCGTCGCGCTTCGATGTACTCGTCCACCGAACCGAATTTCTCGCGGATAGCCCTGTGGCCGTCGTCGCCGTAGGAGACGAACGACTGCTGGATGTACGTCTTGGTCAGTCCGTCGAACCCGTGAAGTTCTTCACTCGAAATGTCGAGCGGGAAGGTCTCGGAGAAGTAGATGATGTAGTCCCATGGGTCGTCGGATTCCTTCCCCTCACTTCCCCAAACCCGGGTGTAGACCTCCCAGAGTTCTTTACGGAGTTCCGGATTGTGCTCTTTCGCGAGTACCTGCCCGCCGTAGCTGTACTTTCGTACACCGTCCTCGCCGTCGGCACCGGTATAGAACAGAACGTAATCGCCGGCATCGAGATCATCCCAAGTGGAACTCGGATTTGGAATGCCCCAGATTGAGACCTTTCCTTCGAGTCCATCGACACTCGTATGTGACCGATATATCTCTTCACCGACTCCGTCCTTCACCGTACGCTGGAGATTGCTCTTCGCCTTCTCGTTCGCGCAGGCAACTCTGAAAATACGAGACTGATCCGACATCGTGAGATGAGGATAGTGTCTCGTTGCAGTGTACTTAGAACTTCTTGAAGGATTAGCTCTCTTTGGTAAATCTCGCAGTTCGGTACCGGAAATCTCCCGGATAGCACGAGGTGTAGCTCGATATGGCTCCAGCCCTCCGGATCACGGACCTCTCGGAGACGGAGGCGGACCTGATCGAGGCGTTCGTGCCCGTCGCGGTCGAGGAGGCGGGCGGGTTCGCGGGCTTCCGGGAGACGGCGACGAAGACGAATTCCCTGGTCGACCGCCTGCGCGCGCTGACGTTGCCGCGGGTCGCCGACGTGGAGGCGGGGCTGGCGAGCTACCGCGAGACGACGGCCCGGGCCGAGGAACTGGAACGGAAGATCGAACGCACCGACGAGCTGATCGACGAGATCGTCTACGAACTGTACGGGCTGACCGACGAGGAGATCGAGATCGTCGAGGAGGCCGTAGGGGAGTAGCGTCGGTTGCGACTGTGCGCGACGGTGTGCGCTGAACGCCCTCGGCCCGCTCGCTAGCTGGAGTCGGTACCGCACTCGACAGCAAGCGATGAAAGCCCTCGGCCCGCTCGCGGTCGCTGAGCGACATATCCGCGCTCTCCGCACCGCCCGCGCGGATAGGGGTCGCTCAGGCGACTAAAATGGACGCGAGCGCGCCTCGCCCTTTCAGTCCGCCAGGACTGCGACCGCACAGCACCGCAGACAGCCACGAACCTCCCCAACCGATTGCGATGCTCGCAAGCTGCGCTTCTCATCCCTCGCGCGGCTACGGTCGCGCGCATGAAAGCGCGCTCCAGCGCGCGCCGACCGCACCGCGACCGCTCACCGCGACCGCTCGCCGCGACCGCTCACCGCGACCGCTCGCCGCGACCGCTCACCGCGACCGCTCGCCGCGACCGCTCACCGCGACCGCTCGCCGCGACAGCTACTGCCTGCATCGAGCGATTGCGAGCCGAGAGACGGGCGCGCGGACGCTGGTCCTAGTCCCCGACCGCGCCGACGGCCTGCGACCGCATCTCGCCGGTCATCTGGATGCCGTTGGCGTCGATGCGGCGGACGATCCGGCGGGCCTGCGACCGGGAGAGGTACTTGTCCTCGGCGGCGGCGCGGGCGACGACGCCGAAACTGCTGGTGACCGCGCCGCCCAGGCCCTCGGCGAGCCGGCGGACGCGGCGGTCCTCGGAGACGACGGCGACGGCGTGGCGGTCGTTCGGGTCGGCGTGGGCGACGACGCCGGCGAGCATCGCCGCCTCGTGGGTGCCCTCCTCGATGCCGACGACCTCGACGGCCTGCTCGTAGGCGGCGTCGGGGACCGCCGTCGACACGTCGGTCTCGTCGAGAAACCCCTCCAGCGCGCTCCGGGCGGGCTCGGTCGTCACCTGGGCCTCGACCACCTCGGGGACGACGAGCCGGCCGTCGAAGCTCTCCAGGAGGTCCAGCTCGCCCACCTGGCCGAGCGCGTACAGCGTCGTGGGGCCGACGTAGATGCGGGTCACAGTTCCTGGGCGGTGAAGGCGTCGTCGCTCAGGTCCTCGGCGGCCAGCTGGGTGGTGAGGTTGCGCTCGTGGGCGATCTCCAGCCACTCGCCGAGCGAGACGCCGGCGATGCGGGCGGCCTCGGCGACCGAGGCGTCGCCGGACTGGTAGCGCTCGACCGCGCGCCGGACGCGCAGTTCGGCCAGCCCCTCCCGCAGGGCCTTCCGGATCGTCGTGGAGCGGTCCTCGTCGAGCAGTTCGGCGACGGCGTCCAGTTCCTCCTTCTCCTCGCCGGGGAGGCGCGCGCTGACTGACGGCATACTCGATACGGTGTCTCCCATCGTATACAATAACTCTGTGGGTCGCCGCCGTCGCTGGCGGCGTCGACGCCGGTCGCGGTCGTCCGCCGCGCCGCCCGCGCCCCTCGCCCCGACCGTGTCGAGGAAAATACAAATGCGGGGCACCCGTCGGTCCGGTATGGCCGCGGAACCGAATCCCGACGCCGACGAGGAGGAGAGCCCGCTCGTCGGCGTGGCGACCGGCGCCGTCACCTTCCTGACGCTCGGGGTGGCGTTCTCGCTGATGTTCCTGGGCGTCGACTACTTCTGGGTGGCGTTCCCGGTGGGCTTCGGCGGCGGGATGCCGCTGGCGGTCGCGCTGGCGAAGTACTACGAGTCCAGGCGCGACCGGGAGCGCGAGCACGGGCGCGGACGCGGAGGCCCCGAGTGGCGCCGCGACCGGGAGCGCGACGATGAGACCGACGACGCGCTGGCGGAACTGCGGGCGCGCTACGCCGCCGGCGAGATCGACGACGCGGAGTTCGAACGGCGCGTCGAGCGCCTGCTGGAGACCGAATCGATCGACGACGCCGAGACGTTCCTCGCCGGCGAGACCGAGGACGACCGCGAACGCGACCGGGTCGACGGACGCGAGCGGGCCGACGAACCCGAACCCGGCCACGAGCGCGACCGCGAGCCCGACAGGGCCTGACCGGCGCCGTCCGCCGACGCTCCGAGGACGAAACGCATTACCGGCGCCGCGCCGACGGGCGAGTATGACAGCGGTGGCACGGGCGTTCGTCCCGGGGCACGTGACGGGCTTTTTCACCGTCGACGGGGCCGACGACCCGACGGAGGCGGGCTCGCGCGGCGCGGGGCTGGCGCTCTCGGAGGGCGTGACCGTGACCGTCCGGCCCGCCGAGGCGGTCGAGGTGACGCTGAACGACGAGACCGTCGAGATCGAGGCGGTCGAGCGCGCGCTCGACGCGCTGGAGGCGACCGTCGCGGTCCGCGGGGTGACGGACCTGCCGGTCGGCTCGGGGTTCGGCGTCTCCGGCGCGATGGCGCTCGGGGCGGCGCTGGCGACGAACGACCTGCTCGACCGGCGGCTCTCGACGTACGAACTCGCGACGGTCGCCCACGGCGCGGAGGTCCAGGCCGGCACCGGGCTGGGCGACGTGGTCGGGCAGCTCCACGGCGGCGTCCCGGTCCGGCTGGAGCCGGGGAGCCCACAGCACAACCGGATGGACGCGGTGCCCGCTCGCTCCCGGGTCGAGTTCCAGACGTTCGGCGAGCTGTCGACGAGCGAGGTGATCGGCGGCGACACCGACCCCATCTCGACGGCGGGCGAGCGGGCGCTCTCGCGGCTCGTCGAGGAACCGACGCTGGGGCGGTTCATGGCGGCTTCCCGGCAGTTCGCCCGCGAGGCGGAACTGCTCCCCGACCGGGTGTACGAGGTGGTGACCGACGTGGCCGAGGCGGACGGCGAGGCGACGATGGGGATGCTCGGGCGGACGGTCGTGGCGCTGGACACCGGGCTGACGGACGCGGGCTACGACCCGACGGTCTGCCGGATCGACCCGACGGGGGCGACGCTGCTGGCCCCGCCCCGCGAGCGCTCGTCGCCCGAGTAGGACCCGCTTACCCCCCGATGGCGGCGGACCGTAGTAATCAGGTATTCGTTTTTCATCCCATCCGACCCTCGTGACCGACGGACCGACGATGCGCACGGTATCGGTCCGACCGTTTCCCACTCCACCCATCCGGGCCCGCGCCCCAACCCCGACCCGACTGCGACGGCGCGGGGCCGTTCACGACTCACCCATGCGAAAATGCGAATCACTCTACCTGCACGCGCTGTTCGCGCTGGTCCGCCGGGAGTTCGAGGACGAGCGCGACGTGGCGACCGGCGGGTTCGACGAGTACGACGGTATGGCGGTCACACCGACGGCGGTCCACCGCTCGAAGGGCGCACACGAACGGGCGGTGTTCGCGCTCTCGACGGAGCTGAGCGCGGCGGCCGCGTCGGCGACCGACGGGACCGAACGCCCCCGGTTCGACGCCGAGGGTTCGAACCAGTATGCGAGGTGACCGACGCCGCCGGGCTCCGTCCCCGGTGTACCCGTTCGTCGCGAGCGGCGCAAGGCACTTCCCGCCGAGAGCGCGTGCTAGATACTAGCATGGCGCCGCCAACCGACCAGCCGACGGAGCTCGAATTCCGGGTGAACAGCGCCGAGTACCCGTTCGTCAGCGGGTCGGAGCGGGGCTCCTGTCGGTGGATCCTCCGGGAGTTGCTACCCCGCACGGACGGCGAGTACCTGGAGTTCTTCGAGGTGCGCGACGCCTCGCCCGCGACCGTCGAGCGGCTCACCGAGGCCGAACCCGTCGAGGAGCGGCTGGTCGACCGCCACACCGACAACGGGGTCGTGGTCTGCCAGGTCGACGAGCCCGGCGAGTGCGTCGCGACGACGCTGGTCGACGAGGCGGCGTTCATCCGCGACCTGTGGGCCGAAGAGGGTGACGGCCGCGTCGTCGCCGAGGTCCTCCCCTCCCGCGACGCGGGCGCCGTCGTCGACACCGTGCTGGAGGACCACCCGTCGGTCGAACTGGTCGCGAAGCGCGACCGCCCCTCCGAGGGGCCGCTCTTTCTGCGCCACCAGGTCCAGGACGTGCTCACCAGAGAGCTCACGGACCGCCAGCTGGAGGTGCTGGTGACCGCCTACCGGGCCGGCTACTTCGAGCGGCCGCGCGAGACGACCGGCGCCGAGGTCGCCGCGGGGCTGGACATCTCGCCGTCGACGTTCTCCCAGCACCTCCGGGCCGCCCAACGCAAGCTCCTGGGCGCCCTCTTCGAGGAGTGCGGCCCGGCCGCCGGCCACCGGATCGACGTGGAGTGAGTGGCCGGCCGGTCGCGGCCGACCGCTCGTGTTCGGACCCACCCGGAAACGTCGGCTTTTCGGCGCTCGCCCGCGAGTCTCCGGGCATGACCGACGCGGACATCGAGATTCCGGAGAGCCACCCCCGATACGAGTCGCTGCTCACCCGCCACCGCATCGAGGCGGGCGTCGACGCCGGGATCACCTCCCGCCAGGGGCTCATCGCGCAGGGCCGCGGCGAGGCGTTCGACTACCTGCTCGGCGAGCGGACGATCCCTTCCGCCGACGCCGCCGAGCGAGCCGCGGCCGCCCACCTCCTGCTGGCCGACCACCCCGTCCTCTCGGTCAACGGCAACGTCGCCGCGCTGGTCCCCGGCGAGGTCGTGGACCTCGCGGAGGCGACGGGCGCCGACATCGAGGTGAACCTGTTCAACCGGACCGACGAGCGGATGGAGCGGATCGCCGACCACCTCCGCGAACACGGCGCGAGCGAAGTGAAGGGACTGACCGCCGACGGACGGATCCCCGGCCTGGACCACGAACGGGCGAAGGTCGACGCCGACGGCATCGGCGACGCCGACGCCGTCCTCGTCCCGCTGGAGGACGGCGACCGCGCCGAGGCGCTGGGCGAGATGGGGAAAGTCGAAATCGTGATCGACCTCAACCCGATGTCGCGCTCGGCGCGGGCCGCCGACGTGCCGATCGTCGACAACGTGATCCGCGCGGTCCCGGGGATCACCGAACACGCCCGCGATCTGTCCGACGCCGACCGCGAGACCCTCGAATCTATCGTCGCCGAGTTCGACGCCGCCGAGGCGCTGGCGGCCGCCGAGCGGGCGATCCGGGAGGACAGCGACGGGCAGGGCAACGGCGAGGAGGAGGGGGACGGCGAGGCCTGAGCGGGGCGACGCCCGGGTGGCGAGGTCAGTGCGGGCGAGTCAGTCCAGCGGCTCGTCGAGCGCCGCGTTCACCCGGTCTTCGAGGGTTCCACCGGTCACGAGGTCGGCGACGGCGGCCATCTCGTCGGCGAGCGGGCGGTCTTCCTCCAGCGGCGGGACGCGCTCGCGGACGGCCTCGTAGGCCGCGCCGCTACCGCGACCGGGGGCGAGGTCGTCGTCGACGAACTCGGCGGCCTGGGCACCGCACAGGAGTTCGACCCCGAGGACGCGGGCGACGCGGTCGGCCGTCTCGCGGGCGCCCCAGGCAGCGGTGGCGCTCATGCTGACGTGGTCCTCCTGGTTGCCGCTGACCGGCGTGTTGTCCGTCGAGGGGCGGCCTGTCGCCCGACACTCGTTGACGAGCGCGGCGGCGGTGTACTGGGCGATCATGTAGCCCGATCGGAGGCCCGGCTCGGTGGTGAGGAACGGCGGGAGGTGCGGCTCCTGGGTGTTGGGGTTGAGCATGCGGTCGACGCGGCGCTCGCTGATCGCGGCGAGTTCGGTCAGTGCACTCGTGAGGTAGTCCAGGCGGAGCGCGAGCGGTTCGCCGTGGAAGTTCCCGCCCGAGAGGACCGCGGCGCGGTCGGTGCCGCTGGCGCGGTCGGCGGCGGCCGTGGCCCCGTCGTCGGTCCGGTCGGCGATCGAATCGCGCCGGAAGACGAGCGGGTTGTCGGTGGCGCTGTTCAGTTCCGTCTCGACCGCCTCGCGGAGGTGGGCGACGGCGTCGCGGACGGCGCCGTGGACCTGCGGGAGACAGCGCGTCGAGTAGGCGTCCTGCACGCGGTCGCAGTTGCGGTGGGAGTCGACGATCCCCGAGTCGGCGGTCAGCCGCCGGAGGTTCGCGGCGCTGGCGGCCTGGCCGTCGTGCGGGCGGACCGCCTGGATCGCCGGGTGGCTCGGCACCGTCGAACTCATCGTGACCTCGGTCGTGAGCGCGCCGCCGATGTCGGCCGCCCGCACGAGTCGCTCGGTGTCGACGATCAGCAGGGCGCCGACCCCGACCGTCAGTTGCGTGCCGTTGATGAGCGCCAGCCCCTCCTTGGCGCCCAGCGTCAGCGGCTCCAGGCCCGCGCGGGCGAGCGCCGCCTCGCCGTCGAGGCGCTCGCCCTCGATTTCGGCTTCGCCCTCGCCGAGGAGGACGAGGGTGGCGTGGGCCAGCGGCGCGAGGTCGCCGCTGGCGCCGAGGCTCCCCGTCCGCGGGACGACGGGGTGGACACCTTCGTTCAGCAACGCCGCGAGGTGGTCGACGACGACTTCGCGGACGCCGGAGTACCCCTTGACGAGCGCGTTGATCCGGGCGACGAGCATGGCGCGGACCGCTTCGGTGGGAAGTTCCTCGCCGCTGCCCGCGCTGTGACTCCGCAGGAGGTTGGTCTGCAGCTGTGCGACCTCCTCGCGGGGGATGCGCTCGTCGACGAGTTCGCCGAAGCCCGTGTTGACGCCGTAGACGGCCTCGTCGCTCCCGACCACGTCCTCGACGCGCTCGCGGGCGGCGCGGACGGCCTCTCGCGCGTCCTCGGCGACGGCGACTTCGGCCCCCTCCCGGGCGACCGCGGCCACGTCTTCCGGCGTCAGCGACTCGCCGTCGAGGACGACCGGCGATTCAGTCATCGCTCTCGCCTCCCGGGTCGCCGCCGTGTCCGTCGCCCCACCGTTCGCCGGACGCGTCGCGCTCGCCGGTCCACTCGGGGCCGACGACCGGCCGACCGTCCTTCAGGACGGTGGCGACGCGGTTGACCCCGTAGCTGTAGGGGACGTGGACGTGCGAGGGCGCGTCGAGAACGACCAGATCGGCGGGCGCGCCCTCCCGGAGGGCGCCCAGGTCGGGGCGGTCGAGTGCGCGGGCACCGTTGCGGGTGGTCGCCACGAGCGCCTCGGCGGGCGTCAGCCCCATCTCGACGCAGGCCAGCGCGCTCGCGAAGCCCATACTCTGGGAGTGGCAGTTCGGGTTGAAGTCGGTGGCGACGGCGACGGGCGCGCCCGCATCGACCATCGCCCGGCCGTCGGCGTAGTCGGCGCCGAGGCCGAAGGCGGTCCCCGGCAGGAGCACGGGCGTCACGTCACCCTCTACGAGCGCCGCCACGTCCTCGTCGGTGGCGTGCAGGAGGTGGTCGGCGCTGGCGGCGCCGACCTCGGCGGCGAGTTCCGCGCCGCCGCGATGGGCGAGTTCCTCCGCGTGGACCTTCGGAGTGAGCCCGCGCTCGGCTCCGGCTTCGAGGACGCGCCGCGACTGGTCGACGGTGAACGCGCCCTCGTCGCAGAACACGTCGCAGAACTCCGCGATCCCCTGGTCGTCGACTGCGGGGAGCTGGTCGGAGACCACGCGGTCGACGTAGTCGTCGGCGTCGACGGGGTCGCCCTCGCCGTACTCGTCGTCCGGACGGTCCGCCGGCCTGGGGACGGCGTGGGCGCCCATGAACGTCGGGACCACGTCGACGGGGTGGCGCCGGTCGGCGCGGTCGATAGCGTCGAGCATCCGCAGTTCGGTCTCGGTGTCGAGGCCGTAGCCCGACTTCACCTCGACGGTGGTGGTGCCGTGGGCGACCATCACGTCGAGGTGGTCGAGCAGGTTCCCCAGCAGTTCCTCGTCGCCCGCGGCCCGCGTCGCGCGGACGGTGCGGTGGATGCCGCCGCCGCTCGCGAGCAGTTCGCCGTAGCTCGTCCCTCGCAGTTTCGCCTCGAACTCGTCGGAGCGGTCCCCCGCGAAGCAGGCGTGGGTGTGGGAGTCGACGTAGCCCGGAACGACGGCCCGGCCATGGGCGTCGACCGCGTGAGCGGCGTTCTCGGGCGGGTACTCCCGGGTGACCTCCTCGGTCGGACCGACGGCCGCGATCTCGCCGTCGACGACCGCGACCGCGGCGCCGGAGCGGACCCCGGCGGGGTCGTCACTGTCGAGAGTGCCCGTCGCGGTGGCGAGTTCGGCGGCGCCGTGGACGACGGCGGTCAGCTCAGCCATCGAGGGCCCCCCTGCGGGAGTGGCGACCCTTCGGCGCGGCGAGGCTGGCGAGGAAGTGCGCGACGGCGCGGGCGGCGGCGTCGGCGGTGCGGCCGCCCTCCTCCAGGGGCGGCGCGCACTCGACGGCCTCGAAGCCCGCCACGCGGCCGTGGGTCGCGACGTGTTCGAGTAGCCGGTACAGCTCCCGGGTGGAGAGCCCCCCCGGCGTCGGCGCGCTGACGCCCGGCGCGGCCGCCGCGTCGAGGACATCGAGGTCGACGCTGACGTAGATGGCGTCCACGTCGCCCAGCGATGCGATGGCGTCGTCCATCGCGTCGATGGGGTCGTCGGCCACGTCGGCGGGCGTGAAGACGCGCCCGCCCTGCTCGTGGAGGAAGTCGTGGTAGGCGGTGGCGGTCTCGAAGTTCCGGGCGCCGACGACGGCGAGTTCGTCGAGGCCCTCGGCGAACAGCTGTCGGTAGGGCGTGCCGCTGGTGGGCCCGGTCCCGTCGCGGATCTGTCGGCAGTCGAGGTGGGCGTCGAAACTGATGGCGCCCAGCGATCCCCCGTCGAGGAGCGGCGCGGCGTTCGGGTAGGTCAGCGAGTTGTCGCCCCCGAGGAAGACCGGGACGACGCCCCGGCCGTAGAGCCGCTCGGTCACCGCGCGGACGCGTTCCTGGACGGCCGCGACCGACAGTTCGGCGTCGCTGTCCGGCAACACCACGTCCCCCAGGTCGCCGAGTCCGACGGCCGGGCCGGTCGGGCCGTGGACCCGCTCGTGCGGGACGTTCTCGCCGTCCGCGTCGGCGGGGTCGCCGGCGACCGAGACCGGGCCGACATCGACGTGGTGGGTCTTCGCCGCGGCGAGCGACTCGCGGATCGCGGCCGGGCCCTCGGCCGCGCCGCGGCGGCCGATCACCGCGCCGTCGTACGGTTCGCCGACGAACACCGCGCCGTACTCGTCGAGGGCGTCGAGCTCCGCCGGTTCGACGACGTGGCCGAACTGCTCGTCGTTGGGGTCCGCGGAGGGACCGGTCCACCCCGGAGGCTCGGTCAGCAGGTCGGCGCTGGTCTCGTCACTCATCCCGGTCCTCCATCGGGACGGCGACGCCCGATTCGCGGGCCTGTCCGAGCGCCGACTCGTAGCCCGCGTCGGCGTGGCGGACGACGCCCGTGCCGGGATCGGTCGTGAACACGCGTCTGGCCTTCTCAGCTGCCAGGTCGGAGCCGTCGAGGACGACGTGGTTGTTGGTGTGGAGGGCGTTGCCGATGCCGACGCCGCCGCCGTCGTGGACGGAGACGATGTCCGCGCCCGCGGCGCAGTTGAGCAGGGCGTTGAGGATCGGCCAGTCGGCGACCGCGTCCGAGCCGTCCCGCATGTCCTCCGTCTCCCGGTTCGGCGAGGCGACGCTGCCGGCGTCGAGGTGGTCCCGCGTGACGACCACGGGCGCCCGGATCTCGCCGTCCGCGACGAGGTCGTTGATCCGCAGGGCGAAACGGGCGCGCTCGGTGAGCCCTTCCGAATCCGTGGCCGCGCCGAGCCAGCAGACCCGCGCGGGTAGCCCCTGGAACGACACCTGTTCCCGGGCGAGGTCGATCCAGCGGTGTAGCGCCTCCTTCTCGGGGAACAGTTCCTTGACGGCCTCGTCGGTCCGGTGGATGTCGGCGGGGTCGCCCGACAGCGCCACCCAGCGGAACGGTCCCTTCCCCTCGCAGAAGAGGGGGCGGACGTACGCGGGGACGAACCCGGGGAAGTCGAAGGCCTCGCGCTCGCGGCCGGTCGCGCCCGAGAGCGGCCACGGCGGGTCGCCGTCGCTGTTGGCCCGTTCGTCACGATGGTCGGCGACCTGCCCGCGGATGTTGTTGCCGTACTCGACGGCCACCGCGCCCCGCTCTTGCAGTTCGAGGATGGCGTCGACGTGCCGTTCCATCGTCGCCAGGCTCTCGCGCTCGTAGCGCTCGGGGTCGCGCTCGCGCAACTCGTCGGCCTCCGCCACCGTGTAGCCCGACGGGTAGTACCCCTCCAGCGCGTCGTGGGCGGCCGTCTGGTCGGTGACGATGTCGGGGACGAATCCCCGTTCGAGCATCGCTTCGAGCGTATCGGCGGCGTTCGCGTGCACCCCCACGGAGTATCGTTCGCCCGCTTCGGCGGCCGCCTCGGCGCGCTCGATGGCCTCGTCGAGGTCGTCGGTCTTCGCCTCGCAGTAGCCCGTTCCGATGCGGCGGTCGATGCGGGCCTCGTCGACCTCGGCGGCGATGCAGACCCCGCCGTTCATCGTCACCGCCAGCGGCTGTGCGCCGCCCATCCCGCCGAGTCCGCCCGTGACGACGATCCGGCCCTCCAGCGAACCGCCGAAGTGCTGGCGGCCCGCTTCGGCCAGCGTCTCGTAGGTGCCCTGGACGATGCCCTGGGTGCCGATGTAGGCCCACGACCCGGCGGTCATCTGCCCGTACATGATCAGCCCCTTCGCTTCGAGTTCGTGGAAGTGCTCCCAGGTGTCCCACTTCCCGACGAGGTTCGAGTTGGCGATGAGGACTCGCGGTGCGCGCTCGTGCGTCTCGAACCGTCCGACGGGTTTCCCGGACTGGACGAGCAGCGTCTCGGTCTCGCCCAGGTCGCGCAGTTCCGCGACGATGGCGTCGTAGGCGTCCCACGAGCGGGCGGCGCGGCCGGTCCCGCCGTAGACGACCAGGTCCACCGGTCGCTCGGCGACCTCGGGGTCTAAGTTGTTGTCGAGCATCCGGAGGGCGGCCTCCTGTCGCCAGCCCTCGCACTCGGTGTCGGTCCCCGTCGACGCCCCCGGGTCGGCCCGCCATCGGTCGCTCGGCTCGCCGACCGCGGCGTCGTCGGGATCCTGCTGTGGCATACGGTAGCTTGGAGCGAGACGGACAAAAGCGCGATGCCGGCGGGCGTCGGGGCGGTCCGGGAGGGAACGACTCGGCTACGGCGCGGCGACGGTGACGTTGCCGGCGGTCCCGCTGGCGGTGGCGTTCGCGGCGAACGACTCCGGCCCGGCGAAGGCGACGACCGTCTCGTCGCCGATGCGGGTCGAGCGGAGGCTGGTCGCGTTGCGCCGTTCCAGGTCGGCTTCGAGGTCGCCTACCGCTGTGGCGAGCTCGTCGGCGTCGGCCACCGAGTCCATGCGGAGCACCCAGGCGACGCCCGTCCGGTTTCCGGCGTCGAACCGGGCGATCCGGCCGGCGCCCCAGCCGGTCGCGGCGGTGTCGACGCGCTCGTCCGAGAGGCCGGCGTGGAGCCACGCCCGGAGTTCGATCTCACCGCCGTCGCGGCGTTCCGCGACCTCCCAGCGGTCGTCGGCTTCGACTGCCACGGTGAGTTCGCGGGCAGGTTCCGCGTCGGGTGCGAGGCGGTGGACCACCTGTTCCTCGGTTCGGGGCGGCGACCGATGGATGGCCGAGAAGTTCGCCGGCGAGTCGAGACGCGCCTCGGTGTACCGGGCCCCGTAGTATATCTGCCCGGCCAGCTTCCGGTAGGTGTCGGGGGCGTGGTCGTAGATGCACTCGCGCATCTCGATCGGTCGGTAGCCGTTCCAGCGCTTGTCGTAGCGGTCGGCGTACTGGTCGACGATGTACACCACGTTCCCTTCCTCGATAGCGCCGGCCGTCTCGTCGTTCCTGACCGCCTCGGCGAACGCCGGCGGCATCGGCCGGAAATTGTGGGCGAGTTCGTGGACGAGCAACAGTTCGACGCTCTCGGCCGAGGCGTTCCCCTTCGAGATGGTCACCGGGTCACCGCCCGTACCCGGATAGATTGGCCCGCATTCGTCCATCGATCCCTCGCCCGTTTCGAGTCCGAGGGCCGCCTGCGTCGGACTCGGTTCGATCGTTTCGAAATCGAACGGGTCGCGGTCTTCGAGCACCACCTCGGGAGCCGGTCTGCTCCGGTTCGTCAGCCGCTCGACCCGTCGGTACACCGTCGTCGCGTTGAACGGGAGCGTCCCATTCCTGACGGCGACACGTTCGCTGTCTCCGACGCCCGCGGACCCGCTCGATCCACCGTCGCTCGCGGTCGGGGACGCATCCTGTCCACCGGGTTGTCCGGTCGGTGTCGCCGGCGACTCGGTGCGGGCCGAGTCCGGCGTCGGACTCTGTGTAGTACTCGCGCCGAACGGCGCTCCGCACCCCGCGAGGACGAGCAACGCGGCGAGCGACAGCGTCGGGAGGACTCGACGGTTCGCCATACCGCCCGATAGAAGTGTAGAACGAAAATACGTTCGGTCAGACAATTCCGCTACGGAACGGTGACGGTCACGTCGCCCGCGGAGCCGGTAGCCGCCGCGTCCGCCACGAACGACCCGGGACCGGCGAAGGCGACGACCGTCTCGTCGCCGACGCGCGCCGTTTCGACGCTCGTCGCGTTACGCGACTCCAGCGTCGCTTCGAGGTCGTCGAGGGCCGCGGCGAGTTCGTCGGCGTCACTCTCGGAGTCCATCCGGAGGACCCAGGCGACGCCGGTCCGCTCGCCGCGGTCGAACGCGAGCCGTTCGTCGGCGCCCCAGCCGGTCGCTGCGGTGGCGGCGCGGTCGGCGTCGACGCCGGTCCGGAGCCACGACCGGAGTCGCAGTTCGCCCGCTCGCTCGCGCGTGTCGCCGATCCACCGACCGCGCTGGCGGACCGACACCGAGAGGTTCGCGACGGGCTCCTCGTCGGGTCCGAGCCCGTGGATCACCTGTTCGGTCGTCCGGGGCGGCGAGCGGTAGACGGCCGAGAGGTTCGCCGGCGAGTCGACCCGCTGCTCGAAGTGGCGCGCGCCGAAGTAGTAGCGGCCGGCGAGTTCCCGGGTGGCGTCGCCGACCCGGTCGTAGATGCACTCGCGGATCGCCAGCGGCGTCTCCCCGTTCCAGCGCCTGTCGTAGCGGTCGGCGTACCGGTCGGCGACGTAGACGGCGCTGCCCTCCGAGAGCGCGCGACTGACCGCGAATCTCTCGATGTCACTGACACGGTCGTACCCCTCGACCTCGTCCTGAAGGATGTGGACGTACTCGTGGGCGAGGATCAACTCGACGGCGTCGGCCGAGAGGTTCCCCGGCGCGATCGTGACGGTGTCGCCCGTCGCGAAGGCGGGGTAGAACTGTCCGCATCTCGCGACCGACCCGGCGTCGCGGCGGTAGCCCAGCGCTTCCCGGACCGGGGTGAGCCCCGTCGTCGAGAAGTTGATCGGGCCGTCGTCTTTCACCCGCACCGTCGGTACGGGCGCGTCGGCGTCCATCACCCGCTCGACCCGCTGGTACACGGCGGTCGCGTTGACCGGAAGCTCACCGCCGCGGACGACGACGGGGTCGCTCTCGCCGACGCCGTCGGAGAGGTTCCGCGCCGGTGGAACGGGCGTCGGTGAGGGCGTCGCCGTCGGGGTCGGCGTGGGTGTCGCTGTCGTCGTCGGTGTGGGTGTTGGCGATGGCGTCGCCGTCGGGGTGGGTGTCGGCGTCGCTACCGGGCTCGGGGTCGCCGTGGGAGCCGGGGCGGCCGAGGGAGTCCCGGTCGGTCCGGTCGACCCGTCGGCGGTCGTCGGCGGGGGCGTCGCTCCGTCGTCGGTCGACGCGGGCGTCGACCCGCCGCCGAGGAGCGTCGAGCACCCGGCGAGGACGAGCAAGGCTGCGAGGAGGACGGTCGCTGTCGAGCGGCGAGGACCCATCGTCCCGACCTGGGGCTGTCACTCAATAAATACTACCGGTCGGTGAAACGGCTCCCGTGGTCACTCCGTTCGCGCCGACTCGGCGAGCTCGACGGCGAGGGCGGCCGCCTCGGTCGCCGTCTCGCCGAAGACGTAGGCGACCGGTTCGATCCCGAACGCGCCCTCGTGGTAGGCGACCCGGGGGACGCCGCCGCGCTCGCGGAAGCCCGCACGCAGGCGCTCGCCGCGGTCGTCGTAGTCCGCGTCGAACTCGAAGGGGTCGATCCCGCGCTCGCGGGCGGCGTCGAGCAACGCGTCGGAGGTGGCGAGGTTCAGCGCCCCACGCACGTCGGGGTCGACGGCCATCGCCGCCCGGATCGTCTCGGCGACGCGCTGGGAGGCGCCGAACTCGGGGTCCGCGGGGACCATGATCCGGCCGTTGACCGCCTGGAGGCGCCCGGGGACGGCGGCCACGTCGGTCGCGTCGGCGGCGTCGGGGACCGCGGTGCCGACGTTGGTCCCCACGTTCGGGACGTGCTCGGCCATCGCCGGTTCGTTGGCGACCCGGCGGGCCCCCCGGCGGACGGCCGCCAGCGCCTCCCGCTCGGCGAGGACCGCGTCGTCGGTCCCGCGGACGCACAGGTCACAGCCCAGCCCCTCCAGCGCGGGCATCTCCTCCTCGTGGACGGCGCAGATGGGGCCCCGGTCCTCGAAGGCGCGGACGAGGTCGAGCAGTTCCGCCAGCGCCTCGTAGCCGTCCATCGAGCCGTCGGCGAACCCCTCGGCGATAGCCTCGACGGTGGCGACCATCCGCTCGTCGTCGGCGAACCGCTCCTCGACGGTCACGTCGCCCCGCAGGTACTTGCTCACCGCCGCCTGCGTGAGTCCGAGTCGCTCGGCTATCTCTTTCTGGGTGAACCCGCGGTCGTGCAGTTCCGTCGCCAGCATCGCCCGCGCGGTCGGGAGGAACCGCTCGACCACGATCTCGCTGGGCAACCGCAGTGCCATACCCCCGCTTGCCCCGGCCGCCGTATAAGCGCGTTGTACAACGGTCCCGTTGCCATCGCGGTTCGACCCCGCCATCGCGCTCGCGTTCGGTCGATTGTACAAGCAGATTATAACGAAAGGTGTTTTACCACTGGCTGGTAACACCAAGTGATATGAGCCAGGAAGGCTTCGATCAGTTCAGCGACGTCGGCGAGGCGGAAGTCACCCGAGCGATCGGCCAGGAGTGGACCGAGGAGTTCATGGACTTCTCAGACAGCGACGTGATCATCGTCGGCGGCGGTCCCTCGGGGCTGATGGCGGCGAAGGAGCTCTCCGAGCGGGGCGTCCAGACGATGGTCGTCGAGAAGAACAACTACCTCGGCGGCGGGTTCTGGCTCGGCGGGTTCCTGATGAACAAGGTCACCGTCCGCGACCCGGCCCAGCAGGTCCTCGACGAACTCGACGTGGACCACAAGCAGTCCAAGGACAGCGAGGGGCTCTACGTCGCCAACGGGCCCGAAGCGTGTTCGGGCCTCATCAAGGCGGCCTGCGACGCGGGCGCGAAGATGCAGAACATGACGGAGTTCACGGACATCGTCATCCGCGAGGACCACCGCGTCGGCGGCATCGTCATGAACTGGACGCCGGTCCACGCGCTCCCCCGCGAGATCACCTGCGTCGACCCCATCGCCGTCGAGGCCGACCTCGTCATCGACGCCACCGGCCACGACGCGATGGCCGTCAAGAAGCTCGACGAGCGCGGCGTGCTGAACGCGCCCGGACTGGAGGAGGAGGCCAGCGGCATGGACCAGACCGACGACGACACCTACGGCGCCCCCGGCCACGACTCGCCCGGTCACGACTCGATGTGGGTCGGCGAGAGCGAGGACGCCGTCGTCGAGCACACCGGCCTCGCCCACGACGGCCTCGTCGTCACCGGCATGGCCACCGCCACCACGTACGGCCTCCCGCGCATGGGCCCGACCTTCGGCGCCATGCTCGTCTCCGGCAAGCGCGCCGCCCAGGTCGCGCTCGACGAACTCGAAGTCGACGCCGACCCCGTCGACCTGACCTCCCGCGACGCCGCGGCCCCCGCCGACGACTAGAAGCCACTTTTTCCGGCGGAGAGCTCCTCGCGCGCCGGAGGCGCGCTGCGGGGATCCTCCGCCGCAAAAACTTGGGGAAAAAGATCCGGACGACTCGGTCGCTTCGCTCCCTCGCGTCCGGTGAACCGGCGCCGGAGGCGCCGGATGCTAACTACATTCGGTAGTCGCGGTGCGGTCGGCGCGCGCTGGAGCGCGCTTTCATGCGCGCGACGGTAGCCGCGCGAGGGATGAGCGACGCCAGGAGCGAATCGGCTGGGGAGGTTCGTGGCTGTCTGTGGTGCTGTGCGGTCGCAGTCCTGGCGGACTGAAAGGGCGAGGCGCGCTCGCGTCCAGTGTAGTCGCCTGAGCGACCCCTATCCGCGCGGGCGGTGTCGAGAGCGCGGATATGTCGCTCAGCGACCGCGAGCGCGCCGAGGGCTTTCAGCGCTCGCCGTCGAGTACAGTAGACACGACGATAGTGGTCACCGCGTGTCGTTGTTCACGCGCCGAACGAGGCCGTCGAGCGATACCGACCTGTCCCCGTGGTAGACCTGCAGAGCGAGCATCGTGCCGACGAACGACCCGATGGCGACGACAGCGAGGGCGACGAGCCCGTAGAACACCAGCGCGAGCAGTGCCATGGCAGTTGATAGACAGCGGACACGATAGTGCTTGCGGCCACCGACGCTTTGCCGGTGAAGCGCGAACACCGACCGGTGACCGGCGACACCGAGTACTGCCGACTCTGCGGCCGACAACTCCAGAAAGACCTCGCAGCCACGGACAGTCGGCAGTGCTGTCTCAACGCGACGCCCATCGCAGGCACCTGCCCCGAACACGGCCCGGTCGGGCCACACCACGCGACCGGCGAACCGCCGGAACCGCAGTCCTGATTCTCACGCGGGCTTTCCGAACGCAAAGAGCGTCATCGGCGTCTGCCCGTCGGCGTGGGGCGAGAGGTACTCCGCGACCTCGGTGTCGAAGAAGGTGAACCCGCGACCGCCCAACCCGAGGTGGGCGTAGGTCGCCAGGTAGAGCCGACCGAGCGCGATCCCGGCCTCCAGTTGTGCGAGCCGATAGCCGCGATTCCCGAACTCCTCGACCACAGCGTCCACGTCCGCCATCAGGTAGACGTTCACCGCGGCGTCGCCCACGACCGACTGCCCGAGCGCGAGGTGACCGGCCGTCTCGCGGTCCGTCTCCCGAACCCACTCCAGTTCGTCGGCGCCGGGGTGGTACTCGTAGACGCCGGGGTCGACTCCCTCGACGGCGTGGACGAGACAGTAGCAGTCCACGAGCCCGCGGAGGTCGCCGGCGAAGGCGTCGGCCGGGACCCCGCCGAGCGCCCGGTCCAGCACGGTCGCGAACTTCCGGGCACTGATCGACTCGTGGCTGTACTCGCGGCAGGACCCACGGCGCTCGATGGTCGCCCCGACCGGTCGCGCCGAGGCGGTCTCCGCGTCGACCGGGTCGAGAGCGACCCACTCCGCGTCGTCCGCGCGCTCGCCCAGCGAGGTGTCCGCGACCTCGTGGGCGAAGGCCTCGCGCCAGGCCTGGGCGGCGTCGCCGTCATCCAGCCGGCTCTGCCGCCAGGCGTCCGCGACCAGCGGGTAGTCCACGGGGTCGTCCGAAAGCGGCCGTTCCGCGGGGTCGATAGGGCCCACCTCGGGCGCCTCGGCGCTCTCGGGGACCGCCGACCCCGAGCCAACGGGGACGAGCGCCAGCGGCGCCTCGTCGTCGGGTTCGAGGCCGAGCAACTCGACGACGGGGTCGTCCGCGAAGCCCGCAACCACTTCCGTGCGGTGGCCGCCGCCGTGGGCGACCGCGAGCAGGTTCGCGAGGATCGTCCCCGAGTCCCAGAAGGCGTGGCGGTAGGTGCGCTCGCGATACTTCCAGGCGTTGCGCCACCACTCCGACGCGGCGACGACGGTCACGGGCGCGTCGGCGACCCCGGCGTGGTCGCCGCTGGCCGCCGCCAGGACGCCACGGTAGTCGCCCTCCCGGAGCACGTCGAACTCGCCGCTGTCGGGGTCGAAGTGGTAGACGCCGGGGGAGAACTCTCCGCAGTCGCCGGTCACGGCGTACAGGTCGACGTGGTAGAGCTTCCCCGTGCAGGCGGCGGCGCGGAACCGCATCTCCCGGCCCCCGATCTCCAGTTCCTTCGTGACCCCGGCGGCGTAGTGACAGAGCGTCGCGATGTCTGGATCGTCCCCGCTTCCGTCTTCGGCCTCGGGCGCGGGTGCCGCCGCGGGCGGGTCCGCGCCGTCGGTCGCGACGGCGGCCAGCGCGGGCGTCTCGGGCGGGTCCTGCTCGCCCTCGGGCGACAGGCGGGGCAGGTCCTCGTAGACTTTGTACGGGCGGGGACGGTTGGACTCGTCGAGTTCGAAGGACATCTCGCGGAGCCGCTCCGGCGAGTGGTTCGTCCGCTCGTGGTACTCGCGGGCGTCGACCATGCCCCGGGTTCGACCGGCCGAGGCTAACCGTTTGGGGTGGGTTGGGACGGCTCGACGACCAGCATCTCGGTCGCGCCGGGCTGGAACTCGTAGGGCACCGCCCTGAACTCGACGGCGTGGCCGTCCGCCCGGAGCGACTCGGCGGCGGGCTCGACGAACGCCGATCGGGTGCGGTCCAGCGAGTGTAGCGGAAAGACGCGGACCTCCTCGCGTGCGACCCGGGCGAGGTCCCTGACCGCGGCTTCGTGGAACGACCGGTCCAGCCGGTCGTCGTAGGTGAAAAGCAGGTTCGAGACCAGCGCGAGGTCGACCGCGTCGTCCTCGACGGGGAGGGCCGGGAGCGCGCCCGCGACGTAGCGCTCGGGGTGGGTCGCGTAGTCGGCGAGGAACCGCTCGGCCGCTGCGCGGAGGTACCGGCCGCGCGCCTCCACGTCACCGTAGAAGTCCCAGACGAAGAGATCCCGCTTCTCGCGGAGCTGGGCGACGTTGTACTCGATGGCGTCGCGCAGTTCCGGTTCGAGGGCGTCGGACGGCGGGCCGAACAGGGGGTCGACCGCGACCGCCCGCTCGGCCAGTTCCGCCGCCGTCGCCGTGAACGTCCCCGCGCCCCCGCCGCAGTCCAGTATCTCCCGCCCCGCGATGTCCCCGGCGCGCAGGTCGAACATCCGCCGGTACTCCGCGAACGTCCGACCGATCGTCAGGAAGTCGGCCTCGACTTCGAACTTCTCGTTGCCCATTGTTGTTGCTTGATGTCTTTATCTGTACATCAGTGTATAGTATTTTCGGACGAGGAACCCGCAGGTACTCGGCAACCGAGTGACCGGTCCGAATATAGTGTGTGAGTTCGTAGCACGAACCATGCCCGAGACGGCGACCAGAGAGCGGGAGTACGTCGGCTGCCCGGCGCCGGCGTGCAACCGGAAGGACAGGCGCAGCGTCATCAGGGAACACCTCGCGGAGCTGGACGACCAGCGCCACGAGCGCTTCGACGGCAGCGAGATATAGCGTTCGTCCCGAGCCGCAACGCGTTTTACGCGGTGGTACCACCGACTCACATGGTCGACGAGGTCACGCTCTACCGCGCGCCGACGACGGCGGCCGACGCGGACGCAGTCGCCGAGTGGCTCCGCGAGCGCGTCGACGCCGACGTGGGGGTGCGCGACCGGTTCCTCTCCGTCTTCGGGGACGAGGACGGTGACGACGACCAGGACCTCGCGGAGTCGTTCGCCGAGGCGCGGGTGCTCTCGCCGTACGAGCGCGAGACCGGCAACACGATGGTCGGCATCGTCCGCTACGAGGGGCGGGCTATCGAGAATCCCGAGCGCGGCGGCGGCGTCATCTACGACGGCCTGGCGGTCCAGGAGATCCTGAACGGCCTGCTTCCGGACGAGGAGCGCGGGCTCGACCACCTGCACGTCCCGCTGGTGGACCGCGTGGTGGGGACCTGGGGCGACCACGACGGCCGCTGGCACAAGCGCGTGAACGTCCTCGGCCAGCCGGGCGTGGTGTCGGTGCCGGGCCTCTACGAGGCGCCCGCCAAGCCCGAACAGTACTACGAGGAACAGCAGAAACACGCCCTGCTGTCGGGTAACGCGCCCCCGCGGGAGGTGCTGGAGAACGAGGTCGAGGGGGAGTTCCTCGTCGCGGACGACCCCCGGACGACCGAGGCGCTGCGAGGCTACGTCCTCCAGTGCTACCACTACCTGGAGACGGGCGAGGACTTCTGCGACGACGCGGACTGTCGGCTGACGAATCCCCACCGCCAGCCCGGCGTCGTCCGGGCGCAACTGCGGGACCCGGAGTTCTGTCCCGCGCACGCTGAGCGATACCGGGCGTAGTTCCGTCGGGAACGCGCGGCGACCGGCCGACTCCGGACCCTATTTCCGGCCGAGCGCGTCGCCTCTCCGGTCAGCCGTCCCGGACCGCCGCCCAGTCGGTGACGCCGGTCACCGTCCCGTTCGCCAGGTCCACCCGGGCCCTGTAGGCGAGTTCGCCGGACGGGGAGCGGCGGATCTCGACGCTCGCCGCGCCGTCGACGTAGTCGCGCGACCGCCCGACGACGACCGACCCGTCCGACCCGCCGGTGACGTTCTCGACCCGGAAGGTCCGGACCCCGTCGGACCCGTTCACCGACCACGCGGTCGCGTTCACCCGGGCCGCGGACCCGACGGTGAGTTTCCGTATCGGTTCGACCGCCAGTTCGTACCCGTCCATCACGGCGAGGGCCCGTCGCACGGTCTCGTTCGACCGGGCGATCGCCTTCGCGCGTCGGCGCTCGCGGTCGGTCAGCGGCGTGTCGGTGCTGACCTTGAACCGGCTGCTGTCGACCCGCTCGATCTCGACCCGGCTCGCCGAGGAGACGTTCGCGACCACGGTCGGGTCGCGGTCGGCGTCGACGACGCTCACGTTCCGCTCCGAGACCACGAACGCCGCGCCGGGCTCGCCGGCGCCGGCGGGGTCGCCCGGGAACAGCGCGGTCCCGGTCGCCCCGAGCCCGACGCCGAGCGCCACCAGCCCGACGAGCAGAGCCGCCCGAGCCCGATAGTCGGTCGTCCCGGTGCGGTCTCCGATCGTCCGGGTGCGGTCGTCGGTCGCCATCCCGTGATCGGTCGGTCGGAAGAGCCAATCAACCCGTCGATGAAACGCGTTCCGAACGCGTTGGAAACGCGTTTCACGGACGTTTCAGCGCCGAACGCCGGGATGAGAGCGATACGCATTTGGGGGTGTCCCCGGCTAGCGTCGGCCATGGACCCCCGCGCCCTCCACCCGCGACACCTCCTCGCCGCGGTCGCCGTCGTCGCCGCGGCGCTCGTGCTCGCCGTCCAGCTGATCTCGCCGTCCCCGGTCGTCGTCTCGATGGGCGCCGACGGCACCCAGACCACCCGCATCGGGCAGTACTTCACGTACGGCGACGTGGCGGTGGTCGGCGTCTCGGCGGCGCTCCTCGGCGCGGCCGGCACGTACCTGCTCGTGGGCGACTCAAGTCGGTCCGATACCGACCCGCACCAGTCCGGTACCGACTCCGACCGGACGGACGACCGCGCCGCCGACCCGGTTCCGTCCGCCGACCCCGACGCGGCACAGCCCGTCGCTGACGGCGCGACCCGCGTGCCGGACGCCGCACCCGAACGCGCCGGGCAGGCGGCCGCGGCCGATCCGGAGTCCCGTCGCGAGGAGTGGGAGGCGGCCGCGGAGCGGCTGACCGGCAACGAGGAGACCGTCTTCAGGCTCGTCCTCGACGCCGGCGGCGAGCGCCCCCAGCGGGAGATCGTCGAGGAGACCGACCTGTCGAAGGCGACGGTCAGCCGGACGCTCGACGCGCTCGAACACCGCGACCTCCTCGAGCGCAAGCGCCGCGGCATGGGCAATCTCGTCACGCTCACCTGACCCGCTCGTCACGCTCACCTGACCGATTCGTCACGCTCATCCCACCCACGAAACGCCGGTTTTCGGCCGTTTCGAACCGCTTCCGGGCCTTTTCCAATCAACGACTTTGAGGGCTTTCTCCGAAGGTGTCGCCGGGGCGACCGCCCCAGTGAGACAATGCGACGGAAACTATTCGCACTCGCGGCCGCCGCGGTGCTCGTCCTCGGGACGGGCAGTGTGGTGGCCGCGACCGCGACGGACTCGCCGGCGGCCCCCGCGACGGGGACGCCGGCACCAGTCGAACCGCCCGAGAACTACACGGTCGAGACGGTCGACCCCGACGACGAACTCGACGCCCCGACGGTCGAGCAAGCCTGGCGGACGGCGTGGGCGAACGAGAGCGTCCGCGACGCCGTCGACGGCGAGCGCGTCCGCTTCGAGGTGTGGGCGCCGGTCGACGACGGCGACGCGGTGTCTGTCTGGATCGCGCGCAACGAGACGGCGCCGACCCGCGTCGTCGCGGACGTGTCCAACGGCTCGGTCGTCGCCGTCGACGAACCCGCCGTCGTGACCGCCGACGAGTTCGAACGGGACGAGATCGAGATCGAACGGGTCGGCAACGGGACGGTCTGGGTCGGCACTAACGGCACCGCCGCGCCGACCGAGACGAACGCGACGCGGCTCACGACCGACAGCGACGCGTTCGTCCGGATATCGCTGAACGACAGCGAGTACACGGTGGCGAACGCGTCGACCCCCGAACGGTGACCGGGCGGACTGCGCACTGCGATCCGCCTGTCGTCACTTCCGCCCGCCGACCGCTGGCGGACGGGTAACCGGCGAACGGCGCTACGCCAGCGCGACCGCGGCGCCGACGGCGACGCTCGCCAGCGCGAGGCCGGCGAGTGCGACCGTCGTCGTCCGGTCGCGCCGGTCGTCGGAACCGTCGGCGTCGAACCCGCCGCGGCCGGTCAGGACGCCGACCCCGACGGCGACCGCCGAGAGACCGCCGACGAGCGCCAGCGTCGTCCAGAGTTCGAGTCCGTGCTGTGCGACTTCTCGCGCGGCCGAACCGGCGAGTAGCACGCCGGTCGCTATCGGGGCCGCACCTGTTGTCTTGTTGGAGGGCATCGTCTAGGATCTCCGCGCCGTTCTGAAAAGTCCGGCGGCGCAGGAGCGTCCTCGGCCTGTGCGCTAGCAGTCGACTCGACCGCAGTCGACAGTGAGTGTTGAAAGTCCTCGGCGCGCTCGCCAGGGGTTGGATCGACCGCACTCGACAGCAGGCGATGAAAGCCCTCGGCGCGCTCGCGGTCGCTGAGCGACATACCCTCGCGGCCGAAGGCCGCTTCGGGTAGGGGTCGCTCAGACGACTACATGAACGCGAGCGCGCCCCGCCCTTTCAGTCCACCAGGAGGGGTCCGTCGTGGTGGTCTAGAAACGGCGGCTGGTCAGAATGCCGTGAGCCTCACGCCTCCCCAACCTCTTGCGCTTCTCGGCCTACAGCCTGCGATGCTCATCCCTCGCGCGGCTACGGTCGCGCGCATGAACGCGCGCTCCAGCGCGCGCCATGGTGGATGATTCGCGCCATCGTCGCGGCGAGAATGGCCGAGCGACCGAATCCTCAACTCTCGTCCGCCAGGTCACGGATCTGCTGGGTGTAGTTCTCCAGCAACGCCACGGTCCCTTCGTCGCGCGGGTAGATGGCGTGGCGGTTCCACGGGCTGGTCCACTCGTACTCGGACTCGTTGCGGAGGTCCCACACCATCGCGCCGTTGGTCCGGGTGTCGACCATCGCCTCGTACCACCGCTCGTACATCGCGTTGCGCTCGGCGAGTTCCTCGCTGTCGGGCGTGTCGTCGCTCCGGTCGACCTCCCAGCCGAACTCCCCGCAGTAGACGGGCTTGCCGATCTCCTCGTGGGCCTGGGTGGCGTGGTCGCGGATCCACTCCACCGATTCGTCCTTCGAGAGGCCCCAGGCGTTGGGGTAGAGGTGGTAGGTCGCGGCGTCGATGGCGTCGATCCGGTGGGTCTCGACGTAGCGCGTCGGGTCGGCGCCGACGGGGCCGTCGGGGCCGTAGAACCCCTCCATTCCCGTGGAGACGAGGTGGTTGTCGTCGATGCCCTTGATGAACTCCGCGGTCGACTTCACCCACTCCTTGTAGGTCTCGTAGTCGGCCGACCCGACGCGCGGTTCGTTCCCGAGTTCCCACAGCATGATCGTGGGGTCGTTCCTGTACTTGACCCCGGTCACCGTGTTCTCGCGTTCGAGCAGTGTCTCGACGAACCCGCGGAAGTACGACCGGATCTCGTCGCTCGTGTAGAACGCCGACTTGTCGGAGGCGCCGACCCACTCGACGTACTGGGGGATCCCGCCGCGCCAGTCCCAGTAGTTCGACAGGGGCATCACCAGCCGGACGCCCATCCGGCCGAACTGGTAGACGACCCGGTCGAGCAGGCGGAACGCCTCCTCGCTGAACAAACCGGGCGCGGGCTGGAGGTAGTTGTCCTGGCCCTCGCCGAAGGCGGGGACGCGCATGACGTTGAGACCGGGAACCAGATCCGTCCACGTCGAGAGCAACTCTTTGGCGGACAGGCCGCCGTCGTGGCGTGACACCTGCGGGTGGTTGCCGCCGCTGTAGTAGGCGGGCTCGCCGTCGACGACGAACTCCGTTCCATCCGTTTCGACGAACTCCTCGAAGACCACGTCCTCGGCCGACCCCTCGATGGGCGTCAGCGTCGGCACGGGCGTCGACTGCGGGGTCGCCGTGGCGGTCGGACCCGGTTCGACCGTCGAGCCGTCGTCGAGGTAGGTGATCTCGACGTGGCCGAGCTGGCCGCTCCAGGCCTTGTTCCCGCCGGTGAGGACGAACCGACAGCGGTCGGCGCCGTCGGGGAACTCCGCGGAGAGAGTCGCGTGGTGCCACGAGGCGCTGACCTCGCCGTACTCCTCGCGGGCGGCGTCGACCGCCGACCACGAGTCGCCGCCGTCGGTCGACGCCTCCAGGCGCACGTCGCCGCCCTCGGCCTCGTGCCAGTGGAACTGCGCCGACGCCTCGCGGAGTTCGCCGCCGAAGGCGTAGGCGATAGCGGCGTTGTCGGTCGTGCCCGTCCGGACGAACCGCACCTCGTCGGTGCTGCCGTCGGGGTGGACGAAGTGCTCGGTGTTCGTGTCGTCGATACCCAGCAGGTCGGTGTCCGAGGACGGCGCCAGGTCGCCGACGCTGTCGCAGGGATCCGTGAACGTCCGCTCGGTCGGCGTGCCCCCGTCACCGCCACCGTCGCTGTCGCCACCGCCGCCCGGACAGCCCGCGAGCCCGACGGTCGCGGCCGCGAGTGTCGTCCTGAGAACCTGTCTCCGGTCCGGCATACCGCGATCGGTACGGGCTATGTTACAAAAGCACACCGATGGGTCGCCGGACGCTCCGGCCGCGCGCCGGAACGGCAATCGCGCACCTCACGCCCGTTCGCCCCACGCCAGTCCCAGGTAGCCCAGGCCGAACTCCTCGAAGCCGTGGTCCGCACAGTTCGAGTAGACGGCATCGCGCGCGGTCGCGACCCGGCGTTCCAGGCTCTCCGTCGGCGAGACGCGGCCGTCGCCGGGGGCGGCCAGCCGCACGAACGCGCGGAAGCCCAGGTTGAGCGGCGTCGCCACCCGCCGCTCGGAGCGGCCGGCGTTCAACAGTGCGATCCGCCCGCCCGAATCCAGCGTCCCGATCCACCGCTCGACCGCCGGGCGCGGGTCCGCGAACATCCCGACGACGAACATCGCGAGGACGGCGTCGACGGGACCGTCGACGGGCGGCCGGCGCGCGTCGGCCTGCACGAGATGGACGTTCTCCCAGCCGGCGCGGTCGATCCGCTCGCCGGCCCGCCGCAACATTCCCCGAGTCACGTCGACGCCCACGACCCGTCCCTCGGGGCCGACGCGCTCGCGCAACTGGGCGAAGTTCGCGCCGGTACCACACCCCATCTCGACGACCGTATCCCCCGGGTCGAGGTCGAGCCGGTCGGCCGCGCGGTCGCGCCAGGAGTCGACGCCCGGCGCGGTCGCCAGCCAGTCGTAGGCGTTCGCCCAGCGGCCGTAGAACGCCTGGGTCGCCCGGGTGTCGTTGGCCATTAGAGTTCCCTGACGGCCCGGGCAGCGGCCGGCGCCTCCGCGGCCAGCACGTAGACGATCGGTTCGACGCCGAACCCACCGGTCTGGTAGAGCACGTCCGCCTCCGGCGACTCCGCCAGCGCGTCGGCGACGGCCTCGGTCGGGTCGCGGTCGGCGTCGAACTCGACGGCGGTGTACCCCGCCGCCTCCAGCGCCTCGACGAGTTCGGGGTCGTAGCGGACGTTCAGGGCCGCGCGGGCGTCGCTGCCGCCGGCCCGCGCCGCGAGCAGTACGCTCGCGACGTGCTCGCTGACGCCGAACTCCGGGTCCGCGGGGATCGCCGTCGTCCCCTCCAGATCGAGGATCCGCCCCGGCACCGCGGCCACGTCCTCGATGCCGTCGGCGTCGGGCAGGCACTCGACGAGGTTGGAGCCGACCGCCGGCACCAGTTCGGGGAAGTCGTCGGTGTTCTCCAGGATGCGGACGCCCCGCCGGAGCGACGCGAGCACCTGCTCGGCCGCGCGGACGGTGCTGTCGGGGTCGTGGATGGCGAAGCGGTCGTCACCGTACTCGGCGAGGCCGGGCATCTCCTCCTCGTGGAGCTGGGCGAGCATGTCCCCCTGTTCGAGCCGGCGGACGAACACCTCCGCCTCGACGAGCGCCTGGACCGGGCTCATCTCGCCGCTGGCCAGCCCCTCGGCGAGGCGCTCGACCAGTTCGCGCATCCGCCGGTCGGCCAGCAGGCGCTCGTTGCGCTCGACCTCGCCGTGGACGTACTTCGAGACGGCGCTCTGACTGATCCCCAGCAGCTCCGCGACTTCGCTCTGGGTCAGGTCCCGCTCGCGCAGCGCCTCCGCCAGCATCGACCTGAACGTCGGCAGGAACTCGTCGACGACGACCTCCTCGACGAATTTCATCGGCCGGTCACCGCCGTTCTCGACAGCATCTCACTGATCCCCGCCGAACTCCCTATCGCCCTGGATCTTCGAGGCCTGCGGCCCGGACTGGTCCTGGTACTTCGATCCCCGTTCCTCGCCGTAGGGCCGGTCGGCAGGCGTCTTCAGCTCCGTGAAGGTCAGCTGGGAGATGCGCATCCCGGGGGTCAGCGCCACCGGAGCAGTCCCGAGATTCGAGAGTTCGAGCGTGATCTGGCCCTTGTACCCGGGGTCGCACAGGCCCGCGGTCGCGTGGACGACGATGGCGAGCCGGCCCAGCGAGGACCGCCCTTCGACGTGGGCGATGAGGTCGTCGGGGATCTCGACGCGCTCGTGGGTCGTGCCGAGCACGAAGTCGCCGGGGTGGAGGATGTACTCGCCGTCCTCGGGGACTTCGACGCGGTCGGTGTAGTCCTCCGTCTCCTGTTCGCTGTTGGGGTGGATACAGGGGATGTTGGCGTGCTGGAACTCCAGGAACTCCCGGCCGAGCCGCAGGTCGACGCTGGCGGGCTGGATCTGGATGTCTGGGTCGTCGAGCGGCTCGACGACCAACTCGCCCGCCTCCAGGCGCCGCAGAATATCGGCGTCCGACAGTATCATACAGGTGTCTCTCCCCGCTGGCGTGAAAATCTCACGGTTGTCGGCGGTGGGCGGTCGGCGCGTGGGTCGCCAACCAGGAGACGCCGTCACACCGGACTCAGCGCGCCGATCCGCTCCGGCCAGTCGGTCAGCGAGACGTAGTAGCCGGCGAACAGCGCGTAGACGACGGCGGCGGGGCCGAGGAAGTTGCGCCAGCCGGCCACCCAGATGCCCATCGCGGTGACGACGACCGCGACCAGCGGCGTCCCCCACAGCGCGAGCAGGTCCCACTCCTCGCGGTGGACCGCCGCCCGGACCCCCAGCGCGGCGAGGACCATCAGGGGTACCAGAGTCAGACTTCCCTTCAGCGCGTGACTCGACGACCAGCCGGGCATCACCGGCGAGAAGAACCACAGCCCGCGCAGGACCGCGATGGCGACGACGTGCGCGGCGTTGGCGACGAAGAAGTCGACGACGCCGCTCGCGGCGGCGGGCTCGTAGCTGTAGACGACCCGCTCGGGCGTGACGATGATCCCCTCGCGCCAGTGGTACAGCATCGACCCCTTGGCCCAGCCGAACTGGAGGCGATAGGCGATCCCTGCGGCGAGCGCGCCGACGATACCGAGGTTGACCTTCGCCGGGAACCCGAGGTTCAGCCGGTGGTCGCTGTCCGCCGGCAGGAGGTCGTAGAGGAGGTACGCGCCGACGATGGGGAGACCGTTCGGGCGGGCGAGCGCGACGAAACCCAGCGACCCGAGCGCGAGCAGACGGTTGCGGGTCGTCGGCGTCGTGTGGTAGTGGGCCAGCCGCCACAGCGCGAGCGCGAGCGCGAACGTGAGCACGAACTCCGACTGCGGGCGGGCCGCCCACCGGTAGACTTCCCACTGGAGCGCGAGCGCGCCGCCGGCGACGAGCCCCGCGGAGCGACCGACGAGGTGGCGCCCTGCCGCGTAGACGAGGACGGGCGCCAGCGCCGAGAGGACGACCTGGACGCCGACCCAGCCGTGGACCCACTCGCCGGTCGCCTTCAGCCAGCCGCAGTAGGGTAGCCAGTAGCCCGAGTAGGCGACCGCGCGGGTCCCGAGCAGGGTCCCGACGGAGAGGTCGCTACACCACGTCAGGTAGCGGGTGCCGTCGCGGACGACGTGGGTGCCCATGTCGGCCCACACCCACGAGCGCAGGGCGAGCGCGACCAGGAAGAGGAGAGCGGCGTCGCGCGCCCCCGCGTCGTCGGGGAGGGGCTCGGAGAGGGCGTCGCGGACGCTGGAGCGGCGGAGGACCATCGATAGCGTGGCTGACACCTCCCTCCCTTGAAAATCTTCTTCATGCGACCGCAGGGGTCCGACGGGATCGACACGGCGGGGGCGAGACGCGGGCCACAGCGCCGGCTACCGCTCGGCGGGTTCGTAGACGAACCGCTCGACGCGGGCGGGCGTCGCCTCGGCCGGTCCGCCCTCGGCGACGGCGTAGGGGCCGACCACGACGCCGGTGAACCCGCCCGCGACCTCCGTCGAGAGGTACTTCGGGCGCGCCTCGGCGACGACCTCGCCGTCGACCAGGAACTCGTAGGACTCGGCGACGGCGTCGACCCCGAGCGTCACTCGCTCGCCGACCGATTCGCGCGCGAGCACGTCGGTCGCGTCGCCGACGGTGACGCGGACGACGGCCTCGCCGTCGCCGGCGTCACCGCGGCCGGCCTCGCCGCGGTCGGCGCCACTGTCGTCCCCGCCGACGATGCCGACCTCGTAGTGGTGCTGTTCGTCCATGACGAGCGCCAGTCCGGCCTCCTCGCCGGGGTCGGGGTCGAAGGCGACGTCGGTTCGGATCCGACAGTCGAAGTTCGTCTGCCGACGCGCGAGGAAGGTCGTCCCCTTCTCGTCGAGGGCCTCGGGGCCCCCGCGGAGGACGAGCCCGTCGCCGGTGAAGTCGTAGCGGTCGCGGTCGGGCGTCCGCCGGTAGATCCACTCGTGGCTCCGCCCCTCCGAGAAGTCGGTGTCCGTGTGTTCGACGGGGTTCGGGCCGGCGTCCACTGGGTCAGCGTCACCCGGCAGGTCGGCGGCGTCGATCTCGGCCGGGACCTCCTCGCCGTCGACGACCGGCCAGCCGTCCTCCCAGGCGACGGGTGCGAGGAACGTCTCGCGGCCGAGGTGGTGCCAGCCGGGGAAGCCGCCGCGCGGGCGGATCCCCAGGCAGACCAGCCACCAGTTCCCGTCGGCGTCGGTCACCAGGTCGGCGTGGCCCGTCGCGTGTACGTCCCGGTAGAAGTCGTCGCGGTGGGTGAGGACCGGGTTCTCGGGGTGGGGCTCGAACGGCCCCGTCGGGTCGTCGCTCCGGCCGACCGTCACCGAGTGGCCGGTGTGGGTACCGCCCTCCGCGGCGACGAGGTAGTAGGTCTCCGCCCGCTCGTAGATGTGGGGCGCCTCGGCGTGGGGGTCCTCGTGGCCGGTCCAGACGGTCCGCGACTCACCCAGTTCGCCCGTCTCCGGGTCGATCTCGGCCTGCTCGATCCCGCGGTCGGTGTCGGTCGTGAAGTAGGTGAAGTAGGCGGTGTCACCGTCCCAGAAGAGGTCCGGATCGATGCCGGGCGCGTCGATGTAGACGGGGTCGGACCACTCGCCGGCGGGGTCGTCGGCGGTGACGACGAAGTGGCCGCCGCCGCTGGTGTTCGTCGAGGTCAGGTAGAACGTGCCGTCGTGCTCCCGGATCGTCGGCGCGAAGATCCCGCCCGAAATCCGGGCGTCGCAGGTGTCCAGTTGCGATTCGCGGGTGAGCGCGTGGCCGATGGGTTCCCAGTCGGCCAGGTTCCCGCTCCGGTAGAGCGGCAGGCCGGGGAAGTACTCGAAGGAACTCGTCGCCAGGTAGAACGTCTCGCCGGCCCGGCAGACCGACGGGTCGGGGTGGAAGCCGGGCAGGACGGGGTTGGACGGCATACCACAGCGCTCGCCGCCGCGGGCCGTAACTCCTGCGGAGCCTCGCGGTCGCCCGGGCGTCCGGCGGGGATGGAAAGGCAGTTACGCGCCCCCTGCCTCGGGGCGACCATGAAGCAGGCCATCGTCGCCCGCGCCGACCTCGGGATGGGCGAGGGGAAACTCGCCGCGCAGGTCGCCCACGCCTCGCTCATGGCCTACGAGGACGCCGACCGGGGGGCCGCCAGCGAGTGGAAGGGCAGCGGTCAGAAGAAGGTCGTCCTGCAGGCCGACAGCGAGTCCGAACTGTTCGAACTCGCCGACAAAGCCGAGCGCGAAGGGCTCCCCCACGCCGTCGTCCGCGACGCCGGCCACACGCAACTCGAACCGGGCACCGCCAGCGCCCTGGCCGTCGGCCCCGCGCGCGACGACCTCGTCGACAAGGTGACCGGCGACCTCTCGCTGTACTGAAAACACGCGACTACGGCGTCGCGGTCGGTCGATCGACTCGCACAACCGGCAAGCGTTTTTATACTACAATCCCTAACCCCAGGTTAGTCACGACGACTCAGTGACGCACTATGCAGGATCAGAACCAGCAGGCGTACGACCGCGGGACCTCGATCTTCTCGCCGGACGGACGCCTCTATCAGGTCGAGTACGCTCGGGAAGCGATCAAGCGCGGCACCGCCAGCGTCGGGGTTCGCACCGCCGACGGGGCGGTGCTCGCCGCGGACAGGCAGGTCCGGTCGCCGCTCGTCGAGGAGGGGAGCATCGAGAAACTCCACCGCGTCGACGACCACATCGCGGTCGCGAGCGCGGGCCACGTCGCGGACGCGCGCCAGCTCGTCGACTACGCCCGCGAGCAGGCACAGGTCAACCGACTGCGCTACGACGAACCGATCGGCGTGGAGTCGCTGGCGAAGGAGGTCACCGACTACATCCAGCGCTACACCCAGAGCGGCGGCGTCCGCCCGTTCGGCGTGGCGCTGGCCATCGGCGGCGTCGACCCCGACGGGACGCCGCGGCTCTTCGAGACCGACCCCTCGGGGACGCCCTACGAGTGGCAGGCGACCGCCATCGGCGGGAACCGCGAGCGGCTCATGGGCTTCCTCGAAGACGAGTACCGCGACGGGATGGACCTCGACGCCGGGGTCGCCCTCGCGCTGGAGGCGATCGGGGAGGGCGACGAGGACGGGACGGTCGACTCCGAGGCGGTCGAGGTGACCGTGGTCGACACCGAGACCCACCGGGTGCGCTCGCTCGACCCCGAGGCGATCGAGAGCCACCTCGCCGAACTGGACCTGGAAGGTGAGGCCGATGAGTAAGTTCACCGACCCGCTGACCGGCGCCGACGCCGTCGGCGACCCGACCGCGCCCGAACTCGGCGACGGGTTCGGCGACAGCCACTCCGGCGGCGGAAGCGGAGCGGGCGGATCCGGGAACGGGACCGGGAACGCCCGGGCCCGCGACGAGGAGTCGGTCAACAAGACCGGGACGACGACGGTCGGTATCGCCACGGAGGACGGCGTCGTCGTCGCGACGGACATGCGCGCCTCGCTGGGCGGGCGGTTCGTCTCGAACAAGTCCGTCCAGAAGGTCGAGCAGATCCACCCGACGGGCGTGCTGACGCTCGTCGGTTCCGTGGGTGGTGCACAGTCGTTCATCCGGACGCTCCGCTCGGAGGCCGACCTCTACGAGGTCCGCAAGGGCGAGTCGATCGGCATCCACGCGCTGGCGACGCTGGCGGGCAACTTCGCCCGCGGCGGGCCGTGGTTCGCCATCAACCCGATCCTCGCGGGCGTCGACGAGGAGGGGAGCCACGTCTACAGCATCGACCCCGCCGGCGGCGTCATGGCCGACGACTACACCGTCACCGGCTCGGGGATGCAACTCGCACACGGGGCCATCGAGGGCGAGTACGACCGCGAGATGAGCCTCGCCGAGGCGCGGGACCTTGCGGTGCGGGCGGTCGAGGCCGCCAGCGAGCGCGACACCGGCTCGGGCAACGGCGTCTACGTCGCCGAGGTCACCGCCGAGGGCGTCGACATCGAGGGGTTCGACGACACCGCCGCGGCGCTGGCCGAGTAGCGAGCGAGAACGCGAACGCGCCGGCCCCGCGACCCACCCGTTTTCGAAACGGACGCGAGCGGCCGCGGCGGCCTAGTTGTTGAGGAAGTAGACCTGTTTCCGGGCGTCGTGGAAGCTGTACCGCGAGCCCACGAGGCCGGACTCTTCGAGGCGATTGAGGGCGTAGCGGACGGTCCGGTCGGGCAGCAGCGACTCCTCGGCCAGTTGCCCCTGCGAGAGCGGTGCGTCCGTCTCCAGTACCTTCGCCACTAGCTTCGCGCTCGGGGGGAGCTCGCGGAGCCGCTCGCGGAACTCCGCCTCACCCAGCGCCTCCTCCGCTGCGGCCTCGTCTATCGTCGTGCTCATGTCACCTCGTCTCGCGAGGGTACTGGTAAAAGTTGGCTATATGGGTGACCATACAGTGCAAACCATATAAGGTGACCTATTATTTCTGCCCGTTCGTCGAATACGTCGCCGGTAGGCGGCGGTTTCGGCCGGATCCGCCGCGGAAAAGCGGACGCGGTCGCCCCCGAACACACCTTTTCGTCGCTGTGGGCCGACGCTCCGGTATGGCGTCGATCCCGGAGTCGTATCACGAACTGTTCGACAAGGAGACCTACGCGCACTTCGCGACGCTGACGCCGGAGGGGTTCCCGCACGTCACGCCCGTCTGGATCGACTACGACCCCGACGCCGACCGGGTCCTGGTCAACACGGCGCGGAGCCGCCGGAAGGAGCGCAACGTGCGCGAGGACCCCCGTGTCGGCGTGAGCATGGTCGACCCCGACGACGCGTACCGCTACCTGTCGGTGGTCGGTGAGGTGACTACGCTGACCGAGGAGGGCGCGGAGGCCCACATCGACGAGCTCGCGTCCCGGTACCTGGGGGTGGACACCTACCCCGGCTACGACGACGACCCCGGCCCGAGAGTGATCGTGGAGATCCGGCCGGACGAGGTGTTCGCGTCGGACGTCTCGTAGCGACCCTGGGGAGAGCACCGGCGGTCGGCGACCGACGCCCGACGGCGCGTGTCGCCCCCGACCGCTTTCAGTACTCTTTTGCCCCCCGCGGCGGGAAATTCGGGTATCGTGAAGGGTCAGGAGTGGTACCAGCAGGAAACTGTCGTCGAGTCCTACGAGGACAAGCGCTTCTCCCGCGGTGGGGGTCGGCTCACCGACCGGCTGGAGAAGGAGGCGGTCGGCGAGGCGCTCGCGCCCGTCGAGGGCAGGAAGATACTCGAGATCGCCTGCGGCACCGGCCGGTTCTCGGTGATGCTCGCCCGGCAGGGCGCGGACGTGGTCGGGCTCGACATCTCGGCGCCGATGCTCGGCGAGGGCCGCCGGAAGGCCCACCGGGCCGGCGTCGACGACCACCTCGAGTTCCTGCGCGGGGACGCGGCCCGTCTCCCCTTCCCGGACGACCACTTCGACTCCGTGTTCGCCATCCGCTTTTTCCACCTCGTCGACGAGCCCGCCGAGTACCTCCGCGAACTCGCCCGCGTCTCGAGCGACCAGGTCGTCTTCGAGACGTACAACCGATTCTCCGGGCGGTCGCTGTACAACTGGGCGCTCCCGATGGGGTCGCGGCTGTACTCCCGCCGGGAGGTCGACGGGATGCTCGCGGCCGCCGACCTGCGGCTGACCGACGAGACCCACGAGTTCGTCGTCCCGTTCGGCCTCTACCGCAAGCTCCCCGGCGGCGTCGCGAAGGCCTTCCGCCGCGTCGAGGAGGGGCTCGACCGCACGCCGCTGGGCGACAGCCTCGCGTCGATCTCCTACTGGGACGCCACCGTCGAGTAGCGCGGCCGCCCGCCGCTCCCCGCCCCCGCTCGGACGCTCCCGGCTCGCAGTCGCCCGGTTCTCGCACTGCGTCTCGCCGTCGCGGGGGCCGGTCGTCCCACGGCTTTTATACGCGTCGAGGCTGCTACGGACAGTATGCAGCTCTCGGTGGTGGTTCCGACGCTCGACGGCCGGGAGCAACTCGCACGGACGCTGGACGCGCTGGCCGAACACGTCCCGGCGGCCGAGGTGGTGGTCGTCAACGGGCCGTCGACCGACGGGACGACCGGGATGGTCCGCGAGCGCGACGACGTGGACGTGCTCGTCGAGGTCGCCGACCGCACCGTCACCGCCGCGCGCAACGCCGGCATCGAACAGGCCACCGGCGACGTCGTCGCGCTGGTCGACCAGGGGCTGGCCGTGACCGACGAGTGGCACGACGCGCTGGTCGCCGGCCTGGACGGGGCCGACGTGGTGTCCGGTCCCGTCCACGAGCGACTGCGCGGGGGGATGACCACGGAGGCGGTCGAGTCCGACGCGCTCGCCGGCCGCGAGATCACCTACTTCAACGGCGGCAACGTCGCCTTCTCGCGGGGAGCGCTCGACGCGCTGGACGGCTTCGACGAGTACCTCGAGATCGGTAGCGCCCGCGACGGCGCCCACCGGCTCGCGAACCTCGACTACGCCGTCTCCTGGCAGTCCGAGATGGGCGTCGCCCGCGAGGTCGGCGCCGACGGCGGCGGGCCGACGAGCGACCCCGGCTGGAAGTACCGCTCGCTTTCCTACCGCCTCGTCAAGAACTACGGCGTCCGCCCACGGGTGGCCGCGCGGATGGTGACCCACGCCGGCCGCGACGCACTGGACTCCCTGCGGGACGTGGCCCGCGGCGACGGCACGCCCTCGAACTGGCTCACCACCGGCCGCGACGTGCTCTCCGGGCTGGCCGTCGGCGCCAAGGACGGCGCCTGGGCGCGCCTGCTCGACCGCTCGGACCGCCGCAACCCCTACGGCCGCTCGGCCCGCTCGGACCGGGCCGTCGCCGTCTACGACCGTCGCTGACCGATTCACTCTCGAACTCCGAATAGCGAGTGTCCGAACGACCTGTGCAGGCACTTCTGACGAACGCTGCCGGTGAGAGTAGCGGATGCGGTGCGGTCGGCGCGCGCTGGAGCGCGCGTTCATGCGCGCGACAACACCGCGCGAGGGATGAGCGACGACAGGAGCGAATCGGCTGGGGAGGTATGTGGCCGTCTGCGGTTGCGGTGCTGTTGCGGTCCTGGCGGACTGAACGGGCGAGACGCGCTCGCGTTCATGTAGTCGTCTGAGCGACCGCTACCCGAGCGGAGCGAGGATATGTCGCTCAGCGACCGCGAGCGCGTCGAGGGCGTTCAGCGGTTGCCGTCCACGGGAGTGGAGCCGGTTTAGAGGGAGTTCGAGCAGAGCGTTCACCGTTCGCTCTCGACTGGAGGTGTCGCGACGGACAGTCCACCGGGCCTGTCCCAGACATCTGAGCCGAGAACTCCCTATCCGTCGCCGGCGGGTGCGAGCGCGTCGAAGACGCGGCCGGGGTTGTTCGAGAAGACTTTGCGCATGGCGTCCTCGGGTACGTCGAGGGTGAGGACCTCCATGACGGCGACGTTGGGGTGGGCGGCGGGCGAGCCGCTGCCGAAGCAGACCCGGTCGGGGTGTTCCATGATCGCCCGCTCCAGCGGGTCGCGGTAGCGGACGAAGCTCGTGTCCAGGTACAGCGACCCGGAGTAGTCCAGCATGTCGATGCTGCGCTCCATCAGCTCCCGGTCGAGCGGGTGGCCGCCGAAGTGGGCGAGCACGACCGGGAAGTCGTACTCCAGCAGCGTCGCCTCGACGGCCTCCGGCGGGAACTCGCGGCCGCCGTGGACGATGGTCGGCAGGCCCACGTCGGCCAGCCCTTCGAGGACCTCCTCGTCGGGGAGGCCGTCGCGGGCGGGGTGGAGCTTGAAGCCGACGAACCGATCGTCGTAGGCGTACTGCTCCACGTCGCCGGGGGAGGTGTGGTGGTCGCGGCGGCTCGCGGTGAGGTTCCGGAGTTTCGCGGCGGTCGTGTCCGCGGGGTCGCGGGCGCCGTTGATCCGGGCGACCGCGACGAACGGCCGGCCGACGCTCATCCGCGCGACGGCGTTGTTCGCCGGCAGGTAGTTGCCCTCGCGGGCGCTCGGGAACACCAGCGACCGCACGACGCCGGCCTGGTGCATCTCCCGCTCCAGCCGCTCGGGGTCGCCCAGCCCCGCCCGCTGGCGCCGGTCCTCGTCCGGCTCCAGCCGCGCGTGTACGTCGACCACCCGGAACCCGTGCTCCAGCTCCAGCATTCACCCTACCATGTGTGGAGGTGGTTAAAACGGTTGTCGGAGCGACCGCATTCGACGACGAACGGTGAACGCCCTCGCCGCGCTCGCTCTGAACCGGATCGACTGCCGTGGACAGCAACCGCCGAACGCCCTCGACGCGCTCGCGGTCGCTGAGCGACATATCCGCGCTCTCGGCACCGCCCGCGCGGATAGGGGTCGCTCAGGCGACTGAACTGGACGCGAGCGCGCCTCGCCCGTTCAGTCCACCAGGGACCGCACAACACCGCAGAGGGCCACGAACCTCCCCAGCCGATTGCGCTTCTCGGCCTCCGGCCTGCGATGGCTCATCCCTCGCGCGGCTGTTGTCGCGCGCATGAACGCGCGCTCCAGCGCGCGCCGACCGCACCGCCTCCCCGGTTCCCCACGCCCGAATCCGGTGGCATCGCCCCGCCGAGATTCATCGTATATAAACGCTTCCCGGGCGGGCGAATGGTGACTCCTCACACACCGCTGGCGGTGGTTGCGGGGGAGGCTTGGAAAAATTTATATAGAACCGCTAACGATGAATAGATGAAACTCAACCATGTCATCTGGCCAGCGACGCATGGGTGGACAGCCGATGTTCATCCTCAACGAGGACAGTGAACGCACGCAAGGGAAAGACGCCCAGAGCTCCAACATCACGGCCGGGAAGGCCGTCAGCGAGTCCGTCCGGACCACACTCGGTCCGCGCGGCATGGACAAGATGCTCGTCTCGGACAGCGGCGACGTCGTCATCACGAACGACGGCGCGACCATCCTGGACGAGATGGACATCGAGCACCCGGCCGCCCAGATGATCTCCGAGGTCGCCGAGACCCAGGAGTCCGAGGTCGGGGACGGCACCACCACCGCCGCGGTGCTCGCCGGCGAGCTGCTCAGCCAGGCCGAGGACCTGCTCGACGACGACGTACACCCGACGACCATCGTCGAGGGGTACTACGAGGCGCTCTCGATGGCCCACGAGGCCGTCGACGAGATCAAGCTCGACGAGGAACTCGACGACGAGCTCCTCGAGACGGTCGCCCGCTCGTCGATGACGGGCAAGGGCACCGGCGACGTCTCCGCCGACCGGCTCGCCGAGGTCGTCGTCGACGCCGTCCGCCGGGTCGCCGGCGACGGCGGCGTCGTCCGCGACAACATCACCGTCTACACGCAGACGGGTTCCTCCTCCTCGGCCACGCGGCTGGTCGACGGCGTCCTCGTCGACGAGGAGCCGGTCCACGACAACATGCCGACCAGCTTCGAGGACCCGCAGATCGCCTTCGTCAACGACGACATCGAGGTCCGCGAGGCCTCCATCGACGCCGAGTACAACGTCTCCAGCGTCGACGACCTCAACACCGCCATCGAGGCCGAGGAGAACGAACTCCGCGGCTACGCCGAGCACGTCATCGACCTGGGCGTCGACGTGCTGTTCGTCGACGGCGACGTGGCCGACCAGGTCGCCGCCATCCTCGCGAAGAACGGCGTCGCCGCCTTCGAGGTCGGCGACGACGAGGGCGAGGAGCTCGCTCACGCGACCGGCCTCTCGCGGGCCGCCGGCGTCCAGGAGCTGGCGGCCGACGACCTGGGCTCGGCCGGCTCCATCGGCGTCGAGAAGTTCGGCGACGAGTACGTCACCTTCGTCGAGGACGGCGCGGCCGGTCAGTCGGTCACCGTCTTCGCCCGCGGCGGCACCGAGCACGTCACCGACGAACTGGAGCGCGTCCTCGGCGACGCGCTGGACGTGGTGACCGCGGCGCTCGACCAGGGCGGCGTCGTCCCCGGCGCCGGCGCCGCCGAGATCGCGATCGCCGACCACATCCGCAGCGAGGCCGCCAGCGTCGAGGGCCGCAAGCAGCTCGCCGTCGAGGCCTTCGCCGACGCCGTCGACGTGCTCCCGCGCACGCTCGCTGAGAACACGGGTATGGACCCGATCGACGCGCTGGTCGACCTCCGCGCCGAGTACGAGAGCGAGGGGATCGCCGGCATCATCTCCGAGGGTCAGACCGGCGTCATCGACGACCCCGTCGAACTGGGCGTGCTCGACCCCGTCGCCGTCAAGCACGAGGCCGTCGAGTCCGCCGCCGAGGCCGCGACGATGATCGTCCGCATCGACGACGTCATCTCGGCGAGCTAACGAGAGCGTCTCGTCGCGAGCGCATAACTCGCCGAGATCCGAGGCGAGCTAACGCGACCCCCTGTCGGGCTTCCGAACGCGCACTCCCCGATTTTTCCCACCCCGTCCGGACAGCGGCGCACCTGCCGGCCGCGCCCCGTTGTCTGTCGCCGCTGCGGTCCGTCGTCCAACCCGGGGCGGTTCGCCGGCGCCACCTTCAACCGGGCGAGGGCCGAACACCGACCCAGTCGTGTCCGGAGCACAACTCGGGCTGAAAGAGAGCGTGTCGATGGCGCTGGGCGGGATGATCGGCGGCGGCATCTACGCCGTCCTCGGCGTCGTCACGGGGATCACCGGCCCCGCGACGTGGGCGTCGTTCGCGCTGGCGGGCCTGGTGGCCGGCTGTGCGGGCTACTCCTACAACGCGCTCAACGACATCGACGATGACAACCAGGGCGGTTCCGTCTCGTTCGTCCAGTCGTTCGTCGGCAACTCGACGCTCGCGGGGATGGTCGGCTGGACGCTCCTCTTCGGCTACGTCGGGTCGATGGCGATGTACGCCTTCGCCTTCGGCGAGTTCACCGTCGCGCTGGAGGGAGTGCCCGACTCGGTCGCGGCGGTCCCGCTCCGCCCGGTCGTCTCCGTGCTCGCCGTCGCGGGGTTCGTCGGGCTGAACCTGCTGGGCGCCCAGGCGACCGGGGGCGCCGAGAACGTCCTCGTCGCGGCGAAGGTGGGCGTCCTCGTCGCGTTCGGCGTCGGCGGCGTCGCCTACGTCGCCACCGGCGCCGACGGCGCGACGCTCTCGCTGGGCCTCTCCCGGCTCACCTCCTTCGGCCCGGTCGTCGCCGCGGCGGTCTCGTTCGTCGCCTTCCAGGGGTGGCAGTTGCTCTTCTACGACCAGGAGAGCATCGCCGAGCCCGTCGAGACGATCAGGAAGGCGGTGTACGTCTCCGTCCCGCTCGCGGTGGCCATCTACGCGCTGGTCGCGGTCGTCACCATCGCGCTGGCGCCCGAGGCGCTACGCACCCACCCCCACACGGCGCTGGCCGACGCCGCCGGCGCGATCGCGGACCCGCTGGGCCTGCGCCGGGCGGGGACGTTCGCCATCTCGCTGTCGGCGCTGTTCTCGACGGGCTCGGCCATCAACGCGACGCTGTTCTCGACGGGCCACTTCGCGAAGGGGATGCTCTCCGACGACCTGCTGCCCGACCGGATCGGCGACTCGGCCGCCGAGGGGATCCCGACCCGGACGCTACTGCTCCTGGGCGTCGTCACCGCTGCGTTCGCGGCGGTCGGGAGCCTCGGCGGGATCACCTCCTTCGCGTCGGTCGCGTTCATCGTCGTCTTCGGGTCGATGAGCTACCTCGCGCTCCGGGAACGGGACCACGACCGGGTCAACCCACTCCCGCCCGCGGTCGGACTGGTCGGCACCGCCGCGTTCCTGCCGCTCCTCTTCTGGCACCTCTACACGAACCAGCGCCACACGTTCTACGTCGTGGTCGCCGTCTCGGTCGTCGCCGTCACCGTCGAACTGCTCTACTTCGAACGGGACGCCATCGAGGAGGAGGTCGAGTCGGTCGGCCCCGACATCGTCTGACCGCCGGGCACTCCCCGGCCGGATCGACGGCGCCGGCGTCACGACCGGGCCGCCTAAGAGCGGGTTGCGAACGCCGGACACCGACCCAAGTGGCGCCGCTTCGAGTGGGGACGTGTATGTCCGACGACAAACCCCACGCCGGCGGAAGCATCGAACCCGGAGACACCTCACAGCGAGTGGGCGTGACGAGCCTCGAAGAGCGCGGCCTCGACGTGGACGAACTGATCGACAAGCTGAAAGCCGCCGCCGGCGCCGAGTTCACGACCTACTACTACTACACGAACCTGCGGATGCACCTCGCCGGCCACGAGGACTACAAGGAGATCACCGAGGACGCCCGCCTGGAGGACCGGGCGCACTTCGAACTCGTCGCGCCGCGGATATACGAACTCGGCGGGGCCCTGCCCAACGACATCCGGGAGTTCGCGAACGGGGCCTCCTGTCCGGACGCCGAACTCCCGGTCCCCTACGAGGGCGACATCCCGGACACGGAGGACCTGACGGCCGAGGACACCCTCGAAGTCCTGCTCGAAGCGGAGCGCTGTGCCATCCGGACCTGGTCGGAGATCTGCGACATGACCGAGGGCAAGGACCGCCGGACCTTCGACATGGCCCAGCGGATCCTCCAGGAGGAGATCGAACACGAGGCGTGGTTCGTCGAGCTCCTCTCGATGGAGCGCGACGGCGAGATCAACCCCGCCGGCCACTTCGTCCGGGGCGAGCCCGGCGACGCGCCCTACTCGACGAACCGCCGGATCAACGACAGCGCCTGAGCGGCCGACCGGCTCCGGTTTCCGCCCCTTCGCGGCGGCCGCCACGCTCAACGGCGTGCGGGCCCAACCGTGCCCGTGACCACCTATTCGGTCGAGATCGAGGTGCCGGACGAGCACGACATCGAGGGCGTCGACCCCGGCGGGAGCGTTACCGTCGACGTCGACGAGTCGGAGTACGTCCTGGCGGCCGCCCGCGACCGGGGGATCTGGTTGCCGGCGTTCTGCCAGCAGGGGTGGTGTACGACCTGCGCGGCCGAGGTGCTGGACGGCGACCTGGACCACAGCGACGCGAAGCGGTACTACGACATCGACGCGGAGGCGGGGTTCGCGCTCACCTGCGTCGCCAAGCCCCGCTCGGACCTGCGGCTGCGCGCCTGCGCGGAGATCGCGATGAAGGAACACCGCGAGGAAAACGGGCTGCAGCCGACGCCGTAGGTCGAGGCCCCGGAGCCACCGATTCAGTCGTCTTCCTCGGCTTCCCACCGTTCGGACACGTCGTCCTTGGCGACGGTCTGGAGGCGCTGGACGCCGCTGAACTCGTCGATCACGTCGGCGACCACGTCGGGGACGCGGTCGGTCCAGGTGTCGTCGGCGAGCATCCGCCGTCGGATGTCGCTACCCTCCAGGCGCTCGCGGTCGAACATCGGCGACTGGCGCACCTCGATGCCCCGCTCCTCGAACAGCTGGACGACCAGGGGGTTGTTCGAGTAGGCCACGTCGAAGCTGGGGGACATGCTCTGGATGTGGCTGACCCAGACGGCGTTGCGGTCGATGTCCTCGATGGGGACGACGTAGGTCGGCACGTCCACGTCCTGGACGGCCTTGCTCACCATCATCACGCGTTCGCCCGCAGTGAAGGGGTTGCGGACGGTGTGCGAGGCGTCCGCGCTGCCGATGCCGAGGACGAGCTCGTCCACCTCGTCGACGATGTGGTCGACCATCGCCCGGTGGCCGTTGTGGAACGGCTGGAAGCGCCCGATGTAGAACCCGCGCGTCATACGCCACCGTGTGCGGAGCGACCACATTAACCCCCGTGTCTCGCCCGGCGGTCCGCGGGCGCGGCCGGTATCCGTTCGACGGCGACTCGCGGTACCGACCGCGCGACGGTCACCCGCCGCGTGTCGCGGCTAGACACCCCCTGTTTTTTCCGAGGTGACCGGTAGGAGCCGTGTACTCCGAGCGTGCCGAAACCGCTCGTGTCCGTCGATTTGAGGGCGTTATCCGATCTCCAGAGGGGAGAAAGTATATCAATAAACAGCCCTTGGCTTCTGATGTCAGAATCGCTTATATGAGTGAAAATATCGACACCGACGATCCGTCCGCCGACGAGGCGGACGAGACCGAGGAGGTCGGCGTGGCCGACGAGGCGCCGGACTCGACTCCCGACGAGCGAGGGGGAGAGCCGGGGTCGCCGGGCGACGCCGAGGGCGGCGACGAGTCGGACGCCGACGGGTCCGGGGACGGCGAGAGGGCCGTTCCGACCGGCGACGACCTCGGGAGCGCCGTCGAGATCGACGCCGACGAGGCGGTCGTCGAGAACGCCGACGAGGACCTGCTCGGCGGGCTCGACATCGAGACGACCGCCGAGATCGAGGTCCCCGACCGCAAGGTCGACCAGGTAATCGGACAGGACCACGCCCGCGACGTGGTGATGAAGGCGGCCAAGCAGCGCCGCCACGTGATGATGATCGGCTCGCCCGGGACGGGCAAGTCGATGCTGGCGAATGCGATGAGCCAGCTGCTCCCCAAGGAGGAGCTGCAGGACGTGCTCGTCTACCACAACCCCGACGACGGCAACGAGCCGAAGATCCGCACCGTGCCGGCGGGGAAGGGCGAACAGATCGTCGACGCGCACAAGGAGGAGGCGCGCAAGCGCAACCAGATGCGGTCGTTCCTGATGTGGATCATCATCGCGATCATCATCGGGTACGCGCTGCTCATCCAGGGCTCCGTACTCTTGGGCATCCTCGCGGCCGGCGTCGTCTATCTCGCCTTCCGCTACGGCTCGCGGGGCAACGACGCGATGATCCCGAACCTGCTGGTCAACAACGCCAACCAGCAGGTCGCGCCGTTCGAGAACGCCACCGGCGCCCACGCCGGCGCGCTGCTGGGCGACGTCCGCCACGACCCGTTCCAGTCCGGCGGCATGGAGACGCCGAGCCACGACCGCGTCGAGGCCGGGGCCATCCACAAGGCCAACAAGGGCGTGCTGTTCGTCGACGAGATCAACACGCTCGACATCCGCTCACAGCAGAAGCTGATGACGGCCATCCAGGAGGGCGAGTTCTCGATCACCGGCCAGTCCGAGCGCTCCTCGGGCGCGATGGTCCAGACCGAGCCCGTCCCGACGGACTTCATCATGGTCGCAGCCGGGAACCTCGACGCCATGGAGAACATGCACCCGGCCCTGCGCTCGCGTATCAAGGGCTACGGGTACGAGGTGTACATGGACGACACCATCGACGACGACCCCGAGATGCGCCGCAAGTACGCCCGCTTCGTCGCCCAGGAGGTCGAGAAGGACGGCCGCCTGCCCCACTTCGACGAGGAGGCCGTCGAGGAGGTCATCCTCGAGGCCCGCCGCCGGTCCGGCCGCAAGGGTCACCTCTCGCTGAAGCTACGTGACATCGGCGGGCTTGTCCGCGTCGCGGGCGACATCGCCCGCGCCGAGGACAAGGAGTTCACCGAACGGGCGGACGTGCTCCAGGCCAAGCGCCGGTCGCGCTCGATCGAGCAACAGCTCGCGGACAACTACATCGAACGGCGCAAGGACTACGAGCTGACCGTCAACGAGGGCGACGTGGTCGGCCGCGTCAACGGCCTCGCGGTCATGGGCGAGGACTCCGGTATCGTCCTCCCCGTCATGGCCGAGGTCACGCCCTCACAGGGTCCCGGCGAAGTGATCGCCACCGGCCAGCTCCAGGAGATGGCCGAGGAGGCGGTCCAGAACGTCTCGGCCATCATCAAGAAGTTCAGCGACGAGGACATCTCCGAGAAGGACGTCCACATCCAGTTCGTCCAGGCCGGCGAGAGCGGCGTCGACGGCGACTCCGCCTCGATCACGGTCGCGACCGCAGTCATCTCCGCGCTGGAGGACGTGCCCGTCGAGCAGAACCTCGCGATGACCGGCTCGCTGTCCGTCCGGGGCGACGTGCTCCCGGTCGGCGGCGTCACCCACAAGATCGAGGCCGCCGCCAAGTCCGGGCTCGACACGGTCATCATCCCGAAGGCCAACGAGCAGGACGTGATGATCGAGGACGAGTTCAAAGACGAGATCGAGATCATCCCGGTCCAGCACATCTCCGAGGTGCTGGAGGTCGCGCTGGCCGGCGAGCCCGAGAAGGACTCGCTGGTCGACCGCCTCAAGTCCATCACGGGCAAGGCGCTCGAACAGCGCGAGGTCGGGCAGACCGGCGGCTCCCCGAGCCCGCAGTAACCGCGCGTCGCCGCCGCGACGCCGCACCCGTTCGGACCGCGTTCTCGCTTCTTTCGGCTCCGAAACGACTTTCGACCGCCGAGTCCCAACTCCGGGTGTGACGCTCTCGCCGGCCGTCGGCCCCGCCCTCCAGACCGCCCCCGAGACGGATCTCGCGGGGTTCGCCTGGCTCGTCGCCGCCGTCCTCGCGGGCTTTCTGATCCTCGCGCGGCTCTCGCAGGGCGTCGTCGACGGCGACGGGGACGACGAGGCGGCGGACCCGAAGCAGCCGCGACCGTCGGGACGGTCTGGGTTCGACGGACGCGACCCTGCCGCGGGCGAGCGGGGCCCGAACGCGGCCGAACGGGACCCGAACGCGACCGGACGGGACGCGGCAGGGAACAGCGACGGCGACGAGGCGGGGGACGCTCCCGGGTCCTCGCCGGTCGCGCACCCGCTGGCGCCCGACGGGGCGGTGGGCCCGACCGAGGACGCGGATCGACCCGGCGCCGCCGAGGCGGACCGGGTGCGGGAGCCGCTCGAACCCGCGGTCGCGCACAACGCCCGGGAGGGACCGGCGATGTCGCCCGGAGTGCTCCTGTTGAACGTGGCGCTCACGCAGGGGCTGTTCGGCGCCATCCTCGCGGGCGGAGCCTGGTACTTCGGCGTCCCGCTCGACGCGCTGGGCGTCAGCGGCGACCCGCTCTCGACGGGACTCCCGGCGGTGGCCGTCGGCGTGGCGTTCGGGGTCGTCCTCTGGGTCGGCAACGAACTCGCCTCCGGGCTGGCGGCGGCCTCGGGCGCCGACTACGACGAGGGGTTGCGCGAGTTGCTCGCGCCGGAGGGCGTCCGGGGCTGGGGACTGTTGCTGGGGGCGACGCTGCCGACCATCGCGGTCGTCGAGGAGTTCATCTTCCGGGCGGCGGTCGTCGGCGCGGTGACGCCCGCGCTGGACGCCTCGCCGTGGCTGCTGGCGGTGGTCTCGTCGGTCGCGTTCGCGCTCGGCCACGGCGCCCAGGGCCGCGTGGGCGTCCTCGTCACCGGCGGCCTCGGCTTCGCGCTCGCAGCCGGGTTCGTCCTCACCGAGAGCCTCCTCGTGGTGGTCGTCGCCCACTACCTCGTCAACGCCCTGGAGTTTCTCGTCCACGAGGGGCTCGGCCTGCCCGACCCCGTCTGGTCGTAAGCGGAGCGTTGCCGTTTAGTGACAACCGGTCGAACGGTCGCGCATGAACGTCGACGACGCCTTGGTCCGCCGAGCGACGCTCGCGGGGTGGGTGCTGCTCGCGCTGGCGTGGCTCGCGGTGGCCGTGACCGACTCGACGGGCGGCCTGGCGTTTCCACCGACCGACCTCGCGGTCGGGCTGGCGCTCGTCCTCGGGGGCGTCGGCGCGGTGGCCGTCGCCGGGACGGACGCGCAGGCGCGCCTGCTCGCCGGCGGACTGCTCGTCGTCGGCGGGACCGCGCTCGTGCTGTCGGCGGTCGTCGCCGGGCCGATACCTGCCGGCGTCGCGTGGTTCGCGGTCGGGACGGGGACGCTCTCGCTCCTGGGAGACCTCGCCACCTTCGCCGCGATGTTGCTGATCCTCTCGGACGGGGCCGAAGACGCGGACGGGACCGCGGCCTGACTACAGCCCTTCGAGCGAGCGCAGGCGCTGCTCGACCTCCGCGGGGGCGGCGCTGGGCCCGTCGCGGACCCGGTGGTCCGGGATCAGCAGCGGCGCGGGGTTGTCGGCCAGCGCGCTCCGGGCGGTGCGCACGTCCTCCTCGTCGTCCGGGTCGCCGTCGGGCGTCATCCGGACGAGCCGGTCGACGCTCACCTGCTCGCCGTATGGGATCTCCCGGACCGCCTCCAGCACCGCGCGCCGGTCGGTCGGGACCGTCAGCGCGACGGTCACGTCGGCGAAGTCGTCCTCGGCGCCGGCGAGGTACTCCTCGATCCGGTCGAGCAATGCGTGGTCGTCGACCGCCTCGTCGTCCGGACTTTCCGGGAAACTCACCGAGAGCACCCGCCCCTGTGCCGCCCCGAACTGGACGTGCCGGTCGAGATACGACGACTCGCGCGCGTAGATCCCCGCCTCCTCGTTCATACTTCCCACTCGGGGTGGTTGGTCCTTGAATATTTGTACGAGGGATCTGCCTCCCGACCGGCGGCCGCCGCTCGCGGCGCGACTCGTCGCCACCGGACCCGCTGCTACCGCCCACGCCGGCGACGGTCCGGCCAATTTGTTTTTATAACGATAGTTGAATTTATATGGCAGCCGTCAATTTGGTGGAATATGCGGAAGCCTGGCAGCATCCGTGACAAGGAGTTATCGCGACGCCGGTACGCGCAGATACTGGCTGGAATGGGAGCCGCAGGCGTGGCTGGCTGTGGGAGCGACGGTGGATCCACCGACACACCCGGTTCGGAGGACACCCCGACACCGACGCCCAGCGGCGACGGTGGCGACGGCGGCGACGGTGGTAACACCGAGACCGACAGCGCCACCGCGACCGAGCGAGAGCCGGTGACCCGCCAGATCAACTGGGCAGTCGGCAACTCGCCGGACGTGTTCGACTGGAACCCCTGGACGCCACAGAGCAACACGGGGCCGGACCTGTGGATGACGGACCTCCACGGGCTGCGGAACGTCCACACGACGAACAACTCCTACAGCGGGACGACGGTGCCGACACCGCACAAGCCCGACCACGAGGAGGTCGAGATCATGACGTGGATCTCGGGCTACGAGGTCGAGCCGCCGTACGACTGGTACGACCACCACGACGACCGCTCGACCTACTGGAACGGTGACCCCCACGACGCGGTCGCCCGCGAGAAACACAACCACGTCCACTGGTTCCAGGACGGGAACAAGTTCACCGAGGGCACCACGTTCAACCAGCGAGCCGAAGAGCAGTGGACGCTCCACCAGTGGCAGGCGAAGGGGTCGGTCCCCGAGCAGGAGCCCAACCCGACGGCGCGGGTCGTGCTCGAATCGAACGCCGGCCCGGTCGACGGCAACCCGCCGATCCACCCGGACTTCACCGAGCCGTACCTTGAACGGTACCGGGACGCGGGCAACTCGGACCAGGTCAGCTCGATCACGGACGAACTCGTCAGCGACCGGATCAGCCTCGACCGGATCGCCATGGAGGGCGGCACCGACGAGATGCTCGCCGGGTCCGGCCCCTACCGGCTGGAGTCGATGGACGACGTGGGCTCCGAGCGGATGCTCCTCCGGTTGAACCCCGATCACCCGAACGCGGAGAACACCAACATCGAGAAGCTCTCCATCTACTGGGCGGAGGGCGACCGGCGCCAGACGCTCATCAACGAGGGCGTGCTCGACCTCGACGACGGGGCCGTCACCGACAGCGGGGCGACCACCCGCTCGTCGCTGCCCGACTACATGCAGGAGTTCACCCGGTGGCTGCGCGCGACGGGCGGCGACGTCTGGCAGCTCAACTGGCAGAACGAGCACCTCCAGAACCTCTGGGTGCGCCGCGCGCTCATCGAGGCCATCGACTGGAACGCCGTCTCCGCGAACGGCTGGGGCGAGGACGCCTCCCAGGTCACCCAGCACGACACCTTCCTGCTGGACGCCCAGTCCGAGAGCACCTTCTCCGAGGACTTCCTCGATAGCCTGCACCTCTACTCGCGGTCCTCGAACAAGGAGAACGCCAACGAGTACATGCGGCGGGCGGGCTACAGCAAGCAGGGCGGCCAGTGGGTCGACCCCAACGGCAACCCCGCGTCGATCGACCTCTCCTCGCGGTCGAGCAGCCCCGCTAACGTCCAGGGCGCCCAGACCATCCGCGCGAACCTCGCCAACTGGGGCTTCGGCGTGAACTTCACCACGATGGGCTGGAGCAACTGGTCGGCCTCGATCAACCCGAGCGAGGGGCTCAACTACGACTCGACCATGTTCTGGCACGGCGACCCGTACGTCTTCCAGTACTACCACGACCGCGGCGCGTGGTGGGACCTGGGCCTTGTCGCCGGCAGCCCGACCGGCAACCCCTTCGACGCCGACCCCGAGGACGAGGTCGACACCCAGGGCAAGCCGATCGTCCAGGACGTGCCCAACGAGCCAGGCGCCTTCGAGGCGCCCGACGAGGCCGGCAAGTCGCCCGACCTCGACAACGCGACCGAGGTCAACCTCGTCGAGACCGTCAACCAGATCCGCGCGCCCGGGAACAGCGAGGAGGAACTCCAGGAACTGTACCGCACCTGCGCGAAGTACTACAACTTCTACGTCCCGCACTTCGTCTTCCACCAGTACCTGATGGGGTCGTTCGGCGACGTCCGCGACTTCGACTGGCCGGACCCCTCGGCCCGCGCGTTCGACTACGAGCGCTCGTTCGGTATCGAGGACGTGCTCGTGCTCGGCGGCATCGCCCAGGCCAGCACCGACACCGACTTCGAACCGCCGCAGTAAGCGGCTGACCGCGGGTTCGACTCGTCGTTTCGGTCACGCACCGACCCGGCCGTCCGAGTTCGCTCCGTTCTTTCGCGCCGTCAGTCCCGACGCTTCGACCGAAGCGGCTCTCCGGAGCGGTCGGATGAGGGGACGGAGCGCAGTCCGGACGCGGCCCCGCGTTCAGCCGGGGAGGTCGGCGTCGGCGTCGACGGTCCGGTCGGGTTCGGGCGGCAGTTCCCAGTCGGTCGCGAGTTCGAGTAGCTGGACGAGCATATTGGCGGTGGCGCCCCAGACGGTGACGCCGTCGACGCGGAAGAAGTGCAGTCGGATCTCCCCGTACTGGGGGTGGTCGCGGCGCTCACTCTCGTAGTTGTCCGGGTCGGTGAGCCCCTCGACGGGGAGGACGGCCACCTCGGCGACCTCCTCGTCGCCGGGTCGGTACTCGCGGTCGGCGACGCGGGCGACGAACGGCCGGACGAGGTAGTCGGTGATCGTCCGGATGTCGTCGAGGCGTCCGACGGCCTCGGCCTCCTCCGCGCGGAGCCCGATCTCCTCGCCAGCCTCCCGGAGCGCGGTCGCGAGCAGGTCCGCGTCCTCGGGTTCGCGGCCGCCGCCGGGGAAGCTCATCTGTCCGGGGTGGTCGCTGAGGTGGTCGGCCCGCTTCGTGAACAGGACGTGGTCTGCGCCGTCGCGGGTGACGACCGGCGCCAGGACCGCCGCCTCGCGCTCCTCGCCGGTGAGGCGGTCGCTCCCCTCCGCTCGCGACCCCTCGGCCGTCAGCTCGACCGGGTCGCGCTCCCGCACCCGCGACAGGTCCATACCCGGCCGAACGGCCCGGGTCGTCTTAACTGGCGGGTTACCCTCGAAGGAACGGCGGTCGGACCGACGAACCGTGACGCGACTCGGTCGGCGAGTCGCCGGCGGGGGACTCATACGGATTACTGCAAGCGTTTACCGGGGCGACCGCACGACTGCGTGCAGTCGATCCCGGAATGACTTGCAATAATCCGTATCACAGTGGTTCGAGGAGGAAGCCCACGGCTTTAGCCGTGGGAGGAATCCGCCAAGCCTCGACTCAAACCACGAACGATAGCAGGCCGACCCCCCCATGGCAACCGTATAATTTATAAAAAATCTGTTCGATATGTGAACTATCGATGGAGGTGATTCGCACCGTCAAAGTCAAACTCGACGTGCCCGACGAACGGTGCGACGACCTCCATCAGACCAAAGACCAGTTCCTCCACTGTGCGAACACGACCGCAGCGTGGGCGTGGAGACACCCGAACGACTACTGCATAACCTCGAAACAGAAAGCCGAGACCGCCCTCTACGATCAACTTCGCACCGAAACGGAGTTGACCGCGAACCTCGTCCAGAAGGGGATTCGACGCGCCATCGAGGCCACGAAAAGCGGGGTCGCACGACTCAAGAACGGCGACAATACGAGTCAACCACACTTCGATGCGTGGAGCGTCGTCTACGACAAGCGAAGTGCGACGTTCCACCGCGACCACGTATCGCTCTCGGCGGTAAACGGTCGCGTCGAGTGCGACTACGTGATTCCCGACGACGCCGAGGGAACACCGATTGGTGAGTACCTGCTGAACGAGGACTACGAGTTCCGCACGTCCACCCTCCAGTACGACCGCCCCACGGAGTCGTTCTACCTCCACGCACGGATGCGCCGAAGCACAGACGACGAACAGTCCACGACTGAGTCTCCCAACCCCGAGCACAGAACAGTCCTCGGTGTTGACCTGAACGTGGATGGTTCGCTTGCCGTGACTTCCACAGGTGCGTTCATCGGGAACGCCGACGAGATGAATCATCGCCGCCGCGAGTTCGAGAAGACTCGCGGGTCGATGCAACAGGCAGGGACGCGGTCGGCGCACTTATCGATTCAGTCGATGGAGGACCGCGAACACCGTTGGATGCAGGACGAACTACATTGCGCCTCGAACCAGATCCTAGAAGAAGCCCGCGACCACGACTGTACGCACATCGCCTTCGAGAATCTGACCGATATTCGCAAGCGGATGGCTGATGCGAAGCGATTCCACGCATGGGCATTCCGACGCTTGGTCGAGTATGTCGAGTACAAAGCCGAGATGGTCGGTATTGGGGTTGCGCAGGTGAGTCCTGCGTACACGTCTCAACGGTGTTCCTCGTGCGGATTTACGCACGAGAGCAATCGACGGTCGAAACACCAGTTCGTGTGTCAGAAGTGTGAGTACGAACTGAATGCGGATTACAACGCGAGTAAGAACATCGCTCGCAAACTTCTCAAGAAACTCCACTCGGGGCAGACGTCTTCGGGTGGAGGCGCACCCTGTCAGTGTGCGCTCACGTCAGGGACGCTGAACCTGAACGGCGAGTTCCACGCCTCCGTTGATTCGACGGCAGAGGGGGAGTCCACTGACAAGCCCACGACTTCAGTCGTGGGTCACTGACACGTCGTCGAGTCGCTCGCGCAGGTCGGCGGTGTCGACGGCGGCCCACGTCTCCAGGTCGTAACAGACCTCGACGAGCGCGTCGGCGCGGTCGGCGTCGCCCGTCTTGGCGACCGCGACCGCCTCGGCGTCGAGCCGGTCCCGGGCGGCGGCCGCGGCGGTCTCGCGGTCGACCGCCCGCTCCTCCACGTCCATGATGTGCGGGAGATCCTCCGCGCGTTCGGGCAGCGTCGGGAACGCAGTCGGGCCGGCGACGAGCAGCGTCGCGTCGTCGCGCTCGACGGGGACGAGGTGGTAGCTCTCGACGGCGGCGTCGACGGCCGCGGCGACGGCGTCGGCGTCGGGCTCCTCGCCGCGCTTGTACGCCAGCTCTTCGAGCCCGCGGTGGAGTTCCTCGCGGGTCAACCCCCCGAACAGGTCGACCACGCCCGCCAGTTCGTCGGCGACGAGACTCATACCCGGGGCCACGACGCCGGCCCATTTCAGCGTTCGCTTCCCACTTTTTCCGGCGGAGAGCTCCTCGCGGCCCGTGGGACCGCTGCGGGGGTCCTCCGCCGGAAAAACGTGGGGAAAAATGCCGGACGACTCGGTCGCTGTGCTCCCTCGCGTCCGGTGAACCGCTCGCTTCGCTCGCGGATGCCGGCGTGGCAAGTCCATGGTCTGTAGTTAGCATCCGACTCCTTCGGCGCCGGTTCACCGCATCGAGGCCGAAGGCCGAGATGCGGCTTTTTCACTCATGTTTTGGGCCGGGGGGTTCCCGCAGCGAGCGAAGCGAGCGAGGAAAACCCCTCCCCCGGCGAAAAAGATGGCCTCAGTAGGTCTTCGCCCAGTAGGCGGTCTCCTCGGCCTCGTCGCCGCAGATGGCGCAGTCGTCGTGGACGGGCTCCTCGTCGCGGTCGAGGGGGACCATGACGATCTCGGCGGCCAGCGCGTCCTTGATGGGGTCCTCGCAGTCCTCGTCGCCGCACCAGCCGGACTTGACGTAGCCGCCGTGCTGGCCGATGGTACCGAGGATCTCTTCGCGGGAGTCGGCCTCGCGGATCTCGCCTTCCAGCGTCTCCTCGGCGCTGGCGTAGAGCTTGGCGTAGACGGTGTCGAGGTGCCCCTCGACGGTGGCGGCGATGTCGTCGCGGCTCTCGACGCTGTTCTCGCCGTCGGGGCGGTGGACGAGCGTGAGTTCCCCGTCGTCGACCTCGTTGGGGCCGACCTCGATGCGGAGGGGGACGCCCTTGAGCTCCCACTCGTTGTACTTGAAGCCGGGGTTGCGGTTGTCGCGGTCGTCGAGATTGACCCGGACGCCGGCCTCGTCGAGTTCGGCGGCGGCGTCGGCAGCGTACTCCAGTACCTCCTCCTTGTTGTCCTCCTGCCAGATGGGGACGATCACGACCTGCGTGGGCGCGAGCGTGGGCGGGAGCACGAGTCCCTGGTCGTCGGAGTGGAGCATGATGAGCGCGCCCATCGAGCGCCACGAGAGGCCCCAGGAGGTCGTGTGTGCGGTCTGTTCCTCCTCGTCCTCGTCGGCGTAGGTGATGTCGAACGCCTCGGCGAAGGAGGTGCCCAGGTAGTGGGAGGTGGCGGCCTGGACGCTCTTGCCGTCGGGCATGAGCGTCTCGATGGTCGTGGTGGTGTGGGCGCCGGGGAACTTGTCGTGTTCGGGCTTGCGGCCCTTCAGCGCGGGCATGGCCATCACGTCCTCGTAGAGGCGCTCGTACTGGTCGAGGCGGGTCATCGTCTCGTCCCAGGCGCCGTCCTCGTCGGCGTGGGCGGTGTGGCCCTCCTGCCAGAGGAACTCCTTCGTGCGGAAGAACGGCTTGGTCTCGGTGGCCTCCCACCGCACGACCGAACACCACTGGTTGAGCCGCATGGGCAGGTCGCGGTGCGAGCGGACCCAGTCCGCGATGAAGGGGGTGATGATGGACTCGCTGGTGGGGCGGACGGCGAGGCGCTCTTCGAGTTCCTCGTAGCCGCCGTGGGTCACCCACGCGACCTCGGGGTCGAAGCCCTCGACGATGTCCTTCTCCCGTTCGAGGTAGCTCTCGGGGATGAACATCGGGAAGTAGGCGTTGTCGACCCCGGTGTCCTTGAACCAGCCGTCGAGGTGGTCCTGGATGCGCTCCCAGACCGCGTACCCGCGGGGGCGGGTGACGATGAACCCGCCCATGGGCGCGTAGTCGGCCAGCTCCGCCTTCTGCACGACTTCGGCGTACCACTCGCCCGTCGAATGCTCCTTGCTCTCGGTGATGCCGAGCTCTTGTTCGCCACTCATTGATAGCTACTCAGACCGCGCTGTGTTAAACCGACTGCGTTCTGCCGACCGGCACCGCTCCCGTAGATATATAAACTGTCACCGGACCATCCCCGAGCGCGGCGGTGTCCCCGAGTTCCAGTTGGACGCTCGCGCGGTTGAAGCGACCTGACGAAGCCCCGGTTCGGACTCCCGAACCGCCGGCGCCGCCGACAGCCCCGGCGACGGTCGACCGGCACCGTCGCCGCACGGACAGATCCGTCAGCGAACGGCCGTCTCCGACGCCGACCGATCAGACCTGTCGTCTCTTGATCTGGCCGTAGACGGCCGCAAAGCCGGACGTTCGTGCGGTGTGGTTCGGAATACCACACAATAATTAAGTATAAACCGCGCTTCCGTACACGTATGTCCTCCGCCAGCCCGGCGCGGACGGCGTCCGCTTCGCTGCGCGACCGACGCGACACCGCGGACCGACGCTTCCCGACACCGCTGGCGGAGTCTTTCGCGACAGGATAGCGCAGTTCGACGGCGCCCCCTGCGGTGCCGTCGCCGGTCGACGCTCCGTACCTTCGACAGGCGACACTGCGGACGAGCGGACAACGACACCATGAGCACGATACGAGACACGGACCTGATACGGACGAACGACTACGCCGACGACAGCGGCGAGGTGCGGGTCCTCGACCCGGACGGCCGGCTCCTCCCCGGCGCGACCGAGCCCGACCTCTCCGACGAGGCGCTGGTGACGATGTACGAGGCGATGCGGGCGGCCCGGCACTTCGACGAGCGGGCGGTCAGCTGGCAGCGACAGGGTCGGCTGGCGACCTACGCGCCGATGAGCGGCCAGGAGGCCGGCCAGGTCGCGAGCACGCTCGCGCTCGCCGGCGACGACTGGGTGTTCCCGACCTACCGCGAACACGCCGTCCGGCTGGTCGCGGGGTTCGACCTCCCCGAGATCCTCCGCGGGCTGATGGGCGCGGAGTTGCCCTGCGGTTCCGCGGACGGACCGACCGTCGCGCCCGAGGCGATCCCCATCGCGACCCAGCTCCCCCACGCGACCGGCGCGGCGATGGCGGCTCGCCACCGCGGCGACGAGTCCGTCGCGCTCGCGCACTTCGGCGACGGGGCCACCTCGGAGGGCGACTTCCACGAGGCGCTGAACGTCGCCGGCGTGTTCGACGCGCCCGCCGTCTTCCTCTGTCACAACAACCAGTGGGCCATCTCCGTCCCCCGGCGGCGCCAAACGGCGAGCGCAACCCTGTCACAGAAGGCCGACGCCTACGGGTTCGAGGGGATCCGCGTCGACGGCATGGACCCGCTCGCCGTCTACTCCGTCGTCCGCTACGCCCGCGAGAAGGCCCTCGACCCCGACCCGGAGGACCTGCGGCCGACGCTGATCGAGTCCGTCGAGTACCGCTACGGCGCCCACACGACCGCCGACGACCCCGACGTGTACCGCGACGACGGGGAGGTCGAGTACTGGCGCGAGCGGGACCCGATCGACCGCCTGGAGACGTTCCTCGTCGAGACCGGCCGGCTGGACGAGGCGGGCGTCGACGCTATCGGCTCCCGCGTCGAGGAGCGCGTCGCCGACGCCATCGAGGCGGCCGAAGCCGAGGCCGCGCCCGACCCGGACGACCTCTTCTCCGAGGTGTACGACGAGGTGCCCGACCACCTGGCCCGCCAGCGCGAGGGCCTCCGGCGGCTGCGCGAGCGCCACGGCGACGCGCTGTTGCGAGACTGAAGGAGGCGATCGCCCCGGTCGGCGATCCCGCCGCTGACGACATCTCGCGGTCGAGACCGCCGCTCCGGTTCCACAACCTACTTGTTTCCGTGTGGTATCCGCACAACGTAGTTACCACGTGGCTTCAGTAATGTTACGACGCGAGCTACTGGCGTCTGCGGGCGCCGCCGCGGCGACCTCGATCGGTGGAGCGGGATCCCGGGTCGGCGAACGGGGACGGGACGGCGACGCGGCGTCGAGGCCGTCGGACGACGCGGGACGGGCGGACGGCACGACGTGGCCGCAGTACCAGCGGGACCCCCGGAACACCGGCCGGGTTCCGCCGGTGTCGGCGCTCCGCGGCGGCGTCGCGCAGTCGTGGTCGTTCGACACGGACAGCGCCGCCGGGTGGCGACGGGCACCGGTCGTCGACGGGGACACCGTGTACGTAGCCGCGGACGGGTTGTATGCGTTCGACCGGGAGATGGGCGTGAAACAGTGGGAGTTCGGCGTCGGTGAGGGGTGGGGGTACAGCACGCCGGCGGTCGACAGCGGCGTCGTCTGCAGCGTGCAGTTCGAGGACACGAGCGCGAAGCTGTACGGCGTCAACGCCGCCGACGGGAGCGAACGCTGGGTCCACGAGGTGGGGATCGACCCGATCTCGGTCCCGGTGACCGTCGCCGACGGGACGGCGTACGTCTACGGGGGCTCCAACACGCACGCTGTCGACGTGAGTTCGGGCGAACACGAGTGGAAGGTCGACGCCGCCACCGCCTACGAGGAGGGCCCCGCGCCGGCGGTCACCGAGGACACCGTGTACGTCGGCGGTCTGACGGCCCTCGACCGAAGCGACGGGACCGAGAAGTGGCACTACGACGCCGGCGGCGTGACCTCCCCGGTCGTCGCGGACGGCCGCGTGTACGTGGGCAGTTTCCAGGGCGACGAGTACCGCGTCGTCGGGGTCGACATCGCCGAGCAAACCGGGGTCTGGCAGGCGACGCTGGGGAGCGACAGCGGACACAGACCGCATCGGAGTCCCGTCGTCGTCGGCGACAGGGTGATCGTGTCGGCCGACGAGCTGTACGCGTTCGACGCCGAGACCGGCGACGAGGTCTGGACTGCGGAGGACGGCGTCTCTTCGAGAGGCCCGGCCACGGACGGCGAGACGGTGTACGTCGCGAGTGGGTCAGAGAGCACGCTGCGGCTGAGAGCGTTCGACGCCGCGGACGGCACGGAGCTGTGGACCGCCGAATACGACACCGACGACGAGTATCCGGGCACGCAAACCCCCGCGATCGCGGGGGAGTCGGTGTATCTGCACGGCGGTGCCGAGATCCGCGCGCTCGTCCCGGACAACGACCCGCCCGTCGCGGACGCGAGCGTCGAACCGGCGGAACCGCTCGTCGGCGAGGCGGTGACCCTCGACGCGTCGGCCTCGACCGACCCCGAGAACGCGATCGAGCGCTACGAGTGGGACCTCGGGGACGACGGGACCGTCGACGCGACCGGCGAGACGGCGACCGTCGAGTTCTCGGAGCCCGGCACCCACGCCGTGGTCCTCACCGTTACGGACGCCGGGGGCGCGACCGACACTCTCCGCACGTCGGTCGCCGTCCGCGAACCGAACGAGCCGCCGTCGCCGGAGATCGCGGTCAGCCCGTCGACCCCCCGCGCCGGCCGGCAGGTCACGCTGGACGCGTCGGCCTCGACCGACCCCGACGGGTCGGTCTCGACCTACGAGTGGGACCTGAACGGCGACGGGACGACGGACGCGAACGGCCGGTCCGTCACGCACACATTCGAGTCGGCCGGAACGTACGGCGTCGAACTCACCGTGACCGACGACGACGGCGCGTCGGCGTCGGCGACGGCCTCGGTGTCGGTCGCGGAACCGACGCCCTCCCCCGCGGGGACGCAGCCCCCGACCGCCGACGCGGGCGCGACGGGGCCGGGAACACCCGGGTCGAGAACCGGCGGGTCGACGGCCGCGCCGTCGGAGGGCTCCGCACGCGGTTCGCCCGCGTTGTCCAGGGCGGGGGCGAGTCCCGCGCCGTCGACGGCGACGAAGTCGGTCGGGGGCGCGCTGACGGCGGTGGTCGCGGGCCTGCTCTCGACGGAGGCGCTGGTCGTCTTCGGCGTGGCCGTCGTGGCGGTCCTCATCGTCGTCACGTGGGAACGGCAGGTGGAGTGACCGTGTCGCTCCGGTCGCTCGTCGCGGTCGCGTGGCCGACGGCGTTCGTCCTCGCCGCCCTCCCGGTCGCGCTGATGGCGACCGTCAGGGTCGGCTACGGTCGACGGGCGCGCCTCGGCGTCGCGGTCGGGTGCGTCGGTGCGGTCGCGGTCCTCCTGGCGGTCCCGCCGGCGGGGGCGGCGCTCCGGTGGGGGCTGACACTCGTCGGCTTCGCCGCGCCGATCGCAGTGAGCATCATCGCGATCAGGTACGTGGTCGACGAGACGTGACGGGGACGTCGCTCCAACTCGCGGCCGCGCTGGAGGTCATCCCGCCGTGGCTCCCGACGGCGGCCGTCGCCGGGGGGTTCCTCCTGCTCCTCGCGGGGCTGTTCGACCGCCTCCTGGCGAACGCTCTCGGGGGGTGGCGGTCGTACTCCCGACCCTTCGGGTTCGCGGCGGCGGCGCTGTTCGCCGCGAGCGTCGCCGGCGCGACGTACGTCACGGTCGTCCGCCGGGAACTGGCGCTGCTGTTCGCGCTGTCCGTGTTCGTCTGTGGCCGGTGCGTCCAGGGCGCGATCACCGCGCGGATCGTCCAGAAGGTGCTCGGGTTCGTCCTGGACGGGAGCGGGGAGGGCGGTCGCGGGGACTCGGTCGCCGCCCTCCTCCGATCGGGGGTCGACTACCTCGTCTCGCGGCTGCTCGACAAGGCGAAGCTGTTCGCCGCGGTCGGCGTCATCGCGGCCTACACCGCGTCGAGCATGGTCGCCGTCTTCGTCGTCGGCGACGGGAGCGTGGCCGAGGCGCTCGAGCGGTTCTGGATCGGCGTCTTCTTCCTGACGCTGGCCGGGGTGTCCTTCGACGCGCGCTACTTCGCCCACCGCGTGTCGTGGACCGCGACGCTCGGGCTGGTCGTCGCCACCACCGGCGCCGTCCTGTACAGCCCGGCGGGTACCTCCGGTCTCGTGGCGACGCTGTCGCCGTACCTCCAGAACCCGGTGCCCGACTGGACGAAGTACCCGCTCGGCGCGGTCGGGTTCCTGTTCGGCGTCTCCTTCTGGTCGTTCTTCTACGTGCGCTCGCGTCCGTGACGGCGGTCGACTACGGGTCGACCGCGAACGGGCTCTCGCCCTCCCGCCACTCCCACCCGGGGAGTCGCGTCTGGAACCCCGCCGCGAGTGCGGCGTCGAGATCGTCGAGGCCGGCGGGGTCGCCGTCGTCGACGCCGCCGGATCCGCCGGCCTCCTCGCCGGCCGTTTCCGTGTCTTCGATGGCCACGTCGGCGTAGTGGAAGGTGGCCTCGCCGAGCAGGCGCAGCGGCTGGTCCCCCGCGATCATTCCCGCGAGTTCCCGGCCGAGCAGTTCGTCGACGACGAACCCGGGGTAATCCCCCTGCACGTCGAGGTCCCGGAGGACGGCGACGAGTGCGGCGACGTTGACGGCGCGGTCGCCGTCGGCGAACACCTCGTCGACGGCCCGGCGGTACTGCTCGGCAGTCACCTCGTCGACCTCGGTGTCGAAGCGGTCGCCCAGGTCCGCGCGGGTCGCGTTGATCAGCGCGACGACGACGGCGTCGCGTTCGCGCACCCACTCGTGCTGGTCGGCGACGGCGTCCGGTGTGATTCGCATATCGACTCTCTCGCGTCGGATCGCCTACTCGTTTGCGAAGGCTTTTATAACGACGGGAGGTTAGGGGGGAGTAAGCCGGTTTTCCGGACACTTCCGTCTAGGGTCCGGAGTGGATTCCCCCAGCAGGAAAACCGACCTATGAGTATTGCTCTCAGACCCCGGCAGGCACGCCGTGGCGCGCGCGACGACGAGCGGACAGTCGCCGGCGCCGCCCGGCGACCGGCCGGTCCGACCCTGTTTTCGCAGCTATGAGTCAAGTAGACAAGCAACTCGACGATATCAGAGCAGAGATCGAACAGGAAGTCCCGGTCGACATCTCCATCACGGAGGTCGCCTACGAGGGGCCGGAGCTGGTCGTCTACACGCGCGACCCGAAGAAGTTCGCGAGCAACGGCGACCTGATCCGGAAGCTCGCCTCGAAGCTCCGCAAGCGCATCACCGTCCGGCCCGACCCCTCCGAACTCTCCGAGCCCGACGACGCCAGGGCGACCATCGAGAGCATCATCCCCGAGGAGGCCGGCGTCACCGACCTGGACTTCCACCACGACACCGGCGAGGTCGTCGTCGAGGCCCAGAAGCCCGGCGTGGTCATCGGCCGCCACGGCTCGACGCTCCGGGAGATCACCCAGGAGGTCGGCTGGACGCCCGAGGTGGTCCGCACGCCGCCCATCGAGTCCTCGACGGTCGAGAACGTCCGCAACTTCCTCAAGCAGGAACGCGACGACCGCCGGGACATCCTCGAACGGATCGGCCGCCAGATCCACCGCGAGGAGATGTCCGACGACGAGTGGGTCCGTATCTCGACGCTCGGTTGCTGTCGCGAGGTCGGCCGCGCCGCCTTCGTCCTCTCGACGCCGGAGACCCGCGTGCTCATCGACTGCGGCGACAAGCCCGGCGCCGAGGACGAGGTGCCCTACCTCCAGGTGCCCGAGGCGCTCGGCTCGGGCCCGAGTTCGCTCGACGCGGTCGTGCTCACCCACGCCCACCTCGACCACTCGGCGCTCGTCCCCCTCCTGTTCAAGTACGGCTACGACGGCCCGATCTACTGCACGGAACCCACGCGGGACCTGATGGGCCTGCTCACGCTTGACTACCTCGACGTGGCCGCCAAGGAGGGCCGGACCCCGCCCTACGAGTCCGAGATGGTCCGCGAGGCGATCAAACACACCATTCCCCTCGAATACGGCGACGTGACCGACATCGCTCCGGACATCAAGCTCACCTTCCACAACGCCGGCCACATCCTCGGGTCGGCCATCTCACACTTCCACATCGGCGACGGCCTCTACAACGTCGCCTTCTCCGGGGACATCCACTACGAGGACACCCGCCTGTTCAACGGCGCCGTCAACGAGTTCCCCCGCGTCGAGACGCTCGTCATGGAGTCGACCTACGGCGGGCGCAACGACTACCAGACCGACCAGGCCGACTCCGAGCGCAAGCTCAAGGAGGTCATCAGGAACACCGTCGAGCGCGACGGGAAGGTCCTCATCCCCGCCTTCGCCGTCGGGCGCTCCCAGGAGATCATGCTCGTCCTGGAGGAGGCGATGCGGGAGGGCGAGATCCCCGAGGTGCCGGTCCACCTCGACGGGATGATCTGGGAGGCCACCGCCATCCACACCACCTACCCCGAGTACCTCCGCGACGACCTGCGCGACCGGATCTTCCACGAGGACGAGAACCCGTTCCTCGCCGACCAGTTCAACCACATCGACGGCGGCGAGGACGAGCGCCGGGAGATCGCCGACGGCGGTCCCTGCATCGTCCTCTCGACCTCCGGGATGGTCGAGGGCGGCCCCATCATGTCCTGGCTCCGCCACGTCGGCGGCCAGGACGACGGCACCATGATATTCGTCGGTTACCAGGCCCAGGGCACGCTCGGTCGCCGCATCCAGAACGGCTGGGACGAGATCCCCGTCAACGACGGCGGCGGCCGCGGCGACACCCTCTCGCTGAACATGGACGTCGAGACGGTCGACGGCTTCTCCGGCCACGCCGACCGCCAGGGCCTGGAGAACTTCGTCCGCACGATGAACCCCCGCCCCGAGAAGGTGCTGTGCGTCCACGGCGACGAGTCCTCCACCCAGGACCTGTCGTCGGCGCTGTACCACGAGTTCGACATGCGCACCTTCGCCCCGAAGAACCTCGAGACCTTCCGGTTCGTCTGAGGCCGCTCGACGACCGGCCGCGCCGCCGGATCGAACCGCTGTCGCGTCCGCCGAACCGAACCGCACTTTGCCTTGCCCCGCCCATCGCCGTCCGTGAGCGCCTCCCTCGCCCGTCTCGACAGCCTCGACGCCAGGTATCCGCTCGCCGCCGGGACCCTCGTCGCCCTCGCCGCGACGGCCGGGAGCCTCTACCTCTCCGAGGGGCTCGGACTCGTGCCCTGCGAGCTGTGCTGGTACCAGCGAATCCTGATGTACCCGCTGGTGGTCGTTTTCGGCGTCGCGCTGGTCGAGCGCCGCCCCGGCGTCGCCCGCACGGTGCTCCCGCTGTCGACGCTGGGGACGGCCCTGGCGGCGTACCACTCCTGGCTGCAGATCGCCGGGGGCGGCCGCTGCGCGTTCGGCGGCTGCGCGACGGTGCAACTGCGCGTGGTCGGGCTGACGATCCCGAACCTCTCGCTGGTCGCGTTCGCGCTGGTCACGACGGTGGTCGCGTGGCTGTCCGTCGGCGACTGGTGACGGTCCGAACCTGCGGACGTGAAACGGTGACAGCGAGGCCGGGTGACGACACGGTCAGGTGACGGCACGGCTGGTTACGACGAACCGAGTGACGACGGGACCGCGCGAAGACGCGCCGCGCCGGGGTCAGCTCGGGTCCTCGTAGCCGAGCTGGTCGTCGAACTCGGACTCGAGCTCGTCGAGTTCGGCCTCCAGCTCGTCGATGCGGTCCTGGAGGCGGCGGAACTCGGCGCTGTCCTCGAGCGCCGAGGGGTGTTTCTCGACCTCGAGGACGTTGCGTTTCACCCGGAGCGTGCTGAGTTCGCGCCGGGCCTCGTCGTACTCGTCGAGCAGTTCGAGCCGTTCGACCGTCTCGACCAGGTCGTCGCGGTCGACCGGCTTGACCAGGTAGTCGTCGCAGTCGATCGTGACGATGTCGAAGTCCGGGTCGACCGCCGTGACCAGGGCGATCTGACAGTCGACGTTCCGGGCGCGGATCTCCTCTAACACCTCGTCGCCCGAGCGGTCGGGCATCCGCCGGTCCAGCAGGACGATGTCGACGTCGTCGTCGACGGCCGACAGCGCGGCCTCGCCGCTGTCGACCGTCCGGACCGCGTAGCCCAGCGGTTCGAGGTACAGCGCGAACGACTCGCGGACCACCTCCTCGTCGTCGACCACGAGGATCGTGGTCGGGTCGTCGCCCGGGGACCCGTCGAGTGACTCCGTCTCCCCACTCTGCATCGGGCGGACGTAGGATTTTCCGATAGAAAAACCCCCCCGTCTCGGAACGGCCGTCAACGGGTCCTCGGTTGACGGGTGCGGCGCGGGCCTGCGATCCGTGTGAACGGTCGGACCTGACCGGAAGGGGCTTCCGGGACCCAAGCGGTTACGGCGCGGCCGTCACACGGTACGGTATGGAGTACGTCCGACTCGGCTCGACGGGACTGGAGGTATCGCCCATCTGCCTCGGCACCTGGCGGTTCGGGCTCGAACACGAGGACAGCGGCGTGATGGAGACCGACCGCGAACAGGCCCACGAACTGCTCGACGCGCTGGACGAGCGCGGGGGCAACTTCATCGACACCGCCAACGGCTACGGCGGCGGCCGCTCGGAGAAGTGGATCGGCGAGTGGCTCGAAGACAGGGACCGCGAGGACTACGTCATCGCCTCGAAGTGCTACTGGGCGGACGTCTCCCGGTTCCAGGAGAACCTCTCGAGGAAGAACGTCCGCGCGGAGGTCGAGGGGTCGCTGGAGAAACTCGGCACGGACTACCTCGACATCCTCTACCTGCACCGCTTCGACGACGAGACGCCCATCGAGCACACGCTGCGGGCCGTCGACGACCTGATCAGCGAGGGGAAGGTCCACTACGTCGGCATCTCGACGTGCGACGCCTGGAAGCTCGCGAAGGGCCTCTGGAAGGCCGACGTGAACAACTACGAGGCCTTCTCCGTCACCCAGCCGCAGTACTCGGCGACGTATCGGGACCCCGTCTCGGAGTACCTGGACGTCTGCGCCGACCAGGACATCGCGGTCTGCCCGTACTCGCCGCTGCACGGCGGCTTCCTCACCGGCAAGTACGAGCGCGTCGGCGACGGCGAGGTGAAGACGCCGGACGGCTCCCGGGGCGACCTCGACGACCATTTCACCGACTGGTACCTCGACGACCAGGCCTGGGACGTGCTCGACGAGATCCGGGCCGTGGCCGAGGAGGTCGACGCCACGCCCGCGCAGGTGTCGCTGCGCTGGCTGATGGACCACGAGCGGTTCACCTGCGTCCCGATCATCGGGGCCCGCACCGTCGACCAGCTCGACGAAAACCTCGACGCCATCGAGGTCTCGCTGTCCGACGACCAGTGGGACCGCATCGACGCGGCGACCGAGGCCTGACCGCGGAAGCTGCGCCGCTCGACCGCACTCGCGCGGGCGCCGACCCTCCCCTGGGACCGCGGTAACCTGAACTGAACGAGGATATCATTCGCCTACCCGGTCGGACCGGGCTCCGAGGTCCGACCGGACGCGGACACGGCCGAACGGACCCGGCGGCGTGATTTCCGCACCGCCCGGGCGGAAGAAACCGGATATTTCCCCGACGCGACCGATACCCACTCAATTACAATTCCGGGCTACTGTCAACGGGGGGATATGGTCGCAGATCGGGATGGCATGGACTGCCTGGTCGTCGGTCTCGACGCGGCGTGCCGGCGGGTCCTGGCGCCGCTGTTCGAGGAGGGACAGGTGCCGACACTCGAATCGCTGTTCGACAGGGGGACCAGCGGGTCGCTGCGGTCGGGAATTCCGCCGTGGACGCCCAGCGCGTGGCCCTCGCTGTACACCGGGACGAACCCCGGCAAGCACGGACTCTTCGACTTCCTCGCGTTCGACGGCTACGAGTGGGACGTGGTCGACGCCACGCACCTGCGCGAGCGGGCGGTCTGGGAGTACCTCTCGGCGGCCGGCCACCGGAGCGTCGTCGTCAACGTCCCGGTGACCCACCCGCCCCGGTCGTTCGACGGCGCGCTGATCCCCGGCTACACCGCGCCCGAGGACCCGCCCTGTCACCCGGAGGGATTGCTCGACGACGTGCGCGACGCCGTCGGGGACTACCGGGTATACCCCGACGCCGAGGGCGACGGCGCCGACACCGACTACGCCGCCCACCGCGAGGTCGTCCGAATGCGCGGCGACGCCTTGACCTACCTGGCCGACCGGTTCGACCCCGAGTTCGGCTTCCTCCAGTTCCAGGTCGTCGACACCGTCTTCCACCGCTTCCCCGACGAGTGGGAAGCCGTCGAGGCCGTCTACGAGGCCGCCGACGAACAGCTCGACCGGGTCCTGGACCGGGTCGACCCCGACACCGTCGTCGTCGTCAGCGACCACGGCATGGGCGAGTACGACGACTACGAGTTCCGCGTCAACGAGTTCCTCCGCGAGGCCGGCTACGTCGAGACGAGACGCGGCGGCGAGGGGATGCCGACGTGGGCGACCGTCCGCGACTCGAAGCTACGCCGCGGCGAGACCGGCGACGTGGACCGGAGCGCCCTCGACGCCGCGATGGCCGGGCTGGCCCGCGCCGGCGTGACCACCCAGCGAGTCGTCCGCGTCCTCGACGCACTCGGGCTGACCGGGGCGGTGGGCCGGGTCGTCCCGTCGTCGGTCGCCGAGTCCGGCGCCGAACAGGTCGACTTCCCCGCCTCGACGGCGTTCGTCCGCTCGCGGAGCGAACTCGGCGTCCGGATCAACGTCGAGGGGCGTGAACCCGAGGGGACGGTCCCGCCGGAGGAGTACGATCGGGTCCGCTCGGAGCTGATCGACCTGCTCTCGGGCGTGGAGACGCCCGACGGCGACCCCGTCTTCGAGGCGGTCGAGCCCCGGGAGGCGTACTTCGAGGGGCCCGCTGCCGAGGCGGCGGTCGACATCGTTCTCGTCCCCCACGAGTTCGAACAGCTCCTCTCGGCGCGGCTGGCCGACGACGCCTTCGGTGAGCCGTCCGAACCGTGGAACCACAAGCGCGAGGGGGTCGTCGCGGTGGCGGGCGAGGGCGTCGACACTGCGGCGTCGCTGTCGGGCGCGCACATCTACGACGTGGCGCCGACGCTCTTGGCGCTGTTCGACCTGCCGCGGGCCGAGCGGATGGACGGCGGCGTCCTGCCGGTCGTCGAGCCGGCGGGCGTCCGCGAGTACGCCGACGTGGAACCGGTCGACGCCCCGACCCGCGAGGGGGCGGTCCAGTCGCGACTCGAAGACCTGGGGTACATCGAGGGACGATGAGTATCGACGTGACGCGCCTCGGCGCCGACGAGTTCGACGAGTGGGACCGCTGTGTCGACCGGTCTCCGGAGGCGACGGTGTTCCACCGGTCGGCGGTGGTCGAGGGGCTGGCCGACCACACCGGCGCCGAGCTCCACCCGCTGGTCGGCTACAAGGGCCAGGAGCCGGTCGGGATCCTCCCGGTGTTCGAGCTGGAGAAGGGGCCGGTGCGGGCGGCGTTCTCCCCGCCGCCGACCACGTGGGTCGAGTACCTCGGCCCGGCGCGGCTGAACATGGCGAAACTCTCCCGGCGGAAGGCCGAGCGGCGCCACCGGCGGTTCCTCGACGGCTGCTTCGAGTACGTCGCGGAGACGGTCGACCCCGCGCTGACGCGGCTGGACACCGGCCCCGGCTACGACGACGTGCGCCCGTTCCAGTGGGACGGCTACGCGACCGAGCCCCAGTACACCTACGTCGTCGACTTGACCGACGAGGAGGACCTGCTCGGCCGGTTCAGCAGCGACGCCCGGTCGAACGTCACCGCCGACCACGACGCCGACTACGTCGTGCGGCGGGAGGACGACGCGGTGGCGGCGATCCTCGACCAGGTCCAGCGCCGCTACCGCGAGCAGGACCGGCCGGTGTCGCTGCCCGTCGAGTTCATCGAGGGGCTGGCCGCGGCGCTGCCGGCGGAGTCAGTGCATCCGTACGTCTGTCGGGTCGACGGGGAGTTCGTCGGCGGCATCCTCGCGGTCGCGGACGACGACACCGCCTACCGCTGGCTCGGCGGCGTCCGCCCCGACGGCGACGTGGACCTGCCGGTCAACGACCTGCTCGACTGGACGGTGATGACCGACGCGCTGGCCGACGGCCGCGACCGCTACGACATGGTCGGCGCCGGCGACGAGCGGATCAACGAGTACAAGGCGAAGTTCGACCCGCGACTGGAGACCAGCTACCGGATCCACAGCAACCCGCTGCTGTACGACGCCGCCAGCTGGGCCTACGAGCGCGTCGAGCGCCACCGCATCGGCGTGGGCGACGGGGGGGACGGGTTCGAGCGGTCGACCCGACTGCTCGCGAACGCGGCGACCAGCCTGTTCGGGCGGAAGTGAGCGGGTGAGCGCCGGACGGCGGCCGTTCTGAACGGAGCCGTTCCGGGGAGTAGGCGCCCATTTCTCGGCGTCCGGCGGTGAATACTAACGGTACGCCCTCGACAACGGACGGGCAGATGAGCATCGACCCAGCCGACGGGCCCGCCGCGGTCGTCGTCCCGGCCATCGCCGCACCGAGCAGCGTCGCCTGCGTCCGCTCGCTCGGGAAGCGCGGGGTCCACACCGTCGTCGTCTCCGAGGACGCCGAGGCCGCGGCCTTCCGGTCGCGCTACGCCGGCGAGACGGTCGTCGTCCCGGACCCGGGCGAGGACCTGGTCGCCTACAAGGACGCCCTGCTCGCCCTGGCGATGCGGCCGGACGTGCTGACGATACTGCCCGTCCGCGAGGAGGACGTGTACGTCCTCGCGCAGTACCGCGAGGAGTTCGAACCCCACGTCGAGACGCTGTGGCCGACCGCCGAGGGGCTACGGCGGGTCCAGGATCGGGTCGAGCTGTTCGACGCAGCCGAGCGGGCCGGCGTCGCCGTCCCCGACACCCGCCTGCTCGACGAGGTCGATGACTGGGACCGCGAGTGGGTCGTCAAGGGTCGCTACACCCTGCTGACGGACGCCTACGTCGACGACATCCCGCCCGGGCGCTCGCGTGACCCGCCCGCGACGCAGTACCTCAACGGCGACAGGCCCGACGTGGAGACGATCCGCCGCCACAACGGCCACACGCCGATCGTCCAGGAGTTCCTGCCCGCCACCGACGAGTACGCCTTCTTCGCGCTGTACGACGGGGGCGAGCCGGTCAGGACCTTCCAGCACCGCCAGGTCCGCGCGTACAACTACGCCGGCGGGCCGAGCTCCTTCCGGGAGTCGGTGTCGATCCCCGAGCTCGGCGAGGCGGGCCGGGCGCTGCTGGACGAGCTGGAGTGGCACGGGCTGGCGATGGTGGAGTTCCTGCGCGACGACGACGGCGAGTTCCGGCTGATGGAGATCAACCCGCGGCTGTGGTCGTCGCTGCCGTTCTCGGTCCGGGCGGGCGCGGACTTCCCCCACGACTACTGGCTGCTGGCCCGGGGGGAGCGCGACCGCATCGTCGACGACTACGAGGTCGGCACCGCGGGTCACCTCGTCCGCGGGGAACTCTCCTATCTCCACAGCGTCCTGTTCGACGACGAGGAACTGGTCGAGCGGCCGGACCGACGCGAGGCGTTCGCCGCGGTCGCGGCGTCGCTGCGCGAGCATCCCCGGTTCGACTACCTGCGGGCCGACGACCCGCGGCCGTTCGTCCGCGACCTGCTGAACGAGCTGGGCTGAAAACGCGGCCCCGGTCGTTCGACCGGGTCGGTCAGTTGCGCTGTCTCTCCTGGAGTCCCGTCGGGCGGGTCGCCGATTCGTCGGTGCGCTCGTAGGCGCTCCGCACGTCCTCGACGGTGGCGCAGTCGTGTTCGGCGGCGAACACGAGCAGGTCGACGAACGAGGCGTCGAACTCGGCGGCGAGCGCGCGCAACTGGTCCGAGAACGACGAGTGGAAGTCGGCGAGCCCGTAGAGCACGTCGTCGACGGCGACGCCAGCGGCGTCGGGATACACGTCCGCCAGCAGCTCCTCGATCTCCCGGAGCCGCCGCCAGTCGGCGCGGGACACGTCCTCGAGGTAGCGGCCGGCGAGCAGTTCGGTCTGGGTGTTGCCGGCGCTGCGGCCGACCCCCTGGAGCGACGCGTCGACGTAGCTGGCCCCGCAGTCGACGGCGCGCTGGGCGTTGGCCAGCCCGAACCCGATGTTGTCGTGGCCGTGGTAGCCGACTGCGGCCTCCACGTCGGCCATCGCGGTCACGTAGTCCTCCACGTCCGCGGGCGTGAACCCGCCGGCGGAGTCGACGACGTAGACGGTGTCGGCGCCGTACTGGACCCCGACGCGGGCGGCGTCGGCCGCCTCCGCCGGCGAGACGAGGTACGTCTTCAGCAGGTTGAGACTCAGCCGCGTGTCGAGGTCGGCCAGCTCGCGGAGCAGCGGGCGCGCGGCGACGGGGTCGTCGGCGTCGACGCCGACGCGGACGAGGTCGAACGCCGACTCGTAGGCGGCGACCAGCTCCACCTGCTCCGGGCCGGCGACGCCCGGCAGCAACAGCGTCGTGAGCCCGGTGTCGGAGACGGCCTCCGCGACGGTCCGGAGGTGCTCGGCGTCGGGCGGGTGCGGTTCGGGGGTCGTCGTCCCGAACCCGGTCCCCGGCCCCACGTCGAGCAGGTCGACGAACGACAGGTCGTCGACCCGGTCGGCCAGCGCGGCCAGCTTCGGGGGGTCGAACCGGAAGTCGCTGACGTAGGAGCCGTCCCGGACGACCTCCTCGACGACGGTGGTTCCGCCGAGCGTCATCGTCTCTCCGCCGGCGGGCGGGGACCGGCGGACCCCTCCGGGCGGCGCCGGACCGACGGGGCGCGGTTCGCGAGCGACAGTCCGTGTTGGCGACGCGGTCGTCTGCGTGGTGGCACACTCATGGTAGGTGGACGCCGCCCCGAGGGGCGGCGGTTCGCCACAGTGTACCACGGTCGGTCCGATTGTTATGGTCCACTTTTCGGGCGGTACAACCCGGTTACGGCCCCATCCTCGGAGTTCGAGAATCGGGCCGTTCGACGGTCAACCGAGCCGTTCTCGGACGGTCCCGTAGAGCGGCGCGACCCGCTCGTAGACCGGATACGGCGTGTGCCGCGCCGCGGTGCGGACGAGCCGCTCGCGGGCGGGCGGGCCGGCCATCGACTCGAAGTCGGCCCGGCGGAGCCACGCGAGGAAGTCGTCGGACCCCTCCACGGGCAGGTCCGCGCCCTCGGGGATCCGCTCCTGGAAGATCTGCCAGTGGTACGGGGCGTGCTGGTCGTTCAGCCACGCGCCGGCCTCGAAGCGCTCGACGGCGTGTTCGAACGACGCCCGGTCGACGTCGAAGCCGTGGTCGCCCGGGTCCAGTCCCGCGAGCGCGAGCCCCAGCGCCGTCCGGACGCACTTCTCGCAGCGCCCGCAGTTGTCGGCGGCCTCCGAGGCCGAACAGGAGTACACCGGCAGGTCCGGGTCGCGGGACCGGACGTGGTCGGCGACCACCTCGATGCGCTCCTGGCGCTCCAGCTCGAAGAGGTCGTGGACGCCCGTCGAGTCGGCCCAGGCGATCTCGTTGTCGATGTCCGGGTGGGTACCCCAGGGCATCGCGCGGCCGTCCCAGTCGTCGACGACCGGCGGCGGCTCCATCCCCTCCCAGACGGAGGCCGCGACGTAGATCTCGCCCAGCCCCTCCGCGACCGCCAGCGGCGCGCAGAGGCCGAGCAGGCCGAGACCGCAGCCGACGGCGCTGTACCAGGCGCCGTCGTGGCGCGAGCGATACCTGGCGTCGAGCATCGCCGTGTCGAGAAACTCCAGCATGTTCGACCGGACGAACCGCGCGTCGACGCCGAACCGCTCGGCGAACGACTCCGTGCGGTCGCGCATCCCCCGCCAGCGGTCGGGCTCGTCGACGCCCACCACCCACCCCTGGACCGTGATCAGCGTGGGTTCGGCCTCGCGGTGGCGGACGTACGTCGCCAGGGAGTCGACGCCGCCCGTGAACAGCATCCCGGTGTCGTCGGCCGTCCGGCGGTCGGCCGGCGCCGCGTCGGCCCACTCGGGCGCCCGCTCGACGACGACCCGGCCGCCCTCGACGAAGGAGTACATCTCCGAGAGCGTCCGGCCGACGGTCTCCAGCGAGTCGAGGAACCGCCGGTCGACCGCCGGGGCGCGCACGTCCGCGCCGACCGTCCAGGCGACCGGACAGACCTGCGCCAGCACCGGGATCGTCAGGACCGACTCGGGCAGATCCGAGACGTCGACGCCGTACTCGACGTAGAACGGAGACTCGTCGAAGAACGGCCGCAGCTCGTCGCTGTAGGAGAGGGTCGCCTCGACGCGGGGGCCGTCGGCGGTCACCGAGTCGACCTCGACGACCGGCGTCCGGGAGTCGCGGCCGGAGCCCGTCGCGTCGCCGGCGTCCCCGATCGTGGCGAGAATTGCGGATGCGGCAGTTCGGAGCACGCACCGTACCAGCGGCCGAGCGATGTAAAGTATGCATCCGCTATGTTCGTTCGCGCTCGACTAACGATCTTCTGGGAGAGGGCAGGGCGTCCGGAACGACTCGCGAGCGGGGACCCAACCCGCCGGGCCCGCTCGCGCTCCGGCGGGCGACCGCCCGGGGCACGAACGGGTCGGGGAGCGCCTACGCGGGTACTGACCGCGTTCGCGGTCGCCGGACGGTCCGGTCGAACAGCACCGCCTCGTGTTCGGCGACGACGGCGTCCCAGTCGTGGGCCTCTGCGGTGGCTCGCGCCGCGCGCCCGAGCGCCCGGGGGTCGACCGCCCCGCCGACCACGTCGTCGAGCGCGTCGGCGAGTCCCGCCGCGGTCCCGTCGTACAGCAGGCCGTTCTCGCCCGGTTCGACCAGCCGGCGGTGGGCCGGGATGTCCGTGGCGACCACGGTCGAGCCGGCGGCCATGTACTCCAGGAGCTTCGCGGGGAAGCTGACCCGGTAGGACTCGATGTCGGCCAGCGACGAGACGGCCACGTCGGTCTCCGCGAGGAGCTCCGGCACCTCCTCGTGGGGGACGATCCCCAGCCAGGTGACCCGGTCGTCGACTCCGAGGTCGCGGGCCCGCTCGCGCAGCGAGGCCATGTAGTCGTCGTCGCCGCCGCCGGCGACGCGGAGCGCCACGTCGCGGTCGGTCTCGGCGAGGGCGTCGAGGACGTGCTCCAGGCCGCGGGGCGGCCCGACCGAGCCGACGTAGGTCACCACCCACGTGTCGTCGGGCCCGCGAGCGCGCTCGCGGTCGGCGTCGATGTCGAAGCGCTCGGTGTCGACGCCCATCCCGATGACGTGGGCCTCCGAGAGGTCGACCCCGTACTCCCGCTCGGTCAGCTCGCGGATGCCGTCGGTGAGACAGACGACCTCGTCGGCCCGGCCGAGCAACAGCCCGACCGCCCGTGCGTACTGGGACTTCATCACTACCCGGACCCGCCGGCTGACCGAGCGGTGCTCGTGGGCCGCGTTCGAGAGGTCGCGCTTCTGTCGCACCGGCACCGACTGGAGGCCGACGACGAGTCGGGACGACCCCGCCCGCGCCGCCGCCCACCCCTGGATGATCGTCTGCTGGAAGGCGTAGACGGCGTCGTAGCGGTAGCGGGCGCCCAGCACCGCCGCGTACAGCGTCGAGACGGCGACGAACAGTAGCCCCGAGAGGATCGGGACGCTCCCGGTGGCGACCTCGTGGTGGACCACGTCGTCGGGGAACTCGTCGTGCTCGTCGTCGCCCGACCGGCGGCGGCTGAGGACGTGGACGGCGTGGGACCGCGAGACCTCCCGCGCGAGGTAGTGGGGCACCGTCGCGCTGTACGGCGAGGAGATCTCCCGGTGGTGGACGAACAGTACCGAACGCCGACTCGTGCTCGGGGACCGGGAACTCATCTGTCGCGCTCGCCCGTCCCACGGGCGCCGGACGGGGCCGCGCGGCGCCGAGTACTGCGTCGGGTCCGACCCGAGAAGCGTGTCAGAGATGTCGCGATACCTGGCATCGACCGAGGGAACCACGCCGGTCCCAATAAGTAAGAGCCGAGTAACCCGCGCGCCCGCGGCGAGCCGCCGATGTCCGGCACTGCCCCGGGGATCCCACTTCCCGACAACGGCCTCAATAGCGGCGCTCGTCTCCGAGCCGCCGGTCCGCCCGGGCGCGCCCGATCGCGAGCGGACCCGCAACCCGACCGACCGAGCCGGCGCCTCTAGAGACGCTATACCGACCGCTCGCCGCCCGCCGCCCGCGCAGACCCGTCCGTAGGCTGATAATAACATTCCCGGGCGACCCGGTGGGGTGGCGTATGAGCATCGGCATCTACGGCGTCGGGTTCGTCGGGAAGGAAGTCGCCGAACTCGCCGCCGACCGGGGCCGGTCGGTGACCTGCGTCGACATCGACCCCGAGGTCGTCGAGCGGATCGAGTCGGAGGAGTACCTCGCGGTCGAGGACTGGTCGTCCGTGTCCGCGACCACGGACGGGGCCGCGGTCGCGAGCGAGGCCGACACCTGCATCGTCACGGTCCCGACGCCGCTGGACGACGCGCGGCGGGTCGACCTGACGCCGCTGCGGGCCGCCGCCGAGACCATCGGCGAGGGGCTGCGGAGCCGCGAGGCGTCCGAGCCCTGTCTCGTCGTCGTCGAGTCGACCGTCCCGCCGGGGACGGTCCGCCGGGAACTGGCCGAGGTCTTCGACACCTACGGGCTGACCGCCGGGACCGACTACTACCTCGGGGCCGCGCCCGAGCGGGTCGACCCCGGCAACGACGCGTGGCCGCTCGAGCGCATCCCGCGCGTGGTCGGCGCGCTCACCGACGGGGGGCGCGACCGGATCGAGGCGTTCTACGACGGCCTGCTCGACGCCGAGGTCCACCCCGTCGACAGCGTCGAGATCGCCGAGGTGTCGAAGATCATCGAGAACGCCTTCCGCGACATCAACATCGCCTTCGCCAACGAGATCGCGGTCTCGCTGGACTCGCTGGGGATCGACGCGGGGTCGGCCATCGAGGCGGCCGACACCAAGCCCTTCGGGTTCATGGCGTTCGAGCCCGGCGCCGGCGTCGGCGGCCACTGCATCCCGGTCGACCCCCACCTCCTCATCGGCGAGGCCGAGGACGCCGGGTTCACCCACGAACTGCTGACCGTCGCCCGGACGATCAACAACCAGATGCCGGAGTACGTCGCGGACCTGACCGTCGACGCGCTCACCCGCGAGCGCGTCTTCCCGCAGGACGCCGAGGTCCTGCTGCTCGGCCGCGCGTTCAAGCCCGACATCGCCGACGACCGCAACAGCCCGTACTTCCCGCTCAGGGAGTCGCTCGCCGAGTACGACGTCGACGTCGAGACCTACGACCCGGTCCTGGAGGCGGAGCGGTCGGTCGACTCGCCGTATCAGTCGGCCGACGCGGTCGTCGTCGTGACCGACCACGACGAGTTCGACGGCCTCGACCCCGAGCGGTTCGCGGCGCTGGGCGTCTCCGCCGTCGTCGACGGCCGGGACGTGTTCGACGCCGAGGCCGTCGAGGCGGCGGGGCTCCGCTACGAGGGCGTCGGTCGAGTATGAAGGTCTTCGTGACGATCCAGCACCCGGCGCACGTCCACTTCTTCCGCAACGCGATCGCGGAGCTGGAGGCCGAGGGCCACGCTGTGTCGGTGTTCGTCCGCGACGTGGCGGTCGCGCCCGAGCTGCTGGACGCCTACGGCATCGACTACGAGGTGCTGGCGCCGGCCAGCGACTCGCTCCCGTCGCTCGCGCGCTCGCAGTTGCAGTACGAGCTGGCGCTGCTACGGCGGGCCTGGCGGGAGGATCCCGACGTGCTAACGGCGATCTCCGAGCCGGCGATCACCCACGTCTCGACGCTGCTGGACTGCCGGTCGGTCCTCTTTTGCGACACCGAGCACGCGACCCTGGAGAACGGCCTCGCCTTCCCCTTCGCCGACCGGGTCTGCACGCCGGAGTGTTACACGGACGAGATCGGCGACAAGCAGGTCAGGTACCCCGGCTACCACGAACTCGCCTACCTCCACCCCGACCGGTTCGACCCCGACCCGTCCGTCCTCGACGACGTGGGCGTCGACCGCGACGAGCGGCTGGTCGTCCTCCGGCTGGTCGCGTGGGACGCCGTCCACGACGTGGGCGGCGCGGGATTCGGCGACGCCCGCGAGGTCGTCGCGGAGCTGGAGCGCCACGGCGCGACAGTACGCATCACCGCCGAGGCCGACCTGCCGCCGGAGCTCGCGGACCGCGACGCCACCGTCGCGCCCGAGCGGATGCACGACCTGCTGTACTACGCCGACCTGTTCGTCGGCGAGAGCGCGACGATGGCCAGCGAGTCGGCCGTCCTCGGGACGCCGGCGGTGTTCGCCTCCTCGCTCACGCTGGGCTACCTGGACGAACTCGAAGCCGAGTACGGGCTCGTCTTCACGACCGGGGGCGACAACCCCCAGGCCGAGGCGCTCGAACGCGCGAGCGCCATCCTCGCCGGGTACGACGAGACCGACTGGGCCGAGCGCCGCGAGCGCGTGCTGGCCGAGCGCGTCGACACGACGGAGGTCATCCTCTCGCAGGTGGGGGACGCGGCCGGGCGGGCGGGCGACGCGGACCGCGGCGTCGCCCACCCCCTCGCGGAGCGCCAGTAGCGGCCGGATAGCCGGTCCGGCGCGGCGCTCTTCTCCGTCCCGGTCCGCCGCGGTATAGACTACCTACGTCGGATACACGAGACATAACAAATGACTCCCGGGCGGAACAACGAGCAAATGGCGTCAGATCGGTTGTCACGGCGAGAGTTCCTCAGGGGGACAGCGGCGGCCGCGCTCGCGGCGGGCGCGGCGGGATGTGGTTCGAACGACCGGGAGACCGCGACCGGAACGGACGACGGGCCCGGGACGCGCGTCGACCCCCGGACGGAGACGGCCGCTCCCACCCCCACCGACAGCCCGACGCCCACGGGGACCCCGACGGCGACGCCCATCCCCGAGGTCGTCGCCGAGTACGGGGACCAGTTCGACAGGATCGTCAACATCGCCGACGCCGGCGCGGACAACACGGGATCGGAGCCGATCAACGACGTGCTCACCGACGTGGTCGAGGACGACACGCTCGTGTACTTCCCGGCCGGCCGGTACAGCCTCGACTACCTGGAGATCGAGGACACCAGCCGGTTCGGGTTCGTCTCGATCCCTCACGAGGAGAGCGTCATCGTCCCGTCCGGCCCGGTCGAGGAGATCGGGAACCACTTCATCGACTTCGTCGGGGTCGACGACATCCTGCTCGACGGGCTGCAGTTCGACTTCACCGAGTCGGGGTACGGCGGCGCCGTCCGGGTCATCGCCGAGGGGAACGTCGTCGCACGGGACCTCCGGACACACGGCCCGCTGCCCGACCGGAACAAGGAGGACAAACACGTCGTCTACCGGTTCGAGGTCGGGGACCCGAAGGCGAAGGGGCTGGTCGAGCGGATCGTCGCCAGGGACGGCGGCCACGACGGCGGCAACGGCGTCGGCATCTTCGTCGGCAAGGCCCACGCGGGCACGCTGACGTTCCGGGACTGCGAGATCGCGAACTTCCCGAACAACGGCCTCTACGCGTCGGCGCCCGGTCAGACCATCGACGGCTACACCGGGAACAACGGCACCGTCCACGTCCGCGGCGGCCGCTACGAGAACAACAACATCTCGAACGTCCGCATCGGCTCGACGGGGTCGACCGTCAAGGACGTGACCGTCGTCGTCGACAAGGTCCCCCCGGCGCCGTCCCAGCGACGCCTGAACGTCCGCGGGATCCGCCTGCGCGTCCGGAGCGACCAGCTGGTCGAGAACTGCACGATCAGGATCGGCGAGGACGCCGGCACGGGGTTCGGCGCCATCTCCTACCACCCGATGCACGGCAGTTCGACGGTCCGGGACACCGAGATCCGGGTCGACAGGGACGGGTACAACGCCATCGACGCGACCGACTCGAGTCGGGGCGGCACCGAGAAGCCCCTCCGGTTCGAGAACGTCACCATCACCGGCTCCGCCGCGGAGGGCGCGGCCATCCGGCTCGCCGACCGCCCCGAGTCGGTCGTCCGGAACTGCCGGATCGAACAGTCCGGCAGCGACCGCCGAGGGATCGTGCTCAGGGACTCCCAGGACTGTCTCATCGCGGACTCCACCATCCAGGTGACCGGCGACCCGATCCGGACGCGAAACGCGTCCGTCAACCGACAGAACCTCACCATCGAGGCGCCGGCGCCGGACGGCGCCGAGCCCGCGGCGGACGACTGATACGGTCGGTTGTAACTGGCGACCGGTGGTTCGCCGGGCGGTCCGCTCGCTCGTGCCCGGTAACGACCGCTTACGGGGAGTAAGTGTTCCCTTCCCAGTCGCCGTCCGGGCGGGGCTTCCCGAGACGGCGGCGGCCGTTCGGTCCGACGGTCGCCCGGTTTCGGGGCCGCGACCGCGTGACCGAGCGTCCCGCCCCGGCGATTATCTGGTAACCACCCAGTACGCAATCGTATCCAACCCCCGACGATCCGGCCGTATCGGGTAGTCTCCCCGCAGGTACCCTTTTCTCGGTAGCTTTGTCTTACCGGAGAGTATGGTGAGCGGGAACCAGAACGAACGGGACAGTATCGAGGACTTACCCGACCGGGATCGGTCGGGCACCGGGCCGGTCGGACGGCGGTCGTTCCTGAAGCTGACCGGGACGGCCGCGGCGGGGTCACTGGTGGCCGGACAGGCCTCCGGGGCGCCGACGACGCGGACGCTCGAGATCATCTCGACGGAGGCGCCGTCCGAGATCGGGGACCTCTCGGTGAACTACGAGTTCACCGCCACGGGCGAGATCACCCCGGACACGGACAACGGCCGCAACTCCGCCGAGCGCAACGACTCGGTCACCGAGAACGACGACGGCACCTGGACCGCGACGGGCAAGACCGGCAACGGGTTCGGTGACGCCTACACGGTCCGGGGGCGCGTGACCGAGTTCACGGCGTCGGGGTCGTTCGAACTCCGTCTCGACGGCGAGACGGTGACGGCCGACGAGCTCGTCTCCGAGTACGAACACGCGATCGAGGTGGTGACGACGGAGGACCCCTCCGAGCTGGACTACACCTTCACGACCACCGGCGAGATCGCCCGAAACACCGACAACGGGAACCTCTCGGCCGGGAACAACGACTCCGTCTCCCAGAACGACGACGGCACCTGGACCGCCGACGGCTACACCGGCAACGGCGACGGCGACTCCTACTTCTTCGACGGGGAGCTCACTGAGTTCGGTCCGGTCGAGGACTTCGTCGAGATCCGCGTCGACGGCCGGGTTATCGACCTGGGCCAGTTCGAGCCCCAGCGCCGCCACGTCGAGGTCGTCACCACCGAGGACCCCTCCGAACTGGACTACACGCTGACGACGACCGGGGAGATCACCCGCGACACCGACAACGGCAACCTCTCGGCGGGCAACAACGACTCCATCTCCCAGAACGACGACGGCACCTGGACCGCCGACGGCTACACCGGCAACGGCGACGGCGACTCCTACTTCTTCGAGGGCGAGATCGCCGACTTCGGCCCGGTCGAGGAGTTCGTCGAGGTCCGCGTCGACGGCGAGGCCATCGACCTGAGCCGGTTCACGCCCGACCGCCACCACGTCGAGGTGGTGACGACGGAGGACCCCTCGGAGATCGACTACCGGCTGACGACGACCGGGGAGATCACCCGCGACACCGACAACGGGAACCTCTCGGCGGGCAACAACGACTCTATCTCCCAGAACGCCGACGGCACGTGGACCGCCGACGGCTACACCGGCAACGGCGACGGCGACTCCTACTACTTCCGGGGCGAACTGGCGTCGTTCGGCCCGGTCGAGGAGTTCGTCGAGGTCCGCGTCGACGGCGAACCCGTCGACCTGGAGCAGTACCGCCCGGAGCCGAAGACGATCGAGATCCGCACGACCGAGGACCCCTCGGAGATCGACTACACCTTCACGACCACCGGCGAGGTCACGAAAGACCCCGACCAGGCGGAGGCCAACGACTCGGTCACCCAGAACGACGACGGCACCTGGACCGTCGACGGCTACACCGGCAACGGCGCCAGCGACGTGTTCACGTTCAGGGGTTCGCTGGAGTCGTTCGGACCGGTCGTCGACCACGCCGACGTGCTGATCGACGGGGAGGTCGTCGACATGAGCGACTACGAGACGCAGTCGACGAGCCCCCTCGTCGGGGGCGGCGACGGCTACTCGGGCACGATCCCCGAGTCCGAGGCCGACTTCGTGGTGTCCACGCGCGGCGAGTTCGAGCGCGCACTCGCGGACGCGTCCAGCGGCGACGTGGTCTACGTCGACGGGAACGCGACCATCGACGTCGGCGCGCAGGAACTCACCGTCCCCTCGGGCGTGACGCTGGCCTCCGACCGCGGGATCGACGGCTCCGACGGCGGGGAGATCACCGTCGACGTGGTCTACGGCGAGGGCCCGCTCCAGATCCGCGACGACGTGCGGGTCACGGGCGTGCGCGTCACCGGCCCGAACCCCGAGTACATCGAGTACCGGCGGCCGGTCCACAGCGGGATCACGGTCAAGGGCACCGACTGCGAGATCGACAACGTCGAGATCTCCGGGTTCACCTACTGCGGCGTCAAGCTCCAGGAGGCCGCCTACGTCCACCACTCGCACATCCACTCGAACGCGATGGGCGGGCTCGGCTACGGGATCTGCTGTAACGGCACCGGCGGTCACACCCTGGTCGAGTACAACCGCTTCAACCTCAACCGCCACTCCGTCGCCAACCGCGGCGAGGCCGGCTACACGGTGCGGTACAACCACTTCGACGAGGACGCCGTCGCCTACCAGGTCGGGACCCACCGCCCCGGCGGCACCACGCTCGAGATCCACCACAACACGTTCGTCCCGACGCTACACCTCAACTCCGGGGAGGACCCCGAATCGCACGTCAGCATCCGCGGCGTCCCCGAGGACGTGGCCGACATCCACCACAACTGGTTCTACAGTCCGGTGGAGCCCGACCCCGGCCGCGGGACGGAGTCGGTCATCCAGCCCCACGTCGAGGACGAGTTCCAGAACGTCGAGCTGAGCGACAACCACTACGGCTCCGACGAGCCGCCGTCGGACGACATCGGCTGTCCCTGAGGACGGCCGGCCTCGGTCCAGTTTCTCCTCCCTCGGCTCCGTCTCCCTCTGCCTCCTCTCCTTCCCTGTCTTCTCTTTTCTCTGTCTCGCGTGCGCGAGAGGGATCAGTCCTGCCCGATCGGAACGTCGGTAATCAGCCCCATCGGATCGACGGCGCCGGTAATCGGCCGTTTCTCACGCTCGGGCGCGCCGGTCCGCGAATCGACGCCAGCGGGCCCACAGTCCCGGAGGACCCGCCGTCGGGTAGGAGCCGCTTACGCCGGGACGCCCCAACCCGCAACTATCGGGCGCGTATCGGTACGCAACCGGCGACGAAACCCGACCGTCCGGTACCGGGGGCGCAGGTAGCCTTAATTCGGAAGCTGGGGCTTACCGAGATATGGCGCAAGGTAGCCAGGATGGCACAGACGGCGACGACACGCGAACCGACCGTAACCGGAGCTTACCGGACAGTTCGGGGGGGCTCGGCCGGCGGTCGTTCCTGACGGCCGCGGCGGGGGTCGCCGCGGCGCCGCTGCTCGCCCGGGCGGGGCGGGCCCAGGAGAGCGGGGACGGGAACGGAACGGGGTCGACCCGGCGGCGGATCGAGGTCGCGAGCACCGGCGGCGGGGCGGTCGACTACGAGCTGACGACCACCGGGCAGATCTCGCGGGTCAAGGGCGCGACCGAGGGCAACGACGCGGTCGCCGAGAACGACGACGGCACCTGGACCGCGAGCGGCACGGTCGTCGGTCTGGGTCGCGACGCCTACACGTTCGAGGGTCGGATCACGTCGTTCACGCCGACGCAGGGACCGTTCGTGGTCCGCGTCGACGGCATCGAGCTGGACCCGACGACGCTCGCGAAGGAGGGGACGGTCGCGAAGCTGCCGGCGGCGAAGGACCTGCTCGGCGGCGGCGAGGGGTACCCGCGGACGGTCCCGAAGTCGGCCGCCGACGTGGTCGTCGCGAACGTCGACGAGCTGGAGTCGGCGCTGTCAAGCGCGTCCAGCGGCGACGTGGTCTACGTCGACGGCGACGCTACGATCAACGTCGGTCAGCGTGAATTGACGGTCCCCTCGGGCGTGACGCTCGCCTCGAACCGGGGCATCGACGGCGCCCCCGGCGGGGAGATCACGGTCGACGAGGTCTACGGCGAGGGGCCGCTCATCCCGCAGGCGAACGTGCGGGTCACGGGCGTGCGCGTCACCGGCCCCAACCCCGAGTACGTCGAACACGACGAGCCGGTCCACAGCGGCCTCGCGGTCAAGGGCCCCGGCTGCGAGATCGACAACGTCGAGATCTCCGGGTTCACCTACTGCGGCGTCAAGCTCGCCGAGTGGGCCTACGTCCACCACTCGCACATCCACTCGAACGCGATGGACGGCCTCGGCTACGGCGTCTGCTGCAACGGCACCGGCGGCGGGACGCTCGTGGAGTACAACCGCTTCAACCTCAACCGCCACTCGGTCGCCAACCGCGGCGAGATGGGCTACGAGGTCCGCTACAACCACTTCGGCGACAAGGCCGTCGCCTACCAGGTCGGGACCCACCGCCCCGGCGGCACCACGCTCAAGATCCACCACAACACGTTCGTCGCCACGAAGCACATGAACTCCGGGGAAGACCCCGAATCGCACGTCAGCATCCGCGGGGCGCCCGAGGACGTGGCCGACATCCACCACAACTGGTTCCACAACCCGACGAAGCCGGCCCCGGGACGCGGCACGGAGTCGGTCATCCAGCCGCACCTGGATGAGTTCACGAACGTCGAACTGTCGGACAACCACTACGGGCCGGACGAACCGCAGTCGGACGATATCGGCTGTCCGCGATAGCTGATCCAGGAGCGTCACCCCCTGACCCGGCCCTCCACGCACCGCCCGACCGGGTACTGTCAGACTGACTCAGGTCGGGACCGGCGCCGCTCGGCGGCGCCGACGGGATTCTCCGCGCCCGGCTCGCCGCCGGGCCACGCGCCGTGACGGTTACAGGTACCCGAGTTCCTCCAGGCGGCTGGTCATCCGCTGTTCGGCCTGTTCGGAGATGTCGTCCGAGCCCAGCTCGGCCTCGCGGGCCACGTGGTCCTCGACGATGCCGCGCAGTCGCTCGACCACCTCGGGGTGGTCGTCGGCGACGTTCTCCAGTTCCTTCGGGTCCGAGTCGAGGTCGAACAGCTGGCACAGCTCGCGGCTGCGGCCCTGGACGTACTTCCAGCCGTCGTAGCGGACGGCGTCGAGCCACCGCTCGCGCTCGCCGGAGGCGCCGACCGCCCGCGCGTGGGCCGGGCGGTGCTCGATCTCGCCCGAGAGGATGTCCTGCCCGGACACCTCGTCGGACGGCTCCAGCCCCGCCGCCGACAGCAACGTCGGGTAGATGTCGACCGAGCGCACCTGGTCGCCGACGCGGCCCGCCGAGGGCACGCCCGGGCCGGCGACGGCGAACGGGACGCGCGTCAGGAAGTCGTAGACGTGGTAGCCGTGGCCGACGCGGTGGAAGGCGTTGGGGAACTCGACGGCGCTGAACGTCCGCAGGGAGTTGTAGAGGTCCTCCGTCTCGATGCCGCGCGGGCGGAGGTACTGGTCGTACACGTCGCTGCGGACGTTGCGGACGCGCTTGTCGGTGAAGGGGATCGGGACCTGGTTGAACCCGATGATCGAGGCGCGGTGGCGGTAGGTCCCGTCGGCGATGGCCTCGCCGTGGTCGCCGGTGACGGCCACGACCGTCTCCGTCAGGTCGACGACCTCCAGCAGCCGCTGGAGCTCCTCGGCGACGCCGCGGACGCTCTCGTCGTAGTCGACGGCGTCGTCGTCGGCGTCCGGCGGGAGGTCCCGCTGGATGTGGGCCTCCCAGAGGTGGAGGTACCGGAACCAGGGGTCGTCCGCGTCCGCGAGCTCCCGCCGGTACTCGTCGAACCAGTCGGTGTAGACGGTGGTGTCCCGCTCGCGGTAGTCGTAGCGGTCGAACCCCCTGTCGAGGTCGGTGTCGCTGGTGATCGGGCCGGTGACCGACGCGGCGGTGTCGTAGCCGGCGGCATCGAACCGCTCGGCGAGCGTCGTCGCCCCGTCGGCGAGCGAGAAGTCACGCAGCGAGAGGACGCCGTGGGCCGGCGGGTACGTGCCGGTCATGTAGCTGGCGACGCAGGGGGTCGTCGACGACGCCGCGGCGACCATCGTGTCGAACGCCGTCCCCTCGCGTTCGAGGAACTCGAAGAGGGGTTTCTCGGCCCCGTAGTCCCCGAAGGCGAAGTCACTGCGAAGCGCGTCGATACAGACGAACAACACGTTGGGCCGATCCCTGTCCATACGCGGTCCGACCGGACTCGCACCAATAGCTATGATGGCCGTAATGCTCCGATACGCGCGTCTTACTCGCCGGTAACGGCCGTTTAACAAGGGGGAGCGGTTCCGGACGGGGGAGTGATGACTCACCTCCGCGCGAGTCGGCCGACCCTCGGCCGGCCCATCCTCCGGCCGGTGGTCCGATCGGGCCGCCGGCGCCCGCGCGAGTCGGTCGGACAGCGTCGACAGGTCCCCGTCGCCCGTCGGACCGGGCGGCGTCGCCGCGTCCGCGAGGCGCGGCGGCGGTCCGCCGCGGTCGCCCCGACGTAGCTCATGAACCTGCGTGACTCCATCCTGAAGCTGTTCTCCGGCAGTATCGTCCTCGCGCTCGTCGAGTTCGCCGCCATCGCCTGGTTCACGCAACGGCTCGGGACCGGCCCGATGGGGTCGTGTTTCGTCTTCCAGGCGGTCGTCGGGATGCTCGGCATCCCGATCGACCTGGGCATCTCGAAGGCCAGCGAGAAACAGCTCTCGGCGGAGGCGCCGACCGGCGAGGTGCTGACCACCGCCGCCCTCACGAAGGTGGCGCTGATGCTCCCGTGGATCGCCGCGCTGGTCCTGCTGACGCCCCACGTCGAGTCCTACGTCAGCGTCCAGGGGGCCGTCCCGCTGGTCGTGGTCGGGCTCGTCGCCGCCCAGAGCCGCGGCCTGTCGCTGCGGCTGCTCGCGGGAGAGATGCGCGTCGACAAGAACGCCGCGCTGAAGGTGCTCGGCAAGCTCACCTGGGTGGCCGTCGGCGTCGCGCTCGTCGAGCAGGGCTGGGGCGCGAAGGCGCTCATCGTCGCCTACGTCGCCGGGCGGTTCGCGACGGCGCTGGGCGCGCTCGTCCGGATGGATCTGTCGGTCGGGCTGCCGAGCTTCGCTCGGGCGCGGAGCCTCGTCGACTTCGGCCGGTACGTGTTCATCGGGAACGTCGGCGGCTTCGTCTACCAGTGGATGGACGTGGCGATCCTCCGGCTGTTCGTCGGGGTCGACCTCGTCGGCGCCTACGAGATCGCCTGGCGCGTCGCCAGCGTCGCGATGATGCTCACCCAGGCGATCCGCACGTCGCTGTTCCCCCAGATCTCCCAGTGGCACTCCGAGGACCGCATCGACGAGATCGAGTCCGCCTTCCGGAAGTGGCTCCAGATCCCGCTGTACATGACCATCCCCGCGTTCGCCGGCGCGGTCGTGCTCGGCCGCGACGTGCTCGGGAGCCTGTTCGGTCCCGAGACGGTGGTCGCCTACCCCGTCCTGGTCGTCTTCATGACCGAGAAGATCCTGCGGTCGGTCCAGCTCGTGCTCGGCCCGTCGCTGTTCGCGATGGACAAGCCCAGCCTCGGCTACCGCGGGAGCATGGCCGCGATCGTGGTGAACCTCGTGCTGAACCTCGCCCTGGTGCCGCAGTTCGGCATCCTCGGGGCCGCCGTCGCGACCACGCTCTCGGCGGCGACCGCCGCGGCGGTCGCGCTCACCTACGTCACCCGGTTCGTCGACGTGGTCGTCCCCTGGGGCCGGATCGCCTGGAGCACCGCCGCGGCGACGGTCATGGGGCTGTCCGTCTACGCCCTGCGCCCGCACCTCCCGGGCGGCTGGCAGCGCGTCGCCCTCGGCGTCGCCGCGGGCGTCGCCATCTACGCGGCCCTCCTGCTCGCGAACGACGGGATCCGCCTGGAGATGCGCGGCGTCGTCGAGGACGTGACCGGGTCGCTGTCGTGACGGCGGTGACGGGCGGCGGCGTCGAAGATGCCCGACGCGGGGCGGCGCCCCCGTCCGCCCCGCCGGTTCGGTCTCCCTCTCGCCTTTCGTCGACCGCCCGACAGATATCGGTCGGTGGGACGTTCTGTCGACCCGAATCGACGTCTCGCGGCCGTTATACACTCTTTTCCGGGCGAGACTCGGGACCGCTCTGGGTGCGACGCGGCGGTACGTTCGGGTTCGAACGGCGTAGCCGCATCATTACAATGGGAGATTGGGGGGTGAGTGGGGATGTGAACGGGACCGATATCATCACACACCCGAGGGGTTCGAGCGACCCGGGCGGGCCGAGCGCCGAGGTCGGCCGCCCGTCCGCGTCGGCGCGACCCGCGAGCGGCGCCCAACGGCCGGTGGTACGATAGATGGTCCGAACGCTCCAGCTGGTCACGTCGCGGCGGCCCTTCTTCGAGCAGCAGGTCGAGGTGCTCGAACGCAACGGCGTCTCCTGTACCGTCGTGGCGGTGCCGGGCGACAGCCACGGCCGCTCGGTCGCCGACTACGTCCGCTTCTACAGCCGGGTGCTGCGGGCCGCGTCCGGGCGGGAGTTCGACCTCGTCCACGCCAACTACGGGTTGACCGCCCCGGCGGCGCTCGCACAGCCCGTCCGGCCGGTCGTGCTGTCGCTGTGGGGCTCGGATCTCCTAGGCAACTACGGCCCCGTCAGCGAGCGCTGCGCCCGCTTCGCCGACGAGGTCGTCGTCATGTCCGACGAGATGGCCGCGGCGCTCGACGGCGACGCCGCCGTGGTCCCCCACGGGATCGACACGGACCGATTCGCGCCGGAACCGCAGGGCGAAGCCCGCGAGGCGGTCGGGTGGGACGGGGACGCGAAACACGTCCTCTTCCCGTACGACACCGGCCGCGAGGAGAAGGACTACCCCCGGGCCGAACGGGTGGTCGAGCGGGCGCGCGAGGCGGTCGACGACCGGGTCGAACTCCACGCGGTGTCGGGCGTCCCCCACGAGACCGTCCCGACGTACATGAACGCCGCGGACGCCTTGTTGTTGACCTCCGAGCGCGAGGGGTCGCCCAACGCCGTCAAGGAGGCGCTCGCCTGTAACCTGCCGGTCGTCGCGACGCCGGTCGGGGACGTCCCCGACCTGCTCGACGGCGCCGACTGCTCGCGGGTCGGCGCCACCGACGCGGAGCTGGCCGAGGGGCTCGTCGCGGCCCTCGCCGACGCCGACGAGCCCACCGGCCGCGAGCGGGCGCGGGCGTTCGGTCTCGACCGGATGGGCGAGCGGCTCCTGTCCGTCTACGACAGCGCGCTCGACGGGGGGGTGACGGCGGCGTGAACCGCCGTCCGACCGCCTGGCTCCCGACCGGCCGGTTCGACCTCGTCGTCGCCGTCGCCGGGCTCGTCCTCGCGCTGGGACTGCTCCCGCTCGCCGTGCTGACCTCCTCGGTCTACGTGCGGACGGTCCCGGTCGTCCTCGGGCTGGCCTGCGGGACGTACCTGTTCTCGGTCCGCAGGGACCTGGCCGCCGACCGGCGCCGGTGGACGCTCGACGCGAGCGGCCTCGCGGCCGCCGAGCTGACCGGGATCGGGCTGATCGCGGTTGTCACCCTGGCGGTCCTCGAGGGCACCCGGACCCTCGGCGTGCTCGTCCTGAGCGGAGCGGTCGGCGCCGCGATCCTGCTTCAGATCGCCTTCCTCGCCGACGACGCGCTCGACGAGCGGCTCGTGCTCGCCCAGGTCGTCGCCCACGCGTTCGCGGTGCGGTTCACCGGTATGTTCACGACGCCCGGCTTCGTCGGCGTCGACAGCTGGGAGCACACCCTGCAGTTCGCCGCGTCGGTCCGGGAGGCCGGGTCGCTCGGGGCCATCGCCGGCGAGAAGTACTTCTTCGCGCCGGTCCACCACCTCGTGAACGTCACCGGGTCGGAGCTGCTGGGCGTCCCGCTGCGCCTGAGCCTGTATCTCGTCCTCGGGAGCGTCGTCGTCCTCTCGGTGCTGCTCGTCTACGGGACCGCCCGTTACTTCGTGGACGCCCGCTGGGCGCTGTTCGCGACCGCCGCGTTCGCGATGACCGACCAGGCGATCCGGTGGGGGATGCACGTCATCCCCACCAGCCTCGGGCTCGTCTTCTTCCTGGCGATCGTCTTCGCGACGACCCGGCTCCTCCACGCCGAGACCGGGCTCGCCGACTGGGCGGTCCTGCTCGGCTGCGTCGTCGCCATCACGCTCACTCACCAGGTGTCGTCGTTCGTCTCGCTGGTGTTCGTCGGGTCGGCCGTGGTCGCGCAGGTGCTCGTCGGGCACGTCGACTGGGCGACGCCGTCCCGCGGGGTGACCGGGTCGACGACCGTCGCCGAGTCGGGCGACCCGATCACCGACGGCGCCTCCGGGACCGTCTCCAGCGTGGTCCCGCTGCACGGCGTCTTCGTCTTCCACGCGCTGTTCACCGGCGGCGTCTGGGCGGTCACGCCGACGGCCGGCACGTCGTTCATCAGCCGGATGACCGCCCTCCTGCTGCGGACGATCCGCACCTCCGCGGGGTTCCTGAACCTCGCCGGGCCGGAGGGCACCGCCGGCGCGAGCGCCGCCGGCGGGGGCGGGCCGACGACGACGCTGATGGCCAGGGTAGCGACGTACCTCGACGCCGTCGGGTTCCTCCTCATGCTGTTCGTGGCGGTGCTCGGGAGCCTCGTGCTCGTCCGGCGCCACCGCTCGCCGCAGGCGTCGCACACGGTCGTGGTGGGCATCGGCGCGATGCTGTTCTTCGCGCTCGGGCTCCCGCTGTTCGGCATCCGCACGTTCCTGCCCGGCCGGTGGTTCGCGTTCGCCTACGCGCTGATGGCCATCGCGGGCGCCGCCGGCCTGCGGTACCTCGGACTGCAGTTCTCGGCGCGGGCGGCGACCGCCGCGCTCGTCGTCCTCCTGGCCGTCTTCCCGTTCGCCATGGTGACCGCGAAGAAGGCGACGCTGGACGACCCGACGTTCGACGAGCAGTGGTCGAAGTACGCCTACACGGAGTCGGAGATCGCCGCCATGGAGACCATCGGCGCGACCACGCCCGCCAGCGAGGAGGTGGTGTACACCGACCACCCGTGGCGGACCGCGTTCAAGAGCAGCGGCGCCTTCTTCAGCGACACCGTCAACCTCTCCCGCGTCGACGGGACGGACCCACCCTACGACCGGGTCGTCTACCGCGACTACCAGTCCACGGGGGCGCCCATGTTCGTCACCGAGGGCGGGTTCGCGGTGACCCGGCAGGTCGACCGCGACCAGATCTGCCCCGTCGGCAGCAACCGCGTCTACGACAACCAGAACGCCGAACTCTGCACTCGACCGGGGACCTGACAGTATGAGCTACCACGCAGACTCGGGACGGCACGGCTGGCTCGACCTCGCGGCGGTCGTCGCCCTGGTCGTCGCCTTCGACGCCGCCGTCGTCCTGCCGGTCGACTTCGCCCCGCTCCGCGTCGCGCTCGGCCTGCCCGTGCTCCTGCTGGCGCCCGGCTACGCCCTCGCGGTCGCGCTCTACCCGCGCGGCGGTCGGACCGACCCCGAACGGCTGCGGGCGGCCGACTCTCACGGCGGAGGCCGGTCCGTCGACCCGCTCGGTTCGGCCGCGCGCCTCGGGCTCTCGGTCGTCCTCAGCGTCGTGACAGTCGCCGGGGTCGCCCTCGCCGTCAACGCGAGCCCGTGGCCGATCCGGACGGTCCCGATGCTCGCCGGCCTGACCGCCGCGACGCTACTCGCGGTCGCGGCCGCCGCCGTCCGCCGCCGGCGCGTGCCTGCCCCGCTGCGCTACGGCCCCTCGCTCCCGTCGCGGTCGGTCGCCCGCGCGTTCCGCCCGCGGCTCTCGGCGACGTTCGTGCTCGGCCTGCTGCTCGTCGCCACCGCCGTCGGCGCGACGGCCGTCCTCGCCACGACCGACACGGACCGGGCCGGCACCGACGAGGAGTTCACCGAGTTCCTCGCGCTGACCGCCAACGGGACCGGCGAGTACGTCACCGCCAACTACACCGACGCCGTCGAGACCGACCGCCCGCTGTACGTCCGGGTCGTCAACGGCGAGGGGTCGCGGACCGACTACACGGTCGTCTTCGTCCGCGAGACGGTCACCGCCGAGGGCAATCAGACGACCGTCCGCGACGCGACCGAGCGCGCCCGTCGCCAGGTGACCCTCCGCGACGGCGCCCGGACGCTCGTCGAGTTCGACCCGCGACCGCCCGACAACGGGTCGGCCGTCCGACTGCGGGCGTACCTCTACCGCGGCGACGCGCCCGACCGCCCCGCGGCCGCGTCGGCCTACCGGACGATGCAGATCTGGTACGTCGACGACCCGATAGCGACCGCCCGCAACGCCACCGCCGGCAACGCGACTGCCGGGACCGTCACTGCCGGTGCCACCGCCGGCAACACGACTGCCGGTAACGCGACCGCTGGCAACGCGACCGCTGGCAACACGACTGCCGGTAACGCCACCGCCGGTAACGCGACTGCCGGGAACGTCACTGCCGGTAACGCGACCGCTGGTAACGCCACCGCCGGCAACGCGACTGCCGGCAACGCCACGGTCGCGCTCGCCGACGGCTGACGGACCCCTCACCCGGTCCCGGTCCGTCTCGACCGCCACGCGACCGTCCCCGCTGGCGCCACGCGGCCGTCCCGCCGACGCTTCGCCCTCCCGCTCCGCCGACTTCGCCGGGTCGGCCCGCTGGCGCTCTCCCAGTTCCGCCGGCCGCCGCCGCTCAGTCCCCGGCGGCGTCCGCCGGGTCGACGACCTCGCCGGTCGCCGGCGAGACGCCCACGCGGTCGCAGCGATCCGCGAGCGGGCAGGCCTCGGGGTCGTCGAGACAGGCGGGCTCCCGCGCCGAGCAGTACTCCCGGCCGAACTGGATCATCGCGGTGTGGCCGAAGCCGCACTTCTCCCCGGGAACCGCCCGTTCGAGCGCCTCGCGGACGCCCTCGTGGTCGGCGTCGGCGGGCGCCAGCCCCATCCGCCGGGCGATCCGGTGGACGTGCGTGTCGACGGGAAAGACGCCGCCGCGGCCGCCCGAGAAGAGGAGGACGCAGTCGGCGGTCTTCGGGCCGACGCCGTTCATATCGAGTAGCGTCTCGCGGACCTCGCCCGGGTCGCCCGTCTTGACGAACTCGTCGAAGCCGTCGGCGCCGCCGTACTCCTCGCGGACCCGCTCGGCCAGCGCGACGATGCGCTCCGACTTCTGGTTGTACAGCCCCGCCGAGGAGATGGTCTCGGCGAGAGTCTGCTGGTCCGCTTCCGCGAGCGACTCCGCGAGGTCGCCGCCCGCCGAGTCGTCGCCCGCCTCGCCGTCCGGTCCGTACCGATCCATCAGCGCGTCGTGGGCGGGCTGGCTCGCCACGTCGGAGGTGTTCTGACTCAGGATCGTGCGGACGAGACACTCGAAGCCGTCCCGGCCGCCGTAGGCCTTCTGCCAGTACATCTCCCCGAGGCGGTCGACGACGGCCTCCGCCCGGGTCTCGGCGTCGCCGGGGTCGAAGGCCGCGGCCTCGCCGCCGCCGGCCGCGCCGCCGCTGATGTTCTCCGCGGGTTCCGGGTCCCCGTCTCCGTCGGCCGCTCCGTCGCTCATGAGGGAAAGTCGGGGCCGGACCCCCATAACCGTCCCGCGTCCCGCGTTCGGGTCGGCCCGCTCAGGCCGGGTCGACCCGCAACCGGAGCGTCGCCGTTGCCCCGTCGGCCAGCGCCGCCACGAGGTCCCGGTCCACGTCGGCGGCCGCGCCCGACGCGTCCACCGCGACGGTCCGGTCGTCGACGTAGTCGCTCGTCCGGATGACGTGGCTGCGCTCGTTCTCGAAGGACAGGTCGGGGTGGCCGCGGCCGGTCACCTCGTGGCTGTGGCCCGCGGCCTCGATAGTCGCCGTGATCGTCGCCTCGTGTGACCGGCAGGCGTCGACGAACGCCTCGTCGAAGTCCGCGGGGACGCGGTCGGCCTCGACGGCGAGGATGCAGTCGCCGGCCGGCGTGAGGTAGTCGTCGCTGGTGAACTCCAGCGTGCTGGCGTGCTCGGCGCTGACGTTCTCGTGGCCGCGGGCGCGGACGACCTCCGTGAAGGCGTCGTCGGCGTCGCTCGAGGGATCGGCGGCGGTGTCGTCGCTCATACCCGAGGGTTCGGACGAGGTCACTTCAGGGAGTCGGACTCGACCGGCCGGAGTCACTCGCTCGGGGCGGCGACGGTGACCGTGACGTGTCCGCACGCGCACTCGTATGCGCGGCGCTCGCCGCCCTCGGTCCGGAAGACGAGCATACAGTCGCCGTCGGTGAGCTTCCGCGAGCAGTTCGCCGCCTCGCACCGGCAGGCTATCTCGCTCAACATACCCCGAGGTTGGACCCGGTGACATATCAACCCGAGCCGTACCCTGAGTGAAAGTATAATCGCCGGACATCGACGGGGTACCCGCTCCCGTACCGCGGTCCTCGAAGCGGAAGTGGTCGCCCGGCCGGGACGGGCGAGCGAGCGCCCGCCGGGTGGGCGCTGCGGCGGGGCGGAAGGGGAAGCGGTGGCGGGCGTCAGACGCCGAAGGGGAACGATAAATCCGGGGGAGGCGGGCCGCAGGCTCCGAAAGCGCTCTATACTTAACTCGAACTGCGCGCCACCTCGGGGTGACCGACAGCTATGGATCGAGACTTCACGTACGACATCTACGAGCGGTTGCTCGACGCGGTCGTCGCCAACGACTACCGGACGCTGACCGTCCGGGAGTACGTCGACAGCGAGACGCTCCCCGAGCGGTTCCTCGTCATGCGCCACGACATCGACCGGAAGCCGGAGAACGCGCTCGACCTGGCCCGGCTCGAAGCCGAGGCGGGCGTCTCCGCGAGCTACTACTTCAGGGCTATCGACAAGACCTTCGAGCCGGAGCTGATGCGGAAGGTCTCCAAGCTGGGCCACGAGGTCGGGTACCACTACGAGGACGTCGACGCGGTGGAGGGGGACATCGACGCCGCCCGCGAGTCGTTCGCCGAGAACCTGCGGGCGTTCCGCGACCACGTCGACGTCGACACGGTGTCGATGCACGGGAATCCGCTGACGCCGTACGACAACCGGGACCTCTGGGAGGACGCGGCGTTCGACGAGTACGACCTCGCCGGCGAGGTGTACCTCTCGGTCGACTTCACGGAGGTCGTGTACTTCTCGGACACGAACCGGACCTGGTACGACGAGAAGACGATGGTCAACGACTGGCCCGTCGGGCCGTCGGCGAAACCGGAGCAGGTCGAGTCGACCGAGGACCTGATCGACCTCGTCGAGAGCCGGCGACACCCGCGGCTGTACCTGCTCGTCCACCCGAACCGGTGGGCGGATTCGTACCCGGAGTGGGTCGGCGAGGTCGCCAAGGACGCGGCCACGAACGTCGGCAAGTACGGCCTCTGGTTGATCCGCTCGGGCGGGGACGGCCAGGCGGAGGGCGGCAACTACGGGAAGGCCTGATACGGATTACGAGACATTCCGGGATCGACCGCACGACTGCGTGCGGTCGACCCGGGAAACGCTTGCAAGAATCCGTATGAGACGGTCCGCGCGCCCGCGGGGGTGTCCCGCCGGTCGGCCGTCGGGGCCGCGGACCCGACGGAAGTCGACCGGGAGCGGTCAGTCCCGGATGCGAGGTTCGCGAACCCGCGGGAGGATCGTGAGCCCGCGGGGGGATCGTGGACCGGCGCGGGTGCGCTGTCGGGGCGCGACGTAACTGATATACCACCGGGGGACGCGGACGTTGGTATGCCGAGTGAGTGGAGCGGTGCGGCGGTCGACCCCGGCGGCGGCAAGCCGGCGCCCGGGGAGTGGCGGTCGGTCGAGGTCCCGGGCCGCCCGGCCGCGTTCGCCGGCGAGGACCGGGTCGCCTACCGGACCGTCTTCGACGACCCGCGCGACCCCGACGACGACCTCGCGCTGCTGGAACTGCGGGGCTGTTACGCCGCCGCCGAGGTCTGGCTCAACGACGAGCTGGTCGCCGAGCCCGACGCCGTCTTCGAGCCCGTGCGGGTGCCCTTCGAGCCCGAGGCGGAGAACGAACTCGTCGTCGAGTGCCGGGCGCCCGAGGATCGGTTCGGCGGGATCCACGACACCGACCGGGTCCCCGCCGACCGGTCGGTTCCGGGGATCTGGTGGGGCGTCGACGTGACGGCCCACCCCGACCCGTTCGTCGTCGACGTGGACCTGCGGCCGCGCGCGACCGACGAGGGGGCGGCCATCGACGCCGCCGTCGAGGTGTACGCCGGCGAGCCGTTCGACGACCGGCTGACGCTCACCACCAAGCCCGCCGGCGACCGCAGGGGTCGCGGGATGATGGACCGTGCGAGCGTCTCGGCGGCAGCCGGCGAGCGGGCGGTCGTCGAGAAGTCCATCGAGATCCGGGACCCGTCGCTGTGGTGGCCCCGCGGGATGGGGCGCCAGCACCGCTACGAGGTGCGCGCGAAGCTCGGCGACGCCGCGCGGACGAGCACGACCGGGATCGCGACCGTCAAGGGGACCGAGGCGGGCGGCCTGCGCGTCAACGGCGAGGACGTGCCCGTCCGCGGGGTCGCGCTGGCGGACGCGGCGGTCGCCGACGCCGAGCGGGCCGTCGAGGTGAACGCGAACCTCGTGCGGGCGCACGCTCACGCGCTGCCCGAGGCGGTGTACGACGCCTGCGACGAGGCGGGCCTGCTCGTCTGGCAGGACCTGCCGCTGACCGGCCCCGGCGTGTTCGACATCGCGCGCGGGAAGGACCTGGCCGAGCGGCTGGTCGGCACCTACGCCCACCACCCGAGCCTCGCGGCGGTCGGCGTCCACGACGGGCCGACCGACACCTTCGCCGAGCGGGTCGGATCCGGACTGGTCGACCGGTTGCGCTTCCGCTACCGGGTGTGGCGGGCCGACTACGACCGCGGCGCCGCCGAGGAAGTCGCCGGGGCCGTCCCCGACGGCGTCGCGGTGTACCCCGTCGTCGGCGAGCCCGGCACGGACCCCGACGCGGCGGCGCTGTACCCGGGCTGGGACTACGGCGGTGTCGACGACCTGGAGTGGGTCCGCGAGCGCTACGACCTCGACGGCGCCGTCGGCGAGTTCGGTGCGGAGTCGCTCCCCGAGGGCGTCGACCCGACCGAGGCGGACGAGGCGAGCGGGCCCGACCTCGCGGGGTTCGACCGGGCGAAACACGACGCGGTCGTGGGGAGCGACGACCCCGAGGCCTCCCAGGCCTACCAGGCCGAACTGGTCAGGGGGATCACCGAGCGGCTGCGGACCGACGGCGCGCCGGTCGTCGTCGCGAACGCGCTCCGGGACGCCGGCGACGCCGGGATGGGCGTCTACGCCCGCGACGGCACCCCGAAGGAGGCGGCCGACAGCCTCGCGGCGGCGTTCGAGCCGGTCCAGGCGTTCCTCGTGGGCGCCTCCCCCGGCGAGTGCGAGGTCGTCGTCGCCAACGACGCCCCCGAGGCTATCTCCGGAACCGTGCGCTGGGAGGCCGGCGACGACTCCGGCGAACTGGAGGCGACCGTCGACGCGGGCGCGCGGGCGGCCGTCGGCACCGTCTCCGTCCCGGAGTCGGCCTCATCGGTCGACCTCTCACTCCGGGTCGGCGACGCCGGCGTCGAGAACACCTATCGTTTATAGGTCGTTCCTACCGTGTGGTAAGCCCTGACGTGCCGTTCTCGGGCGCGTCGGGGTGTGAAACAGCCACATAGGCCACCGGAATATTTAAACAGGGGGAGGCGCAATATCCGGGTACCAGAACGTCTCCGGCGTTCCGGCTGTATCGCATTCGACCACGACCAGCATGACAGGACACTCTTGTTGTCGGCGTCAGCCACTCCGTAGCGGTGAGCCTGTCACGCGCCGGAGCGGGTATGGCATAGAGGTTCAATTATGGCAGACTCGATAGACGAATCCAAGAACGTATCGGTGACAGACGACGATCTCGAGAACAAGTCCAAGGGCGAGCTCATCAAGCTCGCGGGACAGCTCCGGGATCGACGGAACGAACTCAACCAGATGGCCTCCGAGCGGGCCTCCGAGCGCGACGACCTGAACGCGAAGACCCGCGAGAAGGTCGACGAGGCCCAGGAGCACCGCGAGAAGCGCGACGAGCTCAACCAGCAGGTCCAGGAACACAAGGAGAAGCGCAACGAGCTCAACGCCGAGGCCAACGAGCTGTTCGACGAGGTCGAAGAGCAGCGGGACGAGCTCGAGCTCGACGAGGGCAAGGACATCGAACAGCTCGAAGAGGAGATCGAGGACCTGGAGTTCAAACAGCAGACCGAGGTCCTCTCGGCCGAGGACGAGCGCGAGCTCATCGAGAAGATCGAGGAGAAGCGCGAGAAGCTCGCCGAGAAGAAGGAGAAGCTCAACCAGGGCGGCGACCTCGAGGAGATCAAGGAGGAAGCCGAGGAGATCCGCTCTGAGGCCTCCAAGCACCACCAGAAGGTCACCGAACTCGCGGACGAGGCCCAGGAGCACCACAACCAGATGATCGAGGCCTACCGCGAGGCCGACGACATCCGCGACGAGGCCGACGAGATGCACGAGAAGTTCGTGGAGGCCCAGGAGGCCGCCGACCAGCACCACGAGGACTTCGTGCGCGTCCAGAAGCGCCTGCGCGAGCTCGACAAGAAGGAAGAGGAAGAGGAGCGCGAGGCCCGCCAGGAGAAGGAGGAGGCCGCCCGCGAGGAGGCCGAGGAGATCTACCAGAAGTTCAAGGAAGGCGAGACCCTCGACACCGAGGACCTGATGAAGCTCCAGAAGACGGGGCTGCTGTAACTGCGACCGGCTCTTCTGCGATTTTCGACGCCGCGTAGCCGCCGCTTCGGCCGAACGGCGGAGCCGTCGCTCCAGCCGGACGGCGCAGCCGCCGTTCCGGTCGGCCGCGTGACCGCAAGGCAAGTATGACCGCGTAACCGCCGGTGAGGTCTGACCGCGTGGCCGCCGCTCGGGTCGGACCGCCGTCCCCGCCAGCGGTCGCCGGCGGACCGCTCGCGCGTCCCGCGACTTTTTGCCGACGGGCCGCGAGACCCACCACATGGTTCGAGGGGCGGACGGCGACGCCGGCGGCGAGCGGACGCGGCGGTCCCTGCTCCGGTGGAGTCTCGCGGTCGGTGCAGGCGCGCTGAGCGGCTGTTCCCTCTTCGGAGCGGCCGGCGACGAGCCGACCGTCTCGCCCATGCCGGTCGACGGAGGGGCCACGGACACCGCAACCGACCCCGTATCGCCGGCGCCGCGGACGCCGCGTGACGGGGTCGACCGGACCCCGGAGCGTGGGACCGAGACCGGGACGCGGACGGCGACGCCCCCGCCGGAGGGGTGGCCGGTGGCCCAGGGCGACGACGCGCGGACGGGGTGGCGGCCCGAGGGGACGGGCCCCATCGTCGAGGCTACGGTGTCCGCCGAGCCCGCGTGGTCGGTCGCCCTCGGCGGCGCGGTCCGGGGGTCGGTCGCGGTGGCCGACGGGGTCGCCTACGCCGGGAGCGAAGCGGGGGCGGTGACCGCGCTGTCCGCGGCGGGGCCCGGCGCGGCGGGGGCCGGTGCCCCGCGGACGGTGACGAGGGCGGCCGAGTCGGCCGGGGCGGCCGCGACCCGGTGGACCCACGACGCGGGGGACGCGGTGCGCGCGACGCCGACGGTCGCGGGCGGCGTCGTCTACTGCGGCGACGAGCAGGGAACGCTGACAGCGCTGGACGCGGCCGACGGGAGCGAGCGGTGGTCGTTTTCGGTCGCGGGGGACCGAGCGGGGCCGACGGCGGTGCGGAGCGGCCCGGCCGTCGCGGACGACACCGCCTATTTCGGCGCGACGGACGGGCGGGTCTACGCCGTCGACACCGCCGACGGGGCCGAGCGCTGGCGGTTCGACGCGGGGGGGTTCCTCGGCGTCGTCACGCCGGTCGCGCTCGCCGACGGCCGGGTGTTCGCCGGGAGTTACGCCGGGCGCCTCTGTGCCGTCGACGCCGGAACCGGACGCGAGGAGTGGACCTATGCCGGGCCGGGGAGGACCCGGACGTGGTCCGGTCCCACGGTCGCTGATGGCGTCGTCTACGCGGGCGCCAGCCCCGGCGGTGTCGCGGCCGTCGACGCGCTCGCCGGGATCGAGCGCTGGGTCCGGGAGACGGACGGAACGGTCTTCTCCTCGCCGGCCGTCGCGGACGGGACGCTCTTCGTCGGCACCGACGCCGGGTCGGTGCTCGCGCTCGATGCGGCCGACGGGAGCGAGCGGTGGCGCCACGAGGCCGGCGCCCCCGTGAAGTCCTCGCCGGCCGTCGTCGGCGGTCGCGTCTACGTCGGGACCGACGCCGGGTCGGTGCTCGCGCTCGACGCCGAGACCGGGGACGTGCGCTGGCGGTTCGAAGCCGAGGGCGCAGTCCAGAGCGACCCCGCCGTCGTCGACGGACGCGTCTTCGTCGGGGACGCGGCGGGAACCGTCTACGCGCTGGGTGATCCGGGCGAATGAGCAAGAGTGCGACCGGGAACCGCCGGCTCCCGCTCAGGCCGTCTCCGGGATCGGGTCGGCGAGGACGACGGCCTCCCCGTCGACGACCGTCTCGTCGTCGCCGTCGGTGACTGTCGTCGTGAGACGGTATCGGTCTTCGCCGACCTCCTCGACCACCTCGCAGGCGGCGGTGACCCGGTCGCCGATGTCGACCGGACCCAAGTAGCTGACCTCCTGGGAGAGGTAGACGACGAGGCCCGGGAGTCGGGCGAGCGCGGCGCTGACGACGCCGGCGACGAGCGTGCCGTGGACGATCCGCCGGCCGAAGCGAGTGCCGCGGGCGTACTCGTCGTCGAGGTGCAGGCGGTTCGTGTCGCCGCTGGCGTCGGCGAACGCCTCGACCTCCGCCTCGTCGAGCGGCTTCGAGAACCGCACCACGTCGCCCACCTCGATGCTGTCGGGGTGGCCGACGTACTCGAACGACCAGTCGGCCTTCTCGTAGGCGGTGTCGGCGCGCTCGGTCTCGCGGACACGGTCGCCGTCGCCCCCCGTTTCCGGCGCGGCCCGGCGGACGTGCGGGAGGTACTGCGAGCACAGCGCCGTCGTGACCACGCCGATGAGTTCCCCGCCGTCGACCACCGGCAGGACTCCGATCCCGTGAGCGCGGAGGCGCTCGGCGGCGTCGACGACCGACTCGTCGGGCGCGGCGGTGTGGACCGGACTCGACAGCACGTCTGCGGCCGTCAGCCCTTGCGGATCCCGCTCGTCGGCGACCAGCGCGACAACGTCCGACTCGGTAACGATGCCGACGACTTCGCCGGCGTCGACGACCACGACCGCCTCGACGCCGGGCTCGTCGAGCCGCCGCGCGACCGCCAGCGCGGACTCGTCGGTCGGCGCCGTCTCCGCCTCCTCCATCAGTTCCGTGACCGCGGGCGGGCGAAGCATCGTGTCGCCCGTTCGACCGGATCCCTCTTGAGAATGTGGGCGCTACGAGGCCGACGGCCAGTGGTTGATAGTTTCCGTGGCGGTGCGGTTGCGGCGCGGTTGCGGTGGCAGTGCGGTCGGCGCGTGCTGTCGAGCGTGCCCGCCTCTGGGCGGGCCGCTCGAAACAGTCGCGCGAGGGATGAGCACCGCACGCCGTAGGCGCGCGGAGCGCAATCGGTTGGGGAGGCTCGTGGCCGTCTGCGGTGCCGTGCGGGGCGGTTGCGGTACCGTGCGGGGCGGTTGCGGTGCTGTTGCGGTCGCAGTCCTGGTGGACTGAAAGGGCGAGGCGCGCTCGCGTCCAGTTCAGTCGTCTGAGCGGGCCACTATCCGCGCGGTGCGAGGCGCCGTGCGCCTCGAAGCGAACGGCTGTGCCGTGAGCGGGCGGTGCGGAGAGCGCGGATATCCCGCTCAGCGACCGCGAGCGCACCGAGGGCTTTCAGTGCCTGCTGTCGAGAGCGATCACGGTCACTCCTAGCGAGCGCGCCGAGGGCTTTCACCGCACACCGTCGAGTCCGGTCAAGCCGACCCCGCCAGTCAAGCCGATGGAGTCCTAACGGCGACCGATGAGCCGGCTGCCGCGGATCGAACCGCCGCCACGGATCGTCGACGCGTCGCTGCTCGCGGCGGTGGTCCTGCTGCTCGCGACGGGCGCGGTGAGTCTCGTCTCCGGTCGGCCCGCGGGCGCCTGGGTGTTCGACGTACACGCGGTGGCGGGGCTGACGACGGTGGTCCTGCTGGGCTGGAAACTCCGGCGGGTGCGCCGCCGGCTCCGCCCGGGCGCCCTCGACGCGACGCGGCTGCTGTCGGCGCTTCTGGGCGTCGCCGCGACGGCGGCGCTGGCGACCGGCGTCTGGTGGGTGTTCGGCGGGCGACTCGACCTGGGTCCGTGGGGGCTGTTGAACCTCCACATCGGACTGGGACTGCTCGTCCCCCTCCTGTTGCTCGTCCACCTCCGCCAGCGGTTCGCGCTGCCGACGCGGGAGTCCGTTTCCGACCGGCGCAACGCCCTGCGGTACGCCGCGCTGGTCGGGTCGGGCGCCGTCGCGTGGCAGGCCCAGGAGGTCGCCAACCGCGTCTTCGACACCGCCGGGGCCGAGCGTCGGTTCACCGGCTCGCGCGAGCGGGGCAGCGACGACGGCAACGGCTTCCCCGTCACCTCGTGGGTCGCCGACGACCCCGACCCCGTCGACCGCGGGGCGTGGTCGCTGACCGTCGACGGTCGGGTGAGCGAGTCGCTGGAACTGTCCGACGACGACGTGACCGGCGGGGAGGACCCGAGGTCGACGGTCGACCCCACGGAGCGGCGCGCCCTCCTCGATTGCACGAGCGGCTGGTACTCCGAGCACGACTGGCGGGGGATCCGCGTCGGCGACCTCCTCGACGCCGCCGACCCCGAGGAGGGAGCGACCTGGGTGCAGTTCCGCTCGGTGACGGGTTACCGCTGGAGCCTCCCGCTCTCGGAGGCCGAAGACGCGCTGCTGGCGACCCACGTCGACGGCGAGCGACTCAGCCACGGCCACGGCGCGCCGCTACGGCTGGTCGCGCCCGGGCGCCGCGGCTTCCAGTGGGTCAAGTGGGTCGAGTCGGTCCGCGTGACCCGCCGGCGCGAACTCGGCGAGTGGATCGCCGTCTTCGTCAGCTGGTACGACGGCTGATCGCCGTCGGCGAAGGCGAGAGAACGGACGAGTCAGAGCAGCGTCGCGAGGGTCCGGAAGTCGGGGGCCGACAGGTCCGCGGCGGTCGCGTCGACGTGGACCGTCTCGAAGCCGTGTTCGCGGGCGCCGTCGATGTCCGGCTCGCGGTCGTCGCCGACCATCACGTACCGCTCGGCGTCGACCCGTGCCTTCGCCGCCTCGTAGATGTCGCGGTCGGGCTTGGTCGCCTCGACTTCCGGGTCGTGGGAGGCGACGCGGGCGTCGAAGTGCTCCAGCAGGCCGATCTCGGCGACCTTCCCGAACTGCACGTCGGGGATGCCGTTGGTCAGAATTCCGAGCGTGTGGCGGTCGGCGAGGGCCTCGACGGCGGACTCGACGCCCGGGACGGGTTCGACCGCGTCAAACTCCGCGACGACGAGCGCCTCGGCCAGGTCTCGGGGTTCGGCGTCGACCTCGTGGTCGTCGCACACGTCCGCGAACGCGCGGCGGTAGGGATCGTCGGCGAACGCGCCGAAGTGGTGGAAGAACCGCTCGTCGTAGCCGTCGAGCCACGCGTCACGGGATTCGCCCGCGGCCCGCTCGAAGGCGTCGGCGAGCACGTCCGCGTAGTCGCCGCGCCAGCGGACGAGCGTCCCGTCCACGTCGAAGAAGACCGCCGCCATCGGTGCTACTCCCCGGTATCGACCGGTCTGCCGTCCTCGGTGGGCGGGGCGACGTGGTCGATGTACGACTCGGCGTCCGGTTCGTTCACGCGAACGCGGACGTGGATGTCGCCGAGCTCGCTCGGGTCGCCGACGGCGAAGTTGACGACGCCCTCGAAGGCCGCCTGCTTCTTCAGGTCGAACGAGAAGGTGTCGCCCCGTAGGTTCTCGAAGAAGACCCCCCGAGCGGTGTCGAGGATCTCCTGGCGGTGCAGCGACTCCGAGAGGTGTTCCAGGTCGTGGACCGTCCCGACGAGTTCGCCGTGCTGGTGGTCGAGTTCCGCGCCGGGGAAGAGGTTCGTGACCGCGTCGGCGACCCTGTCGGTGACCTCGGTGTCGTTGACCGGCGCGGTGATCTGTACGTCGACGGAGTAGACGGTGCTCATGGCTGTGTCTCCCGTGTGGTCATTCGTCGGTGTCGGCCTCGTCCGTGTCGCCCTCGTTCGCGTCGTCCGCTACGGCCCCGGGACCGTCGGCGAGCAGGCGCTCGACGGCGGCCTGGAACTCCGCGAGGCTCCCGTCGTTCTCGACGGTCACGTCGGCCATCGCCATCGCCTCGCCCATCCCGAAGCCGAGTTCGCGCTCGTCGCGCTCTTCGAGGGACTCGCCGCCCTCCTCCGCGGAGGCGTCGCGGCCGCGCAGGTCGAGGCGCTCGGCGCGCAGTTGGGCGGGCGCGTGGACCTCGACGAGCGTGAACTCCTCGCCGAACGCTTCGACGAAGCGCTCGACCTCAACGTCCGAGCGGATACCGTCGACGACGACGGTGTCCGCGTCTTCGAGGTGGTCCTCGATGAGCGGGAGCGACTCCCGGGCGATGGCGTCGGGGCCGTTCTCCTCGCGGAGGGTCCGCGCCATCTCGCCGTGGTGAGTGGCGGGGTCGAGCCCGCGGTCGCGGCAGGCCTGACGGATCACGTCGCCCATCGTGACGACTGGGACGCCCGCCTCCCGCGCGACCGCCGCAGCCTCGCTCTTCCCGCTACCGGGCAGCCCGACGATCCCGATGACTGTCATCGCCGGATGTACTGGAACGGCCCGCATAAGGACTGCGTTGTCCGTCCCGCGCTCACCGCCTCGCCACGACCCCCGCGTTTAAACGGTCGAGCGTACTCGGCCGAAGGACGATACCGCTGGAGCACCTATCTCCGCTCGATGGCAACCCACGACGCCGCCGACGGAACCGGAGGGACGGACGCCGAAACGCTCCGGCAGTCCACGGCCGGCGACCGGCCGCCCGGTCCCGACGGCGTTCCGGTGGTCGGCAACACCGTCCAGTTCCTCCGGGACCCGCTCGCGTTCTACGCGCGCTGCGCCGCCTACGAGGACGACGTGGTCACCTATCGCGTCGCCACGAGCGACGGCGTCATGCTCAAACATCCCGCCGACATCGAGCGGGTGCTCGTCACCGACGACGCCGACTACCGCCGCGCCTCGATCATCCGCGACTCGCTCGGACAGGTCGCCGACGGCGGCCTCTTCCTGATGGAGGGCGAGGCCTGGCAGGCCCACCGCAGTGCCCTCCAGCCCTCCTTCTACCGCGACCGCGTCGAGTCCTACGCCGACATGATGGCCCGCTTCGCCGACGAGCGCGCCGACGCCTGGGCCGACCGCGACTCCGAGGCCGGCCCGCTGGCCGTCAGCGAGGAGATGCGGACGCTCACCCTCGAGATCCTCGCGAAGACGTTGCTCGACGTGGACATCCGCGGCCGGGAGTCGGCCATCCGCGACGCCGCCGCGGCCATCTCCGACCGGTTCGACGCCGGCTCGCTCTCCGCGCTGCTCCCGCTGTGGGTCCCCACGCCCGCCAACCGCCGCTGCCGGCGAGCCGTCGCCCAGTTCGACGACGCTATCTCCGACATCGTCGCCGCCCGCCGCGCCAGCGACGACGAGTTCGACGACCTCCTCTCCATCCTGCTGTCCATCGACCCCGACGACGGAACCGGCGAGCCCGCCGACGGGAGCGGGCTCTCCGAGCAACAGATCCGCGACCACCTCTTTACCTTCCTGTTCGCCGGCCACGAGACCACCGCGCTCACGCTCTCGTACGCCATCACCCTGCTCGCGAACGACCCCGAGCGGCAGGCCCGCCTGCACGAGGAACTCGATTCGGTGCTGGGCGACGGGAGCGAGGGCAGCGCCGCCGACGCCGAGCGGCCCGGGGCCGCGGATCTGTTCGAACTGGACTACCTCGACCGGGTCGTCGACGAGGCGCTGCGGCTCTACCCGCCGGCCTACACGGTCTTCCGCGAGCCCACGCGCGACGTGGAACTCGGCGGGTACCGGATCCCGGAAGGGTCGACCATCTCGATGCCCCAGTGGGTCGTCCACCGCGACGACCGGTGGTATGACGATCCCGACGCCTTCCGCCCGGAGCGGTGGACCGACGCGTTCCGCGAGTCCCTGCCGGAGTACGCCTACTACCCCTTCGGCGGCGGCCCGCGCCACTGCATCGGGATGCGCTTCGCGCTCATGGAGGCCAAGCTCGTGCTCGCGACGCTCGCCGGCCGGTTCGCGTTCGAGTCGGTCACCGAGCCGCCGCTCGACCTCTCGATGCAGATCACTCTCCAGCCCCAGGAGCCGCTCGAAGTGACTCTCCGCGAGCGGTAGCCCGGGACCGAGTGTCGCGTCGAAACGGGGCGGGATACCCCGAGAGAGACGCGCCACGGGACATCCGTCTGCCGTGGCGCGCGCTGTCGCGCGCTTTCATGCGCGCGACGTAGCCGCGCGAGGGATGAGCACCGCACGCCTGCGGCGTGCGGAGCGCAATCGGCTGGGGAGGGTCGTGGCCGTCTGCGGTGCTGTGCGGTTGCGGTGTGGTTGCTGGTGCAGTGCTGTCCTGGTGGACTGAAAGGGCGAGGCGCGCTCGCGCTCGTGTAGTCGTCTGAGCGGGCACTATCCGCGCGAGCGGTGCGGAGAGCGCGGATATCCCGCCTCAGCGACCGCGAGCGGGCCGAGGGCTTTCATCGCTTGCTAGCGAGCGCGGTCGAGTCGGATCAGAGCGGGCGCGCCGAGGGCTTTCATCGCTTGCTATCGAGCGCGGTCGAGTCGGATCAGAGCAAGCGCGCCGAGGGCTTTCATCGCTCACCGTCGAGTGCAGTAATCACAACTGAGACAGGAGAACACGGTGAGACTGGACCTCGAAGTCCGGATCGACCGCCTCGAAAAGTGTTTGAGGCGTCGGTGACAAGTCGGGGTATGCTCCGGTACGTGGGGTTGCTGTTGCTGGTGCCGCTACTGGATTCGCTGTTTCTCGTCTTCGTGGCGACCCAGATCGGCGCCCCGCTGACGATCCTCCTCGTCGTGTTGACCGCCCTCCTCGGCCTGCTGCTCGTCCGCGCGGAGAGTCGCCACACCATCCGCAAGATACAACAGAAACTCGCCGCCGGCGAACTCCCGACGAACGAACTGCTCGACGGCGCGTTCCTGCTGGTCGCCGGCGCGCTGACGCTCACGCCCGGGCTCGTGACGGACGCCATCGGCATCCTGCTGCTCGTCCCGTTCACCCGGGCTCCGGTCCGCTGGGTCGTCCGCGAGAAGATCCTCGTCCCCTACATGGACAAGAAGAGCGGCGGGTTCGCCACCGGCAACGTCTACATCGGCGGCTTCCCGTTCGGCGGCGAGGGCGGCCCCAACGTCGGCGGCCAGGGTCCCAACGCCGGCGGGCAGGGTCCCGGCCCCGCCGGCCCCTCCGACGGCGACGCCTACGACCTCGACGAGGAGGCCTACGACATCGACTTCGAAGACGACGACTCCGACGACCGCCGCGGCTTCGACTAACCGACCACCGGCGCGGCTTCGACCGAGCGGTCGGCACCACCCACAGCGCGACACCGGGCCTGTGGAACGGTACCACAGAACCGCCACACGGCGCGGCTGTCGATGCCGAAGGGTAACTGTTAAAGTCCCCCATCGGGAACGTATGGATGCGCCGAGCACGGGCCAATAGCTCAGTTAGGTTGAGCGCTCGGCTGATAACCGGGAGGTCCGCGGTTCAAATCCGCGTTGGCCCACTCAGTTTCTACACGCTCGTCAGCCGACGGGGAGCGACCGATCCGCGTCCCCTTCCGAACCAGAACTGCCGTCGACAGAGACGGTCAGACGCCCGAACCGTCGGCCGTGTAGAGGATCGACGAGGTCCCGTTCTGGGGCGAGCGATACACCAGCAACAGCTCGTAGTCGCGGTCGACGGGGACGTTGATCGAGTCCTCGGTGACGATCCGGCTCTCCTCGCCGGAGGTGCGGTCGGCGGGCCAGAACCCGGTCCCGTTGAGGTGGAGCCGCACTGTCCGTCCGTTCTCGTAGAACTCGTCCTGCACGTCCAGCGAGTCCGACGACTGCCGGTTCCCGTGGGCGGTGTCGGAGGCGTTGAACCCCGACCCGCGGACGTACAGCGTGTCGGCCGCGACGGCGTCGCCGCCCTGGTGGGCGATCGTCGCGTAGCCCGACTCCTCGTGGTCGGGGGCCGGCGTGAATCGGTCTTCGAAGGTCGTCGTCGGTGTGTCCGGCCCGGTCTGGTTCCCGTACCCGAGGACGAACGACGCCATGACGGCCGCGAGGAGCACCGTGATCGCGATCACCAGGATGACGCCGACGACCGGCGACACCGCGTCGTCGTCCAGGAGTAACCCGTTGATGTTCACTGTCCACCAGCACCCACGTAGTTGCGCAGTGTTACCCGCACGCCCCCAGGTTACCCACATAAGTTCACCCCGTCGTTTCCGCGTTCCTCGCCGTTCAAGCCGACGTGTCCGCCGTTCAGGCGGGGGTTGGAACGGCGCGACAGCGGGGACGGAATCTCCGACCGCGAGAGCCGTCGCTACCCGGTGGCGATAAAGCGGAAAGAAGTGACGCGGATTAGGCGTCGGGGCCTTCGTCGCTGTTCAGCGTCGAGGACGTGTCGCCTTCCTGCGCCTGGTAGACGACGTCGATCTCGTAGTTGCTCTCGACGGCAACGACGATACGGTTACCGGACGTGATCTCGGACTCAGGCCCGTAATTGGGGTTCGGTCCGTCATCTGCGGTCCGGGCCCACGAGCCCGCGGAGTCGCGGTCTACCTCGTAACTGACACCACCAGCACTCTCGTTGTAGTCGTCGTTAAAACCGGAGCCGCGGATGTACAGTTCGCTGGCCCGGATGGTGTCTCCCCCGTCGTGTGAGATGGTCAGATTTCCAGCCGGTCCATCGTCCAAGTCACTGTCCTGTTCGTAGTCGAAGCCGATGGTTGCAGTCGGTGCGCCCTGCTGTGCCTGATTCCCGAGACCGAGGACGAACGACGCGATGACGGCCGCGAGGATCACCGTGATCGCGACCATCAGGATGACGCCGATGACCGGCGACACCGCGTCGTCGTCGTCGAAGAGTTGCTTGATGTCCATGTGTGTTCACCGCATCTCTGTGGCGCGCTGACACGCACACCCCTGCGAGATGCTATCCGAGTAGTTTCCGCTTACCCACATAAACCCGGGACTGCGTTTTCCCGAAATCGCCGATTCAACCCGGGGTTTCGCCGTTCAAGGCCCCGTTGAACGGCAGTAATCCGATCTGATAACGCCCGTGAAACTGCCGAACACCCCTGTCAGAACCGAAATGACGTTAATATTTACTCCAAAACATAAATTAGTGACTGTTTTCGTTCCGATCGGGCCGGATGGGGACACGAACCGATGGTCGTCCGCCGGCCGACGGATCGGCGCGGGCGCGGGTAGCACGAGACTACTTCCGCCGGTGAGCGTCCGCTCGCGTCCGCTAACACGTGTGTTAGCGGTCGACACATATTTGTAGTGGAAGGCGGTACCTGGCCCCATGGCTCGAACACGTCGTGCAGTCCTGGCGATGGGTGCGGCAAGTCTCACGGCACTGGCAGGGTGCGGAAACGGTGGCTCGAGCGGTGGCGGCGGTGGTGGTGGCGGTGGCGGCGGCGGTGGCGGCGGCGGCGGTGGCGGCGGTGGCGGCGGCAACTCCGGGCCGTTTCCGAACCACACCGACGTGACCGAGATCGTCGAGGAGATCGACGAGACCATCGAGATCCCCGCGGGGGAGCACAAGGCGTATCAGTTCTCGTTCCCGAACGGCGGCGCGCTCAAATACGAGTTCACCGTCACGAGCGGCCCGGCGATCGACGTGTTGATGATCCGCGACGGGGAGTTCAGCTACTTCGAGCAGGGCTACCAGGTCAACTACAACTCCGCGCACACGATCCAGGAGAACATGGAGGGGTCCTCGTCGGCCGACATCAGCGAGGGGACGTACTACCTGACCTTCGACAACTCCGAGATGGGGCGTGCCAAGCCGCCGACGCCCGAACCGACGCCGACCGCGACGCCGACCGCGACCCCGGAGCCGACGGACGCGACGAGCGGGAACGCGACCGCGGCGGACTCGACGGCGACGGACTCGATGGAGACCGAAACGATGAGCGGCGACTCGGAGTCGACCGACTCCGGGGGCGGTGCGAGCGGCGCGACCGCGACGGTGGAGCTGTCGATCACGGCTGCCGAGTAACTCGACCGAGACCGGCGGTCGGGCACGGGCGGTGCCCCGCACAGCCCAAATACTCAAAACACTTGACTCCCGAGTGTAAACCGACAACCCATGCCCACAGTCGAAGTATCACTCCCGGAGGACGTATTCACGAAGCTCGAACGCATGACCGAGGAGGAGTTCGTCAGCCGCGAGGCCGCGGTCGAGGAACTGCTCTCGATGGGACTGGACGCCTACACCCGCGACACCGGCGAGGAGGTCGCCGAGACCGACATGGCCGACGAGTTCGCCGACGACATGTGGGACACCGCCGAGGACCCCGGGATGCGCGAGGAGGACGACGACTTCTCGTTCTGAGCGGTGTCGACCGCTCCGGCCAACCCTGTTGGGCCTCGCCTGCCGAGCAGGTGAACTGGAAGCCGGTGCCGTCGCGCGGATCGACCCCGATCGGCGTCCCGTCTTCGAAACCTTCAATTATCCCTGCCGTCAACGCGTAGATGCGGCAGGTGAGCACGCGAGGGTTGGTGGTCTAGGTTGGTTATGACACCTCCTTGACATGGAGGAGGCCGGCGGTTCAAATCCGCCCCAACCCACTTCTACTGAAGCACGTTCGTGAGCGACGCGTCCGTCGAGCGAGGCGTCACTCGAAGGCAGCGTCGGGGTCGCGGTCGCGGAGCATCGCCAGGACCGCGTCGGCGAACCCTTCCGAGTCGGCGGCTTCGACGACCCGAGTGTCCGCAGGCTCGCCCGTCACGCCCTCGAAATCGACGCTCGTGTACCCCCGGGTGAGGCCCTCGCGGTCGTCCACGGCCACGGGGTACGATTCGACGCGCTCGCGGAGTTCGGGATAGGCCAGCAGCGCCGCGGTCAGGCCGTCGGGCTGGGTGATCCCGTCGAGGCCGCCGGCTTCGCCCCGCTCGCGGACGACCGTGGTCACTTCGCGGAAAAAGTCGGCCAGGTCGGTGTCCATCGCGTCGATCTCGTCGAGGATGTCGGGCCCGAGCGCGGTCCGCAGGCACAGCCCCCAGTCGACGAGCGTCACGTCGAAGGCGTCGACGACCCGCTTCGCCGCGTCGGGGTCGGCCCAGACGTTGAACTCGGCGGCGGGCGTGACGTTCCCCCGGCACTCGACTGCGCCCCCCATGACCCACACCTCGTCGATCAGTTCCGGGAGCGACTCCTCGCGGGCGTGCGCGAGCGCGAGGTTCGTCAGGGGGCCGATACAGAGCAGGGTGACCTCGCCCGGCGACTCGCGACAGCGGGCGACGATCTCGTCGGGCGCGAACCCCTCGGCGGAGTCGATGCCCGTCTCGGGGAACAGGTCGCCGCCGAGGCCGCCCTCGCCGTGGATCTCGGTGGCGTGTTCGTGGGATTTGACCAGCGGCGAGCGGGCGCCCTCGTAGACGGGGATATCGCTCGCGTCGACGAGCGAGAGGGTGTACTTCGCGTTCTCGACCTGCCGGTCGAAGGCGACGTTGCCGGCCACGACCGTGACGGCCTCGACGGACAGCCGGTCGGTCAGGACCGAAAGCGCCAGCGCCTGGGTGTCGTCGCCGGCCGTGTCCGTGTCGACGATGACGCGTCGCATACCCCGATATCGGGAGCCGGACGTAAGCCCCTGGGGGTCGCCAGCGGAGGGGGCCCGGTACTGACTGCGAGGAGCGATGTGAGCGTCCGATGCTCTCGCCACATTCGAGTCGACCGCACTCGGCCCGACTGCACTCAACTCGACCGCACTCGACGGTGTGCGGTGAAAGCCCTCGACGCGCTCGCGGTCGCTGTCTCTGAAAATCGAAGATTTTCAGGATGACGAGAGAGCTTCGCTCTCTCGGACCAAGGCGGGATATCCGCGCTCTCGGCACCGCCCGCTCACGGCACAGCCGTTCGCTTCGAGGCGCACGGCGCCTCGCACCGCGCGGATAGTGCCCGCTCAGACGACTACACGAGCGCGAGCGCGCCTCGCCCTTTCAGTCCACCAGGAACAGCACCGCAACCGCTCCGCACGGCACCGCAGACGACCACGACCCACCCCAGCCGATTGCGCTCCGCACGCCGCAGGCGTGCGGTGCTCATCCCTCGCGCGGTTCCCGTCGCGCGCACGAGAGCGCGCGACAGCGCGCGCCGACCGCACCGCCCGCTTCGATTCCACATCCAGCGCGACGGGAAGCGTAGTCGGAGCCGGTCGTCGGTCCGACCCGAGGGATGTATGACGGTGGGTGGTCAATACCGGGTCGAGAACCGATGGCAGACGAGACAGACCCGACGGTGCCGGTGGTGTGCCCGGAGTGCGAGACGGAGACCGCGGTCCCGATCGACGACGTGGCCGACGCGGTCGAGCGACACAACGAGGGGGTCCACGACGGCGAGGACGTGGCGCAGGTCGACCCGGAACTTGCCGAACGGGTCCAGGATCTGGTGGCCGAGGACCTGGGGCTGCTGGGCGACCCCGCGGACGACTGATCTCCGTCGATCCGGAAATACAGTATACCGGCGCTAATTCGCCGCTAATTCGGCTTAATCGGAGTTGACCGAGTCGCCGTTTCTTGACCGTAAGGGTCCTCCGGTGGGACAGACGCCTCCGGCGTCTCTGAGCCCACCATGTCACGCACACACGACCGCACGACGGTGCCGGCGCGACCGGCGCGCCGGCGCACGGACCGAACCGGAGAGCCGGCGGCCGTCAGCCGGGAGGTGACCGCGACGTGACCCGCGAACTCGGCCGCTGTCGCCACTGCGGGCGAGTGGTCCCCGCCGCGACGGTCTGTCGGGCCTGCGGCTACGACGCCGACACCGAGCGCAACCGGCGCGCCCGGTTCGCGTGGGGACTGGTCGGCGTCCTCCTGGCGCTGACAGTCGTCGGCGCGCCGGTCGGGCTGGTCTGCCTCCTGAAAGCCGCCGGTCACCACCGCGCGATGACCGGCCGGGTCGTCGCCGACGCCACCCGACCGCCGCTCGCACTCGCAACGGTTGAGGGGGTCCGTCGGCGGGTGCGCGGGCCGGACGGTGGGAACGGGGGTGGCGCCTAACGTGCCGATGCGCTGTCGCAACTGCGGCGCCCGCGGCCCGGTCATCGGCCGGGACCGCGAGTGGACGCCGCTGAACGACGCCGCCGCCCCGCGCCGCCTCTACGAGTGTCACCACTGCGGCCACCGACAGCGCCGGCGCGACGCTCGCCACTGAAGGCCCGAAAACCGGCCGGTCAAACCGCCGATCTGTCCACCCTCGCTCACAGCACCGTCCCGTGTTTCTTGTCCGGGCGCTCCTTCTCGACGGACTCGTAGAAGGCGAAGCGGGCGGCCAGCTCCTCGCGCAGGTCGCTCGGCGGGACGATCTCGTCGATGACGACCTCGCTGGCCATCCGGTGGATGTCGATGTCCTCGCGGTACGCCTCGCGGAGCTCACGCTCCCGGCGCTCGCGCTCCTCGGGGTCGTCGATGTCGTCGAGCTTGTTCGCGTAGACCGCGTTGATCGCCGCCTCGGGCCCCATGATGGCGATCTCGCCCGACGGGAGCCCGATGGTCGACTCGGGGTCGTAGGCGGGCCCGGACATCGCGTAGATGCCGGCGCCGTAGGCCTTCCGGACGACGACGCACTGTTTGGGGACGGTGGCGGCGGAGGTGGCGTAGATCATCTTCTTGCCCGCTTCGAGGATTCCTTCCTTCTCGACGTCCGAGCCGGCCATGAACCCCGGCGTGTCGCAGAGGTAGAGCAGCGGCACGTCGAAGGCGTCGCACTTCCAGACGAACTCGGCGGCCTTGCGGGCGGCGTCGGGGAAGATCGCCCCCGCCCGCTTGGCGGGCTGGTTGGCGACCACGCCGACCGGCCGGCCGTCGATCCGGGCGAACCCCGTGAGGATCTCCGGGCCGTATTCGGGCTGGAGTTCGAAGAACGAATCGGCGTCGACGACCCGCTCGATCAGCCGCTCCATGTCGTAGCCGCGGTTGGGCTCCTCGGGGACGACCCCGTCGATGCCCTCGGGCGACTTCGCGGGCGCACGACCCTCGGTCTGGGGCGGGTCCTCGTCGCTGTTGTCCGGGAGGTAGGATATCAGCTGTGCGACCAGGTCGCGGGCGTGGTGCTCGTCCTCCGCGACGAGGTCGGCCGAGCCCGAATGGCGAGTGTGTACGTCGGGGCCGCCGAGCTCGTCGAGGTCGATCTGCTCGCCGGTGACCATCTCGACCATCCGCGGGCTGGCGATGGCCATCGCGGACATGTCCCGGACCATGACGGTGAAGTCGGCGAAGACCGGGGTGTAGGCCGCGCCGGCGATGCAGGGGCCGTAGAGGACGCAGATCTGCGGGACCCGGCCCGAGAGCATCGAGTGGTTGTAGTAGTACTTGCCGATGCCCTCGCGGTTGGCGAAAAAGCCCGTCTGCCGGTCGATGCGGCCGCCCGAGGAGTCCATCAGGTAGAGGACGGGCCGGCCGGTCTTCAGCGCGCGCTGTTGCATCCGGAGGAACTTCTCGACGCCGTGTTCGGCCATCGACCCCGCCTTCACGGTGAAGTCGTTGGCCATGAAGTGCACGTCCCGGCCCTCGAACGCCGCGGCGCCGGTGATGAGACCGTCCGCGGGCAGTCGGTCACCGCCGTCGTCGCCGCCACTCCCGACCTCCCCGTCGCCCGAACCGGTCCCGTCGCCTGAATCGGTCCCGTCACCGCCGGTCTCGGGCGAGTCGGCGTGCCACGCGTCGAAGTTAGCGAACGTGCCGTCCTCGAAGCGCAGTCCCGAGGGGTCGGCGCTGGCGTCGCGCTCGGTGGGGTCGCGCTCGCCGGGCACCGGGTCGGTGTCGCCGAACCACAGCTCCAGCCGGTCGCGGACGAACAGCTTCCCCTGCTCGGCCAGCCGCTCGCGGTACTTCTCGGGGCCGCCCCGCCGGATGTCCGCGATCTCCTCGCGCAGCGCCCGTTCGCGGGCCGTCGGGCCGAGGTCCTCCTCCGCAGTCCCGCCCGCCGACTCGCCGCCGGACGAGGCCGCGGCCGACGACTCCCCCTCGAACTCGCGGACGACGGCCGGTTCGTCGGCGTCGCCGACGTACACCTCCACGCGGCCGTCCCCCGGGACCGTCCGTTCGAGCGCCGAGGCGATCGCCTCGGCCTCCTCGACGCTGGCCTCCTGGGCGATTCGAACTCGCATACCTCACACCTCGCGCGCCCGCGGTAAAATATCGCCGCCCCGACGGACGGACGAGTCGCCGCCGCGAACGGCCGCGGGGCGTCCCGCGGTGGCTTTCAAAGTTGATACCCGCGGACGAACGGGTAAGTAGGTGAACGGCGAAGGACGCGGCAATGCGTCTCCGGTCGATCTCGCTGGTGGTGCTGGTCGTCCTGTCGGTCGTCGCGCCGACGGTCGCCGCGGGTACGAGCGGCGCCGGCGCGAAGCCGGCGGTCGACGTCACGATCCGCTCGACCGACATCGCCGAGGGGGACACCTACGAGACCGGGACGGACGTGGATATGACGATCGACGCGAGCGTCGGCGACGCCGCCGGCGAGGGGACCGAGCTCTCGGAGGTCGTCGTCCGGGTCAACGGCGAGCTCGCCGAGTCGATCGACGTCAACGGGACGAGCGTCACGGAGACGGTCGAGCCGTCGCTGTCGAACGGCGAGAACTCGGTGCGGGTCATCGTCACCGACGACGCGGGGGCGGTCAACGCGACGACGTTCACCGTCCGGAAGGACGCCGAGGCGCCCCACGTCTTCCTGACGAGCCCCTACGACACGGCGCCGTGGAAGTCCATCGACGACGGGACCGCCAACGGGTCGCGGGTCACGATCGCCGGGAACGTCATCGAGTCCACCGGCGTGGAGAAACTGCGGATCACCCGCACCTTCGACGGCAAGCACTCGACGCGGGTGATCCGCGACGTGGGCGAGAACTTCTCGGTCGAGATGCTGCTCGGATACGCCGAGGACGGCAACGAGACCAACGAGTTCAAACTCACCGCGACCGACGAGTTCGGCAACGTCCGGGTCTACGCCTTCGAGGTCGCCGTCGAGGACCGGAGCGCTCCGTCGATCTCGGTCGAACCGTTCCCGAACGAGACGGCGCGCAACCGCGTCTTCCTCGCCGGGACCGTCGCCGACGACGTGCGGGTCCGGTCGGCCAACCTCACACTGCGCGGTCCCGACGGCAACGTCACCGGCGAGGAGACGATCGCCGCCGAGCGCTCGCGGGGGCTCGACCCCGACCGACTCTCGGTGTCGTTCAACGAGTCGCTGTACACTCTCTACCCCGGCACCTACGAGGCGACGATCTCGGTCACGGACGCGACCGGGAAGACGACGACGCGGACGGTCGAACTGGAGCGGGTTCCCCAGTCGGAGCGCGACGTGGCGCCGACCATCGCGGTCGACCGCGACCGGACCGTCGTCCTGGGCGACGACCGACTCTTCCTCGCCGGGACCGCCTTCGAGGGCGTCACCGAACGGCTCGTCGTCGAGACCAGAGCGGCCGCCACCGGCGAGACCGTCGACTACCAGATCGTCCACTCGGGGTCGCGCAGCCAGCGCGTCGAGTTCGACCGCGAGGTCGCCATCGTCCCGAACCGCACGACCGTGATCGTCCGCGCGACGGACGCGAAGGGCGTCGAACACGCGAAGGAGTTCGTCGTCGACGGGGCCGCCCGCGAGACGTTCGTCGGCGATCCCGGGTCCGGATCCGACGGCGACGCGGACGGCGGCGACAACGGGACCGACTGGCCGACGGTCAGCGTCGAGTCGCTGCAGGACGGTCGCGCCGGCACGGCCAGTTCTGCCGTCACGGTCCGCCGGGCCGCCGCGGGGACGACCGTCGCGGTCCCGGCCAATGCGTCCCGCCCCGTCGTCGCAACGGCGAACGTCTCCGTCGAGCGCCTGCGGATCGACGCGGCCGCGGACGCGAACCTCACGGCCACGGTCGTCGCGCGCGAGCGGGCGGGCGGCGCGCTGAGCGGCCCCGACGGCGCGACGGCCGCCGCGACCGTCACCGTCCAGCACTCCGTCACCGACGCCGTCGACGGCGTGACCTACGACCTGTCGGTCCGCCGGCCGTACCTCGACGCCCAGGGGCTCGACCCGGCGAACCTCACCGTCTACCGGCTCTCGGACGGCAACTGGTCGGCCGTCGGGACCAGCGTCGTCGACAGCGACGACGCACGGGTCCGCTACCGCGTCGACTCACCGGGGCTGTCGGTGTTCTCGCTGTCGACCGACCCGGCGCTGGCCGACGCGACCGGGAACGGAACGACGGGCAACGGAACCGCCGGGAACGGCACCGTCGCGAACGGAACCGCCGGGAACGGCACCGTCGCAAACGGGACGAGCGGGAACGGGACGGCCGCCAACGGGACGGAATCGGGTGACGGCGAGCCGTCGGGCGAGGCGACCATCTTCGTCAGCAACGTCACGGTTAACCGGACCGCCGTCGCGGTCAACGAGTCCGTCGCGGTCAACGTCACGCTCGCGAACAGCGGCGACGGAAACGGCACCTACACCGCCGGATTCCAGACGCTCCACGACACGAACGTCTCGTTCGTCGGCACGGAGACGGTCGCGGTGCCGGCCGGCGAACAGCGGCGGGTGAACTTCACCACGAACTTCTCGACGACCGGGAACCACACCGTGATGGTCAACGGCACCCGGGCCGGCCCCGTCGTCGTCGGCGGGGGCGGCGGGCTGCTCTCGTTCCTCTCGGTCCTGTCCTTCCTCCCCCTGCGACTCATCGGGATGGGCCTGGGCGGCCTGCTGGGACTGGGACTCGTCGTGGTGCTGTTGCGGTTCGTGCTCCGGAAGGTCGGCGGCGAGAGCGCGAACGGCTGATCACGACTCGGCGTCGAGCGTCTCGCGCGCCCGCCGGACGTAGCTGTTCCCGTCCCAGCTTCGGGCGTCGGCGATACGGTCCAGCAGCCGGGTGGCCTCGTCGGCGTCGATCCGTCCGCTCCGGACGAACGCGGCGAGCACGAGCGGCGTCGTTACGAGCCGCGAGTCCGCCAGCGACGCGTGGACGAGCGCGAGCGCGTTGAACTCGTCGCAGAGCAGCTGGTCGGCCCCGCGCTCGTTCGCCAGGGTCACCGCGGCGTTCTCGCCGTCGTCGAGGGGAAACGAGTCGTCCAGCGCGACCGACTCGACCGTCATCGCCGGTCGCTCGTCGAGGACAGCCGTAGCGGCTGAAGCCGACGCGTCGTCGTACTCCGCGACGGATTCGAGTTCGGTCAGGACGGTCTCGGGAACGAGGACGGTTCCCGCGTCGAGCAGGACAGCGAGCGGGTCCGGGGCGTCGCCGGCGACGACGCCGAGACTCACCAGCGCGGAGGTGTCGGCGACGACCCGCGTCATCCGTCGAGTTCGTCCGCCGTCGCCGCGACGAACTCCCCGTCGAGTCGCTCCTTGAGCACGCGGAAGTTCGCCGCTGCCTCGTGGCCGACCAGCCCGCGTAGCTGCTCGAAGGTGATCTCGCCGCCGTAGTAGGCGTCGGCGATCTCCTGGACGAGGTCGTCGTCGCTACTCGCCTCGCGGAGGTACTCCCGGAGCGCCGTCGTGAGCACGTCCGTCCGGTCGGTCTCCAGCACCGTCGCCAGCGCGTCCGTGCGCTCGACCAGGTCCTCCGAGGCCCGGAACTGGACCCGCCGCTTGTCGCTCGACCCCATATGTGTACGTCGTGAGCACAGAATGATAGGCGTTGCGCCGGCGGAGCGGTCGCCCGTCGTCAGGACGACAGCGCCGCTTCGACCCGGTCGACCAGGTCCGCGTTTCCGAGATACACCGGGCTGCGCTCGTGGAGCCGGTCGGGGTCGGTCGAAAACAGGTCGCCGTAGCCGTCGGAGACGCGGCCGCCGGCGGCCTCGACGACGAAGCCGACGGGGGCGCACTCGAAGCAGTGGCGGAGCTTGCCCTCCGGCGTGTCCGCCAGTTCGGGGTAGGCGAAGATCCCGCCGTGGGTGAGCACCTGCATCACGTCGGCGATGAACGCGCCGCCGTAGCGGAGTTTCAATCGGTCGTCCTCCAGCGCCTCGACGGCTTCGGTCACGTCATCGGTCCAGTCGGGCCGGCGGCCGCCGAAGGCGTAGACCGTGGGGTCCTCGGGCAGGGTGAGCCCCTCGCGGAGGAGTTTTCGGCCCTCGTCGGCCTCGCCGTCGCCCTCGGTGTCGGCGTCGCCGCCGGCTCCGTCCTCGATCAGGTACTCGTCGACGCTGTCCCCGTCGGAGACGACCATGGTGGTGTTGGGGCCGTAGAGGACGAACGCGGCGGCGACGAGGCGGTCGCCGGTCGTCGGGACGGGCTCGTCGTAGACGCTGACGATGGTGCCCATCGGGTTGTTCGAGGTGAGGTTCGAGGAGCCGTCCAGCGGGTCCAGAGCGAGGTGGAACTCGCCGCCGTCGGCGGCCTCGCGTGCGGACTGGCGCTCCTCGGAGGCGTAGCTCCCGACGGAGTCGAGCGCGAGCAGGCGCTCGGCGAACAGCTCGTCGGCGTACTCGTCGGCAGCCCGGACCTTCTCGCCGCTGGGGTTGTGGCCCTCGACGTACGCGCGGCGCTCGGGCAGCGCCTCGCGGACCTCGGCGGCGGTGTCGCGCACTACGTCGAAGACGGCGTCGACGGTCGGATGGCCGACCCAGTCGGCCGACGGCGGGAGTTGCTGGCTCATGGTTTGGGGGCCGCCGCGTCGAGGGCCTGGTCGACGGAGGCCTCCTCGAAGATGACCTGCTCCAGCGCGTCGAGGATGCGCCGGGGGTTCTCGCGCTGCCAGACGTTGCGGCCGACGGCGAGGCCGGCGCCGCCGGCGTCGATGACACTCTTGACGCTCTCGAGGAACTCGCGGTCGCTGGTCTTCGAGCCGCCGGACATCAGCACCTTCGTCGGCCCGGCCATCCGGGTGACCGTCTCCATGGCCTCCTGGCTGCCGGGATACTTGACCTTCGCGATGTCGGCGCCGAGTTCGAGCCCCAGGCGGGCGGCGTAGGCGACGACCTCCTCGCTGGAGTCGTTCTTGACCGCCTGGCCGCGGGCGTACGACCACATCACGACGGGGAGGTCGTACTCCCGTGCCTTCTCCTGGACCTCGCGGAACTCCTCGAACATCTCGACCTCGCCGTTGACACCGGGGTAGACGGTGAAGCCGATGGCCTCGGCGCCCAGTTCCTCGGCGGCGTACTCCACCGAGCAGTTGACGGCGCTGTCGGGCTCGCCCATCCAGAGGTTCGAGGTACCGTTGAGCTTGGCGAGCAGCGACACGTCGTCCTCGTAGGAGGGGTAGTAGGCCTCGGCGACGCCCTTGCCGACGGCGAGCGAGGTGACGGCGGGGTGTGTGGCCACATCGAAGACGTGTTCCGGGTCCGCGCTCTCGGGCTGGGGGTCGAAGTCGACCGGCCCGTGCTCGATACCGTGGTCGTACGCCAAAACGAGTACCTTCCCGTCCCGCGTGACCGGAGCGTCTGCGATGGGTCGCATTACGGATACCCGTACACGGACCGCACGTATATATCTTCTTTCTGACACTATTTACTACCGCCCGAGTAAACGATTCGGGCGTGCGTGACGTTCACAATCGTTCGTGGCCCCGAAATCGGGCGATCCCGGAAATCCGCGGGGAGCGGTCGAATGAAGTGGCAAGTATCCGAGTGCAATCCGGCACGTACCATGGCACCGGGAAAGACGGGAAGTCGACGCGTCGGGACGGCCGGGAGTAGGCTTACGCCGGCGGCGGGCGGAGGTGGGGTATGCGCGGACTCGATGCGGTCGACACCGTCGGCGTCGTCGGCGCCGGCACCATGGGCAGCGGGATCGCACAGGTCGCCACCCAGTCCGGCTACGAGGTCGTCCTCAGGGACATCGAGCCGGACCTCGTCGACGAGGGGATCGAGAGCCTGACCGAGGGGCTCGACCGCCTCGTCGAGAAGGGGACGATCGATGAAGCGGAAGCCGAGACGATGCGCGACCGGGTGACCGGCACGACGGATCTGGCCGACCTCGCCGACGCGGACCTGGTGGTCGAGGCGGTCGTCGAAGACATCGACGTGAAACGCGACGTGTTCGCCGACCTCGACGAGGTGACCGACGACGACGTGGTGCTGGCCACGAACACGAGCACGCTCTCGATCACGACCATCGCCGCCGCCACCGACCGGCCGGCGAACGTGGTCGGCCTGCACTTCATGAACCCCGTCCCGGTGATGAAGGGCGTCGAGGTAGTCGTCGGCGAGAAGACCGACCCCGCGGTCGTTGAGTTCGCCCACGCGTTCGCGGAGGCGCTGGGCAAGGAGACCTGGGAGGCCGACGACAAGCCGGGGTTCGTGACCAACCGGATCCTGATGCCGTGGATCAACGAGGGGATCCGCGCCTACGACGAGGGCGTCGCCGCCAGGGAGGACATCGACCGCGGGATGGAACTCGGCACGAACGTCCCGATGGGGCCGCTCGAACTCGCCGACCACATCGGCCTCGACGTGTGCCTGCACGCCTCCGAGACGCTCCACGAGGAACTGGGCGACCGCTACAGGCCCGCCTACCTCCTCAAGCGCAAGGTCGAGGCCGGCGACCTCGGGAAGAAGACCGGCCGGGGGTTCTACGAGTACGAATAGGTGAAACGACCGGCTGACCCTCCGGAACCGACTTGGGACCGGCGAATGTGCGGGTAAACGATGACAGCCAGTCCCTCCGCCCGCCTCGTCGCGGTCGCCGCCCTTCTGGTCTGTACGCCGCTCGCGGCGGTCGCGGTCGGGCCCGCGACCGCGGCGCCGCCGCCCGAGGCAGTCTGCGGCGTCTGCGGCGACGGGCTCGCCGACGCCGCCGAGCGCGAAGGGCTCCCGCTCACCGTCGAGCGCGGGACGGCGACGATCAGCGTCCGCGAGGACGGGAGCGGCCGCTGGCACGCTCGCGTCCGGGTCGACGACCGCGCGGCCGACCGCCTCGCCGCGAACGCGACGCTCCGCGAGCGCGTCGTCCGCGCGAGTCTCGACCGTCGCACCGTCGTCGACGACCCCCGGAACCTGCACGCGGCAGTCGCGAACGACACGCTGGTCGTCACCTTCGACCAACCCGGTGTGGCCCGCGGGAGCCTCGGCGGGGTCGTCCTCGTGGACCTGCTCGACCCGCGGGCTCGCCGCGCCGGGCTCGACTTCGAAGCCGACCGGCTCCGGATCGAGGGGCCGAACGGGACCGTCGTGAGCCGCGCGCCGCCGAGCGCGACCGTCGAGGACGGGGGAGTCGTCTGGCGCGCGGACGACGAGCGGCCGGGACTGTGGGGCGACACGCGGCTGGCGTTCGCACCGACGGACGGTCCCGCGGCTCGCGGGCTGACCACTGTCGGGTTCGTCGCCTTCGGGGTCGGACTCGCCGAGCCCAGCGCGCTCGTTCTCGGCGTCGCACCCGCGATTCTTCTGGGCGCCCTGTTGCTGGCGGTCCGGCGCTGGGGCGACGAGTTGCCGGCCGTCGATCCGTCGCCCCTCGCGAAGTGGATCGCCGGTAGTGGTGCGGTCGTCGCGCTGTTCGCCGGCGCGGCGCTGGCCGGTTCCGTGCTCCTCGACGCCGCGGTCGCCGCGACCGTCGCCACCTTCGCCGCGCTGTACGCGCTCGTCGCCGCGGGTGCGATAGTTCTGGATCGCCCGTCCGCGCGCGTCGCGCTCGCGTGGACGCTCGGCGCGTCGGCGCTCGTCGCCCTCGCCGCGAGCACCGTCTCGGTCGTCGCTTTCCAGACCGCGCTGCTGTCAGTCCCCGCCGCGCTCTGGTTCCCGCTCGGCCGCGCTCGCGGACGCGACCGATGGGTGACCGCGTTCGTCGTGCTCGCGCTACTGGTGGCGCCGTTCGGCGCCGCCGTCATCTACGCGCCGTCGGCCTCGCCGCTGTTGGGCGTCCTGCTGTCCGTCTTCACTACCGTCCCGTGGGCCGCCGCGACCGTCGCGTTCGGGTTCCCGCTGTACCTCCTGGGTCGCGGAGCGGACGGGAACGACGATGCGGTCGGCAGGGCCGACCGGACCGAACACGCGAGCGCCGACTGACCGCGCGGCGGAGAAACCCCGAGCAACGAACCCGCCGTTTTCGGGTGGAGATCCGTCCGACAGCGCAGGGGCTGGCCGGCCGCGATCTCCGGCTGAAACGCACCCACGGAGCGCTCCCGAGTGCTCCCCACCCGACGGGAGACGACGGGGACGGGCACCCTCAAGAAGATTTCGGAGCGGCGCAGTCGCGGCGGTGCGGCGTCTGCGACGCGGTGCCGGCGACGCCGACGGCCCGTCACCAGCGGTGGTGGACGTAGTCGGCGACGTGCTCCTCGTAGATGTCCCGGACCGCGCCGTGGGTCTGGTGGGAGAGGAAGTCCAGATCCGCCGCGGCGTCGTTCTCGGCGACGTGGTCGGGCGAGGTCGACCCCGGGATCACCGTCGAGACGGCGTCGTGGTCGAGGATCCACCGGAGCGTGAACTGCGCCATCGTCGCGTCGTCGGGGACGAACGGGCGCAGGTCGTCGACGGCGGCCAGGCCGTCCTCGAAGGGGACGCCCGCGAACGTCTCGCCGCCCTTGCGGCCGACGCCGGCGTCGACGCCCTCCTCGGCGGCAGTCCGCCGGTGGTCGCCCTCGCCGAAGTCCTCCGGCCCCTCGAAGGCGTCGGCGAGCAGGCCCGACGCGAGCGGGACGCGCACGATGACCCCGATGTCCTCGCCGGCCGCTCGCTCGAAGAACCGCTCGGCCGGGCGCTGGCGTAGCGGGTTGAAGATGATCTGCACCGACTCGACGACGTCGTACTCGATGGCCTTGTCGGCCTCCTCGACCTTCTCGACGCTGACGCCCGCGTGGTCGATCAGCCCCTCCGCCTTGAGCTCCTCCAGCACCCGGAAGTTCTCCGGGTCGTAGAACGCCTCCGTCTCGGGGCAGTGCAGCTGGACCAGGTCCAGCGAGTCGACGCCGAGCCGGTCGAGCGAGCCTTCGACCGACGAGCGCAGGCCCTCCTCGGAGTGGCCGCCGCCCTCGTCCGGCGCGGCCTTCGTGGGGACGTAGACCTCCCTATCGGGGTCGCGCTCGTCGAGCACCTCGCCGATGAGCCGCTCGGCGCGGCCCTGCCCGTACACCTCGGCGGTGTCGACGAAGTTGACGCCGTCGTCCAGCGCCGTGCGGATGGCCTCCCTGGCCTGCTCGTCGGTCACGTCGCCCCACGACGGACCGACGTTCCAGGTCCCGAGGCCGATCTCCGTAACCGTCCAGCCGGTCGAGCCGAACTCGCGCGTGTCCATACCCGAGCGGACGGCCGCTCGGGCGAAAAAGGTGGCCGATCCGGCCGATGGTTCCCCTTCGCACCGCGCCCGGTCGGTCCGTCGGCCGACGCGGCCCCCAACCTATTTCGCCGCGACTCGGGAACAGTCGAATATGACGGACGACGAGTCCGCTCCACCGGCCGACGCCGCGCCGGAGGACGCCTTCGCGCTGGTCGGCAACGAGACGCGCGCGGCGATCCTCCGCGCGCTCGGGGAGACCCCTCACGACGACGTGCCGTTCTCGGAGCTGCGCGAGCGGGTCGGCCCCGAGATGGACAGCGGGCAGTTCAACTACCACCTCTCGAAACTGGTCGACCGCTTCGTCGACCGGTCCGACGGCGGCTATCGCCTCCGGCCCGAGGGCCGGACGCTCTACCGGACGATCCGCGCCGGGACGTTCACCCGCCAGGCCGCCGTCGACCCGTTCGACGCGGGGTTCGACTGCCACTTCTGCGGGACGCCCGCGGAGGCGACCTACGACGACGGCGCGTTCCGGGTGCGCTGTCCCGACGCGGACTGCGGGCACCTCTACGCGCACACGCGGGCGCCGCCCAGCGCGGTCGAGGCCGGCGGGGAGACCGACCTCCTCGACCGGATCGACCGGTACAACCGCCACCAGGTCCTCGCCTACGCCGAGGGGGTCTGTCCGCTGTGCGTGAACCCGGTCACGACCGAGTTCCGGGCGCCCGACGACGTCTGGATGGACGGTGCCGAGCGGGTCGACGCGTTCGTCGTCCACGAGTGCACCCACTGCGGCCGGATGCACTACATGACCGTCGGGCTCTCGCAGGTCTACCACCCGACGCTGATCGCCTTCTTCGACGACCGCGGCGTCGACGTGACCGCGACCCGGATCTGGGCCCTGGAGTTCGCCATGACCGACCGATACACGACGGTCCGCTCGACCGACCCCTGGGAGGTCGCCCTGACGCTCGACCGTGACGGCGAACGGCTCGAACTCCTCGTCGACGAGGACCTGTCGGTCGACGCGACCCGCTCGTGAGCGGTCCGAACCTATTTCGCGGAGAGCGGGATAGTGCCGTGTATGCCCGACGACGACGCCGAACCGACCGACGCCGCGCCGGAGGACGCCTTCGCGCTGGTCGGCAACGAGACGCGCGCAGCGATCCTCCGCGCGCTCGGCGAGCGGCCCCACGAGGAGGTCGCCTTCTCGGAGCTACGCGAGCGCGTCGACCCGGAGATCGACAGCGGGCAGTTCAACTACCACCTCTCGCAGCTGACCGGCGAGTTCGTCGACCGCGGCGAAGGCGGCTACACCCTCCGCTCGGAGGGGCTCGCCCTCTATCGCCTCGTCCGCGCGGGGAGCGCCAACCGTCGCGCCTCCCTCGACCCGTTCGAGATCGGGCTCGACTGCTACTTCTGCACGACTCCGGTCGAGGGGTACTACGACGAGGGCACGTTCGAGCTTCGCTGTCCGGGCTGTGACCACGTCTACTCGCACACGCAGGTGCCCCCCAGCGCCGTCGAGACGGGCGACAGGCGCGACGTGCTCGAACGCGTCGACCAGTACACCCGCCACGAGATGCTCGCCTACGCCCGCGGCGTCTGCCCGACCTGCGTCAACCCCCTGGAGACCGAGTTCGTCCCCGGCGAGGCCGTCTGGAGCGAGGGGAGCGACCGGTTCGACGCCTTCCTCGGCACCGACTGCGACAACTGCGGCGCCAGCCACTACATGTCGGTCGGCCTCGCGGTCCTCTATCACCCCGCCGTCGTCTCGTTCTTCCACGACCACGGCGTCGACGTGACGAGCCGCCCCCACTGGGAGTTCGAGTGGGCGATGACCGATCGGCACCTCACCGTCCGCTCGACCGACCCCTGGGCGGTCGAACTCGCGATCCCCTGCGGCGACGAGACGCTCGAACTCCTCGTCGACGAGGAGCTGTCCGTCGAGGCCGCGCGCGTCTGAACGGGTCCCCCCGGTTCGAACCGGCGACCGGCACCGCTCGGTGAGTTGCGGTGGGCGCCGACCTCGTCACTCCCCCTCGAAGGTGTGGCCGTCGCTGACCGGCGGGGCGCCGATGCCGACGACCCTGGCCGGCCCGTCGGCGTCGCCGGCGACGTGGGCCCGGTGGGGGCTCCCCGGCTCGGCGACGAAGAACTGGTCGGCCTCGACGCGGTAGGTCTCCTCGGGCGTCTCGACGCTGAGCGTCCCCGAAATCACGTAGAAGGCCTCCTCCTGTTCGTCGTGGTAGTGCATCCCCGAGAGGGGGATCTCCTCGCCCGGTTCGACGGCGTAGGTCCGCAGGCCCAGCCGCTCCAACCCCGCGGCCTCGCTCACGTAGCGCATCTCGGACGGGCGGTCCGGCTCCGGCTCCAGTCCGTCGGGGTCGACGACGTGATAGCCCATACGAACGCCTCGACCGAGGGACCCGTAAGCCTTCGGCGACTGCCGATCCCCGGAACCACACCGGGTACCGACCCGTGCCGGTAAGCCCGACAGGTCGCCGCGCGGTCGGTCGAAAAGCCGGGGTTGCCGGCGCCGTCCGGGGCCGACGGCGGCCGGCCGCTCCGGACCGTAATCGCGGGACGGCGCCGACAAATATCGTCTTTCGGTGCGCCGTGTCGGCCTACCGCCGCGGCCGGGCGACGCGCGCACGTCGGCGTCGGCGGTGCTCCGCGAACTGACCTGTCGGCGCGCGACACCGGCGACGGCGAGCGCTCGGGGTAGGGGTAACGCGGCGTTGTTCCCGCACGGGATCCGGGTTACTCGCGGTGGCCGCTGAATAACAACGAGCGGCGTGGCCGTTCGTCCGGTGGTATGTCCGACTCGTTACTCGGAGCCGAATCGACACGGGGGCGCGTCCTCGTGGTCGCGATCGGAGTGGTAGTGCTCGCGAGCACCGTCGCGGTCGGCGCGGCGGCGCTCGTGCCCGACCGGACGGACGGCGACTCGCCCGCGGCGGTCCAGGAGTCGCCCGACGCCTACCCGGAGACGGTGAACCTCTCGACGGCGAACCTGACGCTCCGCGGCGAGGCGGCCAACGACACGGCCGGCTGGTCGGTCGCCTCCGCCGGCGACGTGAACGGCGACGGCGTCGGGGACCTGATCGTCGGGGCGCCGCGCAACGCCTCCGCCGGGACGAACACCGGCGCGGCCTACATCGTCTTCGGCCCCGCGAACGAGTCGACCGTGAACCTCAGCCAGGCCGACGTGGTGTTGCGCGGCGCCGACAACAACGACCTGGCGGGCTGGTCGGTGTCGACCGCCGGCGACGTGAACGACGACGGCTACGCCGACGTGGTCGTCGGCGCGCCGTACAACGACAGCACCGCCGTCAACGCGGGCGCCGCGTACGTGATCTACGGCGACGAGTCGATGCCGGCGACGATGAACCTCACCGACGCCGACGCGGTCCTGACCGGCACCGAGGCCAACGCCTTCGCCGGCTACGACGTGTCGGCGCTCGAACCGGCGAACGCGAGCAGCGACGCCGAGGACGACGACGCCGACGAGGAAGAGGTCGACGACGAGACCGACGAAGCGGAGACCGACGCGACGAACGCGAGCGCGGTCCTCGTCGGCGCGCCCGGGGTCGACGCCGACGACGGGGCCGACGCCGGCGCGGCGTACGTCGTCGACGGCGAGTCGCTCGACGACGCGCCGGGCGAGGTGAACCTCTCGGACGCGAGGGCCGCCTTCGTCGGCGAGCGAGCGGGGAGCAACGCCGGCTGGTCGGTCGCGCCGGCGGGTGACGTGAACGACGACGGCGTCGCCGAGGTCGCCGTCGGCGCGCCGCTGTACAACGCCAGCGCCGACGAGGAGGCGGACGACGAGTGGGCCAACCGCTCGGGCGCGGCCTACGTCGTGAACGGCTCCGCGGAGGGGACTACCTCGCTCGCGGACGCGACGGCTACCTTCGTCGGCGAGTCCGCGGGCGACCGCGCGGGCTACGCCGTCTCGACGGCCGGCGACGTGAACAACGACAGCGTCGCGGACCTCGTCGTCGGCGCGCCGTACAATGACTCGCAGAACCTGACGAACGCGGGCGCGGCCTACGTCGTCTACGGCGACGAGGACCTCCCCGAGGAGTCGTCGCTAGCCGACGCTGACGTGCGCCTGGCCGGCGCCGAGACGCAGGACCGCGCCGGCTGGTCGGTCTCCGACACCGGCGAGGCGGGCGTGACCTGCGACGGCGTCGCCGACGTGCTGGTCGGCGCGCCGCTGAACGACTCGACGGGGCCGAACGCCGGCGCCGCGTACCTGGTCGCCGGCAACGAGACGCTGCCGGCCGAGTCGAATCTCTCGGACGCGTCGACGACGTTCGTCGGCGCCGGGCCGGGCAACCGCGCCGGCAACGCGGTCGGGGCCGGCGACTTCGACGGCGACGGCTTCGCCGACGTGGTCGTCGGCGCGCCGTTCAACGACTCGCTGAACCGGACGAACGCGGGCGCCGCCTACGCCGTCATCAGCGACTGCGAGGCCGCCGAGCCGACCGACACGCCGACGGAGACGCCCACTGAAACGCCGACCGCGACGCCGACGGGGACCCCTACTCCCACCGATACGCCGACGGCGACGCCGACCGCGACGCCGACGGAAACTCCGACGGCCACGCCGACGCCGACCGATACGCCGACGGAGACCCCTACTCCCACCGATACGCCGACCGAGACGCCGACGGAAACTCCGACGGCCACGCCGACGCCGACCGATACGCCGACCCAGACGCCGACCGACACGCCAACGGAAACGCCTACTCCCACCGAGACGCCGACGGCAACGCCCACCGACACGCCCACCGATACGCCGACGCCCACTGAGACGCCGACGGAGACGCCGGAGGCCGCCGAGGAGAGTATCGACTTCGTCGCGTTCTGTTTCGACTCTGACCAGACCGAGCGACGGGTGATCATCTTCTCGGACGTCGCGGAGAACGACGACGACGAGCCGGTCGCGGCCGAGTACGACGAGGGCGGGAGCGGTCCCGCGCCGGTCTCGGTCGTCCACCAGGCCGGCGGCGGCCTCTACGAGGTCTCCGGGAGTCCCGGGGAGATCGAGGCCGGCGAGGGGACGGAAGTGACCGGCGAGCGCTCGGCGAGCGAGCCCTGCGCCGCGGGGCAGACGGAACTGCGGTTCACCGCAGGCGAACTCGACGACGGCGCTTCCAAGGCGTTCCCCGACAACGCCGACGTCGACACGCCGACCCCGACGCCCGAGGGCGGTGCGGGCAACATGGCGGCCGGCGACGCCACCGCGCTGGAAACGATGTCCCGGTCGCCGCTGTTCCCCGTGCCCTTCTTCGCGATGATGGGCCTCTCGATGGTCGTCCTCGCGGGCAACAGGCTCCGCACGGAGGAGTGACCGAGCGGTAGCGGGACGACCCCTTTCGACCGCACTTTTTTCGCACCCGCGGGCGACCAGCGAACGATGGCGACGAGTACCGACCGCGGCCTCGGCCGGACCGGGAACCCCCGGGCGTTTCTCGTTGGCGACAGCCGCCGGCGGACGGCGGGCGCGCTCGCCCTGGCGGCCGCCCTGTTCGCGACGAGCGCCGCGGTCGACTACCTCGCCCTGCAGGCGGTCGTCAGCGGTCGGCCCGGTCTCCACCTCGCGACCGAACTCGCCCACGTCTTCGCCCTGGGTTCGCCCGCCGGCTACCTGCTGGTGATCGGGATCGCAGCCGGCCACGCCGCGCTGAACCGCGGCTACCTCCCGACGCTCGTCCTGGCGAGCGCGCTCCGGTTCGGCGACGCCGTGTTCTACCCGACCGGACTCCCCGTGATCCCGGAGGAATCGGTCGAGTGGTCGGACGCCTCGATCGCCGCCGGCTTCCGACCGCTGTTCCTCACTAGCCATCCGCCGGAGGTGCTGATCTACCCGACGATCGGCTTCGCGCTGGGGCTGCTCGTTCGGCGATACCGCCGATCACGCGACGGGACCCGGTGGGTGTCAGTCGCGGGAGCCCCGAGTGCCGGCCGCGGGAACGCGTGAGGCGCAACGGATTTCCCGCGCCGTCGCCCAGAGAGAGTAACGTGGACGAGACGATCCGGTGGCTGCAGGGCCGCCCCTACTACGAGGGTCAGATCACCGAGCGGCGGACGACCCCCGGCCGCGAGGCGACCTTCGGCGACGTGGACCTGGACTCGCGGCTCGCGAGCGCGCTGGAGTCGAAGGGGATCGACCGGCTGTACGACCACCAGGCGCGGGCCGTCTCGGCTGTTCGAGGGGGTGACAACGTCGTGCTGGCGACGCCGACGGCCAGCGGGAAGTCGGTCGGCTACACGGTGCCGGCCTTCGAGCGGGCGCTCGACGAGCGGGCGACGACCCTCTATATCGCCCCGCAGGTCGCGCTCATCAACGACCAGGAGGAGACGCTGTCGGAGCTGGCCCACGGGCTCGGCTTCGGGTCGGGCGTCTCCGTGGCGCAGTACACCGGCCGCCAGGACCGCACGGAGAAGGAGGCCATCCGCGACCGCCAGCCGACGGTGCTACTGACGACCCCGGACATGCTCCACTACGGGATCATGCCCCACGGGCACCGGCTGTGGGACTGGTTCTTCGAGCGCCTGGAGACCGTCGTCGTCGACGAGGTCCACGAGTACCGCGGCGTGTTCGGCAGTCACGTCTCGCTCGTCTTCCGGCGACTGGCCCGGCTCTGCGAACGCTTCGACGCCGCCCCCGACTGGGTCTGCTGCTCGGCGACGATCGGCAACCCGGTCGACCACGCGGCGACGGTCACCGGCCAGTCGCCCGACTCGTTCGAACTCGTCGACGAGGACACGAGCGCGACGGGGCCGACCCACTGGCTGTTCTGGAATCCCCCGGAGTACGACGACGGTGAGGAGTTCGGGAGCGGCCGGCGGCGGTCGAACCACGTCGAGACCAAGCGGCTGTTCGTCGACCTCGTGACGAAGGGCCACCAGACCGTCGTCTTCACGCAGTCCCGGCAGGTCGCGGAGCGCTACGCGACCGACAGCGCGAGCGACCTGCGCGAGCGGGGCGAGCACGATCTGGCCCGATCCGTCGAGGCCTACCAGGCCGCGCTCACCGACGAGCGCCGCGGCGAGATCGAAGACGGCCTCGACTCCGGAAACGTGCGTGGTGTCTGGTCGACGAACGCGCTCGAACTCGGCGTCGACATCGGCGGCCTCGACGCGGTCCTGCTCGACGGTTACCCCGGGACGCGGATGGCCGCGTTCCAGCAGGGCGGCCGCGCCGGCCGCGGGACCGACCCGTCGCTGGTGGCGATGGTCGCCGGCGAGGACCAGCTCGACCAGTACCTGATGGCCCACCCGCGCGATTTCTTCGACGAGGAACCGGAAGAGGCTATCTCCAACCCCGAGAACGAACACCTCCTGCCCGACCACGCCCTCGCGGCCGCACGCGAGACGTGGCTGCGGCCCGACGACGACCGCCACTTCGGCGAGCCGTTTCCCGACGTCGTCGCGGACCTGACCGAGGCCGGCGACCTCGACCGCCGGTCGACCGACGCGGGCCTGCGCTGGCTGTACTCGGGGGAGGGTAGCCCACAGCACGAGATGAGCCTGCGGACCGTCGGCGACCGCGAGGTCCAGCTTCGCGACCGCCGCGACGGGGACCGGATCGCCGAACTCCCCTTCGCCGACGCGCTCCGGGACGCCCACGAGGGCGCCGTCTACCATCACCAGGGTCAGGACTACGAGGTCGTGGACCTGGACCTGCGAGCGGACGTGGCGGAGCTGGCGCCGGTGCGCCCGGACTACTACACGCAGGTGCTCCACGACAAGACGATCACCGTCGAGGCGGATCGGGGCGAGCAGACCCTGCCCACCCACCCCGAGGTGACGGTCCGGTTCGCGGACGTGAGTATGCGCAAGCAGATCACGGGATTCGAGCGCTACGACCGACAGAGCGGGGAGCCGATCGGGCGGGAGCCGCTGGACTTGCCCGAGACGACGCTCGAGACCGAGGCCGTCTACTTCACGGTTCCCGGGGAAGTTGAGACCGAGATTCGGGCGGCGGGCGACGGCCACGACGCGTTCCCGGGGGCGATCCACGCCGCCGAACACGGGATGATCTCGCTGTTCCCCCTGTCCTTCCTCTGTGACCGCCGGGACGTGGGCGGACTCTCGACGCCGCAGCATCCCCACACCGACTGCGCGACGGTCTTCGTCTACGACGGCTACCCCGGCGGCGTCGGGCTGACAGAGCGGGCCTACGAGACGGTCGTCGACCTCGTGGAGCGGACGCTGGGGATGCTCCGGGACTGCCCCTGCGAGTCGGGCTGTCCGGCCTGCGTCCAGTCGCCCCACTGCGGCAACGCCAACGACCCGCTGGAGAAGGACCTGGCCGCCGACCTGCTCGCCGCGCTCGTCGACTGACGGCCGTCGGCTCCGTCCGTTTCCCGGGCGGCCGTCCCTCACTCTCGCCGGCTGATCGCCCTCGACGAGCAGCCGCTCCCTCGCCCACCGCTCGGACCCGCCGGTCGACGAGCGGTCGGATCCGGGGGTGATCGTCCGCCCTCGAAACGGTATGGGATCCGACCGTTTCGACTGTTTCTGCGGTTCGAGCGATCGTTGCAACCGTTTCGGTCCGCCGGACGTTGCGTTCCGATCGGGCCGCTATGTCCCGATTTCGCGGCGCCCGGAGCGACGGAACGTCGGTAAACGGTGGCAACTGGCGGGACGTGTTTGCGGTTCTTTGCCACTGTCGAGCGTCCGACCTGACACGGGGCGCAGTGGACCACCGGCGTCGGCGGCACCGGCCCGGAGCCCCGCTCACGAACCATGTCAGACACGCACTCACGCGCGGCACCGGCAGGGGACAGCCGACGGTCCGGCTCGACGGGTATCCAGACCATGCACGACATCTTCTCCGACTGGGAACGGCGGGCGATCCTCTATCACCTGCAGGAGGTCGGCGGTCGGTCGTCGGTCGAGGCGCTGGCGGCGCACCTCGTCGGGTGGTGGCGCGGCCACGAGCGGCCGGCCCCGGCGGACGAGACGGTCGTCGACCGCGTCCGGCGGCGCCTCGGCTGTGCCCACCTCTCGAAACTCGACGACTTCGGCGTCCTCGCGTACGACCCGCGCTCCGGGACCGTCCGGCTCTCCGAGGAGATGAAGCTCTCGGTCAGCGAGCCGTGGGCGGACCGCGGCGGGACCCGGGACGGGGGACGGGTTCTCGGGACCCTGGACGGCGAGGGGACGAGCGAGAGCGTCGCCGACGAGGAGACGAACGGGGGGTCCGGCACCGACGGTCCGTCGAGCGGCGGCACGGGCCCGGCGACCGGAAGCGGCCGGCTGTCGTAACAGGTCCCTACCGGCGCGACCGGGTGCGCGGCGGGAGAGAAAGCGGCGATTGACCGCGGAAAGGTGGCCATACCCTTCCGGCGGGGGCGTAAGGTTCCTAACGCCAGCCACCCAACAAGGGACGATCTGTCACCGGCGTCGGGCACGGGGGCGGCCCCGACGTAGCGGCGACGGCAGGCAATCCACGACTCCATGGCACGGAACCTCCACGTCTGGATCCTCGCGGCGCTCGTACTGGCCGGTACCGCGGCGCCGGCGGTCTCGACGGCGACGGACGCGACCGCGACGGCGGACCCGGACGCGCGTATCACGGCCACGGAGTACGAGGGCGACGGGGCGGTGACCGGCGTCGGCGAGGGCCTCACGCTCTGGCAGTCCGGCGCCCACCGCTTCGCGGTCACGGTCGCCAGCGACGCCGGGGTCGACGGGGGCTCGACGTGCGTCGTCGTCGACGGCACCGACCGCGAACTCGGCTGTCAGTCCGTCATGGTGCCGGCCGGCGGGAACCAGACGGCTACCGTCGAGGTCGGCTCGTGGCCGGCCAACTTCACCGGGGACCAGCGGCTCCGGGTGTCGGTCACCGCGGCCAACGCGTCGACGCCGCTGGACACCGAGACCTACCCCGTCACCGTGATCACCCGCCAGGGCGACCTCGACGACGACGGCCTCACGAACGAGCGCGAGGCCGCGCTGGAGACCGACCTCCGGTCGAACGACACGGACGGCGACGGCCTCGAGGACGGCGCCGAGGTCAACACCTACGAGACCTCGCCTACGAACCCCGACACGGACGGCGACGGCCTCAGCGACTACGCGGAGATCGAGCGCTATCAGACCGACCCCACGAAGGTCGACACGGACGACGACGGCCTGCCCGACCCGCGCGAGCTCGAACTGGGGACCAACCCCAACAAGGCCGACACGGACGGCGACGGCGTCCCCGACGGAAAGGAGGTCAACACCTACGAGACGGACCCGACCGACCCCGACACGGACGGCGACGGCCTCGACGACGGCGCCGAGATCAACGAGTACGAGACGAACCCCACCGAGGCAGACACGGACGGCGACGGCCTCGACGACAACCTCGAGGTCAACACCTACGACACCGACCCCAACCAGGTCGACACGGACGGGGACGGCCTGGAGGACGGCCCGGAGGTCAACCGCTACGAGACGGACCCGACCGACCCCGACACCGACGACGACGGACTCGAAGACGGCGCCGAGGTCAACACCTACGACACCAACCCGACGAACCCCGACACGGACGGCGACGGCCTCGAGGACGGCCCGGAGGTCAACCGCTACGAGACGGACCCGACCGACCCCGACACCGACGACGACGGCGTCCCCGACCCCCGCGAGGTCGACACCGCCGCCGACCGGCTGTCGCTCGCGGTCGCCGGCCTCGTCGGCGTCGGCGTCGCCGCCGTCGCGGTGCTCGCGCTGCTCGCGTGGGCCGGCTACGCGCCGCTCGGCCGTCTCCGCCGGACGCTCGGGACCGACCGATCCGAGTCCGACACCGACGGGAGCGACCGGCCCGACGCCCCGGCCGCGACCGCTGTCTCCAGCGACGGCGCCGGTGCCGGCAGTGACACCGGCGCGGCCGGGGGCGAGAGCGAGTCGGCCGCGACCGACGACGAGGTGCCGACGGAGTTCCTCTCCGACGAGGAGGTGGTGTTCACGCTGCTCGACGACCACGACGGCCGGATGCGCCAGGCCGACATCGTCGAGGAGACCGACTGGTCGAAGTCGAAGGTGAGCCGCGTCCTCTCGGCGATGGAGGACGAGGACAGCATCGTCAAGGTCGACGTGGGCCGGGGCAACGTCGTGATGCGCCCCGAGGACCTCCCCCCGGGCGCCGAGTCGGCCTTCGACGACTAGCCGCCCGCCCCCGGAGTGACCGTCCCCGCCCGAGCTATTTCACGCGGCCGCGAGAAGACCGGGTATGCACGCTCGCACGCTCGCGGTCGCGCTGGCGGCCGGGCTCGCCACCTTCCTCGCCGTCGGAGCGGCGGTCACCGAGTTCGCCCTCCGGTGGATCGGGTTCTCGCTGTTCGTCGGCCTGCCGGTCGGGTTCGTCGCCGGCGTGACCGCCGCCGCGCTGGTCCTCGTCGGGAGCGGCGACAGGGTCCCGACCCGGTCGCGCCGGGTCGCCGTCGCCGTCGGCGCCTACGGCGTCACCTTCCTCCTCACCCTCGCCGTCACCGTCGGAGCTTTCTCCCTCCCGAACTCCCGGGCGCTCACGCTCGCGGCGTTCGTGGCGGTCCTCACCGCGGCCGGGACGTACGTGCTGGACCCCGCCGAAACCCGATCGTTAACCGGTTGAACGGCATCGAGAGTTCTCCCGGCCGTTCTTCGAGGCTATCAGTTCGGTTCGATTGTCGAATCGTCCCTATCGTGGAGTCTCTTCACACGCCCTCGATCGCCGTGTGGGCCGGGTGGTCGGGAATCTGCTGTAATTGCCGGGATTCGCTTCGGCCCTTCTGTACGATGTCCCTGTTGTGCCCCCGACAGCGATGTGCTACCTTCACCCTGTCGACATCCGTTCCGTAACGTCGACCGAGACGATCAGAAAGGATGTTCAGATCCACCTCCAGTCCGTTACGTCCTGCTGTAACACCGCCAACACGAGCGAGATCACCACCTGGCCCCAGCTTCAACCCGTCTACGGTCCTGCTGTAACGGCTCGGGACCGCCGTCGTCGGTCGTGGTCGTGCCTTCAACCCGTCTACGGTCCTGCTGTAACGCAGGGCAGGGTGTCGCTCATGCCACTTCCCCCACCTGCTTCAACCCGTCTACGGTCCTGCTGTAACACGTGGAGGACGCCGCGGAGGGCGACGACAGCGAGCTTCAACCCGTCTACGGTCCTGCTGTAACGCACTCGGGGCCTTTTTCGACCACTTCTTCAGGCAGCTTCAACCCGTCTACGGTCCTGCTGTAACGCCCGCTGGACCTGCATCTGGGTCTGTTGCTGGTGTTGCTTCAACCCGTCTACGGTCCTGCTGTAACGAGGCGAATCCCCTTCTCACGGGCTTTCCGCAGGACGCTTCAACCCGTCTACGGTCCTGCTGTAACTGGCGGCCGTCGCCGCGCGCGAGCGAGCACTGGTCGCAGCTTCAACCCGTCTACGGTCCTGCTGTAACCGGCGGTCAGGCGGTAGTCGTCGCCCAGGTCGCGCTTGCTTCAACCCGTCTACGGTCCTGCTGTAACCGGAGGCGGTGATGCTACCGCTGGTCCGGAATTCGAGCTTCAACCCGTCTACGGTCCTGCTGTAACGCTAATGGTTTGATATTCGATGAAATCGTGTTCCGGTGGCTTCAACCCGTCTACGGTCCTGCTGTAACAGGTCCTCGACCCCGAGGAACGGAAGCTGTGGCGCCGGCTTCAACCCGTCTACGGTCCTGCTGTAACTCTCCACTGCGAGATCGCGAGCCGCGGCGTCCGTCAGCTTCAACCCGTCTACGGTCCTGCTGTAACGAAGTTCGCTGGCTTGAACCAGAACATGCCGTCGTCGCTTCAACCCGTCTACGGTCCTGCTGTAACTACTGTGCTTCCTTCTTGCAGTCTTCCGAGCAGAAGCTTCAACCCGTCTACGGTCCTGCTGTAACAAGCGCTCGGGCAGTCATCTGCCCGTCGACGGCGATGCTTCAACCCGTCTACGGTCCTGCTGTAACGAGATGGCGGCCGACCTCGTCCGCGCGACCGAGCTGCTTCAACCCGTCTACGGTCCTGCTGTAACACCCCGAGGAGCCCGGGACGAACGGGTTGCGGTTCGCTTCAACCCGTCTACGGTCCTGCTGTAACGTCCGCCCACCGGGCACACGGCGGATGGAAGACTCGCTTCAACCCGTCTACGGTCCTGCTGTAACCCGATGAGGGGGCCGCCCGAGTGCCCGAATTGCGGGCTTCAACCCGTCTACGGTCCTGCTGTAACCATTTTCCGAATCTGAATACCGCGGCCGCTCGGGACGCTTCAACCCGTCTACGGTCCTGCTGTAACGCGAACGAGGTCTCGCCGGGTATCCGGAAGGTCTCCGAGCTTCAACCCGTCTACGGTCCTGCTGTAACCGGCCACCTCGTCCCCGTCACCGTCGCGCCGTAGCTTGCTTCAACCCGTCTACGGTCCTGCTGTAACACGGAGCCTTCAACGACCACTTCGACGCGGACGCGCTTCAACCCGTCTACGGTCCTGCTGTAACTCTCCCTTCCCGATGTAGATCGCTTCCCACTTCAGGTGCTTCAACCCGTCTACGGTCCTGCTGTAACCGGCGTGTGTTCGCTATCCAAATACAGTCACGGGGTCGCTTCAACCCGTCTACGGTCCTGCTGTAACCGTGGTCAGCGAGCGTCTCTATCCACTCGGGATCGTCGCTTCAACCCGTCTACGGTCCTGCTGTAACGGGTGGGTCCCCCACGCTTCAACTGGAAGCGGGGAAGCTTCAACCCGTCTACGGTCCTGCTGTAACGAAGGCGACCGACGCCGGGTCGGCGTCGTCGATGGGGCTTCAACCCGTCTACGGTCCTGCTGTAACACGTGGACTTCGACGCCAACGCCGTCACCACGGAGCTTCAACCCGTCTACGGTCCTGCTGTAACCCTGCGGATACTCGACGGTTTCGTGATACTCGTGCTTCAACCCGTCTACGGTCCTGCTGTAACGAGGCACAGTCGCTCGCCGGGGGATTGAGGACCGCTTCAACCCGTCTACGGTCCTGCTGTAACTCGGCGCTCACTTTGGCGCGCGCGGTTTCGACAAAGCTTCAACCCGTCTACGGTCCTGCTGTAACGGTGACGGTCACCGGACGCTCGTCGGTCGTGACCTTGCTTCAACCCGTCTACGGTCCTGCTGTAACAGGTGCAGGGTGACGACGGCAGCCCGCTCGTCACGGAGCTTCAACCCGTCTACGGTCCTGCTGTAACGATCATCCTCGCCCTCGGGGTCATCATCGGGGCGTCGCTTCAACCCGTCTACGGTCCTGCTGTAACACTGACGACGGAGACGAGTACCCCGACCCCGAGGGGAGCTTCAACCCGTCTACGGTCCTGCTGTAACACTGACGACGGAGACGAGTACCCCGACCCCGAGGGGAGCTTCAACCCGTCTACGGTCCTGCTGTAACTCGCCTGCTTAAGTCCCGGCGGCGTCCCGCGCCCGGAGCTTCAACCCGTCTACGGTCCTGCTGTAACTGGCACTCTCAATTTCGACGCGAGAGACGCCCGTGCTTCAACCCGTCTACGGTCCTGCTGTAACGGGCTCCCGTCCGCGACGAGGCGCGGGAGATGCTGGGCTTCAACCCGTCTACGGTCCTGCTGTAACAGCGCGAGCAGCGAGAGCCAGGACGCTCGCTTGGTGCTTCAACCCGTCTACGGTCCTGCTGTAACGCAACCAGAAACCTGCTGACGGCCACCATAGTAGCTTCAACCCGTCTACGGTCCTGCTGTAACTGTTCGGGGAGTAGGACCCGGCGACCATCGCGGGGGCTTCAACCCGTCTACGGTCCTGCTGTAACCGCGCTCGGTGTCGATGCCGGTGTGGGACATCGCGCTTCAACCCGTCTACGGTCCTGCTGTAACATGATCCCGATCGTGTCGTCGTCGACGAGCTGCTCGCTTCAACCCGTCTACGGTCCTGCTGTAACGATTTCCTTTACCACTTGTTTCGTCCTCTCGAAGACTGCTTCAACCCGTCTACGGTCCTGCTGTAACCCGGGGTCACGTCGGTATACTCCAGCGAGACGCTGCTTCAACCCGTCTACGGTCCTGCTGTAACGTGACCGGTTTTCCGACAGTCACCCACCCAGCGGCGCGCTTCAACCCGTCTACGGTCCTGCTGTAACCCGCCGCCGCTGTTGATGATCTCGACGTTCGTGGTGCTTCAACCCGTCTACGGTCCTGCTGTAACCGCCGGCGCCGGCGACGGCCAGTCCTGGGGTGATATGCTTCAACCCGTCTACGGTCCTGCTGTAACTCGCCCCTGGTGTCGATCGGCGTGTGGCTCAAGCAGCTTCAACCCGTCTACGGTCCTGCTGTAACACGAGGTCGACCCGGACGCGAGCAACGTTCGACTGCTTCAACCCGTCTACGGTCCTGCTGTAACCGTGGCCTGCTGGCCCTCCTCGTCGGGCACCGCCGCGCTTCAACCCGTCTACGGTCCTGCTGTAACTTGCGGTCGGTCCGCGTCGCGAACAGGTCCAGCGGGAAGGCGCTTCAACCCGTCTACGGTCCTGCTGTAACTCCGGCGGACCGATGGTGGTGTCGGGCGATTACCTGCTTCAACCCGTCTACGGTCCTGCTGTAACACGGCCGGCATGAGTATGGGCGGGAACCACGATATCGCTTCAACCCGTCTACGGTCCTGCTGTAACGCTTGAGGCGCATCCCGCGGTCGCCGACGTACTGCGTGCTTCAACCCGTCTACGGTCCTGCTGTAACGCTGTTCGCACGTCTCAGACACTGAGCCGGCCATCTGCTTCAACCCGTCTACGGTCCTGCTGTAACGCTCATCGGTCGTCCCCCCCGTTGCTGACTTCCGTGCTTCAACCCGTCTACGGTCCTGCTGTAACCAGTATCATCTCCGGCCCGTGGAGTCAGCAGGACGCTTCAACCCGTCTACGGTCCTGCTGTAACTGCTCGGAGGACCGGAAGGTTTCGACGGTCGAGGCGCTTCAACCCGTCTACGGTCCTGCTGTAACCAGCGCGCGCGAGAGCTTGTCGACCAGCGAGAGGCCGCTTCAACCCGTCTACGGTCCTGCTGTAACCCTCCTCTGCTCTAAGTTCGCTAGCATCTTCATCGTAGCTTCAACCCGTCTACGGTCCTGCTGTAACGCCACAGACTATCGGCCTGGATGGTCTTCTCCGTGCTTCAACCCGTCTACGGTCCTGCTGTAACCGTAGGTCAAGGGTCAAGGTCCCGTCTCGGAGCTCGCTTCAACCCGTCTACGGTCCTGCTGTAACGTCTACGTCGGGGTGCGGCCAGCAGCGGAGCGTGACGCTTCAACCCGTCTACGGTCCTGCTGTAACTCCTGGTCGTCGCCCACCTCTATCTTCGCGGCGTTGCTTCAACCCGTCTACGGTCCTGCTGTAACCAGATCAGTGCGCTGATCGGTCCTGCTGGCCGACTGCTTCAACCCGTCTACGGTCCTGCTGTAACGTCGCGACGAGGCCGACGAGGAACAGCCCCAGCGCGCTTCAACCCGTCTACGGTCCTGCTGTAACTCGCTGGCGGAGATGATTGGATTGTTTGAGTACTTTGCTTCAACCCGTCTACGGTCCTGCTGTAACTTCAGCGCATCCCCGTCGATGTGATGAACTTCGGTGCTTCAACCCGTCTACGGTCCTGCTGTAACCGCGCCGGGGCCGCGCTCGGACTGCGCGTCGTCCCAGCTTCAACCCGTCTACGGTCCTGCTGTAACCTGAGCGAGGCGCTCGCTGAACTGGAAGAGCGGGACGCTTCAACCCGTCTACGGTCCTGCTGTAACCGCTGGCGACGTTCTCGAAGAGGTGGGTAAACGTGCTTCAACCCGTCTACGGTCCTGCTGTAACGAGTTCAAACCCAGCGCGACGGGCTACACCGGCGGCGGGCTTCAACCCGTCTACGGTCCTGCTGTAACTCGCGAGACGCCGCCTCGCGACCGTCACAGCGGATTTGCTTCAACCCGTCTACGGTCCTGCTGTAACTATGGCCGGTTCGCTGGCCTGAGTAGTGCTATCGTCGGCATCCACACAAGTATTTTCATCGACCCTCAATTCTGGGTGACTCCCCGGGGGGTCGATGGAGTGTCACAGTGAGAATCGGTCGTCGATGACGTCGGTCACGCGGAGCCCTCCGTCGGAGAGGTCGTAATGTTGGCCGCGACCGCATCGAGTTGTCTGGAGAACGCCGACCCCGTCGGCGTCGGCGCGGGCGGTCTTGTCCAGGCGCGAGAAACTCGCGGCGACATCCTCGATCTCCGAGACGGGAACCGACACCCGTAGGTCGCTGAGTCCCTGTAGGCGTTCGAACCCCTCCGCTCGGTCGGTCGGGTCTGCGCTCGACAGGAGGTCCGACACTCGTTGTACCTCCGCGTTCTCGGCTGGCGTGTGCGCGACGATAACGTCGCACGTATCGTAGCTGTCGTCGATCAAACTGGCGTCGCGTAGCTCGTCCCCGTCGCAGTCGCGGAGTGCCCGAACGAGGTCGCGGCCCCCCAGATCGGCGCCCTCGATCCACTCGAAGTACGCCGGGACCGCTTCGGTCGCGATAGTGCTGTCGGGTACCCAGTCCGTCTCGCTCTCGGCGGCGAGATCCGTCAAGATCGTCGTCGCCGTTTCGAGCCGCGTCGCGGGTCGATACACCTGCCGTGCGGGACACGTCTCGGCACCCTCTGTCGGAGCCAGCGCCCACACGGTCACGTCTCCGCCTCGCTCGCCCCATTCGAACGACCGGTTACAGCGCCCCGCCGCCTGCACGACGCTGTCGATCGGGGCGACGGACCGGTAGACGGAGCCGAAGCTGATGTCGACGCCGGCCTCGACCGCCTGCGTCGAAACGAGGACGAACGGGTGGTCGCGCCGAGCGAGGATCGTGGCGACCGTCACGAGCACTCGGCGGTCGCGGGGACGATACCGCGAGGAGAACTCGCCGACGAGTATCGCTTCTGAGCCGTCCGCTCGCGTCCAGTCCTGTTCGACGAGCGGCGTCTCCGGATCGTACTCGCCGACCTCGAACCCCAGTCGGTTCAACAGCTCCCGAGCGAGTTCGTCCGTCGTCGGCCGGTCTTCGAACGAGGCCCCGTGGCCTCGTTCGTGCAACACCTCGCGATAGCGCTCGCCCAGGTGATCGACGGCGACGCCGTCGGATTCCAGCGCGTCTCTCGTCTCCGTGGCGAGTTCGACCGCGCTGGCGATGGTGTTACAGACGGCGAGCGTCGAGGTGTGGTCCGCGGCGTCTCCGGTGACCGCCTCGGCCAGTCGCCGGCCGGCCCGCGCGTGTGGGACGAGGCGGTCCTCGTCGGGGTACTCTCGAAGCGACGGGTCGATCCGGTACCGCGTTCGTTCGACCGCCTCGAAACACGCACGCGTGAGTTCGGTGGTTTCGGTCCCCGAATCCGAGAGAAGCGACGCGGTCTCGAACTCCGCGTCCGTGAACAGCGACGGTTGGGTGGCCGTCATCGAGACGACGTGTGCGTCGTACTCCGTCACGAGCAACCGAGTGAGGTATCGGATCGCCGGCCACCATTCCGTCGGGAGCGTCTGCGGTTCGTCGAGGATCACGATGGCGTCCTCCAGAGCCGGCAGCTTGAGTCCCTGGGCGTTCGTCGGTCCCGTCAGGCTCTCGAACAACTGGACGAACGTCGTCAGGACGGTCCCGGATCGCCACGCTTCGCCGAAGTGGCTCGCGTCGAAATGACTGCCGTCGTCGAGCGTGTCGTCCCCGCGGTCGCCTTCGACCGTGGGGTAGATGACGGTATCCGTCAGGTAGTGATGGACGGTGAGCGCGCGGCCGCGGGGGTCGGCATCGAACACCGCCTCGAACTCGCCGCGTATCTGTTCGATGATCGACGTGTAGGGGAGCGCGTACACGACCCGGGGCTGGGCCGCCTCACCGGAGGCCTCGCGTTCGAGCTCCTCGCGGACGGTGTAGGCCGCGGTGAGTCCGGTGAACGTCTTCCCGAGTCCCGTCGGGAGTGTGAGCGTCGCCACGTTCGCCTCCGAGCGGGTCAGCGCTCCCGCGTTTTCCCGGACGCGGCGTCGTAGACCCTCGCGGAGCTGATTGAGCGACGCCTCGTCGGTGACGTCGACGTCCAGGGAATCGGTGTCGGTGATCTCGGGGTCGTCGGTCAACCCGGCGTCGTCTCGCTCGGTTTCGATCCACGCCTCGAGATCCGACAGCTGGAGCGACTCGGGACGCAACCGCTCGTCGTCTTCGAGTCCGGCCGCGCAAGTCTTGTCCGCGAGGGTCAGCCCGCTCCAGACCCGTAGCGCTCTGTCGTAGAGACGCTCGGGTAACTGATCCGGGTCGGGGTCGCCGACGTCGCTGTCGAGCGTGAGCGCCTCGTTCTCGACCGAGGTCGTCAGGTCGAGCAGTTCGTCGTAGAGAGCGCCGCCTTCGAGCGCCGACTCGAACGTCGCCCAGTCGGTTTCGCCCCCCGACGCGCGGCGCAGTAGCGCGTCCGCGACTGACCTCCCAGCGGCGTACTCCCGGATATCCTCGCACTGGGCACCGACGTACGCGTTCGCTGTCCCGCGCCGTTCGGAGGTGATAACGTCGACTAGCTTCTCGGCCGTGTCGGGCAGCTGTCCGTGGTGGCTCAAGACGGCGAGGAGGCCGGCGAGGCGGTCGCGGTCACTCACGTTGCGGACCGTGAGGACGTGAAACGCGGCGAAGGCGCCGAGCCGAGCGTGGTACGTGTAGGTCTTGTGCTCGACGTAGCCGTCGGGGCGGATGTACCGCTGGAAATAGGTCGTCGCTTTCCCCAGGTCGTGGAGCCAGCCGGCAGTCGACAGGACCGACCCGATTCCGTCCCCGGCGAGGGTCGGCGCGAACGTGCCGACAGCTTCCCCGTGGTCTCGGAGTTCTTCCACCCCGTCCTCACCGAGGCGAGAGACGACGGTGTCGTACATTCAGGCGAACACCAGCCGTCGGCCGTCAACGTCGGCAACCGGGAGCTTCGACCCGTCGACGGTGAGGCCCTCGGTATCTTCCCGGAAGGCGTAGTCGACGTAGGAGGTGGTCGTCCGTGCCGTCTCGTCAGCAGTCATGGTCCCCGGGACGCGCTCGACGGCGTAGGTCACCCCGGAACCGGGACGGATCGCGTCGATACCGTCGGGGACGATGCCGTCGACGGTCGTTTCACCGCCGACGGCGGCGCGCGCCACGTCGAATTCACCGGTGTGTCGGTCGTCCCCGTATCCGAGTGTCGCGTGCAACTCGGAGAGCCCGAGGGTTGGCGGGTAGTACGACCGACCGGTCTCCAGCCGGTCCCGGAGCGTTCCGTAGAACGTCGGGTCCTCCACGGCGACGGAGATCCGATACGCCGGGTCGACCAGGTAGTGGTAGCTGTGCAACTGCCGAGCGTCCGTGCTGTCCGGATAGCGCGCCTTCACGGTCTTGTTACCGGTTCCACCGGCGCTATCGAAGGTCTCGCTCGGGTTCGTCCCCAGTCCCAGCGTCGGAAGCGTCGCGGTTCGCGGCCTGTTCAGCAGTTCGACGGCGATGGCGGACGACTCTCGCTCGAAGATGTCGTAGTAGCCGTCGCGACCGACGCCGACGACGGCGGCCAACAGGCCCGCGAGGGTCGTCCGGGGCGGAACGCGATAGGTCTGTTTGGTCACCGTTCGGTCGATGCGCCGGAAGTGCCCCCAGTCGCCGCTGAGCGTGAAGGTCAGACACTTCGAGGGGACGCCCTCGGTGACCTCCGGTGGGTCCGTCGCGGTGACCGTGTCACCCCGGTACGCACCCTCGCTATCTCGACGAGCCATTAGGCGTCCGGGAGGGTCGCCTCGAACTCCTCGTACACGTCCACCGTGCGAACCGGCACGCCGCGACGGTCGAGTTCTGCCGGCAGGTCGTCGGCTCCGCCGAGTACCTCCCCGTCGTAGCTCACCGTGAGGTACGGACTCCCGACGACCGTCACCGTCTCGATGCGGTCGGCGAGCTCCTCCAGACGGTCACACAACACCGTCACGTCGAGACAGACGTCCGAGACGTTCCGGAGTTCGTCGTCGCTCATCGGCTCGTCGGTGTCGCTCGCCAGCTCGCGGTCCAGCTCGACCGCGTTGTGGAGCCCGCCGTCGTGGAAGCCCTCCGTGTCGTACTCCACGCGGAGGTAGAGCCGGGGCTCCTGGCCCACCTTCGAACGGCTGATCGTCTGGTTTTTCAGCGCGCGCCAACAGAGCGTGTCGAGACGCTCGATGTCGGCGTCGGTGAGGCCGGTCTCGGCCGCGCCGTGCTCGTCGACGAGCCCGTGAAACGGGAAGAGACCGTACTTGATCCGGTGGTCGTCGAGGCCGAACCCGCCGGTCTCGTTGTCGTCGGTCGTGGAGATGACGCTGGTCAGCGAGTTCGACTCCTCGTTCATCTCGACGGCGTTCAGCGAGCGCGCGGGGCTGAACTGTACCGGGCCCGTGTAGTTCCCGCCGTCGAAGTGCTCGACGAGCGCCGCGTGTACGTCGTTTTCGGGATCGCGATTGAAACTGAGCGTCGCGCCGAAATACCGCACGTCGAGCGCGTTGGCGAGGAACTCGCCCGCGATGTCGTCCATCGCTTCGAGGTCTTCCTCGCTGCTCACGTCGCCGAGTACGTCGAGCGCGAGCGCCGCGCGGCTGCCGCTCGTGCCGTCGCCGGTCTTTTTCACGAACACCCCGTGGCCGTCGTCGACGAGCTGGTCGCGGAGATACCGCTTGAGCCGAACGTCCGTGACGACGCCCTGGTCGGTCACCGGGTCGCGTCGGGGACGGTCCTCGCCCAGCGGGTTCCCGTTGGGGTTGCAGTCCTGTGCGTCGGTGATGAACACGATCTCGGAGCGGTTCGTGACGGTGTCGGTAGTGTCTGTCATTGGTCGGAATCGGCGGCCTCGGTCGCTACGTCCTGTTCGAGTCGCTGTTTGAGTTGATACGCGCGGTAGCCGGCGCGCTTGCCGTAGAGCTGTCCGAGCGCGTAGTGAAAGCGCAGGTCGTCGGTACCGATGTCCCAGTCCCCGTTGACGGCGGTGAGCGTCGTCGAGAGCAGGTCCTCGAGTTCCGGGAACAGCGACGCGCCCTTGTGCTCGTTCTCCATCGCGTACGCGTTCGCCTTGTCGACGAGCTCGGGCACCAGACGGTCGATCCGGCGCCCGGTCATCTGTTCGGTCGGGTACTGCTGGAGAGCGGTTCGGTTCATGTCGCGCGTGTCAGCCTGGTAGTACCCGATCTGTCCGACGAACACGCCCGCGAGGAACGCGGCGCTTCGGGTCGGGTTGGTCTCGGGGTCGAGCGCCGGCCGTTCGGCGAGGAATCGGTTGAGCCGGTACTCGCGGTACCGTGCCCGGGGTTCGCCCTCGAGTTCGGCCCGGTCCTCGGGGGGGATCTCGTCGTCGAGGTCGTCGGCCGTCTGTGTATGCGGTGGCATCTGTATCAGTGGTTCGAGATTCGAAGCCCTCTCGTCGGTCGTGAGGCGCTCTGCACGCGCGAGGGCTTCCAGTTGCGCGAACTGCGCCTTGAGCTGGTTCTCCGGGAGGCGGTTCTCCTCGTCCGCTCGCTGGTCGTCGACGAGGCGGGCGACGTACTCCGACAGCAGTCGCTCGACCGGAACGCCCTCACCGCCGAGCAGTGCGAACGTGAGCCAGTCGGCGGGGTCGTCGGCAGCCGGCGCGTCCTCGTCCGGGATCGAGAGGGTCCCGTACGCGTAGCGACCGCCGACGATCGACCGAACGATCTCCCCCGGTTCGAGGTTCTCCGAGATCACGCCCCAGTCGTCCGGGTGCTCGAACCCGGCGACCGTGTCGAAGGTCGAACTGTCGAGGACCGTTCGCTGCGCGTCCGCGAGGGCACGTGCCGGCTGTATCGAGAGGTCGGGGGCTTCGGTCAGGACGTTGATGTCACCGCTGTCGTTCCGGACGACGATAACGTAAAACCGGAGGTCGGCCACGGCGTCTGGGATGTCCCGTTCGAAGTCCTCCTGCATATCGACCATCTCCGCCTGCGTGTCTATGGACGAGCCCTCGGCGGTCTCACCGAGGTACTTCGCGCGGAGCGGCGTCATCGTCGTGAAATACGGGATCGTGTACACGCCCCGACCCCGTCGAGTCGTCCGAAACCCGTCGACGAGCGCGCTCCCGGCCTTTACGAGCAGCGCGGCCTCCGAAGAGACCCCGTGCGAACGCCACGACTCCGACTTGTGGAGACCGGGGAACTTCTCGGCGTGCTGGACGGTGTAGAACGCGAGCGGGTCCTCGGTCGTCCCGAACACTTCGTCCGCCTCGCCGGTGACGAGACACGAGGCCTCGCCGCGTGACGGGGGGCTGGAGTCCGGGAGGTTCTTCCGGGCGAGTTTCTCCTCGTTACGCGCTCGCATCCCCGCGTTGAGGACGTGGAGCTGGCCGGGGTAGTAGTAGCCGTCGGTCGGTTCGCCGGTCGGTTCCTGCGTCAGCTCCGACGCGTCGAGCCTGCACGCGACCGTCGCGATAACCAGGTCACCCCCGCTGTACTGCTGTTCGATCCGCTTCTCGATTTCGCCCTCGATCCCGTCCCGCTGTCCGAGCGTCTGGAGCGCCTGGATGACCCAGCCGTCCGGGTGTTCGGCCGCGACTTCGCCGATCGCGGGCTCGCGGTCGTCGGCGTTCGTCCACCGTTCGAGACAGTCGACGCAATACGTTGCGGTTCGCGACACCGAAGAGCCGCTCTTGGCGCCCCGCTCCGTGATGCTGTGGTCGATCCCGCGTCCCCACGGATAGATCGAGTAACCGAGTCTGTCGACGTGCTCCGAGCGAGCGGCGGTCACGTCTACGTCCTCCAACGTCGGTTCCCCAGTCAGGTCGACGAACACCGTGACGAGTTTCGGGCCGTCCCCCTCGTCGCTCGTGAACCCGTCGAGTTCGTCGGGCGTCACGTAGATCTGGAACTCCTCGGGGACGACACTTTCGCCCGATTGACGCGCTTCGGTGATCGCTCCGTAGAGCGCCTGCACTCGCCGGAGCGAGGTCACTGGCATCTCGCCCCAGTACTGCTCGAACCGGTCGGCGAACGTCCCGCTCACGCGGCCCCTCCGGGCGGCACGCGTTCGTCCTCGCGGACGTTCACGAACCCGAACCCGAGGCTGTTCCGTTCGGCCAGGCCCGCGTCCAGCGCGAGGTTCAGGTGGCGGCGGTGGTCGTCGTCGCGGACGCGATATCCGAACCGGAACTTCGAGAGGACGTGCGTCTGGGTCACGCCCTCGGTCACCGTCACCGGGAGCGCGTAGGATTTGATGTGCTCGTAGCTGGTGAACAGCCCCTCCGCGACGTCGCTCGGTCCGGGCAGGTAATCCGCACAGAACTGGCCGTGTTTGCGGTCGAGGTTGTTCTCCAGTTGCTCGCGGAGCGGTTCGAGGGAGTGTTCGGGCTTCCAGAACTCGGGAGCGTCGCTCGGCGCGTCGATCCCGTACTCGTCGAACTTCCAGTGGGGGATCCGCACGACGAGCCCCGTCGCCGTTTCGAGGACCCCTTCGGTCCCCGGTTCGCCGACATCCGGGGAGACGCCCGTTACCTCTTCGACGGTGAACGGCATCTCGGCGACGTTGAACTCCCGGTTCTCGACGAGGTCGGCCCCGATCGCCTCGAGCACGTCGTCGTCCGCCGCCGCGATGAGAACGTTTCGCCTGTCGCCCTCCGTCATGTCAGCCACCGGGAACGGGTTGCTGAAACTGAGTCCCGACGGCTCACCGCTCTCGTGGAGGTCGTCGAACTGCGGTGTGTCCAGCGCCTGCCACACGCGGCCGGCGAGTCCACGGTGGTATCGGTCGTCGTAGGCGGCGTCCGCCTCCGCACGCAGTCTGACTAGGAGACGCACCGCTCACCCCTGTGCGTCGTTCGCCCTTGGTGACAGCCCATTGTACGTTCCAGCGATTTCGCACGACGGAGTATGAATCTATGGGTGCGATCGAGAGCGGGAGTCCACCGGAACTGGACCTGCTGAAAGGATCTGTCCCCGTAGTGCTGAGGCGCACCCCGACTCGCATCCGGGACGAGTGTTACTCCCGTGAAAAGACTAATGAGGAAACAATACAGTTTCGGCTCATGGCAACGACGCTGGACGACATCGTCGCGGCCGAACGGGACCCGTCGCTGGAACCCCCCGTTCGGATTACCGGCCTGATGGTGCAGTACTACGAAGTTTGCAGGCGCGAGCTCTGGTTCATGTCTCGGGGTATCGACATCGACCGCGACGCTGCGAACATTCGGCGGGGAACGCACGTCGACGAATCTAGCTACAGGGACCTTCGCGAGTCCTTTCAGGTGAACGGGCGGATCTCTATCGACGTGGTCGATTCGGGGGAGATCATGGAGGTGAAGGTATCCTCGACGCTCGAAGAACCCGCTCGCTTGCAGTTGCTGTACTATCTGTGGTATCTGGAGGAGGTACTCGATATCGAGAAGGACGGTGTCCTCGCGTACCCGACCGAACGAAAGCGCGAGCGCGTCACTCTCGACGAGGAGAACAGGGAACGGATCGAGTCGGTACTGCGCGGTATCGTCGAGGTCGTCGATTCGGAGACGCCGCCCGCGCTCGAGAAGAAACCCGTCTGTGAGGCCTGTCTGTACCAGGACCTCTGCTGGATGTGAAATCGATGCCGAAACCCAACCACCACATCTTCGCGGACGGCGATCTCAAGCGCGACGAGAGCACCCTCCGGATCGACACGCTCGACGGGGAGACGAAACACCTCCAGGTCGAGAACGTCGACGCGCTCTACCTCCACGGACAGATCACGTTCAACACGCGCGCCCTCGGCCTGCTCGACGACCACGGTGTCACTGTACACGTCTTCGGCTGGAACGACTACTATCAGGGGTCGTACCTTCCGAAACGCGACCACGTCTCCGGGAATACGGTCGTCGAACAGGTCCGTGCGTACGATGACACCGCGCGCCGGCTCGCGATCGCACGGCAGATAATCGCCGCGAGCATCCACAATATGCGCGCGAACCTCCAGTACTACGACCAGCGCGAGCACGACTTCGAAGCGAGCATCGACGACCTCGACGCGCTCAAGGAGCGCGCCCACGACACCGATGATGTCGAGACGCTCCGCGGTGTCGAAGCGCAAGCACGCAAGGAGTACTATCGAGCGTTCGACGAGATACTGCGCGATCCGTTCGAACTGACCCGCCGGGAGTACAATCCCCCGTCGAACGAAGCGAATTCGCTTGTCTCGTTCCTCAACGCGCTCACGTATACGACCTGCGTGTCCGCGATACGGAAGACCGCCCTCGACCCGGCGGTCGGCTATATGCACGAGCCCGGAGAGCGCCGGTTCACGCTCTCGCTCGACATCGCGGACATCTTCAAGCCGATACTCGCGGACCGCGTCGTGTTTCGACTCGTCAACCGCCAGCAGATCTCCTTCGACGACTTCGAGTCGGAACTCGACGGGTGTCTGCTGACCGAGGACGGCCGGGAAACGGTCCTTCGAGAGTTCGAATCGACACTGGACAGGACAGTCGAACACCCGCGTCTGTCGCGCAACGTGAGTTACAAGACGCTCGTTCGCACCGACGTGTACAGCCTGAAAAAGCACGTCCTGACCGGGGAGACGTATCACCCGACGGAGCGGTGGTGGTGATGTTCGTACTCGTCGTCTACGACGTGCCCGCAGACAGGACGGACCTGTACAAGAAGATGCTCCGCAAGCGGCTCGAACACGTCCAGAATTCCGTATTCTACGGTGACGTAACGCCGGGACTGCTCGTCGAGATCAAAACCGATATCGAAGAGATGCTACAGCCCGACGATTCCGTACTGGTATTCGAAGCCGAACGTCTCGGTAGTGTCGAGATCTCCACGTACGGTGATTCGTCGGAACCGGGGAGTCGGTTTACCTGATCGGTGATTTCATCGACCCCCCGGGGGGTCACACAGAATTAGGGGTCGATGGAAACGTTTGTCTGTATTCCCCTATTAGCCGCCTGTAGGCCCGCAGATCGGCCATGGTTACAGCAGGACCGTAGACGGGTTGAAGCCCTGACGGCGGGACCAGCACGCACGAGCGTGCCGACAGTTACAGCAGGACCGTAGACGGGTTGAAGCTCATTGTACCCTGTCTCGACGACGGTCTCGTTCAGTGTTACAGCAGGACCGTAGACGGGTTGAAGCAGGTCGTCGACGAGGAGGATGCCGTCGAGGTCACGCGTTACAGCAGGACCGTAGACGGGTTGAAGCGTCCTCGGCGGAATCGTCGACAACGCGAGGTGACACGGTTACAGCAGGACCGTAGACGGGTTGAAGCGCCGAAAACGTGACTGGCCCCGTCACCGAGACCGGTTACAGCAGGACCGTAGACGGGTTGAAGCATCTCGCGGATGTCCTCGACCGCGGCGTCGCCCATCGTTACAGCAGGACCGTAGACGGGTTGAAGCAGAGTAGGGGGTGTACGTGAGCATAGGGGTAGCGGAGTTACAGCAGGACCGTAGACGGGTTGAAGCTGCTGAACTCGTCTCCGATGAATAGCTTAGACTGGTTACAGCAGGACCGTAGACGGGTTGAAGCATCTCGTCGACGAGCGGGTCGAAGGTGTCGAGTAACTGGTTACAGCAGGACCGTAGACGGGTTGAAGCTACGAGACAGATGAGTACCGACACCACAGGCGCGCGTTACAGCAGGACCGTAGACGGGTTGAAGCAGGTCTACGTCAATCCGTATATCCCGCTCAAGAATGTTACAGCAGGACCGTAGACGGGTTGAAGCGCCGTCGTAACCGTGACTTACCCGCCCGCTATCACGAGTTACAGCAGGACCGTAGACGGGTTGAAGCACCCCAACCGCCGCAGATCAATAGAGTCGAACTCGTTACAGCAGGACCGTAGACGGGTTGAAGCAGTTCACTCCCGCAGTCCCGGCAGATGTTGAACGCGGTTACAGCAGGACCGTAGACGGGTTGAAGCTGTCCGCGCCCCTACCTATTTGGGGAATCGGATACGTGTTACAGCAGGACCGTAGACGGGTTGAAGCTCCGCTGGTTCCTTCTTGTCGACGAGTTCCTCGAACGGTTACAGCAGGACCGTAGACGGGTTGAAGCGACGACATCGCCGAGTGGGACAACCAGCGCACCGTTACAGCAGGACCGTAGACGGGTTGAAGCGGCCTCGCGGAACTCGACGGCGAGGTGCTCACCCCGTTACAGCAGGACCGTAGACGGGTTGAAGCGCCGTTGAGTTAGACCTGACGGGGAGCTTCCCGAGTTACAGCAGGACCGTAGACGGGTTGAAGCCAACTTCCGTGTGGGTTCGGACTCGATAACCGACCGTTACAGCAGGACCGTAGACGGGTTGAAGCGACGGCGGAGTAACTCAACTCGCCGAGAAGATGGGCGTTACAGCAGGACCGTAGACGGGTTGAAGCAGACTACACCTCAACTGATCTTTCTCTCAGATCAAGTTACAGCAGGACCGTAGACGGGTTGAAGCCGAGCGGTCCGACTCGGCGGGTCGAGCGGACCGAACGTTACAGCAGGACCGTAGACGGGTTGAAGCGTTGAGGAAGCACAAGCCAACATCGCGGAAGTGCTTGTTACAGCAGGACCGTAGACGGGTTGAAGCGGCCGGCCGTCCACGGGATGTATCCGACGAAGAGAGTTACAGCAGGACCGTAGACGGGTTGAAGCGGCGTCCGTCTAACCGTCTCGTCAGCGTTCGGAGCAGTTACAGCAGGACCGTAGACGGGTTGAAGCCCCGTCGTCGTTCGGATCTTCTCGGCTGGCCCTCACCGTTACAGCAGGACCGTAGACGGGTTGAAGCTACCTCACGCTGGCGTTGCAAGACATCCAGCATAACAGTTACAGCAGGACCGTAGACGGGTTGAAGCTCGCAGTGGCATCTCGTCGAGAGCGACTTCCCGGAGTTACAGCAGGACCGTAGACGGGTTGAAGCGGCTTCGAGAGCGACGACGAGGCCGTGTGGTCGTGGTTACAGCAGGACCGTAGACGGGTTGAAGCGGGAAGCTTCTGCCGGCGGTCTCGGACCTCAGACGAGTTACAGCAGGACCGTAGACGGGTTGAAGCGCCTTCCCGCCCGGGTAGCCGAACGGAGTTCGAACCGAGTTACAGCAGGACCGTAGACGGGTTGAAGCGGCGCGCCGTTCGACCTCCGGCAGCTGCCCGAGCCGGTTACAGCAGGACCGTAGACGGGTTGAAGCGCCTTGGTCGGTCACCGCCGGCGAGGACCGTACCTGGTCGCCCGTCGAGTTACAGCAGGACCGTAGACGGGTTGAAGCTCGCCGCGCGTGAAGTCCCGCGGCGCCTCCGACTGTTACAGCAGGACCGTAGACGGGTTGAAGCGCGGCACGCGGCGCTCGCGAGGCACAGCGCGCCGAGTTACAGCAGGACCGTAGACGGGTTGAAGCACGGTGACCGGCGCCAACGAGCGCAGGGTCGTCGGGTTACAGCAGGACCGTAGACGGGTTGAAGCGCGAGGAAGTACCGGACGGTCAGCGACGAGGTGAAGAGTTACAGCAGGACCGTAGACGGGTTGAAGCGAGCCCGACTCGGACCCCGACCAGGTCCGCGACAGCGTTACAGCAGGACCGTAGACGGGTTGAAGCACCACGTGGAACATCCCCGGCTCGAACCGCTCCAGGAGTTACAGCAGGACCGTAGACGGGTTGAAGCGTTGTGGACTCCGACGACGGGACCACGACGGAGTTGGTTACAGCAGGACCGTAGACGGGTTGAAGCTGGCCTTCTCGGCGCGGCGAGCGAGCCGAGTCCGGGTTACAGCAGGACCGTAGACGGGTTGAAGCAGTCCGCGCACACCGGGCCGCGGCTGAACTCCCAGTTACAGCAGGACCGTAGACGGGTTGAAGCAACGCGGGTGTGTCGGTTTGTGTTAGTGTTCGGTTGTTACAGCAGGACCGTAGACGGGTTGAAGCGACCCGGCCGAGCCGCGAGAGTGGGGATACGGCGAGGTTACAGCAGGACCGTAGACGGGTTGAAGCTGCTCATCGAGGTCATGTTCCTCGACGATGGAATGGTTACAGCAGGACCGTAGACGGGTTGAAGCGACGGGAGCGACTTCGAGGATGACACCGACCTGCCGTTACAGCAGGACCGTAGACGGGTTGAAGCACCTGTATAGCTCTGCGAAACACTTATGGCGCAGGGTTACAGCAGGACCGTAGACGGGTTGAAGCGGCATCACCGCGACCTCGACCTCTCAATCGACGGTGTTACAGCAGGACCGTAGACGGGTTGAAGCGCCGAACTGCGTGCGCTGGGTGGGCGGCGTCCCGCCCGGTTACAGCAGGACCGTAGACGGGTTGAAGCGTGACCATTCGGGAGGGCGACAGATGAGCGGACCCGCGTTACAGCAGGACCGTAGACGGGTTGAAGCTGCTCGCCCGCCAGGTAGGCGATGCCGCCCACGACGAGCGTTACAGCAGGACCGTAGACGGGTTGAAGCACCTGCCAGACGTGCGGCGTCCCTCACGTCCTGCTGGTTACAGCAGGACCGTAGACGGGTTGAAGCGAGTAGACAGGGCCAACTCATTGGCCTGACTCGGAGTTACAGCAGGACCGTAGACGGGTTGAAGCGACGTTGACGATGGGGGGAGTATGCATCCACAGCACGTTACAGCAGGACCGTAGACGGGTTGAAGCATATCCTCCATGCTGACGTTGGTCTCCCCCCAGTATTGTTACAGCAGGACCGTAGACGGGTTGAAGCTACCGCAACCCGCTCGCGGCGGTCAAGACCTCGCCGTGTTACAGCAGGACCGTAGACGGGTTGAAGCCTCGCAGAGAAGGGCATCGACATCTCGAAAACGGGTTACAGCAGGACCGTAGACGGGTTGAAGCGAACCGCCGCAGAAGCCGCCCGAGGCGTGGTCGTCTGGTTACAGCAGGACCGTAGACGGGTTGAAGCCGGCCGAGCGACCGCGGACCGGGGGAGTGGGGACGGGTTACAGCAGGACCGTAGACGGGTTGAAGCGTCGACCTGGCGGGGTCGACCCCCGAGCGCGGGGTGTTACAGCAGGACCGTAGACGGGTTGAAGCACCCCATCCTGGTTCCTGGAAGACGGCACGTACTACGGTTACAGCAGGACCGTAGACGGGTTGAAGCGAGGCGTTCGCCGACCAGCAGGACCTCGCACAACGTTACAGCAGGACCGTAGACGGGTTGAAGCGACGGCGAAGGGTACGTAACGGTCGAACTCCGACACGTTACAGCAGGACCGTAGACGGGTTGAAGCCACCCCCAGCACCTTCACCCGATGCAGATGGATCTGGTTACAGCAGGACCGTAGACGGGTTGAAGCGGTAGTGGCGGGTCACGACCTACCACCCCGCCGGGTTACAGCAGGACCGTAGACGGGTTGAAGCTGCGAGCAAACGCTGGCGACGCCGGACGAGAACGGCGTTACAGCAGGACCGTAGACGGGTTGAAGCGACTGGAGCGACGAGACGCTGACCGACTCCCAGGGCGTTACAGCAGGACCGTAGACGGGTTGAAGCTCCCTCACCGGCACGCACTCGGTGGTCGCAAGCATGGTTACAGCAGGACCGTAGACGGGTTGAAGCGTCGCCTGTTCGCTCCCGGCGTCGGCCCAGATACCGTTACAGCAGGACCGTAGACGGGTTGAAGCTGCTCAATCCACTCGTCAGACTGCTTGAGCGTCCGGGTTACAGCAGGACCGTAGACGGGTTGAAGCGTCTCGCCGTCGGAGTCGACCTTGCCGACGACGCGGGTTACAGCAGGACCGTAGACGGGTTGAAGCGGACGTGAACGTAGGCGAACGCTACCGTGAATAAGCGAGTTACAGCAGGACCGTAGACGGGTTGAAGCCTCAGCCCCAGGAAATCGACGAGCGAGCTCCCGAGTTACAGCAGGACCGTAGACGGGTTGAAGCCTCCGGCGCGAGGGCATCACGTCGACACCGGCGGCGTTACAGCAGGACCGTAGACGGGTTGAAGCGACGGCTACCAGACTCAGGGCGTCCACGCGGCGATGGTTACAGCAGGGCCGTAGACGGGTTGAAGCCGTGTCGTGGACGACGCGAAAGACGACGACCTCCCCGTTACAGCAGGACCGTAGACGGGTTGAAGCGAACTCGACGAACGGGAGCGGGCCGTGCTGGATGTGGTTACAGCAGGACCGTAGACGGGTTGAAGCAAGAGTGAGCGCGGAGGACTACGGCGACGACGGTTCGTTACAGCAGGACCGTAGACGGGTTGAAGCCAAGACTATGCGGATAGAAGCGCGCTTGAAACCGGTTACAGCAGGACCGTAGACGGGTTGAAGCGGCTTCACGGCCAACCGGCTGACGGGCTTCCGGCTCGTTACAGCAGGACCGTAGACGGGTTGAAGCGGCGGGTCCGAGTAGCCGAGGTGGCGGATCACCTGCGTTACAGCAGGACCGTAGACGGGTTGAAGCCTGGAGTTCGGCACGTCGAAGATGGACGCCAAGCCGTTACAGCAGGACCGTAGACGGGTTGAAGCGACGGATCGAGGCACTCGGTGGTGCGAGCGTCGAACCACGTCGCGACGGAGTTACAGCAGGACCGTAGACGGGTTGAAGCCCGGCGAACTACCCGGTCGGGAACGGCGGGATGGTTACAGCAGGACCGTAGACGGGTTGAAGCGTGTAGCTCGGGAGGTGAACCTGCCACCACTCCGCGGTTACAGTAGGACCGTAGACGGGTTGAAGCGAGGACTGGCCCGAGGAGCACAAGGAGGCCGCCAACGGTTACAGCAGGACCGTAGACGGTCGAAACGGTCCGGAGCTACAGAGTGATCGCAACCACGAAACAGATAGTAACGTCCGCGTAACGGCATCGAACGGACGTGAAGGAGCGGCCGAACGTCGACTATCGATGTCGGCGATTAGGAGGGACGAGTCGCCGACTCCGGAACGGCGTTCTGCGCGGCGAGTACGATCTCTCCGTCCAATAGCAACCTATCCGAGGGGTAGGAGTCCCTGTCCTCGATGAGTTCCGACCGCGTACGGTGTGGAAGTCCGTGGTTTAGCTCCCTACGACCGGAACCGTTCGAGTACCGGAATCTCCGCGACCCGCTCGTCGTCCAGGGCCGTCCAGTCGACCCCCTCGGGCCGCTCGAACGGCAAGTCGGTCCGGATCGTGCGCTCGGGTGTGACCACGATATCGACGGGCACGTCGTGGGCGTCGGGGTCGATCCCCTCGCGGACCTGCCGCTCGTGGACCGTGGTGACGACGGTCGTGTCGGCGTCGACCAGCCCAAGCTCGGCGAGGACGGCGAACTCCAGGTCGCTGTAGCCCTCGCCCTTGCCGACGCGGGCGCCCGCGGGCGAGACGGCGACGCTCCCGACGAGGACCAGGTCCACCCGGTCGACGGCGTCCGGCCCGACCTGCTCGGCGTGGGCGTCGACGCCGGAGACCGTGGCGGCGGCGTCGGGGTCGTCGAGTTCGGCGGGGTCGAGGCGGTAGAAACAGCGCTCGTCGCGCAGGCGCGGGACGGCCATGTAGACGGTCTTCCCGGCGTCGAGGGCCCCGCGGCGGGCGGGCAGTTGCGGCGCGTCGGGGTTGGCCTTGAGGGTGTCGGCGTCGGCCCACTCCGGGAGGTCGGCCAGGCGGTCGGCCGCCCGGTCGGCCCCCGCGAAGTTGGGGATGCGGCCGTGGGGCGGGAAGGGGAACCGCGCTGCGCCGCTGTCTTCGAGGTCGTCCCAGACGGTCTGTCGGAGAGTCTCCTTGTCCCCGGGCATCGAGTCAGAGCACGTCGGAGGCGGTCGTGTCGGCGCCCACGTCGGTGGCCACGTCGATGTTCTGGATCAGCTCGACGAGGTCGGCAAGCTGGGGGAAGGTGTAGACGGTGACCTCGACGTCGGCGTCGCTGGCGACGATGTGGGAGTCGATAACGAAGGCGATCTCCTCGTCGGGCCAGCCGCCCATCTCGTCGACGATGTCGCTGGCGGGGCCGAAGACGAAGGAGGGCGTCGACATGTCGATGGTCGTGTCGAGGACGTTCGCCCAGCCGTCGATGAAGCCGCTGGTCATGATGTTGCCGATCTCCTGCATGGCCGACCGCTCCATGTCGGTGAAGAAGCCGTCGGCGGCCTCGCCGCTTCCCATGTCGCCGACCATGCCGCGGGCGAGCCGCTTGCTCCCGGCGGGTTCGAGCACGAAGAGGACGTAGCCGTACGGCGGTTCGGTCAGCTCGACGTAGATGCCGACCTGTTCGTGTTCGCCGAGGTGGGTCCGCACGTCCGCCATGTCGAGGAAGTTGATCTTCGAGACCTCGATCTCGGTGTCGAGCCCCGAGAGCTGGTTGAGGTGGGCGGAGACGGTGGTGGCCCCCTCCCTGGCCATCTCGTTGAAGAGCTCGAGTTTCCGCACGTCGACCTCGTAATCCATACCTTCCGGTGGGACCGGACCACCGTAAACGTGCTGGCGGCCGCGAGGCGGCCGGGGACGGGCGCTCCGGCGGTCGTCGGCTCTCGGCGGGGATCGGCGGGGGCCGGACCGCGGACGGACGCTCCGGCGGACCGCGGACAGACGCTCCGGCGGGGTTCGGAGGGGGATCCCGACGGTCGTCCGGGCGGATTCGGCGACGACTTCGCGGCAGTAACTCCCCGATACCGGGCTGTAGCCCGCATAGGCGACGTATACTCTTGGGCGTGTCGCTCGGGGAGACAAACGGCGGGTGGGCGGTTCGACGTGCCCCCGGCGACCGACCGACCCGTCGCGACTCCACACAGATGCCCCTCGCAACGACCGATCCGACCGCCGTTGACCTGTCGGCCGTCGACGAGTACCTCGGCTCGGCTCCCGGTTCCGTGTCCGACCTGGAGCTGTTGCTGTGGGCGCTCGTCGGCTGGGCCCTGGTGCTCGATATCGTCCTGACCGCGTACGGCCTCTCGATCGGTCTCGTCGAGCGGAACCCGCTTATGCGACAGGCGATCGACACGTTCGGCCTGGCGGCGCTCGGCCTCGCGAAGGCCGGCGCCGTCGGCGTCGCGCTCGTCTTCCGCCTCCTGTGGCCCGAGTACGCCATCGTCGCGCCGCTGGGCCTGGCCGTTCCCTGGGTGCTCGCCGTCCTGTTCAACGCCGCGCTCCTGGCCTCGCTGTGAGGCCGGCCCCGGCTTCGCACCCGCCGTCGACGGGCGGCCCTCGACCGACCCGCGGCCGAGTACCGGCCTCGCGAGTGTCCTCCGAAGCGATCCTTTTTTGATACCCTGCCACGACGTGGCACACGCACGATCCACCCCTCTGGGTGTGGGGTGTCGTGCGGTGGGTACGATGCGCGGCACACGACTGGCAAGTGTAGCTGGATCGCGGGAGCCCGGCGACCGGCTCGGCCTCGCGGCCGACGACCGGGTCGTCGAGGGAGCGCTGTGGGCGGTCGTCGCCGCGTCGGTGGCGCTCGACGTGTACACCACGTGGCTGGGACTGTCGATGGGGCTCGCGGAAGGGAATCCGGTGATGCGCCGGGCCATCGACGGCCACGGGCTCGCCGCGCTCGGCGCGGCGAAGCTGGCGGTCGTCGCCGCGGCCGGCGCCGTCCGGTCGCTCCGCCCCCGATACGGGACGGTCATCGCGCTGGGGCTCGCGCTCCCGTGGACGGTGACCGTCCTCGTCAACGCGGTCGCGCTCGCGACCGTCTGACCGACGACGGCGTGTCCGAACCGCCGGGCCGGCCGTGGGATCCGTCCCGGCGTCCCCCCGACTCTCCACAGCGGGACACGCCCCTCGTCCGGTCGCTTCCCTTCGAACAGTCGCTCACAGGCCGCTACCCGTCGGGTCGCTTCTCCGCCAGCACGGTCCGGTCGAACTCGCAGACCAGCGTGTCCTCGCCGTCCTCGACGCGGTAGGCCTCGACATGCATCGTCACGACGCCGCGCTCGCCGTCGCTCGTCTCGCGTCTGTCGGTCACCGTCGACTCGGCGCGGAGCGTGTCCCCGTGGAACACCGGCGCCGGGTGCTCCACGTCGTCGTACGAGAGGTTCGCGACGATGGTCCCGTCGGTCGTCTCCGGGATCGACAGCCCCACCGCGAGACTCATCGTGTAGAGGCCGTTGACGACCCGCTCGCCGAACTGCGTCCCCTCGGCGAATTCGGCGTCTAAGTGCAGCGGCTGCTGGTTCATCGTCAGGTCGCAGAACCGCTGGTTGTCCGCCTCCGATATCGTGCGGCGCTTGTCGTGGGCGATGGTCTCGCCCACCTCGAACTCCCCGTAGTAGCGCCCGGGCATATCCCGACGGTCGGTTCGGCGGCGGTTAACGGTTGGGTGGCGGACGGCCCGGCGGGAGCGCGGGCGCGAACCCGACCCCGATCGGTCGCGGGGTCGACGGACCGGCGGCTGTCGAAGCTGTCGAGACGGCGGTATCGGGGACCCGGCGGCGGGCGGGTCCCGTCGCCGCGTGGAAGGGTCTGTGGGTTGTGGGTTCGCGCCCGCGAAGCGGGCACCCGGCCGCTGGGTCGGGATTCTGTAAGTGCTTTTTCATTCGATCCGGACGTGCGCGACCGTCGGACGCCCGCGCCCCGCCGCCCGTGGTTTCAAGCGGCCGCCGCCCGGAGTCGGCGTATGGCACGCCGGAGCGTCCTGTTCGCGCCGGGCGACCAGCCCGACCTCATGCGCAAGGCACCGACGACCGGGACCGACGCGGTTGTCTTCGACCTCGAAGACGCGGTCCTGCCCGCGAAGAAAGCCGACGCGCGAGAGGCGGTCCGGGAGGTGCTCGCCGACCTCGACGCCGACTGCGAGGTGTGCGTGCGCGTCCGGCCGCCCGGGCGGGGCGCGGCCGACGACCTCGACGCGATACTGGCGGGCGACGCGCGGGCCGCCCTCGACGCACTCGTCCTGCCGAAGGCCGAGTCGGCCGACGACGCGACCGACCTGGCGGACCTGGCGGCCGAGCGCGACGCCGACCCGCCGGTGCTCGCGCTCGTCGAGACCGCGGCGGGCGTCCTCCACGCCGAGGGGATCGCGGCCGCCGAGCCGACCGACGCGCTGATATTCGGCGCCGAGGACCTGGCCGCCGACATCGGGGCGACCCGGACCGACGAGGGGACCGAGGTGCTCCACGCCCGGGAGCACGCCGTCCTCGCGGCGGCCGCGGCGGGCGTCGACGCGGTCGATACGATGTACACGGACTTCGAGGACGAGGCGGGCCTGCGCGCCGAGGCCGAGTTCGCGCTCGAACTCGGTTACGACGGCAAGCTGGCGATCCACCCCGCGCAGGTCGGGCCGATCAACGAGGCGTTCACGCCCGACCCCGAGCGCGTCGAGCGGGCCGAGCGGGTGCTGACCGCGAAGGAAGCGGCGGACGCCGAGGGACGGGGCGTGTTCGCCGTCGACGGCGAGATGGTCGACGCGCCGCTGGTCGCCCAGGCCGAGCGCGTGATGGAGCGCGCGCGTGCGGCCGGCGTCCGGGAGTGAACGGTCAACCGGGCCAGCTACCCGCCGGCCGAATCCTTATCCCCGCGCTGACCCATATCTGACACATGTCCGAGGAGATCAACCCCTTCGAGAGCCTCCGGGAGCAGGTCGACGACGCCGCCGCCCACCTCGACGTCGACCCGGGGACGCTCGAACGGCTCAAACGCCCCGAGCGCGTTCTGGAGGCGAACCTCTCGGTCGAGATGGACGACGGGTCGGTCGAGGTCTTCCGCGCCTACCGCTCGCAGTTCAACGGCGCCCGCGGTCCCTACAAGGGCGGCATCCGCTACCACCCGGGGGTCTCCCGCGACGAGGTCAAGGCGCTGTCGGGCTGGATGGCCTACAAGTGCGCGGTCGTCGACATCCCCTACGGCGGCGGCAAGGGCGGGATCGTCGTCGACCCCGACGACTACTCCGAGGACGAACTCGAACGGCTCACCCGCGCCTTCGCGACGGAGCTGCGCCCGATCATCGGCGAGGACAGGGACATCCCGGCGCCGGACGTGAACACGGGCCAGCGGGAGATGAACTGGATCAAGGACACCTACGAGACCCTGGAGAACACGACCGAACCGGGCGTCATCACCGGCAAGGCGCCCGACAGCGGGGGGTCGGCCGGCCGCGTCGAGGCGACGGGCCGGTCGGTGATGCTGACGGCCCGCGAGGCGTTCGACTACCTCGGGAAGGACGTCGAGGGCGCGACGGTCGCCGTCCAGGGGTACGGCAACGCGGGCTCGGTGGCGGCGAAGCTCCTGTCGGACCTGGGCGCCAGCGTCGTCGCCGTCTCCGACTCCTCGGGCGCCGCTTACGACCCCGACGGGCTGGACGCGCGGGCGGTCAAGGAGCGCAAGGACGAGACCGGCGACGTCGTCGACTACGACGCGCCCGAAACCCTCTCGAACGAGGAGCTGCTGACGCTGGACGTGGATCTCCTGGTCCCGGCGGCGCTGGAGAACGCCATCGACGCCGACCTCGCCGAGGACGTGCGGGCGGACGTGGTCGTCGAGGCCGCCAACGGCCCGCTGACACCCGGCGCCGACGACGTACTGACCGAGCGTGACGTGCACGTCTTCCCCGACATCCTCGCCAACGCCGGCGGTGTCACGGTCTCCTACTTCGAGTGGGTGCAGAATCGCCAGCGCTTCTACTGGTCCGAGGAGCGGGTCAACGACGAACTGGAGACCGTCGTCGTCGACGCCTTCGACCGGCTCGCGTCGACCTACGAGGACCGGGACCTGCCGAACTTCCGGACCGCCGCCTACGTGGTCGCCATCGAGCGGGTGCTCCGGGCCAGCGAGCAGGCCGGCGTCTGGGCGTAACTCCCGCCGGCCCTCTCGACGGTCACCGCCCGCGACGGCGGATCGTCCGGGACGGTCGCCGCGTCGCCGCCGGACCACACTCGTTGGACACGCCGGTTTTACGGCCCGGGACCCAACCGACGGGTATGCCGGTCTACGAGCGCGAGACGGTCGTCGACGCGCCGTTCGACGAGGTGTGGGAGTTTCACTCGCGAGCCTCGGGTCTCGAAGCGCTGACCCCCGACTGGATGAATCTCCGGGTCGAGTCGTCGGTCGGACCCGACGGCGAGCCCGACCCCGAGGTACTGGAGACGGGGTCGAAGGTCGAGGCGACCGTCGCGCCGTTCGGCGTCGCGCCGCGCCAGCGGTGGGTCTCCTACATCGCCGCCCGCGAGGAAGGCGAGGGGGAGGCGACCTTCCGTGACGAGATGCTGCGCGGCCCGTTCCCGAAGTGGGTCCACACCCACACCTTCGAGGCCGTCGACGGGGGGACGCGCGTCCACGACCGCGTCGAGTACGAACTCCCCGTCGTCCGCGGGCTGCTCGGCCCGCTCGGCCGGATCGGTTTCGAGCCGATGTTCCGGTATCGCCACCGGAAGACGAGGGAACTGCTGGAGTAGCCGCCGGTCGGGACCGTCGGGCCCCGTTTCCGGAAATCGAGCTGGGGGAGGCCAACGACTTTCACGCTTCCCGTACATTGCTCACGTATGACAGACGTAGCTGTCGTCGGCGGGGGCCCCGCCGGCCTGAGCGCCGCACTGTTCACCGCGAAGAACGACCTCGACACCGTCGTCTTCGACACGGACGAGACGTGGATGCACAAGGCCCACCTGTTCAACTACCTCGGCATCGAGAGCGAGGACGGGACGGCGTTCGTGGAGGACGCCCGCGAGCAGGTCGACGGCTTCGGCGTCGACCGCCGCCAGGGCGAGGAGGTCCAGACGGTCGAGCAGGACGGCGACGGCTTCCGCGTCGTCACCGAGGACGACGACCTGGCGGCCGACTACCTCGTGCTCGCGACCGGCGCGGACCGCGACCTGGCCGAACAGCTGGGCTGTGCGTTCACCGACGAGGACGTCGTCGACGTGGACGTGGACATGGAGACCTCGGTCGAGGACGCCTACGCCACCGGCGCGATGGTCCGCGCCGAGGAGTGGCAGGCCGTCATCTCGGCCGGCGACGGCGCCGCCGCGGCGCTGAACGTCCTCACCAAGGAGAAAGGCGAACACTTCCACGACTTCGACACGCCGGCCGACGCCGAATAGTCCACTCCGGGGGGTACGAGTTCGGTCGCCCCGGGGGAAGGCGACAGATCTCGCGGAAAGCGACTCGAACGGCGGCCGCTCCCGTCGGACCCGTCACTCCGCGACGGCGTCGGCGCACTCGCGGAGCAGTCCGTCGATGATCTCGGGGGTCGTCGGGTGGTAGGCGCGGTCGGGCACCTCCCGCACGTCCAGGCCCATCTCGACGACGACCTGCATCGTCTTGGCCATCACGTCGGCGTGGTAGTGCAGGCCCTGCCAGCCCAGCACCGCCGCCGACTCGCGGTCGACGACGAGCTTGGCGACGCCCTCCGGGGCGTCCTTGGCCTCGAACACGCCGTCGTCGCTGGCCCGCCGCATCGAGACGGCCACGTCGTAGCCCGCGTCGCGGGCCTCCCGTTCGGTCATGCCGACGCGGGCGTAGGGGTAGACACCCAGCCCCGAGAAGATGACGTGGTGGGTGACGTTCTCGTAGGCCTCCAGCGGCTCGCCCCGCTCGCGCCGGAGGATGTTCTCGGCGGCGGTGAACCCCTGCTCCTTGGCGACGTGGAGGATCGGCTCCTTGCCGTTGGCGTCCCCGACGACGAACACCCGGTCGTCGTCGCGGGCCTGCATCGTGTCGAGCACCCAGCCCGGCCCGCGCTCCAGCGCCGACTTTTTCAGTCCGAGCCGCCCCAGGCAGGGCCGCCGGCCGGTGAACAGGTAGAGTTCGTCGGCCTCAACCACCTCGTCGTCGCCGTCGACGCCTTCGAGGTACAGCCGGACGCCGCCGTCGTCGGTCGGCTCGACGCGCTTCTCGTAACACTCCGTGGGGATGGTCACGTCGAACGCCTCGCGGTAGAGGTCGAGGATCGTATCGCCGAACTCCGGGTCGGCCTCGTCGATGGGCCGCTCGTCGTGCTCGACGACGGTCACGTCGGTCCCACCGACTTCGCTAAGGTAAGGGACCATCTCCAGCCCGACGTAACCCAGACCCATCACGACCGCCGAGTCGGGGAGGTCGGTTGCGTCGAGCAGGTCCGCGCTCGTCTGGTGGGGCACGTCGTCGATGCCGGGCAGGTCCGGGATGTTGACGGCCGACCCCGTCGCTATCACCACGTAGTCGCCGGTGATCTCGCGGCCGCCCGCGACGACCGTGTGGTCGTCGACGAACCGCGCGGTGTCGTGAATGAAGGTCACGTCCTCGCGCTCGGCGATCTCGTGGATCGACTCGCGGCGGTGTTCGGCCCACCCGAGCGTGTGGTCGTCCTTGCGCTCGATGGTCCGGTCGAGGTCGACCTCGTGGGGGTCGCCGAGCAGTCGCTCGTCGTGACGCGCCCGGAAGCGGTGGGCGCCGGCCGACAGCACCTCCTTGGAGGGCATGCAGCCCCGCAGGATGCAGAGCCCGCCGCCGGGGTCGCCGTCGTCGATGAGGGTGAGCTCCACGCCGGGCTCGTCGGCCAGCGAGTTCGCGACCGCCGCGCCGGCGCTGCCGTAGGCGCCGATGATGACCACGTGAACCATAGGTCCGTGTTGACCGACCAGGCCTAAATCGTTCCGGGCGCGGCGGTCGCCACAGCGCCCCCGAACCGGCGACCGCAACGAGAGGGCGTTGCGGACCGGCGACCCCGACGGGAGAGCGGCCGGAGCGGGAGTGCGACCGCGGCGGGCCTCGCCGCTCAGTCCTCGACGGGCGAGCGCGGAGCGGGGCCGTCGGCGCGGCGGGCGCGCAGCCACCGCGCGGGCCGCGAGCGGTTGACGACCCGGTCCCACAGCACCAGCACCGACGGGAGGACGGCGATCGAGGCGACGTAGGCGTAGACGACCGAGAGCGCGGTCAGCACGCCGAACGCGCCGATGGCCGGGTTCAGCGCGAACACGAGCATCCCCATGCCCGCGACGGTGGTGAGCATGCTCCCGGTGAGCGCGCCGCCGGTCCCGCGGATGGCGCGGTCGAGCGCCGTGTCCAGGTCGGTCTCCTCGAACTCGTCGGCGAAGCGGTGGACGACGTGGACCGAGTAGTCGATGCCGAGCCCGATGGTCAGCGAGAGGATCACGCCGTTGATCGCGTTGAAGTCGATGCCGAGGTAGCGCATCGACGCGACGACGAACGTGACCGTCAGCGCGATGGGCACGACGTTGGCGACGCCAAGCGACGGCCGTCCCTCCAGCACGGCGTAGACGACGATCAGGAACGCCGACGCGCCGACGAGCGTGATCAGCAGGCTCGTGATCACCGTGCTGAGGATCAGCTCCGAGGCCTCCTCGAAGATGATCGCGTTGCCCGTCGGCGTCGCGTCGAGCGAGGTCTCCGCGGCGATGGCCTCGGCGTCGGCCGCGACCTCGCCGTTGGTCGCGTCGGCGTCGACGGTGTAGGTCACCAGCGTGCTCCGGCGGTCGTCGGCGAGGACGCCGCCGACGCCGCTCCCCGGCGCCGATTCGAGGGAGTCGTAGACCTCGCCGAGGTTCTGCTCGGGGATCCCGTCGGCGTCGGGGTCGTTGCGCGCCACCAGGTCGGCGAACTGCGGGTCCCGGTCGGCGTACGAGCGGACGACGGTGACGACCGACTGGCTCTCGGCGTGGCGGCCCTCGCGGAGGACGGTCGGCGGCGGGTCGCGGCCCATCCGGTAGACCTGGTCGAGCGCCGCGTCCCGACCCATCCGCGTCTCGACGTACAGCAGGACCGAACTGCTCTGGGGGAAGTTGTCCTCGATGTAGTTGCTCTTCGAGATGGTGCTGTACTCCGGCGGGCTGAACGGCGCCGGGAGCTCCTTCTGCCACTCGGGGATCTCCTCGTACTCCGGCGGCAGGAAGTCGTCCTGGCTGAAGCCGGTGCCGACGCCGGTGGCGTAGACGCCCGCGACGCCGCTGGTGAGGAGGACGACGAGCATGAACAGCGCCGGCGCGCGCTTGGCGACGGCGACGCCGCCGCCGAGCGCGCGCCCGAGCAGCGACCCCTCCGAGCCCAGCGGGCGCTCGCTCATCGTCGGGATCGGGTACTTCGCCCGCAGGCGGTCGGTCTTGACCTTCGCTGCCGGGAGGAAGATCCCGAAGATCAGGAACGTGAAACAGATGCCGATGGCCGCGACGAGGCCGAAGTCGCGGATGGGCGCGAGCGCGCTCGGCAGGTTCGACAGGAAGCCGATGACGGTCGTCCCCATCACGATGAAGAAGGCGACCAGTAGCTGCTCGGTGGTGACGTCCATCGACGTGCCGACGGGCTGGCCGCGCTCGCGCTCCTCGCGGTAGCGGTTGACGGCGTGGATGCCGAAGTCGATGCCGACCGCGATGAGCAGCGGCGGCACCGCCACGAGCAGCGGGTTGAAGGCGATGTCGGCCAGCCCGAGGAAGCCGAACGTCCACAGGAGCGTCATCAGGATGGCGACGACGCCGAGAAGCAGGTCCACCAGGTCCCGGTAGGCGACGACCAGGAAGCCGACGATGAGGATGAACGCCGCCGGGAGCACGAGCGCCAGCGACGACCCGATCGTGTTCGGCGCGCTCCCGACGGTGTCGATGTCGCCGCCGACGGTCGCGAGGACGCGCTCGACGCGCTCCTCGCGGTCGTCCACGTCGCGGTCGTGGGTCACGGACGCCTGCGCGGCGCGGGCGGCCGCGCTCTCCGTGTCGAAGTCCTCGCTGACCTGTGAGGTGAACCCCGGGCTCTCAGCGGCCCGGCGGACAGCCCGGTCGATCTCCGTCGCCGTGGCGTGCTCGACGGCGTCGATCTGCGCCTCGACGGTCGTCGCCTCCGGGTCGAGTTGCTGGGCGACGGTCCGGGCGGGGCTGGAGACGCCCGTCACGCGCAGCCCCCCGTGGTCCTGCAACCGCTCCTGGGCACGCAACAGCCGCAGCATACTCGTCCGCGAGAGGACGTTCTGTTCGCGCTGGAGCAGCTGCGTCGTGGTCGCGCTCTCCCCGAACGCGGACCCGAAGTCCCGCTGGATGTCCTGGAACGCCTCGAAGGAGTCGAGGTCCTCGACGAACTGGTTGCTCCCGCCCTCGGTCTCGACGTTGCCGAGGCCGGCGACGAAGACGGCGGTCAACAGGAGGAAGGCGAGGCTGATCCGCCCCGGGTAGGAGGCGATGGCGTCGCCGACCTCGTCGGTGAACCACTCGAAGACCATCTACCTGTACCACAGGTAGCCGGCGACGAGGGCGACGAGGACGACGACCGCGCCGGCGATCACCGGCACCGGCAGGCCGCTCCCGCCGCTGTCCTCGGGCTCGGTCACGTCGACGGCGACGGTGTAGCCGCTGGAGAGGGTCGTGTCGCCGTCGGCGTCGTCGTACTGGAAGTCCAGCTCGACGGGGTAGGACTTCGTCAGCGCGTCCGAGCCGGCGCTGACCTCGAAGGTGAACGTCTCCGACTCGCCGGCCGGGATCTCGTCGGCGAACGCCTCGCCGTCGTCGACCGAGACGGGGTCGTCGGCGAAGATGGCCGCCGACACGTCGCTGACGGGGTCGTCGCCGGCGTTCGTCACGGTCACTTCGAGGACGCGCCCGGCACCGCGCTCGACGGTCCCGTTGGCGACGGACACGTCGAAGACGTCCCGCTGCTGGCGGACGCGCTGGCGGGTGTCGAAGCTCTCGGCCTGGCGGCGCTCGTCGTCGGCGTTCCGGTAGGTCGGCCGCAGCGTGAACTGCTTCGGCCCGGCCTCGGCGGCCTCGCTGATCTCCACGTCGAAGGCGAACTCCTTCGACTGATCGACCCGGAGGTTCCCGACCGAGTACTCGCGGTCGAGCGGCGAGACGTTCCGACTCTCCGACTCGAAGACGACCACGACGCTGTCGGCGCGGGCGTCGCCGACGTTGGTGATCGTGCCCGACAGCGTCCCCTCCTCGCCGACGCGCAGCGACGAACTCAGGTTGCTCGCGTCGAACTCGTACTCGACTTCCGGAGCGGGACGGACGCCGAACTGCAACGTGCCGGACTGGCCGGGGTCGCCCTCGCCGTCCTCGTAGCTGACCGAGGCCTGCAGGGAGTAGTTGCGCGACTCGGCCTGGGGGGTGGCCGTCGCCTCGACGGCGATCTCGCGGGTCTCGTTCGCCGCCCACCGGCCGACGTACTGGCTGGCGGTGGTCGACCCGCCGAACGTCAGCGTCGGGCTCCCGGAGGTGATCGACACCGACGCGTCGCGCACGTCGACCGGGCCGTCGTTGCGGACCGTGACGGTCACGGGTCCGTCGTCGTCGACGGCGAGGTCGCTCCCGCTGTCGACGATCGTGAACGTCTGCTCGCGGGCCGGCGTGACGCCCAGCGAGAGGCTGTCCGACTGCATCGGCGTGCTGTCCGCGTCCTCGTAGTTGACCGTCGCGCCGAAGGCGTACTGCTGTTGGCTCGCGGACTGTGCCGCGCTGACCCGGTAGGAGACGGTCCGCGTCTCGCCGGGCGCCCAGGCGCCGCCGACGTACCGCGACGACGACGCGGACGCGCCGAAGGTCATATCGGCGTTCTGCGAGGTGAGCGCAACCGAGGCGTTGCGGGCGACCGCCGTCCCGGTGTTGCGCAGCGTCACGTCGACGGTGCCGGTGGCCCCGACGCGGGCCGTCGACGCCACGTCGGTCACGCGGAACTGCGCGGCCTCCTCGACGGTCACGTTCACCGTGAAGTTCCGCGTCGTGCTCGTGCGGTTGTACTCACTGGTCTGCGGGTTCACCGACTGCGTGTAGTTGTACGAGACGTTGATCGGCAGCTCGTAGGTGCCCGGCTGCGCCGAGCGGTCGATATCGATCCGGAACTCGGCCGGCGCGGAGGAACCGTCGGGCAGGCGCGCGATGGCCCGCTCGTTGGTGTTGACGGTCAGCGGGGCGTCGTGCTCGCCGACGCTGACCCGGATCGCGCGGGCGGTGGTCACCTGCTGTTCGAGCGCCGGGTTCGATAGCGACCCGTTCGTGACGTTGCCGTCGTTGAGCAGGACGACCTGCAGCGCGGTCCGCTCGCCGGGGGCGAAGTCGGTGGCCGGCACCGACACGTCGATCCCGGGGTTGCCGGTAACGTTGTCCTGCTGCTGTTGCTGCTGGGCCGGCTCGGTCGGGCCGGTCGACCCCGACCCGGCCGCGAGCGTCGGCGCGTCCGTTCCGACGCCCGCGACTCCGCCGTCGGTGACGGCGCCGGCGACCGGCGACGCGGCCAGAAGCAGTGCGACTGCGGCGACTACCGGAAGCTGTGTCCGTTGCATGCGTGGATTCCCGTGTCTCACCCACCGTGCCGCGGGGACCAACGACGGCCGCGTAGGTGTCGTCGTCCACTTTCCGCCCGAACCCCGTCAATCATTGTAAACAGGAGTGAACGTCCCAGGAGTTTATCGCGTCATTCCCCCTGGGCGACCGACCGGGGCCGATCCGTGCGGATAATACCCACACTATTGGTAACATTTAACAAGGCATAGGGCGTAGCTACCGATAGCGTCGAACCGGCAGACAGCGACGGAACGTAGACCACAACAATGGCAACCAACGAAACCCGCTCCGAGACGAGCCGCTACGACGAACTCGAGATCGCGAACGGCGACGTCGTGATCTACGACGTCGACAACCACCGGGCGTGGATCCAGTCGGACGAGACAGTGACCGGCGACGAGATGGCCTGACCGGCCCCGGAGCGGGCTCGCCGGCCCGACGGGGCCGGCGGGGTCGTCCCCGTCCCACCGCGGTTTCTCCGCTCTCGACCGCCGAGCGACCGCTGGATCCGACAGCCGACCGCGGGTACCCGACCGCCGGCGCCCGGCTACTGGGCCTCGGCGCGCGGGCCGGGCAGGGCTAGACTACCTGTCGTCGGAGAGGGTCGACCCGTCGGGTGTGCCGCCGTCGGCGTCGGTCGAGCGGTCGGCCGCCCCGTCCCCGGAGTCGGGGTCGGCGAAGTCGTCGGCGGTCGGGCCGCCGTCGTCGCCCACCTGCGCCTGGAGGCGCGCGATCTCCGTCTCCAGTTCCCGGATGCGCTCGTCGTAGTCGTCGTCCGAGCGCAGCCACAGCGCGCCGACGACGGCGATGAGAACCAGCGGGAGCCCGAACAGCACCAGCCCCATCACGAGGATGACGAGCAGTTCGACGCCGCCGGGGATCCCCATCTGGAGGAGCATACCGGGGCGTACGACCGGTCGCGCGAAAACCCTTCCGCCGAAACGCGACCGCGCGGTCGCCCCGCTGGAGTCCGCCGCGGCGGCCGCCGGTCAGAAGTCGGTGATCGAGGTCTGGAGGCCGGCGACGAGGTTGGACTTCCGCCGGAGCCGGCCGAGCGAGACCGGGACCGCCGGGAGCACGGCGTCGAGCGCGTCCCGGAAGCTCTCGGCGACCCCGTGCTCGCCGTCGAAGGCGTGGCGCACGCCCTCCCGGACCTGCCAGACGCCGACCGGCGCCCAGTACTCGTCGGTGACCTCCCGGAGGACGAGGGCCTTGGCCTGGCGCTCGCGCTCGTGGAGGTGCTCCAGGACCGCGAGCCGCGAGGCGTAATAGGCGCCGGCCGTCTCCTCGACGTACCCCGTGCGGCCCTCCCAGCCCTCGTGGGCGCTGGCGAGGTAGTAGTCGTCGGCCGCGGGGTTCCAGACGCTCTCGGGCGCCTTCATCTCGACGAGCTCGAACTCCCACTGGCCCGGGGCGAGGATCACCCAGTAGCGGTTGCCCATGTACTCGTTGGTCCAGACGGACACCTCGTCTACCGTGTCGCTGTGCTGGAGCCCTCCCCGCAGGTACTTCCCGACGGTGTCGTCGACGGCGGTGATCGACCACCGCGTCGGGACGAGCCTGCGGCTGTGCCCCTGGCCCAGCGCCCCCGCCGAGAGGATGGTGTTGATGTCGTACACGTCGAAGCCGCGGCGGTAGAGGTAGGTCATCGCCCCCTCGGCGGCCCAGTCGTCGTCCTCCAGGGTCTTCTCGACCGGCCGCGGCACGTGGGGGTTCTCCGCCAGGTCGGCGTTCGTGGCGCGGGCGCGCGGCCCGGTCGGGGTCGAGATGTCGTCCAGCGAGAGGTCGATGTCGGGCGTCCCGTCGAGGCCGACCTCCACGTCGACGGGGTGGTCGGCGATGGCGACCTCCCGCTGGGTGCCGACGAACCCGTCCCAGACGTCGCTCACGTCGACCTTCGCCGACCGCGTCGAGTTGAGCATCCCCGTCCGCCGCTGGAGCACGTCGTCGATCCCGTACCCCTGCTGGTACCACTCGCCGCTGGTCGCGAAGTCGGCGGCGTCGGCGTCGCCGCCCATCGGCGAGAGCACGCCCGTCGAGACGTTCGGGTAGCCCGACCGACCGACGAACACCTCTGGAGCCGTGGACCCGAACATCGAGTCGCCCTGCACCGCCTGCTGGAACTCCCGCTCGACGTCGTCGAGGTACTCCGTGATCTCGTAGGACTTCTCCTCGGCCAGCCGGCGCTTCTCCGCGGCCTCGTCGCGCTGGAAGTCCTCGATGAAGTCGTCGAGGCGCATGCCCGCCATTCGCCCGACTCTACCGTCCCCACGGGCTTGAATGGGTCGGTGCCGGAGCCCGCGACCGGGTTCGGGAACGGGGCCGGACCGACCGCGACGGACCGGTCGGCGGGCAGTCGGTCGCCGGCCACTGGCCGATCGTCCACCGGTCGCTGGTGGGGCGCGACCGCCGTTCGTCAGTCGTCGGCCGCCCGCCCGGTCGGTGCGCGCTCGGCCACGTCGGCGGGCGAGAGCCCGAACCTGGCCAGTCTGGCCTCGACGGTGGGGTGGTCGGCGGTCACCCGCTCCAGCCGCGTCCGGCGCGCGCCGAACGGGGAGCGGCCGGCGACGGCGTCGTCGTCGCCGAGCCGTCCGACGGCGTAGAGCCCGGTGCAGAAGTCCGTCGCGCTCGTCACCCGGACGGCCACGTCGTCGGCGTGGTACTCCTCCAGCCGGTTCGCGCGGGCCGCGAGCGCCCCGACGACGAGGACGGTCCCGGCGCTGGCGAGGACGTACAGCAGGCGATTGAACTCGTTCGAGCGGGCGACGCCGGCGGCGAGGAAGGCGCCGCCACAGAGCGCGGCGACCGTCGGGGGGAGGTGCCGGAGGGCCACGAGCCAGCAGGCCGCCAGGCCGACGGCGTGGGCGGCGCCCTCGCGGAGGGGGACCCGGCGGACGTGGCCCAGCGAGAGGTGGGCGAGTTCGTGGGCGACGACGGCCCGGAGCGCCGGGTCGTCGAGGCGTTCGGCCAGCGGTGCCGAGACGACGACAGCCGCGCGGTCGCCGCCGCCCAGGACGGACACCCCGCCGGCGCTCTCGCGGTCGACGACGGCCGACGGCGTCGGCACGCCCAGGTCGGCGGCCACCGCCGCGACGGTCCGGCGCAGCCGCGGCGGCGCCTCGTCGGCCAGTTCGAGTCCGCGAAAGAGGCCGTCGGTGACGACCCGGCCGACGGCGAACTCCAGCCCGAAGCTCGCGAGCGCGAGCGCCGCGACCGTCGCCGGCGCCATCCCGACCGCGTAGCAGGCGGCAAGCACCGCGGCCAGGACGGCGAGCAGCGCCGCGTCGACCAGCCGGTAGGCCGCGGGCAGGCCGGCCTCGCGGGCGAGTCTGCGCGTCGGCGACACGATACCGGTCGTTCGGTCCGGTGGGGCAAAAGCGGTCGGTGCGGGGTGAGGTCGGCGTGGGGCGGGCCGAGCGGATCCGAACCCATATGGCCGCCGGCCGGCGAGGTGTAGTCGATGCCGACAGTCGAGTGCGACGCGGCGGCGGCCCGCGAGCGGCTGGAAGACGCCGGCGTCGAGGTCGAGCCGGGCAACACGGACCACGAGCGCTGGCGCGCCGAGCGGGGCGACGCGACCGCCGTCGCCTACGACGACAAGGTCGTGATCCAGGGGGCCAACCCCGCGGACCTGGAGGGGTTGATCCGCGAGGGCGGCGGCCGCGCGCACGTCTACTTCGACGGCGCCTGCCGCGGCAACCCCGGGCCCTCGGCGGTGGGGTGGGTCATCGTCAGCGGCGACGGGATCGTCGCCGAGGGCGGCCACACCATCGGCCGCGCCACGAACAACCAGGCCGAGTACGAGGCGCTCATCGAGGGGCTGCGAGTGGCGAGCGACTACGGCTTCGACGAGGTCGACGTGCGCGGCGACTCCGAGCTGATCGTCAAGCAGGTCCGCGGCGAGTGGGACACGAACGACCCCGACCTCCGGGAGTACCGGGTCACCGTCCGCGAGCTGTTGACCGGCTTCGACGAGTGGTCGCTCGAACACGTTCCGCGGGAGATAAACGACCGCGCCGACGAACTCGCCAACGAGGCGCTCGACGAGGCCTGATACCGATGCCCGACGAGACACCAGACCCCAGCGAAGCGCCGGACGTACTGACCGACGACGACCCGGAGCCCGACGACCTCCCGCCCGAGAGCGTCGTCGACGAGGCCGAACGACTCACGAAACTCGCCAGGGAGGCCGCCGTCGACGCGGAGGCGACAGCCTACCGGAGCGACCGCGACGAGCGGCTCGCCGACCACGGCTACACCGCCCGCGTCCGCGAGGACGAGACCCGCGACGTGCTCGTGCTCCACCCCGAGGAGTGGGTCGAGGACGGCGAGATCCGGACCGAGCGGGTCGAGGACATCGACCGCGGGATCGAGATCGCGCTCTCGGGCCCCGGCGAGGGCGACGACTGGGCGGAGATCGACGACTACAACCGCGATATCGTCGCCGACGTGCGCGAGGAACACGGCGACGACCACGCGGCCAACGTCGCGGCGCTCGCCGACTTCATGGGCAACCACTACGCGAAGCCGGTCCACGACGCGACGGCCGACGAGTTAGAGGAGTTCCTCGAGGACTACTACAGACGCAACGCGTGGCCGACGGCTGGCCAGCGCGATATCGTCGAAAAATCGGTACGCGTCGCCTTCTCCGTCGCGGACGAGCGCTGTCCGCTGTAATTATTCCTGGGCGGCGTCGACGAGCTCGCGGAGGTCGTCAGCGCGGTCGCCGCTCGTGACGAGCTTCGAGAACTCCCAGGAGAGCTGGTCGAGCACCGTCTCGTAACCCTCGTCGGTCAGGGCGTACTGGTTGGTGCGCTTGTCGAGCTCGCTCTTCTCGACCAGGCCCATCTCGACGAGGTCGTCGAGGTTGGGGTAGAGCCGACCGTGGTTGACCTCGTCGTCGTAGTAGTCTTCGAGTTCACGTTTGATAGCCAGGCCGTATCGCGGCTCTTCGCCGAGGATGACGAGGATGTTCTGCTGGAACGCGGTCAGTTCGCGTGCGATTCCGGGGCTGTCAGTCACCGATTGTGCCTCTGACATGGTTAGTGGAATGTCATCTGACTATTTAACACTTGTTAACTTTCTTCCGTTATCCGGGAGGATCCCCCACCCCTTGGCCGCTTCTCCCGGTAATATCACGCAATGATAATCGCATTCCTCCCGGAGAGGTGTTCCGGTTCCGCGGGCTTGCGCGGGCGAAAACGGAAAGGCCTTTGCCGGCGCCAGGCGGACTCGCGGGTGATGTCCAACCTCTGGGAAGACCTCGAGACGGGCCCGAACCCGCCCGAGGAGATCTACGCAGTCGTCGAGTGTCTGAAAGGCGAGCGCAACAAGTACGAGTACGACAAGGATATCCCCGGCGTCGTCCTCGACCGCGTGCTCCACAGCAACGTCCACTACCCCTCCGACTACGGGTTCATCCCGCAGTCGTACTACGACGACGAGGACCCCTTCGACGTGCTCGTGCTCGTCGAGGACCAGACGTTCCCCGGCTGCGTCATCGAGGCCCGCCCCGTCGCCCTGATGAAGATGGACGACGACGGCGAACAGGACGACAAGGTCATCGCCGTCCCCAGCGAGGACCCCCGCTGGGACCACATCGAGGACCTCGGAGACATCCCCCAGCAGACCCTCGACGAGATCGACGAGTTCTTCGCGACCTACAAGAACCTCGAGGAGGGCAAGGAGGTCGAGACGCTGGGCTGGGAGGACAAGCAGGCCGCCCACGACGCCATCGAGCACGCCCAGGACCTCTACGAGGAAGAGTTCCAGTAACCCCTCTCCCGCGGGGGCGGCTCCCCGGCGACGCCGCAGTATCCACGACCGCCGAGCCGCGGGACTCGCATCCCGGGACAGACGGACCGGCCGCGTCCCGGATCGGCGGGCCGGTCGCGTCCCGGGATCGACGGACCGCCGAAGCGGTGAACAGTTCACGCGATTTTACCGGGCGAATAAACGATTAAATCGCCCGACTGCACCGGGACATGAACGGTGCTGAAATCGGGCGAACTCACGTACGAGGTCGGCCCCCTATATCATCCGTCGGCCCCAAGGTGTACTCGTCCGAGGTGACCCCGATGCAGAACACCGACCCTCCCTCCGCCGAAGCACTGCGCGAACAGGTGTCCGCCGTCTCCGAGCGGTACGTCGCCGTCGAGTGCGACGAGGAGACGGTCCTGTTCGACACCAGCGAACCCGACGGCTGGATCGTCGCCGACGCCGCCGTCGACCGCGAGTCGATGCGCTGAGTCGACTGTCCCACCGATATGCCTCCCGCGCATCCGTCCCCGTTCGGCCCATGAATTATGAGCATGGGTAATTACTTGGGTCCGGCGCGCGTACGTCGACGTGTATGGCGACCAAGACTCCGACGACCGGGATGGCGCACCTGACGGTCGTGCCCGAGAACCTCGACGAGGCGGCCGCGGGGGACGAGCCGGCCGAGCGCGGCGAGGCGGTCGAGCGCGGCGAGGCGGCGGCTGGCCGGTCGGCCGGCGAGAACGCGGAGTAACGGCGGCTGAGCTCGTCACCGACGCCCCCCGAGCCTGTCCGCGAAAAGAAGCTTCTTGTGCCCCACCGCGGTATCCGGAGGCATGGGACTGTTCGACCGCATCCGCGGCGGCGACGACGAGCCGCGGGTCGCTTTCTTCGGCATCGACGGCGTGCCGTATAGCCTCATCGCCGACAACCGGGAGAAGTTCCCGAACCTCTCGCGGCTCGTCGACGAGGGGTCGGCCGGCGCCATCGACAGCATCGTCCCGCCCGAGTCGTCGGCCTGCTGGCCGGCGCTGACCTCCGGGAAGAACCCCGGCGAGACGGGCGTCTACGGCTTTCAGGACCGCGAGAACGGGTCCTACGAGACGTACGTCCCGATGCGCCGGGACGTCCAGACCGACCGCGTCTGGGACCGCGTCCAGGAGGCCGGCCGCGACGCCACCGTCATGAACGTCGTCACCACGTTCCCGCCCCAGCGCAACGTCCAGCGGATGGTCTCCGGTTTCCTCTCGCCGGGCGTCGAGAAGTCCGCCTACCCCGACGAGTTCCGCGACTACCTCCAGTCGATCGACTACCGCATCGACACCAACGCCGGCCTCGGCCACACCGACAAGGGCGAGTTCATGGAGGACGCCCACGCGACGCTCGACGCCCGCCAGGAGGCGTTCAGACACTACGTCGAGGAGGACGACTGGGATCTGTTCTTCGGCGTCTTCATGGCGACCGACCGGGTCAACCACTTCCTGTTCCGCGACTACGAGGAAGACGGGGAGTACAGCGAGGAGTTCATCGAGTTCTACGAGAAGGTCGACGAGTACCTCGGCGAACTGCGCGAACTGCTGCCCGACGACGTGACCATGATGGTCGCCTCCGACCACGGGTTCACCTCGCTGGACTACGAGGTCAACTGCAACGCCTGGCTCCGCGAGAACGGCTGGCTGTCCTACGAACAGGACAGCGACTACACGTTCCAGCTGGGCGCCTGGCTCCGCGAGGGCGACCGCCTGGAGTTCGACCCCGACTACGCCGGCGACCTCGACGAGCTGGTCGACCCCGCGACCCTGGCCGCCGAGTTCGAGGACGGCCGGCTGGTCGCCGACGACGAGGACGCCCGCGACGAGGCCGTCGCCGCCATCCACGACGCCACGCCCGCCGTGATCGACGAGGGCGAGGAGCGCGCCGTCCTCGTCGACGCCGACGACGTGGACGTCGACACCCACGTCGTCGAGACGGACGAGGACGAGCCGGACGACGAACAGTTCCACGTCGAGGCCGACCTCGTCCGCGCCGAGGGCGACGCCTACCCGCAGAACGGGTCCGTCGTCGCGCTCACCGAGGACGCCCGCGAGTACGTCCTCGAGGAGCTCTCCGGGGTGACCCCCAAGTCGCTCGGCGCCGACAAGGCCGACACCACCGAACTCCTCGAGGACGTGTCCGTCGACGACTCGGACGGGGGCTTCCGCATCTCCGTCACCGCCGCCGAGGGCGTCGACCTGGGGACGGACCTGGACCCCGACCGCGAGGTGCTGGAGTACACCCACACCGAACTCCCGGACATCGCCGACGACGCGAAAGCGTACTCCCTGATCCCCGGTCGCTTCTACCTCAACCTCGAGGGCCGCGAACCCCGCGGGAGCGTCCCGGAGGACGAGTACGAGGAGGTCCGCGCCGAGCTGAAAGCGGAGCTCGAACAGCTTGAGGGGCCGAACGGCGAGCCCGTCGCCGACCGCGTCGTCACGAAGGAGGACGCCTTCCGCGGCGACCACGACGACATCGCGCCGGACCTGACCATCGTCCCGAACCACGGCTTCGACCTGAAGGCCGGTTTCAAGGGCCGCAAGGACCCCTTCGTCGAGTTCGGGGCCCGCAACGGGATGCACAGCTTCGACAACGCCACCCTCCTGATCGACGACGAGGAGGCCCGCATCTCCGACGTTGATCTCTTCGACATCGCGCCGACCATCCTCGACCTCATGGACATCGACTACGAGCGCGGCGAGTTCGACGGCTCCTCGCTCGTCTGAGCGGGCCGCATCCTCCCGGGAACTGCCGATTGCTCGTGACCCCAGTTCGACGGGGCCTTTATATGTCATCTCCGACCGTATCCGCGCCGTCCCGGAATTTTCAGACCCCGGGAACGCGCTCCCGTTTATATGCACTCTCGCCCGCAAGCTGCACATGTGAGGTGACGACCATGGCAACCAACACGGCGAACCCGCTGGGCGAGGAGTTCGCGTTCGACATCGGCGGCCCGGTCGCGAAGTACTGGGTCGCGATGCTCAGAGTCATCGTCGGCTGGTGGTTCCTCCACGCCGGCGTGACGAAACTCATCGAGGACGGGCTGGCCTACGGCTACGGGCCGGCGTACATGCGGGGCATGACCGGCACGGCGCTGGGCCCCATCCCGGTGTGGATGGGCGAGAACCTCGCGTGGCTGATCAGGCCGGGCGTCCCGCTGTTCGAGACGCTCATCGGCCTCGGGATCATGTTCGGGGTCCTCACCCGGCTGGCCGCCTTCGGCGGGGCCGTCTTCATGACCCTGTTCTGGGTCGGCAACGCCGGCTACGGCAACGGGCTCGTGACGGGCGACTTCATGGGCCTGCTGCTGTTCGTGACCCTCGCCGCGCTGGCCGCCGGCCGCTACTACGGCGGGGACGCGGTCATCGAGCAGACCGAACTGGTCGAACGGCACCCGAAACTCAAGTACATCCTCGGCTGACGAGGTGAGACAAATGAGAGACACTATCATCACCACGGTCGACAGAGCGGCGATGGCACTCGGTGCCGGGCTGATCCTGCTGGGGGTCGTCGGCCTCGGCATCGTCGAGATACTCGCGGGCCCGCCCTACGGCGCGGCGCCCGTGACCAACGACGCCGGCGAAGTCGTCGCGACGCCGATGGTCGACGCCAACCTCAGGGTCCTCCTGGTCGTCGCCGGCCTCGTCGTCCTGCTGGCCTGGCAGCTCTACCGCATGGCCGCCGTGCCCGGCGGCGCGGACACCGCCCAGCGCGTCGAGATGACCGCCGACTGACGGGCGGTTCCCCCTCTTCCCGCTTCCGCGCATCCCGCAGGGTTCTGCGCGACCCCTTCACGCTCCCGCAGTCCCGTTTCTGCGTGACCGCTCCGCGCCAGCCAGCGGCCCCACCGGCCGGCGACCGGGGCGTCGGACGCGCGTCTGACGGGTCGTTATGGTCTCTCACGGCGAAGGTCGCGTATGGCAAGCCTGACGGAAGTGTATGAGGGGCACCTGCGGACGGTGACGACCTCTCGTCGGTTCTACGCGGGGGCGAGTCTCTTCGCGGCGGGCGCGGCGATGGTCGTCGCGAGTATCGTCGTCGCGACGACGAACGTCGGGGCAACGCTCGGGCTCGACCGCATCGCGGCGCGCACGCTCGCCGGCACGCTCGCCGGCCTCGGCCTCCCGGCCACCTTCCTCGGCGTGTTCGCCGTCCTCCCGGCCGGGCGGGCGACACGCGCCGCCTCGGTCATCGGCGCCAGCGTCGCCGTCCTCGGCGTCGCCCTGTTCCGGGTCGCCTACCCCTACCAGTGGTTCGGCACCGGCGACCCGCTCGGGCTCGCGGCCGTCGTCGTCTACTTCGCCGGCGCGATGGTGACGTTAACGTGCCTGTTCGCCGGCCTCGCCACGTTCAAGACCCGCAACGACCCCGGCGGCACCGCGCGCATGGAGATCACCGAGGAGGGCAACATCCGACTCGTCGAGGACGCCGAACCCGCCGGCGGCTTCGGCTCGGTCGGCCTGTTCGGCACGGACCCCCAGGGCGAGGTCCGCACCCAGACCAACCGCGACCAGCCGCCGGGCTCCGAGCCGACGAGTCACGGCCGGGACGCCGAGATCCTCGTCGACGCCGCCGGCGAACGGTCCGGCCCCGCCGGCCAGTCCGGCGCCGCCGCCGACGGTGGCTCGGCCACCGTCGACGACGGGTCGAACGGCGAGTTCACCGACGCCGAGTTCGTCGAGGCCGCGAGCGAGCGGGGTCGTCCCGACGCCTACTGCGGCAACTGCGCCCACTTCGAGTACGTCAAGGTCGACGGGAAGATCACCCCCTACTGCGGGCTCAGCGACGAGCTCATGGAGGACATGGACGCCTGCGACGAGTGGTCCGAAGCGAACTAAGAATCGGGTCGGCGCGCGAACCCCGCGGTGTGTCACTGCTTCCCCGTATCGTTGCTTCTCCGTATCGCTCCCGTCCGGCGACGAGGCCGGCGTCACCCAAACGCGAGGATCGAGGCGACGCCGACCGCGAGCATCACGAGTCCCAGCGCGACCGTGAGGACCGCACCGCCCCAGTTGCCCAGGCGGTACGCCAGCGCGTGGTCACGGTCGAAGTCTTCCCGGTTGAAGAGAGTGACGAAGCCGAGGACGAGGCCGATCGTCGACGCGAGCGCGACACCGCCCGTCGCCGGCGAGCCGGCGAGTGCCAGGCCGGCGGCGGCCGCGACGCTCCCGACCAGGCCGAGTCCGATGCCGACCGCGTACACGTGGCGGACGCCCGTCGTCACACTGAACCGACAGTACGGCGATCGGCCGGATGTATCTGTCGGCCGTTCCCACCGTCGCCACGCCGGGCGTCCGATACCGCGAAACGGGGGATTTTTCAGTCGGTGGCCCGCTACGGCGGGTATGAAGTTCTGCGACGAATGCGGCTCGATGATGAAGACAGAGGGGGACGCCTGGGTCTGTGGCAGTTGCGGCTACGAACAGCTGCGCGACGAGGCCGAAGAGGCCGAGACAGCCGTCACGACGCAGGGCCAGGAGGAGACCGAGGTCATCGACACCTCCGAGGTCGACGCCGAGGACATGGGCGCGACCACGGAGATCCGGTGTCCAGAGTGCGGGAACGACCGCGCGTTCTGGGAGATGAAACAGATCCGCGCGGCCGACGAGAGCGAGACGCGCTTTTTCACCTGCACCGAGTGCGAGCACAAGTGGCGCGAGGACGACCACTGAAGTACGCCCGGTTCTGAGGGGCCGACGTGCCACGCGCTCCCGACGACGGCAGCGACGACGTGCCCGCGCCGGCGGTCCCGCTCGACCGCCTCGGCGGGGCCTGGGAGCGCGTCGAGGATACCACCGAGACGCTGTTCGGCGTCGAGGGCGCCGACGTGCGCGGCCACACCGTGGTCTACGAGGACGCGGCTCTCCGCGCGGCCGTCCGCGAGGCGACCGGCGGCGCCGTCGACCAGTCCTGGCGCTTCTTCTTCGCCACGCGGCTCGCCTTCCGCCCGCCGCTGGCGCCGCGGGTCGGCCCCGCGATGGTGCTCCCCTCGGTGAAGACCGAAGCCGTCCGGCGGTTCGCCGACGACCTCGAATCGCGCGGCGTCGTCGGCGTCGAGCGGGGCCGCCGCGAGCGGATACGGACCGAGGACCGCTCGCGGGTCGCGCTCCGGCAGGTGACCGGCGAACTGGCGCTCCCCGACGGCGACCCCGTGCCCGTCGAGGGGTGGGTCGGCGCCTGGGCCGACGGCGACATCCGCCTCGCCGGCGGGGCCTGCCCCCGCTCGTCGCTCGCCGATCGCTTCCCGGGCGCCGAGGACCCGGCGCTCGACGGCTCGGTCGACGACTACCGCGAGGAACTGTTCGACCTCGTGCGAGCGACCGGGTGACCGGCGAACGCGACGGAAACGGGACCCCCCGACCGCCGGCCGCTACACCCGCCGCGCGAACGTGAGGTAGCCGGTGTGGCCGACGCCCGCGGTCGACGGCCGCGAGCCGCGGTCGTCGAAGTCCATCTCCCGCTGGATCGTCTCCAGCGTCTCGACCTCGCCGAGCCCGACCTCGTGGGCCGCCGACACGGCTTCGCGGGTCGCCTCGACGAACGGCGAGTACACCGCGACGTAGCCGTCGTCGCGGAGCAGGTTGGGCGTCCGCTCGACCATCGTCGGCGCGTCCTCGGTGTCCAGCGTCACCACGTCGTACCTGTCGAGGTCGCCCAGCTGGTCGGTCACGTCGCCGGTCCGCACGTCCACGCGGTCGTCCACGCCCGCCAGTTCCATGTTCTCGCGGGCGACCTCGGCGAACTCGGGGTCCCGTTCGTAGGTCGTCACGGTGGCGCCGCAGCGGCCGAGGTACGCCGCCAGCACGCCCGTCCCGGTGCCGGCGTCGAGCACGTCGTCCGCGCCGGAGACGCCCGCGTGACCGACGATGAGCCCGATGTCGCGGGGCATCATCGGCGCGCCCGTCCGCTCGAAGTGGTTGAAGAGATCCGGCCCGCGTAGCTTCCGCGCGGTGAACGCCTCGCCGATGTGGGTCTCGACGACCTCGCCCGGCTCCACGTCCTCGGGCACCTCCAGCACGCCGAGGTCGCACTCCAGCGTCTCACCGGGCGACAGCAGGTACTCGCGGCCCTCCGCCTCGTGGACGAACAGCAGGCTCACTCTAACCGCTCGATGGCCGCCGCCAGGTCGCCGTCGGTCTCCTCCAGCGCCTCGCGGGCCGCGTCCTCGCTCGCGCCCGCTCGCGTCGCGACCAGTTCCACGTCCTCGTCGGGGATCTCGGCCGTGCCGCCGTCGCCCTCGCTCTCCTCGATGGCCGGCTCGTCGCTCCCGTCCCCGCCCTCGCCGCGCTCGCGGGACTCGGGCTCGCCGACGATGGTGTAGGTCTGCTGGCCCTGGGCGTCCATCCGCTGGACGTCCGCGTCGGTGAAGACGAGCTCCTCGTCGGGCGTCCGGATGACGACCTCCTCGGCGTCGAGGTCGGTCATGTCGATGCCCATCTGCTTCATCATCTGCTGCATCTTGCGGTCGTTCATGCCGCCGCCTCCTGGGAACATACCCCCACGTCCGGCGGCCGTACCAAAAAAGGTCGCGCCTCGCTCCGCTCGCCCGGCTAAGCTCCGCCGTCCGCACCGTCGCGGACGAACACGGCCACGCCCGTCTCGAAGTCCAGCATCCCCTCGCCGCTCAGTTCGGCGCGGCCGACGGCCAGCACCTCGCCGCGCTCGTGGGTGACGAGCACCTCGTCGCCGGGGCGAATATCCGAGTCCGCCGCGCTCACGAACTTGGCGAAGGCGTTGCGCCCCTCGCGGACGAACGGCTCGCTCTCGTCGCCGACGACGACGCGGTAACGCCCGTCGGACAGGCCGTCGTGTAGCCGCCGCCCGCCGGCCACGCCGAGGGTGAACCGGCCGTCGGTCGCGTAGGTGACCAGCCGCCCCTCGTCGGCGATCACCTGCCGGGGTCGCCCGGAACTGGTGTGGGTCACCTCGGGATCGCCCCCGCCGAACAGCGCCGCTCCGGCGCCGCGACCCCACTGGTAGTCGGCCACCCGCGTCAGCATCGCCCGGTCCTCGTCGTCCATCGCCCGAGCGTTCGCCCCTGCCTGCCTTGTATCTGTCTCACTCCCCCGGCGGTGTCTCACTCCCCCCGGCGGCCGCGCTCCTCGCCCGCGACGCTCACCGAAGGCGTGCCCCGTGCTACCACACACCGAAATATCTCGATTCGATCACGATCGATCATGGTCGTGTGACGCGGTTTCAGGAGAATTTATACGGATCGATTACCAACCTACTCGCGTTATGACAGAGACAGATTCGCGGAAGGTCGCGTTCGGGGTCGTGCTGCTGGCGGTCAGCACGGTCCTCATCTTCGGGCCGGGGGCGCTCAGCGTCGGCCTGCCCGTCGTCGCCATCGCCGCCGGGACGCTCGGCCTCGCCGCCGGCGCGCTGCTGGTCGGCACCTCGGACCCGGGCCGCCCGGTCTGAACCCGATCCCGCCGAACGACGCCGTAACGACTCCGATTCTCGCTTTCTCTCCCTCTCCCCGTCGCCGCGTAGCGTCGCGCTCCCCGGTACGTCGAGTACGTCCTTAATCATCCGCGAATCGGGTTACAGGCGAGGGGAGATGTCCGGTGGACAGCCCAGTCCGGGTGCGACGGTCGACCGGTAACCGAAACCGCATCGCGGAACCGACGACGAAGAGGAGACCGCCCGTTTTTTCGATCGCCACCGCACGCGGAGCGCCGGCTGCGGGGCCGTTTACAGCAGGAACCGGTCGGTGTCCTCGCTCATGTCGGTGAACTCGTCGGCGGCGGCGACCAGTTCCTCGGCGGTCGACTCCTGGAAGGCCATCACTTCGGTGCGGACCCCCTCGTGGCGGAGGTGCGAGCAGAGCCGCGAGAAGTCGCCGTCGCCGGTCGCGAGCACGACGGTGTCGACGTGGTTGGCGAGGGTGACGGCGTCGAGGCTCATGCCCACGTCCCAGTCGGCCTTCTTCGAGCCGTCGCCGAAGGTCTTGATGTCCTTGATGCGGGTCTCGAAGCCGATGTCGACGAGCGCCTCGAAAAAGGACTCCTCCTCGGGGGCGTCGGCGCGGATGACGTAGGCGACGGCGCGGGTCAGCTGGCGGTCGGCGACGGCGGCGTCGAGCAGCTCGGCGTAGTCGATGTTGCGCGTGTAGAGACTCCGCGCGCTGTGGTAGAGGTTCTGCGCGTCCGCGAGCACCGCGACGCGCTGTCCGGGATGGACGTTTTCCATGCCGGTTGCTGGCGCGCCCGCCCGGATAGCTCTTTGGTCGCGCGGTCAGGTCCAGGCCGCGAGACACTCCAGCGAGCAGAACGGCAGGTCCACGGTCGCGCTCGCGCCCCCGTCGGTCCGGGCCGATTCACCCGTGTCGGTCCCGCTCTCGCTTTCACTCTCGCCCGTGGGCTCCCCGCGCTCGACGTGTGCCCGGAGCGTGTACGCCGGTGCCCCCTCGTCCTGGCAGTTCGCGCACTTCATGGGGACCACTCACACGCGATCCCCCGTTGTTATTCGCCGTCTAACAGCTTCGAGACCCCCGAAATATTCGCTGGGACCGATCGCGCTCCCGAGTCGGACCGGTGGCTGTTGGTCCCCGGTAGCCGACCGGAAGCGAGGGCCGGCGGCCGTCGGCGGGTCACCGGGTTTAACCGGGACAGCGCCGAATCGCGGGTATGACGCGACACGCGCTGTTCGTCGGCGGCACCCGCTTCATCGGCCGCCGCGCCGTCCGGGAGTTCCGCGACGCCGGCTACGACGTGACCGTCTTCCACCGCGGCGAACACGAGAGCCCGTTCGCCGACAGCGAGGGGGTCGACCACCTGCACGGCGACCGCACCGACGACGGCGACCTCGCCGACGCGGCCGTCCGCGACCCCGACGTAGTCGTCGACCTGGTGGCCTACCAGCCCCGGGAGGTCCGCGCCGCGACCCGGGCCTTCGACGACGCCGACGCCTACGTCTACGTCTCCAGCGGCGCCGCCTACGGCGCCGAGGCGGTCCCGAAACGCGAGGGCGAGACCGACCTCGAACCCTGCAGCGAGCAGCAGGCGACCGACGACTCGGGGGCGACCTACGGCGCGCGCAAAGCCGAGGGCGACCGCGCGGTCTTCGCCGCTGCCGAGGACGGCGTGAACGCGATGAGCGTCCGGCCCTGCGTCGTCTACGGTCCCCACGACTACACCCGGCGGTTCGACTACTGGGTCCAGCGGGTCGCCAACTACGACCGCGTTCTCGTCCCGGGCGACGGCACCAACCTCTGGCACCGGGTCAGCGTCGAGAACGTCGCCCGCGCGCTCCGGGTCGTCGCCGAGGAGGGGGCGCCGGGCGAAGCGTACAACGTCGGCGACTGGCGGCTCCAGACCCTGCGCGGGACGGTCGAGACCGTCGCAGACGCGCTCGATACGGAGGTCGAGGTCGTCACCGCCGGGGAGCGCGAACTCGCCGCGGGCGGGCTGGAGCCGGGGGACTTCCCGCTGTATCGCGACCCGCCGCACGTCCTCGATACGAACAAACTGCGGTCACTCGGGTGGGAGCCCCAGTCCCCGACGGAAGCGGTCGCCGAGACCGTCGAGGAGACGCCGGAGCGGGAGGCCGACGAAGCGCAGGCGGGGCCGGACCGGGAAGCGGAGGAGCGGGTGCTCGGCGTCCTGGACACGCTGTGACCGGCGTTCAGACCGCGCCGGTCCCGACCAGGAACGCGACCGCGTCCCTGGCGACGACGAACGCCGCGTAGGCCAGCGCCGGCGGAAGCAGCGACTCGGTCCGTTCGTAGGCGTAGGCACTGATCCCCACGAGGCCGACCTCCGCGAGGCCGAGCGCCGCGCCCGCGACCCCGTCGAGTCCGGTGACCCACTGGAGGAGCGCGCCGGCGGCGAACACCGCGAGCGGGAGCGCGGAGAGCGCCGACAGCCAGCCGCGGTCGAACGCGTCGGCGGCGTACACCGGCAGCGCGATGCTGGCGATCAGCAGTAGCGTCACGACCGCGACTCGCAGCGGGAGCCCCGCGGAAACCAGATCCGTCGGCCCGACCGTCCCGACCAGCAGCGTCGTCAGCCCGACGGCCGCCGCCGGACTCGCGGCCGACCGGAGGGTCCGCTGGACGAGCGCGTGCGTGACGAGCACGTACGCGGGAAGCCCGAAGGACAGACCCAGTGCCGTGACGACCCCAGCCGTGAACGGGTCAGCACCGGCGGCGTAGGACGAGCCCGTCAGGGCCGCCAGGTTCGTCCCGGTCGCCCCGGCGAGCAGCTGGACGGCCGCGACGACTCCGACGGGCGCCAGCACGGCGGCGGCGACCACCGGCAGGTCCGCCCGGTCGGGCGACCCCAGCGGGAGCGGACGACCCCTGACCCTGGCGTAGGCGACGGTGAATACGATCGTCCCGGCGACGACGACCGCGGCGTTGGTCAGCGCGGTGGCGGCCAGGCTACCCAGTCCGGTCTCCGCGAGCGCGCCGGGACGGACGACCGACCTCAGTGTGCTCGCGACGGGCCACAGCGCGTGGATCCAGAGGACGAACGCGCCGAAGGCGGCGACGGCGACGGCGGCCTCCCGCGCGAGCGGCCGGCGATCGAAGGGAGCCCGCACCTGCGTGGGAACCATATCGACGGCATATGACCGTCAACTGGAATAAATACCCCGGTCGGCTCCCCCGGGCGGTACGCGAACCCGTCGTCCGCCGGCCGGTGTGCGGACGCGGTCGCGTCGCGTCTCGAAGTTGGGAGACGCGACTCGGCCGGCGAGCGACGGCAAGCGTTTTAGCGGCCCACCGCGCAAACCCCGGTATGTTCGACAAGTCGACGTGGATACGGCTGCCGCGCAACGTCGTGGTGGGACACGGCGTGCTCGACGACGCCGCGGCGGCCGTCGAGGAGTTGCGCCTCCACGGCGACCCGCTGGTGGTCACCAGCCCGACGCCCGCGGAGGTGGCCGGCGACCGGGTCGTCGCGGGCTTTGCCGACGCGGGGTTCGACCCGCGGGTGGTCCGCATCGAGGAGGCCACCTTCGGCGCCGTCGAGGAGGTCATCGAGGTCGCCGCCAGCGACGACGTGGGCTACCTCGTCGGCGTCGGCGGCGGCAAGGTCATCGACGTGACGAAGATGGCCGGCGAAGAGGTCGGCAAGGGCTTCGTCTCGGTCCCCACGGCGGCCAGCCATGACGGCATCGTCTCCGGCCGAGCCTCGATCCCGGAGGGCGACACCCGCCACAGCGTCGCCGCCGAACCCCCCCTCGCGGTCGTCGCCGACACCGAGATCCTGGCCGACGCGCCGTGGGAACTCACCACCGCGGGCTGTGCCGACATCATCTCGAATTTCACCGCCGTTCGGGACTGGGAGCTCGCCCACCGGCTGAAGAACGTCCGCTACCACGAGTACGCCGGCGCGCTCTCGCGGATGACCGCGGAGATGCTCGTCGAGAACGCCGACTCCATCCGCCCGGAACTGGAGGAGTCGGCCTGGATCGTCACCAAGGCCTTAGTCTCCTCCGGCGTCGCCATGTCCATCGCCGGCTCCTCCCGACCGGCCTCGGGCGCGGAACACCTCATCTCTCACCAGCTCGACCGCATCGCGCCCGACCCCGCGCTCCACGGCCACCAGGTCGGCGTCGCCTCGATCATGACCGAGTACCTCCACTCCGGCCCGAAGGGCCAGTGGCGCGACATCCGCGACGCCCTCGCGAGCATCGACGCGCCCACGACCGCCGAGCAACTGGGCATCGACGACGAGACCATGGTCGAGGCGCTGACCAGCGCCCACGAGATCCGCGACCGCTACACCATCCTCGGCGACGGCATGAGCGAAGATGCTGCGCGTGAGGCCGCGAGCGTTACTGGTGTTATCTGATCGCGTCTCTGTTTTTGTCCGTAGTAGCGGACTCGCGGGACACTACGTGACTATCGACTCGACCGCGACCGCAGACAGCGTGAAAGCCCTCGCCGTCTCGACTTCCGCGCCTCGCTGCGCTCCTCGGCCTTCGGCCTGCGGTGCTTGCTTCGTCGGGGTTCGTCGAGACGGCGACCCCTTTCATTCCCACCCGCACAGACTGACCACCCAGCCGAAGCGGGTGGGAATGAAAGGGGCGACGCGTTCGGCGAAGGCGGCTGACGTAAGCACCGCAGGCCGGAGTCCTCGTGAGCACAGCGAACGAGGACGGCGGCCGAGGAGCGCAACGAAGCCCCCGAGTCGAACGCGTCGGGGCTTTCACGCTGTTTGTGGCCGTTCTGCTCCCGGTCTCGGCACTCACTGATACTCCGACACCCACAGCCGAAAACGATTTATCTGACGACACGAAATCAACGAGTAATGACGCGGCACCGCGTGCCCGCCGCGGCGGTCTCGATTATTGCCCCGTCAGGGGCATAGTACCTACTTTCTCGGGGCACGACGGTTCCGCACCTGGGCGACACCAGTCCCGTCGGCGCGCAGTCGCGCCAGCGTGTCGCTCCCGCGAGCCCGCTCGTGCCGTGAGTCACGTTCCGCAAGCGGCGGCCGGGTCCTCGGTGGATTTCCCGGTCGCCCCGCATCGCGCGAAAACCGACACGACGAGAGACATCCATGCCGGAACGACTACCGGACCACTACGACCCGAACGCGGTCGAACAGCACGTCAAAGACCACTGGACCGACGGCGACGCCTTCCCGGGCGTCGACGCGCCGGCCGAGACCAGCTACGCCTACGAGTACGCGAAACGCCGCGCCGAGGAGCGGGGCGCCGAGAACGACGGAGAACCGTTCTACTTCCTCGACGGACCGCCCTTTACCAGCGGGCGGATGCACGTCGGCAACGCCTGGGGGAAGATCCTCAAGGACGCGCTACTGCGGTACCACCGCATGCAGGGCCGCCCCGTCCTCGCCCGGCCGGGCTACGACACCCACGGCCTCCCGGTCGAGGTGAACGTCGAGCAAGAGCACGAGTTCGGGACGAAGGACGCGGTCGAAGCGTACGGCGTCGACCGCTTCGTCGACGAGTGCCGCGCGTTCGTCGAGGACCAGCGCGCCGTCATGGACGAGGAGTTCCGCGACCTGGCGGTGTGGATGGACTGGGACGACGTCTACCAGACGATGGACCCCGAGTACGTCGACACGGTGTGGGACGCCTTCGCGGCGCTGTACGAGCGCGGACTGGTCGAGCGGGGCGACCAGGTCGTCAACACCTGCCCGCGCTGCGAGACGGCGGTCTCGGACTCGCGGCTGGAATACGAGGACCGGACGGTCGAGGCAGTGTACGTCGGCTTCCCGCTCACGGATGTCGACCGCGACGGTACCCTCGTCGCCTGGACGACGACGCCGTGGACGCTGGTCGGCAACCAGTTCGTCGCCGTCGACGAGAGCGGGGAGTACGCGGCCGTGGAGGTGGCCGACGGCGCGCTCGCCGGGCGCACCGCGGTCGACGGCCCCCTCTACGTCGCCGCCGAGCGAGTCGACGCGGTGATGGACGCGCTGGGCGTCGCCGACGGGAACTACGAAGTCACCGAGACACTCCGTGGAAGCGAGTTGGTCGGTGCCACCTACGAGCACCCGCTCTCGGACCGACTCCCCGACCACCCGACGCCGGAGGGAACGGTCGCCCACGCCGACTACGTCGAGACGGGCGGCGACGGGACCGGGCTGGTCCACTCCGCGCCGGGGTTCGGCCACGAGGACTTCGAGCGCGCCCGTGAGGCCGACCTCGACCTGCCCGTCTACTCCCCGGTGGATCTCGACGGGCGATTCACCGACGAGGCGGGGCCGTTCGCGGGCCTGGCCGTCCACGGCGAGGGCCGCGCGGCGGTCACGGACGCGCTCCGTGAGGCCGGCGCACTCCTCGCCACCGAGCGGTTCGCCCACGAGTACCCGCAGTGCCCGCGGTGTGACACCGACGTGGTGATGCGCGCCGCCGAGCAGTGGCTCGTCCGCGTCACCGACCTGAAGGACGACCTGCTCGACGCCGTGAGCGACACGACCTGGTACCCCGCCGACGCCCGCGACGGCCGCTTTCGCAACACCGTCGAGGCGGCGCCGGACTGGAACGTCTCCCGCCAGCGCTACTGGGGGAGTCCCCTCCCGGTGTGGCACTGCGAGGACTGCGGGCGCGACACCGTCGTCTCCTCGCGAGGGGACCTCGCGGAGCGAGCCGGGCTGGACGAGGTGCCCGAAGACCCTCATCGTCCGGTCGTCGACGAGGTGACCGTCCCCTGCCCCGACTGTGGCGGGGAGGCCGAGCGGGTCGCGGACGTGCTCGACGTGTGGTTCGACTCCGCCGTGGCCTCGTGGGCGAGCCTGCGCGAGCGCCCGAGCGAGACTCCCCGGCCCGACGACTGGCCCGCCGACCTCGTCGTCGAGGGCAACGACCAGACCCGCGGGTGGTTCCTGATGCAACTCTACCTCGGCGTCGCGTTCGCCGACCGGGCGCCCTACGAGGAGGTGCTGATGCACGGCTGGGCGCTGCTGGACGGCGAGGGGATGTCGAAGTCCCGCGGGCACGTCCTCCGGCCGCCCGAAGTCGCTGAGGCCCACGGCCGCGACGCCCTGCGGGCGCACCTGCTCGGCCACGAACAGCAGGGCCAGGACGTGACGATGACCTCCGAGATGACGGGCGTCGAGACGACTCGCGAACGGTTCGACGTGGTGTGGAACGTCGCCCGCTTCGCCGCGATGTTCATGGCCGAGGACGACTACCAGCCCGCGGTCGAACTCGCCGCCGACCCCGACGATCGACGGGTGCTGGACGAGTGGGTCCTCGCGCGCCTGCGCGAGGTGACCGAGCGGGCGACCGCGGGCTTCGAGAACCGCGAGCCGAACGCCGCGCTCGATGCGGTCCTCGACTTCTTCGTCGAGGACGTGTCCCGCTACTACGTCCAGACGGTCCGCGACCGCGTCTGGACGCCCGACTCGACCGCGGACAGGCGGGCCGCCTACGACACGCTCGGGACGGTACTGGGCGCGTGCGTCCGGCTACTCGCGCCGTTCGCGCCCCACCTCGCCGAGCGGCTCTACCGCGCGCTCGACGGGCCCGCCGACGCGGGCGAGCCGACCGTTCACGCGACGACCTGGCCGGACGCCGACGCGCTCGGCCTGCCCGACCGCCCGGAACTGGTCGACCGAGTCGCGGCGCTCCGCGCGGTCGAGGGGGCCGTGGCGACCGCCCGCCAGGAGATGGGTCGCAAGCACCGCTGGCCGGTCGCCGGGGTCGTCGTCGAGACCGACGACGAGACGGTCGCCGCGGCGGTCGACGCCCACCGCGAGTTGCTGGCCGAGCGCACCAACGCCGAGTCCGTCGATCGCACCGACCGCTACCCCGCCCGCGAGCGGGTGGTCGTCCCCGAGATGGACGCGCTCGGCCCGGCCTTCCGGGACGACGCCGCCGCGGTCGCCGACGCCGTCGAGGGGCGGCCGGCCGACGAGTTGCCGCTGACCGTCACCGTCGACGGGTCCGACCGCGAGGTGACCGCCGAGCAGGTGTCGGTCGTCGAGCGCGTCCCCGACGGCGTGCGGCGGGTCCCCTTCGGCGGCGGGACCGTCTACGTCGACGAGTCGCTCCCGGAGCGCCTCCGCAGGGAGGGGCTGGCCCGTGACGTGACCCGGCGCGCCCAGGAGATGCGCGCCGACCTCGATCTGACCGTCGACGAGCGGGTCCAACTGGCGGTCCGCACCGACGATGAGACGCTGGCGGGGGCGCTGGCGGACCACGCCGACGAACTGCGCCGCGCCGTCCGGGTCGACGACCTGTCAGTCTCGGCGGGCAGCGAGGAGACCGACAGCGGCGGACCGGACGGCGAGTTCGCCCTGACCCGCGAGTGGACGGTCGACGGAGCGGCGGTGACGCTGGCGATGGAACCGACGAGGGTCTCGCGAGCCTGAGACCGACGGACCGCGGAAGGATGGGATAGGATGGGATTCGCCGTAGGCGGGGAACGGGAGCGTGTGACCGTGCCGCGCCCCCGGCACACGCAGGTGACTCGTCGCGGGGCATAAAGGGCCGTCAGACTCCGGGCTGACGACCGGCAGACGACGGCCGATTTCGCACGAAATCCCCGCCGGGCGGCGGGACCGATCCGCTCCGGGCCGGTGTCGACCGACACCGACGCGCCATCCGGGTCGTCCCTCTCCCGGCAACCGCGGCGGGCGGTTCGCGTCCCCCTGGCCCGCACTTTATGTGATTATATACCTATTATTGTCAGTATCCCCTTCCTGGATAATAATCTAACTGAATAGAGCCATTTTACTGAACGATTCCGTTTTATTTTTACCAGAAGTCCACGAGCGTTCACACATGGGATCCGACGTAAACCCGTTCGAGAGCTTACAGGAACAGATCGACGAGGCCGCGCAGTACCTCGACGTGGACGAGGGAATGCTGGAGCGGCTGAAAAACCCCGAGCGGATCCTGGAGACGAACCTCTCGGTCGAGATGGACGACGGGTCGGTCGAGGTGTTCCGCGCCTACCGCTCGCAGTTCAACGGCGACCGCGGGCCCTACAAGGGCGGCATCCGCTATCACCCGCAGGTCTCCCGCGACGAGGTCAAGGCGCTGTCGGGCTGGATGGCCTACAAGACCGCGACCGTCGGGATCCCGCTGGGCGGCGGCAAGGGCGGGATCGTCATCGACCCCGACGACTACTCCGAGGACGAACTGGAGCGGATCACCCGCGCCTTCGCGACGGAACTGACGCCGATCATCGGCGAGGACCGCGACGTGCCCGCCCCCGACGTGAACACGGGCCAGCGGGAGATGAACTGGATCAAGGACACCTACGAGACCCTGGAGAACACGACGGAACCGGGCGTCATCACCGGCAAGGACATCTCCAGCGGCGGCAGCGAGGGACGGGTCGAGGCGACCGGCCGCTCGACGGTCATCGCCGCCCGCGAGGCGTTCGACTACCTCGGGGAGGACATCGCCGACGCGACCGTCGCCGTCCAGGGCTACGGCAACGCCGGCTGGATCTCCGCGAAGCTCGTCGACGAGATGGGCGCCGACGTGGTCGCCGTCTCCGACTCCAGCGGCGGTATCTACAGCGCGGGCGGCCTCGACCCGGTCGCCGCCAAGGACCACAAGCGCGAGACCGGCAGCGTCGTCGGCTACCACGAGGCCGACGAGGCGGTCTCCAACGACGAACTGCTCCAGCTCGACGTGGATCTCCTGATCCCCGCGGCCCTGGAGAACGCCATCGACGAGGAGATCGCCGAGGGCGTCCAGGCCGACGTGATCTCCGAGGCCGCCAACGGCCCGATCACGCCCAAGGGCGACGACGTGCTCGAGGACAAGGACGTCATCATCGCCCCGGACATCCTCGCCAACGCCGGCGGCGTCACGGTGTCGTACTTCGAGTGGGTGCAGAATCGCCAGCGCTTCTACTGGGACGAGCAGCGCGTCAACGAGGAACTCGAGGACATCGTCGTCGAGCAGTTCGACACGCTCGTCGACGCCTACGAGGAACACGACCTGCCGAGCCTGCGGGTCGCCGCCTACGTCGTCGCGATCCAGCGCGTCCTCGACGCCGCCGAACAGGCCGGCACCTGGCCGTAGGTCGACGCCCACACGTTCGTCAACTTCGGGCGCCCCCGTTTCGTTTTAATCTCGTTTTTCGATCGTTCTTCCATATATTTCGCCTCGTAGCTACCTTTATACGGTAACGAACCACTCTTTCGAGTAACTACGATCAGGTATCGAGAATGCCCTGTTCGTTCGTGAGGTATTACGCCCCCAAGGCCCTTAATACACCTTAGTGTGGATATAACGCTCATATAGTCTATCAGGCAAACCGTTTTATCGGGGTACCGGGAAGGGACGGGACACATGAGTACGTTCTCTCGCGACGACGGGGACCATCGGCTGGCGGACCCGGCCGACGCGCGGTCCAACTGCGGCGTCGGGGTCGTGATGGACCTCGACGGCGACGGTGGGCACTGGGTCCTCGCGGACGGACTGGAGCTGCTCGAGAACCTCGAACACCGCGGCACCACGGGCGCCGAGGAGGCGACCGGCGACGGCGCGGGCGTCATGATCCAGACGCCCCACGACTTTTTCGCCGACGAAGTGGACGCCGACCTCACGCCCGGCGAGTACGCCGTCGGGTCGCTGTTCCTCCCGAAAGAGGACGACGAGGCCCGCGACGAACTGAAGGGGATCGTGGAAGCCCAGTTCGCCAAGGAGGGCCTCGACGTGGTCGCCTGGCGGACCGTCCCGACGGACAACGCCGACCTCGGACAGACGGCGCTGGACTCCGAGCCCGAGGTCGTCCAGGCCTTCGTCGAGTCGGCGGAGGGGCTGACCGGCGACGCGTTCGACCGGCAACTGTACACCGCGCGCCGCGCCCTGGAGACCCACGTCGAGGAGACCGAACCGGCTGGCCACGAGCGGTTCTACGTCGTCTCGCTGGCCACCGACAGGGTCGTCTACAAGGGCCTGCTGAAAGGCGAGCAGGTCGCCGGTTACTACCCGGACCTGACCGACGAGCGCGTCGACACGACCTTCGCGATGGTCCACGCCCGCTTCTCGACGAACACGCTGGGCGCGTGGCACCTCGCGCACCCGTACCGCGGTATCATCCACAACGGCGAGTTCAACACCATCCAGGGCAACATCAACTGGATGCGCGCGCGGGAGACAGATCTGGACTCCGACGCGTTCGACGACGTGGACAAGCTCAAGCCGATCATCGACGACCCCGAGCAGTCCGACACCGCCAGCGTCGACAACGCGCTGGAACTGCTGATGCTCGAAGGCCGGGATCTGCCCCACGCGCTGCGGATGCTCATCCCCGAGGCGTGGCGCGGCGAGGCCAACGACGTGAGCGGCCAGCGCCGCGACTGGTACGACTACCACGCCTCGCTGGTCGAACCGTGGGACGGCCCCGCCCTCGTGGCCGCCACCGACGGCGAGCGCGTCGGCGCCGTCCTCGACCGCAACGGCCTGCGGCCCTGCCGCTACGACGTGACGACCGACAACACGCTCGTGATGGCCAGCGAGGCGGGCGCGCTGGACACCGACCCCGCCGACATCGAGGAACGGGGACGCCTCCAGCCCGGCCAGCTGTTCCTCGCCGACCCCGAGGAGGGCCGGGTCATCCCCGACGAGGAGGTCTTCGACGGGCTCACCGACGAGCAGTACGGCGAGTGGGTCGCCGAGGAGCAGGTCGACCTCGCCGACGTGGTCGACGAACCGACGAACCTCCCGCAGCACGACTTCGACGAGCTGCGGGCCTACCAGGCCCAGTACGGCTACACCTACGACGAGGTCGACCACCTCATCGAGCCGATGGCCGAGAAGGGCAAAGACCCCGTCGGGTCGATGGGCGACGACACCCCCCTCTCGGTGCTCTCGCAGTTCAACCGCCCCCTCTTTACCTACTTCAAGCAGCTGTTCGCCCAGGTCACCAACCCGCCGCTTGACTACATCCGCGAGGAACTGGTCACCTCGCTTGAGTCCCGGCTCGGCCACCAGCGCAACCTGCTCGACGAGTCGCCCGAACACGCTCGCCAGCTCGTCGTCGACTCGCCGGTGCTGACCGACCAGCAGACCGCGACCATCCGCGATCTGGACGAGAACGGGATGTCCTCGGCAGTGGTCGACATCACCTACGACCCCGACGAGACCGACCTGCGCGAGGCCGTCGAGGACGCCCGCGAGGCGGCCTCGGAGGCCGCCACCGACCACGACGTGCTCGTCCTCTCGGACCGGGCGGCCGGCGAGGACCGCATCGCCATCCCGAGCCTCCTGGCCGTCGGCGGGATCCACCACCACCTCGTCCGCAACGGCCTGCGAAACCACGTCGGGCTCGTCCTCGAGTCCGGCGATCCCAGAACTGTGCACCACATCGCCACGCTCGTCGGCTACGGCGCGGGCGCGGTCAACCCCTACCTCGCCTACCAGACCATCGAGGACCTGGTCGCGGGGCCGGACGGCGCCGAACTCGCGACGGCCATCGACGCCTACGTCAACGCCCTCGAGGACGGCCTCCTGAAGACGATGGCCAAGATGGGCATCTCGACGGTCGAGAGCTACCAGGGCGCCCAGATCTTCGAGGCGGTCGGCCTCTCCTCCGATTTCGTCGCCGAGTACTTCGAGGGCACGGCCAACAGGACGGAGGGCATCGGGCTGGAGGAGATCGAGGAGGACCTGCTCGACCGCCACGAGGTCGCCTGGGGCGAGGACCCCGATCTCGAACGCCAGGGCGAGTTCGAGAACCGCTCGGGCGGCATCCACCACCAGTGGAACCCCTCGACGGTGGGCAAGGTCCAGCAGGCCGTTCGAACGGGCGACTACGAGCGCTACAAGGAGTTCGCGAGCGAGATCAACGACCAGAACGAGCAGCTCCAGACGCTGCGGGGGCTGCTGGAGTTCGACTCCGACCGCGATCCGGTCCCGATCGAGGAGGTCGAACCGGTCGAGGAGATCGTCGAGCGCTTCGAGACGGCGGCGATGTCCCTGGGGAGCCTCTCCCCGGAGATGCACGAGAACAACGCCATCGCGATGAACCGGCTGGGCGCGACGGCCAACACCGGCGAGGGCGGCGAACCCCCCGAGCGGTTCGACACCGAGAAGAACTGCTCGACCAAGCAGGTCGCCTCCGGCCGGTTCGGCGTCACCAGCCACTACCTCGCCTCGGCCGACGAACTGCAGATCAAGATGGCCCAGGGCTCCAAGCCCGGCGAGGGCGGCCACCTCCCCGGCAAGAAGGTCAACGAGATGATCGCCCAGATCCGCTACGCGACGCCCGGCGTCGGACTCATCTCGCCGCCGCCGCTGCACGACATCTACTCCATCGAGGACCTCAAGCAGCTCATCCACGACCTGAAGGCCTCCAACCCCGACGCCGACGTGAACGTCAAGCTCGTCGCCGAGGACGGCATCGGCACCATCGCCGCCGGCGTCGCCAAGGCCAACGCCGACAAGGTCCACATCTCCGGCCACGACGGCGGCACCGGCGCCTCCCCGAAGACCTCCATCAAGTCGGCCGGCCTCCCGTGGGAACTGGGCCTCGCGGAGGCCAACCAGATGCTCCGCGCGACGGGCCTGCGCTCCCGGATCGAGGTGACGACCGACGGCGGGATGAAGACCGGCCGCGACGTGGCCGTCGCCACGCTCCTGGGGGCCGAGGGGTACGCCTTCGGCACCGCGTCGATGGTCACCTCCGGCTGCGTGATGGCCCGCCAGTGCCACGAGAACACCTGCCCCGTCGGGGTCGCCACCCAGAACGAGAAGCTCCGGGATCGGTTCCCCGGCGAGCCCCAGCACGTCATCAACTACATGACCTTCGTCGCCCAGGAACTGCGGGAGATCATGGCCGAACTCGGCTTCCGAACGGTCGAGGAGATGGTCGGCCGCCCCGAGGTGCTCGCCCAGCGGACCGACGTGAGCCAGCCCAAGGCAAGGAAGGTCGACCTTTCGAGCGTCATCGCCGAGCCCGCCGGCGACGACGAACGCTACAAGACCCGCGAGCAGACCCACGAGGTGAGCGAGTCGCTCGACTGGGAGCTCATCGAGGAAGCCGAGCCCGCCATCGAGTCGGGCGAGCCCGTCGCCATCTCGACCGAGGTGGACAACACCAACCGCGCCGTCGGCGCGACGCTCTCGAACGAGATATCCGGCGAGTACGGCGGCGAGGGGCTACCCGACGACACCGTCGAGTGCCGGCTTGAGGGCACCGCCGGACAGAGCTTCGGCGCCTTCCTCCAGCAGGGGATCACGATGGATCTGGTCGGCTCGGCCAACGACTACGTGGGCAAGGGGCTCTCGGGCGGCAAGCTGGTCGTCCGGACGCCCGAGAACGCCAACTACGCGGCCGACGAGAACGTCGTCATCGGCAACGTCGCGCTGTACGGCGCGACCCAGGGCGAGGCCTACGTCAACGGCGTCGCCGGCGAACGGTTCGCCGTCCGCAACTCCGGCGTGAAGGGCGTCGTCGAGGGCGTCGGCGACCACGGTTGCGAGTACATGACCGGCGGCGCCATCGTCGTCCTCGGGGAGACGGGCAAGAACTTCGCGGCCGGGATGTCCGGCGGCGTCGCCTACGTCCACGACCCCGACGGCGAACTGGCCCGCAAGGCCAACACCGGGATGGTCTCGGTCGAGCCGACGATAGACGAACTCGACCGGGGGATGGTCACCCGGCTGGTCGAGAACCACGCCGAGTACACCGACTCCGACCGCGCCGCGGAGCTTCTGTCCGACTGGGACGAACAGTTGGACAACTTCACGAAGGTGATGCCCGACGCCTACGCCGAGATCATCGAAGAGCGCGAGGGCGCCGACGTGCGCACGGAACTGCCGGAGCCGGCCGCCCCCGCCTCCGAGTCCGGCGCCGCTACTCACGGGCAGGCCGACGACTGAGACCCGCTCCAGCCGGAACCCGGGCACACGGTCGTCCACCGGACGGGGTTCGACCGGCTCACCGGAGACGAGCCGGGTGGGGTTCGACCTGTTGACCGGGGACGAGGAACTCGAAGTTTCACCGCGTTCGTCCGAGCGGGAACGCCGCCGGCTCGTCCCGCGCCCGGACCGGCCTCCGCAACGAATAAGTCGCTCGACGCGCCTCTCTCGGACATGGACTACCCCGCGCTCGCGGTCGACGATGCCGGCGAGCCGGGGGTATCCGCCGCTTCTCCGAAACCGAAACGGTCGTGAGCGGCTCGCGGCGAGCGTGGCGCACTCGTCGCGGGTCGATTTCGACCGGAGTCGCGACTCGCGGTTCGCTCGCCGCTGGCGTCGCGACCCCGCGGACCGGCCGCGACCGACCCACATATCACCAACCGACGCGAACACCGACCAATGACATTCCAGTTCCGCGGCGTGTACCCCGCCATGTGCACGCCGTTCGACGACGACGGCAGCATCGACTTCGAGACACTCCGGCGCGACGCCCAGCGGCTCGAATCCGCGGGCGTCGACGGCCTCGTCCCCTGCGGTTCGACGGGCGAGTCCGCGACGATGACTCACGACGAACACATCGAAGTGATCGAGGCGGTCGTCGACGCCGTCGACGACGTGCCCGTCATCGCCGGCTCCGGCTCGAACAACACCCGAGAGGCGCTGTCGCTGTCCCGCCGGTCGGCCGACGCCGGCGCCGACGCCCTCCTGCTCATCTCGCCGTACTACAACAAGCCCGAACAGCGCGGGCTCGTCGACCACTACGAGCGCATCGCCGACGAGGTCGACCTCCCGCAGATCGTCTACAACGTCCCCTCTCGCACGGGGCGCAACATCGACCCCGAGACGATCGCCGAACTCGCCGAGCATCCGAATGTTCAGGGCTACAAGGCCGCCAGCGGCGACATGGGACAGATCAGCGAGATCGTCGAGCGGACGCGCGACACCGACCTGGACGTGCTCTCGGGCGACGACGGGATGACGCTGCCGATGCTCTCGGTCGGCGGGACGGGCGCCATCAGCGTCGCCGCCAACGTCGAGCCCGAACGGACCTGTGCGATGGTGGGCGCCGCGCTGGCCGGCGACTTCGAGCGCGCCCGGGAGATCCACCACCGGCTGGGGCCGCTGTTCCGCGAACTGTTCGTCGAGACCAACCCCATCCCGGTCAAGGAAGCCATGCAGATCCGCGGATACGGCCCGGCGCGACTGCGCTCGCCGCTGACGCGGCTCTCCGAGGAGTACCGGGACGACCTGCAGGCTGTGCTGGACGATCTGGAATCCGAAACCTTCGATTACGAGGACGACTACGCCGAGATCGAACGATGAGCACGCGGATCGCGGTCAACGGCGCCGCGGGACGGATGGGTCGGACGGTCATCGAGACGGCGAGCGAGCGCGACGACGTGGAAGTCGTTCTCGGCTTCCACAGGACCGACGCCGGCGAGGTCGGCGGCGTCCCCGTCGTCGGCGCCGAGGAGGTCCCGGCCGCGCTCGCCGAGTACGACCCCGACGTGGTCGTCGACTTCTCCCTGCCGGACGCGACGCTCGGCATCGTCGACGCCTGCGCCGAGGCCGGCGTGGGCCTGGTCGTCGGGACCACCGGCTTCGACGACGAGGGGTTCGAGGCGCTCGAAGCGGCGAGCGACGAGGTCCCCGTCCTCAAAGCGACGAACTTCTCGCGGGGCATCCAGGTGCTCCTCCGGACGGTGAGCGAGGCGGTCGGGGCGCTGGAGGGCTACGACCTCGAACTGATGGAGACCCACCACAACGGGAAGGTCGACGCGCCCTCCGGGACGGCGAACACCATTCTCGAAACCGTCCAGGACGAGCGCGACGTGGAGCCGGTTTACGGCCGCGAGGGCCACGCCCCTCGGAACGACGACGAGATCGGCGTCTTCGCCCGGCGCGCGGGCGACGTGCGCGGCGAGCACGAACTGGTCCTCGCGGGCAACGACGAGGTGCTCAATCTCTCGCACCGCGCGGAGGACCGCGGGGTCTTCGCCGCGGGCGCGCTCGACGCGGCGGCCTGGCTGGCCGACCGGGGCGACGGCTGGCACGAGTTCGACGACGTGATAGACGAGGCCTGAGCGGTGGACGGGCGGCCGTTCCGGGGCGCCTCGACGCGAGACCACAGCGCTATTGTTCCGGCGCGTGAACGCCCGCACAATGAGTCTGCAAGCCGACATCGAGGACCTCTGGGCGAAGAAACAGGACGGTCTGACGGCCGCCGACGCGACCGACGACCACCTCGCGGTGCTCGACGACTTCCTCGCCGCGCTGGAGGCGGGCGACGTGCGGGCCGCCGAGAAGGGGAGTGACGGATGGGAGGCCAACGAGTGGGTCAAGCAGGGCATCCTGCTGAACTTCGGCCTGCGCGAGACCGAGGCCCGCGAGTACGGCGACGTGGCCTACCACGACGTGCTCCCGCTGCGCGAGACCGACGATCTGGCCGAGCGCGGCACGCGCAACACGCCCGACGGGACGGTCATCCGCCGCGGCGCCTACGTCGGTAGCGACGCGATCCTGATGTCCCCGGCGTTCGTGAACATCGGCGCCCACGTCGGCGACGGGACACTGGTCGACTCCTGTGACACCGTGGGCTCGTGCGCCCAGATCGGGGACAACGTCAAACTCGGCGCGAACACGCTCATCGGCGGCGTCCTCGAACCGGTCGAGGACGCGCCGGTCATCGTCGAGGACGGCGTCTCGCTGGGCGCGGGCTGTCGCGTCACCTCCGGGTTCGTCGTCGGCGAGAACTCCGTCGTCGGGGAGAACACCCTCCTGACGCCGCGCATCCCCGTCTACGACCTCGTCGAGGAGGAAGTGCTGTACGGCGAACTCCCGCCGGAGCGGCGCGCCTTTACCCGCTTCGTCGAGTCGTCGGTCTCGGACCACGACCTCATCGACGGCGGCGCGTACAAGCCCGCCGTCGTCGCCACGAGCGTCGAGGAGGAGACGCTGGAGGCGACCGAGCGGGAAGACGCGCTGCGGGAATAGACACAGCATCCGCGCGCCTGCTGTGCGCGGTTCACCGCGAGCGACCGACGGGAGCGAGCGATTTTTCGCCCACGTTTTTGCCCCGGGTTCCCGCAGTGAGCGGAGCGAACGAGGAGACCCGGGTGAGAAAAAGGTGGCTGCGGGGCGACCGAGCGGGAAGACGCGCTGCGGGAGTAGACCCCGTGGCGACGGGAAACTCAAACGGGAGTTGAACCATCCGGTAGCGATTTTTCCGGAGCCCCGCTATCCTCGGGTGCCGACAGCCGCCCTGTCGACGCGCCCTCCAGTCCGCCGCTGGGACGGCCCGCCCCGGGCCGTCGGTCGACAGCTGTCTGTCGGCTCCCGACACCCCGACGGCACCTGTCACACGCCATCCCGTCGGTCGGTGTCACTGCCGTCCGCCACACCCTCTCACCCGTCCGCTCCGGGTCCGCTGTCAGGCGTGGACCCGGGCGGAACCGCCGGCGGTCGCCGTCCGACCGCCGAGCGGACACGTCCGGACGAAGCGGCGCTACCCGCCGTCGCCTTTCGGTCCCTTTTTCGCGCTCCGCGCCGATCCTCGGCCGTGACAGTCGTCTGCTGCGGCGTCGGCGCCGACACCGGCAACGTCCGCCCTGTCCCGGGTGTCGACGCCGAAGGTCGCTTCGAGTACGTCCCGATCCCGGAGAAGGGCGCGCCCGCCGAGACGGCCACGTACGGCACCCTCGACCGGCGCCACGGGGAGGGGACGCTCGCGGACCTGCTCGACGGGGTCCGCCCGGGGAGCGACGGCGAGTGGGTGACCGACCCGGCGGCGGTCCGGGACTGTTCGGTCCACCGCGACCCGAACCTGGCGGCGCTCACATACGGCGAGCACCGGCCGGGCTACGTGGCGAAACTCCGCGAGCTGGACCCCGGCGACATCGTCGCGTTCTACGGCGGCTTCCCGGGGTCCGACAGCGACTACAAACATCGGTACCTGTTCGGCTACTTCACGGTCGCGGAGCCGCCGGTCGTGCTTGACCCGGCGATGGATCGGGCCGACGTGGAGTCGATCCTCACCGAGCACCCCGACAACGCACACGCCAAACGCTTCGCCGGGCACGGCGACCTGTACTACCACGACCCGGAATTCACCGACCGGCCGCGGCCGGTGGTGATCGTCCCCGGCGAGGAGCCAGGGGGCCTTCTCGACCGGGCGGTGCGGCTCAGCGACCGGCGACAGGGGCCGAACTACTACATGGACGAGGGGGTCGCGGACGCGCTGGCGCCGGCGTCGGCGACCGAGCGCGGGACCCACCTCGGCGGGTTCAAGCCGGCCGTTCGCTTCGACGTGAGTGCCGAGGAGTTCGTCGAATTCGTGCGAGGCCGGACGTGAACGGCCGAGAGCGCTCGCCTGATCCAGCAGTTCTGCCCACTGGTCGCGGCGGCTCCTGTCCGTGACGTCACAGACCGAACAGTACGATCAAAAGCACGGCGACGAGGACGGAGAGGTACAGCGCGTACTTCGCGAGCGGAGGTCCGGAGTCCGTCGGGTCCGCATCCGGGTCGTCCACTTCGACGTCGTATCCCAGCGCTTTGAGGTCCTTGGCTCCGATGTCGTTGGAACTCGACCCCTCACTGGTCGCGCTACTTCTCACTTCCCCGTCCGTCGTTCCCCCCGTCGAAGTGTGTCCCGTCCCGCCCCCGCTGTCTCCGTCCATACCCCGGGTATCGTCTCGGACGCCATAAGAACTCTTCCGAGTGGCGTAGCTCTCGGAGCGGTGTGTCCTCCGCACCGAGCATCCGCGCGCCTGCGGCGCGCGGTTCACGCGAGCGGCTTTACCGCTCGCGCTTTTTCACCCATGTTTTTGGCGGAGGGGTGGGCGCGGTTTGCCCGCCCCTCGCGGAAAAGATGGTTCGCAACGCTTGTATCGCGCCGTGCCCGTGTACCGCCAATGAGCCACCCCTCGCCGCCGGTCCGTCGCGTCGCAGACTGGGACTCCGAGCAGTTGTCGTCGCTGGCGGCCGACCACGGCACGCCGCTGTACGTCGTCGGCCTCGACAGGGTCGCGGAGAACTACGAGCGGTTCGCGTCGGCGTTCCCCGATGCCCACGTCATGTACGCTGCGAAGGCCCACACCGGCCGCGCGGTGCTCGCGACGCTGCTGGACGCGGGTGCGGACATCGAGTGCGCGGCCCGCGGGGAACTCCAGCGCGCCATCCAGGCGGGCGCCGACCCCGACACGCTCCAGTACACGGCGGTCAACCCGCCGGACGCCGACCTCGATTACGCCGCCGAACTGGGCGCCGACCATCCCGGGCTGACCGTCACCGGCGGCGCCCGTGACACGTTCGACCGGCTGGAAGAACGGGGCTACGACGGCCGCGTCGCCATCCGGGTCAACCCCGGCATCGGCACCGGCCACCACGAGAAGGTCGCCACGGGGAAGGACGCCAAGTTCGGGATCCCCTACGATGAGGTGGTCGACCTCGCGGCGGACCTGCGCGAGCGGTTCGACCTGGTGGGGTTGCACGCCCACATGGGGTCGGGCGTCCTCCACGACGACCTGGACGACCACTGCCGGGCCATCGCGAAAGTGGCCGATCTGTCCCGCGAGGTCGGCGACGCGGACCTGGAGTTCGTCGACTTCGGCGGCGGCTTCGGCGTCCCCTACCGCGAGGAGGAGGAGCCGCTGGACATGGATGTCGTCGGCGATCGAGTGCGGGAGGCCGTCGGCGACCTCGACGCGCGGATCAAGCTCGAACCGGGTCGGTACGTCGTCGCCGACAGCGAGGTCATCCTGACCGAGGTGAACACGGTCAAGGAGACCCCGGAGACGACCGTCGTGGGGGTGGACGCGTCGCTGGCGACGCTGATCCGGCCGGCGATGTTCGACTCCTACCACCCCATCGGCAACGTCTCGGCGCCCGACCGACCGGCCGAGCCCGTCTCGGTCGGCGGCCCGTGCTGTACGAGCGCGGACGTGTTCTGCACGGACCGGCCGGTCGCCCGCCCCGAGCGCGGGGACCTGCTGGCCATCGGCAACGCGGGCGCGTACGGCTACGAACTCGCCAACCAGTTCCACTCCCAGCCCCGACCGGCCGAAGTGGCCATCGAGGACGGCGACGCGCGGGTCGTCCGCCGCCGGGAGTCGATGGACGACGTGACGCGCGTCGAGCGCGAGGCGGGCGAGCGGACCGTGAACGACGATATCGGGAGCGGTGAACGATGACCTTCGACGCGCTGGAGTTCCACGAGCGGGCGGTCCGCACCGAGTCCCACGAGTCCGTCGAGGCGATGCGCGACCTGCTGGTCGAGACGCTCGACGCCGCCGGCGCGGAGCCGGTCGTCGACGAGGCGGGCAACACGCTCGCCACGCGGACCGGCGAGGGGTACGAGCCCGGCGATGCGGCGAAGAGCAGTTCTGACGAGGGTACCCACCTCGTCCTGAACACCCACATCGACACGGTGCCGCCCCACGTCCCGTTCGCCGAGCGCGAGGACGGGACCGTCGTCGAGGGGCGGGGCGCCTGCGACGCGAAGGGGCCGCTCGCGGCGCTCGTCGACGCGTTCCTCAGCGTCGGTGTCGGCGAGGACAACCGGCTGACGCTGGCGATCACGCCCGACGAGGAGACCGTCCAGTCCGGCGCCGCCCACCTCGCGGGGACGCTCGACGCGGACGGGTTCGTCGTCGGCGAACCCACGGGACTGGACGTGTGCAACGCCGCCCGCGGACAGTACGAGGGGACGGTCACGATCACTGGCGCGGCGGCCCACGCGGCCACCCCCGAGAGCGGCGCGAACGCGATCCGCGCGATCGCCCCGATACTCCAGGCGATGGAGAGCTACGACGACGAGCGCGGTCCCGGTGCCCACGAGTCGCTCGGTCGGCCGACGCTCACGCCGACTGTCGTCGAGGGCGGCGAGGTGACGAACCAGGTGCCCGAGCGGTGCGTGCTCACCTTCGACCGGCGGCCGGTCCCGCCGGAGACGCCCGAGGCGTTCGAGTCGGGGCTGGCCGAGCACCTCTCGGAGTGGGTCCCCTCGGGGATGGACATGGACGTGGCCCTCTCGCCGCGTGAGACGCCGTTCCTGACCGCCTTCGCGACCGACCGGGACGACCCGCTCGTCGAGGCGCTGGCGGCCGCCAGCGGCCGCGAGGTGCGGCCGTTCGGCGCCGCGACGGAGGCCTCGTACTTCGCCGAGCACGCCCCGACGGTCGTGTTCGGCCCCGGCGACCTCGCGGACGACGAGGGCGCGGTGGCCCACAGCGAACGCGAGTACGTCCGCCGCGACGAGGTCCGGGCGGCCGCGCGGGCCGTCCGCGACGCCGTCGACGCGCTGTTATAAGCCCGTCACTCGACCAGCGGCGCGACGACGCCGAACACGAGCGGCGAGAACAGCCCGAGCGCGATGCCGATGACCTCCATGTCGAACAACAGCGTCCGCTCCCAGCCCGGGAGCCCGCCGAGGACTGTCGAGCCGACGATCTCGCCCAGCCCGCCGAGGACGAACAGCGCGACACCGATGAGAAAGCCCGTCTTCGCGTAGGTGGCGTAATCCATACTCGCGTGGTGTGCCATGGGCCCCGGTTCCTCGCCCCGGGGCAAAAATCCACTGTGAGGGAGTGTCACTCCGTCTCACGGAACTTCTTTGGTCGGGTGCGGCATACGGGACGGCAATGCGAGAACTCCTGCTGGGACCGGTCGCCGAGGCGCTCGGCGTGGTCCTGTACGTCGCGATCGCCGGCGCGATGGCGGTCGCCGGCGTGCTCACGGAACGGGCCGGACTGCACGACCTCGGCGCCGGGCAGACGACGTTCGGCCTCTGGGAGGTCGCCGTCGGCGCCCTGCTCATCTACGGCGCGCTGAACGTCGCCTACCACATCGTCCTGCCGCGCCTGCGCGGCGCCGAACCGACGGCCTGAGCCGGCGGGAGCCGGCCCGAGTACCGACGCGGCGTTCACGCCAGGTACGACATCGCTTTCTCGTCGCTGACCTGGGCGAAGTTCCGGTAGTGAGCGCCGACCGCCCGGAAGTTCCGCGGGCGCTCGACGGCGACCACCTCGTCCGCCAGTTCCGCGAGTTCGTCGAGCGTGTCCGGCGGGCCGACGGGAACGGCGACGACCAGCGATTCGGGCTCCTCGTCGCGGACGAACCGGAGACAGGCGCGCATCGTCGCGCCGGTGGCGACGCCGTCGTCGACGACCACGACCCGCCTGCCGGTCAGGGCCGGGCGGTCGCCGTCGCGGTAAGTCGCGGCCTTCCCGGCGGCGACTTCGCGCTCGCGCTCCCGCTCGCGGGCGAGGTAGGCGTCGCTCACGTTCAACTGGTCGAGCGCGCCATCATTGAGCCACGCCGCGCCGTCCTCGGCGACCGCGCCGATAGCGTACTCCTCGTTGTGCGGCGCGCCGATCTTCGAGGCGACGACCACGTCCAGCGGCGCGCCCAGCCGGTCGGCCACGGCCCGCCCCAGCGGGAGTCCCCCGCGGGGGATCGCGAGGACGATGTCGGCGGCGACGCCGCGCTCTTCGAGCGCGTCCGCGAGCCGCTCGCCCGCGGCAGTCCGGTCGCGGAACATACCCGTGGGTACGGCTCACGCGGACAAAGGTCTGTGGCCGTCCGTCGCCGGTGTCCGGCGCGGTCGGTGTCGAGCCCGCTACTCCCGCGCGTCGTCGACGAGTTCGCTCGCGACGCCGGTGTAGCCCGCCGGCGTCAGCGCGTGCAGTTCCGCGCGCACGTCCTCGGTCACGTCGAGGTCGTCGATCATCGCCTCGAAGTCGGCCATCGACACGTCTCGGCCGCGGGTGGCCTCCTTCACGTGCTCGTAGGCGTCGTCGAAGCCCTCCCGACGGAGGATCGTCTGGACGGCCTCGCCGATGATCTCGGGTGTCCCTTCGAGGTCGTCCGCCATGACCTGCTCGTTCGGGACGACCTTCTCCAGCCCGTTCTCCAGCTTCGCGTAGCCGATGAGACAGTGGGCCAGCGCGGCACCGATATTGCGCTTGACCGTCGAGTCCGAGAGGTCCCGCTGGAGCCGCGAGGTCGTGACGTAGTCGCCGAGGAAGACCAGGTCGGAGTTGGCCTTCGAGAGGTTGCCCTCGCTGTTCTCGAAGTCGATCGGGTTGACCTTGTGGGGCATCGTCGACGAGCCGGTCTCGCCCTCGGTGGCCTCCTGGCCGAGGTAGCGGTCGGAGACGTAGAGCCACACGTCGAGATCCAGGTCCAGCAGGACGTTGTTGGCCCCGCGGAGCGCGTCGAAGAGCGCGGCCAGGTCGTCGCAGGGGTTGACCTGCGTCGTCAGCGGCTCGTGCTCCAGCCCCAGGTCGCGGACGAAGGTGCGGGAGAACGACTGCCAGTCCACGTCGGGGTAGGCCGCGTCGTGGGCAGCGTAGGTGCCCGACGCGCCGGCGAGTTTGCCCGAGATCTCCGCGGTCGCCCGCTCGATGCGGCCGAGCGCCCGGCCGAGTCGCGAGGCGTAGACGGCCAGTTCCTTCCCGTAGGTCGTCGGGGTGGCGGGCTGGCCGTGGGTCCGGGCGAGCATCGGCAGGTCGCGGTGCTCGCGGGCCTGCTCGACGAGGGCGTCGCGCACGTCGCGCAGTTGCGGGACGAGCACCTCCTCGACGGCCGGCTTGACGAGCAGCCGGTGGGCGAGGTTGTTCACGTCCTCGCTGGTGAGCCCGAAGTGGATCCAGTGGGCCGCGTCGAGGTCCTCGGGCAGGTGCTCGCGGACGAAGTACTCGACGGCCTTCACGTCGTGGTTGGTGGCGGAATAGTCGCCGTACCCCTCCGTCTCGATGCGCTTGACGAGCGCCGCGTCCTCGTCGTCGAACGCCTCGTAGACGGCCCGCAGGTGGTCGCGCTGGGCGGAGTCGATCTCCAGCGGCGTCTCGGACAGGTCGGCGAGCGCGATCAGGTACTCGATCTCGACGCGGGTACGCGCCCGCATGAGCGCCGCCTCGCTGGCGTAGTCGACCAGCGGTTCGGTGTACCGCGCGTAGCGGCCGTCCAGCGACGAGACGGCCCGCAGCGGCGATCGGTCGGTCATGGTCGCTCCTCCGGCGAGTCGGCCAAAGAGCGTGTCGGTCGGCGGTCGCGGCCGTCGCGGCGCTCTCGCACGGCTCGCTTCGGCGTCGCCGCCCACAGCCGACGCGGCCGCCGCCCACGACGGGTCGCTCGACCGCTCCCCACCCACAGCCGATCGCGCGGCCGCCGTGGCGGTCGCGCGGTTATGTCGACAGTGTCGACTGTGTCCCGGCCGATTCGCAACTACTTTGCGCGGCCGCGGCGGCCCTTCGAACATGAAACTCGCAGGGATGGCGAGCAACCGCGGGCGGAACCTGTTGAATATCGCCGACCGCGCCCCCGGGGGCGCCGAGTTTTCGGTTATCCTGACGAACGACGCCGACGCGCCCGTCCTCGACGCGGCGGCCGAGCGAGAGATTCCGACCGAGGTCGTCGAGCGCGACGACGGCGAGGACCGCCGCGACCACGAGCGGCGGGTCCTCGACGCGCTGGGCGGCTACGACTTCGACCTGGTGACCCTGGACGGCTACATGCGCCTGCTGTCGGACACGTTCCTCGACGCGGCGCCGACGACGCTGAACGTCCACCCGTCCCTGCTGCCCGCCTTCCCCGGCATGGACGCGTGGGGCGACGCGCTCGACTACGGCGCGGACGTGGTCGGCTGCACCGTCCACGTCGTCACCAACGCCATCGACGACGACGGCGAGATCATCGAGGAAGAGGTCGACGGCGGCCCCGTCGTCACCCAGGAGCCGATCCCCGTCTACGAGGGCGACGACGCCGAGGACCTCAAAGACCGGGTGCTCTACGAGGGCGAGTTCAAGGCGTACCCGCGCGCAGTCAAGTGGTTCGCTGAGGACCGCGTGACCGTCGACTACGAGTCGAACCGCGTCTCCGTCGAGGGCAACACCGGCGGGGACCTCCCTGCACGGCTGTTCAGTTCCGAGGACCGCGCTGCCGACCTGCGCTACGGGGAGAACCCCCACCAGGACGCCGCCGTCTACGCGGACGCGACGGTCGACGAGGCCAGCGTCGTCGGCGCCGACCAGCTGAACGAGGGCGCCAAGGCGCTGTCGTACAACAACTACAACGACGCCGACGGCGCGCTGAACCTCATCAAGGAGTTCGACGAGCCGGCCGCGGCGGTCATCAAACACACCAACCCCGCGGGCTGTGCCACGGCCGACACCCTGGCTGACGCCTACGCGGACGCGCTGGCGACCGACCCCAAGAGCGCCTTCGGCGGCATCGTCGCCCTGAATCGCGAGTGCGACGAGGCGACCGCCGCACAGATCGTCGACTCGTTCAAGGAGGTCGTCGTCGCGCCGGGCTACACCGACGCCGCGCTGGAGACGCTGTTCGAGAAGGACAACCTCCGCGTGCTCGACGTGTCCGACAGCTTCGACGTGACGGAGACGACGACCGAGAAGAAGCTCGTCGGCGGCCGACTCGTCCAGGAGCGGGACACCCAGGCGCTCACGGCCGACGACCTGGAGGTCGTCACCGAGCGCGAGCCCACCGACGAGCAGGTCGAGGCGATGCTGTTCGCCTGGCAGACCATCAAGCACGTCAAGTCCAACGCCATCGTCTTCGCGAAAGGCACTGAGACCGTGGGCGTCGGCGCCGGGCAGGTCTCCCGCGTCGACGCGGTCGAGATCGCCGGGATGAAAGCGGAGAAGGACGCGGAGGGCAAGACGGCCGATGGCGCCGTCATGGCCTCGGACGCGTTCTTCCCGTTCCCGGACGGCATCGAGAAGGCCGCCGAAGCCGGGATCGAGGCGGTCATCCAGCCCGGCGGGTCGAAGAACGACGACATGGTGATCGAAGCCGCCGACGACCACGACATCGCGATGGTCATGACCGGCCAGCGCGCCTTCCGCCACGACTGACCGACCGCCTCGCGGTCGCCTCCTCCGCTCGGGACTCCGTCCCGAATCGGTTCGACGGCGTCTAGCGAGCGTGAATCGACTCGTTGCCTTGAACTGTCGGGGTCGAGTACGTCCGCCGTGCGCAGTCGACGAGCACGCCGCGGGCTGTCGCCGGTGATCGGGACGGTGTTGCTGGTCGCGATAGCCGTCCTGCTGGCGTCGGTCGCGGCCTACGTCGCGTTCGGCGCGACCGACCGCAACGAGCCCGCTCCGGAGGTGACGATGGAGCTCGAACCGTCCGACCGGCCGGCCGCCTACGAACTCGAACTCACGAACGGCGAGCGGCTGGACGGCGAGCGGGTCGAACTCCGCGGGGCGGCCGACGAGACCGCGCTGCGGAGTCGGGACCTCCTCGCGGGCGACAGCCTGACCGTCTTTCCGACCGACGAGCAACTCCAGCTAGTCTGGTTCGGCGAGCACGGGAGCAGCTACGTCCTCCGGGAGTTCGAGGTCGACCCGGAACTCCCGGAACCCGACGAAGGGTGTCCCTGGGTCGAAGACAAGCGAACGGACGGCAGTTCGTCGAGTACGGTCGGGAGCGTCGTCGAGTGCGATGTCGTGCTCCCGGACAGCGTCGACTTCGACCCGGGCGGTGTCGTGATCGGGAAAGTCCACAGCAGGAACAGCTACGTCTCCATCGACAACGGCGTGACCGCGGTCTACGGCCCTGTCGAAGCGGATCAATCGGTCGACGTCGACTCGTCGAACGTCACCGGGTCGGTCACGGCCGGGGACGATATCACCGCCGACGCCGCGCGGATCTGGGGCGACGTGCGCGGGACCGACGTGGATCTGGACAACACGGTCGTTCACGGTTCGGTCAGGAGCACGGGGCCGGTCAACCTCGACGGGACGACCGTTCGGGGACACGTCTACGCGGGAGGGACACTCAGCTGTACTGACGGCCCGACAATCAACGGTCAGTCCTGTTCGAGCTACACCCCGAAGGACCCCGACGACTACTGAGCGGTCGCGCCGGCCGCGGTCGGCGGTCGTCGGCGTCGCGGCGGGGCCGACCCGGTCGGTCTCTCCCCGATCGGTCGATTTACGGTCCGCTGGGGCGGCCGATCCGCCATGACCTACCGAGCGATCCAGGTCGGGACCGGCGGGCAGGGCGGCCGCTGGTGCGACACATTCCTGCCACCGAATATCGAGAAGGGACTGATAGATGTCGTCGCCGCCGTCGACGTGGACCCTGACGCACACGACAACGCCGTCGAACACCTCGGGCTCGATCCCGACGACTGCTACACCGACGCCCAGACCGCCTTCGCCGAGCACGACGCGGATTTCTGTACCGTCGTCACGCCGCCGTGGGCCCACGAGGAGGTCGTCGACGCCGCGGTCGACCACGACCTGGACGTCCTCTCGGAGAAACCCATCGCTGACACCCTGGAGGCGTCCGTTCGCATCGCCGAGAAGGTCGACCGCGCGGGCCTGAAGATGGGCGTGACGATGAGCCACCGCTTCGACCGCGACAAGACCACGATGCGCCGCCGTCTGCGCTCGGGCGAGCCCGGCCCGCTGGACTACCTCGTCGGCCGCTTTACCTGCAACGCCCGCACCTACGGCCGGTGGGGCGAGTTCCGCCACGAGATGGACAACCCCCTGCTCGTCGAGGGCGCAGTCCATCAACTGGACTACCTCGCGGACATGGCCGGCGCGAAGTGCGAGCGGCTCTACGCCGACACGTGGCTCCCCGAGTGGGCCGAGTACGAGGACGACGTGCAGGCCACCGTCCAGATGCGCTTCGAGAACGGCGTCCGCGCCACCTGGGAGGGCGCGAAGGCCAACGCGACCACCTTGAACGGCTGGGGCAGCGACTACCTCCGCGCGGAGTGTCGCGACGAGACGCTCGTCCTCGACGACCGCGAGATCGAGCGCTACCCCTACGAGCAGGAACGGGAGTCGGTCGTCGGCGCGACCGACGCCGAGGGCGAGCCGGTCCCGCTGGACGAACAGGAGGCGTGGGGCAACACCTGGCTGGTCGAGCAGTTCGTCGAGTGGCTCGACGGGGGCGAACCGATGGCGACCGACGTGGGGTCGAACCTCCAGTCGGTCGCGCTGGTCGAGGCGGCCATCGAGAGCAGCGAGCGCGACGAGGCCGTCGACCCGCAGGCGCTGCTCGCCGAGGCCCGCGAGTCCGTCGAACTCTGAGCGCGACACCGACTTTCGGACGGCGACCGCCGGACTGCATCCCGGCCGTGAGCCTTAGGTGCGCCCGCGTCGTGGACGGGATATGGAACTGACGCACTGGGCTCGCGACCACGTCCCGGCCGCGGCTGTGCTGACGGTCGCGTTCGCCGCGCTGTCGGCCGTCTCGCTCGCCGGCGCGACGGGGTGGCTCCTCCTCGCCGCGCTGGAGGCCGGCGCGGCGTCGACGCTCGGGACCTTCCTGCCCCTGTTCGCCCTCGGGACCGTCCTCGGCCTCCCGCTGACCGTCGCCGCCGCGGCCCTCGCAGTCGTCGGGGCGGTCGCGCGGGTCTCGACCGCCGCGTCGGCGAAGCGCCGCGCTGCGAGCACGCGCCTCGGACTGGTCGCCTCCCGGATCGAGCGGAACCCGCTTGCGCGCCTCCTGGGCGTCGCCGCCCTCGTCGAGGACCTCGACACCCGCTCGCCCGAGCGCCGGGCCGACGACCGGATCGAGCGCCTGAAGGATCGATACGTCGACGGCGGCCTCTCGGAGTGGGAACTCGAAGAGCGGACGCGGATGGTCCTCGACGAGGAGGGCGTCCACCGCGACCGCGTCTCAGCCGTCGACGACGAACTCCGCGCCGACGAGCACAACTGAGCAGACGCCGGGAGGAGAGCGGCGTCGCGCTCCGGGCTCGCGACGGCGGCTGAGCGCCCGGCTGCGAGGGACGACCGGCTACACCACGCAGTTATTTCCGGCCGCTGGCCCAACGGGGAGACATGGGACGAACGCTGCTGGGGATCGACCTCGACGAGTCGCCCGTCGGTGGGCTCATCGAGGGACTGCTCTCCGACGAGGACCTGGAGAAACTCACCGACGGCGGCCGCGACGTGGACGAACGCGACGCGACCGCGGCCGACACAGAGGCGGCGGCCGACGGAGACGACGACGTCGAGACCGAGGTCGGAACGGACCTGGTCGACGACGCGGTCGAACACGAGGGCGACGACGGGGACGGGGGAACCCGGTCGGAGTCCGGGTCGATCCCGGTGGGGACCAGCGGGGACAGCGAGGCGTGGGACTCGCCGAGCCCCGACGGACCCGAACCGGTGCCTTCGCCCGGCGCCGAGGACGTCGACGACGAGGACGGCGGCTGGAAGTCGAAGCTCCGGCCGATCCTGCTGAAGGCGACCGCGGCGCTGGCCGTCCTCGCCGTCGTCGCGTTCCTCGCCTATCGCTACCTCGGGAAGGCCAAGTCCGTCGCGAGCGACAAGCTCGGGAGCGACGACGGGGCCGACTCGCCGCCGACCACCGGCGCGGCTGCGGACGACGCCCCCGAGGCCCGCCGCCGGGCGAAGGCACCCGACCGCGACGAGCGCGAGGAGTTCGCCGACCGCCCCGTCGACGAGACGGTCGGCCACGCCGAGCGCGCGGCGTCGGCCGACGAGAGCGAAGCCGCCGAGGAGGGCAGCGAGGACGAGGAACCGGACACCGTCGGGCGGCCGGCCGCCGACTCGGACGTGGGCGCGCTGGTCGGGCTGGCCGCGCTCGCGCTGGTCGCCGCCGTCGTCCGGAAGTTCGGCGAGGACCGCGAGTACGACCCGCTCGTCGACGGGCCGGCCGACGACGGCGACGATGACTGAGGGCGACCGGAACGACGGCGGGACCGATGCCAGCGGCGACCGCGACAACCCCGACGGCGACCCGCTCGCCGGCCTCGCCGAGCGCGAGGGGTGGCACGTCGAGGGCGCGGCCGCCCGCGTCCACTACGAGGGCGAGGGCGACCGCTACGGGATCGAGTTCTACGCCCCGAGCGACTGCGTGCTCTACTGGAAGGTCCCGCCGGCCGAGGGCGGCGAGACGGCGGTCCCGGTGAGCCGCGAGAACGTCCCGCCGCCGCTGCGCGAGCGCATCCGGATGGACCTCGACGCCGCCGGTATCGACCCCGAGATCGAGCGGCGGTCGCTGTAGTGTGGCGCCCGCGCTACAGGCGCTCGGTTCCGTGTCGACCGTGTCGACGGTCACGTCCCGGAGACTTCGCAGTTCGTTAGGCTAAAGCGCGCCCGTCCGGAACCGGGAGGCATGGAGTTTCACGAGGCGGCGGACTTTCTCTTCGATCTGCGACGGTTCGCGCCGCGGCCGGGCCTGGACCCGACCCGGGACCTGCTCGGCCACCTCGGCGACCCCCACGAGCGACTCGCCTGTGTCCAGGTCGCGGGGTCGAACGGCAAGGGCAGCACCGCCCGGATGGTCGAGCGGGCACTGCGGGAGGCCGGCCTCTCGGTCGGGCTGTACACCTCGCCGCACCTCGACGACGTGCGCGAGCGGGTCCGCGTCGACGGCCGGCCGATGACCGAGTCGGCGGTGACCGAGTTCGTCGAGTCGTTCCGCGAGTACGCGACCGACCGGGCGACCGACGGCGACTCGCCGACCTTCTTCGAGACGCTCACCGCGATGGCGCTGTGGGAGTTCGACCGCCAGGACGTGGACGTGGCCGTCCTCGAAGTCGGCATCGGCGGGACGCTCGACGCCACGAGCGTCGTCGACCCGATCGCCAGCGCCGTCACCGCGGTCACGCTGGAACACACTGACCTGCTCGGCGACACGGTCGCGGAGATCGCCCGCGACAAGTCGGGGGTCGCCCCCGCCGACGCGCCGCTCGTGACCGCGACGACCGGCGACGCGCTCGCCGCGATCCGCGAGGAGGTCGACGACGTGATCACGGTCGCGGACGCCGACTGGACCGGGCCCGACGACCCCGACATCGTGGTCGAGTACGGCGGTCGCGACGGGCTGGAGGGGGCGGTGACGGTCGAGGGGATCGGCACCGTCGCCGGTGGGGACGACAGCGACGGAGCGGACAGTGGGACCGACGCCGACGGCGACGCGTGGACCGTCGACACGCACCTTCCACTGCTGGGCGCTCACCAGGCGCGCAACGCTGGGGTCGCGGCGGCGCTCGTCCGGCGGGTGGCCGACCATCTTGGGACCGACGTGGCGACCGAGGCGGTCGAGCGGGGGTTCCGCAACGCCCACTGGCCGGGGCGGTTCGAGGTGATGGACCGGGAGCCGCTTGTCGTCCTCGACGGCGCGCACAACCCCGGCGGCTGCGAGACGACCGCGGAGGTGCTAGGGACGTTCGACTACGACGAGGCCCACCTCGTCGTCGGCGCGATGACCGACAAGGACCACCGCGGGATCGCCGCGGCGTTTTCCGACGCCGACCTCGGCCGGGTCGTCGCCTGCCGGCCCGACCACGACCGCGCCGAGTCCGCCGAGGTGGTCGCCCGCGCGTTCGAGGCGGAGACCGACGCGGACGTGACCACCCACGAGCCGGTCGCGGACGCGCTCGACCGCGCGCTCGACGCCGCCGGCCCGGACGACGCAGTCGTCGTCTCCGGGTCGCTGTACGCCGTCGCCGAGGCGCGCACCCGCTGGTCGCGGCCCACCGTCCCGCTCGACGTGGACTCGGTAGCCGACGCCGAGGCCGCGCTGGAGCGGGCGCACGTCCCGGCGGACGACGCGAGCGACGCAGCGGGCGACGCCGTCCACCGCGTCCTGCGGACGAGGCTCCGCCCGCGCCGCGCCCGCCGTCTGCAGTCCGAACTGCGGGCGCTGGGTGGCGAGGTGGCGCTGTCGGCGCTGGCCGACCAGGACGAGGAGCGCGTCGAAACGGTGGCGATGGCGACCCGCGACCAGTTCGAGCGCCTCGCCGACGCGCTCGCCGACCGCTCGGACGACCTGACGCCGCTGGCCGGCGAGATCCGGACCGCGATCGACGCCGCCCCGACGCCGAACGGGGCGACGCCGACGCCCGACGCCGAGCGGACGGCCGCCGAGCGCGGCTACCCGTGGGCCGACGGCACCGCGGTCATGGGCATCCTCAACATCACGCCCGACAGCTTCCACGACGGCGGCGAGTACAACACCGTCGCCGACGCCCGCGAGCGCGCCGAGCGGATGGTCGAGGCCGGCGTCGAGATCCTCGACATCGGCGGCGAGTCGACGCGGCCGGGCGGCGAGGTCGTCCCCGCCGACGAGGAGATCGAACGCGTCGTCCCCGTCATCGAGGAGATAGCCGACCTCGACGCGATGATATCTATCGACACGCGCAAGGCCGAGGTGGCCCGCGCCGCGCTCGACGCCGGCGCGGACCTGCTGAACGACGTGTCCGGGCTCGAAGACCCGGAGATGCGGCTGGTCGCCGCCGAGCGCGACGTGCCCGTGGTCGTCATGCACAGCATCGAGGCGCCGGTCGACCCGACAACGAGCGTCGAGTACGACGACGTGGTCGACGACGTTATCGACTACCTCGCCGAGCGCGTCCTGCTGGCGGAGAAGGCCGGGCTCGACCGCTCGCAGATCCTCGTCGACCCCGGGCTGGGCTTCGGCAAGTCCGCCGCCGAGAGCTTCGAACTCCTGGGTCGGCTGGACGAACTCGCGGCGCTGGGCTGTCCGGTGCTGGTCGGCCACTCCCGGAAGTCGATGTTCGAACTCACCGAGGGCGGCCGCGAGGGCGCGCTCGACGAGACGGTCGCCGGGACGGCGCTGGCCGCCGAGCGCGGCGCCGACGTGATCCGCGTCCACGACGCCCACGAGAACGTCGCCGCCGTCCGCGTCGCGCGGGCCGCCGCCGACCCCGAGCGGTTCGACGAGGAATGAGCGACGAACGCGACCTCGACGAGTGGGCGAGCGCCGTGATGTCGGGCTACGACGGCGTCGCCGCGGCGTACGACGACGACCGCGATCCGGCCCACGAGGCCGCTCTCGTCGAGTCGCTGGCCGCCGACCTCCCCGGAGACGCCCGCGTCCTCGACGCCGGCTGCGGCGGCGGTCGAGCCGTGCTGGAGGCGCTCGCCAGCGAGTACGACGCCGTGGGCGTCGACCTCTCGCCGGAACAGCTGGCGCTGGCCCGCGAGCGCGCCCCCGCGGCGGCGCTCGCCCGCGGCGACCTCACTCGGTTGCCGATCACCGACGGCGCGGTCGACGCGGTGACGGCGCTACACTCGGTGATCCACGTGCCGCGCGAGCACCACGAGCGGGCGTTCGCGGAGTTCGCCCGCGTCCTCCGGCCCGGCGGTCACCTCCTGCTGACGACCGGCGTCGGCGAGTGGGAGGGGCGCAACGACGACTGGCTCGACAGCGGCGCCGCCATGCAGTGGAGCTTCCACGGCCGCGAGCGGAGCCTCGAACTGCTCGACTCGGCCGGGTTCGACGTGACGGAGGAGGTCGTCCGCGACGACGAACTCGGCGGCGGCGAGTGGCTGTTCGTCCGCGCCCGGTTCCGGCCCTGACGGCGGCCGCTCAGTTCAGCGTCGGCCGGTCGACGACCGGGAATCGGTGCCCACAGCGCGGACATTCGACGAGTCGCTCCCCGTCGGCAGCGACCGCCTCGAACGAGCGAGCGAGGCCGGTCTTCCCGCAGTCGGGACACCGGCGGAGGAAGGGCGGTATCATCGGCAGTCCCGTCGGGATAGGTCGTCGAGCCCCAAGGCTCCGTCGCCGGACCGCGGTGGGGGACCGGGTGGCAGTCTACAGCAGACCGTAGTCGGCCTGGAGGTCCCGGTAGGTCTGCAGGTAGCGTTCGAGGACGGCGTCGTGGTCGAACTCGGCGTACTCCTCGTCGACGGTCAGCCGCTCGAACCCGCCGGCGTCGACGATGGCGTCGGCGATCTGCTGGGGGTCGGTCGCGCGGAAGCTGCGCTCGACCTCCTCGATGAGCTCGTGGGCGCTGGACTCGGCCTGGTACTCGACGATGCCGACGCAGCCGCAGGCCAGCGCCCACAGCAGTTCCGTCGCGAAGTACTCCCGGTAGGCCGTCTGGACGAACGCGTGAGCGCCCCTGTAGTAGGCGACCCGCTCCGCGCGGTCGCAGGCGCCGGCGAAGGTCACCCGGTCGTCGATGCGCAGGTCACGGACCTGCCGCTCGTAGCCCTCCCGTTCCGGCCCGTCGCCGACGACCGTCGCCGACCAGTCGCGGTCGCGCAGCTCGGCGAGCCCGAGCAGGAGGCTCTCCAGGTTGGCGCTCCCGTCGAGCGGGTGGGCGTAGACCACGTCGACCTCCTCGGCGGGGTCGGTGTCCCTGACGGTCCCCATGTCGATGCTCTCGGGGACGACCTGCGCGGCCTCGGCGGTCGCGCCGCGTTCGCGGACGCGCGTGCGGACCATCTCCGAGGGGCTGACCACCGCGTCCGGGAGGGTGGCGGCGCGGTCGGCGAACCGCGAGCCGTCGACGGACTCGTCGCCGAACCACTCGGCGACGAGCGGCGCGCGGGCCAGCGTCCCCCCGAGGCTCGCGGCGAGGACGCCCACGGGCGGGTCGGGCCGGACGTGGACCACGTCGGGGTCGTAGAGCGCGAGCAGCGCGGGTAGTCGGAGGGCGAAGGAAGTGAGCGCGGGCGAGATGGTGACGCCGCGGTAGGTGACGCCGTCGCGCTCGACCGTCTCCTCGTCGCCCTCCCAGAACTGGGCGCAGAAGACGGTCACGTCGTGGCCGCGGGCGGCGAGGTGGCGTGCGACGCGTTCGAACCGGCGGGCGCCTTCGGTGTCGCGATAGTGAGTCGTCTCCATCGAGACGAACGCGACGCGCATACGACCGAGGTGGGTGGCGGGTATCAAAAATCCCCGCGATCCCTCGGGAGGAGACGGGTAAGGCGGCCGTACCGTCGCGGTCACGACGGCCCGCCGCCGAAGTAAGTCGCACCTACCGTGCAACAACGTTTATCGCCGCGATCGGGGATCGGAGCGGGTGTGAACCGACGGGCGTTCCTCGCGAGCGCCGGGGTGGCGCTGTCGCTCAGCGCCGCCGGGCGCCGTGTCGCGAACGAACCGGATCCGGTCGTCGTCCGCGTCTGGTTCAGCGAGTCCGCGGTAACGCACGACGCGCTCGAGGACAGGGTCGAGGGGTATCTCGGCGGCGCGCTGGCGGACGCGCTCGGCGCCGTCGAAATCGAGTTCGCGGGGTCGACGGTCGCGCTGCCCCACGAGGGCGGGAAGGCGTCGCTCGCGACGGACTGGCCGATGACGGTCGCGGAGGGGACGGTCGGGATGGCCGACGTCGACCCCGTCGGCGGCGTGAACCTGCTCGTCACCGACGGCGACCCGCGGAAGCAACCGGCGGGGTACGCGCGCCCGCACGTCGCCGCCGCGACCGGCGGGGCGTACATCGCTCGAATGCCGCCCGCCGAGGAGGCTCCGGCGGTCGTCCCCTACTCGGTCCCGGCCGCGGCGACGCAACTGCTCCTCCACGAGGTCGGCCACGCCCTCGGCGCCACGCACGCCCACGGGACGGCCCGCCGCGAGGGCGACGCGCTCGTCGCGAGCCCCATGGTCGGTAGCTACCTCTGGGCGTCCGAGCGGGTCCGCGAGGCACAGCTCGCCGACGGGAGCGCCTGCGGCGGCGCGTACCCGAGCGACGACGGGGCGTCCGAGCGGCGACTCGGTCTGCGCTACGCCGACTGCGCTACGCGTGCGCTACGGTGACGAAAAAAGCGGCGAGCGGTCGGTCAAAACTTCAACTCGCGGCGTCAGTCTCGGTCTCGGTGTCGTCCCCGACGACGCCGTCGTCGGTCTCGGTCTCGTCGCCGATGACGCCGCCCTCGTCGGTGGGCGTTCCGTTCTCGGTCTCAGTTTCGTCGCCGAGGCCGTCTTCCTCGGTCTCGGTTTCGTCGCCGAGGCCGTCTTCCTCAGTTTCGGTCTCGTCGCCGAGGCCGTCTTCCTCAGTTTCGGTCTCGTCACCGAGGCCGTCTTCCTCAGTTTCGGTCTCGTCGCCGAGACCGTCGTCGCCCTCGGTCTCGGTGTCCATCAGGCCGTCGCCTTCGGTCTCGGTTTCGTCGCCGATCGCGTCGCCGTCGTCTTCGCCGATGTCGGCCGTGTCGGTTCCGGCGCCCGGGCCGGGGCCCCCGCAGCCGGCGAGGGCGACCAGGGCGACGATACAGACTGTCGCGAGTGTGCGGTACATTGCGTGTTGCCCAAAGGGAGTGCGCTGTTTGGTTATTGGCGGACATTCGAGGAAGGGACGCAACGTTTCCTCCGTTGTGTCCGTCCCACGGAGGTCAAACGCCCACTTACCGACTCGGTCTCTCACGCTTACCGGCGCCAGCGGTCCGGGGACGCTGTCCCGGAGCGCCCGGGCGCGCCGAGCGGCCGCGCTCGGCGCGCCCGGAAGGACTTTCTCCGTGCCACCGCTTGCCCGGGGTATGTACGACCTCGACCGGTATCTCAACGTGCGGAGCGCCCACGGCGCCTCGTTCGCACCGGACGGGACGCTGTCCTTCCTGCTCGACGCCACGGGCACCCCGCAGGTCTGGACGCTCGACGGCCCCCGCGAGTGGCCCGTCCAGCGGACCTTCTTCGAGGAGCGGGTCACCTTCGCCTCGTGGTCGCCCGAGCGCCGGGAACTCGCGTTCGGCATGGACGAGGGCGGCAACGAGCGCGCCCAGCTCTACCGCCTCGACGCCGACGACGGGACGATCACGAACCTCACCGACCGCCCCGACGCCAAACACCGCTGGGGCGGGTGGTCCCACGACGGCGACCGCGTCGCGTTCGCCGCCAACCGCCGCGACGAGTCGGTCTTCGACGTGTACGTCCAGGGCCGGACCGAAACGGGCGACGACGCCGACCTCGTCCACGAGGGCGACGGCTGGCTGTCGGTCGGCGGCTGGGCGCCCGCCGACGACCGCCTGCTCGTCTCGAAGGCCCACTGGAACTTCGACCAGGATCTGTACGTCCTCGACGTCGACTCCGGCGAGCGCCGACACCTCACGCCCCACGACGGCGACGTGCGGTTCACGAGCGCCCAGTGGGGCCCCGACGGCGACGCCATCTACCTGACCACCGACTACGAGTCGGACACGAAGTACCTCGCCCGGCTCGACCTGACAGCGGTCGGCGACGACCCCGACGGGTCCGACCTCGCGGCGGCGCTCGATGTCGTCGCCGACGGCGGCGACTGGAACGTCGGCGGCGTGGCGCTGGACGACGAGACCGGCCGGCTCGTCTACTCGCGCAACGTCGACGGCTACACCGACCTCACGGTGGGCGAACTCGTCGGCCACACCGATATCGACGAGTTCCCCGCGCCGGACCTGCCGGGCGGGGTCGCCGGCGGCGTCGCCTTCGACGACGACGCCGAGCGGTTCGCGCTCTCGGCGACGGGCCGGACCGAGAACACGAACGTCTACGTCGTCGACGTGGAATCGGGCGAGGTCGAGCGCTGGACCGACGCCTCGACCGCGGGCATCCCGAAGTCCTCGTTCGTCGAACCCGAACTCGTCCGCTACCCCACGTTCGACACCCGGGAGATCCCCGGGTTCTTCTCGCTTCCGGACGACTGGGAGCCCGGTCAGACTCCCGTGATCGTCGACATCCACGGCGGGCCGGAGAGCCAGCGCCGCCCCTCCTTTACCGGGCTCACGCAGTACTTCCTCTCCCGGGGGTACGCCGTCTTCGAGCCGAACGTCCGCGGGTCGACGGGGTACGGCCGCGAGTACACCCACCTCGACGACGTGGAGAAGCGGATGGACTCCGTCGCCGACGTCGAGGCGGCCGTCGAGTGGCTGACGGATCACGAAGCGATCGATCCCGACCGCGTGGTCGCGATGGGCGGCTCCTACGGCGGGTTCATGGTGCTGGCGGCGCTGACGGAGTACCCCGACCTGTGGGCCGCCGGCGTCGACGTCGTGGGGATCGCCAACTTCGTCACGTTCCTGGAGAACACCGGCCCGTGGCGCCGCGAGCTGCGGGAGGCCGAGTACGGATCGCTCGACGAGGACCGCGAGTTCCTCGAATCGGTCTCCCCGATCAACAACGTCGAGGCCATCGCGGCGCCGCTGTTCGTCCTCCACGGCGCCAACGACCCCCGCGTCCCCCTCGGCGAGGCCGAACAGATCGCGGAGAAGGCCGCCGAACAGGGCGTCCCAGTCGAGAAGCTCGTCTTCGACGACGAGGGCCACGGCATCACCAAGCGCGAGAACCGGATCGAGGCCTACACCGCCGTCGTCGACTTCCTCGACGAACACGTCTGAGCGATGGGTGAGGACCAGCGGGTGCCGACCGGCGACCTCCCCGAGCGCTCCCGCGAGCGCGTCGCCGGCTGGCTGGCCGACCTGCGCGACCGCTACGACGGCTTCGAGCGCGTCGAGAAGCAGTGGGAGCTCGCCCCCGAGGCCTACGAGCGCGACCGCGAGCGGATCGCCGCTGGCGCGAACGGCGGCGCCGGGGTCTGGGTCACGAACGACGCCGGCGAGGTACTGCTCGTCCGCGACGAGGGCGACGACGGGTGGGCCGACCCCGGCGGGAAGCGGGAGGCCGGGGAGTCCTTCGAGGCAGCCGCGCGGCGGGAACTGCGCGAGGAGACCGCCGTCGAGGCGACGATCACGGGCGTCCGCGAGGCGCACGTCCTCGAACTCGTCGACCGGACGGACCACGAGCGACCGGCGCTGGCCAGCCTCATCGTTGTCTTCGACGGGGAGTACGCGGGCAGCGAGCCGCGCCCGCGGGAGGGTGAGATCGCCGCCGTCGAGTGGGCCGCGGAGCCGCCGGAGACGGTGCTGTACCCCGAGGTCGCCGACCGGCCGTATCCCGCGAGCGAGTGACCGCGGGCGTCTGACGAGTGACCGCAGGCGGCCGGGGAGTGACCGCAGGCGGTCAGCCGACCCGCCCACGGGCCCTGAACGAAGGGACGGGTTTATCTGGGTCCCGCCGCAGATGCGGACGATGTCCGTCGCCGAGGTCTCCCGGGACAGGGTGGAGGAGCGGCTGGTCGCGCTGGAGGACGAGTACGGCGGGTTCCCGATCAACCAGACGACGCTCGCCGTGCCAAGCGACGCCTACGAGCGGGCGGGCGAGCGCTGCGAGCGCGGCATCGTCGACGCGTACGTCCAGCTGTACAACGACAGCGACGACGTGCTGCTGGTCGAGCGCGACGGCGAGTGGGTCGTCCCCCACGGCGAACCGGCCACGAGCGAGCGGGTGGTCCCGGGGACCGAGGCCGCGGTCCGGGAGGCCACCGGCGTCGGTTGCTCGCTGACCGACCTCACGCGCGTGACGATCCTCGGCGTCCGCGACGAGGACCACCCCGACCGCCCGCCGGTCTACCGGCTGGTCGCCGTCTTCGTCGCCGAGGCGGACGAGTCGGGCTCGACCGACCGCGTCTCGGCCGTCGACGCGGCCGAGGGCCGCGGCGAACTGCGGGCCGACGCCGGCGACGACCGGACGCCGGAGGGCGTTCGCTGGCACCCCACCCTCCCCGACTCGGCCGTCCCCATGCACTGAAACCGTCCCGCTCGCATCGCTCCGGCCCGCTCGCACCGCTCCCCCGCGGTCGCACTGCTCCGCCCTGTTCCGCTCGCGCCGGTCGGTCGAGATCGCACTGCCCCGCCCCTCCACAGCGCCCGCCCCACCGGAACACTTACCGCGGCGCTGTCCCCTACGCCCGGTAGTGGCAGCCATCGAGACCGACGGGCTCGCGAAGCGCTACGGGTCGGTCGCCGCCGTCGAGGGGCTGGACCTGACCGTCGATCGGGGGACTATCTACGGCTTCCTCGGTCCCAACGGCGCCGGCAAGACGACCACGATGCGGCTACTGACCGGGCTGACCCGCCCCAGCGGCGGGACCGCGACCGTCGCCGGCGTCGACGTGCGCGACCGCGACCGACTCGGCGAGCGGATCGGCTACGTCCCCGACACGCCGCCGCTGTACGAGAAGCTCACCGCCCGCGAGCAGCTCTCGGCGGTGGCCGACGTGCGCGGGCTCGACCCCGAGCGCGCCCGCGAGCGGGTCGGCGCCCTGTTCGACCGGTTCGGCCTGACCGCCGCCGACGACCGCATCGAGAGCTACTCGACGGGGATGAAACAGAAGACCAGCGTGATACAGGCCGTCGTCCACGAACCCGACGTGCTCTTCCTGGACGAGCCGACGAGCGGGCTCGACCCCAACGCCGCGCGGACGCTCAAGGAACTGCTCGTCGAACTGCGCGACGACGGGACCGCCGTCTTCCTCTCGACGCACGTGCTCTCGGTGGTCGACGAACTGGCCGACACCGTCGGCCTGCTCTCCGAGGGGCGGCTGCTCGCCGAGGACGACCCCGAGCGGCTGGTCGCCGACCGCGGCGGCGACACGCTGGAGGACGCCTTCGTCGAGCTGACGAGCGACGACGTGGCGGTCGGCCTGCGCGAGTCGCCATGACCGACCCGGCCGTCGTCGTCGCGCGGACCGCCCTGCGTCAGACCTACCGGCGGGTCCGCGAGTCGCGGCGGATGACCGGCTTCTTCCTCGTGATCCCGGTCTTCTTCGGGCTGCAGGTGTCCGGCCTCGTCGGCCCGGGCGCCTACGACCTGGGTCGGCGGTTCGCCGCCGGCGAGGTCGCGCCCGTCGTCGCCCGCCTCCGCGGGGCGTCGCTGGCGGGGCTCGTCCTGCTCGCGCTGATGGGGACGCTCGGCGCCGCCGGCGGCAACAGCGAGTGCAAGGACCGCTACGTGACCTTCCTGACGGCGACGAGCACCCGCGCGGTCGCCGTCGGGAGCGTCGTCCGACAGACCGCGGTCTGGACGGCGCTGTTCTGGCCGGTTGCGCTCGCCGGCGCGGTCGCGTTCGCCGTCGGCGCCGGCGAGCCGGTCGCGGCCGTCTCGCTGGTCGCCGGCAGCCTCTGTCTGTTCGTGGTCGCCGGCGTCGCGACGGCCCCGGTCGGCTTCGCCGCCCGGTGGGTGCTCGACGGCTACGGGCTCTCGAACGGCGCCCGGTTCGGCCTCGGCGTCGGCATGTTGGGCCTGTTCTACCTCGTCCTGTTCACCCGCGAGGCCGTCGGCGCCGCGCTGGAAGCGACCCCGCTGTCGTGGGCCGGCGACCTGCTACTGTTGACCGTCCCCGGCGCCGGCGCCTCACCTTACCTGGCCGGCGGGTTCCTCCTCGCCTCGGTCGGGGTCGTGTTCGCGTCGCTGGCCGCCACCGTCCGCCTCGCCGAGGCGGTCTGGTACGGCGACCGCGCGCTCGGTGGCGACGACGAGGAGGCCGACGACCCGCCGGCGAGCGCGACCCCCGTCAGGGACGTGCTCGCGTCGGTCGTCCCGCGCCCGACCGCGGCGCTCGTCGAGACCACCTGGCGCCGGACCAAGCGCACGCCGAAGGCCCTGTGGTACGTCTACCCCGCCCTCTTCGTCGGGCTCGTCACGGCCGAGCAACTGGTCTACAGCGGCCCCTTCTCCACCGCGATGTACGCGCCGGTCGTCGCCGTTACCGGCGCGCTGGCCGCCGGCAGCGGCTTCACGCTCAACCCGCTGGGCACCGAGGGCGACGCCCTGCCCGGCCTGCTGGCCGCCGGCGTCGCCGGCGAGACGTTCGTCCGCGCGAAGGCCTACGCCGTCGTCCTCCCGGCGTTGCCGCTTGTCGTCGGTGCCGCGCTGGGCACCGCTATCGGCGTCGGCGTCCCCTCGCCGCTGGTCGTCGCCGCCGTGGGCGTCTTCGCCGTCGCGCTGGCGGTCGCCGCGCCGCTGTGCTCGCTGGCCGTCGGCGTCCACTACCCGCCCGGCGACGAGGGCCTGCTCGGCGAGGACGTGCAGATCCCCAACAAGTCCGCCTCCGCGGCCTACACCCTCGGAATGGTCGCCGTCGCCGCGCCCGGGTTCGGCGCGCTCGGCTCCTACGCCCGGCCGAACCCGGCCGATCCGGCGGTCGTCGCCGCCGGCGTCTGCGCCACCGCCGTCCTCGCGGCCGTCGTCTCGTGGTGGGGCTACCGCCACGCCGTCGCGAAGGTCGACGCCTACTCCGTCGAGTGAGCGGCGACCGCGAACCGAAACCGACTCCCGTCGAGCGCGGGGCTCTTGGAACCATGACGGAGAACGCAGGCGGCGTCAGCGTCGAGGGACAGAACGCGGTGGTCATCGGCGGCACGAGCGGCATCGGGCTTGAGATCGCCCGCGCGTTCGCCCGCAACGGCGCCGACGTGGTCGCGACCAGCCGCTCGGAGGACTCGGTGGCCGAGGCCGCCGCGGAACTGCGCGACCTGGGCGCCGAGACGGTCGAGGTCACCTGCAACGTCCGCGACCCCGACTCGATCGCGAACCTCCGGGAGGCCACCGAGGAGGCGCTCGGCACCGTCGACACGCTCGTCACCTCCCAGGGCTCGGTCGCGACGACGCCGGTCACGGAGATGAGCGACGAGGAGTGGGGACAGGACATCGACGTGCTCCTGACCGGCGCCTTCCGCGCGATCCGCGAGTTCGGCGCCGCCATGGACGAGGGCAGCATCATCAACATCTCCTCGATGTCCGCCGAGCAGTCCCGCGAGGCCCGCCCGAGCTACGTCTCCGCGAAGGCCGGCCTGAACGGCCTCACCCGCGCGACCGCGGCGGACCTGGGTCCCGAGGTGCGGGTCAACGCCATCGCGCCCGGCTTCGTCAAGACGGAACTGGCCGGGCCGAAACTGGAGGACGGCTCGGAGTTCCGCGAGGGCGTCGACGAGCGGACGCCGATGGACCGCGTGGCGACCCCCGACGAGATCAGCGGCGCCGCGCTGTACCTCGCCAGCGACGCCGCCTCGTTCACGACCGGCGAGATCATCACCGTCGACGGCGGCTACGACCGCTCGTCCGTGTAGCGGGCGACGAGCCGACTCTCCCACGGCCCGCGTATTCAGGCCCCGCGGTCAAGCGCGTTCCCGCCCTCCTCGGACACGATGGTTCCCACGCCCAGTGCCGACACCCGCGTCCCGGCAGTCGGCCGAGCGGTCGCCGAACGTCTCGACGCCGACGGAGGGTCGCCGTGACCCCGCAGTTGAAACCCCTCGACGAGCAGGTGATGGTGATAACCGGTGCGACCTCGGGGAACGGCCTCGCGACGGCGCGGATGGCCGCCGACCGGGGCGCCTCGCTGGTGGTGGCCGCCCGCAGCGAGGACGCCCTCGACGAACTCGTCGACGAGATCACGGCGGACGGCGGCGACGCCGTCGCCGTCGTCGCGGACGTGAGCGACCGCGGCGACGTCGAGCGGATCGCGGCCGTCGCCGAGGACACCTACGGCGGGTTCGACACCTGGGTCAACAACGCCGGGAAGTTCATCTACGGCCGCCTCGACGAGACGCCGGTCGAGGACATGCGCGAACTGTTCGAGGTGAACGTCTGGGGCCTGCTCTACGGGTCGCTCGTCGCCGCCGAACACCTCCGGGACCGCGGCGGCGCCATCGTCAACGTCGGCAGCGTCACCTCCGAGCGCGCGCTCATCCTCCAGGGCGCCTACTCCGCCTCGAAACACGCCGTCAAGGGGTTCACCGAGGCGCTGCGGATGGAACTGGCGGAGGAGGGCGCGCCGGTCTCGGTGACGCTCGTCAAGCCCGCCGCCATCGACACGCCCTACCCCGAGCACGCGAAGAACTACACCGACAGCGAGGTGACCCTGCCGCCGCCCGTCTACGCGCCCGAGACCGTCGCCCGCTCTATATGTCACGCCGCAGAACACCCCGAGCGGGACGTCTACGTCGGCGGCGCCGCGAAGAACATGGCCCAGATGGAGCAGTACGTCCCGGGGCTGTTCGACACGGTCATGGAGAAACTGTTCGTCGGCCTCCAGAAGCGGGACCGGCCGCCGCGGCGCCAGTCCGGCAACGCCTTCGACCGGCCCAGCGGCGAACTCCGCGAGCGCGGCGACCACGAGGGCCACGTCGCCGAGCGCAGCCTCTACACCCGCGCCGCGACGAGCGGCCGGAAGGGGAAGGCCCTCGTCGCCCTCGGTGCCGCAGCGGCCCTCGGCTACGGAGTCTACCGGGCGATGCGAGGGAGCGAGGTGGACGCGGCGGCCGTATCGAGCGCGAAACTCGGGGCCGACGACCGCTCGGAGGTGCCGCCGGTCGGACGGGAGCGGTGAGCCGACGGCCGCGGTCGTTTCGCTGTCCCCGCCGGAACCCGCCCGATGCGTACCACGTACGTGCGACGCTATCTGTTTAGGCGTAGCCGATATACGCCGACGTGGCCGAGGGGGTAGTATGAGTCCCATGGACGGGAAGGCGCGATACGGCAACAGATCGCTCGTGTACGACGCGCTGGCCGACGAGCGACGGCGACTGGTCGTCCGCCTGCTGGACGACGCCGACGCGGCGCTGACGGTCGAGGAACTCGCCGAGCGGATGGTCGAGCGCGAGGGCGGCGGCTCCGGCGACCCCGGGAACGAGGCCGATATCGCGCGGCTCCGCACGTCGCTGTATCACGTCCACGTCCCGAAGCTCTCCGACGCCGGCGTCGTCCGGTTCTCCCCCGAACAGCGGCGCGTCCGGCTCACGGAGTCGGTCTCGCTCGACACCCTCGACATCCTCGGGTCGTAAGCCGGGTCCGCTCGGCCGCGTGAGTTGAGCGGGTGGTTCTGGTCGAATCGGCGTGGACGGAAGTCGAGTGAGAGCGACCACAGGACGCGGAGAGCGTCGCCGACGTCAGCCCCCTGCTCTGACGGCCCTCGGGATCGCAGGCGATCCCGAGACGACAACGCGCGCCGACGTGGACGGGTCCGCCGGTCTTCGCCGTCAGACCTAACTCGTCGCTGTCCGATCCACGGACGATGGCAGACGGCGCGCGACTGACGACGGTCGAGGACGTTCGCGAGGACGGATCGTTCCTGTTCACGGCGACCAACTCCTTCGACATGGAGGAGGAGGTCATCGTCGTGCCCTGCGACGAGGAGGTGGCGGCCGACGGCGGGGCGCCGGTCGACGGCGAGGGCGGCGTCGCGGCGTGGATCAACCGTTGCACCCACGAGGCCCAGCGGTTCGACACCGGCCGCGGGGTCCCCATGCGCGGCGGCGAGATCATCTGCCCCAAGCACGGTTCGATGTTCGACGCCTGCTCGGGGGAGTGCGACAACGGCGAGGCGGCGGGAACAACCCTACCCGACGTGGACGTGACCGTCGATGACGGCGACGTGTTCCTGACCGACGACGAGTACACGTTCGAACACGAGGGCGGCGTCGACGATGGCGACGACGGACCGAGTTCCACGTCACACGTCGGTTTCTGAGCGGCCCCTCGACCCGGATGTTCGCCCCAACGTTTTAACCCGAAGACAGGTCAAACATCAGTCAGCGATGCGACTGGCGAACGCGGTCACGGCGCCCGCGGCGGGCGTGGCCGTCGTCGTCGCGTTAGCGCCCGTGGTCCCGGTCGCGGCGACGCTGCTGGTCGGGGCGGTCGTCGCGATGGCGGTGACGCTCCGGGCGGCGACCCACCGCTACGGGCTCGTTGGCGCGCTGTACCTGCTGGGCGTCGGGGCCGCGGTTCTCGCGCTCGCGCGGTTCCCGTTCGTCTGGAACCGGACGCCCCTGTTCGCGCTGTGGGGGTTCGGCCTGCTGAGCCTCGCGATATTCTGCCTGCGGGTCGCGCTGGGCGTCGTCGGGCGGCGCGCGCTCGCGCTGGTCGTCGACGAGGGGGCCGACAGCGTGTGGGACGCGCTCTCGGCGTTCGGCGGCACCCTGGTGATCGCCTGGAGCGTGCTGACCGCCCACGAGAAGGCCGTGCGCTCGGCCGGCATCGGGATCGGCGTGTCGACGACGACGGTGCTCGACGCGCTGGGCTACGGGTTCCCGGTCCTCGCCGGGGTCCTCCGGCGCTACCGGTCGGTCACCGTCGCCGGCCAGGAGGTCGTCGTCCCGCTGTGGGCGGTTCGGAACGGCATCGACGCCACGACCGTCCTCTTCGTCGGCTGTCTCATCGTCGGTTTCCACACCGTCGGGACGCTGGCCGCGACCTGGCAGGCGGTGAAGGACACGACCGGCTACGCGACCGAGCGGGCGGGCGATTCAGTCGGGAACGATGCCGCCGCGGCCGGGAGCGGCGACCGTCCGCAAGGGGACGAATCTGGTTGAGAAAGCCGGCAGGACGGCCGGTTAGTCGCTCTCGGCGGGTTCGTCGGCGCGACCGGCGCTGTCGACCAGTTCCCGGTCACCCTCCTCCGAGTCGCCGTCGGGGCCCTCGTCGTCGTCGCCGGCGTCGACCTCCGGAAGCTGGGAGATCCAGTCGCGGATCTGGCTGGCGCTGACACCCTGGATCTCCGTGGCCAGCACGTCCGGGTCGACCTCCCGGAGGTCCGCCGGCTCCTCGACGCCTGCGGTCTCCAGCCGTTCCGCGGTGGCGGGGCCGACGCCGTCGAGGTCCTCCAGGTCGTCGACGGCCTGGCGGGCCCGGTACTCCCGGTAGTTGCAGATGGGACAGCCCAGTTCCCAGGGGTCGTCGTCGTCCTCGCCGCTGTGGACGACCAGCTCCGGCAGGTGATGCTCGTCGCAGTACTCGTCGGTGATCTCGATGTCGCCCCGCCGCGGGAGCGGCAGCGAGTAGTCGCAGTCGGGATAGCGGGTACAGCCGACGAGCCGCGAGCCCGACCGGAGCTGTTTGATGGCGAGTTCGCCGCCCTCCTCGTCGCCGCAGTCGGGACAGCGGCCGATGACCTCGTCCTCGGTGTCGTCGGCCTCGTCGGCCTTGCACTGCGGACAGCCGTGGACGAACGTGTCGCGGCCGGCGAGCATCTTCACGTGGTCGAGGCCGTGCTCCTCGCAGGACTCCTCCAGCACGAGCGGCTCGCCCGTGCTCGGCAGCGGGAGCGTGTACTGGCAGTCGGGATAGCCGTCGCAGCCGACGAAGTAGGAGCCCTGCCGGCTCTGACGGACCAGCAGGTCGTGGTCGCTCTCCGGGCAGGGCCCCAGCCGGCGGTCGGCCTTCAGCGACTCCTGGAGGTGGTCGCCGATGTCCTCGCGCGACTCGCGCAGTTCCTCGAAGACGCGTTCGAGCATCTCCCGCGACTCCTCGGTCACGTCGTCGAGCGTCGCCTCGCCGTTGGCGATGGCGGACATGTCCGCCTCCAGCTGGGCGGTCATGTCGTCGCTGACGACGCGGTCGGCGTACTCCTCGGCGGCCTCGACGACCGCCTCCGCGAGCGCGGTGGGCCGGGGCGGGTCGTCCTCGATGTACCCGCGGTCGTAGAGCTTCTCGATGGTGTTGTGCCGCGTGGCCTTCGTCCCCAGCCCCAGGTCCTCCATCCGCTGGATGAGCCGCGACTGGCCGTACCGGCGGGGCGGCTGGGTCTGTTTCGCCTCCAGTTCCACGTCGGTCACGTCGAGCGCGTCGCCCTCCTCGACGGGCGGGAGGAACGACTCGCTGGCCGACGAGTACGGATACACGTCGTGGTAACCGGCTTCGAGCAGGCGCTTGCCGGTGGCCTTCAGCTGGCAGTCGTTCGCCCCGGCGACGACGCGCAGGTGCTCCCAGGTGGCCGGCTCGGCGACCGTCGCGAAGAAGCGGCGGACCACGAGCTCGTAGACCTCCCACTCGTCCTCGTCGAGTTCGTCGCGGTCGGGCACCGCGCCGGTCGGGTGGATCGGCGGGTGGTCGGTCGTCTCGTCGTCGCCCTCCGTGGGCTCGATCTCGTCGAGGTCCAGCAGCGACTCGGCGTCGTCACCGAACTCGTGGGTCATCGTGAACTCGTCGAGGAGTTCCTCCGGGTCCAGGTCCTCGGGGTAGACCGTGTTGTCCGTCCGGGGGTAGGTGATGTACCCCGTGGTGTAGAGTTCCTCGGCGATGGACATGGCGCGCTGGGCGGAGTAGCCCAGCGACCCCGCCGCGGAGATAAAGGCGGTCGTGTTGAACGGCGCGGGCGGGTTGTCCGTCCGGGTGCGCCGGCGGACCGTCGTGACCGCCGCGCTGGTCGCCTCGCGCAGCCGCTCGTAGGCGTCGTTCGCGTCGCTCTCGTCCCAGACGCGCTCGGCTTCGCTGCCGTCGTCGTCGTAGAAGTACTGCGCCTCGAAGGTCTCGCCGTCCTTGGCGAGGTCGGCGAATATCTCCCAGTAGTCCTCGGGGTCGAACGCCTGGATCTCCCGCTCGCGGTCGACGATGAGCTTGAGCGTGGGCGACTGCACCCGCCCGACCGAGATGAAGTCCTCGCCGAGTTGCCGGGCCGACAGCGAGAGGAACCGCGTCAGCGCCGCGCCCCACACGAGGTCGATGATCTGTCGGGCCTCGCCGGCGGCCGCCAGGTCGAAGTCGATGTCGTCCGGTTCGGCGAAGGCCTCCTTGACCTCGCGCTCGGTGATCGAGGAGAACCGCACCCGCTTGACCGGGGCGTCGGTCTCCTCGCGGATGAGCTCGTAGGCCTCCTTGCCGATGAGTTCGCCCTCGCGGTCGTAGTCGGTCGCGATGACGGCCTCGTCGGCCTCGCGGGCGAGTTGCCGGAGGGTGCGGACGATGTTCTCCTGGGTCGGGGACTTGACGATGTCGGCGTCGATCAGCTCGACCGGTTCCACGTCGCGCCAGTCGCCGTACTCCTCGGGGAAGTCGACGCCGACGACGTGGCCCGAGAGGCCGACGCAGGTCGTCACTCCCCACTCGTAGACGTTGACGCCGTTGCGCTGGGTCGTCGTCGCGGCCCCGTCGCTCAGGATCTCCGCGATGCGGCGCGCGGCGTTGTTCTTCTCCGTGATTATCAGCTCCACCGGGCGCCACCTCCGGCTCCGCGGGTTGCAGTCATGGGCGTCGATAGGGTGGTCCCCGCCCTAAAGGTTTCGGGCGAAATCGACCGACAGCGGGCGTGTGCGTGCGATCGAGCGCCCGCGAACGCGGCGGCGCGCAGGTGTGTCCGAGCGGGTGCCCGCGCGGGCACGTGCGGAGGACTCACCCACCGGCCCCGTCAGCGCCCGACCTCGGACCGGGCACGGCGACCGACTCGTAGGGGGCCTCGGCGGGCGAACCGCGCGCGAGCGACGCGCTGCCGGCGCCGGTGTCGACCACCCACGACCAGATCGTCGACCGCGGGTCGTCCTCGGCCCCGTCGAGGCCCCACGCGACGCCGGCCGCGGGGTCGCCGACCAGCCGTCGCAGGTCGGCCGGGCCGACCACCCCCTCGCGGTCGTCGGCCCACGCCTCGACGGCGCAATGGCGGGGGCAGTCCGCGGGTGTTCGGTCGACCGACTGGTGGGCGCGCATCCCCGCCGAGTCGAACTGGTTGGTCGCGACCAGGAGGTTGTCGCCGTCGGCCGGTCGCCGGGTCTCGACCGCCCCGGGGCTCGCCGCGACGACCGCCACCTCTCCGTCCGCGTCCGCGACGAGGACGTTCACGTTCCGCGCGTGCGGGACGGATTCGAGGTAGTCGACCGCCTCGGCGACGGACTCGCAGGCGTCCAGCACCGTCCGGACGGCCAGCGGCCACATCACGCCCGGTTCGTACTCACCGGTCGGGACCCCGGCGAACCCGACCGCCAGGCCCGCCTCGTTGACCCCGTCGAGGCGGCCGGCGAACCCGTGGGCGCAGCCGACGCTCGCCAGCCCGTCGGCCGGCTCCGTCCGATACAGCTTCGAGTACCGGCGGAACGAGGGATAGAAGTCGTGGTTGCGGGCGAACAGCGCGCTCCGGCCCGCGGTGTGTTCGCCGGGGACGCCGACGAGGGAACACCCCGGATCGGCGTCGGCGGCGAGCGCCACCGCCCTGACTCCATCGCGTTCGACGCCCGCCTCCCTGGCGATCGCGTCGAGTTCGGCGAGCAGGCCGGGCGCGTGCTCGCGGACGTGCGGTTCGCACTCGCGAGCGAACTCGCGGACCGTCCGCGACGGGTCGAGCGGCTCGGGCGCCACGTCCGCGAGCGACCGGTCGGACTCGGCCACTTCCGCCGCGAACCCTCTCCCGAGTTCCGCGGGCGATCCCCGGAGGTGAAACTCGTCCATGCCACGCGGCTCGGAGCCGACCCCGATAACGGCTGGGGTGGCGTGCGGACGGTCCCGACCTACGCCGCCTGCTCGGCCGCCCCGCTCGTCTCCGGTTCGCGGGGGACCGCGCAGGCGGGGTCGTGGCTCGCCCGGACCGCGCTCCCGGTCAGGAGGAGGACGCTCGCGGCGAAGAAGAGGCCGCCGACCGGCGACGACGGGTCCATGAACGCCCAGTAGACCGGCGTGGCCGCCGCACCGAAGACGGCGCCGGCCGCGCCGTAGACCGCGGGCGCGCAGCAGCCGCAGGCGGTCGCGCCGGCGGTCGTGACCGTCCCGACGATCGCCCGCGGGGAGTCGACGGACCCGCCGGCCGTGAGCTGACGCGCCGCCAGCGCCGCGTTGCTCGCGACCAGCCCGCCGAGGATAGCCACGAGCAGCAACGACCCCAGCGAGACGTACCCCGACAGGGGGACGGCGGGGAAGTAAAACTCCAGGGCCGGCCAGTAGACCAGCGGCGAGGCGACCTGGTAGGGGGTGACGAACCCCTGGCCGGCGACGTCGGCGGTCAGGTCGGGGTTCACCGAGAGCGTCCCCGCCGAGAACAGGTAGAAGACGCCGAACAGGGCGAAGGTGACGACGGCGACGAGCGCGGGGACCCGCGCCGTCAATACTCCCGGGAACGACGGGCCGGCGTCTCGGTAGAAGACGTAGAGGATGGCACCGGGCACGGCGGCGGCCAGCAGGTAGCCCAGCGGGTTCGTTAGCCCCTCCTCCGGCAGCAGCGTCGGGTAGGCGATCCACGCCGCCAGCAGGAGTCCGAGCCCGACGTAACGCGGGCGCTCGGGCCACTTCCAGCGGACGACGACGAGGCTCCCGAGCGCCACGAAGATGGCCGAGACGGCGTTGATCACCGGGAACCACTCAGTCCAGTCGGGCGTCGCCGCCGGCGCGATCTGCACCTCGACGAGGCCGATGGTCCCGGCGATGACCGCCACCGCGCCCAGCGAGAGCAACCCGGCGCCGACCCGGTCGCTCCGCGCCTCGTCGCGCAGTACCCGATAGCCCCCGATCCCCGCGGCGATCCCCAGGATCGTGACCGCGCCGAGGATCCAGTGGGGCGTCCCCGCGTGCGTCGTTCCCGCGTGAGCGACGACCGCGTCGAGGCCCCCGATGCCCCCCGCGGCCGCAGCGAACGCCTGGCCGAGGCCGAGTGTCATTGTCGAACGTCGGGTCCGGACGACAAAGGACGTTCTGATACGCGCGTCGAAAACACGATGGCACCGTCTGACCGGTTGCGACTACCGGGTGCGGAACGCCGACCGGCCGGTCGCCCCGTCTATTCGTCCAGTTGCTCGCGCAGCGCCCGGTTCACGTCACCCGGGTCCGCGCTCCCGCCGGTCTTCCCCATCACCTGGCCGACGAGGAAGTTGATCGCCCCGTCGTCGCCGTTGCGGTAGTCCTCGACCGCCTCGGGGTTCTCCTCGATGGCCGCCTCGACCGCCTGCTGGACCTCGTCGCCGCTGGTCTTGCCGAGGTCCTCGCGCTCGACGATCTCGTCGGGGGAGTCGCCCTCGTCGAGCATCCCCCGCAGCACGGTCTCGCGGGCGTTCTTCGTCGTGATCTCGTCTTCGGCGACGAGTTCGACCAGCCGCTCGATCTCGTCGAAGCGGTCGGCCACGTCCGTGATCGCCATGTCGCGGTAGTTCAGCTCCCCCAGCAGTTCGTCGGCCACCCACGTCGCGGCCAGGTCGGGGTCGAACTGCTCGGCCACGTCCTCGAAGAAGTCCGCGACCTCCTTCGTGCTCGTCAGCTTGTCGGCGGCCTCCTCGTTGAGGCCGTACTCCGCGCGGAAGCGCTCGCGGCGGGCGTCCGGCAGTTCCGGAATCTCCAGCGTCTCCTTCCAGTCGCTCACTTTCAGCGGCGGCAGGTCGGCCTCGCGGAAGTACCGATAATCTTTCTCCTCCTCCTTCGAGCGCATCGAGAGGGTGACGCCCTTGGACTCGTCCCAGTGGCGCGTCTCCTGTTCGACCGCGCGGCCGCGCTGGATGGCGTTCTTCTGTCGCGTCTCCTCGTAGGCCAGCGCCTTCTCGGCGCCCTTGTGGCTGGAGATGTTCTTGACCTCCGTGCGGTTGGCCGACTCCAGGGTCTCCTCGTCGATGGCGCCGTCGTCGCCGACCTCCGCGCCCTCGACGATGGAGAGGTTGGCGTCGACGCGCAGCGACCCGTCGCGAGTGGCGTCGAAGATGCCCAGGTATTCGAGGACCTCCGTGAGCTTGGCGAGGAACGCCCGCACCTCGTCGGGCGAGCGGAAGTCCGGCTCGGTGACGATCTCCATCAGCGGCGTGCCCGCGCGGTTGTAGTCGACGAGTGTGTAGTCGGCGGTGTCGATCGAGCCGCCCTTGTGCTGGAGGCTGCCGGGGTCCTCTTCGAGGTGGGCGCGGGCGATGGTCACCGAGCGGCGTTCGCCCTCGACGGAGAACTCCAGCTCGCCGTCGGCGCAGATCGGAGCGTCGTACTGGGTGATCTGGAAGTTCTTGGGGAGGTCGGGGTAGTAGTAGTTCTTCCGGTGGAAGGTCGTCTCCTCGGGGATGGTGGCGTCGATGGCCTTGCCGACCTTGACGGCGGCCTCGACGGCGCCCTCGTTGACGACGGGGAGCGCGCCGGGCAGGCCCAGACAGACCGGGCAGGTGTGGGTGTTGGGCTCGTCGTCGCCCACGTCGGTCGAGCAGCCACAGAAGATCTTCGTGTCCGTCTCCAGCTGGACGTGGACCTCCAGCCCGATGACGGTCGCCAGATCCTCGGACTCGACGGCTTGTGCGGTCATTACCCGCGGTTCGGCGCCGCCCGGCTAAAGGCTAACGACCACGGGCGGGTCCCCGCCCGCCGACCCCGCGGTCAGGCCGCCCCCGCAGTCGACTCGCCGCCGATCTCCACCGCGGCCCCGAACTGCAGGTCGCCTTGCCAGCCGGTGATCCCGACCTGACCGGAGAAGGCCGTCGCGTTCTCCGGGAGCTCCGGCCGCTCGTTCACGGACAGGCGGGGGGTCCGGTCGAGGCCCTCCCCCGTCGCGTAGACGTAGAGCGTGTCGCCCGCCGAGACCGGCCGGTCGGCCGAGACGTTCCCCAGCGAGGAGAACTGGCCGCCCACCGAGAGGTTCGTCCCCGGCTCGATGGTCGGGCCGCCGGTGTGCTCGACGACGAGCAGCCGATTGTCGGCGGCGGTCGAGGCGGTCACCTGCGGCGGTTCCGAGAGCCAGTCGGGCCGGTCGAGCGAGCCCGCCACCAGGTCCGCGACCGTGTAGGAGACGGCCTGGGTGTAGGTTGCGCCGTCGGCGCGCTCGATCGTGAGCGGCTCGATCGTGAGCGTGACGTTGAGCGCGCGCACGAGGCCGTCGGCCGTGACCTCGGCGCGGGCGTCGACCGCGGTGACCTCCTCGTCGGCGCCGGCGACGCCGCCGCCGGGCTGGGCGCGCTCGCTCTCGTCCCGGAGCGAGTCGGCCGTCAGGACGAGCCGCCGCTCGCCGTCGACGGTCGTCGACCCGGCGGCCGTCCAGTCGGGCGCGCTCACGTACGCCTGCGGAACGACGTAGGCGACGCCGGTGATCAGCTGGGCGGCGAACCGGGCGTTGGTCGGGCCGTGTCCGTAGATGATCTCGCCGGACGAGCGGTTGTAGAGGCCCGACTCCTCGGGCCCGTAGTACGTCGAGATGTCGGTCGCGCCGACCGCCCCGGCCGCCTCGGCGAGCCGGACCCGCGATGACTCGGTGTCGTTGGCGATGCGGATGGCGCCCGACCCCTCCCGCGTGGAGTTGTCGATGTCCATCCGGAGGTCGAACCCGCCGGCCGTGAGCGCCCGCTGGTTCGCGGCCGCGAGCGCGGTGACGTTGGTGACCTGTTCGCCCTCGACGCCCGGCGGCAGCGACGACATCGCCGACACCGGGTCCAGGTCGCCGGCCGGCGTCGGTTCCGGCGTCGACGTGGGTGTCGCGGTCGGCGTGGGCGTCGACGTGGGCGTCGCGGTCGGCGTGGGCGTCGCCGTCGTCGGCGCAGTCGCCGTTGCGGTAGCGGTCGACCACGGCGTCGCCGCCGGAGTCGGTGTTGCCGTCGGCGTCTCCGCCGCAGTCTCGGTCGTGGTCGGCTCCCTCGTCGGATCCCCCGGCGTCGCCGTCGACCCGCCGCCCCCGATGATCGAACACCCCGAGAGGACGACGAGCGCGACGACCGCCATCGTCAGTAGTTCGCGTCTCATACCCGTTGCTCAGACCGACACAAAATAAGGATAGCGGAACTGACAGCGAGGTTTCGTGTCGAGATCGGGGTCCAGCCGCGACCGCCGATCCGCGGCGGGCCACCGCTCGCCTCGAACCGCCCCGGCCGCGCGGGCAACGTCGTCCCTGAACGGCGCGACGTGTGTCGTCCGGGCGCCGGGGTAGCCGGTTCCTATCAGGATCGGTGCGAATGTCTGACGTAGGTTTATGACGGGGGAAGCCGCTCGTAGTGGTATGTGCGGTAACCGAGTCGAGGAGCTCGAATCACGCGTCAAGGAACTCGAGGCGTCCGTCGAGGGGCTGACGGACGAACTCGTCGAGTGCAAGGTCCGGCTCCGGGAGCTGGAGAACGCGGTCGACGAGGACCTCGGGTTCACCCCCGAGGAGTCCGGCGAACCGTCGGAATCTCCAGACGAAGCCGAGGCCGACAGGACTAAAACCGAGGCTACCGACGAAGAGGATAGCACGGAGAGCGGCCCCGGCGACATCATCATCGCCTAGGCCGGCGCTCCACCGCGAGCACCAATGCACATCAAAGAGCTCGTACTCGACAACTTCAAGAGTTTCGGCCGGAAGACTCGCATTCCCTTCTACGAGGACTTCACTACCGTCAGCGGCCCCAACGGCTCCGGTAAGTCCAACATAATCGACGCCGTCCTCTTCGCGCTGGGCCTGGCGCGGACCTCCGGCATCCGCGCCGAGAAGCTGACCGACCTGATCTACAACCCCGGCCACGCCGACGACGACGCCGACATCGGCGGCGAACGGGAGGCAAGCGTCGAGGTCATCCTCGACAACGCCGACGGCACCCTCTCCCGCTCGCAGGTCGTCACCGCTGCCGGCACCGAGAACGTCGGCGACGTGGACGAGATTTCCATCCGCCGCCGCGTCAAGGAGACCGACGACAACTACTACTCCTACTACTACATCAACGGCCGCTCGGTCAACCTCTCGGACATCCGCGACCTGCTCGCGCAGGCCGGCGTCACCCCCGAGGGGTACAACGTCGTCATGCAGGGCGACGTGACCGAGATCATCAACATGACTCCGGCATCCCGTCGGGAGATCATCGACGAGATCGCCGGCGTCGCCGAGTTCGACCAGAAGAAAGAGTCCGCCTTCGAGGAACTCGAAGTGGTCGAGGAGCGCATCGAGGAAGCCGAACTCCGCATCGAGGAGAAGGAGACGCGCCTCGACCAGCTCTCCGACGAGCGGGAGACCGCCCTGGAGTACCAGGAGTTGCGCGACGAGAAGGGGGAGTACGAGAGCTACCGGAAGGCCGCCGAGCTGGAGGACAAGCGCGAGGAACTCGCGGCGGCCACCGACGCCGTCGAACAGCTGGAGGCGGAACTCGAAGACCTCCAGATGGAACTCGACGAGCGGCAGGGTCGCGTGCTCAGGCTGGAAGACGAGCTCGACGAGCTGAACGCCGAGATCGAGCGCAAGGGCGAGGACGAACAGCTCGCCATCAAACGGGAGATGGAGGAAGTCAAGGGCGACATCTCCCGGCTGGAGGACAAGATCGAGTCGGCCGAGGAGACCATCGAGGACGCCGAGAACGAGCGCCGCCAGGCGTTCGTCGAGATCGACCGCAAGCAGGAGACCATCGACGACCTCGAATCCGACATCCGCGAGACCAAAGTATCGAAGTCCTCGCTGAAGGCCGACGTGCAGGAGAAGGAGAGCGAACTCGAAGAGGTGCAGGCCCGCATCGACGAGGTCGGCGAGGAGTTCGAGGAGGTCAAAGACGAACTGGAGGAGAAACGGGAGACGCTGGAGTCGCTCAAATCAGAGCGCAACGACCTCCAGCGCGAGCAGGACCGCCTGCTCGACGAGGCGCGCCGGCGGTCGAACGAGCAGCGGGAGACCGAGTCGGAGATCGAGGAGCTGGAGGAGCGGATCCCCGAGACCGAGGCGGAGATCGACGACCTGGAGGGCGAACTGGAGAAAGCGCGGAAGAACCAGGAGACCATCGCCGAGGTGGTCGCAGACCTCAAAGAGGAGCGCCGCGAACTGCAGGACGAACTCGACGAGGTCGAGGACGAACTCACGGCCAAACAGCAGGAGTACGCCGAACTGGAGGCCAAGGCCGGCCAGGACGGCGACTCCTCGTACGGGCGCGCGGTGACGACGATCCTCAACGCCGACATCGACGGCGTCCACGGCACGGTCGGGCAACTCGGCGGCGTCGACCCCGAGTACGCGGTGGCCTGCGAGACGGCCGCAGGGGGACGGCTGGCCCACGTCGTCGTCGACGACGACGGCATCGGCCAGCAGTGTATCGACTACCTGAAATCGCGGGGCGCGGGGCGGGCGACCTTCCTGCCGATCACGCAGATGCAGAACCGCTCGCTCCCGAGCCTGCCGAGCCACGAGGGCGTCGTCGACTTCGCGGCCAACCTCGTCGACTTCGACCGCGAGTACGCCGGCGTGTTCTCGTACGTCCTCGGCGACACCCTCGTCGTCGACGACATGGACACCGCCCGGGACCTGATGGGCGACTTCCGGATGGTCACGCTGGAGGGCGACCTCGTCGAGAAGTCCGGCGCCATGACCGGCGGCTCCTCGAAGGGCACCCGCTACTCGTTCTCGGGCGGCCAGGGCCAGCTGGAGCGGATCGCCGCGACGATCAACGACCTGGAGGACGAACGGCAGTCCGTCCGCGAGGAGCTGCGCGACGTGGAGGACCGCCTCGACGACGCCCGCGACAAGGAAAGCGAGGCGGCCGAGCAGGTGCGGGACATCGAGGCCGAGATCGAGCGCCGCCGGGACGAGCGCGAGGAGGTCGAGGAGAAGATATCGGACCTCGAAGAGCGCCTCGAAGAGATCGAGGGCGAGCGCGACGAGGTATCGGCGGACATGGACGCCATCGAGGCCGACATCGAAGACAAGACCGCCGAGATCGAGGCGCTGGAGGGCGAGATCGAGGAACTGGAGGCCGAGGTCGAGGACTCGGAACTGCCCGACCTGACCAGCCGCGCCGACGAGATCCGCGCCGAGATCGACGAGCTGGAGTCCCAGATCGACGACCTGGACGGCGAACTGAACGAGCTCCAGCTGGAGAAGGAGTACGCCGAGGACGCCATCGACGACCTCCAGGAGAAGATCGAGACCGCTCAAAATCGCAAGGCCGAACATCAGGAGCGCATCGAGGGCTTCGAGGCCGAGATCGAAGAGAAGGAGGAGGTCCTCGCGGAGAAAGAGGAGGCCGTCGCCGAACTGGAGTCCGAGCTGGCCGACCTCAAGGAGGAGCGCGAGGAGCTGAAAGACGACCTGAAGGAGGCGCGCGCCGAGCGCGACGAGAAGAAAGAGGAGGTCGGCGCGGTCGAGAGCGACCTCGACGAGCGCCGGGACGAGGCCGAGCGCCTGGAGTGGGAAGTCGACGAACTCGAAGACGCGGTCGGCGACTACGACCCCGAGGAGATCCCCGACCACGACGAGGTCGAGTCGGAGATCGCCCGGCTGGAGTCCGAGATGGAGAAGCTAGAGCCGGTGAACATGCTCGCCATCGAGGAGTACGACCGCGTCGAGGAAGAACTCGACGACCTGGAGGACAAGAAGGCCACCCTCGTCGAGGAGGCCGAGGGCATCCGCGACCGGATCGACCGCTACGAGCAGAACAAGCGGGAGACGTTCATGGAGGCGTTCGACGCCATCGACGAGCACTTCCGGGACATCTTCGAGCGGCTCTCGAACGGGAGCGGGCACCTCCACCTGGAGAACGACGAGGACCCCTTCGACGGCGGGCTGACGATGAAGGCCCAGCCGGCCGACAAGCCGATCCAGCGGCTGGCGGCGATGTCCGGCGGGGAGAAGTCGCTGACCGCGCTGGCCTTCATCTTCGCCATCCAGCGGCACAACCCCGCGCCCTTCTACGCGCTCGACGAGGTCGACGCCTTCCTCGACGCGAAGAACGCCGACCTCGTCGGCGAGATGGTCGACGAACTCGCGGGCGAGGCGCAGTTCGTCGTCGTCTCGCACCGCTCGGCGATGCTCGAACGCTCCGAGCGGGCCATCGGCGTGACGATGGAGGGCGACAACGTCTCCGCGGTGACGGGCATCGACCTCAGTTCCGAGGGGGTGCCCGCGGATGACTGACGAGCGGGACGACGGCGACGGGGACGAAGACGACATCCCCCTGGACATCGCCGGCCATGAGGAACGTGAACGGCCGAGTGAGAGCGGAGAGAACCCGTTCGGCGGGAGCGGCGACGGCGACGATTCGGGCGACTCGGACGACGGGTCCGCGGACGAACCCGTCACCGGCGACCCGTCGGTGGACGGCCAGCCCGACCCCACTATCGACGAGGGGGCGGACGCGGCCGCCTCGACTGCCGCGGGCGACGGTGAGGACGAGGAGGTCGAGCCGGTCGAGGTGCTCGTCAACCTCGCGGAGGACGGCGAGATCGACCCGTGGGACATCGACATCGTCGCGGTGACGGACAAGTTCCTCGACCGCCTCGACGAGGGCGACCTGCGGACCTCGGGGCGGGCGCTGTTCTACGCGAGCGTCCTCCTCCGGATGAAGAGCGACGCGATGCTCGACGACGGCGACGACGAGGACGCGGAGGCGGAGCCGTGGGAGGAGCCCTGGGAACAGGGCGGCGAGATGGCCGACGACGGCTTCGAGGGGCCGGATCCCTTCGCCGCGCTGGAGTCGGAGATGGACCGCCGGCTGGAGCGCCGTCGCGCCCGCGGGATGCCCCAGACGCTGGACGAGCTCGTCCGGGACCTGCGGGAGGCCGAGCGGGACAACTGGTGGAAGGAGTCCCGCGAGTACGACACCAGCGGCTCGCCGGACGGCTTCGACCGCGGCCCGCAGGAGCTGGACTACCGCAGCGGCGACGACTTCCGGACCGAGGAGGAAGAGGCCAGCGCCGCGAACCTGACCGGCGCGGCCCACGAGGAGGACGTCGACGAGATCATCGAGGACGTCCACGACGCGCTGCGCGAGCAGTACGACAAGGGCCGCGACGAGGTGCTCTACCGGGAGATCGCCGAGACCGGCGGCTCGCGCGTGCTCACGTTCCTCGGACTGCTCTTCCTGGCCCACCGCGGCCACGTCCGGCTCACACAGGACGAGATGTTCGGCGATCTGTGGGTGCAGGACCCCAGCGCCGCCACGGGGACCGAGGAAGCCGTCGCGGACTGATTTCGCCGTCGAGCCGCCCGAGATTTCGATACCCACCAGCGAGCGCACCGACCACGCCGGCGAAACGCTTATTCGATCAGTTGTTGTATGTTAACGTTGATCATGACACCGACCAAACTTCGCGAGCGGCTGAAGGAGGCCGACGGGCGAGTCGACACCGAGGCCTTCTACGGGGCGCTCCGGTACGTCCGCGACGACGGCCGTCGGCGGCGCGAGCGCAGTCGCTGAGGCGACGGAGCGGTCGGTCGCTGTTTCTGCGGGGCGTCTACCGGACGGTGACGGCGGGTCAGGTCACAGCACGCCGGACTGCAGCAGCGAGATGAGCAGCGTCAGTGCGGGGAGGCTGACGAGCGTCGTGACGAGGACGACGGTGCTGGCGAACTCGGAGACGGTGACGCCGTCGACGGGGGTGGAGTCGCCGAACTCGATGAGCAGGATGAGCGGCGTCACCGCCGACGGCGTCGACGCCTCGAGGACGAACACTCGCGCGACGGTCCGGTTCTCCAGTCCGGCGCCGGCGGCGCCTGCCGCGAGGATCCCCACCGCGACGACCGGGGCCACGGCCATCTTCAGGACCGTCGCCGTCCCGACCGTCCGCAGGGTCGCCCCGTAGTCCGTCCGGGCGAGTTCGATCCCGAGGATGATGAGCATCAGCGGGATCGAGGCGTTACCGAGCATCCCGACCGTCTCCATGAGCGTCGACCCCTCGGAGGGGAGGACGTCGAGCTCGCGCCCGGCCAGCGCCGCAGCGACGGCGTAGACCAGCGGCACCGTGAACACCCGCCGCAGCCCCTCGGTCCAGTCATCGCTGCCCGAGCGCGCGGCGATGTAGACGCCGACGGTGTAGACGAGCACGCTCTGGGTCGTCAGGAAGATCACCGCCGTCGACCGGCCGGTCGCCCCGAACGCGAACTCCGAGAGGGGGATGCCGTAGTTGCCGGAGTTCGAGAAGACGCTCACCAGCACCAGCGCCGAGAGGATCGGCTCGCGCACGCCGGCGAGGCGCCCGACCGCCTCGGCGATGACGGTCATGACCAGGGTAAAGGCGGTCACGCCGGCGGCGATCCCGGCCAGCGTCGCGCCGCTCAGGTCGGTCGTCGCGACGCTGTGGAAGACCAGCGCCGGCGCGAGGACGTAGACGACCGTCGTGTTCAGCGGGTCGACGTCGACGTCTTTCGCCCGGCCGAGGACGTACCCCAGCCCGGCCATCCCGACGACCGGGAGGATCGCCGACCCGAAGATCGAGAGCAGCGACACGCCCGTGGGGTCGACCGCCCGCGTCTCAACCTTTCCGAATCCGGTCGGGCGCTCCGGGGCGTATGGCCACGGCGGAACGCGTCGCGAGTGGTCGTCCGCCCTCACCGACTGGTTGCCGGGCGGTCGCGCGTTCGCTGCGTGTACCCTGCGGGTCCGGCCGCAGTCCGGCGGCGCGGCGGCGTCGAGTAAGCCACGGTTGTGTCCCCTCGGGTTCCGGAAGGCGCCTCATAGTTAACGAAGCACACGCCCGACGGGCACGCATGAACCTCGCCGTCATCGGCTTCGGCAACGCCGGGGGGAAGGTCGTGGACAAACTGCTCGCCTTCGAGTCGGACACGGGCCGGTCGCTGTGCCGGTTCGCGCTCGCGGTCAACTCCGCGGAGATCGACCTCGCCAAGCTCGACTACGTGCCCCGGGACAACCGCATCCTCATCGGACAGACCGACCAGCGCGTCAAGGGCCGCGGCGCGGGCGCCGACCCGGAGGTCGGCGCGACCATCGCGCGCCAGGACCACCACGAGATCGAGCGGGCCATGGACGGCGTCCCGATCCACGACATCGACGGCTTCCTCGTCGTCGCGGGGCTCGGCGGCGGCACCGGCTCCGGCGGCGCGCCCGTCCTCGCCGAGACCCTGAGCGACCGCTACGCCGAGCCGGTCTACGGCCTGGGCGTGCTCCCCAGCGCCGACGAGGGCGGCCGCCCCGCGTTCAACGCCGCCCGCTCGCTCACGTCGTTCACCGAGGCCACCGAGAACCTCGTCCTGTTCGACAACGACACCTGGCGCCAGCACGGCGACTCCGTGGAGATGGGGTACGACCGCACCAACGAGGAGATCGCCCGCCGCGTCGTCACTCTGCTCGCCGCGGGGGAGCTCGACGGCTCGCGCATCTCCGAGGCCGCCATGGACTCCTCGGACGTGAAACGCACCCTCGCGACCGGCGGCGTCAGCTCCATCGCCTTCGCCTCCTCGGCCGTCGAGTCGACCACCCGCGAGGACCGGGGGCTCATCAGCCGGTTCACCAACGGCCACGAGGAACCCGACGACGACAGCGACCTCACCATGAAGGTCCACGGGCTCGTCCGCAAGGCCGTCAAGTCCCGGCTGACGATCCCCGCTGACATCGACTCCGCCGAGCGCTCGCTGATCGTCGTCTCCGGCCCGCCCTCGGAGTTCTCCCAGAAGGGCCTGCGCCGCGCCCGCGAGTGGCTCGAGCGCGAGACCGACAGCGTCGAGGTCCTCGCCGGCGACGACCCCCGCGAGGACGCCGATACGCTCTCGGTCGCGGTCCTGCTCTCGAACGTCACGCGGGTCGACCGCATCGACGCCCTCCAGGAGCAGGCCGTCGACGCCAAGTCCAACATCCAGCGGCAGGCCGACACCCGCGAGGACGAGATCGACGACCTCGTCACCGACGACGACGGCGAACTCGACCCGATCTGAAGAAGTCTGTCGATTCGCTTCCGGATCGAGATTCGACGGGAGCGTGACCGCCAGCACCGCGACCGCGGGCCGCAGGGGTGATCCGTCGACCGCGAACAGCGTGAAAGCCCCGACGCGTTCGACTCCCGCGGTTCGCTGTCTCCGGAAATCGGAGATTTCCGGGATGACGAGAGAGCGAAGCTCTCTCGAACCACGCTCCTCGGTCGTTCCACTCCCTGCGGTGTTGCTTCACCGGGGTTCGTCGAACGCGTCGCCCCTTTCATTCCCACCCGTTTCTCCTGTCGATCTGTCTGTGCGGGTGGGAATGAAAGGGGCCGCTCGTTCCGGGAACCCGGGCGACGCAAGCACTGGAACGAACGCAGTGAGTGAAGCGCGCAGCGAGCCCCGGGACCGGAACGAGCGGGGGCTTTCACGCTGTCTGCGGCACCAGCGACACTGCGGTCGCGGTCGGTTGCAGTCGCGGTTGCAGCGTCGTCGGCACGAGGGCCTCCACCACGCACACCCGCCTCTTTATTGCAGACGTGACCGACAGACAGAGCACATGACCGAGAACCGTCGCGTCCAGCTCGTCGACGCGTTCACGACGGAACCGATGGCCGGCAACCCGGCGGGGGTCGTCCCCGAGGCGGACGACCTCGCCGACGACCAGATGGAAGCCATCGCCTCCGAACTCGGCGCGAGCGAGACGGCGTTCGTCCTGCCGAGCGACGAAGCGGATCGGCGCCTGCGCTACTTCACGCCCGAACGGGAGGTCGACCTCTGTGGCCACGCCACCGTCGCGGCGTTCGCGTCGCTGTACGACCGCGAGGCGATCACCGAGGGCCAGCACACCGTCGAGACCGAGGTGGGGACGCTCGACGTGGAAGTCGAGCCCGACGGCACCGTCTGGTTCACGCAGTCGCCGCCCGAGATCCGGGAGGTCGACGTGTCGCTGGAGGGGGTGGCCGACGCGCTCGGCCTCGACACTCCGGCGCTGTCGGAGGTCGGCGAGGACCTCCCCGTCGCCCGCGCCTCGACCGGCCTGCCCTTCCTCGTCGTCCCGGTAGGCTACTTCGAGCAACTCTCGGCGGTCGACCCCGACCTGGACGCGATCGAGAAACTCTGCGAAGAGACGGACACCGAGGGGTTGTACGCCTTCACCTTCGACACCCTCGAAGGCGAGGCGACCCTGCACGGGCGGGCGTTCGTCCCGCTGGCGGGCATCCCGGAGGACCCCGTCACCGGAACCGCCAGCGGCGCGGTGGGCGCGTACCTGCGCTACCAGGGCGCGCTCGACGCCGACGACCCGCTCGTGTTCGAGCAGGGGCACTTCCTCGACCGCCCGGGCCGGGTGCTTGTCGACACCCGCGAGGGCGAGGAGGGCGTGACCGCGCCGCGGGTCGGCGGGCGGGCGGTCACGACCCTCGACGGCGACCTCGCGGTCCCCGAGAGCGACGAGGACGACATCATCGAGGCCTGATCCGCCGTCGGTGCGGCGGCCCGTCCGACCTCCGACAGCCTGTGAGCGGTGACCGTGCGAGTGCGCCACAAGTACTCGGAATCGAAACAATCTTCGACAGAACGTCGCCGTTACCGCCTCTAGCGCAAAGTTTTTACCGGTATCCGGGCCGGAAAGTTCTTGGGCGTCCTCGGCGACACTGTGGGTACGGTCATGGCATTACTCTGGCTGGACGACATCACGGCCGAGGATTTCGACTCGGTCGGAGGTAAAGGCGCATCCCTGGGGGAGCTGACATCGGCGGGGCTACCGGTTCCGCCCGGGTTCGTCGTGACGGCCGAGACGTACCGGTCGTTCATCGAGGAGACCGGCATCGACGAGGAGCTGTTCGAGGCCGTCGACGTCTCCGTCGACGACTCACAGGCGCTGGCGGAGGCCGCCGAGCGCGCCCAGGAGCTCATCACGGAGACCGAACTGCCCGACTCCATCCGCGAGGAGATCCTCGCGGCCTACGACGACATCGAGGGCGGCGACGCCTCCGTGGCGGTCCGCTCGTCGGCCACGGCGGAGGACCTGCCCGACGCTTCCTTCGCCGGCCAGCAGGAGACGTTCCTCAACGTCACCCGCTCGGGCCTGCTCGACAAGGTCCGGGACTGCTGGGCCTCCCTGTTCACCCAGCGGGCGATCTACTACCGCCAGGAGCAGGGCTTCTCCCACGACGTGGTCAACATCGCCGTCGTCGTCCAGCTGATGGTCGACGCCGAGAAGAGCGGCGTCATGTTCACGAGCCACCCCACCACGGGCGCCCCGCAGGCGATCATCGAGTCCGCCTGGGGGCTGGGCGAGGCGGTCGTCTCCGGCGCCGTCTCCCCCGACAAGTACGTCCTCGACCGCGAGACGGGCGAGCTCCGGGACGCCACCGTCGCCACCAAGAAGGTCATGCACGTCCGCGACGAGGAGACCGGCGAGACCATCGAGCGTCCGGTCCCCGAGGATCAGCGGGACGAGCAGGTCCTCTCCGAGGCGGAACTGGACCGGCTCGTGGGCCTGGGCGACGAGATCGAATCCTACTACGGCGACCCCCAGGACGTGGAGTGGGCCATCGCCGACGGCGAGCTGTACGTCCTCCAGTCGCGACCGATCACCACCATCGACGAGGACGCGAGCGAGGTCGAGGGGGCCTCCAACAGCGTCGACGACGTGGCCGGCGTCGCCGACGGCGGCGCAGCGGCCGCCGACTCCGGCGGGTCGACCGGCGGGAGTGAGGGCAACGTCGTCTTCTCGGGCATCGGCGCCAGCCCCGGCCGCGTGTCGGGCCCGGCGCGGATCGTCCGCAAGCTCGACCACCTCGACAAGGTCGAGGAAGGCGACGTGATCGTCGCCGAGATGACCACCCCCGACATGGTACCGGCGATGAAACGCGCGGCCGGCATCATCACCGACGAGGGCGGCATGACCAGCCACGCCGCCATCGTCTCCCGCGAACTCGGCGTCCCGGCCATCGTCGGTACCGAGCAGGGCTCGGAGACGCTGCACGACGGTCAGGTCGTCACCATCGACGGCGAGAAGGGCACCGTCGAACAGGGCGACGCCACCGGCGGCGAGGAGCGGGAACCCGTCGAGGAGGTCCGCCCGCAGGCGCCCGTCAAGCCGATGACGGCCACGGAGGTCAAGGTCAACGTCTCCATCCCCGACGCGGCCGAGCGCGCCGCGGCGACCGGCGCCGACGGCGTCGGCCTCCTGCGGATGGAGCACATGATCCTCTCGACGAACAAGACGCCCGAGCGCTACATCGAGGACCACGGCGCCGACGAGTACGTCGACGAGATCGTCGACGGCGTCCGCGGCGTCGCCGAGGAGTTCTACCCCCGGCCCGTCCGCGTGCGCACGCTCGACGCGCCCACCGACGAGTTCCGCCAGCTGGAGGGGGGCGCCGACGAGCCCGCCGAGCACAACCCGATGCTGGGCTACCGCGGCATCCGCCGCAGCCTCGACCGGCCCGATCTGTTCGCCCACGAACTGGCCGCGTTCCGCCGGCTGTTCGAACTGGGCTACGACAACGTCGAGATCATGTTCCCCCTCGTTAACGACGCCGAGGACGTGCTGCGCGCCCGCCGGCTCATGGAACAGGAGGGCATCGACCCCGACAAGCAGGACTGGGGCGTGATGATCGAGACGCCGGCCGCCGCGCTCGGCGTCGAGGCGATGGCCGACGCCGGCATCGACTTCGTCTCGTTCGGCACGAACGACCTCACCCAGTACACGCTGGCGGTCGACCGCAACAACGGACGGGTCGCCGACCGCTTCGACGAGCTACACCCCTCCGTCCTCAAGCTCATCAGCGAGACCATCGAGACCTGCCGCGAGGAAGGCGTCGCCACGAGCATCTGCGGCCAGGCCGCCTCGAAACCCGAGATGGTCGACCACCTCGTCAACGAGGGGGTCACCTCCATCTCCGCGAACATCGACGCCGTCCGCGACGTGCAACACGAGGTCAAGCGCGTCGAGCAGAAACTGCTGCTCGACGACGTGCGCTGAGCCGAGACCGCTCCGACTCCGTCGGTCGTTTCTCCCGGCATCGACGTTCCGGAACTACTCGTCGAACCGGCGGGCAGCGGATTCTCGACGCGAGAAAGAAGAGCTACGACTGGTCGGTATCATCCGATTTCGCTAGCGACCGGACGAAATCCGAGATGAACTTGGGTCCCCGACGGACGCGTTGTTCTTCGACCTCTCGGCCAGTCTTCGGAGACTCGCTCATACCGGTACGTACTGTGGTCCAACATAAAAAGTTGATCCAGTCGCCCGTACGCTTCGGTTTCCGACCTCGACGAGCGGATCGATCGGTGGTCGCCCGGTCACACCGAGGAGGATGCCGGCAACCAGAAGCACGATACCCAGAGCGAGCGTCAGCTGCGTGTAGAACAGCGCCCGAGCGTCACCGTCGGCCATCTGACTCGCGTCGGCGAGCCAGGACTCGTACTCTCTGATCATCCACTCGGTCCACTCGCGTTCGCTCCAGGACGACGCCCGGAACTCCCTGAGATAGTCCGCGCTGACCCCGGTCGGATAGTTCGAACCGATGTTCGTGACAAGTGCGAGGAATGCCGAACCGAGGATCGACACGAACCCGAGTATCGAAACGACGTTACCCAGTCGAAGCGTGGCCGGGACGGACGTAACCGCAGTCAGTACCAATCCGATGATGATGAGATCGATTCTGAGCGTCGACATCGCGGTTTCGTCGATGTCGCGGATCGTGTGAATCGTCTGATCGAGCGACTGCCGTGCATCGGTTCGTGCAACGTTCAACGCGTCCTCCTCGGAATCCCACGCCGGGAAACTGTTCTCGTTCCACTCGCTTCTGGACTCAGAGTGTTCCTCCGCCTCGTCGGAACCGAGTAGCCCGCGCAAACCCATAGAGTCGGTCCGAGATGTGGCCCGTTCGCATTTAAATTTCGGTAGTAGACACCGACCGTTCAGAAGAACGTCAGCTTGTCCCGGCGGTACAGGTCCAGCTCGGAGACCATCGAGGGGTCCTGCTTCGCGGCGAAGCGGACGGCGTCGGCGATCTCGGTGGGCTCGGAGACCTCCCCCTCGTCGAAGCGGTCCTCGAAGGACTCGCCGCTCTCGCTGGCGAACTCGCTGCGGACCTCGGCGGGATTGATGGTCGTGACGGCCACGTCGTCCTCGCCGGCGTCGGCGGAGACGCTCTTGGCGAACCCGCGGACCCACCACTTCGTCGCCGCGTAGACCGGGTTGAACGGCCGGGGGTACTGGCCGGCGAAACTGCCGATGAACACGACGGTGCCCGACGACTCCCGGAGGTGGGGCAGCGCCGCGCGCGTCGCGAAGAAGTAGCCGTCGACGTTGACCTCCATCATCGTGCGGTAGTCCTCCGTCGAGAGGTCGTCGACGCCGTCGCCGGCGACGACGCCGACGTTGTTGACGAGCAGGTCGAGTCCGCCGAACTCGGTGACAGTCTTCTCGACGAGCGCGTCGACGGCGTCCTCGCTACGGACGTTCGTCGGCACGACCAGCGTCTCGACGCCGTAGGCGTCCTCCAGGTCGCCGGCGATCGATTCGAGCCGTTCCTCGCGGCGGGCGGCCAGCGCCACGTCGGCACCGTCCTCGGCCAGCGCGTGGGCCGTCGCCTCGCCGATGCCGGAGCTCGCGCCGGTCACGATCGCCGCGTCGCCCGCCAGTGACTGCTCGGTGGACATACCACGGGGTAGGGCGGCCGTCGCTATAAGTGTCGGTAGTCGGGTGGGGCGGTCCCACACGCGCGCGGTGGTGCGGTAGCGCCGAACTACCGTTCCGAGACCGCCAGACGGAGCCCCGATACGGGCTGAGAACGCCGTTCCCGATAGATTCTTGACTGCAGCGGTACACGTTCGAACCATGTCCAGCGACGAGGGGGGAGAGCTATCTCGTCTGTTCGGGGGGCTGTCCGACCGGGACAGGCGGCTCGTCTGCTACTACCTGCGGGAGCACGGGTCGGCGTCGGTCGGGACGCTCGCCGACCTGGTGACCGGCTGGGTCGAGGCCGGGCCGGGACCGAACGAGTCGGTCGACCACGGGGACGTGCGGGTCGGCCTGCACCACGTCCACCTGCCGGCGCTCGACGCCGCCGGGCTGGTCGCGTACGACGCGGACGCGGGAACGGTCACGTTCGAGGGGGTCTCGGCGGCCGGCGAGCGGGTCCTCGACGCGGCGCTGGCCGCGGACACGACCGACTCGGGGGTCGACCTCGAAGGCCTGCTCGCCGCGGCCGGCGACGCGGGGGCGGAGGATGGTAGCTGACGACGAGTCGCCGCTCCGCGCGCTCCGCGAGCGGGCGACGGGACCGCCGAAGACGGTCACGACCTTCGGCCCGGAGCCGTACGACGACCTGCGGCCCGTCCTCGACCGGTTCGACGCCGACCTGCGCCACGAGTCGCTACCGGTCCCCGAGGAGTCGGGCTACCTCGTCGTCAGGCGCGGCGAGGAGTACCTCGGAGCCGTCTCGGCGGCCGCGTTCGACGAACTGCGCGACCCGTCGGCGGGCGCGCCCTGGGACGCGACCGGCGAAGCCGCCGCGTACCGCGAGCTGGTCGGGCTACTCTCGGGAACGTCCTTCGAGATGGACGACAGGGGCCGGCTGGTGGCGACCGCCCGCGAGGTCGAGGACCGCGCCTGGCGGACCGGGCGCGGGGCCCTCTACGTGACCTTCCAGTCGCTATCGGCCTTCCGGGCGCAGGTCCCGGTGTACGAACAGCTGGCGGGGACGACCGACCTGGCCGTCACGGTCTTCGGCGAGCCCGACTGGGAGCCGCCCGCCGTCGACGGCGTCGCCGTCCATCGCGACGAAACCGGCGAAGTAAGCGACTTCTGGGTCGTCGCCTTCGACGGCGACGGCGACGACGGCGCCAAGTCCGCGCTGATCGCCGAGGAGGAGCGCCCGGGGACCTACGCCGGCGTGGTGACCTACGACCCGGCAGTGGTCGACGAGGTGACGGCGTATCTGGACGGCGTGGCCGCCTCGGCCCCGTGAACCGCGGGATCCGACACCACAGGAGCTAAACGAGTCGCCCCCCTGCCTGTGGGTATGCAGCTGGCCGAGCCGCAGGACTTCGAGCGCGTCCTGTCGTCGATGTGTACCGAACCCCACCCCGCGGCTCGGGAGGCGGCCGAGCGGTTCCTCGCGACCAACCCCGGCGACCCCGGCACCTACGAGAGCGTCGCCGCCCTCGAAGGGCGGGCGGTCGACCTGCTGGGCGAGGTGACCGGCCACCCCGACCCCGAGGGCTACGTCGCCAGCGGCGGGACGGAGGCCAACATCCAGGCCGTCCGGATCGCCCGCAACCGCGCCGACACCGACGACCCCAACGTCGTCGCCCCGACGAGCGCCCACTTCTCCTTTACCAAGGCCGCCGACATCCTCGACGTGGAGTACCGCACCGCGCCGACGACCGACCACCGCGCCGACCCCGCGGCGATGGCCGAACTCGTCGACGGGGACACCGTCTGCGTCGTCGCCGTCGCCGGCTCGACCGAGTACGGCTACGTCGACCCGGTTCCCGAGATCGCCGACCTCGCTCACGGGGCCGACGCGCTCTGTCACGTCGACGCCGCCTGGGGCGGGTTCGTCCTCCCCTTCACCGACCACGCGTGGGGCTTCGACGACGCCGCGGTGGACACGCTGACCATCGACCCCCACAAGATGGGTCAGGCCGCCATCCCCGCCGGCGGGCTGGTGGTCCGCGACCGCGAGCTGCTCGACGAACTCGCCATCAGGACCCCCTACCTGGAGTCCACGTCGCAGGTGACGCTGACCGGGACCCGCAGCGGCGCGGGCGTCGCCAGCGCCGTCGCGGCGATGGAGGCGCTGTGGCCCGAGGGCTACCGCGAGCAGTACGAGCGGTCGATGGACAACGCCGAGTGGCTGGCCGACCAGCTCGCCGCTCGGGGCCACGACGTTGTCGAGCCGGACCTGCCGCTGGTCGCCGCCGACCTGTCGGTGCCGATGACCGAGGAGCTGCGCTCGCGGGGCTGGCGCGTCTCGAAGACGGGCGCCGACGAGATGCGCGTCGTCTGTATGCCCCACGTCACCCGCTCGATGCTCCGCTCGTTCGTCGCCGACCTCGACTGGTACTGATACGGATTACTGCAAGCGTTTACCGGGTCGACCGCACGCAGTCGTGCGGTCGATCCCCGAATGTCTTGCAATGATCCGTATGAACTGCGTAGGGCAAATATGAAAGTTTACGACACCCCGCGCGTTACCGCCGGTCGTGCTCCCCGTCGAGGTCCCCGCGCTCCTGCTGGGCAGCTCCTGTAGCGACCCCGGCGGCGCGGTCGTCACCGCCGTCTGTACCGCGACGGGCCCCGTCGGTCTGCTCATCGTTCTCGTTTACTCCTTTCTGATCACGTTCATCCTCCCGCTGCCCTCGGAGATCGTCCTCCCGCTGGCCGACCAGCTCCGGCTCGGCCTGCCGCTGTGGGCCAACCTCGCGATCGTCGTCCTCGTCGCCAGCGTCGGCAAGGCGGCCGGGAGCGTCTTCGCGTTCCACATCGGCCAGGAGGCCAAGGAGTCGGGGCCGGTCATCCGGTGGCTCCGCCGGTCGCGGTTCGACGTCATCGAGTGGTCCCAGTCGAAGGTCGTCCAGCTCTCGAAGAAGTACGGCTACGCCGGCCTCGCGCTGGCGCTGTCGGTCCCCGCGTTCCCCGACACCCTCTCCGTGTACGCTTTCTCCGTGCTCGAAGACGACTACGTCAAGTTCGCCGCCGCGACCTTCGTCGGTAGCGTCGGTCGCTTCCTCGTCTGGATCCTCTTCTTCCGCGGCGCCGTCGCGAACCTGTGAGGCCGGGGCCGGCGTCGCAGTTCGCATACGACCGAGGGCGCCGTCCCCCCGGAATCGGCCGCCGTCGCACCTCGCCGCCGTCGGTGCGCTTACAAGGGGGCCGGCTCACTGTTCGGGGTAATGGAAGGGGTGCTGTGGTACGTGTTCGCCAGCACCCGCGGGGGCGACAACCGGGCGCGCATCCTCCGTGCGATAGACGAGCGGCCGCGCAACGCCAACCAGCTCGCCGAGGACCTGGAGCTGGACTACACCACCGTCCGCCACCACCTCGACGTGCTGGCGGAGAACAACGTGGTCGAGGCCAGCGGCGACGACTACGGCGCCGTCTACCTCCCCACCGACCAGTGTCGCGCCAACTGGGACACCGTCGAGGAGGTCCTCGCGACCGTCCTGGAGGACGATTCATGACCTACCGACCAGACCGCCGACCGACCGACCCGTCGAGCGACGAGCCGCCGAGCGACCGACCGCCGGCCGCGAGCCAGCGAGCGAAGCGACGACCCGCGGAGCAGCGGAGTCGGGAGACAATTTGGACAGGCTATTTGCCCGAGCGTCGCAAAGGGGGGAGTCAGCAATGACGCTGTGGTTCGAGGCCGCCCGGCTCGCCGTGGTCGCCAACGTCGCCCTGCTGGTCGGCCTGACCGCGGTCTGGGCGCGCAACTACCGGGCCCACGGCGCGAAACACACCCTGGGCCTGCTCGTCTTCGGCGCCTTCCTCCTCGCGGAGAACCTGCTGGCGGTCTATCTCCTCTACTTCCACCGCACCTTCCACGGCTGGGTCTACTCGGCCGCCCCCGTCGCTCAACGGGGCATGATGGCGCTGAACGTCCTCGAACTGCTCGCGCTCGCCTTCCTCGTGAAGATCACCTGGGAGTGACCGCGGTCCCGCCCCGGTTGCCGCGTCCTCGCCGCGAACCGACGACGTAGTTGCGTAATAGCCACGCTATCGGCGGTGTTTATCGTGTCACCGAGCGAAATGGTCGTATGGAGTACCGTCGCGTCACTTCCCAGATCCTCGTCGGCGCTGTCGTGGTGCTGCTGGGCGTCGTCCTGCTCGCCGAGACGACCGGCCTCTACGACGCCGACCGACTGCTCGTCTACGTCCCGTCGCTGTTCGTGCTTGTCGGCCTGTTCGCCATCGTCGCGAGCGGGTTCAGGAACCTCGTCGGCCCGCTGATGGTGGTGCTGGTCGCCGGCGGGTGGCAACTCGTCGCGCTGGACTACCTCGCCGCCGAGACCGTGTTCTCGCTGTGGCCGGTCCTGATCGTCCTGTTCGGCCTCTCGCTCATCCTCGGCCAGTACCGCGCCCGCGCCGTCGCCCGCGAGTCCGATTTCCTCACGTCGGTGGCCGTCTTCGGCGGCCGCGCCGAGCGGTCGACCTCGAAGACGTTCCACGGCGCCGACCTCACCGCCGCGTTCGGCGGGGTCGAACTCGACCTCCGGGACGCCGTCGTCGAACACCCGCCCGCGACGATCAACGCCAACGCCCTGTTCGGCGCCGTGGAAGTCGTCGTCCCCCGCGAGTGGAACGTCCGCGTGGACGTACTCCCCATCCTAGCCGGCGCCGAGGACGAACGCCCCCGCCGCGAGGCGGAACACGACGAGGTCGACCTGGTCGTCACCGGGTTCGCGCTGTTCGGCGGAGTCGCAGTCCAGGACTGAGAGCGCGTACGGGTCCGGGACCGGCGCCCGCGGGCCGGGTCGCCGCGACGGCGACCGCCGGCGGACGGTGGCAACCTTTTTGTCCCGGGGGATCTCACTCCGACGTGATGACAGTCCCGTCCACCCGCCGTATGCGTATGCGCGGCTCCTTCTAGCGCCGGGTGGACCCACCGCACCGCCGCGGGCTCATACCCCAAGCCAGGTCGGCCGGCCTGGCCGGTCGACGGCGGGGAAGGCCGGCATCCGATCGAGCACAGGCCGACCAGCGAGCGGACCCCGACGACAGCAACCGACGATGACAGCGAACCACCGAGTTAAAGAGTCGACTGGAGGTATCGCATAGTATGAGCCACGAGGAGTTCCCCACGGACAACCCCGCCGTCGTCACCTGCGGGTTGCCCTACGCCAACGGCGACCTGCACATCGGCCACCTGCGGACGTACGTCGGCGGCGACGTGCTCTCGCGGGCGCTGGAGACGCTCGGCCAGCAGACCGCGTTCGTCTCCGGGTCCGATATGCACGGCACCCCCATCGCCGTCCAGGCCATCGAGGACGGCGTCGACCCCGAGGAGTTCGCCCTGGAGTGGCACGAACAGTACGAGGAGACGTTCCCGAAGTTCGACATCGACTTCGACAACTACGGTCACACCCACGACGACACCAACCGCGAGCTCACCTACGAGATCGTCGAGCGGCTGGAGGCGGAGGGTTACGTCGAGGAACAGGAAATCAAGGTCGCCTGGGACCCTCAGGAGGACCAGCCGCTGCCCGACCGCTACGTCGAGGGCACCTGCCCCTACTGCGGCGCCGACGCCCGCGGCGACGAGTGCGACGAGGGCTGCGGCCGCCACCTCGAACCCGGCGAGATCGAAGAGCCCGTCTCGACGATCTCGGGCAACCCCGCCGAGTACCGCGAGCGGACCCACAAGTTCTTCCGCGTCTCGGAACTCACCGACTACCTCTCGGCCTTTCTCGACCGGCTGGAGGGGACCAGCAACGCCCGCAACCAGCCCCGCCAGTGGATCGAGGACGGCCTGCAGGACTGGTGTATCACCCGCGACCTCGACTGGGGCTTCGACTACCCAGGCGACGACGGCGAGGACCTCGTCCTGTACGTCTGGGTCGACGCGCCCATCGAGTACGTCGCCTCGACGAAGCAGTACACCGAGCGGGTCGGCGCCGACATCTACGACTGGGAACGGGCCTGGAAGGCCGACGAGGTCGGCGTCGAGGCCGCCGGCCCCGACTCGGGCGAGATAATCCACATCATCGGCCAGGACATCATCCAGCACCACACGATCTTCTGGCCGGCCATGCTCCACGTCGCCGGCTACAACGAGCCCCGCGCCGTCGTCGCCAGCGGGTTCATGAACCTCGACGGCGACGCGTTCTCGACGAGCCGCAACCGCGCCATCTGGGCTCGGGAGTTCCTCGACGAGGGGTTCCACCCGGACACGCTGCGGTACTACCTCACCACCGTCGGCGGCTTCCAGGACGAGATCGACTTCTCCTGGGACCGCTTCGCCGAGCGGGTCAACGGCGAACTCGTCGGCAACGTCGGCAACTTCGCCTACCGCTCGCTGCTGTTCGCCGAGCGCAACTTCGGCGGCACGCCCGACGCCGACGTGAGCGAGGAGGTCCGCGAGCGCATCGAGGAGGCCGTCGACGAGTTCGAGGCCGCGGTCAACGACTACTCCACCCGACAGGCCACCCAGGCCGCCGTGAACCTGGCCGCGTTCGGCAACGAGTACATCCAGCGCCACGAGCCGTGGAACCTGGACGACGACGAGGCCGCGCCGGTCATCCGCGACTGCGTCCAGGTCGCCAAGGCCGTCGCCGTCCTCGTCTACCCGGCGACGCCGGACACCGCCCAGCGGCTCTGGGATCAGCTCGGCGAGGACGGGTCGGTCGCCGACGCGACCCTCGACGCCGCGCTGGAAGCGCCACCGAGCGACTTCGGCGAACCCACGGAGCTGTTCGAGAAGATCGAGGACGAGCGCGTCGAAGAGTTGAACCAGAAACTCGAAGACCGCGTCGAGGCAGTCGCCGAGGGCGACGGCGGTGACGCCGAAGACGACGGAACCGAAACGGACGAGGCCGCCGGGAGCGACGAGGGAAGCATGGACGTGGAAGCCCTCGCCGAGGAACGGATCGGATTCGACGACTTCGAGGAGCTTGACATCCGCGTCGGGCGGATCGAGTCGGCCGAGCCCATCGAGGACTCGGACAAGCTCGCTCGCCTCGAAGTGGACATCGGCCTGGAGACGCGGCAGGTCGTCGCCGGTATCAAGCAGCTGCACGACCTCGACGAGCTGCCGGGGACGAAGGTCGTCCTGCTGGCGAACATGGAGAAGGCGGAGCTGTTCGGCGTCGAGTCCAACGGGATGGTGCTGGCCGCCGGCGAGCAGGCCGACCTGCTGACCACCCACGGCGACGCCGAGCCCGGGACGAAGATCCGGTAGCGAGCGGCAGGCGGCCGCTCCGTTTTCGACGCTCGGTTTCTACTCGATGTGGTAGTCGCTCACCCGCCGGACCGCCAGCACGTACGCCGCCGGCACGGCAGCGACGAGGACGACGGCGACGCCCAGCGCGACCCGTTCGAGCCCGGCGACCGACAGCGAGAGGCCGAACGGGAGCCGGGGGGCGAGCAGCGAGTGGATCACCAGCCGGTAGACCTCGTCGGTGAGGACGCCGGCGGCGCTGACGCCGAGGGCGGCGAGGATCGAGTACAGCGAGAACGCGGCCTTGCTCGGCGGCGTCGCAGTCCGGTCGGCGGTCACGTCGACCCCGTCGAAGCGGGGGAACCGCGCGCCGACCGCGGCCGCGAGGACGCATCCGCCGGCGACGACGACGAGCGCGAGCGCCGCGAATCCGACGGCCTCCCCCGTCGAGCCCCCGCTCGCGCGTGCCGCTGCGCCCGAGAGCACCGCCGCGACGGGGGCCGCGGGGGCGACGACCGCGAGGACGGTCCCGTGGACGACCTCGCGGCCGCTCGCGCGGGAGGTCAGGAGTCCGGGGAGCGCCGCGCCCTGGTTGCCCAGGAGGTTGAGCGGTGCGGCGACGCCGGCCGCCCACGCGCCGTACAGCATCGCGAACCACGGCGCGTACGACGGGACCGTCCCGGTCGCGAGCGCGCCCTCGACCATCGGGAGCGCGAACAGCAACGGCACCGCGGCGAACAGCAACTGCAGCGGCGCCCGGTAGGCGCGAACGAGCGTCGTCGCCGCGACGCCGACCGTGCCCTGCCGGCGACAGACCAGCCCGAGCGCGTCCCCCAGCCGGGTCGAACCCGTCGGCGTGACCGTCCCGGGGGCGGCGCCCGATGCCGCTCCGGGCTCGGACTCCTCGTCGGGTTCGGTCCCGTCCCCGGCGTCGCGCTGCTCGTCGGTGAACCACGCGAACTCGGCCGCGCGGACCGTCGCGAGGGCGCCGACCGGGGCGGCGACGACGGTCAGGCCGAGCGCGGCCGCGGCGCCGACCGTCGAGGCGTCGGCGCCCTCCGTGGTGACCAGCGCGAGGTCGCCCAGCCAGGCCAGCGGCGGGCCGCGCAGGACGGGCGAGAGGGCGTCGATGAGCGCGGGGAGGTGCCCGGCGAACATCACCCAGAAGTACGCGACTGCGACGACCGCACCGAGGACGGGCTTGAGCCGCGAGAGCCACTTCGACCGGCGGACGGCGCCTTTCAGCGCCAGCCCGACGGGGTAGCCGACGGCCATCGCGCTGACCAGCAGCGCGGCGGTCGCGGCGAGGCCGCCGGCCAGCGGTAGCGGCGTGCCGGCGCCGGCGGCCAGGCCGGCGAACCCGACGCCGAACGGGACGGCCACGTACGGGACGTAGGCGACGGCGTTCATCAGGAGGAGTCCGCCCGCGATGTCCTTCGGCGGTCGGATCGTCAGCATCGCGGCGGGCTCGTCGATCTCGCCGTAGGAGCCGACGCCGGCGACGACGCCCATGGCGAGGACGAACACCCACCCGCTGGCGACGAGCAGGGAGACCGTCGAGGCGGGAGCGGCGTCGCCGCTCGCGAGCGTCGCGCCCCAGTCGCTCGCTGCGTCGAAGGCGATGGGGAGCACCGCGAGGATGGCCAGCGCCCCCAGCGCGACCATCGCGAGCCACACGTCCTGAGCGCGGACCCGCCGGACCATCCGCCGCAACTCGACCCGGGCGACGGTCGCGCTGACGGAGGGCGACGGGAACCGCCCGCGCCGGCTCCGTGACGGAGACCGCCGCTCGACCGACGGCGACTCAGGCCTCGACTCGTTCGTCCGGGACATCCTCGTCCTCCGTGATGTCGAGGAACGCCGTCTCCAGGTCCGTCTCGCCGTCGTCGCGGGCCCGGCGTTTCAGTTCCTCCGTGGGACCCTCGGCGACGAGCTCGCCGTCGTCGATGACGCCGACGGTGTCGGCCAGTTCGTCGACGACCGAGAGCACGTGCGAGGAGAGGAAGACCGTCACGTCGCGCTCGGCGACAGCCGCGACGGTCTCGCGCATCGTCCGCGCGGCCCGGGGGTCGAGTCCGCTGGTCGGCTCGTCGAGAAAGACCACGTCGGGGTCGCCCAGCAGCGCCGCGATGGCGCCGACCTTCTTCTGCATCCCCGTCGAGTAGTCCCCGATCCGCCGGTCGGCGTCGCCCGCCAGGTCGAACCGCGCGAGCATGTCGTCGATGCGCTCGCCGGCCGCCTCCGGTGGGAGCTCGTGGAGTCGCGCGACGTACCGCAGGTGTTCGCGGCCGGTCAGCTCGTCGTAGACCGGCGGGTCCGCCGGCAGGTAGCCGATCCGCTCGGTCAGCGCCGGCCGGTCGTCGACGGCGGCGCCCGCGACCGTCGCGGTCCCCTCGGTCGGGCGGGTCAGCCCCGTCAGCATCCGCATCGTCGTCGTCTTCCCCGCGCCGTTGGGACCGAGGAAGCCGTACACGTCGCCCGCGGGGATCGACAGCGACAGGTCCGAGACGGCCAGTTCCCCGCCGTAGCGCTTGGTCAGCCCGTCGGCGGCGACGGCCGGGTCGGTCACCGTCGGTCACCTCCGACGTTCGCGGGGCCGTCGGAATTCGCGCGGCGCGGGACCGACTCGCGTTCGACTCCGCACTGCGGTCGGGCGGACGGCGGTCCGTACTGCGACCGCCACCGCTCGTCTGGAGGGCAGGTTCGCATACTCGGAGGCGAACCCCCTGAAACAAAAGCGCTTGGAGAACGTCGCTTCTATCCGGGGAGCGACAGGACTCGGACCAGGGCGCGGCCGGCGACGACAAGCCCTATTGGTCGCCGGCCGTTACGAGCGGCCATGGCAGACGACGCCGGGACCGACGACGAGGAGGAGTGGCGGTTCTCCGTCGACGAGGTGGGCGACGACACCGGCGACGTCGAGGAGGCCGACACGCTCGACGAGGGGAGCGACGAGTGGGACGTGGCCGTCGGCGACGACGGCGACGGTCCGACGGTCGCGTTCGGCGGGACCGAAGGGGGCGACCGCGACGGGGGAGACGGCGAGGCCGAGGGCGGCGGTAACGTCGCCGGGTCGGTGACGCCGGACGTCCCGGTCGAGTCCGACACGCCCAGCCCGGAGAGCGCGGTGTTCGTCGCCGCCGGCGCGCTGCTGGTCCTGCTGGTGTTCGCCAGCGTGGTCACGTCGCTGACACCGACGACGGTCGGCGGGATAACGTTCGGCGTCGCCGCCGTGACCGCGGTCGTCTACGCGGTGTTCGTGCGGTTCTGACGGCGACGGGACGCTCGTAGGCCCGAACCCCGTACGAGCAGAAGTGTTTTCGGGCAGGCGACCGAATCTCCGCTATGTTCGAGTGGATCGGTCAGACCTCGGTCCTGTCGTGGATCGGGGCCAACCTCTCGCTGTTCCTGGTGCTGGCCGGCGCCGGACTGATGTTCGCAGAGGCGTTCGCGCCCGGCGCGCACTTCGTCGTCCTCGGCGTCGCCCTGCTGGTGGCGGGGCTGGTCGGCCTGCTGTTGCCCCCCGGGCTCGGCGTCCTCGCGCCGCTGATCCTCGCCGGGCTCGTCCTCGGAGCGGGCGGCGCGGCCCTCTACGTCTACCGCCAGTTCGACTTCTACGGGGGCAAGGGGACCGACCAGACGAGCGACTCCGACTCGCTGCGGGGCAAGACCGGCCGCGTCACCGAGCGCGTCTCCCGGAGCGGCGGCGAGGTCAAACTCGACGGGGGCGGGTTCAACCCCTACTACCGCGCCGAGAGCGTCGACGGCGAGATCGAGGAGGGGACCGAGGTGATGGTCGTCGACCCCGGCGGCGGCAACGTCCTCACGGTCGAACCCCTCGCCGGCGGCGTCGACGACATCGACCGCGCGCTCGCCCGCGAGCGCCAGCGCGAGGGGACGGCGACCGACGGCGACGGCCCCTCGACCGACGACGCCACCGACGAGTCCGACCCCGACGCCGAGGACACCGACCGCGACCGCGAGTTCGAGACCGACACCGCCTGACCACCACCCCGACCGCGCGCCCGGCTCACCGTTCCGCCCCCGTCCGATCCCGTCCGCCCCCGTCCGATCCCGTCCGCCCCCGTCCGATCCCGTCCGCCCCCGTCCGATCCCGTTCTCGCGGGACCGGCCTGAACTGTGGTATCTCACCCAACACTTTTGATTGGGTGGAGCAAACTTCGAACGTATGAGCCCCGCACCTGTGTTGCAGAGCCTCGGTGGCGCCCTTCCGATCGTCGCAGTACTGCTGTTGTTGCTGGCGGTCGTGGTGGTCTACAAGTCCGTCGAGATCGTCAACGCCTACGAGAAGCGGGCGCTGACGGTCTTCGGGGAGTACCGCAAACTCCTCGAACCGGGTATCAACATCGTCCCGCCGTTCGTCTCGAAGACCTACGCCTTCGACATGCGGACCCAGACGCTGGACGTGCCCCGCCAGGAGGCGATCACCCGCGACAACTCCCCCGTCACTGCCGACGCGGTCGTCTACATCAAGGTCATGGACGCCAAGAAGGCGTTCCTCGAGGTGGACAACTACAAGAAGGCCGTCTCGAACCTCGCCCAGACGACGCTGCGCGCCGTCCTGGGCGACATGGAACTCGACGACACCCTGAACAAGCGCCAGGAGATCAACGCGAAGATCCGCAAGGAGCTGGACGAGCCCACCGACGAGTGGGGGATCCGCGTCGAGAGCGTGGAGGTCCGCGAGGTCAACCCCTCGAAGGACGTCCAGCAGGCGATGGAGCAGCAGACCTCCGCGGAGCGCAAGCGCCGCGCCATGATCCTGGAGGCGCAGGGCGAGCGTCGCTCTGCCATCGAGCAGGCCCAGGGTGAGAAGCAGTCCGACATCGTCCGCGCTCAGGGGAAGAAACAGTCGCAGATCCTCGAAGCGCAGGGTGACGCGATTTCGACGGTCCTCCGCGCGAAATCCGCCGAGTCGATGGGCGAACGCGCCATCATCGACAAGGGGATGGAGACCCTCGAAAATATCGGCCAGGGCGAGTCGACCACGTTCGTCATGCCCCAGGAGCTCACCTCGCTGGTCGGCCGCTACGGCAAGCACCTCTCCGGCAGCGACGTGACCGACATGGCGAAGGCCAACGGCGAGGGCGAACTCGACAGCCTCGACTTCGACAGCGAGACCCGCGAGCTGCTCGGCCTCGACGACATCGAGGAGATCCTCGGGCAGATCGACCAGGAGGCCGAGGTCGACGTCGAGGAGATGGAACAGGAGGCCCAGGCCATCAAGGAGGGCAGCGACGCGACGAACATCCGCGACCCCGACGAGGTCATCCAGGAGATGGACGCCGAGATGGACCCCTCGGGGAGCCCGGTCGGCGGCCCCGGCGGCGACGGCAGCGGCGGGAGCGCCGACGGGAGCAGCGGTGAAAGCGCCGGTGGGAACGCCGACGGCGAGCGCGAACCCGAGACCGAGACCGAGTAAGCCGTCCCTGTCCGCCCGGGTTCGGAGCCCGCGCTGGCCCCCAGTTCGGACCTGATCGGCTCCGACCCAGATACGTACCGCCCTCCTCCCCGTTACGATCCCGCGGGCGACTCGTTCGTCCGAATTCGGCCGCCGGAGCGGCGCTCGACCGTCCGAGTGGCGGCCGTTCGGGGAGCCGAAGCCGTTTTACCACCCCACTGCCAAAGTGCTCGTAATGGCGCAAGAGGGGGACGTCGACGAGAGCAAGCGGGCGACGCTCCGCCGGTTCGCCGCGCTGGGCGCGTCCAGCCCGCTCGTCGGCTTCGCGAAGGACAGCGACAGCGACGCGCCCGACGCCTTGCTCGGGTACGTCGCCGCGACCCCCGGCGCGCACTTCTCGAAGATCCGCGACGACCTGCAGCTGGGCACGGGAGAGACCCAGCACCACCTCCGCCGGCTCGAACGGGACGGCGCCGTCGAGAGCCGCGAGGACGGCGAGTACCGCCGCTACTTCCCGGCCGGCCGCTTCTCGGAGTTCGAGCAGGTAGCGCTGGGCTACCTCCGCCGGGAGACCCCCCGCGGGATGGTCGTCGCGCTCCTGCGCGACCCGGCGGCGTCGGGCACCGCGCTCGCCGAGGAACTCGGCGTCTCCGCGCCCACCGTCAGCAAGTACGCCAGCCAGCTGGAGGAGGCCGGCCTGCTCTCCCGCGAGGACGGCTACGCGCTCCGCCGGCCCGAGACGCTGCTCCTCCTGCTCGTCCAGCACGCCGACTCGTTCGGCCCCGAGGCCGCCGAGCTGGCGGCCGACGCCGACGACATCGTCACCTACGACCCCTGAGTCGGGCGTCTCCGGTCGAGTTACGCGAGCTACCGAAGACCCGCCACCCGCCAGCCGTCGCTGGCGGGTGTGAAAAAGCGCGAAGTGAGCGGTCGGTTACGCGGTGACTTTCCAGGTGGTCGACGAGGAGTAGCCCCACTTCTCCACGTCCAGATCGAGGTCGCTGTTCTGGATGGCGGTCATGTTCGAGCCGACCTCCTTGGCCGACAGATCGAGTTCGTCGCCGATGAGTCGCGACTTGAAGTAGGTCTGGGTGTCGGCGTTGTCGCGGAGGTACTCGAGGATCCGGCACTGCTTGGGGGTGAGTTGGTCGCCCGTCGCGCTCGCGGTGGTCGCGCTCATACTTCCACTCTGGTACCGTTCCCCTAAAGCGGGTTTGGTACGATCGGTAAAACCCGACGCCCTCCTGCGGTTACCGGGTCCGGACACAGTCGTAACGGCGGCCTACGACCGGCAGGCCGGGTGCCGTTGGTGCCGTTGGTTAACCGGCCGTACCATGGGTCGGAAGCGAACGCAGTCGCGGGCAGCGTCGACGGTCGCGCCGCTCGGCGGCTGGCAGGCGGGCGAAGGGGCGCCCGGAGAACTACAGGTCCTCGTCGATGATCTCGCCGACGGCGAAGTTGGACTTGACCTCGGTGACCTCCACCTTGACGCGCTCGCCCACGTCGGCGCCGGGGACGATGATGACGTACCCGCGCTCGACGCGGGCGATGCCGTCGCCCTGTTTGCCGATGTCCTCGATCTCGACGTAGCGGATCTCGCCGGCCTCGACCGGCGGTTGCGGTTCGGATGGGACGTTGTCCTCGTCCGTGCTCTCGGCCCGGTCCACCTCCGAGGAGATGAGCGCGACGCGGTAGGTTTCCCCCGGCTCGACCGCCCCCGTCTCGATCTCCCGCTTGGGCACCTCCACGACGTATCGGTCGCCGTCGTCCGACACGTCCGCACTGAACAGACACAGCAGTTTATCCGAGATTTCCACGATGTAGACCTCCGGGTGGGTCATGGAACCCCTCTATTAAGAAAGTATTCCAGCCCGAGCGCGCGGATCCGCGCGTCGCGGCCGGCCGGGCCCGCCCGCCGCGGTCACTCGACCGGCGTCCCGTCCGGTCGCTTCGCGCCCTCCGAGTCGAAGACCACCACCTCGCCGGGGTCGCGCTCGACGGGCCGGTAGCCGTCGCGGACGGCGATGGCCTCCTCCAGTTCCCGGACGGCCCGCTCCTTGAGCGCCCGGGCCAGCTCCTCGGCCTCCTCGCGCGAGATGTCCCGACCCAGCCCCTCGCACTCGTGAGCGCGGACCATCCCCTCCTCGTCGACGGCCTCGCCCATCGGCTGGCTCGTCCCGCCCAGGGCCACGCTGAACGGATAGGTCCGACAGACCAGCGGGCGGTCCTCGTGGACGGTGCAGGCGCCGACGCCGTCGTCGTCCTCCGCGTAGAAGGTGCAGTCGCCGCAGTCGTCGGTCTGGAGCGCCCACTCGAAGGTCTCGCCCTGGAGGCCGTCCTCGCCCTCGACGAGCCCGTAGGGCATCGGCCGGGCCACGTCCCGCCAGTCGTAGTCGCCCGTCTCCTGCAGTTCGCGCACTTCGTCCGGGAAGACGGTCGCGGTGTGGTCGTGGCCGCCGCTCTCCTCGTTCCCCTCGCCTGCTTCGGGGTCGCTCTCCTCGCCCGTTTCGGCGTCGCTCTCGCAACCCTCGACGGCCTTGCAGCAGGCGCCACAGCGGGTGCACTCGAAGCCGATGGCCTCGATGGCGTCGGCCAGCTCGGCCACGTCCAGCGCCTCGGCCCGCTCGCGCTCGGCCTCGAGACTCTCCATGGGCGAGCTACCGGGCCGACGGCCAAAAGCGCGTCGCGAGCGCGCCGGCCGCGAGACAGTCGAAGTCGGACGTCGCCTCACTCAGCGGACTCGTTCACCCGACGGGCCGCGCCCGTTCGCCGTCCCACCGAACACGGCCCTCGACGGCGAGCTTTTCGAGGTGCGCGCGGACGGTCGCCTCCGCGAGGTCGCGCACGCCCGACAGGTCCTTCCCGTAGGCGGCGTCGGTGACCTCGGGCACGGTCTCCGCGCCCGCCCCGACCGCCTCGCGGACCCGCCGCTCGCGGTCGAGGCGGTGGGCGACCAGCCGCGTCGCCGTCGCGCGGACCGCCGGCCCCTCGACGCTCGGGCCGTGGGCCGGCAGGAGCCGGTCGGGGGCCATCGCGTGGACCCGGCGGAGCGAGGTGAGGTACGCGCGCAGGTCGCCCTCCGGGGCGCCGACGACGACACTGCCCTCCGCGACCGCGAGGTCGCCGGCGACGAGGACGCTGTCGTCGGTCCTGCCGACCCCGCTCGCAGCGAACGCGACGTGTTCCGGTGCGTGACCCGGCGTGTCGACCACGCGGACCACCCCCTCGCCGATCCCGATGCGGGCGCCCTCGGCGAACGTCCGGTCGGGCGCGACGCCGGTGGCCGCCTCGAACGCGTCCGTCCGCCCCGTTCGCGCCCAGACGGTCGCGTCGTGTTCGGCCGCGTAGTCGGCCACGGCGCCGACGTGGTCGGGGTGGTGGTGCGTGACTGCGACGTGGCCGACGCCGCGCTCGGCTGCGACGGCGTCGAGGCGTTCGGTCCGTGCGCCGGGGTCGATCAGTAGCGCCGGGTCCGAGCCCAGCACGTACGCGGCCGTCTCGCCCGTCGGCGCGCGCGTCTCGACCGACGCGTCGACTCGCGCCGCGCCGGCGCACGCGGATTCCATGCGTCCCCGTTCGACCGGGCGACACCTGTCAGTTTCGGGGGCCGCAGTGTTCGACGCGTATAAGTTTTCTGTCCCAGATGATGCGACACATTTACGGGTGGTTACCACTTCCCCGGAAGCGTGAGACGCACCCTGATCGCGGTCGGACTGGTAGCGACGGTCGCACTGGCCGGCTGTTCGGCGCTGACCGGCGGCGACGCCGGCACCGACGGGCCCGGCGCAACGGTCTCGGACGACCGGGTCGCCGTCGAGAACGACAGCGCGGGCGCGACCGGGGTCAACCAGACCCTCCGCCTGACGGTCGACGAGACGACGAACGGTAGCGAGTGGACCGCGATCGGCGCGACGTACCCGCGCGAGAACTTCACGGTCGACTCAGCCCAGCACGAGGAGATCCGCCTCGGCGTGGACACCGACGGCGACGGCGAACTCGACCGCGAGTTCGACGAGGGTTCGGTCAGCGGCGTCAACAACAACGCCTACTCCTTCGACGTGACGCTGGACACCGACTACACGCTCTCGGAGGGCGACGTGGTCGTCGTCGGCTACCCCGCCGTCGACAACCCCGACGAGCCCGGCGAGTACGAGGTCGACGTGCGCGTCAACGACCGGCAGAACGCGACGGGCACCGTCACCATCGAGTGACGACGGCCGGCAGTCGACGTGAGGCACGTCTCGACCCGCGAGGGTCGACAGGCATTTACTCGCGGCCGGGCGACTCCCGATAGATGCGCGAGGCACACCCCGTCGAGCGGGCGGTCGGCATGGAGTACTACGTCAGCGACGCGCCCGGTATCGGGGGCCGCCTCCGCGAGTCGCCCGAGGACTTCGGCGTCACGGAGGTCGAGGCATTCGACCCCGACCCCCTGGACGCCGACGCCGGCGCCTACCCGAACGTGCTCGCGCGGGTCACCCTGCGGGGGTGGGACACCAACGACTTCGCCGCGGAGCTGTCCGACCGCCTGGGTATCTCCCGCGAGCGGGTCTCCTGGGCGGGGACGAAGGACAAACACGCCGTCACGACACAGCTGTTCTCCGTGGAGAAGGTCGGCCCCGACGACCTCCGGGCGGTCGACATCCGCGACACCGAGGTCGAACTGCTCGGCCGGACCGGCCGCCCCGTCCTGTTCGGCGACCTGGCGGGCAACGCCTTCGAGATCACCGTCCGCGGGCTCGACTCCGACGCGCCCGAACTCGCCGACGCGGTCACCGCCGACCTCCGGGCGTTCGCCAGCGGGAGCGATACGGCGGAGTCTGAGGGCGTGGCCACCGCTGGCGACGACCCCGTCACCGTGGGCGTCCCCAACTACTTCGGCCAGCAGCGGTTCGGCAGCAAGCGCCCGGTCACCCACGAGGTCGGCCTGGCGGTCCTCCGCGGGGACTGGAAGGGCGCCGTCCTGGCCTACGTCGGCAACCCCGCCGAGCGCGAGCCCGAGTCGACTCGCGAGGCGCGTGCGTACGTCGACGAGACCGAGGACTGGGCGGGCGCGCTGGAGCGACTGCCGAGGCGACTCGGATTCGAGCGGTCGATGTGCCACCGGCTCGTCGAGCGACAGGAGGACGGCGGGAGCGACGGCGGTGAACTCGACGACGAGGATTACCGCGCCGCACTCGAAGCGGTCCCCTCGAACCTCCAGCGGCTGTTCGTCAACGCCGCCCAGTCGTACGCGTTCAACCGGATCCTCTCGGAGCGGCTGGACCGCGGGCTCCCGTTCCACGAGCCCGTGGCCGGCGACGTGGTCTGTTTCGCGGACTCGGACGCACCGGCGGGCGTCGCGCTCCCCGATACCGACCGCACCCAGCGCGTGACCGAGGACCGGGTCGGGACGGTGCGGCGCCACTGCGAACGGGGCCGGGCGTTCGTCACCGCCCCGCTGGTCGGCACCGAGACGGAACTCGGCGACGGCGAGCCCGGCGAGATCGAACGCGAAGTGCTGGACGAGCTGGACCTCGACCCCGCGGACTTCGACCTCCCGGGCGAGTTCGAGTCGACGGGGACGCGGCGGGCGATCCTGCTGCGGACGGACCTCGCTGTCGAGCGGGCGGCCGGCGATGCCGACGACGCGCTCGCCTTCGAGTTCACGCTCCCGAAGGGGAGCTACGCCACGGTCGTCCTGCGGGAGTATCTCAAGACCGATCCCGACGATCTCTGAACGAGATGCCGGGTCGTCGGGAGCGGGTCTGTCACCGATCCGCACGGAACGGGCGTTCCGCGCTCCTTTTGCCGCTCGACCGGGATGTCCCCGTACATGGAGTGTCGGCGCTGTGGCTCGTCGCTGGAGCGGCCGGGCGACTACTGCCTGGTCTGTCGCTCCGACAACGCCGACGCCGTCGTGCTGGAGCTGGACCGGGACCGCGCCCGCGTGACGACGCTCGTCGACGAGGAGGTCGTCGGCGTCCGCGAGGTGACCACGACCCCCGAGGACGGTTCGGAGAGCGAGGTCGTCGAACTGCGGAACTTCGCCGGGCTGGTCGCCGACGAGGTCCGGCGCAAGCGCCCCGAGGAGGTGTACGCGACGGGGAACCGGGAGGTCCTCCGCGCGGTGCGCGGCCAGTTGCACCACGAGTTCTACCGGATCGGCGACGCCGACGACCCGGTCGAGTCCGTCATCTCCCGGAGGGGCGACGCCCCGCTGGAGGTCGTCGAGACGCCCCCTCGCGAGAAGATCGGCGGCTCCCACTCGACGCTCGTCGGCGGGCGGGCGGGCCAGCGCGCCATCCAGACCGTCGCCGGTCACCCCCACGTCAAGAAGATCATCCCCGGCCCCATCGACGCCGGCGGCTCGGGCTCGCGGTCGGGCGTCCGCGCGAAGGCCACCCGCGCCGGCGAGAACGGCAACGTCCGCCTGCTCATCCGCGACGGCTCCTCCGTCCAGGAGAACCGCGTCGTCACGACCGCCCGCGAGCGCGACCTCGGGGAAGTCGTCCGCGAGGACCTCAACGAAGCGCTGCGCGAGGCGGACTTGCAGGACTGACCGGCACCGGTCTCGCGGGCGGCCGGACCGCTCTACCCGTCGCCGACGGCGTCGAACGCGGCGAGCAACTGGTCGCGGCCCGACGCCCGGAAGGGGGCGTCGACCTCGCGCAGTTCCGCCCGGGAGACGAACCGCGCGGCGGCGGCGTCGGAGGCGGCCGCGACCGTGCCCGTCGCCGCGTCGGCGGGCGCGGCGTAGTTGAACGACACCATCGTCGTCGCGTCGAACTCCAGGAAGCCGTCGCCGAGCAGTCGCAGGTCGTCGGGGGCCACCGACAGTCCGGTCTCCTCCTCGAGTTCGCGCGCGGCGCCGGCGCGGGGCGGTTCGCCGTGTTCGACCCGACCGCCGGGCAGCGCCCACTCGCCGGCGTCCTCGCCGACGCCCAGCCGGACCAGCAGCAACTCGTCGCCGTCGACGACCGTCGCCCGCGCCATCGGGACCGGGTTCCGGTAGACCGTCAGGTCGCAGGCCCCGCAGTGCGGGCGGACCCCGTCGGAGGTCTCGCGCTCACCGAGTTCCGCGCCGCAGGTCGGGCAGTGCGTGACTGCGTCCGTCTCGACCGTCCATCCCATGTGCGGGCCGTCGCGCGGAGGGGACAAACGAGTTGTCCCCGCGGCCGTCGACCGGGCGGCCGGCGAGTGGCCGGCCGGCGAGTGAGCGCCGCGACCGGACGGCGGCCGACGGGGCGGCCGGCGATCGAGCCCCGACGACCGAGCGGCCGGCGACGAGAGAGCGGGCGGGTGCGACTCGCAGGGTTTATACGGCCAACTGCCGGACGGTACGATACTATGGCCGAACAGCAGGGACGAACCGGGAGCGCGGGACGGTTCGGCGCGCGGTACGGCCGCGTCGCCCGCCGCCGCGTCGCCGAGATCGAGAGCGAGATGAACGAGGACCACACCTGCCCCGACTGTGGCGAGGACCGCGTCGACCGCCAGGGCACCGGTATCTGGGAGTGCGGCTACTGCGGGCACACCTTCACCGGCGGCGCGTACAGCCCGACGACCCCCGGCGGCCGGACGGTCACCCGGTCGATCCGCGCCGCCCTCGCCGACGACGACGAATGAGCTACAAGTGTTCCCGCTGTAAGCGCGACGTCGAACTGGACGAGTACGGCGGTGTCCGCTGCCCGTACTGCGGCCACCGCGTGCTCCTGAAGGAGCGCAGCCGCGACATCAAGGAAGTCGACGTACAGTAGCGCGACCCAGCCGTGGACCACGAGGCCGTTTTCGACTGCGAGTATCCCGACGCCGAGCGCGCCCGCCGCGTCGAGCGCAGCGTCGCCGTCGAGGCCGGCGACATCGAGGGCGACCGCACGACCGCGACGCTGGAGCGCGACGGGCCGACCCTGACGGTCACCGTCGCCGCCGCCGACCTCGTCGCGCTGCGGGCCGGCTGTAACACCTGGCTGTCGCTCGTCGCCGTCGCCGAGGACTGCGGGGCCGCCGTGACAGCGGACTGACGCGGCGGCGAACTTACGCGTCGCCACGGCGGACTGAAGCAGTGGCGAACTGGCGCGCCGTCGTGCGTGAACCGAGCCCACAAGTTATGACCCTCGCCGCAGTAACGTACCTCCATCATGGGTACTGAGCACGTGTGGGAGGGGACGCCGTGAGCGAGCGGGTGGGGCGACGCGAGGCGGCGGCCGACCCCGTCGTCGCGGAACTGCTCGACGCGGTCGACGACCCGGCGGTCGTCTGCGACCCCGACGGCGCGATCCGCGCCTGGAACGGACCGTTCGCCGAGCGGGTCGAGGCCGACCCGGGCGAGTCGTCGGTCGGCGAGGTCGTCGACTGCCCGAGCGACCCGCTGGAACGGGCGGTCGAGACCGGCGAGCGCACCATCGGGAGCGGGGCGGTCGACGGGGGCGGCCGGGAGGTCACCGTCGCCGTCCGCCCGGTCGAGCGCGAGGGGACGGTTACGGCGGCGGTCGTGACGTTCGCCGGGCCGACCGACCCCTTCGAGACCGAGCGGGCGCTCTACGAGGCCAGCGTCGACGCCGCCGCCGACGCGGTGTACGTGGTCGACCGCTCGCACGCGATCCGGGCGGCCAGCGACGGGTTCACCCGGTTCACGGGCATCCCGACCGAGCGCGTCGAGGGCCGGGACGTGGACTGCCTGCGGGAGTTCGGGATCGTCGACGGCGAGGTCTTCCACGAGGGGATGCGGGCGCTGCGCGAGCTGTTCGCGGGCGAGGCGGAGCGCCGTCACGTCACCTCGGAGGTCCGGCTCGACGACGGGACCGGGTTCGTCGAGAACCGCATGACGCCGATCGAGCGCGACGGCGAGGTGGTGGCGGTCGTCAACGTCGTCCGGGACGTGACCGACCGCGAGCGCCGCCGGGAGGCGCTGGCGGCCAACCGAGAGCGGCTCGGCACCATCATGGCGGACCTGCCGGTGATGATGGTCGTCCTCGACGGGGCGGGGCGGATCGACCACTGCCGCGGGGTGGACTTCGACGCGCTCGCCTGCGACCGCTCGGAGTTCCTCGGCGAACCCGTCGAGGCGTTCGAGCCCGTCTGTCCGGACCTGGTCGACGGCTTCCGCCGGGCGCTCGACGGGGAGACGACCGTCGAGACGGCGGCGATCAACGGCCGGACCTACAAGGCGTGTTTCGAGCCGCTGTCCGAGTCCGCGACGCCGACGCGCGACGGCACCTGCGACCCGGCGGACACGGGCGCTATCGCCGTCGCCATCGACATCACCGACCGCAAGCGCCGGGAGGAGGAGCTCCAGACGCGCGAACAGGAGCTGCGGGCGGTCATCGACAGCAGTCCCGACCCCATCGTCATGCAGGACGCGGAGGGCCGCTACCAGATCGTCAACGAGGCGATGCTGGAGAACGTCGAGTTCGACCGCGAGACGGTCGTCGGGTCGAAGTCCTGCGAGCTGTTCGCCGACCCCGTCGCCGAGCGCATGGAGGACCACCGACAGGCGGTGCTGGAGTCCGGACGGGCCCGCACCGTCGAGGAGGAACTGTCCGGCGAGGACGGCGAGCTGGTCGTCCAGCTGACGCTCGCGCCGTACCGCGGCCCCGACGGCGAGATACAGGGGACCGTCAGCATCGCCCGGGACATCACGGAACTGGAGCGACAGCGCGGCGAGCTGGAGACGCTGGCCGAGATCCAGGAGCTCGTCCAGGAGAGCGTGCGCGCGCTGACCGGAGCGACGACCAGCGAGGCCGTCAAGGAGACCGTCTGCGAGCGGCTGGCCGGCTCGGAGTACTACGAGTTCGCCTGGATCGGCGGGCGGGAGCCCTCCGAGCGGGAAGTCCGGCCGGAGTGCTGTGCCGGGATCGACGACGGCTACCTCGACGAGGTCACGGTCACGGTCGCGGCGGGCGAGGAGGGCGGTAGTCCGGCCGCCGAGGCCTACCGCACCGGCGAGGTGCAGGTCGTCCACGACGTGACGACGGACCCGGTCTTCGAGCCCTGGCGGGAGGCCGCCGTCGAGAGCGGGTTCGGGTCGATGGTCGCGGTGCCGCTGACCCACGGGGCGACGACCCACGGCCTGCTGGCGGTGTACGCCGACCGCGCGAACGCCTTCAGCGAGCGGGAGCTGGCGGGCTTCGAGACGCTCGGCGAGGCGGTCGGCTTCGCGCTCGCCGCGGCCCAGTACCGCCGGCTGGTCGAGGCCGACTCCGTCCTCGAACTGGAGTTCGAGGTCCACAGCACGACGCCGCTGTTCGCGGCCAGCCGCGAGCACGGCTGTCGCTTCGAGATCGACCACGCGGTCCGGACCGGCGACGACCGCGTCGTCAACTACCTCACCGTCGAGGGCGCCGACCCCGAGGTCGGCGCGGCGGCCGCCCGCGAGCTGTCCAACCTCGAAGAGATCCGCGAGCTCGACCGCGAGGACGGTCCCCACTTCGAGCTGACGCTGACCGACTCCGTCTTCCGTCACCTGGCCGACGCCGGCGCGCGCGGCAAGCGCGGCGTCGTCGAGGACGGCGTCGGCCACATGCTCGTCGAGGCGCCGGCGGATCTGGACGTGCGGCGGGTCACCGAGGCGATGGACGCCCGGTTCCCCGACGTGCAACTGGCCGCCAAGCGCGAGCGCCACAGGACCGACGCGCCCTGGTGGCCGGGCCACGGCGACATCGGCACCCGGCTGACCGACCGCCAGCGCGCGGTCCTCAAGACCGCCTACTACAACGGCTACTACGAGTGGCCCCGCGAGGCCGACTCCGAGACGCTCGCCGACTCGCTCGACATCGCCTCGACCACCTTCCTCCAGCACCTCCGCAAGGGCCACCGCCGCGTCCTCGAGTCGATGTTCGACGCCCAGTGACCGCGCGGACCCGCCGCGGCGGCGAACATCCACCGCTCGAAACAGGTGAACGAGTCAACAGGATGCCTAGGCTTCTAGGGCCGATATTCTTGACCGAGAGGGGGGAAAGGGTAGAGTAGACTGGTATGAGTGAACGGAGTGGGTCAACGGACGACGGCGGTGGTCGCGCGGAACCTGCGGTCGACGACCTGGAGGGGGATCGGCCGTTCATCGACACGGTGTTCGAGGCCCTGTCGGACTGGCGTCGTCGGGAGGTCTGTCAGTTCTTCCGGGAGGGCGACGTGAGCACCGCGACGGTGGACGAACTTGCGATGCTGCTGGCGGCCAGCGAGCCCGCGGGACTCGGGGAGCCCCGCGGGCGCAGCCACGACGAGTTCGCGACCGAGCTCGTGGAGACGCACCTCCCGCGGCTCGACGCGGCGGGCGTCGTCGACTACGACGACCGCTCGGACACGGTGCGCTACTGGGGCCAGCCGACCGTCGAGAAGTGGCTCGAACACGTCACCGAGGTCGACGGCCACAACAACTGATACGGTCGGTTGTAACTGTTTGCCGGAGGTTCGCCGGACCGCCCGGCGGACCCCGGAGATAACGTACAACCGACCGTACGACGGGGCCGGCAACCGGGCCGCCTGCCGGCCGACTCGAAAGCGGGGGTTTTTCACCACGGGTCACCCACGGAGAGGTATGCAGGGTAATCTGCCGCCTGAAGCACAGGAGAAGCTCGAGGAACTGCAGGATCTGCAGGAGAAGGCCCAGCAGGTCGCCGCGCAGAAACAGCAGGCCGAGACCCAGCTCCAGGAGGCCGAGACGGCCCTCGAAGAGCTGGAGAACATCGACGAGGACGCCGGGATGTACCGCCGCGTCGGCGAGCTGCTCGTCCAGACGGAGTACGGCGAGGCCCAGGACGACCTCGAGGAGAAGGTCGACAGCCTCGAAGTGCGCGTCGAGACGCTGGAGAAACAGGAGGAGCGCGTCCAGGAGCAGTTCGAGGAGCTCCAGACCGAACTCCAGAACATGCTGCAGGGCGGCGGCGCGGGCGGTCCGGGCGGCATGGGCGGCCCGGGCGCCGGCGGCGCGTAGATGCCGACCGACGACGCGGCGGCCGACGCTGACGCCGACGGGGAGTCCGACAGCGGTCCCACGGACGAGGAAGTGGTCCGGACCGCGGCCGAAGCCGCCGAAAACGTCGTCTTCTCGCGGTTCGACCGGTCGGCGGTCGACGACCTCGACGTGACCGTCACCTTCGAGGACGGGGTCCTGGAGGTCGACGTGTACCTCAACGCGCCCGACGCCGCGGGCGACCCCGACCGCGTCGCCGACGACGCCGCGCTGGCCGCGCGCGGCGCCGTCGACGACCTGTTCGCGTAGCCCGGCCGGACCTCGGCCGGCGACGCTCGCTCGACCAGTGGCGACGCTCCCGAGTCAACGGCGGCCGTGCCGACCGAACGGGCTCTTCTCGCGCGCGCTCTCGACGACGCCGGCGCTCGACGCGAGTCGACTGACCGCGGAACCCGGTAGCTTCAGTCGTGGTCCACGTCGGCGACCGCGGGGTCGTCGTCGACGACGCGGTCCCCGACGAACCCCGAGCGGAAGGCGATCCAGGCGAGCGCGCTCATGAAGAGGATCGGCGGGAGGATCATGAAGCCCCAGAGGGGGTTGATCCCCCACTGCAACAGGAGGACGACATCCGCCAGTCCGAGCAGGAGGAAGGGCAACACCGCCAGTGCCGCCCGTTTCCGGTTGTACCCGCCCTCGTCGCTGTCGGCCATACCCGGTCTTGGGCACCCACCGCAAAAAGCGACCCGTTCCGCGCGAGGGCGGAGCCGGTCCTCCGGCGGGACGAGCTAGCAGTTAACAGGCTCCGGGCGAAAGGGTGGCCAACGCATGACGGGGAACCGACGGCGTCGGAGCGGGCGGCCGCTGGGCGAGGTCGTCGCGGCCGCGGTCGCGCTCGGCGCGCTCGCGGACCGCGCGGCCGCGCATTCGGGGTCGCTGGGCGGGTCGGTCGCCTCCGCGACGGTGCCGACGTGGTTGACCATCCTCACCGGCGGCATCGTCGTCGGCGGTTCCTTCCTGTTCACGACGCTGCTCACGGACCACGACGCGATGCGGGGGGTGAACTGGTGGCGCCTCGTCGTCCCGACGCCGGCCCGGCTCCGTCGGGCGGTCGTCCCGCACGTCCGCGCGCTCTCGGTGGGCGTGCTCCTGCTGGTGGTGGCGACCGGGTTCGTCGGCCCGCGCGAGGGCGTCCGGAACTTCGCGCTGCTTCTCGTGTGGGTCGGCTGGTGGGCCGGCTACACGGCGACGACGTACCTCGTCGGGAACACCTGGCCGGCGCTGAACCCCTGGCGCGCGCCGCTCGCGGCGGTCCGGTGGGTCCGCGCCCGCGGTGACGACGGCGGACGTGTCGACCGCGATGCGGACCACGGCGCCGGCTCCCGCGTCGGGAGCGGCGCGCTCCCGGCCTCGTGGGGCCGCTGGCCGGCGGTCGCGGGCCTGCTCGCGCTGGTCTGTCTGGAGGTGGTCAGCCCGGTCGGGGAGAACCCGCGACTGCTCGCGGGCGTCGTGGTGGCGTACACGGCGGTGACCGTCGCCGGGTCGCTGCTCGTGGGCGCGGCGTGGTTCGAGCGCGTCGACCCCGTGAGTCAGGTTTTCGCCGCGTACGGGCGCGTCGCGCCGCTTCAGCGGGATACCGACGGCTCGCTCGCCGTCCGGCTGCCCGGCACCGCCCTCACCGAGGACCCCCTACCGGACCGACCCGGGGAGGTCGCCTTCGTCGTCGCCCTGCTGTGGGTGACGACTTACGACGGCCTCGTCGCGACCCCGACCTGGGCGGCGGCCGTCGAGCCCGTCGTCGCCCTCGGCGTTCCCGGGCTCGCCGTCTACGCCGCCGTCCTGCTGGCCGGATTCGGCCTCTTCCTCGGTGTCTACCGGCTGGCCGCGCGGCGGGTGCGGGCGAGCGCCGACACCTACGTCACCGCGCGGGCCATCGAACGGTGGTTCGCGCCCGCACTCCTGCCCATCGCCGCCGGCTACCACCTCGCGCACTTCCTGGGCTACTTCCTCGGGCTCGCGCCCGCGCTCGCGGCCGTCGTCGCGAGCCCGTTCGCACCACCGGCCTCGCCGCTGGCGCTCGTCCTGCCGGGCTGGTTCGGGTCCGCGAAACTCCTCTTCGTCCTCGGCGGGCACGTGCTGGCCATCTGGGTCGCCCACTCGCTGGCGTTCGAACTGTTCCCGGGCGTGCTCGCGGCCATCCGGAGCCAGTACCCCTCCGTGGTGGTGATGGTCTTTTACACGATGACCTCCCTATGGGTGATCACGCAACCGTACGCGCCGCCGCCGTACGTCTGACCATGCCCGACGACACAGCCACACCGCGCCACGCCGACCGCGCGCCCGCGCTCCGCCCGAGCCGCGACACCGCCGTGCCCGCCGACGAGGAGCCCGCCGTGACCTGTCCGCGCTGCGGCCGTCCGTTCCGGAGCGAACACGCCCGCGACCTCCACGTCGGCGAGCGCCACGACCCGACCGCGGCCGAGCGCGAGCGCTACGAGGCCGCCCTGGAGACCGAGCGGGACGACCTGTGGCTGTTCCACGCCAAGGCCGTCGTCGCGCTGGGGGTCACCTACGCTGCGACCGTGATCCTCTACATGGCCGTCCTCGGCAGTTTCTTCTGACCGCGCCCTCGCCGGCCCGATTGCACCCGACAGCAGGCGATGAAAGCCCTTAGCGCACCCGCTCACGGGTCGCTTCGCGCGAGGCCGCTGCCTGGCGCGGCTTCACCGCGCCAACGGACCGAGTGAGCTTCGCTCCCTCGCTATCGCCGCCTCGACTGGGCGGCGCTTCGCGCCGCGCACTCCCGGCTCGACAGCGCACGCCACCGCAACCGCGACTAACAGTCCTCATTTGATTGATCGTCCGGGCGCCTGCGGCGCGCGGTTCTACGCGGCGAGTGCGCGAAGCGCACGAGCCGCGCCTTTTTCACCCATGTTTTTGCCGCTCGGGTGTCCTCGCGCGCCTGCGGCGCGCTGCGGGCACCCGAGCGGGAAAAAGATGGTGGCGCACGGTCCTTTTTGATGGTCGCGCCCCAACGCTGTGATATGGCAACACACGAGGCCACGGTCGAGGGCGTCGGCGTGGGCGTCGGCGACGACGGCCCCGGCCACCCGGTCGTCCTCCTGCGCGCCCGCGAACAGCTGGTCCCCATCTTCGTCAGCGCCGACCAGGCCCAGTCGATGCAACACGCGCTCGACGGGACGCCCTTCGAGCGCCCGCTCACCCACGACCTGTTCGTCGACATGGTCGCGGAGTTCGGCGCCGCCATCGACCGCGTCCGCATCGACGATCTGGCCGACGGCACCTTCTACGCGAAGGTCGACACCGAGCAGTACACCGGCGACGAGCGCTCGGAGATGGTGTTCGACGCCCGCCCCAGCGACGGCATCGCCCTCGCGCTGCGGGTCGACTGTCCGATCATCGTCTCCGACGAGGTGGTCGACGAGGCCGGCCGCGACCCCGACGAACTCGGTTTCGTCGACGAGGAGGAGGCCCGCCGCGAGCACGACTTCGGCGAGGAGGGCTTCGACTTCGACGACGAGGACGACGATCCCGGCTTCGGCGGCGACGACCCGTTCTGAGGGGGTTTTCCGTCTCGAACCCGGAACTGTGGTATGGGATCCGACGGCCTCGTCGACCTCGACCAGGAGACCTGGGTAGTACTGGCGAAGTACAACCTCGCGCTCGCGACGCTGTTCGGCGTCCTGGCGCTGGTCTCGCGGACCGCGCTCGAAGGGAACCAGCCGATGCTCGTCGAGAACGGCGTCCTCGCCGTCCTGTTCGGTGCCGTCCAGACGTACGCGTGGCTGTCGGCGTGACCGGAGAAGTGGACGTAGACAGGCGGTGCGGTCGCGGTTTCCAGCATCCGCGCCTCCGGCGCGGTTCACCGGACGCGAGCGAACGAAGTGAGCGAGTCGTCCGGCTTTTTCACCCATGTTTTTGCCGACCGGGTTTCCTCGGTCGCCTACGGCGACCGAGGAAACCCGGTCGGGAAAAAGATGGTTCCTAGTCGTCGGCGATCACGCGGTCGTCGCTCGTGGCGACGAGGCGGTCGATGGCGTCGACCATGGCCTCGACGGACGCGCGGGTGATGTCCGAGTCGCTGGCGGTGACCGTCACGAAGTCGTCGCCGCGGGACATCTCCACCTCGACGGTGACGACGGCGTCCGTCCCGCCGGTGATGGCGTCGACGTGGTAGGATTCGAGGTGGGTGTCGAAGGATCGACCCAGCGCGGACTGGACGGCGTTGATCGCGGCGTCCACGGGACCGGAACCGATCTCGGCCTCGGTGCGCTCCTCGCCGTCGACGACGAGGGTGACCGTGGCCGTCGGCGTCGACCCGCCGGCGACGGTCGTGAGTTCGGTGATCTCGACGCGGCGGTCGTGTTCGCTGTCGGTCACGTCCTCGGCGATCGTGAGGAGGTCGGCGTCGGTGACGCGCTTGCCGCGGTCGCCGATCTCCTTGACGCGGGCGACGATCTCGCCCAGTTCCTCGTCGGTCACCTCGAAGTCCTTCTCGTCGAGCGCGGCCTTCACGCCCGCGCGGCCGGCGTGTTTTCCGAGGGCGAGCCGGCGCTCGCGACCGACCTTCTCGGGCGGGTAGGGCTCGTACATCGCGTCGTCCTTGAGCGTGCCGTCGGTGTGGATACCCGACTCGTGGGTGAAGGTGTTCTGTCCGACGACCGCCTTGTTCGGCGGCAGCGGGATGCCCGTCGCGTTGGCGACGAGTTCGGCCAGGTCGTACACCTCCGTGAGTTCGAGCGTCTCCACCTCGTAGCCGTGCGAGAGGGCGATCGCCACCTCCTCGATGGCGACGTTGCCCGCCCGCTCGCCGATGCCGTTGACGGTGCCGTGGACGACGTCGGCGCCCGCGGCGACGGCGGTCAGGGCGTTCATCACGGCCAGGCCCAGGTCGTCGTGGGTGTGGGCGCTGACCGGCCCCAGCTCCGAGAGGCGGGAGACCGCTTCGAGGGCGCCGTCGGGCGTGGCGTGACCGACGGTGTCCGCCCAGCAGATGCGGTCGGCGCCCGCCTCCAGGGAAGCGCCCAGAAGCTCTTCGAGGTAGTCGAGGTCCGCGCGGGAGCCGTCCTCGCCGATCACCTCGACCCACAGGCCCTGGTCTTTGGCGTACTCGACGAGTTCGACGGTGTCGCGGACGTTGTCCTCGCGGGTCGTCCCCACCTTCTCGGTGACGTGGCGGTCGCTCGCCGGGACGACGAGGTTGATGCCGTCCACGTCGCACTCCAGCGCGAGGTCGATGTCCCGCTGGATGCCGCGACAGAAGCTCGTGACCGTCGCGTCGAGGTCAAGTTCGGCGACGCGGGAGATGGTCTCGCGCTCGCCGGGGCCGGTGCAGGCGCTGCCGGCCTCGATGAACCCGACGTTCGCGCGGTCCAGGGCCCGGGCGATCCGGGCCTTCTCGTCGGGCGTCAGCGAGACACCCGGCGCTTGCTCGCCGTCGCGCAGCGTCGTGTCGAGAAACTGTACGTCGCCGACTTGCGAGAGGTGAGTCGTCTCGGGATGGTCGCCGAAGAGCGTGGTCCCTTCGCGCTCACCGGAGCCGTCACACATGACGGAGAATTTCTCGGCCAGCCGCCGTGAGGCGACTTCCTCTATCCTCCGTGTCGGTATGGTCCGACATCGTACTCCGAGGTGAAGCGAGCCGCCCTCATTAATCCGTCGGGTTCGGCGGCGACGGTGCGGGGATGCAGGCGCCCCGGCCCCCACGTCGGTTCCAGGGAGCCGGGCCCGCGACCCGCCCGAGGCCCGGGGTCACGAAGCACGTAGCGACCCGGTTTAGGACGGGTCGGGGGAAAGTCATCGGTGGAATGACAGTCGACAGACGAACGGTACTGCGGACCGGTGCCGCGCTGGCATCGGTCGGCGGGATCGCAGGGGTATCGACGGGCGACACGGACGGGCGAGCGGGGCGGTCTCTCGACGGGGCGGCGCGAGCGAGACAGGGTTCGGTCCCGGAGTACGCGAACTGGATCCCGGCGCCGTCGGCGGTGTCGGATCCGCAGTCGGTCGGCGTCGCCTACTCCGCGACGACGGAGGCGGCGCTGGGACCCGATTCCGAGGAGGCGCCGTCCGACCCGATGCTGGCCAATCCCGCGACGCTCGGCGGGGCCAGCACCCTGACGTGGCTCGGGCTCGGACAGCTCGGCATCCACGAACCGGTCATCGGCCCGACCCCCGAGGAGGGCGAGCGCGACCCGGCCGACGTGCCGACCGAGCGGACCCTCGTGGTCGGGAGCGAAACGAACACGACCGTGTACCTCGGGTCGTTCGACGCGGGCGCGATCCGGGCGGCGGTCGACGCCGGTTCGTTCTCGGAGGCGAGCGGCGAACTGTACGCCCACGACGAGCAAGAGCGATTTCTCACCTGGAACGACCGGGCGGTCGTCGTCGGCAACAGCCAGTCGCTCGTCGAGGCGGTCCGCGCCGCGGGGACCGGCGAGGGGTCCAGACGCCACGAGGCCGACGACGACTGGGCGTGGCTCCTCCGGACGGCCGGGTCCGGCGGCCTCACGTGCGCGATTCTCGGCGAGGGGGGCCCCGCTCAGGTCGGCCAGGGCGGGTCCGGTGACAGTCCGATGGACTTCTCGATGTTCGAGGGGAGCCGGGGCGTCGCGCAGACGGCGTCGGTCGAGGGCGGCGCGCTCGCGCGGGCCTCGGCGGCGGTCGTCTACCCGAGCGCCGACGACGTCGCGGTCGACCGCCTCGAATCCGCGCTCGGGACGGCGGCCGACGACACGGCGCTGACGAGCGACGGGCCGCGCGTCACGATGGCCGCGACCTACGACGGGAGTCAGGTCGGTGACGGAGCGCCATCGGCGGCGACGGCGACCGACGCGCCGGACGGATCCGACGGGGGCGGTAGCGGCGGCGGAGACGGCGATGGCGGCGGAAGCGGTGGCGACGGAGACGGTGGCGGCGGTGGAGACGGAGACGGTGGCGGCGGTGGAGACGGAGACGGTGGCGGCGGAGGCGGTGGCGACGGAGACGGCGATCCGGACGGGACGGCGAGCGGATCCGGGCCGGGACCGGGCGTCCTCGCCGGACTCGCGGGCGTCGCGGGCGTCGGCTACCTGATCGGCCGACGCGCCGGCGGGGACGGCGACGAGTAGGGTCCGGCCACCGGTCCGAACTGACGATCGGGGGGCCGGGGCGACGCTACGTACGTAGCGACGCCCTATTTCTTACCCGGAAACGCCGCTACGGTCAGAATGGGCGTTACTCGACGGGAGATCGTACGAACGGGAACAGTGCTCGCGGTCGCCGCGGGGGTCGCGGGCGGGGCGACGGCGACGAGCGACGGCACCGACCGGCGGCCGTCCGGGGCGGGCGTCCGACCGCGCGACCGGCAGGCGTCGGGGTACGGGGACTGGGTCCCGGACCCGTCCAGGGGCGGCGATTCGGACCCGGTCCAGGCCGTCTACGCCGCGGCGACGGGGGCGGTGACCGCGGGCGTCACCGGGACCGCGACGCCGGGCGTCGGCCGCGACGAGGTCCGGTCGGACCCGGCCGTCGCCAACCCCGTCGTCGCCGGGGGGGTCGTCGCCAGTTCGTGGCTCGGGCTCGGCGAACTGGGCCTCGGGGCGCCGGTCCTCGGGCCGGCGCTGACCGACGGGTCCGCCGACCCGGCGGCCGTGCCGACCGACCGGACGGCCGTCGTCGGCCGGGAGACGCAGGTGTACCTCGGGTCCTACGAGACAGCGGCGCTCCGCGACGCGGTCGCTTCGGGCCCGTTCTCCGAGGCGGGCGACGGGACCTACCGACACGACGCGGCGGGGACCGCCGTCACCTGGACGGACGGGGCGGTCGTCGTCGGGCCGGACCCCGACCGGGTCGACGCCGTCGCCGGGACCGGCGCCGGCGAGGTCGACGGCCACCGCGAGGCCGACGACGGGTACGCGTGGCTCCTCGAGACGGCGGGCGCCGGCGACTTCGCGGTCGTCGCCGCGGGCGTCGACGGCCCGATCCGCGCCGGCGGGGGCGGCAGCGACGGCGGCGAGGACTACTCGGCGTTCGACGGCGCCGAGGGGTTCGCCCAGTCCGTGTCGCTGGCCGACGGGGCGGTCGCCCGCGCGACCGCGGCGGCGGTCTACAGGAGCGCCGAGGGCGTCGCGGACGACCCCCTCGCCCCGCTCGGGACGACCGCCGACGACCGCTCGGTCACCCGGGACGGCCCCCGCGTCGCGGTCGACGCGACGTACGCCGTGGCCGACGACGACGGGACCGCGACGGTGTCGACGCCCGCACCGACGGCAACCGACGCGCCGGAGACCGACTCGCCGGAGACAGATCCGCGGGCGACCGACGCGCCGACCGATACTCTCGACGACGGTGGCAACGGGAGCGGGGACGGCGGCGGCCCGGCGTCGCAGACGGCGACGAGCGGGTCCGGTCCGGGCGCCGGCGCCCTGGGCGCCCTCGGGAGCGTCGTCGGGGCCGGCTACGTCCTCGGTCGCCGCTCCGGGGAGGGGTCACGATGACGAGTCGAAGTTCGCACCTCGCGGTCGCGCTCTCGCTCCTGATGGTCGTGTCCGTCGTCGGGGCGGCCGCCCCGGCGGCCGGAGCCGACGGCGGACCGGGCGAGACGGGCCACGGACCGGCCGCTGTCGACGCGGGACACGGACCGGCCGCTCCCGACGCGGTCGCGCCGGGGATCGGCGGGCCGGATACCGCGGACACCGTCACGCGGTCGGCCGACACCGTCGTCGTCGACGACGACGGGACCGGGGACGCACAGACGATCACCCAGGGCGTCTCCGAGGCGGACGACGGCGACACGGTCGAGGTCCGGCCCGGCACCTACGAGGAGAGCGTCTTCGTCGACGCGAACGTGCGGCTGGTGGCGCCCGACGGCGCGACGCTGGACGGCTCGTCGCTGAGCGGGGAGAACGACGCGATACGGTTCGCCGAGGGAGTCGCCGTCGATGTCGAGGGGTTCACGGTCACCGGGTACGCGGTCGGGGTGGCGCTCCCCCGCCGCTCGCCGGCGGCGGGGACGCTCCGCGACCTCACCGTCCGCGACAACGTCATCGGGGTCGACGCCCGGGGTGCCGGCTACGACTGGACGCTCGCCGACGCGACGGTCGAGGGCAACGACCGGGTCGGCGTCGGAGCGGTCGGCGCGACCGGCGACTGGGAGCTCGCGGACGTGACCCTCCGCGACAACGGCGAGGAAGCGGTCGAGGCACAGGGGACGACCGGCGACTGGGCGATCGCCGACGCGACCGTCGAAGGCAACGACGCCGTCGGCGTCCGCGCGAACGCCGCCGAGGGCGACTGGTCGATCACCGACTCGGTCGTCCGGAACAACGGCGAGTCCCGCAGCGACAACATCACCGAACCGGGGATCGCCGCGGGCGACGCGACCGGCGACTGGGTCGTCTCGAACACGACCGTCGCGGGCAACGACCACGGTATCGACGCCAGCGGGACGAGCGGCGCGTGGTCGGTCGTCGGATCGAACGTCTCGGCCAACACCTTCCGGCCCGAGCGGGGCCAGTCCGGCGTCAATATCCGGGCGATCGGCGCGACCGGCGACTGGTCGGTCCACGACACCAGGATCGCGGACAGCATCGTCGGCATCGCGGCCGAGCGGTCGACCGGCGACTGGCGGGTCCGACACGCCAACGTGACGGGCAACGCCGTCGGCGTGCTCGCCGCGGACACCGGCGGCGCGTGGACGATCCACCGGACGGGGATCACCGACAACGCCGTCAACGGCGTCGACGCCGAGGGCGCGAGCCCGGCGGGCGACGCCACCCGGAACTGGTGGGGGCAGGCATCGGGGCCCGGTCCCGACCAGTGCGTCGGCAACGTCGACTGCGGCGAGTCGCTCGGCCAACCGGCGAACCAGGAGATCGACGAGTGTACCGTTGTCGACCAGCCCGGTCGCTACGAGGTGGTTGCCGACCTCTCGTCGGACGGGACCTGCATCGAGATCGCGGCGAGCCACGTCACCGTCGACGGGCAGGGGCACTCGCTGACGGGGACCGACCCCGCGTCCGACAGCCTCGGGGTCTACGCCAACGGGAGCGCCGGTGGACTGACCGGCGTGACGATAACGGACCTCGATATGAGCGGGTGGGCGCACAACGGGTTCGGCGAGAGCGGCCACGCCGTCAGGTTCGAGGGCGTCGACGACGGCGAGGTCTCCGGCGTCGAGATCACCGGCGGCGACTACGGGATCCGGCTGATCGACGCGACCGGGAACCGGCTGGCCGACAACGAGATCGACGACGCGACGTTCGGCCAGGCCGCGCTCGCGCTCGAGTCCGGCTCGGACGGCAACACGCTGGTCGACAACACCGTGCTGGACGCCGACGAGTACGGCGTCACGGTCGTGTCGTCGTCGGACAACGTCTTCCGCGCCAACGAGATCGGCTGGTCGAGCGCGGACAACGTCAGGGTCGTGAGGGGGTCCGGCGGGAACACGTTCGCGGACAACGTCGTCCACGACTCGCGGTGGGGCGGGACCGGCAGCGCCGGGTTCAGCATCGGCGGCGGGTCGGACCTGACGATCCGCAACAACACGGTCACCGGCAACAACGGGGCCGGGATCTACATCTCGCAGGCGGGGAGCCGGTACACCGTCCGGGACAACACGATAGAGGCCAACGGCGGGAAGGGGATCGCGGTCAGCGACGCGGGGGCCGCGACCGTGCGCAGCAACACCGTGGTCGGCAACGGCAACACCGGGATCCGCCTGCGGGACAACGGCGGCCACGCCGTGGCGAACAACACCGTCGCGGACAACGGCGGCTGGGGCGTCTCTCTCAGGGGCGTCACCGACTCGGACGTGACGGACAACGCGGTCGAACGCCACCCGGACGGCGGGATCCGGCTGGAAGGCGGGTCGTCGAACAACCGGGTGACGGGGAACGCGGTCGAGAACGTCCACACCCGGGGCACGATCACCTGGCCGACCGGGATCGAGTTGACCGACGCCCACGACAACCGGCTGTCGCGCAACACGGTCGTCAACAGCTACCGCGGGATCCACGTCACCGACGGGTCGAGCGGCAACGCGCTGACCGACACCGGGGTCTACGCCGCCGGGAGCGGGACGCGGGCGCTCGCGCTCGACGGCGCGAGCGGGACGACCGTCGAGTCGCTGGACATCGGCGACTCGACCGCGCCGAACACGACGCTCTCGTTCGAGGGCAGCGACGTTCGGATCAGTCCCGCCGATACCGCGCCGTCGAACCCGAACGGCGCCGGCATCGGCCGGCTGTTCAACGCGACGAGCCTGGGGCCGGACGCGTACCTGGACGTGACGCTCCACTACGAGGCCGGTGACGCGACGGGCGTGGGTGAGTCGACGCTGTCGCTGTGGACCCACGACGGGTCCGCCTGGACGGAGGCGGGCGGCGCGACCGTCGACACGGACGCCCGGACGGTGAGCGCGAACCTCACCGCGTTCGGGACCCACGGCGCGTTCGGGTCGAGCCCCTGACCGGCGACCCGCGGGCCGGATCGGTCACGCCTCGCCGTCGAGCACCACGCGGTCGCCGGGCTCGACGCCGTCGGCGGCGCCGCCCGGGAGTTCGACGAACCGGTCGGCCTTGGCGACGCCGGTGCCGCGCCACGGCCGCAGCGTCTTCACCTGGACGACCTCCTCGTCGCGGAGCCAGACCACGTCCAGCGGCGTGCGGACGAACAGCATATGCACGTCGCGGTAGCCCGTCCGACCGAAGTCGAACACGAGCGCGTAGCCGTCGGGGAGCGACGACTTCCCCATCAGTCCCTTGACCTTCTTCAACAGCGAGTCCGCGCGCTCGACGTCCGTCGCGAGCGTGCGCGGGTCGCCATCGGCCGGCTCGTGGACGAGGCGCATGGCTCGACACTGGAGAGACCGGGACAAAACCGTTCCGGCGCGGGTGGGTGCGCACCGGAGCGACCGCGCCGGCGACTCGACGCTCGTCATACGGATTATTGCAAGTCATTCCGGGATCGACCGCACGACTGCGTGCGGGCGACCCGGGAAACGCTTGCAATAATCCGTATCAGTCGTCTGTCGCGGCCGACGCCAGTCCGGGTTCGCCGCCCGCGAGCGCCCCGCTCCCCTCGCCCACGCCGTCGGGCAGGCGGAAGTCGTCGAGGGCGGTCCGGAGGTCGTCGGCGCGCTCGGCGACCGACTGCACGTCCGCGGTCACCGTCGAGACCGAGGCGGTCTGCTGTTCGGCCGCCGCAGCGACCGACTCCGCTTCGTCGCGGGTCTCCTCGCTGATACCCGCCACCTCGTCGACGACGGCGACCACGTCCTGGGTGGTCTCGGCCTGCTCGTCGGTCGCCGCGCTGATCTCGCGGACGCTCGCGTCGAGTTCCCCCACGTCGGCGACGATGTCCTCGAAGTCGCCCAGCGCGCCCTCGATCGTGGCGACGCTGTCGCCGACCTGTGCGTGCATCTCCCTGACCGTCGCGGCCGCCTCGGCGGACTCGCGCTGGAGCTCGGCGACGAGGTCGCCCACCTCCTCGGCCGCGTCGCGGGTCTCCCCGGCGAGGCCCTTCACCTCGTCGGCGACGACCGCGAACCCGTCGCCGCTCCCGTCGCCGCCCCCGGCGCGGGCGGCCTCGATCGAGGCGTTCAGCGCCAGCATGTTCGTCTGCTCGGCGATGCCGTCGATGAACGAGACGATCTCGTCGACCTCGGTCATGCGGTCGGCCAGCCCCTCGACGGCGTCGGCGGTCCGCTCCATCCGGTCCTCCAGGTCGTCGAGCGCGTCGATGGCCTCGGCCGCGGCGTCGCGCCCGGAGCGGCCGCGCTCGGCGGCGGTCCCCGCGGTGTCGGCCACCTCGTCGGCCGAGGCCGCGATCTGCTGGACGGTCGCCGAGAGGTCGTTCAACTGCTCGGCGGCCGACCGGACCTGTTCGCTCTGTCGGGTCGCGCCCTCGGAGATCCCCTGGACCGACTCGGCGACCTCGTCGCTCGTCCGGTCGAGTTCGTCCATGCTCGCGGCCACGTCGTCGCTGGCCGCCGACACCTCGTCGGCGAACGCACGCACGTCGCCGACGGTCGCGCCGAGCGTCTCGACCAGACGGTTGTAGTTCTCGCAGATCTCCCGGTACTGGTCGTCTTCCCCGGCGATGTCGTCGGCGTCGAGCCGCGCGGTCAGGTCGCCGTCCGCAGCGCGGTCGGCCGCCCCGGCGAACGCCTCGACCAGCGACTCCAGCCGCTCCGAACGCCGCTCCAGGTCCGCCGTCATCGACTCCAGTTCCGCCGTGTGCTCCCGCAGGTTGTCGGCCATCCGCGACAGCGACTCGCCGAACGCGCCGGGCACCTGCTCGTCGAGGACGGGCGCGTCGAACTGCTGGTCGGCCAGCGCGTCCGCCTGCGCGGCGACGAGCTCGATGTGGGAACTCATCTCCGCGAACGACCGCGTCAGGCTCCCGACCTCCGAGGGGTCGTCGCTGGCCGGCACGGCCACGTCCACCTCGCCGTCCGCGATCCTGTCGGCCGCCGACTCCAGCCGCTGGATGGGGACGACTACGTCCTCGCGGGTGATCCAGACCGTGTTGACCAGGGCGAGCGCCGCCGCGACGAACAGGACCGCACCCAGCGCCACGCGCGCGGCGCCGGCCGTCACGAACGGCAGGACCGCCTGGGCGACCGATATCAGAAACTGAATCCCGGCCGCGCCGACGACCGTCCGCTCGACCGACCGGTCGATCCCCATCGCCGTCATCCACCGTCGTATGAATCGCTTGTACCACTTCACGGGGCGATCGTACATGGTCAGTCGGTCGGCGACGGGCCCTATAAAATCGGGAACTGTATTTCAATAGCTGAGAAGACGCGGGGTAGCCGCTCGCGCGCTCACGGCACCCGGTCGTCGACCGTCGCCTCGATCTCCACGATCTCCGGGCTCGTGATGTCGAGGGCGACGAGCCCGTCGGCGCCGGTGCGGTACCGGGACTCGGCCGCGCCGACGGTCGCCAGCGTCACGTTCGCCGGCGCGCCGTCGCGGGTCACGCTGACGGTCAGTTCGCCGTCCGCGACGCTCCCGCCGGTGGCGAGCCGGTAGCGGACCGGCGGCTCGCCGGTTTCCGTGGAGAACTCGCTCGACCCGGTCTCGTAGGGGCTGTCGGCGTGGGCGCCGCGGTTCGGTCGCGGCGTGGCGTCGGCGGGTCGCCGGTCGACGTCGATCTCGGCGCCGACCGTCCCGCCCCGTGCGTCCCTGGCCGTGTGTGCCCGGAACTCCCCGGCGTACACGTCCTCGACGACGGTCCCGTTCTCCAGCGTCAGGGTCAGGTCGCGGACGACCAGCGCGTACTCCGAGACGGCCGAGGCGGGGACGGTGTACGCGCCCAGCGAGCGGGAGCCGTTCAGGTCCGCGAGGTCGACCTGCATCCCCCCATAGCGGAGACAGTCCAGGTCCCGGTCCAGGTCGGGCGTCTGCGTCGGCGTCGAGAACGACCCCGACGCCGCCGACGGGGAGATGCCGTCGCAGTTGTAGACGTGCGTGTCGGCGAACGCGACGGCGAGCGTGGCGTTCGCCGCGACCACCTCGTCGGGGAGGTCGCCGGCGCGAACGACGTACTCGACGGTCACGGTCTCGGCCGCCGTCGCCGGCGTCGGCGTCCCGCGGTCGGTCGTCGGCGTGGCGGTCCCGTCAGTGGTCGTCGCGGTCGGCACGGCCGGTGACGCCGCGGTCTCGGTCGGCGTCGGCGAGGGCGTCGGCGCGTCGGTCGCCGTCGACCCCGGGGTCGCGGTCGGACCGCCCAGACAGCCGGTGACCGCGACGAGGACGACGAGTCCGAGCGCGGCGCTACGTGGAGCCATGGCCGGCGATTGCGCGGACACCGGTACAAATCTTCCGGGGATCGCGACCGGGTCGCCCTCGAAACGCTCTAACGGATCGCGGCCGTGGCCGGATGCATGGAGAAGACGCCCTCGGGCACGTCGGTCGGCGTGGCGGACCCCTACGCCCACGTCGACCGCTGCGACCACTGCACCGGCGAGGGCCGCTGTCGGTTCGCCGTCGAGCAGGGCGACCGCGACCCCGAGTTCGCGGACGCGCGCAGTCGCGAGGACTTCCGGTGTCCCGTCGTGGGAGATCTCGACGAGGAGGGGCTGACCGGCCCGTGGGAGTGGGCCGACTGCCCGCACTTCCGGTGTCGAAACAGGGACCGGGAGTGCGAACGCTGCGGCCTCGAGGAGCGCCGGATGGCCCACGACGACGAGCGGCCGTTGCTGGAGGAACACCACCTGTCGTACGCCGACGACTCGCGGACGGGTGAGGGGGAGACGAGCCACGAGATCACGGTCTTCCTCTGCCGGTGGTGTCACGCGAAGGTCCACGACTCGTGGGCGAGTATCGACGACGACGCCAACCCCGACCCCGAGGCCATCGCCGAGCGCGAGGGGCGCCGCTCCCGGGAGCAGGCCGAGCTGGGCTTCCAGTCGGCCGCCGAGCGGTTCGACACCGACGACGAGAGCGCCTGACGGCGATACGAAGTCGGGGTCAGATCCCCTCGTCGTCCTCGACCGGCGCGAGCGGCGGTGGGTCGCTCACTCGGACCGACAGCGACGCGGCGGCGACCCCGCCCAGCAGGACGACGAACCAGTAGTTCGACAGCCGGAAGAGGAAGACGGCGGCGGTCGCCGTCGGCAGGTCGACGGGCGCGAGCGCGGCGGTCACGCCCGCCAGCGCCACCTCGAACCCGCCCAGCCCGCCCGGGAGCGGCACGACGTTCAGCAGCGTGACGACGGGGACGACGAACACGACCAGCGCGTAGGGCACCGGCTCGCCGATCGCCAGGAAGCTCGTGTACAGCGGCAGCAGGAAGCACAGCCAGCCGACGACGGCGAGCCCGACGGTCGTCCCGATCCCCCGCCGGTCGTCGGCCAGCTCCCCGACCGACCCGCCGAACCGCGCGACCGCGTCCGCGACGCCCTCGGGCGCGAGCGCCGCCTCGGCCCGGGTCGAGACGCGACCCACCGTCCGTCGGAGGCCGGCGGCGACCCGGAGCGCGAGACGTTCGAGGGTCTCCCGACGGTAGGCCGCGAGGTAGGTCACCAGGAGGACGAGGGCGGTCACGGCGACCATCGCGACGAGGACGTTGCGAAGCAGCGTCCCGGTCGGGCCGCGCCGGGTGGCGACCAGCAGCGCCAGGCCGGCGACCGCGAGGACGAGCGACGCGACGACGTTGAGGAAGGCGAACACCGACGCCGCGGCCAGCGTCGACTCGTAGGGCGCGTCGGTTTCGCGGCTGACCGTGTAAGACATGAGGACCGGGCCACCGCTCTGACCCATCGGTAGCACCTGCTTGAGGAACTCGCCGCTTAGGTACGCCGAGCGGTAGCGTCGCCCCCGGACGGTGTGGCCGGTGCTCGCCAGCAGGCGCCGCACCGCCTCGCTCCAGGCGGCCAGCGCGCCGATCACTCCGAGAAAGCCCACCGACAGCACCGCCAGATCCGCCGACGCCAGTTCCGCGAACACCGCCTCCGGGCCGACCGCCCAGAGGAACCCGCCGACGGCCAGGAGCGCGACCGCGAACCCCGCGACCAGCCGGACGCGACGTGACATGACGCCAACGGACGCAGCCGGCCCGTAAAAATCGCCCGGCGCCCGTCTTGGCGACGATCAATGCAGGTGACGGCTGTGGCAGTGAACGGTGCGGTCGGCGCGCGCTGGACCGCGCGTTCATGCGCGCGACCGTAGCCGCGCGAGGGATGAGCATCGCAGGCCACAGGCCGAGAAGCGCAATCGGCTGGGGAGGTTCGTGGCTGTCTGCGGTGCGGCTGCGGTGCTGTGCAGTCCTTGGCGGACTGAAAGGGCGAGGCGCGCTCGCGTTTATGCAGTCGCCTGAGCGACCCCTACCCGAGCGGAGCGAGGGTATGTCGCTCAGCGACCGCGAGCGCGCCGAGGGCTTTCAACGCCTACCGTCTCCTGCGATCACTCTCGCTCGACTTCGTTTCACGACACCACGACCAGAAACAACTGAGACACTCGCACATCGAACCGAACAGCACCCTCACTCCCCGTCCGGCGGTGACTCCACACACGATCCGTCAGGTTCCGGGGTCGGCGCGAGGGGGCTCGGCGGGTCGGCCAGCCGCGTCGAGACCCACCCTGCGGCGACCCCGCCGAGCAGGACGACGAACCAGTAGTTCGACAGCCGGTAGAGGAAGACGCCGGCCGTCGCCGCCGGCAGCTCCAGCCCGACGAGCGCGACGACCACCGCGGCAAGCGCCACCTCGAACCCGCCCAGTCCGCCCGGGAGCGGCACGACGTTCACCAGGCTCAACACCGGGACGACGAAGACGACCAGCGCGTAGGGCACGGGCTCGCCGATCGCCAGGAAGCTCGTGTACATCGGGGCAAGGAAGAGCGCCCAGCCCGCCAGCGAGAAGACGCCGGCCCGCCGGACCGCCGCCCGGTCGGCCAGCGCCCGGTCGAACGCCGCGTAGTAGGTGCCGAAGGTCCCGGCGATGCGGTCGGCCGCCAGCGCGTCGCGCGCACGGGCGGAGAGTCTCCCCAGGGTCGCCCGGCCGACGCCGGCGGCCCGGAGGACGAGCCGCTCGACGAGCGCCCGGCGGGAGTTGACCAGCAGCGCGGCGCCGCCGAGTGCGGCGACGGCGACCGCGAAGCCGACGAGTAGCGCCGCGAACAGCGGCGTGACCGGCCCGTCGCTCGTCAGCAAGACGACCGCGAGGCCGGCGCCCGCGAGCCCCATCGACGCCGCGACGTTGACGAACTCGACGACCGTCGCCGCGGCGAGCGCCGCCTCGTAGGGCGTGTCGGTCTCGCGGCTGACCGCGTAGGAGACGAAGACCGGACCGCCGGAGTGGCCCATCGGGACCACCTGTTTCGCGAACTCGCCGCTCATGAACGCCGCGCGGTAGCGGGGGCCGCCCACGTCGTGGCCGACGCCCGCGAGCAGCCGCCGCAGCGCCTCGCTCCAGCAGTAGAAGGCGGCGACCACCGCGAGGAAACCCGCCGCGTAGGTCGCCGGGTCGACGCCCGCCAGTTCGTCGAGGACCTGCCGCGGCCCGACGACCCAGAGGAACCCGCCGACCGCGAGGAGAGCCAGCGCGAACCCGAGGACGACCCGGAGGATGCGTCGCATCTACCGGCTTCTCGCGGTGACTGGGCATAAGCGCGGTGGCACGGTCGCGCGAACCCGAGGACGACCCGGAGGATGCGTCGCATCTACCGGCTTCTCGCGGTGACTAGGCATAAGCGCGGTGGCACGGTCGCGCGAACCTCGACCTCGGGACTGACACGGCCGCGAGCCCGGCCGGCCGGCCAGTCCTGCGCGTTCCGGACGCCTTTTATCGCCCGGTGGGCTACGGGGGCGTAATGACTCGCATCGACGTGATCGACAACCACGGCCAGTTCACCCACCTGGAGCAGCGCGCGCTCCGGGACATGGGCGTGGACGTGGAACTCGTGGACAACGAGACGCCACCGGAGGAGATCGACGCCGACGGCCTCGTCCTCTCGGGCGGTCCCTCGATCGACCGCATCGGCAACTGCCCCGACTACCTCGACCTCGATATCCCGGTCCTGGGCATCTGCCTCGGCCACCAGGTCATCGCGACGGAACTCGGCGGCGAGGTCGGCGAGGGCGACTACGGCGGCTACGCCGACGTGACCGTCGACGTGCTCGACGACGCGGACCCCCTGATCGGGTCGCTCGCCCCGAACACCCGCGTCTGGGCGAGCCACGCCGACGAGGTCGTGCGCGTCCCCGAGGGCTTCGCGCGCACCGCCGAGAGCGACGTCTGCGGCGTCGAGGCGATGAGCGACACCGACCGCGACCTGTACGGCGTCCAGTGGCACCCCGAGGTCGCCCACACCGAGCGCGGCGAGGAGGTCTTCGAGAACTTCCTCGACATCTGCGAGTAGTCGACCGCGGACAACGGCGGTCAGACGACCACCGACGACCGCCGTCGGGCAACCACGGCCGACCGCCCTCGGACGACTGCGGCCGACCGCCCTCGGACGACTGCGGCCGACCGCCGTCGGGCGACCGCGGACGGCCGCCCTCCTGCGGCGTGTTATTCATCCACGCGACTGCGCGATATCGACCGGCGATCTCGGGGCTTCGGCGCTCGAACGGGCCGCTGACGGGCGTCTGACGGAACTCCCACGTTTGAAGTGATCGTACGGTCATTGGTGGACAAGGTTAGTCATGACGACCACCCAGGGCAACCTCGCGAGCCTCTCGCGGTTCGTCTTCCGCGCGCCCAGCTGGTACTCCAGCGTCGGGTTCGCCCTGCTCATCGCGGCGGTGGCCGGGGTGGCGGCCTTCGACTCCCGGTTCGTCTTCGAGGACGCCTGGGAGGGGCTGTTCTACATCGGCATCCCGACCGTCGCGGCGAGCGTGTTCACGCCGTACGTCGACCGCAAGCTCGGCGGCCAGCTCTCGCGCAACCAGGCGTCGCTGTTGGCGCTTGCCTGCGAGCTCATCACCATCGGCGTGCTGACCGTCGCCGCGGTCGTCGCGGTGGCGACGCCGCTGGGCCAGGAGTTCGTCGTCGACGCCCTGCTGGTCGCGCTGGCGTCGATCTTCGCCCTGCGACTCTTCATCATCATGGCCGTCTCCCGCCAGCGACTGGTCGTCGCGTCGGCGGCCGCCAGCATCCAGACCGTCTCCGCCGCCTTGCTCCTCTTCATCTACAGCGGGACGATGCGATACATGGAGTTCGGCGGCGGCCCGGTCGCCCGCGCCTTTCTCTTCCGGCCCGACGAGGCGCCCCAGCGGATCGCCGAGATGCAGTACATCGACCCAGGGAAGTTCGGCCTGCTGGCGCTCATCTGTCTCGTCTACGCCGGCTGCGTCTGGCTCTTTCTCACCGTCATCGACCAGCCCTGGAAGCGCAGCCTCGGCGTGAGCGTCCTCGATTTCGTCCGCGGGTTCATCGGCCACGTCGCCGAGGGGAGCCGCGAACTGGAGACGTTCTTCGAGGACATCGGCGAGGACGCCATCGTCCCGGTGACCGTGCTCTCGGTCCGCCGGCCCGAGGGCGGCGAGAAGGCGCGGTTCGTCCTCCCGATGCTCCACCCCGGGCCGATGGGCGACATCGGCGGCGGCAACCTCCCCCGTCGGATCGCCGAGCAGGCCGACGGGCTGGCGTTCCCGCCCCACGCCACCGCCGGCCACGACTTCAACCTCGTCACCGAGCGGGAGGTCGACACCGTCATCGACACCGCCGAGACGGCCTACCAGCGCATCGAGTACGGCCCGACCGCCACCGAGTCCGTCCGCGTCGAGTCGGGCGAGGCCACCCTGACCGGCCAGGGGTTCGGCGACGGCGCCTTCCTCGCGTCGACGTTCTCCCCCGAGTTCGCCGACGACGTGGAGTACGCCGTCGGCCTCTCGGCGGTCGCCGAGGCCCGCACCGAGGACCTGGAGGAGGTGATGCTCGCCGACGCCCACAACTGCAACAACGGGCTGGAAGGCGAGGACCTGGGCCACGTCGTCCCCGGCAGCCAGCGCTCGTTCGACATGATCGAGGGCGCCGGGGAGGTCGGCGCCCGACTGGCCGCCGCGACCCGCAAGCCCTTCCGCTGTGGCGTCGCCTGGGACGAGACCGACTGGGAGCCCGAGGAGGGCATCGGCCCGCTGGGTATCCGCGTGGCGGTGTTCGAAGTGGACGACCAGCAGACCGCCTACGTGTTCGTCGACGGCAACAACATGGTTCCGGGACTGCGCGAGCGGATCGTCGACGCCGTCGACGCCGTCGACCGCGTCGAGGTGCTTACCACCGACACCCACGTCGTCAACACGATGGAAGCGGAGAATCAGGTCGGCGACGCCCTGCCCGAGTCCGAGATCGCCGCGGCCATCGAAGAACTGGTCGCCGAGGCGAAGGCCGACCTCGAACCCGTCGAGGCGGGCATGGAGACCGAGAACGCGGAGGTGACCGTCTTCGGCAACGACCGCACGGAGATGCTCGCCTCGACGGCCAACGCCGCCGTCTCCATGGGCGCGCCGCTGGCCGGCGCCATCATCACTGCCGCCCTCTCGGTGTCGGCGCTCATCTTCCTCGTCGCGCGGCTGTGAGCGGCGACTGGCTACCGCTCCGGGCGGCCGACCCGCCGCCCGCGAGACCGAAACGCCGAACACGGAGCTATCCGTAGCGCACGCCGTGAGCCGCTCGCTGACAGACGTCGCGCCGGCCGTCCTCGTCCCGGCGGCGTGGGCGCTGACCCTCGCCGCCCACGTCTCGCCGGCCGTCTCCCGCCACGTCCTGCTCGTCGGGCTCGCGGTGATGACCGTCCTGCTCGGTGCGTTCGCCGTCGTCGCCCGCGGGGAGATGACCGGGCCCGTCCTGGCCGTCTGGGAGGGAGTGATCGTCCTCGGCTTCGTCATCACGCTGGTCGGCGCCGTCGACCTGGCGGTCACGCCGGGCACCGACCCCGTGCTCCCGGTGACGCTGTACGGCTGGATGGTGATCCCCGCGCTGGCCTACGTGGCGACCGCCGCCGAGGTGGAGCCGCCGTTCAACCGGGTCTACCTCGCCGGCGCCATCCTCGCGCTGGCCGGCACCGCCACCTACGCGCTGGCCGGCTCCGACGTGGACGCCGCCGTCGGGATCGCCGCCGTCGGCGTCGGTCAGACCGCCGGCATCGTCACCGCGGTCTACCAGAACCCCGGGACCGGCGACTGACCGCCCGACGAACCGCCGGCGGACCCCGGTCACGTGACTCCGATCGATGACCCGGCCGTGAGCGGCCGCTACGCGGTCGGAACCCTGAGAAGGACGCGGAAGCGCCCCTCGACTCGGAGCGAGAGCGATACGACGCCCTCGCGCACGTGAGTCGGTGAGAAACGCCGAGGAGGAGATTTGAACTCCTGAGTCCTTGCGGAGACCTGCTCTCGAAGCAGGCGCCTTGGCCAGGCTAGGCTACCTCGGCTCACTCCCCGCTACACGCAGGGCGACTTTATCGGTTACGATCCGTCCCGTCGGTGTCGGGGAGATCGGGGGACATCGGGCCGCCGACGACCTCCGGATCGCGGTCGACCCGTCGACGGACAGCGGGCGACCTGGACGGCAGACCCAACGCCTAACTTGTCGGCGCGCTCACGGGACTCCATGGACGTAAGCGAAGCGAGCGCGGAGTGCGACCGGGTCCTCGACGAGATCGGTTCGGCCGTCATCGCCGACCGGGAGTTCCTCGAGACCGTCCTCTTGGGATTCGTCGGCCGCGGCCACGTCCTCATGGAGGACGTGCCGGGGACCGGGAAGACGCTCACCGCTCGCAGCATGGCTACCGCCCTGGGCCTGGAGTTCTCGCGCGTGCAGTTCACGCCCGACCTCCTGCCCGCCGACATCACCGGCACCCACGTGTTCAACGAGCGCGAGCGCGAGTTCGAGTTCAACGAGGGGCCGCTCTTCGCCAACGTCGTCCTCGCGGACGAGATCAACCGCGCGCCCCCCAAGACGCAGTCCGCCCTGCTGGAGGCGATGGAGGAGGAGCAGGTCACCGTCGACGGCGACACCTACGAGCTGCCCTCCCCGTTCTTCGTCCTCGCCACGCAGAACCCCGTCGAGATGGAGGGCACCTTCGAACTTCCCGAGGCGCAGGTCGACCGATTCCTCGTCAAGAGCTCCATCGGCTACCCCGACGAGGCCGGCGAGGAGGAACTGCTCCACCGCCGGCTGGGCCGCAGCGAGCAGAGCCCGTCGGTCTCGCCGGTGCTCGACCAGGATCTGGTCACCGACCTCCGCGACGCCCCCGAGTCGGTCCGGGTCGACGACGACCTGGTGACCTACGTCTCGGCCATCGCCCGCGCGACCCGCGAGGACCGCCGCGTCGAGGTGGGCGTCTCCCCGCGCGGGACCCAGCGCCTGCTGGAGGCGACCCGCGCCCGCGCCGCCATGGTCGGCCGCGAGTACGTCACCCCCGACGACGTCAAGCGGGTCGCCCAGCCGGTGCTCGCCCACCGCGTCGTCCTCACGCCCGACGCCCGCGTCGACGAAGTCCAGAAGTCCGCCGTCGTCGACGCCGTCCTCGACGAGGTCCCCGTCCCGACGGTCTGACCCAAACCAGTCACAGGCTCTCGTCCTCGTCGCCCGGCTCCTGCCCGTCCGAGTCGCGGTCCGAGTAGCGCTGGCGCCCGACCGACTCGGCGGGCATCATGTTGAGTATCCCCTGGCGGAGCTCCGCCTCGGACTCGAACGACTGGTCGCCCGCGCCCGCGAACAGGTCCCGGATGGCGATGGGGTCGGCGCTGGTGCGCTCGATCTCCCGGTCGCCGTGCTCGTCGACGACCGCCCCGGCCGTCACCGGGTAGTCGAGACCCTCGAAGACCGATTCGATCGACCCGAACTCGACCCCCTGCTCGTGGTCCTCGTCGCTGTCGTCCTCGGCCATATCCCCTCTTGGGCCGGGCCGCGCAACTGCCTTGCCCTTGCAAATGAGCGGGGGCGAGTCCGCCGGCCGGGGACTCAAAACGACGCGTTCGCGAAGGCGGTCTCGAAGGCGACGTAGGCCACGCCAGCGACGACCAGAACGGCGGCCCACAGCGGACCGTACCAGTGGACCAGCCCGCCGAGCGCCGCCAGGAGGGCAACCCCCGCGAGCGCCGCGACGACCGCCGGGCGAGTAGCGAGTTCCATGCTGTCAGTCGAGTGGTTGGTCCGGAGGCCTCGAAACCTTTGTGGTGGCCCGAGCCGCGACCGCGGTGGCTCCCGCATCAGGGTTCCAGCGCGTAGAGTAACAGCGCGCTGCCGACCAGCAGGAAGACGAGGACGCCGGGCGTGAGCGTCGCGGTCGAGAGCAGGAAGACGGCCAGGGCGATCCCGCCGGCCAGCAGCGTCGTCAGCGCCGCGCCGCCGAGGTGGACGAGCACCGACCGCTGGACCGGGGCCTCGCGACCCAGGTGTTCGGCGAGGCCGACGACGTGCTCGGCGGTCGTCCAGGTGACGACGGTCGCTGCGGTGACGAGCAGGAGGACCGCCGGCGGGGCGCCGCGGGCGCCGGCGACGAGGACGCCGGCGAAAATCAGGCCGCTCCCGGCGGTCACGAGTCCGCGCGAGGCGCGGTCGGTCCCGAAGCCGACGACGGCGAGACCGACAGCCGCGACGGCGAACGCGGCGAGGTTGACCGCCAGGCCGAGGACGGCGACGACGCCCGGCGCGAGCGCGAGCCACACCGACTCGCGGGCGGGGCAGCGGACGACGCTCACGCCGACCACCGCCGCTGGGCGGCGTCGATGGCGGTCTCCAGCGGCTCGTCGGGGTCCCAGTCGACGACGCGGACGCCCGCCCGTCGCAGCCGGGAGATCCGCATCGCCCGCTCGACGGTCGCCAGCCGCTGGCCCGTCGAGGCCCGGGCGGTCACGTCGGGGCTGACGACCGTGACCGGGTACCCGCGGGCGTGTAGCTGGCGGACGATGTCGACGGCGTCGTCGTCACACAGCGGCGAGCAGAGCACGAGCTGGGCGTCGCTGGGGAGCTCCCGCCGGAGTCGGCGCTCCGCGAACTCGCCGTAGAAGGCCCCCTCCGGCCGGTTGCCGTCGAAGGCGGGGTGGCGTTCGAGCAGGCTCCGGGCGCGGGCGGCCTGCGTGGCGCCGCCGCGGGGTTCGAGCCAGCACCGCTCCGGCGAGAGGGCGGCCAGCCCGACGGAGTCGCCGGCCGCAATCAGCGACGCGACGACCACGTCGGCGGCCGCGATGCCGTGGTCGACGGCGGAGGGGGCGTCGACCCGCGGGGCGACGTACGCCTCCGCGCGGGCGTCGACGAGGACGACCACCGTCGCGGCGTGCTCCTCGCGGAAGAGGAGGGTGGCGAACTCGCCGGTCCGGGCGACGCGGTTCCAGTCGATCCGCGAGAGGGGGTCGCCCCGCTGGTACTCCCGGACGGAGTGGAGTTCGACGCCGCTACCGCCGGTGTCGGTGACGACGCGTCCGACCCGGCGGGCGGTCTGGGGGTGGACGGGGATCTGCTCGTCTGCGCTCAGCTCCAGCGCGGTCGAGAGGACCGTCTCCGCCTCGCTCGGGACGTACCGCTCGCGCTCCAGCGCGCCGCTGAAGTCGCGGACGATGGCGTGGACGGGGTCGAACGGGTGGTCGCCGCGCACCGCCTCGACGGTGTAGGAGAACGCGACCGTCTCGCCGGGCCGCAGGGCGGTGGCGAACCGCGGCGACCCCTCGACCACGCGGACGGCCGACGGGACGCCGTCGACGAGCCGCAGGTCGGGTAGCAGTTCGTCGCTCCCGTTGGTGACGCGGACGGTCACGGTGACCGCCTCGCCGGGCGCGGGGTCGGCCGCCGAGAGCTCGCGCTCGACGGCCAGGTCGACCGGCGGCGGCGAGGAGAGGTAGACGTAGCCGGCGGCGCCGACGACGGTCGCCGCGGCGACCATCAGCGACGGCGGCACCGCCGAGTGGCCGGCCCAGATGCCGACGCCGACGGCGAGCAGGCCCAGCCCCGTCAGCCCCGTCCAGCGGTTCGTCCGCCGGTCGACCTGGCGGCGCTGGCGGTCGGTCGTCCGGACCGTGGCGGGGCGGTCGGCCCGCGGGTCGGCCGGGTCGGGCCAGTCGTCGGGGTCCAGCCCGGGCGCGAGCGCGGCGAGTTCGACCAGCACGCGGTCGATGTCGGTCGCGAGCTTCGGGCGGCGGCCGACCAGCGACCGGACCTGGTCGCCGGTCGCGGAGAGCGTCGACCCCTCCGAGAGGAAGTCGGCGGCGACGGGGTCGTCGGTCCAGGTCCCCGCGGCGACCCGCTCGCGGGCCTCGCGCTCGGGGACGCGCTCGGCTCCGGCGTAGACGGAGGCGGCCGCCCGCCGGAGCCGCTCGGTCACGTCGCGGCGGGCGTCCACGCGCCGTCGGCTCCGCCCGTGGATCGCGCCGGCGAGCGTGTCGTCGAACTCGGTGCCGGGGACGGTGACGGACTCGCGGTACTCCACGTCGGCCGTCGCCGCGGTCTCGTAGTCGGTGAACAGCCGCCGGACCAGCACGACCCCGCCCGTCAGGACCGCGGAGAGGGAGATCCCCGCTACGACCGCGTTCCCGAACGGGAGCGCCGGGACCACGTCGAGGCCGACGACCGCGGCCAGCCCCGCGAGGACGACGACCAGCCCGACCGCCGTCCTGACCGGGTTGTCCCGCACCGACGGCGCCGCGAAGTCGATGTCGCCGGTGACGCCCGTGTCGACCGCCGCCATCGTCTCCCGCATCGCCTGGCCCTGCTGGAGCCGCTGGTCGGTGACGCTCCCGGGGTCCCGGTCCACGTCGTCGGGACTCACGGCCGATCACCCGCGTCGTCGACCGCGTCCGCGTCGTCGGCCCCGGTGTCGGCCGCGTCCGTCCCGTCGGCCTCCGCGCCGGTCGCGTCCGCCTCTCCCCCCGGCTCCTCGCCCGCGGGCGACCCGCCGTCGGCTTCGGCGTCGGCGGTCGCGGCGACCGAGTCGGCGTCGACATCCGCGTGTGCGGCCTGGATCGCCCGCAGCGTCTCGACGGCTCGCCGTTCGTGGTCGGCGGTGACGGGTTCGGAGCCGTAGCGGACCCGCTCGAAGAGGTCGGTCAGCTCGCTGACGCGGTCGGCGTCCATCCCGGCCCCGGTCGCGGCGGCGGCGAACTCGCCGGGCGTGCTCGTCGCGGGGTCGGCCACGTCGAGCGCCCCCGTCATCTCGACCCAGGCCTCGTAGACGGCGTTCTCGGCGTCGCCCGAGTGGTCGTCGATGCGCTCGGCCGCGCGGGCCGCCGCGGCGCCCACGGCCTCCCGGTCGGGCGCGTCGGGTTCGGCCGGCGGCGCCGGGTCGACCGACGCGTCGACGCTGGCGCTGGCGTAGTAGATCAGCCCCAGCGCGGCGACCAGTGCGAACCCGACGACGCCGAACGTCACCAGCGACGGCAGGTCCCGCGCGTTGTCGGCCGCGCTCTCGTCAGCGCTTCCCATGTCGCCGCCACCCCCCAGCGGGCTGCCGCTCACGTTCGGGAGCGACTGGCCCATCGAGGACCCGTCGAACGTCCCGGAGAGGAACAGATACAGCCCCAGCAGTACGACGAACGCCACGACGGCGGCGGCGACGCCGAGCGCGTTGGCGCGCCCCACCAGCAACGCTGCCGGGACCGCGAGGATCACCGCCGCCGCGATCAGCCCCGCCACCCACTCGCCGGGGAGCCCCGGCGCGTCGGGCGCGCTCCCGTTCGTGGGCGTCTGCTGACCCAGCGGGTCGTCGGTGGCCCCGACAGATTCGCCCTCCCCCGCGCCGCGCTGGTTGCTCGACGTGGCCGAGAGCGTCGACGCCGTCAGCGCCAGCGCGACGACACACAACACCACCACCGCCGCCGCGGCGAGCCGGTCTGCCATTTCCTGACTACTCAGTCAGCGGGAACTTAAGACTCCCGTCACGTCTCCCGGCCGGTCGGTTCGGTGTGCGAGTTGAGTAGTGGTTTCTGGTCGATCTGGTGTGGAAGGAAGCGAGATGAATGTGACGGCACTCGATGGCGAGCGGTGAAAGCCCTCGGCGCGCTCGCGGTCGCTGACCGGGATATCCGCGCTCTCCGCACCGCCCGCGCGGATAGTGCCCGCTCAGGCGACCAGGCAAGCGCGAGCGCGCCTCGCCCTTTCAGTCCACCAGGGACCGCACCGCCCCGCACAGCACCGCAGACGGCCACATACCTCCCCAGCCGATTCGCTCCTGCCGTCGCTCATCCCTCGCGCGACTGTTTCGAGCGGCCCGCCAGGAGGCGGGCACGCTCGACAGCGCACGCCGACCCCACCGCAACCGCTCACCGCAACAGCTACCGCCTGTACTGACCACTGCCGCCTCGGTGACTGATATTTACCAACTTCGACTGTCAACTCCCGACCACCGATGAACCGAGCGACACCGATCGAGGCTCACGAGCGGCGCGACTGAGTGGTCCGCGCGTACGGGCGCGCTCGGCAGGCTGTTCGCGGCGTTGGCGCTGACGTTCCTGTTGTACCTGCCCTTCAGCACGCGGTTGTTGCCGGCCGTCCGGCCGGTGGCACCGCTGGAACCGAGATCCCGAGCGGAGTGGGCGCGCCTGTTCGGATTCGACGTGGTCCAGCCGTACGCCTTCCAGTTCCTCGACTTCCTCGTCTCGCGGCTGACGAGCGCGCTGGTCGCCGGGCCGTTCGTCGTCGCCGGTGTCGTGACGCTGGTCCTGGTCGCTCGCAGTCGTCGGGCCTGACGAACGCAACCGATTTCCTGGGGCCGTGCCAACCCCGGATATGAGCCTGGCCGACCGGGAGTGGCGGCTGATCGCCGAGGAGTCCCGCCCGGGGCCGCTGCAGATGGCGCTGGACGAGACGGCCGCCGAAACCGCCGCCGAGGAGGGGATCCGCACCCTCCGGGTCTACCGCTGGGAGCCCAGCACGCTCTCGCTGGGCTACCATCAGGACCCCGCGACGGTCGACTGGGAGCACTGCGAGCGCGAGGGGGTCACGGTCACCCGCCGGCCGACCGGCGGCGGCGCCATCTACCACGACGCCGTCGGCGACATCTCCTACTCCGTCGTCGCGCCGGCCGAGGAACTCCCCGGCGATCTGTTGGACTCCTACGAACTGCTCTGCGAGCCGCTGTTCGACGCCCTCGACGGGATGGGCGTCGACGCGCACTTCGCCGACGAGGAGCGGCCGGCAGTGTACGAGCCGGCGTGTTACCTCCGGGCGCTGCACCCCGCTCACGACGTGGTCGCCGGCGACGGCCGGAAGATCTCGGGCAACGCCCAGTACCGCCGGAAGGACGCGGTCGTCCAGCACGGCTCGATCACGTTCGCGCGGAGGACCGACCGCCACCTGAACTGCTTCGCCGACCCCGACGCCACCGCCGCCGAGTTCGACGAGCGCGTCACGAGCGTCCGCGAGCAGACCGGGATCGACAGGGACGAGGCCGTCGCGCAACTGGAGGGGGCGCTCCGGTCGTGGGCCGATGCCCACGAGGGCACGTGGGCGGGCGCGGAACTGTCGCGGGCGCGAGAGCGCGCGAGCGAGAAATACGAGACCGACGGGTGGACGCGGGACGGCGACGACCCGCTGTGAGAGTAGGGGTGTTGGTGCGGTCGAGGCGGTCTACGCGTCGAAGCCGTCTTCGAACCGGAAGGTGCCGTCCCGCTGGACGACTTCGCCGTCGACCTCGATGTACGAATCCTCGCTCATGTCGACGATCATGTCGGTGTGGACGGCGGACTCGTTGGCCTCGGCGTCGCCGTCGTCGGGGACGTTCTCGGGGATGGCGCGACCGAGCGCCATGTGGACGGTGTCGCCCATCTTCTCGTCGAACAGCATGTTGTAGGTGAACCGGTCGATGTCGCGGTTCATCCCGATGCCCAGCTCGCCGACGCGCTTCGCGCCGGGGTCGGTGTCGAGCATCGCGGCGAGCACGTCCTCGTTCTTGGCGGCCGACGAGTCGACGACCTCGCCGTTCTCGAAGACGAGGCGCACGTCCTCGACCTCCCGTCCCTGGGCCATCAGGGGCTTGTCGAAGAGCACCTCGCCCTCGACGGAGTCGGGGACGGGCGCGGTGAACACCTCGCCGCCGGGGAGGTTCTTCTCGGCGTAGTCGTTGACGGGGTTCATCCCCGCGACGGACATGGTCACGTCGGTCGTGTCGCCGGAGACGATCCGGACCTCGTCGGCGCCGTCGAGGATCTCGACCATGTTGGCCTGGAACTCGCGTTGCTCGTCCCAGTCTTTGGTGACGGCGTCGTAGACGAACGCCTCGTAGGCCGCAGTGGACATCTCGGCCGCCTGGGCGTTGCCGGGCGCGGGGTGCTGGGTGATGACCCGGCGCTTGTCGGCGACCGCGTCGAACAGCGGTTCCATGATCTTCGCGTAGGCGGCGTTTTTCTCCGGGGACACGTCGCTGGTCTCGTGGGTGTTGCGCGCCCCCCGGACCGTGACCATCGCGTCGACCGAGTCGACCATCGCCTCCACGACGCCCGGGACCTCGTCGTAGTCGTCGGGGTCCATCGCGCGCATGAACGCCCGCCGGGCGCGGCTGTTGCCGCCGAAGGAGATGCTGTAGGCGCCGCGCTCTCCGATCCGTTCCGACAGGGCCACGACCAGGTCCTCGGCCGCCGGAGGCGCCGAGATCAACACCTCGTCGCCGGCCCGCAGGTCGATCGAGTGGTCGACGATCACGTCGGCGTGGTCTTCGACTCGGGGATCCATACCCACCGGGTCGACCGCCGGACTGTTAATGGTTCCCTGACGCGCCGTTCTGCAAGCGAACCGACACGCCGGGGGCGGCCGGGGGTCGTTCCCCCCGATGTTGAGGGCGGCGACCCAACCGCGGCGAGCGCCTACGGCGAGACGATGGAAATCGCAGACGACATCGCCGCGGAGATCGGCGACACGCCGCTCGTGTGGCTGGACTCGTTCGCCGACAACCTCGCGGGCAAGGTCGAGTCGTTCAACCCCGCCAGCTCGGTGAAAGACCGCATCGGCGCCGCCATGCTCAACCGCGCCGAGCGGATGGGCCACCTCGACGACACCTCCCTGGTGGTCGAAGCGACCTCCGGCAACACCGGCATCGGGCTGGCGATGGCCTGCGCCGCCCGCGGCTACGACCTCGTGCTCACGATGCCGGAGTCGATGAGCGAGGAGCGCCGGGCCCTGCTCTCCGCACTCGGCGCCGAGGTCGTCCTCACCCCCGCCGACGGCGGGATGGACGGCGCCATCGAGGCCGCCGACGCCATCGCCGACGAGCGCGACGGCGTCGTCGCCAGCCAGTTCGAGAACATCGCCAACCCCGAGGCTCACCGCTCGACGACCGGCCCCGAAATCTGGGCCGATACGGACGGCGAGGTCGATGTCTTCGTCGCCGGTGTCGGCACCGGCGGCACGATCACCGGCGTCTCCGAGTACCTCAAGGAGGAGCGGGGTGCCGACGTGGACAGCGTCGCCGTCGAACCGGCCGACTCGCCGGTCCTCTCGGGCGGCGAGCCCGGGTCGCACTCCATCCAGGGCATCGGCGCGGGCTTCGTCCCCGAGATCCTGCGGACCGAACTCCTGGACGAGGTCCGCGCCGTCGAACACGAGCGGGCGGTCGAGACGACGCGCAAGCTCGCCCGCGAAGAGGGCGTCCTGACGGGCGTCTCCGCCGGCGCCGCCCTGGCCGCGGCCGCCGAGGTCGCCCGCGAGCGCCCCGACGACCTAGTGGTCGTCGTCCTCCCCGACACCGGCGAGCGTTACCTCTCGACGGATCTCTTCGAACCCGCGAACGTCAGCCACTGGGAAGCCGGCGAGTCCGGCGAACCCGCACCCGCCGACGACTGAATCCCGACCACTGACCTTCCTTTCTGGCGCGCGCTGGAGCGCGCTTTCATGCGCGCGACGGAACCGCGCGAGGGATGAGCATCGCAGGCCGGAGGCCGAGAAGCGCAATCGGCTGGGGAGGTGTGTGGTTGTCTGCGGTCGCGGTGCTGTTCCTGGTGGACTGAACGGGCGAGGCGCGCTCGCGTGCAGTTCAGTCGCCTGAGCGGGTACTATCCGCGCGGGCGGTGCCGAGAGCGCGGATATCCCGCTCAGCGACCGCGAGAGCGAGGCGCGACCGCAGGGAGCGCCTCGGCTACGCGAACGGCGAACGAAGTGAGCCGTGAGCGAGCGCGCCGAGGGCGTTCATCGTCTGCTGTCTCCAGCGGTCGCAGTCATCGTTACGGACCGAGGGCGTTCATCGCTCAGCCATCCTCGCAGTCGAACCCACTCCGCCGGGATCGGGAACGACTACACGGGGAACCCGGTCAGTATCGACTACACTCGGCCGACGGTCACGAAGAAGGGGACCGTCTCGGTGCGGACGTACTCCTCGTCGCTCATCTGGTCGACCACGTCGCGGCCCATCGCGCGCCACGCCGCGCGCAGGTCGTCGTACTCCCCCTCGGTGGTCTCCCCGGAGAGGATCGTCTCGCGGTCGTCGGCCAGCCCCTCGCCGGTGACCTTCCGGCGGGCGGCCTCGACGGCTCCCTCGGAGTAGGGGGGCGCCACCACCCGCTCGTGGTCGTACCGCCGCGTCGAGACGATGTCGAGCCCGGCTTCCTCGAACACGTCGCGGGCGCCCGCACCGAGGGTCACGTCCGTCTCGACGCCGTCCAGAAACCGCTCTCGGGCGCGGCGGGCCAGCGGCGGCTCGGCGTCGACCGTCGAGTCGACGCTGACGGCGCCGTTGTCCGGTTCGACCGCCGCGACCAGGTCCGAGGAGACGCGGGCGAACTCCTCGACCGCGCCGACGGGGTCGGGCAGGTTGATGAGCAGCGCCTGGCAGACCACCAGGTCGACGGCGTCCGCGATGAAGGGCAGGCGCGTCGCGTCGGCCTGGACGACGGGGGCGACCTCGCTCGCGGCGGCGAGCAGCCGCGGGTCGGCGTCGGCGCCGATCACCTCGGCGCCGCTCTCCTCCGCGAGGACGCGCGTGAGTTCGCCCGTCCCGCAGCCCACGTCGAGGATACGCTCGCGGCCGTCGAGGTCGAGATCAGCGAGGGCCTCGCGGGAGTCGGCCCACATCCCCTCGCGGGTCGTCTCCAGGTAGTCGGCGCTGAACTCTCGCACTGAGGGACGGATGGGCGGCCCGACGGCAAATGCCCGTCGGTCTGCGTGGTGAGGTACGGAGTGATACTGCGGTCGTGCGAGTTGAGTGGTTGTTTCTGTCGAACGTGGCGTGAAATGAAGTCCCGCGAAGACGACCGCAGGAGACTGCGGGCGGTGAAAGCCTTCGGTACGCTCACTCTCAACCATCGGTACCGCTACCAACAACGGGCGGTGAAAGCCCTCGGCACGCTCGCGGTCGCTGAGCGGGATATTCTCGGTCGTTGCACTCCCTTGAATAGTGCCCGCTCAGGCGACTACACAAGCGCGAGCGCGCCTCGCCCTTTCAGTCCGCCAGGAGACCACGACCGCACAGCACCGTAGAGGACCACGAGCCTCCCCAGCCGATTCGCTCGTTCGCGTCGCTCACTCGCTCATCCCTCGCACGATGCTGTCGCGCGACGAGACGCGCGACAGCGCGCGCCACGTCGGCTGTTCCATAGCCGTCACCTGTACTGAACACGCTCGTCGGTTCGACCCGTCACCCGGTGTCGGCCGGGTCGCCGTCGGCGTCGTCCGCTCCGGCCCCCTCCGAGTCGCTCGGCGGTGGTCCGTGCCCGCCGCCGCCGGGGGTTTCGACGGTGACGGTCGTCCCGGCCGACACCTCCCAGGTGACCTTCGGGGCGACGCGTTCGCCGTCGATGCGGTTGACGCCCGGTTCGCCGTCTTCGCCGCCGGCGATGCCCCGGGGCGCGTGCCGGCGGCGTTCGGTCAGCAGTGAGACGGTCGCGTCGGTCTCGACCCGCACCGTGCGGACGAGGCCGTCGCCGCCGCGATATCGGCCGTCGCCGCCGCTGCCCTCGCGGAGCGCGTAGCGCTCGACGCGGAGCGGGTAGGCCGCTTCGAGCGCCTCGACGGGCGTGTTCAGCGTGTTCGTCATCCCGACCTGGACGCCCGAGAGGCCGTCACTCCCTGGATTGGCCCCCGCGCCGCCGCCGACGGTCTCGTAGTAGGCGAAGCCGGCGTCGCCGACGACGAGGTTGTTCATCGTCCCCTGTCCGCCCGCGGGCACGCGGTCGGGCGCCGCCTCCGCCAGCGCTGCGAAGACCACGTCGGTCACCCGCTGGCTCGTCTCGACGTTCCCGCCGACCACCGCCGCCGGCGGCTCGGGGTTCAACAGCGATCCGTCCGGCGCGTCGACCGTGACCGGCTCGTAACAGCCCTGGTTCGGCGGTATCTCGGAGTCCGTAATACACCTGATCACGAAGTATACGGCGCTCTTGGCGACGGTGAGGGGGGCGTTGACGTTGCCGGCGACCTGGTCTGCGGTGCCGGCGAAGTCCACGTCGACGGTCGCGCCGTCGACGGCGACCGCGACTTCGACGGGGATGTCGTCGTCGGTGACGCCGTCGCCCTCCATGGCGTCGGCCGCGCGGTAGGTGCCGTCCGGGAGTTCGCGGAGTTCCGCCTCGACGCGCTCGCGGGAGTAGTCGATCACGGCGTCGAAGGCGGCGAGCAGGCGGTCGCCGTGGTCGTCGAGGAGGTCGCCGATCCGCACCTCGGCGCGCTCGTTAGCGGCGATCTGCGCCCGCAGGTCCGCCCGGCGCTCGTCGGGGTTGCGGACGTTGGCGAGCAGGAGCGACTCGACCTCCTCGCGGATCTCGCCGCGCTCGACCAGTCGGACCGGCGGGATGCGGAGCCCCTCCTGGTGGATGTCTCGCGCACCGGCCGGCATACTCCCCGGCGCCATCCCCCCTACGTCGGCGTGGTGGGCCCGCGAGACCGCGTAGCCGAGGATCTCGGGGTCGTCCGAGTCGGTGGTGTCGTCGGAGTCGGGATCCCGCCCGGGCGCGATCGGCGAGACGAGCGTCACGTCGGGGAGGTGCGTGCCCCCCTCGAAGGGGTCGTTCAGCGCGAACACGTCCCCCGGTTGCGGATCCCGATCGAGGACGGCGTCGACGGCCTCGGGCATCGCGCCGAGGTGGACCGGGATGTGTTCAGCCTGGGCTATCATGCGTCCGTCGGCGTCGAAGACCGCCGTCGAGCAGTCCCGGCGCTCGGTGATGTTCGGCGAGTAGGCGCCGCGGATGAGTGTCTGGCCCATCTCCTCTGCGACGCTCTCAAGCTGGTTCCGCAGGATCTCGAGTTCGACCGGGTCGAGGTCTACCATCCGTCGTCGCCTCCTTCGGTGTCGTATCGGTGGGTGGTGTGTCGGTTGGTGGCGTGAGCGGCTGCGAGCCGGCCGACGGGAACGAGTGCTGAAATCCCCCGCCCGCTCCGGTCCCGGGGCTCGCTGCGCGCCTCGCCTCGCTTCGCTCGGCTGCGGTGCTTGCGTCGCCCGGGTTCCCGGAGCGAGCGGCCCCTTTCAGTCCACCCGACACGACCGCACCGACACCGCGAACCACGGGCCTCCCCAGCCGATTCGCTCGCTCGCCCCGCTCGCTCGCTCATCCCTCGCGCGGTTCCGTCGCGCGCACGAGAGCGCGCGACAGCGCACGCCGGACGGGAAGTCACACTGTAGTTCATTTTTCGCCCGCCTCCAGCACGAGCGTCCCCCGTTCGTCGGCGCGGGCGGTCCACTGCGGCGGGAGGACGACCGTGCTCTCGCCGCCGGCGAAGACGGCCGGTCCCTCCACGGACACGTCGACCGGGACGCGGGCGCGGTCGTAGACCGGCGCGCGGTAGAACCCCGACTCGAAGAAGGCGTCGCGCTTCCCGAGTAGCGGGTCGCCCTCGGGCTCGTACGCGAGGTCCGGCGGGTCCCCCGAGACCGTCGCGGTGACCCGGCAGGTCACCAGGTCGACCGGCTCGTCCATGCGGTAGCCGCGGGCGCGCTCGTGTGCGTCGTGGAACCGCTCGCGGACCGTCGCCGCGTCGAACGGCTCGGGCGCGTCGACCGCGAGTTCGAAGCTCTGTCCCTCGTAGCGGCACTCGGCCTCCCGCTCGACTGTGGCGGCTTCGGGCTCGCTGGCGTCCCCGAGGGCGTCCGCCGCCAGCCCCTCGAACACCGACTCGACCGCCTCGGGGTCGGCGTCGGCGAGGCCGGTCCGGTAGGTCCGGGTCGCGTCGTGGCGCTCGTCGGCGGCCAGCAGTCCCAGCGCCGAGAGGACCCCGTTGCCGGGCGGGACGAGCACCGTCCCGATCCCCAGCCGGTCGGCCAGCGTCGCGGCGTGCATCGGGCCCGCGCCGCCGAACGCCGCGAGCGCGAACTCCCTGGGGTCGTGGCCGCGCTCGACGGTGACGCCGCGGATGGCGCGGGCCATCGTCGCGTTGGCCACCCGGTAGACCCCCTTGGCGGCGTCGATCACGGTGTCGAGGCCGGCCTCCTCGGCCAGTTCCTCCATGACCTCCTCCGCGCGGTCGGCGTCGATGTCGAGCCCCTCGCCGAGCGTCGTGTCCGCGCCGAGATACCCCAGTACCACGGCCGCGTCGGTGACGGTCGGCTCGTCGCCGCCCTTCCCGTAGCAGGCCGGGCCGGGCTCGGCGCCCGCGGACTCGGGCCCGACCCGGAGCGCGCCGCCCTCGTCGACGCGGGCGATCGACCCGCCGCCGGCGCCGACAGTGTGTACGTCGACCATCGGCACGCCGACGGGGTGGCCCCCGATCTCCGCGTCGGTCGTCCGCTCGGCGCGGCCGTCGCGGACGAGGGTCACGTCCGAGGACGTGCCGCCCATGTCGAAGGTGACGAGCCCGGCGTCCCCGTCCCGCTCGAACCGCGCGGCGCCGACGACGCCCGCCGCCGGCCCCGACAACAGCGTCGTGACCGCGCGCTCGCGGACCGTCTCGGCGTCGGCGATCCCGCCGTTCGAGCCCATCACTCGCACCGCCGGTAGCCCCAGGTCCGCCGCCCGCTCGTCGAGCCGCGCGAGGTAGTCGTCGACGACCGGCGTCACGTAGGCGTCGGCGACGGTCGTCGCCGTCCGCTCGTACTCGCGGAACGCGGCGAGCACCTCGTGGCTGGCCGACACCGGGACCGAGAGTTCCTCCCGGAGGATCTCGGCCGCCCGCCGCTCGTTGTCGGGGTGTGCGTAGGCGTGGAGGAACGCGACCGCCACGCTCTCGCAGTTCCCGTCGAGCGCGTCCGCGACGGCCCGGACTTCCTCGGGGTCGACGGCCCGCTCGATCCCCTCCGCGGTCGCCCGCTCGTCCACCTCGAAGCGGCGCCCGGCCGGGACGAGCGGCGCGGGTTTCTCCGCCGAGAGGTCGTACAGCGCCGGGCGGTCCTGGCGACCGATCTCGACCGCGTCGGCGAACCCCGCGGTCGTCACGAGCGCCGTCTCGGCGCCCGCCCCTTCGAGCACGGCGTTGACGGCGGCGGTGGTGGCGTGGCGGAATCCGACGACCGCCTCCGGGTCGACGCCGGCGGCGTCGCAGGCCGCCTCGATCCCGGCGACGACCCCGCGGGACTGGTCGTCGGTCGTCGGCGCCTTCGCGGTCGTCAACTCGCCGTCGACCACCAGCGCCACGTCGGTGAAGGTGCCGCCCACGTCGACGCCCAGGCGGGCGTCGCGGGCGTCGGCGGCGTCGGCTGCGTCCATACCGGACCCTGCGGCGGCGCGCCGATAAGCCTGCCCCGTCGCCGCCGCGCGTGGACGCGCGTCCACCGCGGGCGGCGACGGACCGGCGGTCACCGCGTCGAGCGCGCCCCCGGAACTGCCGTGCGTAGGTTTTTGCGGGTCGAATCCCGAGTGGCGAGCGTGCACCGACGTACCGTCGTCGTCGCGCTGGTGGTCGTCCTCTCCGGCTGCAACGCCTTCGGCGGCTCCACGGGGGAGGCGCCCGGTCCGGAGACGGCGACGCTGACGCCCGCGGAGGTCCCGACCGCCGAGTCGCTGCGGACGCCGACGCCGACGCCGACGGAGTGTCTCGCCCCGCGGGTCGCGAGCGCCGAGCGGACGCCGCCGCCGACGCCGGCGACGCCCGCTCCCCTCCCGACGACCAACGGGACCCTCACCGGTCCCGACCTCGTGGCCAGCCACGGGGCGGCGCTGGACAACTACAGCTTCGCTCTCCGGATGGACGGCACGCAAGTGCGGGCCACCCCCGGCGCCGGCGCGTTCACCTACGAGGGGGTCACGCTGGGCTTCCGGTCGGTCCGCGTGTTCGCGGTCGCCGGGACCGTCTACCGGCTCCGTCAGGTCGACGACGGCGTCGCCGTCGACCGCCAGCCGTACGACTCTGACTCGCCGGAGTCGTCGTGGTACCGCGACGCGTTGACCGGCGTGAACTGGCTCGACGACCGGATCGGCTCGTACGACTACACGCGGGTCGGCACGCGCACCTGGAACGGCACCGAGGTGCGCGTCTTCGAGGAGGCCCGCGACATCGAGATCCTCGTGGGCTCGGGGGAAGCGATGACCGTCGAGTCCACCGTCCTGGTCGACCGCCGCGGGGTCGTCCGCCACGTCCGCCACGAGCGGACGATCCAGCGGGACACCATCGGAGGGATCGTCAACACCACCGAGATCGAGACGTTCACCGTCACCGAGGTCGGCGGCGTCGCCGTCCGCCGCCCCGACGCGTTCTGCGTCCCCGGGTCCGAGGTCGTCACCGCCACCGCCCCGGGCGCGAACCTGACCGACGCTGCCACCGACCAGTCGCCCACTGCCACCGCGACCGGTCGAACCCCAGCCGGCACTGCCGCGACCGACTCGCCCCCGAGCGCCACCGCGACCGCGAGGACTCCCGGCAGCACCGACACCGCTGCGCCCGACGGTCCCCGGGCCACGTCGACGGCCGCCGGAACGGAGAGCGAGAACGCGTCGGGGTAGCGAACCGGAGTCACACACCGGAGTCGCGCGTCGGAGGGGCGCGGAGCCGTCCCGGGCCACGGCCCGGGCGTCGACGCGCCCGGTGGCAGTTTCAGGGCGGCCGCTTTCGCCGCTCGGTGCGCAAGTCCGGGCGTGAGCCACTCCGACCACTCCGTCGAGGCGTCGACGACGAGCCCCCTCCCGGAGGGGGCGGTCCACTCGTCGGTGAACCGCTGGGTCCTGCTCGACGCGAATCGGTGGCTCGTCGCCGCCCTGTTCGTCGCCGCCGCGTTCGCGGCGTTCCTCGGTGCCGGCCTGAGCGGGCTCGTCGACCCCGGCGCCGACGACCCGGCCACGCTGCTGTTGAGCGTCCTGATCTCCGGCAACCTGACGCTCGTGCCGATCACCATCACGATCAACCAGCTCGTCCTCTCCCGGGAGTTCGGCAAGCCCCACGAGCTCCGCGGCCGCGACGAGGGCATCAGACAGCTCCGCGACGACCTCAAGACTCAGGCCGAAATCGGGCTGATCCCGCCCCAGCCGTCGGCGTTCGTCCGGACGCTCGTCGAGACGCTCCGGACGGGCGCCGACGCCGTCGCCGAGGCGGCCGCCGACACGGGCGATCCCGAGCTGGCGCGGCGCGGCGACCTCCTCCGCGACGAGATCGTCGAGAGCACCGAAGGGGTGTTGCGGGAACTCGACGCCTCGGAGTTCGGTTCCTACGACCTGCTGGCGTCGCTGATGCGCGTCAACAGCGCCTGGCTCGTCGAGACCGTCCAGTACCTCGAACACGACTGCGGGGAGGCCGCCCCCGACGAGCCGTTCGACCGCCTCCAGGAGACGCTGCGGCTGTTCAACGTCACCCGCCAGTACGCGAAGACGCTGTACGGGCAGAAGGAGATCGCGACGCTCTCGCGTCTCCTGCTGTACGTCGGCTTTTTCGCCGTGCTCGCCGCCTCCCTGGTGATGCTCGGGTACGCGGGTCCGGTCGAGGAGTCGCTGTCGGACGTGGGGACGGCCCTCGGGTTCGCCCTCATCGGCGCCCTCGTCTTCAGCCCGCTCGCCTTCCTGCTGTCGTACATGCTCCGGCTGTCGACGCTGATGAGCTACCCGCCGCTGCGCAACTCCTTCATCACCGACGGCTGAACGGCGCCCCGCGGTCCGCAGCCTCGGGAGCCCACACGGCCGACTGGCCGCGATCGAACTGTGTGGGTACCGTCTCTATTGTGCGAGTCACGCTAGAACCGGTACCGGCCCAGTCTCCGCCATGACACAGCCACGCCCGGTCGTCGGCACCCCCGACGAGTACGACCTTGACGACCCGAACCGCGTCCCCTGGGTCCTCGGGACCCACCTCCACCCCGAGGTCGGGCCGCTCGGCCGCGCCTCCGCCGGCTCGCGCGTCTGCATGATCGAGGCCCGCGGGTTCGCCCGGCGCAAGCCCTACCACCACCACAAGCTCACGCTCGTCTTCGCCGCGATGCGCCACGCCCGCGACGAACTCCGCGAGGCCGGCTACGAGGTCGAGTACGTGCGGGCCGAGACGTTCCGCGGGGGGCTGGCGACGTACTTCGACCGCCACCACGAGGACACGCTCGTCGCGATGCGCTCGCCGAGCCACCGGGGCGGCGACCGCTTCCGCGACCTCGTCGACGCCGTCGGCGGGGACCTCGAACTCGTCACCAACGAACTGTTCTGCTCGACCCCCGAGGCCTTCGACGAGTGGGCGGACAGCGAGGGCGACCAGTTCCGTCACGAGGAGTTCTACCGATGGATGCGCCGCGAGAGCGGCGTCCTGATGGCGGACGGCGAGCCCGTCGGCGGCGAGTGGAACTTCGACGAGGCCAACCGCGAGGTCCCGCCCGACGACTGGGAGCCCCCGCCGGTCTACGAGCCCGAACGCGACGACCTCACGCGCGAAGTCGCCGCGTGGGTCGCCGACGAGTTCGACACCTGGGGGTCGACCGAGGGCTTCGCCTGGCCGGTCACCCGGGCGGACGCCCTGGCCGCGCTCGACCACTTCGTCGCCGAACGGCTCCCCGACTTTGGCCCCTACCAGGACGCGATGCGCGCCGACGACCCGGCGATGGCCCACGCCTTGCTCTCGCCGGCGGTCAACCTCGGGCTGGTCCACCCCTGGGAGGCCGTCACCGCCGTCGAGGACGCCTACGAGTCCCGGGCCGACGTGCCGCTCAACTCCGCGGAGGGCGCCGTCCGGCAGTTCCTCGGCTGGCGGGAGTTCGTGCGCCACGTCTACGAGCGGACGATGCCAGGGCTCGCCGACGCGAGCCGGCTGGGCGCCGACCGGCCGCTGCCCGACCTGTTCTGGAGCGGCGACACCGACATGGCCTGTGTCGCCGGTACCGTCGGCGACGTGTACGAGCGCGGCTACGCCCATCACATCCAGCGGCTGATGATCCTCGCGAACCTCGCGACGCTGTGGGGGGTCGACCCCGCCGAACTCAACGAGTGGTTCCACGCCACCTTCGTCGACGCCTACCACTGGGTGACCACGCCCAACGTCGTCGAGATGGGGTCGTACGGGAGCGGCGTCTTCGCCACCAAGCCGTACGTCGCCTCCGCCAACTACGTCGACCGGATGAGCGACTACTGCGAGGGCTGCGCCTACGACCCCGACCGGACGACCGGCAAGGGGGCCTGTCCGCTGAACGCGCTGTACTGGGACTTCCTCGCGCGCAACGAGGACGAACTGCGGAGCAACCGCCGCATGAGCCTCGTCTACGGCCACGTCGACGACAAGCGCGCGGACGGCGAGTTGGACGAGGTCTACCAGCGCGTCAGCGAACTCCGGACGATGGAAGCGGAGGGCGACCTGTGACGGATCGCGGATCGGGGGCCGGTGGCGCGTGCCGACGGTCCCGCCGCCTGCCCGTCGTCAGGCTTCGAGTCCGTGTCGCTCGACCAGTCGCGGGACGCTGTCGGCGTCGATCTCGAAGCCGTACCGGTCGTGGAGGGCCGCGAGTTCCGCGGCGGTGTCCGCGTCGGGCTGGCCCTCGTCCGGGAGGATATCGGCCACCTCGCCGAAGTACCACGCGAAGTCGCCGGGCGCGATTATCTCCAGAAAGCGGAGCGGCTCCGGACCGGGGTTCCAGAAGGTGTGCCAGACCCCCCGTCGCTTGAGCGCGACTTCCCCCGTCTCGACGGTCGAGACCTCCTCGCCCTCCCGGACGCCCATCCGGCCCTCTAGGATGTAGGAGATCTCGTCCTCGCCGCTGTGGCGATGCAGGGGCGCGGCGAGTTTGCCCGGCGCGAGCGTGTGTTCGACGACCGCCACGTCGGTCTCGCCCGTTTCGGGTGCCAGGCGCAGTTCCGCGCCGAGGTTACCCCCGACGCCGACCTGTACGTCGTACCGCTCTCGGCTCGTGTCCGTCATCTCGAAGGTCCCCGACCCGTGCTGGACAGGGACGCCGGATAAAGGACCGCCGTAGTGTGTGGGTGTGTCGCATACCGGCCCGTTACTGCCGCTAGCGGCGGTCGGAGTCGTGCCGGTGACGGAGACCGATCGCCGCCAGTCACCCGTCGCTCGACGGGCCCCCGCCGAGCCGGTCCCGGAGGAAGCCGGTGACCCCGCCGACGTAGTCGCTGCCCCACAGCGCGACGGCAAGTCCGCCGACCCCGTTGAATATCATGTCGGTCACGATGTCGTCGACGCCGTAGACGACCAGCGGCGCCGCGGCGCCCAGCGCGGCCGCGAGCTGTTCCGACGCGAACTCCAGCAGCTCCCAGACGACCCCGGCCGCGAGCACGAAGACGACGACGAACGCCGCCCGGAAGGCCGGCGGCGCGTCGACCTCGCCGGAGTGTTCCTCGACCGCGCGGAACGACGCGTAGCCGATCCCGGCGATGATCGTCCCCGAGACGGTGTGGGTGATCTCGTCGTACCACTGGTACTGCTCGTACAGCCCCGCGAACCCGAGGGCGTTGAGGAAGACGGCGACGGCGATCCACAGCACCAGCCCCGGGTCCATCGCGTAGCCGTACTCCCGGCGGATCAGCGCCGGGAGGAACGTGGCCGCCAGCGCGGCCGCGCCGTTGACGGCCGTCCCCCAGCTACCCGTCCCGACCCCGTAGGCCGCCAGCGCCGCCAGCGCCGCCTGTAGCCCCCGCGTCAGCAGCCGCTCCTGGCCGTCCGAGAGCCCGAGCGCGTCGCCCAGGGTCATGTCACGTCGCCCCCGTCGGTCCGTTCGTCGACAGTGTGTCCTCGAACCGCCCGGCGTACCACAGGAACGCGGCGCCAGCGGCGGCCGCGACGGCCGTCGCGGCGACGAAGTCCCACTGCAGTTCGGTCTTCGAGGGGATGTACGCCGTCCCGAGCCACACGTCCGAGTAGAACTGCGCGACGGCCCAGACCGCCTGGGCGGCCATGGTCGTCAGCGCGACCGAGACGGCCGCGAACCGCCGGCTCAACTGGACGCTCGTGAACGCGACCAGGTCGACGACCGCGAGCGTCGCGAACGCCGCGACCGCGAGGTACCCCGCGAGTTCGGTCGGGAGACCGACCCACGGACCGGCGACCGCGGCGACCGCCGCCAGCGTCAGCCCCCACGGGACCGTCGCGGTCAAATCGCGGGCGGCGACCGCGGGCGCCGCGACCGGCACCGCGAGCGCGAGCGCGAGCAGCGCCCACGCGAGGTCGCCAGCGAGCGCGCTCGCGACCGCCACCGCCACCAGCGCGCCCGCCAGCAGCCACGCGAGCGCGGCGTTCGCCGGCCCGCCGCGACGGAGCGACCGGAGTCGTGTCATGCGGGCTGTTGGCGACCGGGCGGCAAAAGCCGGCGGCCGGAACCTGCCGGCCCAGTGAGGCTGACGGGCGCACAGAGCCGGTCGCAGGCGGCACGACCGGTCGGAAAGGTCAGGCCCGCGTGACCCTGACAGTGTGCTCGACCGTCACGTCGGTCGTCGAGTCCGTCGCCACGTCGGTGTTGTCGAAAACGACCCCGTAGCGCTGGGCCGGTACTCGACGCTCGCGGCGCTCGCTGCTCACGTCGAACGCCGACAGCCCCGGATGGTACGAGACCGTATCACCCGCGTCGTAAGCGTCCAGCTCCGGTCCCTCCAGTACCATGACATCGACGGCGCCGTCGCCGACGACGCCCATCTCGTAGAAGATCCGCACCGACCCGTTCGTCTCGGGCGTGAAATCGATCGTCCTGTGCCCGCCTTCCGGGATCTCCGACCGAACCCGGCTCTGAAACACCGGCTCGGCGGCGGCCGTCTCCTCGGGCGTCGGAGTCGACCCCGTCAGCCCCGAACACCCCGCGGTCGCTAGCGCGCCGGCGACGGCGAGAAAGCCGCGTCGAGTTGGCATACCTGTCCGTTGTACCGGTCCGGGACAAAGTAGTTGCGCACCGGCGCGGGGGCGGTCGACCGACCGGCTGTGGCGAAGAAACCGAGATGTCCGCGTCTCACGGCCGTTTTCCTGGCCCGTCAGTCCAGATATCCTGGATCCACGCCCCAGTAGTCGCCGTCGGACCTGGCAGCGCCGAGCTCTTCGAGTCGAGGGAGGATTTCGTCGAGCGCCGCCGAATCGACCCCGGTCTCTTCCCGGATGTCGGACTCGAAAAACGCGCTGTCCCGATTTCGGATGAACAGCCGCATGACGAGGTCCGCGTCGGTCGGCGGATACTCCGAGAGGTCCGGGTTCACGAGCGAATACCGGTCGGTCACTTTCCCCTCGCCGGGGATCGGCCGCGGCAGGTCGATGACCCCGTCGCCGTCCTCGTCGGCGTTGTCGTAGGTCGGGTAGTAGTTGCCGAGTTCGCTCCAGTCGGCGTCGACCGCGACAGTCGCCTCGTCGATACGGATATCGGCTCCGCGGAACGCGTTCCGGTAGATGAACGAGGCGCCGCGCCCGTCGACGAAGTAGTCCGCATCGATATCGTCGGCGCGGAAGACGTTCCCCTCGAGAAGCCTGCAACCGCTCGTCCCATCCTCGGTCTCGCCGATCCGCCCGCGGACGGTCGAGTTCAGTACCGTCGGTCCCCAGCGTCCCGGTCCATTCTCCATCCGGACCGCGTAGCCGTCCCCGTCGGGGTGTAGCACCGAGTTGGTGATCGTCAGGTTCGAGCTGTCGGTGTCGACCAGCGTCACGCCGGCGTCAAGCGAACAGTCGTGGATCCGACCGCCTGCGTCGGACAGCCGCACCGGCCCGGCGAAGCCGCAGTCGGTCGCGGAGATCCCGCCCTCGAAGTAGACGCTCGTGTCGACGGCGCAGCTAGTCAGGTTCAACCCTCTGACACTGACCGTGGAGTCGGGGAGATCGATCTGCGATTCGTACGCCCGGAAGCTCCCGTAGACGGTCAGGTTCCCCCGCCACCCGCGGGTCGGGACTCGGTACCGGACGTAGTTGGCCGTGACCGGAGCGTCGACGTAGAAGTAGCGATCCCCGGCGCTTTCGAGGGTGAGATCCCAGAACGTCAGCGCTTCCTGGGAGGAGATCTCCGTGGGGTCGGAGTCGACCGTCAGCGTCGTCGAGTCCCGCCCGGCGCCGACGAATTCGAGCGGTTTTGCGACGGTCAAGTCCGACTCGCTCTGGTCGAGCGGCCAGGTGTACGACCCGTCTTTCAACTCGATCACGGCGCCCGCTCGGGCGACGCGCTTGGCCTTCTCGACCGTGTCGTAGTCGCCGGACCCGTCCGCCGCGACGACGAAGTCGGGCTCGGGAGGCGTCGGTTCTGACGGCGGCTCCGGCGTAGGGCTGGCCGTCTCCGTGGCCGTCTCCTCTGGGGTGGGCGACGCCGTCGGCGTCGGACTCTCGGTCGGCACCAGCGGTTCGACGTCCGACGCCTCGCCCACGTCCGGCGGCGTCGCCGTGGTCTCCTCTAACACGCCGGTACAGCCCGCGAGCCCGGCCGCGCCCAGGAGTCCGCTCGCCCGGAGGAACCGTCTCCGGCTCCGTTCGTTGTCTTCCATCGAATCGGCACTAAGTGGCAAGTGCCTTGATACTTGCGACCCCGGACTCGGGAGCGACGCCGGTTACACCGCCCCGAGCGGGACGTAATGGTGGTCGGCGCCGGAGTACGGACCCGCCTCCGGGACCGTAAGCAGGTACGTCCGGCCGGATTCGACCTGGAACGCCACGGTCCGGGTGATACTCTCGCCGGCGTCGAGCCGCGGACCGGAGGTCGTCGGCGACAGCTCCAGTCCGGGCGCCCGGTATGGGCCTCGTTCGCGGATCTCGTTCGTGTCTTCGTGCATCTCGTAGCTCCGCTGGCCGTCCTCGCTCATCGCGGTGAGCGACCCGTCCTGAAAGGTGACGTGCTCGTCGCCGACGTTCTCGATCCGGAGCGTGACGACGAGATACACCTCCTCAGGGGCGCCCACGACTACCGCATCGGGCCGTTCGAGCGAGTACGTCCGGTTGACGGCCTCGACCGTGAGCGCGAGGTCGCTGTCCTCGCCGTCGACGGTGAACCGCTCGCCGACGTCGTGGACCACCGTCTCGTGTCCGAGCGTCTCGTCGGTCTGCAGCGCGAGCGCGGCCGTCGCGCTCGCGCCGACCGCGGCCAGCAGGACGACCCCGACGACCACCGACCGCCGGAGTTTGAGCCGCGTCCGACCCGTCACCTGGCGGCGAACCGGCGGGAGCGCGACGATCCCGCCGACCACGGCGACTGCGGCGGCGATCGGAACCAGGTGTGCGATCACGAGCGCGAAGAGAAACAGGAGCGCGCCGGCGACCCAGGCGGCCGCCCACGACGGAGCGATGTCGACCTCGATCCGGCGGTTGACCGGCGGGAGCACGTACAACCCGACCAGCACGACCACGATACCCACCGGCGGAGCGCCGACAAGAAGCAACAGCCCGAGCAGCGTCAGCGGAATGCCCCCGACCCACGCCAGGACCGCTCTGCCGTTCATGGCAGGTTGCTTACCACCTGACTAGAAAAGCGCTTCGGTCACTCCGGCGTTTACCGGTTCAGCGCGACGACGAGGAACGTCGCGGCGATCAGGAGGACGAACAGCGTAGTGACGGGCTGGCGGGTGGGGCCGACCTCGAAGAGGACGAGCCCGAAGACGGCGGTGACGAGGCCGACGACGGCGCCGGCCATCGCGTGGAGGTTCTCGGCGCGGACGGTGTCGGCCTCGGCGCCGAGTTGCCGGCCCAGCGAGACGGCGTTGGTGCCGGCGTCCCAGGCGACGACCGCCCCGACCGTCCCGAACAGGACCGCCGCCGCGGGCGCGTCCGACAGCGCCGCGAGGGCGACCCCGAGGAACGCGACCAGCCCTCCGGCGTCGACGACGCGGTGGTTCGCCCGCCGGACGCCGGCGAGTAGCGCGGCCGTCCCCAGTGCCGCCACGGCCGCGCCCGCGCCGCTCCCGGCCAGCGCCATCGCCGCCGCCGTCGCGCCCGCGACGCCCGAGACGACCAGCGAGTGCCGACCCGGGCGGCGGGTGACCTCGGTCCCGCTCATCCGGACCACCGCCTGCGCGCGCGTTCGAGCGCCTCGGCCAGCCGCTCGTCGCCGCCCCAGTCGACGACGCGCACGTCGCCGCCGCGGAGGTCGTTCAGCCGGTTCGACCGGTCGATCGCGGCCAGCCGTCGCCCCGGCGTGTCCCGCATCGTCGGGTCCGGGCTGACGACGGTGACGGCGTGGCCCCGCACGTGCAGCGAGCGGGCGATCACGGCGCTGGTCTCGTCGGGCATCGGCGAGACGAACACGACCTGCGCGTCGTCGTCGAGCCGCTTGACGAGCCGGCGCAGCCGGGTGCGGACGTACACCCGCCGGTCCGGCGGCGTCGGCGACAGCGCCGAGTGGGTCGACAGCAGCTCCCGGGCGCGGGCGCGGTGGGTCGGCCCCGCCCCCGGCGGCAACCAGACGTTATCCGTGGCGAACGCCGCCAGCCCCACGCGGTCGCCCGTGTCGAGCAGCGAGTTGAACACCCGCCGGGCGGCGTCGATGCCGCGGTCGACCGCGTGGGGACCGTCCTCGCCGGCCCGGAGGTACGCCTCGGCGCGCAGATCGAGGACGATCACGACCGTCGCCATGCGCTCCTCGCGGAACTCCATGGTCGTCAGCGTCCGGTCGCGGGCGTAGGTGTTCCAGTCGATCCGCGAGAGGGCGTCGCCGTGCTGGTACTCCCGCAGCGACGCGAACTCCGTGCCCTCGCCCGACGAGTCCGTCGGGACGCGGCCGGTGTACGGCGAGGTGAGCCCGCGCAGCGGGACCGTGTCCGTCGCGTCGACCGGCGCGAGGCAGGTGACCGCCGCCGGCTCCGTCTCGACGTCCAGCTCCCGCTCGCGGCTGCCGCTGGCGTTGCGCGCGATGACCGTCAGGCCCTCGAAGCGGTAGGCGCCCCGCCGCGCGAGCACCTCGTAGGAGAAGGTCATCCGCGAGCCCGGCCGGAGCGCGGTCGCCGCCCGCGCCGGCCCGTCGGTGACCGCCAGCGCCTCGGGCACCTGCTCGACGACCCGCAGGTCCGGCAGGACCGCCTCCCCGACGTTCTCGACGACGACCGTCACCTCCACGGTGTCGCCGGGCTCGGGATCCGCCTCCGAGAGGCGCCGCTCGACGGCCAGCCGCGGGTCGGGCGCCTCGGTCGTGTTCGCGTAGGCGAGGTAGCCGACGCCCACCACGGCCGCGAGCATGAGCGGCCGCGAGCGGGTCAGCGCCCCCAGCCCCGCCGACAGGAAGACCAGCGCCGCGAACCCGACCCAGTGGTTCGTCGACCGCACGCGCGCCGAGCGGACCGTCACCGCCGACGGCCCCGGCGTCGCCGCGTCCGCGTCCGCGCCCGCCCCGTCCACCGTCCCCTCGGCCGTCGCCGCGTCGTCCGCCGCACCCGGTCGCTCGGCCGGTTCCGCGGCCCGTTCGGCCCCGTCGCCGGCGTCGACCGACGGCTCGTCGGCCTCGTCGAGCACCGCCCGCCCGCCGTCCGGGCGTTCGGCCGCCGTCCGTTCAGGGTCCGACCGCTCGGGGTCCCGGCCCTCCGAACCCGGACGGTCGGCGTCCGGACGCTCGAAGTCCGGCGGTTCCGAATCGCCGTCACTCATCGGTGACCTCCCGCCGGTCGTCGCCGTCCGGCCGGTCGCTGGCGTCTCGCCGGTCGTCGGGCTCCAGCAGCCGTTCGAGGGCGTCGACCGCCCGGACGGCGCGGCGCTTGAACGGCGACTCGCGGTCGAACAGCTCGCGCAGGCGGTCGGTCGTCGGCGCCTCCGGCACCCGCCCGGTGAAGAAGGCGGCGGCGAACGGGTCGTCGGTCCAGGTGCCCTCGTCGAGCGCCCGCCGGGCGGCCTCCTCCGAGCAGCGCTCGCGGCGCCGGATCGTCTCCGCGGCCACGTCGCCGATCTCGTCGCGGACGCGGTGGCGCTCGGCCTCGTTGAACCGCGTCAGCCGCAGCCGGCCGAGCCGCCGGTCCAGGTCGTCGCCCGGCGTCGGCAGCTCGACCGCCAGCTCGGCGTCCGGCGTCTCCGCGTACTCCGGGTCGGTGTGGCGGCGCCGCTGGACCTGCGCCACCGCCCCCAGAATGAGCACCAGCCCGACCAGCAGGACGAACGGCTCGCCCGTCGGCAGCGGCGCCGTGATCCCCGGGGCGGCCAGCGCCGCGATCCCGACGACGCCGAGGAGCGCCCCTACCGTCGCCGTGACGCTCCGGCTCACCGCAGATCCCTCCCGCCGGCGTCACCGGCGCCGTCCGAGTCGTCGGCGCGACCCGATCCGTCGGCGTCTCTGTCCGCGTCCGCGTCGGCGTAGGTCGCCTCGATCCGCCGAAGCGTCTCGACGGCTGTCCGCTCGCGCTCGGCGGTCGGCTCCGCGTCGCCGTAGCGCACTTCCTCGAAGAGGTCGGTGAGTCGGGCCACGTCCGCCGGGTCCATCCCCGCGGCCGTCGCGGCGGTCGCGAACTCCGCGGGCGTGCTCGACTCCGGCCGGTCGACCGCGAGGTGGTCGGTCATCGCCGCCCAGGCGCGGTAGACCTCGTTCTCGAACTCGTCGCTCCCCTCGATGCGGTCGGCCGCCCGCCCGGCCGCCGCGCCGACCGCCCCGACGTCCGTCGCCGGTTCGGGCTCGGGCTCGTCGTCGTCGCCGCCGGACTCGTACTCCTCGCGCTGGTCGTGGTTGCCGGTCAACACCAGCGCCGCGACGGCGACCAGCGTGCCGACGACGAGCACGAGCAACAGCGTCGTCGAGACCGAGGGCGCCGCGACCGTGCTCTGCCCGCCGAACAGCCCGCCGCCGCGCTCGGCCGGCCGCCCGCCGTCGGCGAACCCGAGCAGCCCGGGGTCCGTCCGACAGGTCGTGAACAGCAGATAGAGGAAGAAGCCGGGGTAGCCGACGACGAAGACCGCCGCCAGCCCGGTCGCCGCGTCGTCGAGCCAGCGGCCGACCGAGAACACGCCCAGGACCCCGAACAGCAACAGCAGCTGGACGAGCGGCTGCTTGAGCCACGGCTGGCAGAACTGCAGGGGCGTCCCGGGCTCGGTCTCGAGGTCGAGCAGCGAGTCCCGCGGGCTGCGGCTGTCGCCGGTCGACTCCTCCGCGGGCGTGCGCTCCCCACCCAGGTCCTCGTCGGCGCCGGTGTAGCCCGCGCCGGCCGACGGGTCCGGGTTCGTCGTCGAGTCCAGCGTCGCTGCCGCGAACGCGATCACCGCGACGCACAGGACCGCGAGCGCGACCGTCCGCGGACTCACGCGTGACGGATCCACACCCGCTCTAGTGGATTCCGGCCCTTATGGGTACCGGGCGCCGCCGCCGCGTTTCGGGGATCGCGGGTCCCTCCGACGACCCCGGTCGGAGGCGCCCGTCACAGCGCCTGCGAAGGCAAGCCGTCGCCACAGTGAGGCGGCGATCCAACCCCGACCGATACCATGGACCGCTGGCGATCGATCGCCGTCGTCGTCGCGGCGCTGGTCGCGATCCTGGTCGCGGCCCAGCCGCTGTACGTCGTCGCGCTGACGCTGTTCGACTACGGGCAGACGCCGGAGGGGAGCTACGCGACGATGCAGACCAAGGACGTGACCCGGTTCCCGGCGAACGACACCGAAGGGTTGAGTGCCGACACCGCCCTGGCCGCCCGGCCGCCCGGGGCGAACCTCTCCTACGACACCGTCGTCCGCGTGCCGGAGGACGACTGGCGGACCGGCCTCGCCGCCGCGCGACTGCGGGCCGCCGCCGACGCCGTCGTCCTCGCGGGCGACGCGCCGCGGCCGGGCGCGAACGCGAGCGTCGACCGGGACACGGGCACCGGCGAGGGGGTCGACGACGGCGTCCGGACGGTCCGGCTCTCCGGCGGCGACCCCGCCGAGACGGCCGCCGGGATCGCGACCCGCGGCGGCCCCGACGCGGTGAGCCCGAACAACGTCGTCCTCGTCAGCTCCGAGTCGGCGGCCTGGGCCGCGCCCGCGGCCGCCTGGAGCGCCTACAGCGGCGACCCGGTCCTCTACGCGAACGGGAGCGGCGTCCCCGAACCCACCCGCGAGGCCATCGCCGCGGTGAACGCCTCGCACGTCTACGTGCTCGCGCCACCGGACCTGATCCCCCGGGACGCGCTCGCCAGCCTCGACGTCGAGTGGACCCGCGTCGCCGGGCGGACGCCCCAGGACCACGCCGTCCAGGTCGCGAAGTTCCGCGACGAGTCCCGCGAGTTCGGCTGGGGGATGGACCGCAGGGACAAGGTCGGCTACACGAACGCGATGCTCGTCAACCCCGAGCGGCCCGGCCACGCGGTCGCGACGAGCAACCTCCAGTGGGGGAAGGCCGGGCCGCTCCTGCTGACCCACGCCGACGGCGGCCTCCCGGCGATCACCGAGAACTTCCTCTGGCGCAGCCAGTCGGCGTGGTTCTCGACGCCCGCCGAGGGGCCGTTCAACCACGTCTTCGTCGCCGGCACGCTCGACGAGGTATCGTGGGTGAGCCAGGCCCGCAGCGACTACGCCGTCGAGATCACCCCCTACCGCCTGCAGGGCGCGGGCATGAGCCCGCTCGACGCGCTCTCGGCCGTGTGGGCGGCGTTCGGCCTCCTGGGGGCGTCGTTCGTCTTCGTCCACGCGCGCCACCGGCTCTCGCGGACGAACCGCTGGACGCGGATGGCCTGGCCGCTGTTGACGCTCGTGCTCGGTCCCGTCGGCCTGGCGCTGTACTGGTCGGCCTACCGCGGCCGCGAGGTGGTCGACACGGAGAACGGACCCAGGGTGGTGCGACCCTACTGGCTGCGGGCGGCCGCCGCGACCGCGATGGGCGTCGGCTTCGCGGGGACGACGATGGTCGCGACGGCGTTCGCCCTGACGTACTTCGGGATGCCGATGGTCGTGTTCGAGGGGCGTCTGTTCGCCCTCGGGAGCCCGATGGTGCTCACGATGGCCGTCGTCTACGTCGTGGCCTTCCTCGTCTCATGGGTCGTCTTCCACGTCCCGATGTTCGCGGACGGCATGGGACTGGACCGGCAGACGGCGGCCAAGCGGGGGCTGCTCGCGGTGGCGGTCAGCATGACCAGCGTCTCCGTGGGGATGATGACGATGATGTACGTGCTCATGATGGTCAACCTGCCCATGATGCCGGGGGACGACGCGATCCTCTGGTACGGCGTGATGGCGTTCTCGGTCCTGGTCGGGTTTCTCGTCGCCTGGCCGGTGAACGGACTGCTCGTCCGGCGCAACGTCAAGCCGGGTGGTGCGCTGTGACCGACCGCAGCCGCCGCTCGTTCCTGCGGGACGCGCTGGCGCTGCCGGCCGGCGCGGGCGCCCTCGGCGTTGGTGCCGCGCTCGGCGCGCAGGAGGACGATTCCGACCAGCAGACCGGCCCCGCCAGCGCCGAGTTCGACGAGTGGACGGCGACGACGATGACCACCCGCCTCGCCGGCGCGAACCGCTACGAGACCGCCGCCGCGTTCTGTCAGAACGTCTACACCGCCGTCAACGAACACACTCGCCCCGGGGCCGTCATCTTGGTCAACGACGAGGTGCTGGAGGCCGCTCTCCCGGGCGTCGGTCTCATCCACCACCCAATCGACGGCGCGGTCCTGCTCACGCGCCCGGACGAACTCCCCGAGGCGACCCGGGCGGAGATCGAGCGCGCCCACCCCGAGGGCGTCGGCATGGACGACAACGTCCAGGTGTACCTGATCGGCGGCGAGCGGTACGTCGGTGCGAGCGTCCGCGAGGAAGTCGAGTCGATGGGGATGAACGTCCGGCGCATCCCGGGGTCGGACCCGGTGAGCGTCGCGGCGAACGTCGACCAGTACGTCAGTTCGATGCACGGCAACCACGAGGACGAGGTGCTGGTCGCCAGCCGCGACGCGCCCGAGCGGGCGGTCCCCGTCCAGTCGTGGAACGCCCACGCCGGCGACGGCTTCCTCTGGGTCGACGCCGACGGGGTCCCCGAGGAGACGGCCGAACAACTGGAGGCCCGCTACGACCACGCCTACATGTACCTGCTGGGCGACGAGGGCGCCATCGGAGCGGGCGTCGCCCGCGACCTCGGGGAGTTCGGCCACGTGACGCGGGTCCCCGACGCCGGCGACCCCTACAGCATCAGCGCGGCCTGGGCCGGGTTCAAGGACATCGGCCGCAACCAGGGCTGGTGGTTCGGCGAGTGGGCGCGGTCGGTCGGCTGGGGACTGGCCGAGCCGGGTCACAACGTCATCGTCGCCAACGTCGACGACTGGCAGACGGCCCTGCCCGCAAGCGTCGAGAGCCACCGCGGCAAGCACGGCCCGATGCTCGCCGTCCGCGAGGGCGAAGTGCCGACCCCGGTCGCTAACTACCTCCGGAAGTTCTTCCAGCCCACCGAGGCCGCCCCCTACGACCGCAAGTACAACCACGGCTGGATCGTCGGCCCGCCCGACTCCGTGAGCCGCGGCGTGCAGGCGGAGATCCACGCGCTCCTGGAGGGCGACCGGACCGGTCCCGACGACGGCGGTCCGGACGGAAACGGGGACGGATCCGGCGCGACCGACGGCGGCTCGAACGGAAACGGAGGTGGGGGATCGTGAAGCGAGTCGTCGCGCGGTTCGACGACGAAGACGCCGCGAGCGAGGCCGAGCGGTCGCTGCGCGAGACCGACCGCCGGCCCTACCGGCCGGAGGTCGACGACCCCTTCTTCGACCCGTCGGCGCGACTGCCAGAGGCCCGCGGCCTCGCCTGGGGCGGCCTGCTCGGCGGCCTGCTCGGCGCGGCCGTCATGCTCGCGATGGCGTTCGACGCCCTCTGGGTCCCGCGGCTGAGCCCGCTGATGGCCGCCGGGCAGCTGGAACTCGCGGTCTTCGGCTTCGGCGCCGGCGCCGCCGGCGGCGGGTTCGTCGGCGGCCTCGCCGGCACCTACCGCGACGCCCCCGAACCCGACGGCCCGCGCGTCGCCGTCGCCGTCCCCGACCGCCGCGCCGACGAGACGGCGACGATGCTCCGCGGTCACGGCGCGACCGCCGTCGAGGCGAGCGTCCTCGTCCACGAGCACCCTCACCGCGACCGGGTCTCCGGCGTCGAAACGCGCCGCACGCCCGCGGCGGCGCCGGCCGACCGCCGGGCCGGCTCGAACCCGCAGGCCGAGTCCGACGCCCCGGGCGGAGCCGACGCCTCGGACGGGGCCGACGCCAACTCGGGGTCGGCGGTCCGGTCGGACGCCGAGTCGGAGTCGGGGCCGGGGTCGGGCTGACGGGAGCGCGAGGGGCGCTCGCTCCCGTCCGGTCGCGTCCCGCTCAGCGGTTCGTCGACGGCTTCGGCGGCATGTGCCGCTTGTGTCGCGTCGCCGCGCACCACTCTTTCAGCCGGGTCACGACCGAGCGGTCGATTCCCAGTCGGTCGGCGACCGCCCGCGGTTCCCGACCCTCGTCGACGTGCAGGCGCAGTGCCCGGTCGACCGTCTCGGCGTCCACGTCGAGGCGGTCCGCGTCGGTCGCGTCGCCCGGGGACGCGCGCTCGGCCTCCGACAGCATCTCGACGGGCAGGTCCATCGCCCCGGCGAGCGCGCGGACCTCCGTGCGGTAGAGGTCGCCGAACAGGAAGCAGTCGACGCCAGTCTCGCCGTACTTCGTCGAGGACCCGAGCAGCCGGGCCGTGCGGTCGACCGGCCCGACGACGAGCGCGTCCCGGCGGTTGGCGAAGTAGTAGGCCGTCGCCGTCCGGAACCGCTCGACGGCGTTGTCCGTCGCCACCAGGTCGTCGGCCGGGCCGCCCGCGTCGCCGACCATCTCCTGGAATGCCCCGACGACCGGCTGCAGTTGCAACCGTCGGTGGTCGATCCCAAGCATCTCCGCGACCGTCTCGGCGGTCCGGGCGGTCGCCTCGTCGGTCAGCCCCGCCGGCATCGCGAGCCCGAGCACGTCCCCGGCGCCGACCGCGTCGACGGCCAGCGCTGCCGCCGTCGCCGTGGCGACCCCGCCGTCCAGCGGCACGACCAGCCCCTCGGCATCGGCATCGTCGACCTGATCGACGAGAAACTCCGGCAGCAACTCCTGCAGTCGCCTGAGCGCGACGGTCGTCGTCGCCAGGCCCGTCTCGTCCCGGGGGAGGTCCAGCACGCGGGGATGGCGGGCCGCGTCACTCACGGCGTACCACCGCCCGGGTCGGTCGGTTCGCGTCGTTCGCGTGGCGTCGGTCGATCACGCTCGATCCGCGCGCTCGGCGACTCTTAGAGGTTGTCTACATACCTATTAGGGGTCTGCCGTACCCATGATACACCTAATACGTCCCGCCGCGCGGACTCCCGAGACACCGAGGGGCGGCCGTGGCGTGTGCCGGCCGGCGCGTTTTGCCGGCCGAACCCCTACGGCGCTCGACCCGGGATGACTCAGTCACCGGCGACCGCCCGCCCGGCGGAGGAACTCCGCGACCTGCTCGGGGAGGGCGAGGCGATCACCATCGTCTGTCACAACAACCCTGACCCGGACTGCCTCGCGAGCGCGCTCGCGCTGGGTCGGATCGCGGCCGACGCCGGGATCGACGAGCGGCGCATCTGCTACAGCGGGGCGATCACCCACCAGCAGAACCGCGCGTTCGTCACCCTGCTCGACGTCGACCTGGAGCCGTTCGAGCCCGAGCGGGTCCGCGACCGACCGGACGGGTCGCTGCTCGCGCTCGTCGACCACTCGGTCCCGGGCCGGAACAACCGCGTCCCGGAGGGGACGCCCGTCGACGTCGTGGTCGACCACCACCCCGCCGAGGAGATCGACGCCCGCTTCGTCGACCACCGCGAGGAACTTGGCGCCACCGCGACCGTCTTCACCGAGTACGTCCGCGACCTCGACGTGGACCTCGACGGGACTCTCGCGACGGGGCTACTGTTCGCCATCCGCCGGGAGACCCTGGAGTTCCTCCGCGGGACGACCCGCGCGGAGTACGAGGCCGCCGGCTACCTCCACGAGCGGGCCGACGTCGACCTGCTCCGCCAGCTCGCGAGCCCGTCGGTCACCGGCGCCACGCTCGACGCCATCGCCACCGCCATCGAGCACCGGCGGACCCGCGGCTCGGTGCTCATCTCCAACGTCGGCCGGACGACCGAGCGCGACGCGCTCCCGCAGGCCGCCGACTACCTCCGGACGCTGGAGGGCGTCGAGACCGCCATCGTCTTCGGCATCGTCGGCCGGTCGATCCACCTCAGCGGGCGGACCGTCGACTCGCGAATCCACCTCGGCGACGCGCTCGACGACGCCTTCGGGGACGTGGGGACCGCCGGCGGCCACCGCGACATGGCCGGCGGCGAGGTCCCGCTCGGCGTCTTCGCCGACTACACCGCCGACGACGAGGGGCTCGTCGATATCGTCGAACAGGTCGTCACCGCCCGCCTCGTCGCAGAACTCCGGCTGTCCGAGGAGTCGAGCGGGTGAGCGAGCGACGACCCACGACTGGCCGACGCCCCGGCGGGCGCGCGCCGGTCGGGCGCCGACGGCCCGCCGCTCAGACCGTCGTGTATCGGTCCTCGGCCCACGGGTTCGCGGTGTTCGAGTAGCCGCGTTTCTCCCAGTAGCCCCGCTGGGGTTCGGTGAGGAAGGTGACGCCGTCGACCCACTTGGCGCCCTTGTAGGCGTACTTGTGCGGCGTGACCACCCGCAGGGGGCCGCCGTGGTCGGAGGGGAGCGGGTCGCCGTCGAACTCGCGGACGAACAGCACTTCGCGACGCATACACTCGTCGAGGGGCAGGTTCGTCGAGTAGCCGTCCATCGCGCCGAACATGACGTGGACAGCGTCGTCGGCGACGCCGGCGCGCTCGGCGATCTCGGGGAACGGGACGCCCCGGAACTCGTTGTCGAAGCGGCTCCAGCCCGTCACGCAGTGGAAGTCCTGGCGCTGGGTCTCGGTCGGCAACTCGCGGAACTCGTCCCACGAGTAGGTCAGCTCCTCGTCGACGGCGCCGCGGACGGTGAACGCCCAGTCGTCGGGGTCGAACTCGGGGGTCTTGTTCAGCGAGAGGACGGGGAACCGCTCGGTCTCGCGCTGGCCCGGCGGGAGCCGCTCGCCGTCGAACTCCTCGTGGATGTCGGTCACGTCTCTGACGCCCATGGACGCCCTTCGGCGGGGCAGCCCCTAAGCGACCGGATTGAGAGTGCCACGTCCGTCGTCCCGGCTCGTCGGTCCGGCCGCCTGCGCCGGCCGGCCGACGGTTTATCGGGCGGCCGCCGCTACGTTCGGCCAGCGATGCCCGTCATCCGCCTCGAAGCCGACACGCCCGAGCGCACCCAGATCGGCGAGGGGCTCGTGAAGTTCGCCGTCCAGGCCGGTCGCCTGGAGACCGGCCGCGCCGAGGGGCGGTACTTCCTCCGCCACGACGACGGCTGCGCCGTCGACGGCCGCCGGATCGCCCCCGGCGACCCGTTCGCCTTCGACACCGACTCCGGCGAGATCCGCTGTCTCGACCACGCCGACGAGGGCGCCGCGGGCGCCCGCTCCGAGCGCGGGTGAGCGGCGCGACGCCGACCCGACAGCCGGGGGCGGCGCTCGCCGGTCAATCGAGGGCGGCGACGACGGCCTCGACAACGTCGAGCACCCGCTCGCCCTCCCCGGGGGATTCGACGAACACGAGCGTCCGGGGCGGTCGCACCGCCTTCGGCCGGACCCGAAGCCCCGCGTCCCGCGCCGCTGTGGCCGCTTCGTCGGGCGCTGCGCGGAACTCGACACGCGCCCGGTTCGGATGGACGGACACCTCCGCGAGTCGCCGCGACCCGGCGGCCACCGCGTAGGCGACCGTCCCGTCCGCGGTCGGGGCCGGCTCGGCCCGCTCGTCGACGACCGACGGACTGTCCGCGCCCGCGAGGGCGTCCGCGAGCCGCCGGGCGAGTTCCCGTCCGTCCGGATCCGTCGACATACCTCCGTCTCCGCACGGCGGCCGGAAAACGATCCCGCCGGCGGGCGCCGCGAGGCTTGACCGGACGCGGCTCCGCCGAGTTGCCGAACCTGAAGTCGTGAGAATATTTTTATGTGAGGGGCGTGCGACCGTCGAGACACGATGCGTCCCCGAAACGCCCTCCCCTCCGTTAGCCCCAGCCCTGGCCGCATCCGCCGGTCGCTGCGCCGCGTCGGCGCCGCGGTCGGGCAGCTCCGCCCGAACTCCGTCCGCGAGGCGGCCGACGCGACGACCGCCGTCGGCCTCGTCGCGGCCGTCGTCGTCGCCGGCTACCTCCAGGGCGGCATGACCGTCGTCGTCGCGGTCCCGACCGTCCTCGGCCTCGGCCTCGGCAGTATCGTCGTCGTCCAGGCGGTGATGGCCTGTTTCACCGTCTCCGGGATGTTCGGCTGTTCGGCGCTGGCCCTGTTCGGCCAGCGGGCGGTCGAAGGCACCGACCGCCGGCCGACGACCGGCCCGACGGTCACCGCCGTCGTCCCCGTCCACCGCGACGCCGAGGCTCTCCACCGGAGCGTCGAGAGCCTGCTCGACAGCCGCTACGACGACCTGCGGGTGGTCGTCGTCGCCGAGCCCGGCGACGACGCCTCCGTCGAACGCGCCCGCGAGTACGCCGACCGCGAGGAGCGCGTCGACCTGCTGGTCAACACCCGCTACCCCGGCAGCAAGGCCGGCGCCGTCGACTACGCCGCCGAGGTGACCGACTCCCCGTACCTGGCCGTCTTCGACGCCGACGAGCGGGTCGACCCGCGGTTCGTCTCGACGGCCGTCGCCCGCCTCGACGACTGCGAGGTGGTCCAGGGCCGGACCGTCCCCGAGCCCGACGGCCTCGTCGAGACGGTCGCCTACTACGAGTCGGTCGTGCTGGGCGACCTGGGCAAGCGCCTGCTGACCCTGGTGACCGACTTCACGATGGCGGCCAGCCGGACGGTCGTGATGCGCCGGTCGGCCTTCGAGGCCGTCGGCGGCTACGACCCCGCGATGCTCACCGAGGACTACGCCTTCGCCTTCGACTGCTACGAGGCGGGCCTCGACGTCGAGGAACTGCTCTCGCAGACCTCGACCATCGAGGGCGCCCACTCCGCGGCCGACTGGTGGGGCCAGCGCAAGCGCTGGATGACCGGCTACGCCCAGACGCTCCACCGCCTCATCGCGGGGTGTCGCTCGCCCCGCAACTACCGGACGCTGCTCGCCCCGCTGCTCTGTGCGGGCTCGGTGCTGGGCAACCTCTTCATGCTCTCCTTGGTCTCGAAGGCCGCCGTCCTCGTCGTCAGCGGCGCGGCGACCTGGCTCGCGCTCCCCGTCGCGACGCTGGCGCTCTCGGCGCTCGCGATGCGGGTCGCGGACGCCCGCCGCGAGCGGGTCGACTGCGTCGGCCTCGCGTGGCTCGCGACGCCGCTGGTCCTCCCGCTGTACAGCCTCGTCGGCATCCGCGCGCTCACCGCCTACCTGTTCACCTGGGACGGCGAGTGGTACAGCGTCGCCAAGGGCGTCTGACCGCCGCCCGGCCCGTCCCCAGGAAACCGGCCCAAGGGGGTCCGCCGTTGCAGAGACTGCAACTCGGCGCGGCCGTTTTCGTCCCGGTGCGAGAACCGCCCGGCGGTGAGTACACGGTCATCCGTCGGCCACGCTGTCCGGGTCAGGTCGCGACGGCGGTCGGGATCCTCTACGACGGGCGGATCGTCGTCGGCGGCCCGCCCGCGGACCCGGCCGACCGCATGGAGGCCCGCGAGGACCCGACGCTCGAAGACGTCTTCCTGTCGGTGACGACCGAGGACGGCCTCGCATAGCGGCCGGCCGCACCGGTCGGATCAATCTATCTAGCCCGTCGGATCCGGACCGTCAACGGACGTAGTGAAACCGCTTCTGGGGGACGGGGTAGTTGTGTGGGGTATGAGCCACCTGCTGCCGCGAGAGCCGCCGGTCGACGGGTCGGCCGGCCCCGAAGTCGTCGCGATCGGCGACGAGGAGTCCGGGGCCGTCTTCTCGGCCCTCTCGGCGGACCGCGCGCGGTCGATCCTCTCGGAGCTGTACCGGGAGCCGGCGACCCAGTCGGAGCTCGCCGACCGGGTCGACACGTCGCTCCAGAACGTCGACTACCACCTCGGCAACCTCGTCGACGCCGGGCTCGTCGCGGTCGTCGGCCAGTGGTACTCCGAGAAGGGCACCGAGATGGACGTGTACGCCCCCGACGGCGACCCGCTCGTGCTGATAGCCGGCGACGGCGACCGGGTCGACGACACCCGCCGCGCGGTCTCGGAGGGCGGACCGGCCGGGACCGCCCGGGGTCGGACCGGGTGAGTCCGATGGCATCGACAGCCACCGGGCAGCCGAACGACGACGCCCCCGAGCAGCCGGGTCGCCGCGGGACCGACGGGTCGCTCCCGCCGCCGGAGGCGCTCGAACTGGCGACCGACGAGGCGCGGCGGGCCATCCTCTCGACGCTGTGGCGGGCCGACGACGCGCCGCTGCCGTTCGCGGCGCTCCGCCGCCGGTCGGGCGTCGACGGGAGCGGCCGGTTCAACTACCACCTCCAGCGGCTGCGCGGGCGGTGTGTCCGCCGAACGGACGGCGGCTACGGGCTGACCGCCCGCGGCGAGCGCTTCGTCGCCGCCCTGATCGCCGTCCCGGCGCTCGACGAGGCCGCCGAATCCGGGTCGGCGAGCGACTGAGTCGGGCGCTTCACCCGCGTTCTCGCCGCGTCTGTCCGGGCGCGCGCGGAGCGCCCGCTCAGGTGTAGTCTCCGACATCGACGACCAGCGACGCGTCGACGGTGATCCACGCGGCGGTCGCGTCCGCGCCGTCGTCTCGGGCAGCGAACGTGACGGTCCCCGCGTCGGCGTCCGGGATCGCCTCGATCCGGGGCGCTCCGTCGGGGGTGTCGGACCGGGGTGGCCGGTCGGCAATCCAGGGGGCGGTGCTCTCGGAGTCGCCGGGGTCGCTCATGTCTGAGACCGGGGGCGCCGTGATCATAAAAGGGGAAACAGGGCTTCAGGGTCGGAAACTCCGTCCGGAACGGCGACACCGACACTGATCCGCGGGGCGCGAGCCGCGGTCGACGGTCCGGCCGGTCCGTGGTCGGGTCGGGATCCGGACCGCGGGAGGGGATTCGGGCCGCGACGAGATCGGGGGCGCGAGTCGGGGCCGAAGCGGGCGGGGGACCGGTCAGTCGACGGCGGACAGCCGGCGAAAGGGACCGAACGGCGGTCCGGCGGGGCCTGACAGACAGGGCCGACGGCCCGGGTGAGGACGGGCGGGACCGACGGCCCGGGTGGCGGGTGGATCGGTCGGACGGGCGATGCCAGGTGGATCGGTCGGACGGGCAGCGACGGGTGGATTCGGCGTCACGGAGGGGTGACGGGGCCGGATACTGGAGCCCGCCTCCGGCCCGGGCGGGTGATCGACGATACCGCCCGGGACGTAATCAAACGGCGTCCAGTGTTTCGGGCGCTGAAACACGGGGCCGGGAGACCGACGAGGTTGGAGGACAGTCCGGTCACGCGCCGGGCGCGGGCCGCGGCGACTGGCGTGACGAGCGCCCGCCCGTACCGTCGGTGGCCGTCACCGAGAGGCCGTCGTCGGTGAAGCCGATGGTCACGGACTCGAACGACGCCTCGAACACCGTCCGGTGGTGGCCGTCGGCGTCGCAGGCGAGGTCCGTCTCGACGAGGCCCGCGTCCCGCAGCCGGTTCAGCCGCCGGTACACCGTCGGCCGGGACGCGCCGCACGCCTCCGCGATGGCACGGGCCGGCTTCGGTTCCGTCCGGATCGCTTCGAGGATCGCCCGCGTGTACGCCGCGTCCAGCAGTTCCAGGAGTTCGTCGGTCGAGAGCTCCCCCGACGCGTCGTCGCCCGACTCGACGGGGCCGGACCGCGCGGATTCGGTGAGTGACATCGGTCTGTCCGTACCATCCGCCCCGACACCCCTCGGCGTACTGGCAACTTGCGTTGTCACGGCCGACCTCCGGTGGCTACACACGTTGTGTTGGGGGTGGTTCACACGGTCGGAACCCCGGCGTGGTCGCGTCCGCGACGGTTGAACCCGGGTCGACCGCGCTGTTTCCCGGCGCGAAACACGGTTCGGCCCCTTAGGTGGGGCGGCCGCGAACGGTCACCGAATGCAGGACCGTCGACCGTCGCGCCCGAGTCGCCGTCTCACGCGGGGGGACCGGAGTCCGACCGACCGCTCCCTCGACCGGGATGGGACCCCGCCCGCCCGGTCCGCGAAGCCTTCTCCCGACCACCGGACGGGCGTCCGCCCGCTGTCGGCCCACCGCCCGCTGGACGACCCCCGGCGGACCCGGAACGCGGGCGCGGATTCGGGCCCACCGGCCGACGCGGGTCGACGGACCGACGGGGACCCCCCCGCCGGCGTGTCCACCGACGGCGACGCCGACGGGTCGGACGCATCGACCGAACGGGCGGGCGACGCCAAACGGGCGGACGACGCCGAACGGACAGGCGACGCCGAACGGACGGGCGACGCTGACCGCTCGGCGTCGCCGGCGGTCCAGGCCCCCGTCGACGACGTGATCGGGACCTACCCCGACAGGCAGGTGCTGGTCGTCGGTGCCACCGCCGTCGGCGTCGCGCTCGCGCTGTTCCTCCGGCGGGCGGGGTACGACCCGCTGGTCGTGGCGGGCGGCGACGAGCCGGACCGGTCGCGGGTGACCTCGCTGACGCCGTCGGCGCTCGCGGCGCTCGACGCCGTCGACGCCGCCACGGCGGTCCGGGACCGCGGCGTCCCCGTGAGCGGCGTGTCCGTCGGCGGGACCGACTCGGGGAGTCGGGCCGACATCGGAGCCACCGAGGGAGCGACCGGAGCGTCGCCCCTCCTCGTCCGGACGGGCGAGCTCCGCCGGGCGCTCGAAGCGCGCCTCCCCGACCGCCAGCGCCGTCGCGACACGCCCGTCGCCGCGCTCTCTGCGCGCGACGACGGCGTCGCGGTCGAGTTCGCCGACGGCGTCCGCGAGTGGTTCGACGTGGTCGTCGACGCCGGCGGGCTCGACCCGTCGCTTCGCCCGGCCGGCCCGGGGCGGGCGGAGCGAGTGGGGCTGGTCCAGTACGAGACCGCGACCGAGGCGGGCAGCGACGCTTCCGACGGGAACCGGATCCGGGAGCGGTGGCACGACGCGGCGCTCGTCCAGCGGCTCCCCTGTCCCGGCGAGTCCCGGGAACGGCTCAGGGTCACGGCGCCGGCTCCGGACCGCCGGTCGGGAGCCGAGGACGCGAGCGCCGACGCGGTGTTGCCGGCCGACGCCGCCGCGGTCGCGACGGCCCTCGACGGGGTCGACCCGGCGCCCGTCCGGCAGGTCCGACTGGGCGACGGGGCGCCCGCGCGGGCGTCGTGGGGCGACGGGCGCGTCGCCGCCTGCGGGCCGGTCGCCTGTCCGGTCGCGCCGGCGACCGGGTTCCGGACCGGGCTCGGGATCGAGGGCGCGCTCGCGTTCGTCAGGGCGATGGCGCGCGCGGACCGGCCGGCGCCGGCGGCCGTCGACGCCTACGCCGCCGGCCGCGCCCGCCGACTCGCGACCCTCGGCCGGACGGCCGCGGCTGTACGGACCGACCACGGGTACCCGGTTCCCGACGCCGCCGAGCCGCCGCTGACCGCGGTCGCGCTGCTCCGGACGGTCGCGCTCGGCCCCGCGCTCTGCGAGCGGCTGGCTGACCGCCAGCGCGAGGGGGTCCGGTGACGCCTCGGCGGGCCGCGCGCCCGCTCGCGTGCCGTCGCATCCGCGGTCGGCGACCGCGGTCAGGTCCCCGTCGTCGAACGGGACCGCCGGTCACGCGTCGGCGTCGAACAGGAGCCCGAAGACCTCGCGCTCTGCGATCCGGAGGTGCTTGTTGAACGTCGGCTGCGTGATGTCGAGGCGGTCGGCGACCTCGCCCCCGTCGTTCTCGCGGGGCCACTCGAAGTAGCCCGCCGAGAGGGCGGTCCGGAGGACCTCGAACTGCCGGTCGGTGAGCTCCTCGCGGGCCCGGTCGGCCAGCTCCGCCGGCGTCCGGTCCCGGCGCCGGTGCTGGCGCCTGGCCGCGAGGTCGAGCGACGGTGCGATCTCCGCCAGCCGCTCGACGAACGACCGCACGTCGGCCTGTCGGGGCACCTCGACGACGACCGTCGCCCCGTCGGGGTCGGCCGACGCCTCGCGCAGGACGCCGCCGTACTCCGCCAGCGGCGCGCCGAACCACCCGTCGGCCCGCGACTCGACCAGCGTCGACGACTCGTCGTCGGCCACCACGTCGACCGACCCGGGCAGCGTCCGGGCCGCGATCTCCGGGGCGTCGGCCGGCACGTCGCCCTCGAAGCCGTAGTAGACGCTGACCGGGCCGTCCTGTCGGGAGACGGTCCGTTCGAGCGAGACCCGACAGCCGGCCGCCTCGGCCGCGCGGGCGAACGGCAGCGCGTCGCCGCCGCCCGCGAACTCCAGTTCGACCGTCTCGTCGGACTCCAGCGCCCGCCGCCGCTCGACGGCCGCGAGCGCGTTCGCGATCGACGTCCCCAGCTGCGCGAGCACCTCCCGCTCGCGGTCGCCGAACGCCTTCGGGGAGTCCGTGCCGACGGTCAACACGCCGTGGGTGATGCCGTCGTACGTCAGCGGGACGGCACACAGCGACTGGAACCCCTCCGCGAGGCTGCGGCGCCGCCAGTCGTCGGCCGGGCCGTCGCCGACGAGCGAGTCCGCGACCCGGACCGCCTCGTGCCCCCACGCCGCGACCGCGGGGTGGGGGTCGGCCGTGTCGTCGGCCGTCGTCAGGTCCAGCCCCGTAACGTACCCCTCCGACGCGCCGACGACCGCCCGCGGGACGAGGCGGTCGGTGCCGACCTCGACGCCGCCGACCCACGCCAGGTCGTACGGGCCGGAGCCCGCGAGGCGCTCGCAGACCGCCCGCTCGACCTCGCCGGGGTCGCTCGCGTCGGTGATGGCGGCCTCGACCTGCTGGGTGAGCCGGGCGATCCGGTCGAGCCGTTCGGCCCGCTCGGTCTGGGTGCGTAGCTGTTCCTCGCGGGCTTCGAGTCGCTGGCGGCCTTCGAGGTGGTTGAGCGCGGCCTCCAGCGTCGCGGCCAGCACGTGCGCCCCCTGTATCGTCTCCGACCCGAGCTCGCCCTCGGGAGCGCCGACCAGCAGGACCCCGTGGTTGCCGAGCGCGAGCGCGCGCCAGGTCGCAAGCGCCGCCAGCACGCCGGGACCGTCCCCGCCGCCGTCGGTCCCGTCCCCGCCCCCGCCGCCGACGAAGCCGGCCTCCTCGCGGCCGCCGTCAGGGGCGACGACCGTTCCGGTGGCGAACCCCTCCCAGAGGCGTCCGTCCCCCGGGCCGACCGGGTCGACCCCCTCGGCGTCGGGCAGCGGGCCGGTCAGGACCTCCGGGCGGAGCACGCCGTCGTCGGCGTCGTAGAGGAACGCGCCGACCGCGGGGAGGTCGAGGGTCCCGGCGGCCGCCTCGACCGCCGTCCGGGTCGCCTCCTCGGGGGTGTCCGCGGTCGCCAGGTCGTCGGTCGCGTCGTCGAACGACGCCATGCGGCGCTCGCGGGCCTTCCGGTCGGTGATGTCGCGGCTCACGATCACGATCCGGTCGTCGCCGGTCTCCCAGTCGGTCGGGTAGAAGTCCGACTGCACCCACCGCCGTTCCCCGTCGGGTCGCTCGATGCGGTACTCGCGGGAGTAGCTGTCGGCCGCCGTCCCGTCGTCGACGTCGTCGACGATCCCCGCCACGAACGACCGGTACTCGCTCTCGTCGTCCGGGTGGAGCGTCCCGAAGAAGCCGTCCTCGTACGTCTCGCGGATCGCCTCCAGGGACTGCCCCCAGATCCGCTCGTAGCCCGAGCTCACGTAGTCGGGCGACTGCGAGGCAGCGGTGATCTCCCCGGCGCGGGTCATGAAGATGGCCTCGTCGATGCGGTCGAGGATCGCGCCGAGGCGCCGCTCGGTCCGGCGCTGTTCGGTGACGTCGCGGATGATCGCCAGGTACCGGCGCTGGCCGTTGATCGTCGCCGGCGTGTCGTTCACCTCGACTCGCCGGCGCTCCCCGTCCGCTCGCTCGATCAGCCACTCGTGGCTCCCCGGCTCGTCGGCGCCCATCACGTCCCGGATTATCTCCCGGGCGCGCTCGCCGGAGTAGCCCTCCTCGGGGACGTTGACCGCCTCCATCCCGTCCGAGAGCAGTGTCTCGCGGTCGTGGCCGGTCAGCTCGCACATCCGCTCGTTGCAGTCGACTATCTCCCCCGTCTCCGGGTCGTGGACCGTGATCGCGTCGTTGACGCCGTCGAAGATCTGCTCGTACTCGCGCTCACGGCGCTTGCGCTCGGTCACGTCCCGCTGTATCGAGAGGACCCGCAACTCGCCGCCGATCTCCGCGGGCGCCAGCGTGACTTCGAGCCAGATCCGCTCGTCCGAGCGGGTCACGCCGCACCACTCGACGGTCTCGGGCTCGCCCGTCTCGGCGACCTCGCGGATGAGCTCCCAGCCCCGCTCGCCGGTGTAGCCCTCCTCGGCGGCGCTGAGTCCCTCGATCCCCAGCTCCCGGATCGCCTCGAGGTCGTAGCCCAGCATCTCCCGGTAGGTCTCGTTCACGTCGGTCACCTCGCCTGCCTCCGGATCGAACACCGTGATCGCGTCGTTGACGCCGTCGAAGATCTGCTCGTACTCCCGTTCCCGGCGCCTGCGCTCGGTCACGTCCTGGACCCGGCCGACGATGCGGTCGACGGTCCCGTCCGCGTTCTCGACCGGGAACCGGGTGACCGAGACCCACCGCCGTTCCCCGTCGCGCTCGATGCGGTACTCCCCCTCGTAGGCCGCCTCCGGGTCGCCGGCCTCGACGTCCGCGATCAACCGCTCGACGTCGGCCTCGTAGTCGGCCCGGTCGTCGGGGTGGACAGCCTCGACGAACGCGGTCGGGTCCTCGTCGAGTTCCGCGACCGGACGGCCGTAGATCTCCTCGTAGGCGCCGTTGATGTAGCGGATCTCGGAGAAGTCGGCCGCCGCCAGGTAGACGACCTCGTCGATGTGCTCGGCGATGAGCCGGAGCCGGCGCTCGCTCTCGCGGAGCTCCCTGGCGCGCTCGACGCGGTCCAGCGCGGTGGCGACGTGCCGGGCGAGGATCCCTGCAGCGTCGAGCGTGACGTCGTCGAACCCGTCGCCGTCCCGGTCGACCGCGCCCAGCAGGCCGTGCTCACCGAGCGGAACGAGGACCGCGTCGCCGGGCGGCGTCCCGCCGTCGAGGTCCGCCGGGTCGTAGACGCCGCGCTCGCCGGTCTCGTACGCCTCGTACTCCAGGTCGTCGGGTTCGAGCGCTCGCGGCCGCTCGTCGGGCGAGAGGCGGTCGGCCGCGTCGCCGGTCGCGACCGGCGCGAGCGCGTCCGTGTCGCTGTCCCCGCCGCCCCCGTCGGCGCCGCCGCGGAGCCAGCAGGTCGGCAGCCACAGGTCCAGCACCTCGGTCGCGGCGTCGACGGCGGCCTCACAGACCGCCCGGGGGGTCTCCGCGTCCTGGAGGTCGTCGGTCGCCTCGTGGAGCGCGCGGACCAGCCGCTCGCGGCGCTTGCGCTCGGTCACGTCCCGCTGCATCGAGAGGACGCGGTCCTCGCCGCCGATCTCGGCCGCGGCGACCCGCGCCTCGATCCAGCGGCGCTCGCCCGATTTCGTCTCCTGCTGCCACTCGACCGTCTCGGGCTCGCCCGTCTCCATGACGCGGCGACAGATCTCCCGCGCCCGCTCGGTGGTGTAGCCCGCCTCGGTCGCGCTGAGCGCCGCGAAGCCCGCCTCGCGGATCGCCGCGACGCTGTCGTAGCCCAGGCGGTCGAGAAACGCCCGGTTCGCGTCGAGCGGCTCGGCCGTCTCCGGGTCCTGGACGACGATCCCGTCGTTGACGCCGTCGAAGATCTGCTCGTACTCCCGTTCCCGGCGCTTGCGCTCGGTGATGTCCCGGACGCTGCCGAGCACCCGCTCCTCGCCGCGGACGTCGACGACGCTGAGGTGGACCTCGACGGGGAACGTCTCGCCGTCCCTGCGCCGGTTGCGCCACTCGAACAGCTGGGGCCCCTCCTCGCGGGCAGCCCTGATGCGTTCGCGGGCGTCCTCGTAGCCGTGGTCCGCTGCCGTGACCACGTCGACCGTCTCCCCGACGAGCTCCTCGCGCTCGTAGCCGTTCATCTCGCAGAACCGCTCGTTGGCGTCGGTGATCTCGCCCGTCTCGGGGTCGTGGATGACCAGCCCGTCCGAGACGTTCTCGAAGACGCCGCGGTAGGTCCGCTCCAGTTCGCGCCGCTCGGTGACGTCGGTGTACCAGACGTAGGCGTCCGTCGGCTCGTCGGCGTCCGGGTCCGAGCTGAAGTGGATGACCCTGACGAAAAACTCCCGGGTCCCGTCGGCCGTCCGCCGGGTGATCTCCCGTTCGACGGGTTCGCCGCGCGCGGCCCTCGCCCGGAGGCGCTCGTACTCCTCGCGCTCGCTCGCCGGGACGACCGCCTCGCCGACGCCGGCCCCGACCACCTCCTCGGGCGAGTAGCCGAACACGTCCTCGAAGGCGGGGTTGACCTCGCGGATCACCGGCTCGTCGCCCTCGAACCGGACCCGCACCACCGGGTCCGGGTTGTTCTCGAACAGGGCCGAGCGACGGTCGCGCTCCCGTTCGAGGCGGCGCTCGGACTCGCGGCGCTCGGTCACGTCCCGCGACAGCGCCAGCACGCGGTCCTCGCCGGCGATAGTCGCCGGCGCGAGGTTCACCTCCAGCACCCGGCGCTCGCCCGCCGCCGTCTCGACAACCCACTCGACGGTCTCGGCCTCCCCCGTCGCGGCGACCCGCTGGGCGACCTCGTAGGCGCGCTCGCCGCCCGACCCCGGCTCGTCGGCGGTGAAGCCGTCGACGTCCATCTCGACGAGCGCCTCCCGGCCGTACCCGGTCAGCTCCGCCATCGTCTCGTTGACCTCGACCAGTCGCTCGGCCCACGGGTCGTGGACCGTGATCACGTCGTTGACGTTGTCGAACACCTGCTCGTAGGCCCGCTCGCGGCGCCGCCGCTCGGTCACGTCGACCGACGCAGCGAGGACGACCCGCTGCCCGCCGACCGCGGCCGGCCGCAGCCGCGACTCGACCCACCGGACCGACCCGTCGGCCGTCGACACCGGCCACTCCAGCTCCATCGGCGCCGCCCGGTCGTCCCCCGCGTTCGCCTCCCCGTTCGCTGCGGTCGGGTCGCCGTTCGTCCCGTCCGCCCGGCCGGCCGTCGCGTCTCCCCGGCTCCCGACGCTGGCGACGGCGTTGGCCAGCCGGTCGCCGTCGTAGCCGGGCACGTCGGCCGTGAACGCCGACGGGTCCGTCGACCGCACCGCCTCGCGGTCGCACCCCACCAGGTCACGGAACGCCCGGTTGGCGTCGAGCAGCTCGCCGGTCTCGGGGTCGTGGACCGCCGTCACGCCCGCAGCGCCCTCGTACAGTTCGCGGGCGGTGTCGCGGGCGTGCTCGCGCTCGACCGCCGACCCGACCCGCTCGGCGACGACCGCCGGGTCCGTCTCGACCAGCCGCCGGGGGAGCGTTTCCCTCGCGCCGTCCGACAGCGCCGCCGCCTCGCGCTCGTCGTCCCACTCGTCGGTCAGCACCACGACCGGGTCGTCCGGCCGCTCGGCCGTCCACCTGTCGAGGACGGCCTCGGCGTCGATACCGGTTGCACCGCTGTCGACGACCAGACAGTCCGCATCGCGGTCGGCGATCCGCCCGTCCCGACCCGTCCCCGCAACGACGGCTTCGACCGCCACGGCCCGTCCGGCGTCCACCTCCGCGCCCGAGAGCGCGTCCGCGACCGCCTCCGTGCCCGCGACCGCACACCGCAGGGGGTCGGACCCCACCGGAAACATGGCTATCATGTTCGTCTCGACACCCGTAAATCGTTTGCGGGGGTCGGAACCCACCGGGATCGGCCAGGAATCCGGCTCGCGGGCCGATCGTTCGCCAACGGCGACGCTCGATCGGTCCTCCGGTCGACACCCACGGATGCCGATGCGGATGCGGACGTGTTCGTCGCCGGTCCGCTTCGGGCGCGCTACGCTCGACCCCTCGCTGCGGCGGACACACGCCGACCGATACGACGGGGCTGTCCGTCGTCCCCGGCCGGCGTCACGCCCGGACGGGTTCGGGAGCGGGATACAGCGAGCGGACCAGCAGGGCGAACCCGGGCGCGACGAGCAGTCCCTGGACAAACAGGGTCGATTCGGCGTCGAGCCCGAGGGTGACGGCGCCCAGCGCGCCGACCAGCGGGCCGAGCGCGACCGCGCCGAGCCCGTAACTGAGCAGTTGCAGCGACCGCGACGACGTTCGGTTGGCGGCCCTGTATGCGAGCGAGGCGACGAGCGCGCCGAAGACGACAGCGACCGTCGTCACGACGAGCGTCGCGACCGTCAGCGTGGTGTGGGTCGACATGGTGGATCACCGTCGGGGAGCGGTTCGCCGTCCGAACCGCCGGAGCCGCGGCGAGCGGCGATGGCACCCGGACCGCGACCGACGCGTCCCCGGCCGTGTGGACGACTACCGCGGGAGCGCCCTTCAAGCCCGGACGGCCTTCTTGCCGTCCGGGAACGGGGGTATCGAGGGCGCTCGCGGTTCCGCGGGGATCCGGCACGTATCTCCGTGCCGTCCGGCGGTTTCGCCGGAATCGGGATGTCGACCCCGCTCGGTCGGTCCCAGCGGCTGGGAATCACGACTCCCCTTATCAGCGTTCTGGGAGAACGTGGGCGTATGGCGACGCGAGAACTCGAATCCAAGGTGTTCGGCTGGGACGTGCAGTTCACCTACTCCGAGACGTGGATCGGCTACGCGCTGTTCGCGCTGCGGGTCATCATGGGCTGGACGTTCTTCTACGCCGGGATCACGAAGGTCGTCGACCCCGAGTGGAGCGTCCGCGGGTTCCTGCTGTACGGGATCCCGGACGGGAACCCGCTGACCGGCCTGTGGACGACGATGGGCAACGAGTGGGCGTGGCTGCTGACGCCGCTGAACCAGCTCGGCCTGACGCTGGTCGGCCTGGCGCTGATACTCGGCGTGCTCGTCCGGTTCAGCGCGTTCTGGGGGGCCACCATGATGCTGTTCTACTGGCTGGCCTCCTACCCCTTCGACAACGCCCTGCTCATCGACTACCACATGGTGTACGTGTTCCTCCTGTTCGGCCTCGGCGCGTTCGGCGCCGGCCGCATCCTCGGCCTCGACGCCCGCATCGAACAGCTCGACATCGTCAAAGACTACCCGCAGCTCCGGCTGTTCCTCGGGTAGGTCGGTCCCGTCGGCCGCTCCGGCAGTCTCCTTCTCGGTTTCCGCCGCGGTCGCGAACGGCGACCGCGGCCGCCGTTCACCCCTTAACTCTTGCCGTGTCCACCGTCAGCGTAGAAGCTGGCACAGACGTATTCGAGCGAGCGGCGAACGGACACACATGGACGACGAATCCGGAGTGTCCGGCGACCTGAAGGAGACGCTCCAGCGCCACCGCCGCGGCAGCGGCTCGGACGGGACGCTGGTGTTGAGCGACGACGAGGGGTACGTCGGCGACGAGATCACCCTGAAGGGCCGTAACTTCCCGGCCGACGAGGAGTACGAACTGCTGTGGAACTCGACGGAGGGCCGGTGGGGCGTCCTCGAAGGTAACGAGGTCGTCGGCCCGCAGTACCAGCCCCGAACCGATCAGATCGGGACCGTTCGGACCGACGCCGACGGCGCCTTCGACGAGACGTGGACGGTCCCGGAGGACTACGGCGGCGCCCACCGCATCCAGGTCACGAACGACGACGGCAACGTCGTCGCGCGCGACGAGTTCTCGGTCACGCCCCACTTCGAGATCGACCGCACGGAGGCGCCGCTGGGCGAGGCGTTCACGATCACCGGCTACGGGATCGGCCCGAACGTCGTCACGAACAACTATCAGGTCTCCTGGGACAACGGCAACGTCGGGTTCGTGACGGGCGTGATGAACCGCGGGACCGCCACCGCCGAGATCCGCGCGGTCGGCCCGCCCGGCGAGCACGTCATCCAGGTGTGGCGCAACTACAAGGGCGTGCCCTACCTCCAGAACAACACTCAGTCGCCCTACGGCCCGGTCGCCGGCGGCCGCCAGTCCGTCTGGACCGTCGAGGTGACCGAACCGGACGACGACCCCCGGACCGCCTGGGTCGACCCGCTGCTCGACGAGCAGCCGATGAGCGTCCACTACCCCGAGATCGACGCCGAGGGCGAGGCCGAGCTGGAGATCTCCCCGCCCTCCGGCCAGGCGGGGACGACCGCCGTGCTCACCGGCCGGAACTTCCCCGCCGAGACCGAGGTCGACCTGATCTGGTACCGCCACGAGGGCCACCGCGTCAAGGGCATCCCCATTACCCCCGAACCCAAGCCGGACGTGTTGCCGACCGTCGAGACTGACGCTGAGGGTAGCTTCCAGACGGAGATCGCCATCCCGCGAGCGGAGGGGTCGACCCGGCCGATCACCGCCGCCGTCGACGGCCGCGAGGTCGCCGTGACCGGCTTCATGATGCAGCCGTCCATCGAGACGTTCGCGCCCGTCCGCGGCCCCGTCGGCACGGAGATCGACATCGAGCTGTCGGGGATCGGCTGGACCATCTACGAGAACGCCCCCTTCTTCGTCTACGACAACACGCCGCTGGGCTACGTCTGCGGCACCGCCGGCGACGACAAGGAGGGGACCGTCCACGCGCGGCTCCGCGCGGCCGGCGAGCCGGGCTGGCACTTCGTCGACGTGTACCCGAGCCTCTTCGACATGCAGGAGGAGAAACCCGAGTTCGAGGTGCGCCCGCACCTCTCGTATCTCGACAACCACCCCGTCCGGCCGCTGCCCGCCCTGCACATGGCCTTCGAGGTCACCGAGTGATGCTCGATCTCTCGCTCGCCGTCCACCCCTACGCCTGGACGCGACCGCTCCGGGACGGCCGCGTCGAACCGGAGGGGATCAATCTATCGGCGGTGAACTACCCCAACCCCGTCCGGTTCTCCCGGATGGTCCGGGACCTGGAGTTCGACGCCTGCGAGCTGTCGATGGGGACCTACCTCGCCACCCGCCGCGACGCCGATCGGTTCCCCTTTACCGCGATCCCGGTCTTCCCCTTCCGCAAGTTCCGCCACGCGTACATGTACGTCCGCGAGGGCGCCGGGATCGATTCGGTCGCGGATCTCGCGGGCGCCCGCGTCGGGATCGTCAACTGGCAGACGACGACGGGTATCTGGCAGCGAGGGACCCTCGCCGACCGCCACGGACTCGACCTCGCCTCGGTCGAGTGGGTCGCCGGCGGCTCGGAGATCGTCGACGTGGACGTGCCCGAGCGGATCGACCTGGAGTACGTCGGCCACCAGGGGTCGACCATCGGCCTCCTGGAGGACATGATCGAGCGCGGCGAGATCGACGGCGTCTTCCACCCGGTCGACGCCGGTGTCGCGAACGCGCGCCGGCTGTTCGACGACGCGAAGGCCGTCGAACAGCGGTACTACCGCGAGACGGGGATCTTCCCGATCATGCACGCTATCGTCGTCCGGGACGAGGTGCTCGACGAGCACCCGTGGGTCGTCCAGCCGCTGTACGACGCCTTCGAGCGCGCGAAGGAGATCGGCCTGGGCGCGCTGGAGCGACCCCGGGAACTCCCGCTCGTGTGGGCGGACGTGTACGCCGACGAACAGCGGTCGGTGCTGGGCGACGACCCGTGGGAGTACGGGCTCACCGAGGACAACGTCACGGCCGTCGAGACGCTCGCCGGGTACGCCCACGACCAGGGCGTCGCCGCCGAGCGCTACGACGCGGGCGACCTGTTCGCGACCGACCACCTCGACACCGACTACTACGCGTAGCGGCCCGTCCAGGAAACTCTCGGGGAACCGGCTGGCCGAGAACAGCGGTCAGCCGGTGAGTTCCACGGCGTTCTCGGCGAACAGTTCGGCGAGGTCGTACTCCCGTGGGATCAGTCCCTGGTCGTGGGCGTACTCGACGAACTTTTCGAGGCCGCGGCGATTTCGGTCGGTCAGCCCGTACGCCCAGGCGTCGTCACCGAGTATCCGCTGCTGTTCGAGCAGGTGGAGGTGCGCCCACGTCATCGAGGCCTTGGCGCTGGGGCTGGTGTTGCGGTCGAGGCAGGCGTCGCGGGCCTCGCAGAAGGCGTCGAAAATTTCGGTCGCGACCCACGGGTGCTCGTCGAGCACCTCGTCCCGGATCGCGACGGCGTGCATCGGCGGGTGGATGCCGGTCTCCTCGAAGTACTCCCGTTCGGCGGCGAGGGGGTCCTCGAAGACGAACTCTGCCTCGTCGGACTCGGCCACGTCCCAGAACAGCGACCCCGCCGGGTCCATCGCTGCCGCGAGCTCCCCCTCGAAGAGCATCTCGCGGAGGTCCTTCGGCTGCTCGACGGCGTCGCCGTCCTGCGCGCCGGGCACCGGCCGGATGTCGAAGCGGTCGGGCAGGTCGACGGGCACGTCGTCCTCGCGGCGCCGGTACCACTCGACGGATTCGAGGTCGAGACCGTGGTGCTCGGCGGCGATCCCGCGGACCCAGACGTTGGCGGTCGTCTGCCACGACTGGACGCCCACCGGCTTCCCTGCGAGGTCGGCCGGCTCGCCCACGTCGGCGTCGGCGTGTTTGTAGAAAAACGAGTGTCTGAACCGCTTGTTCGGGAACACCGGAATGGCGGTGAAGGGGTACTCCTCGCGGCGCTCGCGCGAGGAGAGGTACGACGCCAGCGACACCTCGCAGACGTCGAACGCCAGGTGTTCGAACATGCGTCGGTGGCGCTTGGGCGGGTACTCCGAGATCACCGTCGCGTCGATGCCGTCCGGCTGCACGTCGCCGGTCAACAGCGGCTTGTAGATGTCCCTGTCGCCGAGCGCGACCGAGAGTTCGACCGTCATGTGCGAGGGTGCGACCCCGGCGGGGGAATACCTTCCTCGGATTCCAGCGCAGTGGGATCCGCGGCGCGACGGCCCCTCGGGCGGTTCGCCGTCGACACGTCCGCTCGTCACATTCCGCGGCTACGCGACCCCGTCGACGAACAGCTCGTCCACGTCGTACGGTCGCCGGACCAGCCCCTGGTCGTGGGCGTACTCGACGAATTTTTCGAGCCCTCTCCGGTTGCGCTCGGTCAGGCCGTACGCCCAGGCGTCCTCCCCGAGGACCTCCCGCTGTTCGAGCAGGTGGAGGTGCGCCCAGGTGAGCGACGCGTTGGCGCTCGGGCTGGTGTTGCGTTCGAGGCAGGCGTCGCGGGCCTCGCAGAAGGCGTCGAAGATCTCCGTGGCGACCCACGGGTGTTCCTCCAGGATCTCGTCCCGAATGGCGACGGCGTGCATCGGCGGATGGATCCCGGTCTCCTCGAAGTACTCGCGCTCCGCGGCGAGGGGGTCGTCGAAGACGAACTCGGCCCGGTCGGACTCGGCCACGTCCCAGAACAGCGACCCCGCCGGGTCCATCGCCGCCGCCAGTTTCCCCTCGAACAGTGCCCGCTTGAGGTCCTCGCGCTCGGCGACGGCGTCGCCGCCGTGCTCGCCGGGGACGGGCCGGATGTCGAAGCGGTCCGGGATCGAGATGGGCACGTCGTCGCCCTTCCGGCGGTACCACGTCACCGAGTCGAGGTCGAGGCCGTAGTACTCCCCCGCGATCCCGCGCATCCAGACGTTGGCGGTCGTCTGCCAGGAGGAGACGCCCACGTTCCTCCCCGTCAGGTCGGCGGGGCCGTCCACGTCGGCGTCGGCGTGCTTGTAGAAAAACGAGTGTCTGAATCGCTTGGCCGGGAAGACGGGGATCGCGGTGAACGGGTACTCCTCGCGGTGGTCCCGCGAGGAGAGGTACGAGGCCAGCGACACCTCGCAGACATCGAACTCCAGGTTCGCGAAGAAGCGGCGGTGGCGGTTCGACGGGTAGACCGGCGTCTTGGTCGCGTCGACCCCGTCGGGCTCGACGTCGCCGGCGAGCAGCGCGCGGTTCAGGTCTCGGTCGCCGCAGGCGATCGACAGGTCGATTGGCATGGGTGAGTTCTCGGTGTGGTCGGCGGTCGGTGGTCGGCGGTCGGTTCGCGGCCTCGAAGGCCGGGGTCGGTCCGTGGACCCGGACCGGGTCGGTCCGGGGTGCGGTGGTCGTGGTGGCCGGGACAGGTGGACTGTCGTCTACTCGACGTTCATGTCGTGGAAGGAGACGCCGACGAGTCGCAGCGAGAGCAGGACGAGGAAGGTCAGCCCGACGAAGACCGTCGAGATGGCCGAGACGAGCTCGACGTTGGCGGTGTTCATGTAGATGTTGAACACCTTCACGGGGACGACCATCGTGTCCGAGGAGTAGACCATCAGCGGGATGGTGATCAGCTGGAAGATGTGGATCAGGAGGTAGAACCAGATGATCGCCGACGTGTTCCGGAAGAGGGGCAGGAACACCTCGCGCATCTGCTGGACCCAGGTGGCGCCGGCGATCCGGGCCGACTCCTCCAGCTCCGTGTGGATCTGGACGATGTTGCCGATGGCGAGCCGCGACGACATCGGGATGTAGGCGATGACGCAGCCGATGACGACGATCCACAGCGTCCCGTAGAGGTCGACCAGCGGGTGGACCTTGCCGACCCACAGCGCGGTGAACAGGACGCTGACGCCCGTGATGACGCCGGGGATCGCGACCGACGACAGCGAGAGGAAGTCGACGGCCCCGCGGAGGGGGTAGTCGGTCCGCTCGGTGTAGTACGACAGGCCGACGACGAGGACGGTCCCGAGCGTCGCGCCGGCGAAGCTGACGAGGACGCTGTTGACGAACGCGCCGCGCAACCGCGGGTTGGTCACGGCCTCGGCGTAGTGGGCGAGGGTCAGCCGCGACAGGTCGACCGTCCCGCCCCACACCGAGTGGACGGACACGACTACCATCACGACGACCGGGAGCACCCAGACCAGCAGCATGAACGCCCAGAGCGCGCCGGCGAGCGGCCACCGCCACTTCCCGAGGTCCCAGGTGTGGGGCTGGTAGCCCTGGCCGGTCACCGTCATGTAGTCCTCCTTGCGGCTGGTCGCCTTGCGGTGGTACCAGACCAGGACGGCAGCGACGACGAGCAGGCTGATCGACAGCGCCGCAGCCTGGCCGTACTCGGGCGGCGCCCGCAGCCGGACGGCCTTCCAGATCGCGGTGGCGTACACCTCGTAGCGCTCGCGGGCGCCGAGGATCGCGACGATGGAGAACTCCCCGAGCCCGAGCAAAAACCGGACGATGAGCGCCGTCAGGATCGCCGGCAGGATGACCGGGAACGTGACCGACCGGACCGTCTGGAGGACGTTCGCGCCGTGGATCCGCGCGACCTCCTCCAGGGAGGCGTCCATGTCCTGCAGCGCCGGCGCGGTGAGCAGGTACACCGAGGTCACCGCGTCGACGCCGGCGACGACGACGATCCCGGTCGGGCTGAAGATGTCGACGGGCGGCGCCTCCAGCCCGAGCGCGCCGACGAGGGCGGAGGTCACCAGCCCGTGGTCCGGGCCGTAGGCGGTGATGTACATGACCGCGTAGATGTACCCCGGGACGGCGTACGGCGAGATCAGCACGAGTTCCATCGCGTCCTTGGTCGGGACGTTCGTCCGCACGAGCAGCCACGCGAACGCGAGGCCGACGCCCATCGAGATCAGGGTCGTCCCGCCGGCGACGAACAGCGAGTTGCCCACGAGGGCACCGATATCGAAGGCGTTCTCCAGGTAGACCGCCCGGAAGTTCCCGAGCGTGACCGACCCGGAGAACTGGCCCGGGTAGCCGTCCCAGACGCTGGTCCACAGCAGGAAGACCAGCGGGACCAGCGTCAGCAGGACGGTCGCGACCGCGAACCCGCCGAGGACGAGCCGCCGCGCCCAGCCGTCGGTCCCGCTCGGCGCCGGGAGGGCTTCGAGCGGCGACTCGCGGGCGTCGCGGACGCTCCGTACCCGCTGGCCAAGCCGCGTGCGGATGCTCCCCACTCGCCCGCCGAGGCGGGCGCGGACGCTCCGCACTCGCTCGGCGAGTTGCGTTCGGGCGCTCCGGACCCGCCGGCCGAGCCGCGTGCGGACGCTCACGGGGTCCTCCCTCCGGTCGGCGCCGGTCATCCGTCGCCCGCCGGGTACACCTGTATCGCCTCCGGCCGGACGTGGAGGCGTATCTCGTCGCCCCGCTCGCGGTCGCGCACCGTCTCCGTGTGGACGACCAGGTCCGTCGCCGCCCCGTCGAACGCGACCGTCAGCTCGTAGGTGTCCCCGAGGATACCCTCGGCGACGACGGTGCCGGCGAGTTCGAGCCGCCCGTCGGGCCGGCCCGCGAACCCGCCGATCTCCACGTCCGACGGGCTGAGAAAGCAGCGGACCGAGCCGGTCCCGACCCCGTCGGAGACGTAGTCGACGTTGTCGAGCGGGAACTCGACCAGGTCGGTCCGGACGACGCGGTCGCCGTCGGCGGTCACGTCGACCGTCCCCGAGAAGCGGTTGTGCGTGCCGACGAACCGCCTGGTGAACGGCGAGGACGGGCGGCGGTGGAGCTCCGCCGGCTGTCCGCGTTCGACCGTCTCGCCGTCGCGCATCAGGACGACCCGGTCGGCGAGGTAGAACGCCTCTTCCTGGTCGTGGGTCACGTAGAGGACGCTGACGCCGAGCTCGTGCTGGAGCCGCTGGAGCTCGTCGCGCATCTCCTTTCGCAGCTCCCGGTCGAGGTTGCTCAGCGGCTCGTCCATCAGCAGCAGGTCCGGGTCGTGGACGAGCGACCGCGCCAGCGAGGTCCGCTGTTGCTGGCCGCCGCTCAGGTCGGTCGCCGGCGCCGATTTCAGGTCGCCGATCCGCACGAGTTCCAGCACCTCCTCGACGCGGGCCTCGTACTCCGACTCGGGGAACGGGTTGTCGGCGTACTGCAGCGGGAAGACCACGTTCTCGTAGACGGTCTTGTGCGGCCAGATCGCGTAGTTCTGGAACACCATCCCGAGGTCGCGGTCCTCCGGGGGACGGGAGACGCCGTCGCCGTGGACCGTCTCGCCGCCGATCCGGATCTCCCCGCCGTCGGGCACCTCGACGCCGGCGATACACCGCAACAGCGTGGTCTTGCCGCAGCCGCTGGGCCCCAGCAGCGCGACGATCTCGTCGCGCTCGACCGTCAGGTCGACACCCCGGTGGGCGTACTCGCTCCCGAAGCGCTTGTCGAGGTCAGTCACGGTCAACTGCGGGTGCGTGGGCATCGTGAGGGTGTCCGGGGTCGTGTGGTCTCGGTGTCTTCCGTGGTCAGCGAGTCGGGGTGCGGTGAGCGGCGAGCGGCGCGGTGAGCGGCGCGCAGCGACGAGCGCCGACGCGGCGGGACGGTCAGAACTCGATCGCGTCCTCGACGGCCCGCTGGCCGATCTCGGTGTACTCCTGGCCCTCCCAGAACCCGACCGGCGTCGTCTCGGTCGTGAGCCGTTTCCGCGCGTAGTCGCTCATCTCCACGTCGGAGAAGTCCAGGTCCGTCCGCGCGGCGGTCACGTTCGGCACGTCGTTTATCAGCCGCCGCTGGACCGGCGCCTCAAGCATCGCGCTGAGGACGAGCCGCGCTGCCCACGGGTGGGGGGCCTCCCGGTTGATCGAGAACAGCCCCTCGAAGGTGTTCCACTTCACCGGCTCGACGAAGTTGCCCATCAGGGGGAACTCCGAGACGAGCTCCGCTATCGTCCACGGGAAGTTGTAGAACATCAGCGGGACCTTCCCCTGGGCGACGGCGCGCCCGCCGTCGGAGTGGGAGTTGTAGCCGGTCACCTCGAAGTGGTCGACGATCGCCTCCATCCACTCCATGTTCCCCATGTCGGTCTGCTCGGCGTGGTAGCCGACGATCCACCCGATCTGGCTGGTGACGGGGCCCGTGGGGATGATCAGCTCCAGCCCCTCGTACTGGTCGTCGAAGAGGTCGTTGTAGCTGGTCGGGATGTCGAGGCCGCGCTCCTCGAAGATCTCCCGGTTGACCGGCATGACCGACGACGCGCCGCCGTTGAACGCCGAGGCGCCCCACGGGAGGGTCATGTAGTCCTCCAGCTGTTCGCCGAACCAGAAGTTCCCGTCGACGTCCCACTCGTAGTACTGCTCGGCGACGGACTCGCCGTCCTCGTAGATCAGGTTCCTGATGTCAGTGGCGCTGGCGACCAGATCGGCCTGGTCCTCGCCGGCCTGCCGTTCCTGGATGATCCGCTGGGAGATCTGCGAGCCGCCGGCCGAGACCACGTCGGCCTCCAGCCCGGCGTCGAACTCGTCGTTGATCACGTCGACGAGTCCGTTCCAGGTCGGTTGCTCCCCCGACCCGGCGTAGATGGTCACGGTCGTCCCGTCGTCGACGTAGTCGACGAGCTGGTCGGTGGTCCACGGCGGCTCCGGCTCGCCGCCGCCCGTCGTCGTCGCCGGGCCGCTGCCCGCGCCGCTCCCGAGACACCCCACGAGCGACGCTGCCGAGACCGCCGCGCCCGTCGCGAGAAACGCCCGCCGCGAGGGCGACCCGGCGCGACCCCGGCGGCCGTCGACCCCGTCGGGTCCTCGTTCGTCCGCTGAACGCTGGTCCGTCATACACCCGTGGCTACCCCCCGTGCGGATAAACGGATAGTGCAGATTGCTATTTGATGGGAAGACATCGGTCGAACGTTGACGTGATAGACGGGACCGGTAGATCAGAATGATAACGTGATATCGGAGATCGAACGCTGACGTGAAGATTCTTGAGCGCGGGGACCCGATCGCCGCTCATGCGCGGCCCGACGGAGAAGGCGCCGGACCCGGTCGTCTCGCCGCTGTTCGTCAACGCGATCCACGAGGAGCTACGGAGCTATGCGGGGGACCGGGCCGGCGACCCGCGGCCGTGTCCCGGTTGCGGGTCGACCGAGCGCCGGAAGAACGGCTCCCAGCGCGAGCCGAAGACGGTCGCGCGGCTGGTCACCGACGAGGGGATCAAGGACGTGGGCGTCGCTGTCCAGCAGTACGAGTGTACGGCCTGCGGGCGCTCCTACCAGGGCGACCTCTCGGCGCTGTTCTACTCCGACTGCGACTACGCGAAGCCCGTCGTCGACCTGTGTCGGTTCCACGCAGTCGAGCGGTCGCCCACAGCCTGCGAGCGGCTGCTGCGGCGCCGGTACGGGCTCCAGGTCAACCGCGACACGGTCGAACGGTACGCCGAGCGCTTCGACGAGCCGCCCGAGCGGCGGCCGGTCGAGATCGCCGGCCACACCTACTCGCTATCCTTCCTGGCGGAGCTGTTCGGCGACGGCGACACCGAGGATCCCCCGGGATTCGTGCTCACGAGCCACAGGGGGTTGTGGTAGGCCAGCCTTCGATGACGGGGGACGTGACCCCGGTCAGTCGTCGCTCTCTATGGCTGTCGTGAGGTTGGCGAAGTACGTGTCGATGTCGCGTTCGACGATGGGGCGCAGCACCGACGGGTTGAGCGTGGCGGCCCCGCCGCTGTAGGTCACCTCGGCGGTGTAGGCCAGCTTCGAGGCGTGGCGGTCGCCGTCCTGGATCTCCATGGCGGCGAGCACGTCGAACTCGCTGCCGGTCGTCGAGTCGAAGGCGCTCGCGCTCGTGACGACGTGGTCCGGCGGGTCCATCTCGACGAACTCGGCCTCGCCTGACAGCGAGACGGTGAGCCGGCTCACCCCCCGCGTGATCTCCACCGAGTAGCGCCGCTCCGAGAGCCGCTCGATGGCGTCGGCGCCGGGCACGCACTCCGTGAGCGCCTCCGGGTCCGACAGGCACGCCCACAGCTCGTCGGGCGCGGCGTCGATGTAGACGGCGTCGGCAAATTCCAGGCGCTCGACGCCGTCGCCGTCGGCCGCGGGATCCGCTTCGGCGCCAGCCGCCGGGCGCTCGTCGTCCGCAACCGCGCGTTGCTCCGGCCCGTCGCCGGTCGGTTCCTCCGGTCGCGTGTCGTCGGGCTGGTTCATTGGTGAGAGACGGCGGGGTCGCGCGGTCGCTACACTTCGATGATCGTGAACTGGTTCGAGGCGATCCCGACGTCGTAGAAGTTCGCCTCGCCGTCGGTGACGACCACCTCGTACCCGTAGCTGCCGGGGTCGAGCGACTCGGTCTCGAGCGTGCCGGTCCACTGGGCGGTCGACTCCTCGCCGCCCTCCTGCCAGGACAGCTCGACGGGGTCGAAGGCGCCGTCGGTCGACTCCACCGTCACGGAGTCGAGCGCGTCGCCGCCGACGAGGTCGCCGCTGGAGCCGTCGTAGATGCCGACCGAGAAGGTCACGTCCATCTCCGGGCTGAACTGCCGCTCGGGGACGCAGCCGCCGACGAAGCCGCTCGCGGCCTCGACGGGCGCGCCGTTCCAGAACGTCTCGGTCGTGACGACGTAGTTGGTCGGGTTGGAGTACTCGATGACCTCGATGGCGTCCTCGAGGATGCCCACGTCCCGGAAGTTCGCGTCGCCGTCGGTGACCTCGACCGTGTAGGGGTAGGTGCCCGTCGAGATGTCGTCGGGGAGCTGCCAGGAGCCGGCCCACTCCTCGGCGGGGTCCTCCTCGTCGTCACCCGCCCACGAGAGCTCGGCGGTCCCGCCCCCCTCGACGTTGACCACGACACTGTCGAGATCCTCGTCGGTGAGCTGGTCGCCCGTCTCGGGGTCGTAGATGCCGACGTAGAACACCGCCAGCATGCCGGGGACGAACCGCCGGGTCGCCGAGCACGCGGAGGCGAACGCGGCGCCCTCGGGGACCTCCCCCGTGCCGGTCTCGGCGGTCACGACGTAGTTCTCCGGTTCGGGCTCGGGCGTCGCCGTCGGCGTGTCGGTCGGCGTCGCCGTGTCGGTGGCCGCCGGCTCGGGGGTGTCGGTGTCGGCGTCGCCGCCGGGACAGCCGGCGAGCGCGACGGTGGCCCAGCTGGCGGCGCCGCCGGCGAGCACGCGCCGACGGGTCGCCCCGTCGTCGGGCTCGTCCGCGCCGGGGGACGATTCCTGGTCGGTCGAGTAGCTGCTGTCGCCGCTCATACACACACAACTCCCGGAGGTGTCGACAAAACCCTCCCCGTAGTTCCTACTCGCTGGGAGAGACGCCCGCCGTTTTACCCGAAACTCGCCGAAGACTCTAACGAGATGGCTGACGACACCTCCGGCGTCGACCGCGACGACCGCGCGGGCGAACAGGGCGAACCGCCTGGCGAGGACGAACGGTCGGAGTCCAGCGACGGGCGAGTGACGAGGCGGCGACTGATGGCGGCCGGCGCGGCGACCTGGGCCACCGCGAGCGTCTCCGGCTGTCAGTACATCACCGACCCCGGCACCGGCGACGACGACACCGACACGCCGACGGTCACGACCGAGACGACCACCACCGACGAGCCCGTCGGCCCGGCGACTCCCACGGACCCCGGCGACGGAACGGACGATCCCGACGACCCCGACGGCGGCTCCGAGGAGACGCCGACGCCGACCGCCACCCCGACCCCGACGCCGCCGCCGACGACCACCTCCTGTGCCAGCCTGGGCCGGTTCGCTGCCGGGATGGAGGTCGGCCTCCACGTCGCCCTCTACGACCCCGAGACGGGGGAACCGCTGGACGACGACGCCGTCGACGCGGTCCGCGTCGAGTTCCCCGACGCCGAGTACGGCCCGCTGGAGCTGAACTGGGAGGGCGACCACGAGGCCTACGACGCCGACACCTGGGGGTCGAAGATCGCCACCAGCCCCGACACCGAGCGGGGAACCTACCGCTACGAGGTCACCGTCGAGGCCGACGACGAGACCGTCGAGACGAAGGTCGCCGACCAGTTCACCGTCGTCTGATTCGCGGTCCGCGGGTACCCGACGGCCGTGCCACGAGCCGACGGCGGGGACACGAACCGGAGTGCTCCCCTCCCTCTCTTCCCTTCCTTTCCCCCGTCAGCTCCACCGCTACTCGTCGATCTCGATCGTCCGGCCGGGCGGTTCCTCGCCGCCCGCGACGGGGAGTTCCACGTCGAGGACGCCGTCCCGGTAGGTCGCGGTGATGCCGTCGGTATCCACCGCCCGCGGGACGTTCACCTCGTGGTCGAACACGCGCGAACTCCCGGGGCCGCCCGTTCGCCGCGCCGAGACCGTCAGCCGGTTGTGGACCCACGTCACGTCGATGTCCTCGGGGTCGAACCCCGGCAGGTCGACGAAGACCCGGTAGATCCCGTCGTCGCGGTACAGCTCGATCTCGTGGTCGGGATGGTGCGTCATCGGACTCGCCCTGTCGAATGCTACCCCACACCGGCGTACCTGTGTTTCGGTAGTTACAGCTCGCTGAGAACGCCGGACCGCCGAGCGGGTCGGCCGGTCGAGTCCCCGGAACCGGCCCCCGGTCCCGTGGAATACGCTTTTGCGCGCTCGCGACGTAGTTTCCCGACGTGACGGGGAACGGATCGCGACCGGAGACGGCTGAACGGGACCGACGCGGGTACGCGGTCGACGGCGCGGACGCGGATGAGACGCTGGCGGCCGTCGCCGGCGCGACAGCGGCCGGCGTGCTCGTCGTCGACGAGGGGCGGGTCGCGTTCGCCAACGACCGCGCCGGGCGGTGGCTCGGGCACGAACCCGCCGCCCTCGCCGGGAGCGCCGTCGAGTCGGTCCTGCCCGATCCCGCGGTCGACGCGGTCGCGGCGGTCGCCGACGGCGGCGCGGAACGGCGCGTCGCGTGGCGCGGGTCGGAGACCGTCGAGGCGGTCGAAGCTGGCGTCGCCGCGACGGTCAGCCCCGCCGACGGCGGGCGGGTCGTCGTGACGCTCACGCGGGGCGACCGGACTGCGCCGGCCGCGCCGGATAGCGACGCGTCCGACGGGGACGCCGGGGACGACGTGCCGGGGGACGGCCCGTCGGCGGACGACACCGGGCGGAACGCACTGGACGACGACACCGCCCGCATCGCGCTCGATGCCGACGGGCGGATCACGGCCTGGAGCGGCGGCGCCGAGGCGCTGACCGGCTGGTCGGCTGCCGAGGCCGTCGGCGCGGACCTGTCGCTGCTGTACCCCGGCGACGCCGATGCCGACCCGGCGGAGACGCTCGACCGGGCGCGGACCGAGGGCGCGGTCGAGACGGAGGGGTGGCGACTGCGACGTGACGGGAGCGACTTCTGGGCGCACGTCGCCGTCGCGGCCCGGCGGGACGGCGAGGGAGACATCCAGGGATTCGACCTGCGGCTGCGCGACCGGACCGACCGCAAGCGGCTGGCCGACGAGCGCGAGCTGCTGGCGACGGTCAACCACGCTATCGCCGACGCGGACGGGTTCCGCGAGGGGGTCGAGACGACCCTCGAAGCCGTCTGCGAGCGCACGCAGTGGGCCTACGGCGAGGCGTGGGTGCCGGCCGCCGACGGCGACCGCCTCGAACACCTCGTCGGCCACGCCGCGTCCGAGCGGCTGGAGCCGTTCCTGGCGGCCAGCCGCGGCGTGACCTTCGACGCCGGGGAGGGGCTGCCCGGGCGGGTCTGGGCGAGCGAATCGGCCGAGTGGATCCCCGACGCCTCGGCGGTCCCGGAGTCGACGTTCCACCGGACGGGGACCGCCGAGGAAGTCGGCCTCCAGGCGGCGCTGGGCGTCCCCATCGAGACCGACGACGGCGTCGTCGCGGTGCTGACGTTCTTCCTCCGGGAGCGGCGGGCGGCCGACGAGGAACTGGTCGAGGCCGTCACCGACGTGGCGGCCGACCTGGGCGCGCTGGTAGCCCGCAAGCGCGCCGAGGAGGACCTGCGCACCTTCCGGAAGGCCGTCGAGCAGGCCGGCCACTCCGTCTACGTCACCGACACCGACGGCACCATCGAGTACGTCAACCCGACCTTCGAGCGGGTCACCGGCTACGGCGCCGAGGAGGCGGTCGGCGCCGACCCCTCGATCCTCAACTCCGGCGAGCACGACCCCGACTTCTTCGCCGACCTCTGGGAGACGATCCGCGACGGCGAGGTGTGGACCGGCGAGGTGCGCAACCGCCGCAAGTCCGGCGAGCCCTACGTCGTCAACCAGACGATCGCCCCCATCGTCGACGACGCGGGGGACATCGAGCGGTTCGTCGCCGTCAACGACGAGATCACCGACCAGAAGCGCCGCGAGCGCGAGCTGCGGAGCCAGCGCAACTCCCTGCGGCGGATCAAACAGATCATCGAGAGCCTGCGGCCGATCAACCGCGAACTGGCGCGGGCGGACACCCGGGAGGCCGTCGACCGCGGTGTCTGCGAGCAGCTGACCGCCTCGGAGACGTACCTCGCAGCGTGGGTCGGCGAGTACAACGCGGCCGCAGACGAGATCGCGCCCCGCGAGTGGGCCGGCGTCGACGACGAGTTCGTCGAGGGGCTCGACCTCGGGCTCGGCGACGACGGGCGCGGGGGTGGGGGTGGGGCAACCGGGAGCGAGGCGGAGGACGCCCTCTACCGCCGCGCGGTCGCCGACGGCGAGGTGCAGGCGGTCCGGGACCTGACGACGGCCCCCGAGGCGGGTCCGCGCCGCGAGCGCGCGCTGGCCCGCGGCTTCCAGTCGCAGGCGGTGGTGCCGGTCGTCTACGGGGACTCCGTGCTCGGGGTCGTCACCGTCTACTCGGCGCGGCCCGACGCCTTCGACGAGTACGAGCGGGGGCTCCTGGCCGAACTCGGCGAGCGGGTCGGCCACGCCATCAACGCCGCCGAGAACCGGCAGCTGCTCCACACCGACACCGTCGTCGAGCTGGAGTTCGAACTCGGCGCCCGCGACTCGCCGACGGCGAGCGTCGCGGGCGAGCTGGGCTGTCGGCTCTCGCTGAACGGCGTCGCGCCCGCCGCCGAGGGGTCGTACGTCTGTTACGTGGCCGTCGACGGCGCCCGCCCGGAGGCGGTCGCCGATGGGCTCACCGAGCGTGACGCCGTGGCCGGCGCCCGGGTGGTCGAGGCCCACGGCGAGACCGGCGTCGTCGAGGTGACCGGCGGCGCCGACCCCGTGGCCGCGCTGGTCGAGCGAGGCGCGACCGTCCGCGAGTTCGAGACGACCGGCGAGGTGGCGACGGTCCGCTGCGAGACGGCGCCCCGCTCGGACGTGGAGGCGCTGATCACCGCCGTCGAGGCCGCCGGCGAGGACACCGTCTTCGTCGCCAAGCGGACCCGCGACCGCGACGTGCGGACCGTCGAGCTGACCCGGACCGCCGTCGCCGAGCGGCTGACCGACCGCCAGCGCGAGGCGCTCGCGCTCGCCTACCACGCCGGCTACTTCGCCTCCCCCCGCAACTCCACCGGCGAGGAACTGGCCGACGTGCTCGGGATCGCCTCGCCCACCTTCTACCGCCACGTCCGCGAGGCCACCAGGAAGGTCCTCGAACTCCTCGTCGAGGCCGAGGACGCGCCCCTGGCGGACGTGACACGAATCGAAGGCTAGTTGACTAGCTTTCCCGGAAACTTTTCGCATCGGTTTTGCTAGTCAGATAGCTCCGCCGGCTATGGCCGCAGGGAGAGACTGTTCATGTACAGATGGGAGCAACCAGAGACCGGGCGTTCCTGGACGCGGTGGGCGACGAGGACTGCAAGACGATCCTCGACGCGGTGCGCGGGGAGGCCAAGACCATCCCGGAGCTGTCCGAGGAGTGCGACATCCCGCTGTCGACGGCCTACCGGAAGGTCAACCGGCTCCAGGAGGCGGAGCTCGTGGCGGAGAAGAACCGGCTGCCGGAGGACTGCCGGCCGAAGAACGTCTACGAGCTGAGCTTCGACGGCGCCGTGGTGCGGATGGGCGAGGACGGGTTCGCCGTCGAGTTCGCGGGGGAGTCGTCGAAACCGACCACGCTCGACGGGGCCGCCGAGCCGGCGAGCTCGCCGGTCGGGAGCGACTGACCGGGACGATGGCGCGGTTCAGCGTCGACTGCGAGACGTGCTCGTTCACCGCCGAGGCGCCCTCGGTCGCAGCGGCGCTGTCCGAGGAGCGCGCCCACCGGCGCGAGCAGGGCGTCGAACACCGAGTGACTATCGAGCGGCGTTCGCGACGCAGGGAGCGAACACCCGTGAGCGGCACCACCGACGGGCGACCGTCGAACAACCCCCCATGACCGACACCTACGACCGGGGCGCCGTCGAGGACTTCGGCCGGTGGCGCGAGTTCAGCGCCGGGATGTGGGCGTGGGTCCTCCACAAGTTCACCGGCTGGCTGCTCGTCGGCTACCTGTTCACCCACATCGCGGTGTTGAGCACCGCGACCGCCGCGGACCCCGCGGTCTACACGGAGACGCTCCGAGGCCTCGAAGCGCTGCTCGTCGTCCGCCTGCTGGAGATCGGCCTGCTCGCGGTCGCCGTCTTCCACATGCTCAACGGCGTCCGCCTGCTGTTCGTCGACCTCGGGGTCGGACTGGACCGGCAGGCGACGACGTTCTACGCCACGCTCGTCGTGACCGCCGCGATCACCGTCGCGAGCGTCCCGACGTACCTCGCGGGGGTGTGACCGCACCCGGGTCCTCCCCTCGTCGAACGCAACGCTCGACCGACCACCACCGGAGCACCACCCGACCACCACTCGACCACACTTCCCATGACCGACAACTGGCACTGTCTCGACTGCGACCGGCGCATCGATCCGGACGACCGATCCCGCCACGCGGCCGCCGGCCACCGGCTGCGCGGGGTCCCGCTGCCGAGCCGGCCGACCTCGACGGCTATCCAGCGGGTCGACGCCGGCGAGACGGCCATCCGGCGGGCCGACCCCGGTGAAACCGCGATCCGTCCGGTCCGGGCGACCGAGACGCGACTCGCCCGTCGGTCCGGCGACTGACTCGCCGGGTCCGGGAGCACGTCGGTCGGCCGTCGACCGAGCGCGCGGCACCGCCGGCCGACTCACTCGTCGTCGTCGGGCGTCGCCAGCAGGTCCGCCTCGTAGGCCGCGACCGCCTGGACCACCTTGTCGGCGTCCTCCTCGGGCACGTCGAACGTCGCCAGCGTCTCATCGAGGATGTCGATCGCCCGCAGGATGTGGTCCTCGGTGAACGGGACGTGGAGGTGGGCCTCCCGGACCGGCGCCGCGTCGTACGACTCGGGGCCGCCCGCCGCCTCGCAGAGGAAGTCCGCCTGGGTCCGCCGCAGCATCTCGAGGTCCGCGTCCTCGAAGAACGGCCCGAGTTCGTCGTCGGCGAGCAGGCGGTCGTAGAACTCGTCGACGACGGCCTCGATCCCCTCGCGTCCGCCGAGCCGGTCGTAGAGTGTCGCTCCGGTCATGGGCGTACGACCGCAGTCGACAGGTTTGGGTGTACCGCTCGTTCCCACGAGATGGCAGCGACCGCCGGCGGCGCTCGCCGTTCGGGCGTTTCGGGACCCGTCCCGAACCCGGGACCCACAGTTTCAGGCTCGGAAACGCGGAACCCGGCTTTTCGAGCCCGCCGGCCGACCGTCCGGTATGAGCATCCGGGATCGGCTCCCGAACGCGGACGACGACGTGACCTGCATCGGCTGCGGGGCCTCGGTCCCCCGTTCCGGGGCGCGCGAGTACGACAAGCACGGCGACCGCTGGCGTCGAGACGGCAAACGGTTCGAGTATCTCTGCAAGCCCTGTCACCGCGACTGCGACCACCAGCCGCGGGACGGTCTCGAAGCGACGCTGGTCGAGGCCGGCGCCGGCGAGGTCGACCGCGCGCGGTTCCTCCGCCGGTACTTCGACCTCGTGACCGGGAGCGCGGGCGACCAGTGACCCCGGGGAGAACCCGACCCGCGGGTCACCGGTCGACTTCGCCCATGATCGTGTCGAGGCTCCCGAGAGTCGCGACGAGGTCCGGGACGAACTCCCCCTCGGCCATCGCCGGGAGCGCGGACAGGTTCGAGAACGACGGCCCGCGGATCTTGAATCGCGCGGGGGTCTCGGTGCCGTCGGCGCGGATGTAGATGCCGAGTTCGCCCTTCGCGCCCTCGACGGCCCGGTAGCACTCGCCGGCGGGCTTCAGCGTCCGCGGGACGTTGGCCTGGAGCGTGCGCTCGTCGTCGGGCCAGTCGGCGAGGACGTCGACGCACTGGTCGACGATGCGGGCCGACTCCTCGATCTCCTGGAGCCGGACGAGCACGCGGGCGAAGTTGTCACAGCCGTCCTCGGTGACTACGTCCCAGTCGAGTTCCGGGTAGTAGCCGTAGGGGTCGTCCCGGCGCAGATCGTAGTCGATGCCGGAGCCGCGGGCGACCGGCCCGGTCGCCCCGGACTCCTTCGCGACTGTCGGGGGTAGTTCCCCCGTGTCGACGGTTCGGAGCTGGAACGTCTCGTTGCTCGTCAGCAGGTCGTGATACTCGCCCAGTTTCCGCGGCAGGTCGTCGACGAAGGCGCGCACGTCGTCGAAGAACGCCTCGCGGGGCTCGGGGACATCCCAGGCGACGCCGCCGACCCGGAAGTAGTTGAACATCATCCGCTGGCCGGTCAGGTCCTCCAGGAAGTCCTGGACGATATCCCGGTCCCGGTAGCCGTACATGAAGACGGCGGTGAACTCGCCGCTGACGTCCAGCGCGTACATGGCGGTGAACAGCAGGTGCGAGAGGATGCGCGACAGCTCGGCGCTCATCGTCCGGATGACCTGGGCGTACTCGGGCACGTCGATGTCGGCCAGGTCCTCGATGACGCGGGCGTAGGCCCACTCGTTGAGCAGGCCCGCCCCGCCCCAGTCCCAGCGGTCGGGGTAGGGCATGATCTGGTGGCGGTAGGTGCCCTGCTGGCACATCTGCTCCTCGCAGCGGTGGATGTACCCGATGTCCGGCTCGACGTCGACCACCTGCTCCCCGTCCAGCGTCACCTCCAGGTGTAACACGCCGTGGGTCGACGGGTGGTGGGGTCCGATGTTGAGGAACATCGTGTCCGTCCCGGCCCCGCGGTGGTCCTCCTGTAACGGGTTGGCGTGCTCGCGGAGCGTGACGATCTGTGACTGCGTCCGGTCGTAGTCCTCCCGGAGCGGGTGGCCCTGCCACGTCTCGGGCAGGAGGATCCGCCGCAGGTCCGGATGGTTCTCGTACTCGATGCCGACGAGGTCGTAGGCCTCCCGCTCGTGCCACTCGGCCGTCCGGTAGACCGGCGCGGCGGACTCGCTGACCGGGTCGTCCCTCGGCGCCGGGACGACGACCGACAGCTCGCGCGTCCGGTCGTCGTAGCTGGTGAGGTGGTACACCGTCTCGAAGCGGTCCCCGTACTCCTGGGCGGTCACGCACGAGCAGTGGTCGAGTCCCGCGTCCGCGCGGAGCGCCGAGAGCGTCTCGACGACGGCGTCCGGACGTATCACGACCCCTGGAGCGTTGCGATGGGTCTCGCGGTCGACGACGGCCTCGCCGGGGACCGCGGCGAGCGCGTCGCGGTCCGCCCCCGTCGCGGATCCGCGGGCTTCGTCGAGTGACGCGTCGACGGATCCGTCGGAACTCACCGTTCGACACCCCTGTTCACGCGACCGGGGTCACCGCGGGTGTTCCCGAACATATCCAGCCGTATCGACGCTCGGGACGAAAACGCCCGATCCAGTGTTTCACGGCGCGAAACACGGCCGACCCACCGCGGCTGTTGCGGACGGTGAAACAGACGCCGTGATACTACCGTCCCGCCCGGCGAAACCACGGGTATGACCGACGAGACGGGAACGGAGACGCGCGCGCGACCGAACAGGACGTCCTGGTCGTCGGGGCCGGGCTCGCGAGCCCGCGCTCGCGTCAGATCGGTCCGAAACGGCCGCGTCAGGGCTGGTAGTCGGGCGATTGGGACTCGATGGTCTCGGAGACGTTGTCGAGTTGTTCGCCGACGGTTGCGACGAGGTCGTCCAGCGTCGCGATGCCGGCCAACTCGTCGTTGTCGTCGACGATCGGTACCCGGCGGACGTTGTGTTCCTCGATGGTCCGGGAGATCTCCATCGCGGGCTCGTCCTCACGGATCGTGACCGGGTCCTCGGTCATGACGGTCTCGACCGACTGATTGGCGAGGCGGTCGGTGGTTCCGACTTCGAGCGCGATGTCGCGGTCGGTCACGACGCCGACCGGCGAGTCACCCTCGGTGACGACGACGGCGCCGACGCCCTCAGATTCGAGCGTGTCGGTGACTTCGTCGAGCGATGCGTCCGGTGTCGTGGTGACCACTTCCTCGGGGCCCAGGTCTCCGACAGGCATACGGTCGCTTTCAGGGCCTCGGGCGCGGTCAGATGCCGCCTTTCGCTCGCAAGCGGAGCGTGTCGTCTCCGGCTCGGACCGGGTGTCCGTGCCTCGGTCCGGAGGGGAAGATTCTTACTTGCGCTCGAACTGGGTCTAGCTATCGACCCGACAGCCGTCGGGTTTTCCGCGGTTCTTGCGGCGTGTCCGCGCAGATCCGAAGGGAACGCATGAAAACGACACACGATTCACTCGACGAGATCCACGCGCAGGTCGACGAAGCGACACCGGACGACATCGCGATCGACAGCGTCCAGTTCGAGGGGCCGGACCTGGTCGTCTACACCCCGGACGTTGAGGCGTTCGCGGAGCGCGACCGGCTCGTGCCGAAACTGGCGAGCAAGTTCAAGAAACGCATCACGGTGCGGCCGACGGCCGAGGCGCTCGTCCCGGAGCGCGAGGCCGAGGGGACGATCCGCGCGACGATCCCGGACGACGCCGGGGTCCAGTCGCTGGACTTCGACAGCACGACCGGCGAGGTGCTCATCGAGGCCGAGAAGCCGGGGCTGGTCATCGGCCGCCACGGCGAGACGCTCGACGAGATCAGAGCGGCGGTCGGCTGGACGCCCGAGGTGGTCCGGACGCCGCCCATCGAGTCCTCGACCGTCTCGAACGTCCGCAACTTCCTCAAGCAGGAACGCGACGAGCGGCGGGACATCCTCGAAGACGTCGGCCGGCAGATCCACCGCGAGGAGACCTCCGAGGAGCAGTGGGTCCGGATCACCACGCTGGGTTGCTGTCGCGAGGTCGGCCGGGCCTCCTTCCTCCTGTCGACCCCGGAGACCCGGGTCCTGATCGACTGCGGCGACAAGCCCGGCGCCGAGGGCGAGGTGCCGTACCTCCAGGCGCCGGAGGCGCTCGCAGCGGGGCCGGAGTCCATCGACGCCGTCGTGCTCACGCACGCCCACCTCGACCACTCGGCGCTGATCCCGATCCTGTTCAAGTACGGCTACGACGGCCCCATCTACACGACCGAGCCGACCCGTGACCTGATGGGCCTGCTCCAGCTCGACTACCTCGACGTGGCCTCGAAGGAGGGGCGGACGCCGCCGTACGACAGCTCGATGGTCCGGAAGGCGCTCAAACACACCATCCCCGTCGAGTACGGCAACGTCACCGACATCGCACCCGACGTGAAGCTGACGATGCACAACGCCGGCCACATCCTCGGGTCGGCCGTCTCGCACTTCCACGTCGGCGAGGGGTTCTACAACGTCGCCTTCTCCGGGGACATCCACTACCGGGACACCCGCCTGCTCGACGGGGCCGTCAACGACTTCCCGCGGGTCGAGACGCTGGTGCTGGAGTCGACCTACGGCGGGCGCGACGACTACCAGACCGACCAGGAGGACTCCGAGCGCAAGCTCGAAGGGGTCATCAACGAGGCCCACGCGAAGGGCGGGAAGATCCTGGTCCCGGCGTTCGCGGTCGGGCGCTCCCAGGAGCTCATGCTCGTCCTCGAGGAGGCGATGCGCGAGGACCGGATCCCGACGATGCCCGTCTACCTCGACGGGATGATCCGCGAGGCGACGGCGATCCACGCTGCCTACCCCGACCACCTCCGCGAGCGGCTCCGCGAGCGGATCCTCTACGAGGACGACAACCCGTTCCTGGCCGACCAGTTCCACCAGGTCGACGGCGGCGACGAGATGCGCCGGGACATCGTCGATGACGAGCCGGCGATCATCCTGACGACTTCGGGGATGATCACCGGCGGTCCCGTGATGTCCTGGCTCCGCCTGCTCGGCGGCGAGCCCGACAACACGCTGGTGTTCGTCGGCTACCAGGCCGAGGGGACGCTCGGCCGCCAGATCCAGCAGGGCCGCGACGAGATCTCGCTGAACGACACGGCCGGCCGCGGGGCCGACCGGGTCCCCCTGAACATGGGCGTCGAGACGGTCGATGGCTTCTCCGGCCACGCCGACCGCCAGGGCCTGGAGACGTTCGTCCAGACGATGAACCCCCGCCCGGAGACGATCCTCTGTGTCCACGGCGACGAGTCCTCGACCGACCAGCTCTCCTCGGCGCTGTACCAGGAGTTCGGGATGCGGACCGTCGCGCCGAAGAACCTCGAGACGTTCCGGCTGGACTGACCGCACCGCGTCGCCGCCCCCGGCGGATCGGGCGGGTCGCTCCGGATCCGGAACCCGTTTTTCCGGGGGTCGATCACGGTGACGTGTGATGGCGCGCTCCCACGACGAGTTGCAGTTCTCCTCGCTCTACCTGGCGCGGTTCGCGTCGAGTTTCGGGTTCATGACCGTCCTGACGCTACTGCCGGACTACATCGACGCGCTCGGGGCGACCGGCGTGACCATCGGCCTGTTCGTGACCGCGCTGGAGGTCGCCCGCACCGTCGGGATCGTCCCGCTGGGCTGGGCGGCAGATCGGTACAGCAAGCGGACGATCCTGCTCGGCGCGCTCGCGCTGAGCGCGGTCGCGTATCTCTCCTTTTCGCTCGTAGTCTCGGTCGACGGCTTCCTCGTCTCGCGGACGCTCCAGGGGCTCGGCATGACCGGGACGGGCCTCGTCGGCCTGGCGCTGATGGGCGACCTCGCCCCGGACGACAGCCGCGCCAACTACATCGGCCGCTACAACGCTGTCCGGATGGCCGCCGGCATCGCGGGCACCGTCGGCGTGGGCGTCCTCTACGCGCTCACCGGCTTCGACGTGGTGTTCGGGCTCATCGCCGTCCTGTTCGTGCTCGCGACGGTCGGCATCTGGCTGTTCGTCGACCCCGACGAGACGAGCGTCGCGGGCTTCGCGTTCACCGACCTGGCCCTGAACCGCCGCATCCTGACGATGACGACCTTCCGCGCCCAGTACGCCGTCGCCGTCTCGCTGGTCCGCAAGTGGGTCCCCATCTTCGTCGGCGTCTCCGCGGCCCAGGGCGGCCTCGCCTACGGGTCGGCCGTCGTCGGCGCGGTGCTGGCCGCCGAGAAGTTCACCAACATGCTCGTCCAGCCGGTCACCGGCCGCCTCTCCGACCGCCACGGCCGCGCGCTGTTCGTCTTCGCCGGCGGCGGTGCCTACGGGCTGGTCGCGATGGCGTTCCCCTTCGCGCCCGCCGCGACGGAGCTGTTCTCGGTGTCGCTTCCGATCGCCGGCGAAGTCACCGGCGCGGTCGCCGCTGCGGTCTGTCTCAACGGCCTCCTCGGCGTCGCCGACGCGTTCCGCGAACCGGCGAGCATGGCCCTGTTCGCCGACGAGGGGAAAGGCGAGGGCATCACCAGCAGCTTCGGCGTGCGCTCGCTCGTCTGGAAACCCGGCAGCGTCTTCGCGCCGTTGCTGGGCGGCTGGGTGATGGGCACCGCCGGGATCGAGTGGGTGTTCTTCGCCGGCGGGGTCGCCGCGCTCTCCGGCGTCGTCACCTTCTTCGGCGTCCTCTCGTGGAACCACGGCCGACGCGCGCTCCGACAGTGGTGACCGAGCGGTAGCGTTCGCCCGTCTCGACGTGCCGCGGTGGCGCCCGCCGACCATCGGCCGTCGACCGGAGTTTCCGGGCGATCCCCGTTTCGGGAACTATTTACGCCGCGGTCGCGGATGTCGACGTAACCGAGACGCGTTGTCCCCGGGAAGGCCGTGCGAACGATTCCGCCGCGATCCATTCTGTGTCGCTGTCGGCGGCGTCCGTCCGGCCTGCTCTCCTTTGTCGGCGGACTCTGAGACGGGTTCTGGGATCGCTCCGATCGGACTCTACCATGGAAATCGAAATCGCAACTATCGGCGGCTACGAGGAAGTCGGCCGTCAGATGACGGCCGTCCGTGCCGGAGACGACATCGTCGTCTTCGACATGGGCCTCAATCTCTCGAAGGTACTGATTCACGACGACATCCAGACCGAGCGGATGCACAGCCTCGACCTGATCGACATGGACGCGATCCCCGACGACCGCGTCATGTCCGACATCGACGGCACCGTCCGGGCCATCGTGCCGACCCACGGCCACCTCGACCACATCGGCGCCATCTCCAAGCTGGCCCACCGCTACGACGCACCGATCGTCGCGACGCCGTTCACGCTCGAACTCGTCCGCGAGGAGATCGACGACGAGGGGAAGTTCCAGGTCGACAACGACCTCGTCGAGATGGACGCGGGCGAGACGATGGAGATCGGCGACGAGACCGACCTGGAGTTCGTCAACGTCGCCCACTCGACCATCGACGCGATCAACCCGGTCCTGCACACGCCCGAGGGCGCCGTCGTCTACGGCCTCGACAAGCGTATGGACCACACGCCGGTCATCGGCGACCCCATCGACATGGAGCGGTTCCGCGAGATCGGCCGCGAGGGGGTGCTGTGTTACATCGAGGACTGCACCAACGCCAACAAGAAGGGCCGCACGCCCAGCGAGGCCGTCGCCCGGAGCGAGCTGCGCGACCTCATGCTGAGCCTCGAGGACTACGAGGGCGGCATCGTCGCGACGACGTTCGCCAGCCACATCGCGCGGGTCACCTCGCTGGTCGAGTTCGCGGAGGAGATCGGTCGCCAGCCCGTCCTGCTGGGCCGGTCGATGGAGAAGTACTCCGGCACGGCCGAGCGCATCGGCGCCGTGGAGTTCCCCGACGACCTGGGGATGTACGGCCACCGCAACTCCGTCGACCGGACGTTCGAGCGGATCATGAACGAGGGCAAGGAGAACTTCCTGCCCGTCGTCACCGGCCACCAGGGCGAACCGCGCGCCATGCTCACCCGGATGGGTCGCGGCGAGACACCCTACGAGCTGGAGAACGGCGACAAGGTCATCTTCTCGGCGGGGATCATCCCCGAACCTACCAACGAGGGCCAGCGCTACCAGTCCGAGACGCTGCTGGGGATGCAGGGCGCGCGCATCTACGACGACGTGCACGTCTCAGGCCACCTCTCGCGGGAGGGACACTACGAGATGCTCGACGCGCTCCAGCCCCAGAACGTCATCCCCGCCCACCAGGACATGTCCGGCTTCTCGGGCTATGTCGACCTGGCGACGAGCCAGGGATACCAGCTGGGCGATGACCTGCACGTCACCTCGAACGGCAACACCATCCAGCTGGTCTGATAACTAAAAATACGGTTATATCTCTACTCAGTCTGTATCGCACTCGCCGAGTGGGATCTGGCTATCCCGCCGATCGACGAGCGCTACGCCGCTGACCGGCGTCGGGAAGACGACGCTGATGAACGCCCGTATGCCGTTCGTGAGCTTTCGCGACTGGCCGGATCGCCACTTCTGGACCCGATTCGAGCGCGCCGACACCCAATCGGGACTTTACTCGTGGCCGTTGATCTCGACCGGGCGATACGGCGCTTCCAGGTACTCCAGATCGCTGTCGGAGAGGTCGATGTCGAGCGCTTCGACGGCGTCCTCCAGATGTTCGACGCTCGTCGTCCCGACGATCGGCGCGTCGACGGCCTCCTGGTGGAGCAACCACGAGAGCGCGATCTGCGCCATGGTCACGCCCTTTTCCGCGGCGAGTTCCTCGACGCGCTCGTTGATCTCCTCGCCGCCGTTCGCGCGGTAGGTCGCGATCCGCTCGGCGAACTGGCTGTTCTCCATGTACTCCCCGCGGACGGTGTCGGCGAGTTCCTCGTGGGGCCGGGTGAGATACCCACGAGCGAGCGGACTCCACGGGACGACCCCGATCCCCTCGCGCTCGCAGAGCGGGAGCATCTCGCGTTCCTCCTCGCGGTAGGCGAGGTTGTAGTGGTTCTGCATGGTCTGGAACCGCTCCAGGCCGAGGCGGTCGCTCGTGTGTAGCGCCTCGGCGAACTGGTGGGCCCACTGCGAGGACGTGCCGACGTGTCGAACCTGCCCGCGACGGACGGCGTCGTCGAGCGTGCGCAGCGTCCCTTCGATGGGGGTGTCGTAGTCCCAGCGGTGGGTCTGGTAGAGGTCGACGGTCTCCATGCCGAGCCGGTCGAGGGAGTTGTCGAGCTCCTGCTCGATGGCCTTCCGCGAGAGCCCGCTCGCGTTCGGATTCGTCTTGACCATTTCGCCGTACACTTTCGTCGCGACGACCTGGCTGTCGCGCTCGTAGTCGTCGAGGACGTTGCCGAGCACGCGCTCGGACTCGCCGTTCGAGTAGACGTTCGCGGTGTCGAAGAAGTTGATCCCGAGGTCGATCGCCCGTTCGATGATCGGCCGGCTTTCGTCCTCGTCGAGCACCCAGTCGCGGAAGTCGCTCGACCCGAAGCTCATGCAGCCGAGACAGATCCGGCTCACCTCCATCCCGGTCGACCCGAGTGTCGTGTACTCCATGTCTCGCCGGTCACCGGCACGACGGATAAGCCTACCCCGGCCGTCGGCGACCCCGCTTCGGCGACCCGCCGGTGCCGCGAGCTGCGCCGAAGCGCTCGGCAACAACGCCTAAGAGCGTGAGCGTTGACAGGACTAGCCGAGCGGAAGCGAGACCCATGCGAGGCTGACTTTGGGTTCCTACAGACAACAGGCCCCAAGCCGAGGGGTGCCGACTTGTCAAACTGGTACTTCGATCGGTTGCTTAGCCGAGCTCACACCGATGCAGTCCTGAGTGAGGCGTTCCTGCGGGTGATGCGACTCGAACAACCGCCGGCCGCACTCCTGAAGCCGAGCATCGCGCGGCGTGTGTTCCAGCCCGTACCGGCATCGTTCGACCTACTGCCTCGACTCAAGACACTGGTCGGACGAGAGGTGTAGTTCCGTGATAGTGTGGGCGCGTGCAAATGTACGCCGCGAACTAACGCGTCCTGGTCTGACTGTCATAGACACCGGTAAGTCTATCTCGGGGTGAAAATGATATTGGGACAAATCTCCGAGGGGAACGCATGACTGAGCGAACCCTCTCTCGCCGGGATATGTTGCGGACTGCAAGCGGGGCAGCCGCAGGAGCGACAGTTGGACTTGCAGGGTGTCTCGGCGACGGCGGCGTATCATCACCGGATTCGCTGACGCTCGGGACGCTCAACGTCTTCCCGATGATGCAGTATTTTGTCATCGACCAGCAGGGCTGGTACGATGACCTCGGGCCCGACATCGAGGTGCAGACGTTCGGCGGCGGCCCCCCGCTCGTGCAGGCGTACGCCTCGGGTGACATCGACTTCGCGTACGTCGGGATCAGCCCTGGACTGGTGGCCATCGCCAACGGCGTCTCCTCGACGGTCGTCGCGGCCAACGTGGTCGAACCGAACGTGATGGTCGGTAGCTCCGAGTTCCGGTCGTACTGGGTCGAACACGGCGCCGACGCCTTCGAGGAGTTCCGCGCTGATAAGGGTCGCAAGCCGCGGTTCGCGACGCTCCCGGCCGGCTCCACGCCAGACGTATTCCTGCGATACTGGATCACCGAGGTGCTCGGGCTCGACCTCGATGTCGTCGAAATCCTGGGCCAGAGCCCGAGCGCGCTCCAGTCGACGCTGTCGACCGGGAACGCCGACGGCGGCAGCGCCATTGAGCCGGTTCCGACGTTACTACAGGAGAACTCGGAGACGGACATGGAGCCGTTCAAATACGCCGGCGAGATCATGCCCGGCCAGCCGGGTGCAGTCCTCCAGCCCTCTCAATCGTTGGTTGACGACAACCCGGACCTCGTCCAAGAGTTGGTCGACATCCACATCCGGGCAACGGAGTTCATCCACGAGAACCGGGATCAGGCAGCCGAGATGGCGAGCGAGGTGATCGGGTCCGACATCCTCACGTCGGAGGTCGCGACGCGGGCGATCAACTCGCCTGCGTCGAACTTCGTTTCCAACCCGAAGCGGATCGTCGAGAAGTCGCTCGTCTACAACGACTTCCACCAACAGCTTGACTCTGTGGAGACGGACCTGTCGGAGTCAGATGTCTTCGACCACAGTTTCTACGAGGAGGCAAGCAGTGGCGAGTGACAACGAATCGACAACGGCGGGGTACCCGACCGACGGCCTCCGGCTCGAACAGGGTCGCACACTCGCCATCCAGGCGGGCGCGCTCGTCGCATTCGTACTCGTCTGGTGGGCGGGCGCGCTCGTGACGCCGCGGAACCTCCTCCCACAGCCGCCGGCCGTTCTCGAAGTCCTCGTCTCCGATGCGACATCCGGGCTCATGTTCGAGCTGATCTGGCAGAGCCTCCGCCACTATGTCCCCGGGCTCCTCGTCGGGTCGGCGTTCGGGATGGCCGTCGGGATCCTGGTCGGCTGGTCGCGGACTGCGGAGTTGTCGGTCGGCACGATCGCCAGTATCCTCCGTCCAGTCCCACCCCTAGCGTGGATCCCCTTCGCGATCATCTGGTTCGGCCTGAACGACCGCGGTGCCGCGTTCATCATCGCCATCGTCGCGTTCTGGATCAATTACTACAACGCCGAGAGCGGCGTCAGGAGTGTCGATGACGAGCTGCTCGAAGTCGGTCAGTCGCTGGGCACGAAGTCGGATCTGGGACTGATCAGACGGATCGTCCTCCCGTCGGCGATGCCGGAGCTGTTCACCGGGTTCCGGACAGCCGCCGGGCAGGCGTGGATGGTGATGGTCGCGGCCGAACTGCTGGGCGTCCCCGGGATCGGGAAACACCTCTGGGACGCTGCGAACTTCCTCCAGATGCAGGTCGTCATCGCGTATATGCTCGTGATCGGCATCCTGTTCTTAATCTCGGACCGTCTGATCAAACTCCTCGAAGCGCGGACGCTGGCCTGGCGGTGACACACATGACCGCACAACACTCACACAATCGTTCCGACGCGGACGACGGACGGACCCACGAACACCCGCAGATCCGTGTTGACGACGTCTCGAAGATCTACCAGAGCGAGAGCGGTCCCGTCGAAGCGCTGGCCGATGTCAACTTCGACGTCGGTCACGGCGAGTTCGTCTCGATCGTCGGCCCGTCGGGCTCGGGAAAGTCGACAGTCTTCCGCATCATCGCCGGGCTCGAAGCGGCCACAGAGGGTGCCGTCCTCGTCGACGGGGACCCGGTCACCGAGCCCGGCCCCGACCGCGGCATGGTCTTCCAGGACGACGCGCTCTTTCCCTGGCGGACCGTCGCCGGAAACGTCGCCTACGGGCTCGAAGAGGTCGGTCCACCCGAGGGGTTCACGACAGAAGAGCGGGTCGACTACTGTCTCGAACTCGTCGGCCTGACCGACAAAGCCGACGCGTATCCGCGGGAGCTGTCCGGCGGACAGCGCCAGCGAGTCGGCATTGCCCGCGCGCTCGCTGTCGACCCACCGATACTCCTCATGGACGAACCGTTCGGGAGCGTTGACGCGCGCACGAAGACATCGCTCCACCGAGAGCTACTCGACATTTGGATGGAGACCGAGAAGACGATCTGTTTCGTGACACACGACATCGAAGAGGCGGTCTATCTGTCCGACCGAATCGTCGTGTTCTCGACGGCACCGGGGACTGTCCTCGACGTCATCTCAGTGGACCTGCCGCGTCCCCGGGACCGGACCGGCGACGAATTCACCGAGATCAAGGCCGATGTGCTCGCGTATTTCGAAGACGAAGAGTGAGTAGCGATGCAGGATCCCGAGAAGTAGACTCACTCACGAAGTCAGTGTTGCGCTGAAGACCTGTGACCATCAGAACGACTACAAGTAGGTGATAATACACCCCTTATAGACTGAACAGGCGCAATACCACGCCGTTCACGGCGTGGATACGCGCCGTCACTCTGGGAAACAGACTACCGTCCAAACGCCGGCCTCCGAGTTTCTCACGCTGACGTTTAAGTGACGGGCCGCTCTACAGTACTGTCGGAATCGGTCGGAACGGAGTAGATTCCGAACCGTCCTCCGGAGGCGGCCTGTCCGCCCACGTAACGAGGCGGTATCTGAAAGACCAGCCGGTGAACGCACATTCCAGCAGAGTGTGTCTGTGCCGACTGCTCAAAGGGAGCATCACGATACCCCCGACTCTGCTGACGCCTGCCGGCGTCCTGCTGGCAAAAACAACACCGGGACGCCAGACACGGTTGAGGAGAGGGGTACCGGCCACGTGGCATGGCCAGCAGTCCACTACGCCAATGCGGTGGGACTACCCGTGCCCGAAAGGCGTAGTAGTCCGCCGATTGGACTGCGATCCTGAAACTCCCACCGCTCGGGATTCCTCCGCATTCACGCGGAGGAGGATGTCAAGACTGAAACCGCTCCCTGCGCCCAATTAGAACTCGTCGTAACGCGTCTCCTGTGCCGGCAGAATCCTTGCTCTAACGGGACCCGTCTGACTCATCGTCGCGTGGTGGCCGTTGGGAGAGCCTGTCGAACCGATCCTGCGCCTGCGCGCTACGGTCTTCGGTGGCTTGTTCGTCGTAGTCCACCCCAACGAGTGTCTCGTCGACGAGTTCGATCTGCAGGATTGCATCGGCGTGTCGTGCTGGGTCCGGAAGGTCCTGCTCGTCGACGGTGAGGGCATACAGCTCGTCGTCGCCGTCCACTTCCAGCGTTGCCAGTGAGTCTTCGATGCGGTCGACGACTGCCGTGTAGGTGCCGTCTGGGATCATGTGTACCCCTCTCTGAGGACTTCCTCGCCATCCGCGGTCGTCACGATGACCGTATCGCCGCCGTTGTTCCAGATCGGGGATCCAGCCTCCCAATAGAGATCGCTGTCGGTATCGGTCCCGTTGCCGGTGTGTAGCGTCACTGTCGCGTTCGGTGCGAGCGTGAAACCGTCGGGAACTGTGTAGGTGTGATCGGCGGCATCCGCGACAGTCCACCCGCCCAAGTCAAGGGATTCGTCACCGGCGTTCCGGAAGACAACGTATTCGCCGTTGAGATTCTCCCGGTCGTCGCCCGCGGCATCTGCGTGGACGTCGTCAAGGACGAGCGCGCCATCTTCGTTGCCCGTCGCGGTCCCGCCGTCAGTCGCAATGGGCGGTCCCTGAGAGCCAGTGATGCTACCGTTAATCGTCGCTCGGGGAGCGACTGGATCGGTTGCCCCCGGTTCGATCGGCGTCCCATCGCGGATCGAGAGCGGGTCGGTTGGGGCCGCTTCCTGTGTCTTGATGGTGACCTGCTCGCCGCCACTTGTGAGAACGACGTTTCCGTGTGTCGCTGTCCAGTAGGCCGGGATGGAGCGATCGGCCAGGCGCTGGAGAACTGCCTCGTGGGGGTGGCCATACTGGGAGTCGTTCGCGCTGGAGATGACGACTGCCCTCGGGCCCACTGCGTCGAGCAACGCCGCGCCGGTACTACTCCCACTTCCATGGTGGCCCGCTTTCAGTACTGTCGCCCGGAGTGTTTCGTCGTAGCTGTCGACGAGGTACTGCTCTTGGTCGCTCTCGGCGTCGCCCGTGAACAGGAACCGGGTCTCCCCGTAGGTGAGCGTGAGCACGATACTGTTCTCGTTGCGGTCGCGGTCATCGAGATACGGGTCGGGCGGACCGAGTACGTCGACCGAGACGCCGTCGAACGGCAGTGGATCCCCTTCGCGCGTCTCGTAGAGCGTGACGTTGTGCCGTTCGACGGCATCCAGGTACGCTTCGTAGGTCTGGGTACTCGCCGCGATCCCGGGGTCGTAGATCGCGCCGATGCCGTCGGCCTCGGTCTCGTAGTACTCGATGATGGCCGCGTTGCCGCCGATGTGGTCCGCGTCGGCATGGGTGACGACGAAGTGGTCGATCCGGCTGATGTTGTGCTGTTTGAGGTACTGCAGGACGTGTTCCCCGTCAGTTCTGAAGTCGCCGGAGTCGATCAGCATCGTCTCGTTCGTCGGGCCGACAACCAGCGTGCTCGCCGATTGGCCGACGTTGATGAAGTGGACATCCAGTGTGCCGTTCGGTGTCGTTGCCGTTCGGGTCGGCGTCGCCGACTGTGTCAGGGTCGGCTGGTCCCCGCTGACCGTCAACGACGGGGAGTCCGTGGGCCCGGCGTCAGACTGCGTTAGGCCGACACAGCCCGAAAGAGCCACGAGCACGACGAAGAGGCCAATGAGAACCGATCGACGGCGAATCACGCCGATTCATACGAACGTCGGCTGGAATAGTCTTGTGATACGAGATCACATCACAAATATTGCTCTTAGATGCAGGCGATCAAAGTCGGTCACTTAATCGGGAATCAATCGCTCGCATCGATCTGTGCTGCTTCGAACTCGCTCGTCCGGACGCGAAGCGGGAACCAACCCTCCTCGTCAATCCCGAGCAACGCCTCCGAAAATCCATCTTCGTCGTTGCCTGCCTTTGCGGTCCGGATCCAGTTCACTTCCCGCTCACTCAGGCCGAACCACTCTGAGAGTTTCTCGGCTTCCTCCTGGACCCGATGAATCAACGTGAGCGAGCAGAGATTCGCGATCGTCTTCGCCTCGGGCGTCAGCGCAAACTCGCCGCCGGTCTGGGTGATGAAGTGCAACGACAGATCGTAGTGGCGACTGTGCCGGACGGCCGTCTCCAGGAACTCCAGCGAGGTGGCGTCGTTCATCAGGTAGTGGGCCTCGTCGATCGCGAACACAACTCGCTTGTCCGTCCCCTTCGCGCGTTCGTAGACGGCGTTGAATAGCACCTGCATCATCAGACTCGTCTCCGAGCGACCCGTGGCGCCTTCCTCTTGGTGGAGGTCTAAGTACAGGACCGACGAATCCAGATCGAATTCCGTCGATTGGGCGAGGTTTGCGAGGTCGCCGCCTTCACGAAAGGATGGCCGTAGATCCGTGAGCAGTGACTGGGCATCACGCTGGACCTTTTCCTGTTCGCCCTCGGTCGCGTAGCCGAATTCGGCTGGGTCCTCGAGGAGTGCTTCGAGGACACTGATGACATCGCGAACCGTCGGTGATTGTCGGTCGTGGGTCGTCGGATCCCGTGTGATACCCTGGTGCTCGTAGGCCTCCTGGATCGCCCGCCGGAGCGTCTGTTTGCGGTCGCCGAGCGGATTCGACGCGACGTGTTCGAAGAAGGTCTCGAAGAACGTCAGCACCCACGAGATCTGCTCGGACCACGGGTCAAGGTCGGGCACGTCCTGTAGCACTGTGTCGGGCGTCGCCCGAATTTCGAGTGGGTTGAAGCCGCGCGTCCCGCCGACGGTAATTCGCTCGCCACCGAGGGCGTCGTTCACCCCGGCGAATCCCTCCAGGGGGTCGAGCATGATGATGATCGTATCCTGGTCGTACATCGCCCGCCGGAGCAGTTGCAGTTTCGTCGAGAAGGACTTCCCAGCACCCAGTTGTCCGATAACCATCGTACAGTAGCCTGTCTCCCGCTCGAAGCGATCGAGGATGAGCGGGCTCTCGTTCAGCGCATAGGTCCCGTATTCGATGCCGGGCTCTGCGAAGGCACCGGCGACAAAGGGGAACATCGCGCCGACAGCACCGGCGAGCATCGGCGTCGTCGTATCCATCGACTCGTTGAGTTTGTCGACGCCAACGGGACTCCCCGAGATGAACGAATCGAGCTGTGTCCACCGCGGCATCACGGGCGTAAGATTCGTCGGGGACTCCCGGGCCGCACTCGTCACGCCGTCGACGTTCAACTGCTCCGGTGACTCGCCCTGGACGGCGAGATACATCGAGACGTCGAAGGCCGACATCGACGTGTTTCGGAGGGCGTCGTACAGCGCCTGATAGTCCTGCAGGTCTTTCTCGACGCCCCGGGCACCGGCCCGTCGTTTCTCCTCGAGATATTCCCGGTCGGCCTCCAGGTCCTCGATGGTGTTTTCGAGCGTGTCCAGCGTCGCGGTCGTATCCCGCGGCGAGATGTGGAGACTGATGTCCGTCTGCCGTGTCGCCGCGGTCGAATAGAGTGTCTCGAAGAGCCCGTCCATCGGGGTGTCCGGGTACTCTCCGACCAGTAGCGTCTGTGTCCACTTGTTATCCGTCCGGACGGCAGTCGGTTCACGCTCGATGCTCGACGGTGTGACGACCGTCTGGTGGATGTCGGACACCTCGGGGATAGCTCCACTCCCAGTGGCCTCGGTCGGGTCGTACGCGACGCTGACGCCGTCTGTCGGGCTGTCCTGTCCCTGCCCCTCATCGGCTGTCTGATCCGTCGTATCGTCGGTGTCCGTACTCTCCTCGTTTCGAGTCGGGAGGACCGATAGCAGTGAGTCGATCATCGGTCCGGCCCTCCAACGATCCCACGGGTGCGAAGCACTTGGTCCAGGTCGCCATAGGCCTGGGGCTCGTCGCTCCAGTACTCGCCGACCACCTTCGTTGCATCTGTCGCGTTGATACGGTGGGCGGTACAGCCCTCGATACTGCGGAGCCCTGCACGAACCTGATCGAGTCGGTCGTCGAGTTCCGAGAGCAGTGCCTCCCGTTCGACTGCCTCTCGCGGGGCGTAGAGTTCGCGGACGATCGCGCCGAGGACCGGAAGGGTAGCGAGTTGCTGTGCGAGACTCGCTTCGTCGAACTGGACCTCTGCCGGCGCGACGGGGACGACGACGTAGTGGTCGCGGATGGTCATCCGACGCTCGTGGAGTTCGGTTTCGTACCAGTCGAGGTAGTTCTCGATGAGTCCCTCCAGCTGGGGATTGGCTTCGACATCGGGATCGTCGAGGCGGGATTCGTATCGACCGAGATGCTCGTCGACGGGAAACGGCTGGGTCGTCGAGTAGATCTGGATGGGGAACTCGACGGTCGTGTTCAGGAAGTCCTGGAAGCTCTCGGCCTTCTGTGCCCACTCCTCGTCGGTCGCCAGCGCCATCGTCGGCGGGATCACTTGCACGAGGCCGATCATCGCGCCGTCCGTGCGTTCGATAGCGTCGCGATCGGGGTACACCCGTTCGATCTGGGTGTATTCCTTGGCCGCCTCGTGATCGGTCTGTTCCGAGCGACTGTGGAAGGTCAGCATCGAGGTGACCCAGTCTGCGCTGGTCGTGTACGCCGGCGTCAGGTAGACGAAGAGTGCGCCGAGGCCGATCATCACGCCGGCGAGCGGGAGTGCGAGCGTCTGCACCTGATAGCCGCGGACGGTCATTCCCGCGGGGAGTAACACCTGGACACAGAGGACGACGACCACGCCGGGAAACAGTGCGACGGCGAGGTCGGTCATCGTGTAACTGCCGAACAATTTCGTGTCGGTACCGAGCGATTTCGGAATGCGTTTTGCAGGGTTGTGGTCGTCCATCTTAGCGAATGTAGCGAGGTTCGTCGTCGATCGCGTCACGGTCTCGGTCAGAGTTCGTGTCGTCAGTTCGGGTCGGGTCACGGAGCGCGCCGAATTCCTGGGCGCGGCTGTCGGACGACTGGCTCCGGGATTGCTCGTCCGACGCATCGCCACCGGAGTTGTCTGTAGTATTGTTCGACTGCGTTGGCGAACTGTCCGCCGAGCCGGCGTCTGATTGGGCGTCTGTACTCGATGGCTGTGCTAGAGCACCCCGGAGTCGTGACCCTGCGTCGTTGAGCCGCGACCCTGCGGCGTGGGCCCGGGAGTCGCCGGAGCCCAACACCGCTTGCCCGTTGGGCTTGAGTGCGGACTTGCCCTGCGCTCCGCGGGAGAAGTTCCGTCCTCCGTGGGCGACGGTCCCAGCACGGCTTTTCGTCCCGCCCAGTCGTGACTTGGCGCGCCGCCTCGATGCATGGTGGGAGGCACTCTGAGCCATGAAGAAGATCGACCCGGCCTGCCAGAACAGGACGAACGGCGACGCAATTGCAACGATCGGGATGACGAGGGCGGTGAGCCAGGCACCAATCCCGGAAAGTGAGATTCCAAAACTCGAGCCCAGAATATCAGCTAAGCGGAAGAGTAGTACGACTGGAATGGTCATGAATAGAAACGGCACATAGAATCCGGCTAGCCGTTTCATGAACTTCGAGACGAGACTGAAAGGGCCCACTCCAGGGATCCACAATGCAATCAGGATGGGCATCATGAGAGTGAAGAGATACAGGATCACCTCTCGGATGAAATAGATCAGAACGACGAGGGCAAACAAGAAGAAGTCGACCGAGAGGGTGAGCGCTGTCATCAGAGCCCCCAGTGAACCAAACGAGAGTGTTTGGAAGAGTTCGATATCAGAGAGATCCGGTGCGAGGAAGAGCGCTAAATCTTGGGTGAATTGACGAGCAAATGCGTCCATCCACCACCAAGCGAGGATCCCGAGCAAACCAGCGAATGCACGTCGTTTCAGTTTCGTCCTGTGATAGCTACTGAAGAGATAACTCGTCGATTCGAGGAAGATTACCAGGCCAACCGCCAAGGCCCACAGAAGAAGCGAGAGTGGGACTATGGTATCCCAGAAGTATCCGTAGATGTCTGGCCACGAGTTGTTCGTCGGCTGGACGAAAACCCGATTCGGGTGTGGTGTACCGACAATGATCTCGATTACGTCGTTTGCATGTTTTTCGATGATCCCCTCCAGCGGTTCGAAGAGTTTCTCAAGGCCTTCCTGGATCGCCCAGACAAAGACATCACCGAGAGCACCGCCTCCACTGGAGTCACCGCCACTCTGGGCTTGAGCAGGGCTGGTAAACGCGGCTACAACAGCGGCAACGACGAACGAGATTTGAAAGCGAAATCGGCTACCCATCTGTCCCCCTCTTTTCGGTCGTCTCGATCGAGATTTCACTGCAGGTCTCTCTGTACAGTTCCTGGATCTTCTCGCCGGAGAGAGTCGCTCGGTGTTGACGCGTGAGATTATCACCGATACCAGAGTAGACAGTCAGTCCGAACTCTATCGTCATCTCTCGGCAGTGCTCTTCGCCCGAGAATTGGAACGGTGGCCACCGTCCGAGGAACGACTGCGTCTCCGACGGTGCTAGGATCGTTTCTTCCTTCGATTTTGGCATTTCGAGTGCCTTTAACGGTGAGTCCTTCGGGTGCCCTTCCTGAGGAGTGTGAGTGGCATTTGGGGTTCCACTGTATCCAAGGTAGTATACCCAGGTTGGGGCCGTGCCCACGTTCTCCACTGTGACGAGGAGATTCGCTCGATTCTGTGGTGAGTCCGTGCCACCAGAGTACTGTTCGATACTGGTAAGCCGGAGATCTGGCTGCAAATTGAGCGATGTAGAAGAGAGTTCCTTACCGTCACGAACTGCGATAAGCTCGTATTCACCAGGGGAATAGTGCTGACCAGGATAGAAATCAAAGAGATTGAATTTCACTGTAGTTACGCCGGTTTCTACGCCAGTTGAGTGGAATTCACTCCCATCGGGCGCGATCAGGTTGACCTTCGATACGTCGTGATCTTCCCGGAGCGTGACCCTGAGCGAGTTCCTCAAAACCGAGGTTTCCTGAAAGATGGACTCCGGGGTAGCAGTTCCGGTTGCACCAGTGCCCGAACACCCGGCCAGCCCCGCTACGGTGACTGCAAGCCCGCTCTTCAGGAACCGCCGGCGGGAGTACTGTTCACCCGTCATAGCCCCCTCCATGGGGGCCACACAGACAACCCCGTGATCCGGTTGATGAGAAACACGGCCAGGAGGAAGAGTCCGACCGGGACACCGGCCCGGTACAGCGAGGTGACGATCGACAGCACCGTCCCCTGGACGGAGACGGTGTCCGAATCACCGACGTAGCCCGTCTGTCGAAGCCACCACTCTGCCGGTTCGAACCGGGCGTCGATCGCACCCGCTGGCCGGGCCACCGTCGTCGTGACCGTCCCGTCCGCGCCGGTCTGGACGCGCTTGCCCCCGAGGACGACATAGCCCTCGCTGTCATCGGTCTCGATGGGGTCGCCCGTCTCGACATCCCGCAAGGAGATGTGGACGGTCGCCGTCCGGGCAGTCGTGTTCAGAACGGTCAGCGTGAGGTTACTCCGATGGATGGGCACTTCCTCGAACATCCGCGGGTCGACATCGGTCCGAGCACCCCGGACTAGCCCGGAAGCGGTCACGTCCGACAGATCCCGGTTGGGCGTCTCGAAGCGGGTCATGATGTTGTAGCTCGTCTGGTAGGGCCGTTCGAGCACGTCCAGGTTGACCGTCTCAGGAAGGGTAGGCGGCTGTTGCTGGCGCCCGTTCACGCGGAGGATCGAGACGGTATCGGCCGGCGATGCAGTCGGCCCAGTCTTGATTGGGTAGGCCGCCATCTGGAGCGGGTGCATCGGTGAGTGTTCGGTCGTCGACGCCTCGGCCGTCGTCGTGACCAGTCGGTCCCAGCTGGGATCGCGGGCGGAGTAGAACCGCCACACTCCGTTGACCTGCCCCTCGGGCAGTGAATACCCCAGCCACGGCGCGGTCTTGAACATCGCCAGCCCGAGGTCGCCATCGGGATAGCGAGCGTAGAACCCGTACACATCCAGCGAGTACTCCCGTACCGACCGCGAGTCTGTCACGGTGAGATTCTCGGTGACGGTCGTCGTCTCCGAGGTCCACGCCGTGCAGTTGCCTGCGCTGGTAGCATTGGTACACCAGGTGTTAGTGCGTTGCAACTCCACCGAGAGATTCGCTTCGACAGAGAGCGTGTGATTCAGCCCGCGGTCGTCGGCTAGGTCGTATTCCAACCGCGGCGTTCGCGTTCCGACCGACTTCGCTTCGCGTTGCCCGTCGACGAGGAGTCGGACCTCCGTGATGTTGTGCGACTGTAGCGACCATGTGATTCGTTCGGTCGCAGTGGCGTAGCCACGCGGGACACGCAGTCGGTAATCGAGCGTCGCAAGCACGGCTCCATCCGAGGCGACGTAGTAGGGTTGCCGGTCTGGGGTGAGACGGGCGTTCGTCGACGGCTGGGTCGTGAAGATATCGACGTACCCGTCGCGGATGTACGTCCCGTCGGTCAGCGCTACACCCGGTGGGTGCACCGACTCGTCGCGCTGGAAGCCCGGGAACTTGTCGAGCTGTGCGCGGTTGTGGCGTTCGACGGCTTCGGGTGGCCGGTTGAACGGGATATCCGTCGTGGCCGCCAACGCGTTCGTCACCGACCCCGTCCGGTTCCGGAGCGCGGAGCGGTTGATCGTATCGCGGTCCCGAGACCAGAGGCTCCGATTGTCGCCGTGGTCGTGATCTTCGTCCGGGCTGTACGCCTTGGTATCGAGCGGGCGGGCGACCGACTGGGTTGCGACGAGCGCGCTTATCGCCAGTAGGACGGCAATCGCGACGCCGGCGCCGAGCGAGCGACTCAGAAGCTGCAACTGGCGCCACCCGCCACGACGGACGTGAGCAGGAATTGCAGGATAGTCGTCCCCAGCGGCGCGACGATGACGCCCCAGACGACTGCCTGGACGCGCATCGATTTGAGCTCCTTTTTCGTATCCGCACGCCGGAGCAGCGGGATCGCGACGGTCGTACCCAGCGCGACGAGCCCGCCAACGAGCGGGCCGCCGAACTGGATGAGCGTGAAGAGATTCCGGATCGTCGTCGCCATATCCGTCTGACAGAAACTACTCCCGACACTGGTTCCATTCGCCGCTGTCGTCGTCTGTGCGGCCGCCGGCTCGACCAGCACGACGACGAGCCCACCGAGCGCGAGTGCAAGCCACGAGAGTGTCGGTGCGAGCCCGGCAACGACGCTGCGAAGCATCTCTGACTGATTCTCCTGCGCGAAATCGTCCTGCGACGTGTCGTCTATCATGGGTATAGCTGTCGCTCAGCGTGCCGGATCACACCCCATCACGGGGGCGAGCGGCGCGAAACGAGCGACCTACTCCACATCGTCTCGTGGTCTTGTAAATATCTTCCCGATTGGTGGTGAAAATAGTAGCATTAGACACTAATTCTGGATAACTATGAATACCCGTCGACTACATACCAAGTACTCAGGGGTGGAGTCTGATACTATCCAGTTGCTAACGGGGACCTACGCAAGCCGTCCTCGTAGATAGCCATCGGTGATCGAGTCTTTCCTTCTCGGGCTCATCGTGATGTCTCATTTCGGAAGGTCACGCCGTCCCGTTCGGACACACTCCCAACACGGGAACTCGCCGATACACTCCGAACACTCCTCGTCGTCCGTCGTGGTCCGCTCTGAATGCGATTCAGTCTCGGTGGACTCAGCATCGGGATTCGATGCGGCTGGCGCTACGTCGACTTCACCACCGTCCGTCGCGACTGGTTGTCCATCAGCCACTGCGACAGCATCGAGCAGCGGCCGACGAATCGCCACCGCGACTCGGTGTTTGCACGCGCCCTCGTACTGGTCGTCGGCCGGGCACTCACAGGTTGCAGGGACGCCGTCTTCGACAGTGACGAGATACTCGTGCTCGGCTGGATTCGCGTGACTGCCGTTTCGAACGACGATTCCATTGGGTGACAGGGTGAACTCGAAGGCTTCGTACTGGGCGCGCTTTGCGACTCGGCTCGGGAACTCCAGTTGTTGCAGTGGATGCATCGGTCATCGGAGCGCCCGATCGTGAGCGCCCCACCCCTGGTGGCGCTAAAAAACAGATCGTGCGGCGCGTTCAGTCGAATTCGTACGTCGCGATGCCCGTGTGGCCACAGCTCGGACAGGCGTCTGTCCTGTCGTCGACCTCGTTGCCACAGTGGCGACACTCGTGGAAGACTTCGCTATTCGAAGACCGATCTGGGAAGAGAGTACGGAGCCACGCGGCTATCATCATGACCACTCTCCGCGGGTGGCCTCGATGGTATCACGATGAGTCCGGACCGTGACCGGACTTACGTCGGCCTCGTTCGCCAACTTCTGTTGGATGATCTCGACCTCGTGATCTCGACAGGCGACTTCGAGACAGCTCGCCGCGAAGCCACCCGGGTGGACGCCGATGCTCACCTCCGCCGTCCAGGCCTGCTCGGCGAGTGATCGTGCGTGGCGCTCTGTTTCAGGTGGAACATCCACTGCCGACGCGAGACCCGGGATGAACTCTCGTGGCCGCTGTGGTGGCGCTGGTAGCCCGAGTTCGTCGTTGAGCACGTCGTAGGCATTGGTAATCTTCTCGCGGGCACACTGTGCGACCGAGACGACTTCGCCGAGTGTCCGGGTGGCATCGGAACAGCGACAGACCGCATAGACTGTCGCCGCGGCGAACGCCTCGATCGACCTGCCGGGCAGGAGGTCCGCCGACTGGGCCGACCGGAAGAGTTTACTCGCCTGTTCTCGGTGGTCGCGCTCTAAGTCCAGCGCCCCGACGATGCGGGCGATCTCCGTACAGCCGTGGCCGAGATTGCGTTCGGCTTTGGACTGCCACTTCGCGCGGGTGTGCTCGCGACGAAGGCGGCCCAGTTGTCGCCGCTTCTCGCCGGAGAGTGAGTTGCCCTTGCCGTCGGTCTTGTACCCGATCTCTGTCGAGAGGCCGCGGTCGTGGCGAGCTTGGGTGATCGGTGCCCCGGTGCGTTCCCGGCTGGTTTCATCTTCGTTGAAAGTTCGCGGTCCACGTCGGTCGACCCGGCAGGCCTCGATAATGAGTCCGCAGTCGGTACACCGGGTTTCGCCACCATCCGTGGTGAGTTGACCCTCGCACTCGGGACAGTCCTCGGCCGGAATGGAGTTTTCGTGCTGTTCGTCGAAGTCGCGTTCGTAGGGATTGCTCGTTGCCATCGAAGGTCAGCGCGAGGCGAGTCTGTCCTGCCCCCCGCACCCCTCTCGGGGGCGATAAAATCCCGTGCGGTGGAGTCTGAACGAAGTTCGGGACAGCGATCGGGTTCCCCTGCCACAGACTCCAAAATTGATATGCAATGCAGAATCCATGCCAGTATGAGCGTCTTTCTCATCCAGACGAACGGCCGAGAGATCAGCGACCACGCGAAGCCGGAATACCTCGACGGGGCAATGGGGCCTACGTTCGTCGACGAACCCCTCCGTCACCACCGCTACTTCAACGCGGACCCATACTGGAAAGAAGAGGGATTCGGACGGCGTGAGGCGTGGGAGACAGCGAAGGCTGGAGATACGGCTCTGCTCTACTGTGCATCGAGCGTCGACGAGCATCCGACGTGTCTCAGCCACGTCCTGCCTATCGAGGCAAAGCGGATCGACAGTGATGGTGCCTATCTCGAATTTGCATCTCCAATCGCACTCGAACCGACGATCGGGTACCAAGAGATTCACCGTCTCATCGAAGAAGGCGCGTTTTCCGAGGCGATGACTAACTGCGGGCAACAGGGATTCAACTTCACACAGATCGCGAACCGGGATCTTGAAACAGTTCAGCGGTTGACGACGCCACGGACGAGCGACGAGAACTGGGAATCACTGTGAGTATATGCACGCCTTTGCAGACATCTCGACGGGACGTGGTGAGGAGATTCGCTGCTGCCTCGGTATCGACTCAATTGATCACTCGATCGAGGTACTGTAGCTGGTCTACCAGTTCGGTGACCTTGTCTTGGTGGACCCCGTAGAGTCCGTAGAACCAGACCCGATAGACCGAGAGGTCACGCCCGGACACTGTCACCGAGAACGACTCGATGTTGTGTGGTCGGTCGGTCACTGACGCACTGAAGTACTGCTGGAGCGTCTCGAAGGTCGACCCGGTGAAACAGATTATGTCGTATGCAGGTTGGTCGAGGATATCGAGTTGGTCGAGGAATCGGGTTACATCTGCATCCTCTGGGTCGACGTTATCCGAGTCGGGATCAACCGTGTCGGGAACGATATCGGTCATGTACCCCCCGAGAAGCGAGTCGAGTCCTGCCTCCTGAATGAACGCTTTCAGTCGGTCGTCGTAATGGCGACCACTCGGTGAGTGGAAATTGGCGCAGTCGCTAGGAGACTCTGCAGACGGATTGAGGGATACAAAGACGACGGCCGGCGTGAGCTGGTCCCGGTTGGCTTCGAGAAACGCGACGAGGTCGTCTGAGTCTTCCTCAAGACAACCTACCTCCGGAAACGAGTCACTCCAGAGTGCCCAGCTTGACCCTGGATACCGTGTTCGCAGGCGGTCGAATGTAGTGAGGTCGACTGTCATATAGCCACCATCCGTACGGTTTGGTTAGCCACGTAATGGGTCTGTGGGCTAAGCCGTCAGTGGCTGTGAAATGCTCTTGACGTCGGCTCCGATACGGCGAATGCAGGATCTACTCGATATGCCGGGGCTTGCAGACGATCAGCTCCTCGGTGTCGTCGACCCAGTGGTCGAGTTTCCGGGCCATATACCCGGTCGCCTCAGCCCGGGTGAACACACCCCGATCCAGCATATCGCCGACCGTGTTCTTGAGCCCGCGGAACTCCCCCTGTGCATGGCCGTCGCCGACCGGCTCGCCCTCGTACCACCGGACGGTTCTGAGTGCTCCATTGCCGATCGTCGGCGCGTCGTTGACGGCCTCGCAGTCGTATTGCAGGCCGAACCAATGCGTGCGGTAGGCGGTGACTCGGAGATCGCTGTCGACGACGTAGAAGGCTTCGTGGTGCAGGAAATCGAGGTGTTCGTCGATGATCTCGTCGATGGTGACGCGGATCGCCCACGGGTCGATGTCGATCTGTTGGGGCAGGATGTCGTGACTGTCGAGGACGTGCTCGACACCCTCGTCGGTGGTCGCTTCCCGGAGTCGTCGGTGGACGGTCTGGAGCGTCTCGTCTGGATCGTCGCCGCCGAAGGGCGTCTGTTCGGTGATGGCGGGTTTGAGTCTGAGGTTCTGGGCACCCCAGTGCGAGTAGTGTAGGTTGTACGTGCTGTCCGGTCGTTCGTACGCGAGAAGTGCGCGATGTCCCATTGTACTCCGCGAGGGATCGAGTTCCCCCGCACCCCTCCTGGGGGTGACAAACCGATCGTGCGGATTCGGATCAGCGACAGTCCCAGCGCTGGCTCTGGACCTATCTCTACCTGTCGCGTCGTATATTCTCCTGCGCAAGTAGGTGATGGGCTACAGCGGCGTGGTCTCTGCGACGCGTTCCTCGAAGAGATCGAGAAAGGCCGGGTCGTAGGACTCGTCGACGTGGTTGATGTTCCACAGTCCGGAGCGACGGATCGCGGGCGCCGGCGAGTACATCCCCAACCAGTCACCCGTCCGGCGATCGAGTGGGTCCGTTCGATAGTTGCTCACCAGCGCGATCGCGTTGCGCTCGATGTAGGCCCGGTCGCTCTCGGGTCCGGGTTCGTCGTTGACGTCGAGCCAGAGGCACGGCAGGTCCCCGATGTACTCGGTCACGCGGCGCTCCAGCCCGGTTTCCTTGAGCCGGATCTCGCGGTCGGCACTGCTACCCTCGCCCCACTCCGGGTAAACCTCGGCGAGCCCGTCGCGGGTACGCATCGCCTCCCCGACTCGTTTACGGAAGACCGAGCCACGGTGGTTGCCGCCGCCGGCGAAGGTCCCGCTGTTGATCCCGCGGTGGGTTCGCAGCCGGTCCCACAGCGAGGTGCCACTCCCACTGGAGACGGCGTGGGTCCCGATTCGGGTGAGTCGACGCTGGCCGCCAGCGCGGGCCTCTTCGGGACTGAAAAAGAAGTAGACGCCACGCTCGGGCCAGTCCATGTAGCCGTCGCAGTCGCGCAGATACTGCATCCCGTCGACGGCCGCTTCGAGGTCGGCCAGGAGGTCGTAGAAGCGGTCCAGATCAGTGTCGCGAGTCATATCACCATCGTTCGTCGGTAATCGGGATAGAACCTCGGGCTGATCCACAACTGGATAGCGAAAGCTGATCTCATTGTTCGCGACTTTGTGATCAGTAAAACGAACCTATAAGCACCATCAGGAGGATTGACGGGTCGTGAACCGCCGTACGATACTCCGTTCGGTTGCGGGTGCTGCAGTTCCCCTTTCTCTCGCAGGATGTTCCAACACAACAGATCCACAGCCAACCCCGGACCAAGCACCGCAGGATACAGCTAAGCCCGTCCAGGCGACGCCGACGGCCAAACCACAGCCGTCGCTCACGTGGTCTGAGACACGGGTCGCACGGTCGCAGCTCCGGGTAACGCTGGACGTGACGCTCGACGGTGCGCCGGGGATCAAAGTCATCAAGATCGATACGGATGACGAGGACCCCAGAACGCCGCTTGTGACACTCACCAACAACGGTCGGCACACGATCGCGGGCGAGGATACCGACGTTGGCCTGCTCAAGGGCGGCACGATGCTCCACGCCGATATTGCCGGGACGACACGGAAGGTCTCGGACCACATTGTCGGGACGAGCGCGACCCCGTTGCCGGAGGCGGACCACCTCGATGGGTTGTCGGGGAGCACGCTTCCGGACCCATCTGTCGACGGTGTCCACGAGCGGACCTTTACGCAACAGGCCCATGGACTGCAGACGGAGTTTACGCTCTCGATCCCGAAGGCACAGTACCGCTACTACAAGACGCGGCCGCGGATCGGCGACTACGGGGCGTACGTCTCCGACGACTTCGACGACGAGTCGATCGCTGGGCTCGCCGACACGATCGAGCAATTCGGCGACCGCAACGACCTCTCGACGCGGGAGACGGTCGACCACGCGATCGCGTGGGTCCAGGGAATGGAGTACACACAGGACAAGCCGGCGACGGGCTACAACGAGTATCCGAAATACCCGTTCGAAACGCTCGTCGACCGCGGTGGCGACTGTGAGGACACCGCGATCCTGCTGGCCGCCGTCCTGCAGGCGATGGGCTATGGGGTGGTCCTGCTCTTGCTTCCGGATGCCAATCACATGGCCGTCGGCGTGGCCGGTGAAGACGACATCTCCGGGTCCTACTACGAACACGAGGGGCAGCGATACTACTACGTCGAAACAACCGGGTCCGGCTGGACCGTTGGAGAGGTCCCACAGAATGTGAAAGAACAGGGAGCGAACGCGGAGATCGAGGAGGTGGATACGTCGCCGTCGCTCGCTCTGGAGTGGGAGTCCTACGTGATGCCTGCCCAGGGGATCAATTTCGACGTGACCGTCTCGAACTGGGGCGACGCTCCAGCAACAAACGCTGCCGTGCAGGTCGACATCGAACAGCAGGGGAAAGGCGTCGTTGCTCAGGACCGCACGTCGTTGCCGACGATCCCTGAACAGAAGGGTATCAAAAAGACACTAAACGTGAAGCCGCCAGCAGAAGCACCGCTTCGTGTGCGAGTCGGCGCGCTGCTAGATGGGACACTCAACGATCTGTACGAGGGAGAGTTCAGGTCGCCGTAGCTCACTGGACAACTATCGTGTTACGGGCGAAATTGGGGGCGGCCTACTGAAACAGCGGGCGCTTCGGTGAGTCGACAGTCTCGTACCACTACTGTCGTGCTCTGGACGCCTGCAGTAGCTCTCACAAACTGTTATAGTTCCTGGAAAGAACAGGCCACGTATGTCCCAGTTCGATCCGCCTGATTTTCGCGATCTCGAACCCCAGGACGTGCGGGACTACTGGGAACACGAAGCCCACCAGTTCACACCCTGGCTCGCCGACTCTATTCGCGACGAGGACGCGTCGCACCTCGAAGATGTCCTCGGGTTGGATCTCGAAGTTACCGAGACGGAGAAAAGCGTCGGGAAGTACAACGTCGACATCGTCGCGGAGGTCATCGACGACGGCCGCCAGATCGTCATCGAGAACCAACTGCAGGCATCCGACCACGACCACCTCGGGAAGTGTCTCGCCTATGCTGCCGGTGTCGACGCAGACATCATCGTTTGGATCGCCCCGCAGTTCAACGACGAACACAAGGACGCCTTCCAATGGCTCAACGAAAACAGCCGCGAGGGCATCGACCTGTTTGCGGTTCGGCTTGAGGTCTGGCGGATCGGCGATTCGGCGCCCGCTGTTCGGTTCAATCCGATCGAAGACCCCAGTGAGTGGAAGGAGAAAGCACAGCGGGGCGAGGATGAGCTTTCGGACACCCAGCAGCTCCAGGAAGAATACTGGACGCAGTTCCGGGATCTAATCACTGATCGGGAGACGCCGTTGCGAGCGCGGAAGCCGAAACCCCAGCACTGGTACAACAACCCGATCGGCCGCGCTGGGTTCAAACTCCAGTTCACGGCCAATACGGTCGAGGACAACCTCTATTGCCAGCTCGTTATTCAGGACGACCCCGAGATCTATCAGGAACTCCAGAACCAGCAGGACCAGATCGAGGAAGCAATGGGGGAGTCACTGATATGGCAGTCGCCCGAAGACGCGCGCGAAAACAGTAATCGAGCGAAGATCACGCTCCGACGACCCGGTGACCTCGCTGCCAAGGACGACTGGCCGGAGTATCACGATTGGATGCTCGACCGGGGTGAGCGGTTCCACGAGGTATTCTACGACCGACTGCAGAACCTCTAAATCGAATTTAAACGCCACCTCGACAGGGTTAAACTTGCAGATTCATCAACGAATCATATAGGATGATCCCGAAGCATCTACTCCAGCACAAAAACTGGCCCTGGCTCGTTGGCCTCATCGTGATCGTTCTTATCGGTGGTATTCTGTGGTACTTCCCATCGGTCCGGTCGGGGATAAATCGGAATCAGGGTGCAATTTCAGTACTACTTACTGCGATGCTCGTTCTTCTTTATTTTGGGCAGTACTGGCTCCAATCAAGGCAGTTCCAAGTCCAGAATAAACCCCATCTTGAGATTCAAGAATACGAGGTCGATGGGAAGCAGCTTGAGATCTGGCTATCGAATCAAGGGAATGGCGTCGCAACAGATATTGAATTAGAGACGCGAATTGATTTCGAACCAGTGTCTGACTTTAGCCCGGGATCAGATCGTAGTAGATTACGACGAGTTGATGAAGATGGTACGTACGCAAACCGGGTCGGCAACTCCCTGCAATCTGGAGAGCACAGAGTTCGATTCGTGGGAGAGCCGCTCACGGATATTTCTGCGGATGATTCGGTAGGTGGGCATGGCCTCATGGCCGCTACTGATCGTCTCGCGGTAGAGGGCCTCGATAAGATTACGCTTGAATTCGTTGTGACGAACGAGGGTCTTCTCGGGAATACTGATCGTGAAAGCGTTTTCGGACGGGAAATGACGATCGAATTGGAAGACGGCGGGATGACCCTCGAAGACGTTTATCATGCACGGGGAATCCGAAAATTTGGCGATACAGAAGTTCAGGGCGTATAGTCGGATAACGTCTTATATAACTACAACTGGTCGTTGTACCAGGATAGCGTCTCACCGAACTGGAGTCCGTCCGTCGGTATCGTGGTTTCGACAGCCGTCTCTTGGAGTAAGGGGAGGAGTTCGTCGTAGTAGTCACGGCCAGCGTGGAACACCAGCCGATTTTCGTCAGTGATGAGCCCTCGATCGTGGAGCTCCTCGAAGACGGCGTCCGCCCACTGCCGCTTCTGGTCGACCGCTGCTCCGCTGAGCGTCTCGTCGTACGGTTCGATGGGGTCGCCGTTAGGTTCGAGTACCCCGTGCTTCGCGGAGAGAATATACCACGTGTCGTGGTTGGTTTCGACGTACTCGCGCGCCTTCCGGAAGAACGCCGACTCCATATAGAGCTCTCGTGGCTCCGCGGCGGTGTTCTGTTTGCTCTTCGTACAGCTGACCAAGCCAACTTCCATGCTGATCTGTCTCGTCCCCGTTGTCGCTACTACTTTAGTGTATCTCGCTGTGGTGTTTCGGCCACGGCGTGTAATGTGGGAACCCGTCGATCCGTACGGATCGGGACTCCAAGAGGAATCGGTCCAGCGGGAGCGGTGGACTGATACGAGCGGTGATGCTACCCCGGATTCATGGAAGATATCCCCCAGCCCGCGACGGACCCGTATTCAGTCGGTGATAGAGTTCGGATTTATCTCGATGCTGATGACCCTGATGCGGAATTACATGGGACGGTCTGTGAAGTTGTGGACGTGTTCGTCGACGATCTCGGTGCGGAAACGAGTCGAGATCTGGATGCATACGCATACGATCTCCGTGCGGTTGACTCGGACCGTGAACTCTCGGTGCCCTTCCGTCACCGCGATCTCGTCCCTGTCGAAGCGGACCAGTAATCCGTCCTGGGTCCGGAGAGTGGGGTTCTTCCACGGGCTATACCTCAAATCGGGTTAGCGAAAGTCGTCCAGATTCTGCTGTCGACTCCCGCCACGTGGCCATTCGGCTGGGGAATCGAAGTGAGACTCCGCCTGCTTGATCGGGGCCATCGCGGGAACGCCGTCCTTGTTCAGGAGCGTGGTTGGTGCTACGTCGTACGCGAGGGCGATCAGTTGTGCTTCGACAACGGGCAGTGAGACTGAGTCGCCATACGGGCCGACATCGTCGTCGCGGTCCCAGACGTGGACCCACAGGTAGGTTGGGTCGCGTAACCGTCGCGATTCCGGTTCGAACAGGGCGTCCGCCCAGTGGACGTGCCCCTCCTCGCCCGTCCGGACAGCGGCCGACAGCTGCCCGATGTGCCAGTCGGGGCCGTCGCCCCAGCGGGCGAACATTCGCGTCCCCGTGTGATTCGGGCGGAACTCGTCGAAGTTCGTGCTCAAATCCTTTTGTTTACCCCACATTTCTGCTTTCCCGAGATAGAGTGGATCGATCGCTGCGGGATCTGACGGTTCGGCCCCCTCCTGGATCTGGTACATGAGATACAGCAGCCCCTCCCGGTCTCGACCGATCGGTGTTCCACCATCGAGACACTGAGTGGCTACGGTCCGAATCCGCTGCTCTATCTGCGGACTGCGGGCCAGTACTTCGTCTGCCGTGACGTGGACCGTCTCCCCGTCTGGAGCCGTGTCGAACAACGGGATCGGATCGGGCGCTGTGTCCGCTGTGAGGTCAGCAACGAGATACTGCTCGATCCAGTCTTGCCAGAGCGCCGCTTTCGAACGCTCGGTCGTTGGCGCCGTCTCCTGCGTGGGAGACTGGTCGAAGTGATCCGCGAGCGGATCGAATTGGACCCAGACAATTCGATCATTGTTCCGCGCGTAGCGACTCCAGTGAGGGACATGCTCGCGATTCGCGAGTGTTCGTCGCAACGGGGGGATCCTGTGGAGGAGCCCGACGAGTTTCGCTTCGAGCTCTTTGGCGGCACAGTCGTGGCCGTAGGGGCCACGTTCGATTGCTGTGACGGGCCGTGCCCAGACATACAGTCGGCTATCCGCCCGGTCGCGAACGGTAGCGAGGTGGTTGTACTTTCCCCACCGGTCGCTATCGTGGTTCGGGTTGGGCCCGCGAAGCTTGTCGACATGCGTAGCGAGTCGCCCCGCGATGTCGGTAGTCTCGCCGACGTAGACCGGCCGCAGACGGCTCGGCGTCCAGGCCGTTCCTGACGGGTGGTCATCGGTATAGAGGACATAGAGATAGGCACTATCGGACGGGAACTCCGACGTGAATCGGTCGAGTTCCCGACTCGTGGTTTCAGGTGCCTCCCCGTCTACCGAATATAAGGGAATGGGATGGGGCGACATTGCTGACCGGATATCGTTGAGGATGTATCTTGTCGCCCACCACTGCCACCGCTCGGTTGGCCCGACAGCTGACACGATGGAACGCAGTCGGTATCTCTCATTGAATCTTCCGGCTACCAAGTGACTCCTTCTACATCCTCTCAGCCCGAAATTTCAAACCAGTCGCAAGCAATTGACCACAATAGTGACTCGCCTGTATATTATCCCGGTTGGCGATGATTGGATCCACTCATTTGAGGAGACAGTCGCATCGCCGGTCGCAATTCCAGAGCACGCACCGGAAGATTTGCAACGTGAAGATCAGGTGCGAATCTGGGGAACGACAGAAGGCCAGCAGAAGCGCACCTTCTTTGAGGAGATGGAACCTGGCGATCCACTCTTGTTCTATCACAATGGCGAGTTCTTCGCGGCTGGTCGAGTTGGAACAGCGTTCGAAGATCCGGAGACCGGAGGTGATCTCTGGCAAAACGAGGAAAGTCGGTTCATCTTCACAGTCGAAGATTATCAGGAGATCTCTGTTCCCCGTGAACAGGTAGCAGTGCTACTCGGCTACGAAGAGGCGTGGGTCCCGTACCGCTTCCTCCGTGTGTCACCTGACGCCGTCAACAGCCTCCTCCAACAGTACAACTCGATCGAAGAAGCGTTTCAGGATTTCCAGAGTGGCGATGGTCCCGACGGGCCGGAGACGAAAGAAAGCAAAGGCAAGGACTCACGGGAACACACCGAGATTCAGTGGCGCCTCATTCAACTCGGTCTCGCACACGGATACGACGTGTACGTCGCTCGGAACGACAAGAATCGGGAATACAACGGAAGTCGACTCGGCGAGGAGTGCGTTGAACATCTCAATCTTCCAGGGTTCAGTCCCGCTGCGACCCGCATTATCGAATACGTCGACGTGATCTGGCTTGACGGAGACTTTATCGCAAAAATGTTCGAAGTCGAAAGTACGACGAGTATCTACAGCGGGATTCTCCGAATGACGGACTTCATGGTCAAAGTCCCGAATATCGCCGTTGACATGCACATCGTCGCTGCCGTTGACGACGAGGATAAAGTCCGAGAGGAGATCAACCGACCCACCTTCCAACAGGTTCTGGGGCCGGCTGAACACTGCACTCTTCGATATCTCTCATTCGACGAGGTACGCGAAACGCACGAGACAGTCAACCAAGCGGGGCCACTACAGGAGGCGTTCTAGACGCAAAGACAGTTCTCAAATATCGTCCTCAGAGAAGACCAGCTTGATGCTGTTTTTGTCAAGCCAGTCGGCGTGTTCCTTGTAGTCTGGGAGTTGCTTTCCGACGATACGCCAGAACTCTCGGTTGTGATCCGACTCGACAAGATGCGCCAGCTCGTGAACGATCACGTAGTCGATGGGACCTCGGGGTGCCATCACCAAGCGCCAGTTCAGGCTGAGGGCCCCATTAGTAGAACAACTCCCCCACCTGGTCCGCTGGTTCCGTAGTTCTATCCGGTCATACTCTACACCCATCTCGTCGGCGAAGTGGTCGGCACGGTCAGTGAGATACTCGCGGGCTCGACTTCGGTAGAAGTTTTCGAGCACTCGCCGTAACGAGGATTGGTCAACCGTGCTCTTCCGGAGCCGGATGCTCTCCTCGTCGACGCTGTGGCTTCCCCGTGGTTCGACCACAATCGCCCGGTCTTCACCGAGATAGGGGAACTCTTCATCGGGTTCGAACATCCGGTCTGGAGCTTGCTCCCGGTATCGCTCGTATTTCAACTTCCTTTCGAGCACCCAGTTTGCGTTTTCGTTCAACAACCGCTCCGGGTCCTCGTCTGATTCTTCGGGGAGTGTGATCTGCACCCCATGGATGTCAACGTCGATTCGCGGCTCAGTAGCGTCCTCACTATGACGGACCTGATAGTCCACAGAGTGCCCAGCGAGCGACGTTGTCCGCTCAGTCTTGGACATAGTTCTGGATGAGATAGCCCCGAACGTCGTCTGCGAACGAGTCGTCTTTCATCAAGTCGGGCAGGTCGTGCTCGACGACGAGTACGTCTAACAGTATCTTCTCTATCTCTTTCAGTGTCGTGTCGTTGCTTTCCCAGCCGGGATAACTCCGGTCGACTCGGTCGTCGAATTCCCCGACCAAGTTTTCGGCCACAGCTTGGGCCTGCTCTTCCGAATCGACGGCGTCGGGAGTCTCCTCAGTGAGGTGGGTGAAGATGGCAAACTCCGCTCGTGCTCTATTTTGTTCGCCGGCTTGCTCGTCGACTTCGATGACTGACTCTTCGACTTCCCTGAGAGCCTCCACAGCTTCTGGATCGCTTCGGTCGCCCTGCTCCCACTCCTCAACGATCTCGTTGACGCGCTCGCTCAGGCGCTCATATCGCGGGTTCTGTCCGGTCCGCGTCTGTAGGTGCTCGCGAGTGGTATGGGCGATGCTCGTCGCCGCGGTCGCGGGTTCGTCCATGTTCTCGATGGCTTCCAGGTGCTCTGTGCCGAGTTCGTACACCGGGAAGTCCCGCTTGATCTCGCCAACGTCGACGTGAGATTCGATTATCTCCTTCGTCTTTTCCCGCATGGCATCCTCGGGTCGGTCCTTGCGGTTGTGATGACGCTGGAAGGCGGTATAGACACGAGCGACCCACTTGTACTCGTCCTGGATCCCTTCGGTAACGAGCCGGGAGTCGGGTGAGACGGACTCGTAGAGGTTCTGCAGCCGGCGGAAGCCCTGTTTGAAGTCACCCTTCTCCGGATGGGTACTCACGCGAGCCAGACACTCGTCAAGCGTCTCTTGGGAATCGTCCATCGGGATACCGTCGAAGATATCGAGAACTGTGTCGAGTTGCTCGACCAAGTCGTCGAAGAGTTCGTCTTTGTCACGGGCGGCGTACTCTTGCGTTTCCGTGTCGTAGTCGAGAGCTTCATCGATGTTTTCAAAGACACCCTGGAAGTCCACGATCTCACCGTTCTCTTTCCCGTCGGCGACCCGGTTGGTCCGGGCGATGGCCTGCATGAGACTGTGGTTCTTCAGGTTGCGGTCGAGATACATCGTCTTCAGGACGGGCGCGTCGAAGCCCGTCAGGAGCATGTTGTGAACGACCAGCAGTTTTGGGTTTTCTTCGTCCTTGAACTGCTTGACAATCTGGTCGCGTTCCTCGTCGTCAGTGTGGAACTGCTGGACCAGATCCGGATCGTCGTTGGTGGCCGTATAGAGGACTTCTACCTCTTCCTCGCCGCGGCGTGCCTGCAGTCGCTCGCCGTACATTGCGGCCGACTCGCGGCTTGGGGTCACGACCATCCCCTTCCAGTCGTTCTTCTCGACGCCTTCGTAGTGGTCGTCGATCTCCTTGACGATGCGGTCGACTCGCGGTTCGAGTTCGGCTAAGTCCCGACTGGTGATGTTCTCCTTGATGAACTCGCGTTTCTCTTCGGTCGAAAGACCGGCAAACTGCTGCTCGAACTCCTCGTCAAGGGCCGCCTCGTCGACGTTCCACTCCATCTGGTGGCGGAGCGTGAAGAACACGGGGAGGATCAGTCCGTCGTCGATCCCCTCTTTGACCGAGTAGCGGTGCAGGTACTCCTCACCCTCGGGTGAGAACTCGTCGAAGGTGTTGCGGTCCTCCTGGCCTTCGCCCTCGCGGACTGGGGTGCCGGTAAACCCAAAGTGGAAGTTCTTCGGGAGAGCGGCCTTGAGGCGGCTACTGAGGTCCTTCTCCATGAAGCGATGCGCCTCGTCGGACATCACAACCACCTCGTCGTTCCCCTGAATCTCCGGGTCCACGCCCTGAAACTTCTGGATGGTCGTGAGCACGAGCCCGCTCTGACCCTGCTCGATGAGTTCCTGCAGGTGGTCGATGCTCTCAGCGATAGTCGACTGTTCGAAGCCGATGTTGGCGAGCGTGTCGCGCATCTGGCTGGCGAGCTTGTCGGTGTCGACGATGAGGAATACCTGCGGCGTGTCGAGGATGATCCGAGAGAGCAGGTTCTCAGCCGCGTAGAGCATAGTGTACGACTTCCCCGACCCTTGGGTGTGCCAGATGAGTCCGCGGTCGAGGTGGCCTTCCTCGTCGGGGTCGGGATGTGGTTCGCCTTCGACGACGCGGTCGAGTATCTCGTTGACCGCGTAGTACTGCATGTAGCGCGGTACGATCTTCGCGTCACCTCCGGCGCGGCGCTCGTAAAACACGAAGTTCTTGAGGAGATCCAGCACCGTCGCGGGGTTACACAGCGCCTGGATGGCCTGTTTCATCTCGTTGTCGTCCGCGTACTCGGGTGGCGCGTCACCCCACTTCATGTAGAACTCGGTGGGTGCGCCGACGGCGCCGTAGCGCAGCTCCGTGGTGTCGGCGGCGACGTTGAACAGTCCGGGGACGAACAGCCGCGAGATGTCGTCCTCGTATGCGTGGAGGTCGCTGATAGCGTCGTAGTAGTCGTTGTCCTGGGCAAGACTCTTGAGTTCCATCGTCACCAGCGGAATCCCGTTGACGAAGAGGTTCACGTCCGGGCGGATGGTGGTCGCACCGCGGGAGACAGAGAACTGATTGACGGCGTGAAAACGGTTGTTGTCGAGGGTCTCGAAGTCGATTAGGTCGATGTAGACAGTCTCGGTCGATCCGTCGTCCCGGGTGACCGAGAAGCGATTGCCCTTGGTGAGCAGTTGGTAGAACTCGCGGTTGCCGTCCATCAGATTGTCGTGGTCCAGGTCGCGTTTGAGCGATGAGATGAACTGGTCGACGTTGTCCTCGGTCACGTCGTCGTTGAGCGCGACGACCTGCTCGGCGAGGAGATCCCAGTAGACAACATCGTTGGTCCGGCGCTCGTAAGTATCGTCGAGGACGTTCGCGCCTCGGCGGCCGTCCTGGCCGTGGGTTTCCCACCCGACGCCATCGAGCCACGAGAGGAGGGACCCTTCGACGCCCTGCTCGGACGGCGTTCTAACCATGCTGTGCGACTTCGGGAAGCACCTCTATGGAAGTGTCGGTCGTTCTGACTTCTCCAGAGAGGAGGTCCTGCATGAGGCCCTGTTTGAATCGCTTGAGTTGGTCACGATACTCTCTCTCATTCTGAATCAGCTCTGTATGTGAGTCGAGAATATTGACGATTCGCTTCTGATCTTCACGAGAAGGGAGGTGAACTGGGACTTCTTGGAGGTCTTCTAAGTTGACTCCCTGGACGGCTTGACCTTTTGTGTGACGCTCAAAGTAGTTATTCGGCGTTGCAGTTTCGAGGTAGTATCGTACGAATCTTGGATTGGCGTCTCCAACCCTGATTCGCGCGGTATCCTGCGTGAGGTTCCCTCCCTCCAAACTTTCCGGGACGAAAGCCATTCGACCTACTGTGCCACGAATCGTAAACAGCAAGTCGCCCTCTTTGAGTTCCGCTCTATCAAATTTCTTGTGAATCTCCGGGTCAGTATGAAGTAGATTGTCCGTCTGAACCTCTCCGTTTTTAATGTTCTCTACCTTTACGACCGGAACACCTCCGGGGTGATGGTCGCCAGGCTTCACAATCCCGTAGGTAATTGGAGAATCATCTGCGACGATATTTTTGAGAGGTATTACTTCCCAACCCTCCGGGACTAAACCATACTTTGCTTTTTGGTTTGGGTTGTCTTCAGGTGACCGTAGCTGTCCATCAGAATATATACCATATCGAAAAATATCTTGCATCAGGCCGGATTTGAGCCTTTCCCGCTTGTCGATGATTTCTGCAGTCTTCTGAATTGCTTGGTCAACGTTGTAGAGTATACTGGCAATTTTTTGTTGTTCTCTTAAAATCGGTTGAATAACCTCCATCTTTTCAATCATATACATAGAAAGCTTCGGCTGATTAGAACCTGCAGTGAATCTATGGACCTCATTTTGCCCAAATTCGGAACGAAGGTATTGTGCTAGATACTCATTGTTCATACCTTTGAAATTATACAATTTAGCAGCGTTGTCGGTAAATCTTGCCCCACTTAGCTCTTGGGGGACAGTTCCAGCATTACCTACACTACCAGTTACCGTTATATATACATCGTCTGAGGTGATTATTCCTCTATCCATCTGAGAAGCGGTTTCCTCCTTTAAATACTCTAAATTATCGGTAGAAACGGACCCAAATTCCATATCTTTAACACGTATAAATGGATACCCAGTACTTTCCTCTGAATATTCGTGCCCCTTTATTTTTCTATTCCCGTTTTTTATATCAGATACTTCTCCTATCTTCGATACTTCCCACTGACTCGGGAGTTTGAGTTCTTTTAATCCTACTCGTTCTAGCTTGTGTTCTTCATCTGTACTTTCGTCTGTGATTTCATTGAGTGTTGCTTGCTCTCCCTCGGGTTCATTCATATCCTAACACCTCAACATGTTCATCAATTCGGTTCTCTATTTCTTTGCGTTCAGCCTGTAATTCTCGCAGTTTAGACAATTCTTTTTTTACATCAATCTCTTCTTCCGGTTCAGTCGTGTCTACATATAGTGCAACATTGAGGTTATAGTCGTTCTCCCGTATCTCCTCCAGTGACACTGTGCGACTGACCCGCTCCTCGGTCGCCCAGTTGCGGAAGTTCTCGACGATGTGGGCTACGCCCTCGTCAGTGAGTTCGTTCTGGTTCGAGAGTTCGCGGTAGAAGTCCTCGTCGGCAGCGTGTATGAACTGCACCTCGCCTTTGCGCTCTACGGGCTTGTCAGTGTTCAACACGAGGATGGCTGACGGAATCGAATTGTTCTGGAACAGGTTCTCGGGTAGGCCGACGATGGCCTCAACCAAGTCATTCTCCAGCATCGGCTCCCGGTACCGACTTTCGTGCTTACGGAAGAGCACGCCGTGCGGGATGACGATGGCGGCTTTCCCACCGGAATCGTCGCTACGGTCGGGGTCCTTCAGTTGCTCGGCCATGTGCATGATGAACGCGTAGTCGCCACGGTCGGCCCGCGGAAGCTTCTCGTGCCAGTCGAAGCGACCATACGGGTCGTCCTGCAGGTCGCTTTTCGCCCAGTCTGCCGAGAACGGGAAGTTGGCGAGCACACGGTCGAAGCGTTCCAGCTCTTCACCGTCAGTAAAAGCCGGCCGAAGCAGGGAATCCTCACGCTCAATCTCGCCGTTGAGCGCGTGGAGCGCAAGATTCATCCGTGCGATAGCGGCGATATCGGGGTTGATCTCTTGGCCGGTGAAGGTGAGCTTCGACGGGTCACCGTCCTGCTCACGTCGATAGTACTGGGCCGCCTCGGTCAGCATCCCACCAGAGCCGACGGTCGGGTCGTGGAAGGTCATCCCGTCCTCAAACTCATCGACGAGACGAACGCAGAGCCGAACAATGTGCGGCGGTGTAAAGAACTGACCACCGGATTTCCCCTCTTCCTCGGCGAAGTGCCGCACAAGATCCATGTACGCTTCGCCGAGCATGTCCGGTGGGACGCTGTCTCGGTCGAGATCAACGGTTTCGAGATGTTCGAGGAGTTTGATTAGTCGGTCGTCGGTGAGTCCGTCGGGTTCGACGTAGCTAGTATTGAAGATACCTTCGAGGTCTGGGTTCTCCGCAATCAATTCCTCAAAGGCTTCGTTGAGAACTTCGTCGACCTTTTCGCTCTCCATTCGGAGATCGTCCCATAGGTAGCCCTCGGGGACGACCGGCACGTCGTAGAGGTTCTTTCGGCGAGCGAAGTCCTCGCCGTACTCGTCGACGATCTCCTCGTACTCCTGCTCGAACTCGTCGGAGATGGCCTTGTAGAAGACGAGCGGCAGAATATACTCCTTGTAGTCGGTCGGGTCCACCGCGTCGCGGATGATGTCGGCGCACTTGAAGAGGTGAGAGTCCAACTCATCCAGCGTCAGAGACATACCCGTCCAATTATTCGTATCCCTCTTAGGTCCAGCGGTGAGCCAGCAACGAATCCCTAATCGCTGGACGAGTCACTTTGTTTCGGTACGGGTAGTCCTGTGAATACTATGTTCGAAACTCGATCATAGACTGGTTGGACCCTTAAGCATTTAATTCGTTTCTGCGTGATTGGATCTAAGATGTATGCCCCCGATTCAGCCTGCAAAAGATCCTGTTCAGATACCTATCTGGTTGCAAATTAAGTTAGAACGATATGCCGTTGAATGTCTCACCCGCTCAGAATCTCGCCATAGCTCTCTCCCCGATGATAACCCAGATCAGCGAACGTATGATGACGTCGTCGATGAAATTCGCGAGGAGATGGGGAAGTTGCTGAGTTTTGGCGGCGGTCGAGTTGTTTGCAAGCTCCCGGAATCGGTTGGTGGTTCAACAGAGTACATTGCGAAGATTGTCGGAGCGAGAGAGCGGGATAAACATGAATCTGTACCCGTGAGCACGGGATTCGTACAGAATTGGCGCGAGATCCTATTGTCTCGGTATGAACAGATCCGAGAGTATATTGTCCCCGTCGTATCGGCAAGTCCAACAGGCCTCTGGTTGGTGATGCCGTATGCTGAACAAGAAATTGAGTGGGACCGAGACAGACTAAACGAAATCGCAGAGGAAGTAGAAGCAGTTGATGGCGTAAATCCTGTTATGGCAGGTTCAATGGGCGGTGGGTTAGATATATACTGGTCGGAAAATTTTGGTGCGTATGAAGGCGAATATCGGTTATTGGATTACGGTGGAATCCACCTGACCGCCACGGTTCCGCAATCGTCCGAGGAATTCCCCTTTGTAGATCCTAGAGCAATAGAGGAAGCCGATACTGAAACCTGATAGTCAAGTCTTTCCGCTCAAAGTACTAAACGATCCGAATTGTATCGAACCGCTCGTTGAAATCAGAGTCACCTAAGTTGGACTTGGAACGGGGTTTTGGGATCATCACCAATTTCGCCGCTAGTATCTCTTGCATCTTCATTGAGGAGGCAACGATTGTAGGACTCCTCCTCTATGGGAATTTGAGTGGTTCTCGTTCTTCCCGTACTGCACCGTTCGTAGTTTTCATTGGTTTCAGCATTCCTTCAGCCGGATCCAGTATAGCAGTACGAGCCGTTATTCAGTCACGAATTCGATCAGGTCTGCCGCCGTCTGGCTGATCCGCTGAAGCCGATCCCGGATCGCATCCTCCGTCTCAGACTCCCACGCCGCCAGGTAGAACGCTGACCCGCTCATGTCGAGCCCGCAATGACGGCCGACGATATAGGCGACAGCCTCCGCTTCGACCTCACGCTTTGCCCGTTCGGGTTCGTCAAGATCTCCGGAATGCAAGAGTGCATGGGCGTATTCGTGAAGCAACGTCCCGACGACTGTTGCCCGCTACTCGCGGTCCCGGATCTCGACGACCGGATCCCCATCCCGACTATCGGGCCACTGGCAGACACCATCCGCATCATCGTGTGACCACTCGCCGTCGGGAACGATCCGGACAGTCACGCCAACCTCGTCAGCCAGGTCGGTCAACCGCGGGACGTGGTCGCTGGCGTCCCCAGTCGCCTCGGTCTCTAGTTCCGGCAACGGTTCACCCTCGGTCTGGGACACGTCGAACACCGGTGCGGGCTTGAACCCGACTAACCCCTCCGACCACTCCTCGGGCTCTGTCTCGTCGTAGTCACACCCGATCTGCTCGTGGTAGCTCGGCGAATTCTCACACTCGGGACACCGCGTCGTGATGATTGGCGCCCAGATCCAGATGGCCGACTCGCCCTCCGTGACGTGGCGGTCGAACTCTTCCTGCCACGTCCGATACCCGGCGACCTTCGTCGCCTCAGGACACTGCCGTTTGATCAGCAACGTGTTCCGGTAGGAGTAGTCGTGGAAACGCTGCTGGATGTCCAGCCACTCCTGGAACTGCTGGCTGGCTCGTGCGTCGTCGACGGCTACGACCAGATCGTCGATCCACTCGTTGATCGCACTGTGCATCTCGCCGTTTCGCGTGTCGGACTCGTCAAACGAGACCGACGAATCAAGTGTCTCCATCATAACGACTCCGTTGGACGGAGACGCCTCCGGCAGGATGCGCCCCACCCCCCGGGGCGCACAGAAAACCACACGAGTGCTCACCGGCGACCATGTTGCTACGACAGTCCCGATAAGACGAAGGGGAGGATTGTGGTGGTCCGTTGTGCGACCAGTGCAATGGAGCAGAACGCGGCCTATATAGAAGTCCTACAAATCCGAATCTGAACGTGAGGGACTCGGGATAATCAGGAAGACTATCCACTCTCGGACAAGGCCCAAGAGACGATTTGTCAACTGTCTGTATCCACAAAGCGGCGCTTTGCCCGCTATCGCAGGGGGTAGCGGTGTCGACTGCTCCAGAGAGGGTGCAAAAATACAGTATTGAGTTTTCGTCGGAGGTCAATATGAAAATTAAACGATTTAATTAAGACGAGTTTATAATATACTACATTCGACCCTAAATATAAATGTATTTTTAATATACTTTAATTCCGTATCCAACTGTAGATCTCTACTGACAGTCACATCTATCGGATGGAATTGTGTCACTCGACATCCATCAGTATAATGGCCTGAATTTATTAAGAAGGATGGGAAATGACGCCATATCTCGGGGACAGATTGGAACAAGCGAATCGGAAAGCAGTCCCCTGTCTTTGCTATAGGGGCATTCGTCCTAGTGGTAGCTTTTGTTACGTGTTGGCAGTATGAATTTAACCGCGGTCCGGTTGTCTCCGAGAGCGCACCAGGACAACTTGCGGAAGTGCTGTTCACTAGCCAAGCGAGCGTTCTCGCAATCGTGTTTTCATTAACCTACGTTGGGGTCCAGTTGACAAGTCCACAATACTCTGCAAGACTGACCTGGCTGTTTACGGATAACCGCCACCTTCGGCAGACACTCGCTATGGTCTGTATTTCACTCTTCTTGAATGCACTCGTAATCACAATCACGAACGTAATACCAGAGACGTTACGGCTCGCGACGGCCGCATCACTCGTGACGCTTGCAGGAGTTAGCCTGTGGGCAATCGGAGAATACGCGATCCGCTCATTGACCCTCGCAACTCCTGCAGGAATCGTCGCAGCGTACGAAAGCCGGATTACGGGGGATCGATACCTGAGTGAGGTTCGAAATGTACGAGAATCCCGAAGAGTTGACGAAAACCCACTCCGTGGGTTCCACGAGTTCCTTTGTTCACTGATTGAGGACAATTCGAGTTCAAGTTGGTCACGGGGCATCAACGTAATGACGATAAAGGTCTTTGATATCACCCGGTTCTCTCTTGAGAGGCTATTGGGCGAACCCGAGAAGACACAGACCGTCGATCGATCGCAAACAGACGAATTGCCACTTCTTCAGTCAAAGGATGAGTTTGTAGAGGGAGACCGCTCTGAGGCTGGCCAACTCCAGTACAGTCGTGAACTGCTCAATCTAAGCGAAAATGAAGAATTGACAGGTAGAGAGCTATTCCACCCCCCTCTCGTTGAGTTCATCCCAGCGCTTGCCCTCAAAGCGGATCAGTCTGGTGCCACCGATGAAGCCAAGGAATGCCTTCGCCTGCTCAAGTCTACGCATAAACTCGGCCTCCAATTTGGTTCGGAGGATGCTGTTCGGCTGAGTCATGAGGGCTTCCGCGTTGTGTTTGATGGCGATTCGAATCACATGATCTCTGAGGAGACCGAACTCACGGGCTGGTATTTCGCCCTCATCGAGCTCCGTGAAACGGCAAAATTTGATTCAGAATCTCATCATCGATACCTTTCAGAGCAACTAGAAGCTTATCGGAAACTTCTCGAAAATGATCGCAAGAAGCAATTCTATAGCCAGTATTCGGTGCTCAGTGCAGCTGTTATCGTCACGAATCGGATTCTGAGTGACGCAATCCAAACTTCACCGGGTGATCTCGACGCAGAAATCCGCGATCTCTGGAATATCGATCTATCATCATACAACGCTCGGACAGCACTCATTGTCACTGGATTTAGAATGTTGTGTTCATTGACCGAGCTCGCCGTGACTAATATTGATGATGGAAGAAGCCATGTCTCTCCCACATTACTCCGACGGACATGGGAAAACGTCGCCCGCACAGCTAACAGCTATGAACGGGGGCTTTCTGTCCCCTTCTATCGTGGCCTTATTGAAGCAGGATATGTGATATCGGTTGTTGTTGACAGCCAACATTCAGGCTCCCAGACCGAGAAATGGCAGAACACGATCTCGAAGGCTCATTCAGCAACTCCTTCTCCTGTCGAAGAAGCCTTCAGCCGAGTTTATCCACAAGACGATAATGAACGGCGACGGACGGCAACCCTTCCACAGCCTTTGCTCCGGCTCTCGGAGTTCAAACCGGTTCGAGAGCATGAGTTAGCGGACCGTATCCTCCCAAAGCTTGACCCGACACAGGAAACAAATGAGCGTCAACCGCTCCGCTAATAACGATCATAGACCATCATGACAACTCCGAACTCAGAGGCGATCAAAAGTTATCAAGCCCTTCTACAACGCGAAGAGTCGCTTTACCGAAAGCATGGGGAATCGTTGTCCCCCCCAGAAACTTATCTCAACGATGAAGCACTGGCGGAATGCCTACAAGATGGCGTCTCACCAGCAGAGTTACTCGAAGACGGGATGCTTCTAGAGTTTCCCTCTGGTTATCGGACAACTCACTTCGATCTTCTTCATCGTCTCTCGAACATCCGAAATGGCTACGATCAGGACCCATTGGTGTTCGAGTCGGACATTTCCATCGAGACTGAGAAAGTACCTGATTTCGGCGCAAGAGACCTCAGAGAAGTGTTAGATGGTGCGGAGCTGGACGATGAGAAGGCCGAGTTGATTGTTCATGCTATTGAAGGAGGCAACTCAATGATAGATGGGCTCTCTAGTCATCAGGCAACGGCGATCGAAGAAGTACTCAGTCCAGCCAATGATTGTCTTACACTGGATGGACCGACAGCCTCCGGAAAGTCGCTCACGTTTTCGATCCCATCATTCAAACATGCACTTGATGCCCTCGACAGAGGGAATGTTCAGACATCCTCATTACTTCTTTATCCTCGACAGGCGCTAATCCGTGACCAACTTTCGACGCTCCTGCCACGGCTCGATCGACTGAATGACCGTCTTGAGAACACAGGCAAGCCAACGATATCGCTGGGGGTAGATCACGGTGAGACACCCAATGAGGTCAGAGAGAGGGACGAAGAGAGCTTTTTCGGCATTACCTGTCCGAGATGCGAGCACCATGATAATGAAAACGACTTGATGATCGAATCCGTTGCCGGCAACCCTCAGGTCAGGTGTCCTGCTTGTAACGAAATCCTCGATTACATTGTTCCCACCAAGTCCGCCATTGCACGGGATCCACCGACGATTCTGCTAAGCACTGTTTGGACCGTTTACCATCGACTTCGAAGCTCACGAGGAAACAACGCAACACGCTATGACGATTTAAAATATGTCGTACTTGATGAGGCCCACATATACACCAGCTATGTCGGGGGTCATGTCCAGTACATTTTACAACTCCTCAAAGATGCCAAGGCAGAAGACGCGATCCCACAATTCGTCCTGTCCTCTGCTACTCTCTCAAACCCCGTCGAGTTTACACGAAACCTGACCACGCTGGATCGGGAGGCGGTCGTTCATGTAGACTACGAAGATGTGCTAGCAGATGCTGGCGTCGACGACGAGCGCCATCTCGTCCATTACTACGTTCTTCCCCCACCCAACCGGAGTGTTGAAACTCTAAACGAAGCGATGGTTCAGTGTTTGAACCTCTGGTGTGCGAGACGGAGTTTCCGGGCGCTGAACTTCATCGACAGCATTGCAGAGATCAACCGCCAATACAGCTACATCGCGAGCTACATCCTTTCTCCCAGTGGCAACCGGGGGGAAGAGGTTGTTCGACACACCCATCCTGATGTCGATATTAGCGATCAGGACCCCTTCTCCTGGAAATCTCTACTTCCTCGTGATTGGGTCGATTCGTCGCGAAGTGACTTCCAGGATTACGTGATGACTGACTTCGCAAATAGCATCGGGACCCATTCGGGGGAACTTCTTGATCGGGAACGCAACCACATCGAAGATTCGTTCAACGCAGAAGATGGAGGCAAACGGCTTCTTCTTTCAACGTCGACACTGGAAATGGGTGTCGACCTAAACAGCGTTGCTGCAGTCCTTCAGTATAAGTTACCGCCGGGGAAAAATGAAGGTGTCATTCAACGCATCGGGCGGGCTGGACGAAATCCAGATACCTATCGCGTCGGACTCGGAATTATCGAATTCTCATCAAAGCCCTCCAGCATGATGTACATGTTTGACGAAGAACTCCGAGAGGAGTTGGAGAGCACCTCGAACCTCTCGCCGTCGCAGATCGGGAACAGTGCCTCAATACAGGTTCAGCATGTCCTTTCTAGAGCTCTCCACAGGATGGCACGGGAGGGGTACAATACCTATGCAGATGGTAGAGACGGCATCAAAACTCGCGCCGAGCTTATCGACTTCCTCCGGGAGTTGATCACATACGTTGAAAATACTGAATTGCCTCACTCGTTTGTTGACCCTGAAAGCACACGCAGGGATACATTTGAGCGACAGAAACAGGAGTTCCTAGCCCAGCTTCGAACGGTTGTTTCCGGGTATGAGTCGACGGATGAGGCGTTGGACATCGACCCGGAAGGTATTCTTACGAAATCACAGCGGTACTACCGAGAGCTTCGGCAAATTCGGCGAAAGCTCGAATCGGTCCGTCGAGATCTCGCTGCACTTCCAGATATTCCAGAAGAGTACATGGAACCCATTGAGGAAACAGCAGATTCTCTTCGGACGCTAACCCACTTGGTGAATAACTTAGAGGAGACGGTGCGACATGCATGGTATACGCGTGACCCGGACCACCTACGACAGTGGGTCAAAGAAAATGAGAGTGAACTCCGTGATGCTATCAACCGAATCCCAGAACGCTCGGAGATGCATGACCTTCTTTTTATGGAGCTAATGGTTTGGGTCAGCGGTGAATACGGCTCCACTTCTGAATTAGAGGAAAAATACGACTTACACATGGAGGAGATCACCGACAAACTGACGAACGCAGTGCAGCGATTCGAACCGAACCGAGAGGACAACTTCAAATCCGAAATCGAGTCCCTCTTAGATCAGGTTGGGATACTCCAAGAGCAGAACCTCGAAGTGCTGGCGTCGACACACGTTTTGAGTCGGTTTGAAGAACTGGTCGTGGAGTACCAGCGTGCCGAGGGCGCGCACCTTTTCCCCGTACTGAATACAATCTTGCAGAACTCTATCCACTTCACGGGAACCTTCGAAGCGCCGCAACCGGAGTTCGATATGGAGGAAACCACTGCATGAGTAAAAAAGGAATTAGCGCACTTTACGGGTACACGCCCTTCCAGCTACGAAATACAGAACCGTTTGAATTGTTGCTCCCGCCCGTTAATTATCTACAAGCCGAAGACCACCGCCTGTATGGCTCTTCGAGTTATCGGAGTCAGGGAACTCGGGATCAATACGAGGTCCCACTTGAGGCGTTCGATAAAGATATCGTGCAGCCCTTGTTGTTGAAGTTCACCCAATTTCAGGAGGGATCAGATAGCCAGATCATCTATGAAAACAACTCCCTAGATTCGGACAGAGCTTGGGACTATCCACCAGTCCACATGGAATTTAGTCATGACTCACTTTCCCGAACTAACCATTGCCGGAAGGCCTTCGTTATTGCCTCAAGCGAAGAGAAATGCCCTGTTCGTCATGAGTGTCCCCACCAGAAGAATCCGCAGGCGGAGGGGGGCTGCAGTGAATACCGGAAGGACGAGCGGTATGACCGACTCTATAAAATCTATCCGAACGTTCTACAGCATTATTCGGATTCGTCGGGTGGGGACCCCGAGCGTATCGGGGCTGTTCGGTACGGTGATCGGCCGCTCTTCTCTCTTGGGCTAGCCGATAAGGGTGAGTTCCGCGCATATATCGATGAAGTTTCGTTTAATTCCCAGCCCGACTATATGTGGAGTGCGCACGTCTTCCTCTCGGAGGGCATCGGATTTCGAACACGGCAAGTAAGCGCCCTTGAGCTAGACTTCCAAGAGGATGTCCTAACAGATCTCGTGTTGGACGTAATCGACTCTTCAACGCGAATTGAGGAGTGGCTTGGCCTAAAGTATCTACTCTATCATGAAGACCAAGAGCAGGTCGATCGAAAGAACGGCTTCAACGCGTTCGATAAGATGGAGGAGGGAGCTGCGTCCGGTCTCAAAGGGGATCCCAACCTCGGTGAACGCGCCAAACGTATTAACTTCGAAGAAAATGAGGACGCGCGTGATTTTGCAGAAGTAACCCTCCTCCACACACTTTCACACCTCCTGAGAGACCGGCTTTGCATGCGATTCGGTGCAGAAACCGAGCATCTCGGGTATTATCTCGAACACCCGGCGGCAGATGTCCAAACAGCGACCTCCAATAAGACAAGGATCGTTCTCTTTGAGACTGCAGTCGGCGGATTCGGGTATCTATCGGAATTTGTGGGGCAGCTGGAAGACGACGGTATCGAAACCATTGGGGAGTTGGTCACACCTGTCGTCAAGTTCTTGACCGCGCATGAAGAGGAGGTACAAGGAAAGTTCAACTCACTATCTAGACGCGATTTCGAGGACGAACATGCCCATGCCGAATTAATGGCACGAGCGTTCAAAGGGCTGGACTCAGATCATGTATACCCGCATGCTAGATCGGTTCGTCGAGCGGTATATGAGTACCTCTCTGAAACAGACGCAGATGATGTCTCCGAGACTGTGCTTGATGAGCTAACTAGCGATATTGACTCGGCTGAGCTTGCTGACGATGAGTCACGAAATTCGATCCGAGACGTTCTGCGTGATGCTCCACTCTGTTGGGACGGCTGTCAACACTGTGTGGAGGAAACCCGAGAGTGCTCATTCCTCACATTCGACCGTCCGTTCGTGAGTAGCCGATCACTCGGGCGAGGTGCGTTAAGCGAGATACTTGAGGCAGTAGAAAACCCTGCGGATTCCTTCTCAAGTGGGTTCAAGGCAGAAGGGCTGTTGCAGGACTATCTTTCCTTTGCTCGCGAAGAAGTGCTCATTCAGAGCGAAAAACTAACCCCGAGGTTTGTTGAAATGATCCATACGGAACTATTGGAATTCGACATTGATGTCGCTGTTCTCACGACGCCTGCAGAATCGGAAGCGGGTGATCACTATAATGCAATCCAGACCTGCAGAGACTTGGCACAGGCGACTTCCCTCTCATTCGAAACTCAAGAGGCAATAGAGGAAAATGCCCTCTCTATTGATGGGGTCTGTCTGGTGCGTGGCGATATCAAACCGAGTAGTACGGCTACCTTCGATGCCACGGTAGACATCGATTTTCGAATTGATGCCTGCAGGACCTTCGAAGACGGATATCCCCATCAGCGATAAGCTTCAAATCACCTTCTTCTATCGGGGTTTCCTGTCCTTTTTGCCAACCGAGAAGGCCGCGTCTACCCGAATATCTGTATCTGAAATGATCTTAACTCTGCATCCTTCGCCAATCAAAAAACCCAATACAGGTGGCTGTATTTTCAACCGTATGTCTCTCTGTCAGGATCTAAGGGAAGATAAGCCTCAGTTGAAATTCCCGCTCCATGAATTTCTCACTGCGGTCGCCAAGGCCGAGCCGGCAAGCACGAGTGACATTGAATCTGCGGTTGGCTCTTCTTATGACACAGCGATTAAGAAACTCAAAGAGCTTCAGGTTCTTGGAGCCGTTAAAAGCACCCGAGTTGGTGCGGCTCATCAGTGGCAGTTAGATCCATCATCGCTGGAGAAATCCGGTAAAACGGGAGCAAGTTATGATCAAGAAACAATCGCATGTCTTCTCATCGAGACTGTCAACAGTATCGCGTGTAATTTATCTCAAAACGAGCTACTGGCCGATGATATTCCAACCCGGTACCAGCAGTGGCTTGCAAGACGAAATATGGATGACTCTCACTGTGCGCAACAGATCCTTTCTCGAGCCTGTATTTTTGACTTCTTCCTCAAGAGCACTCTATACGATCTGTATGAACCAGAATACGAAGAGTTAGGAGCGCTCTCGGTGGAGACCGACTTCGCTAAAGCGGAGGGGGTCACACAGAACAAAGGCTTTGAGCTAAGTGTTCCTAGTGAGTTGATCGGAGAACTTGATCGATCCGAGATTCGAACAGTTCTCGCCCTGCGAAGCGTACTTAGTTCGGCTTCTTACCCTGCAGAGACCCTCAGTATGGTGTATGAACGACTGTTCGTCCAAGATGCACGGCGTGACCTCGGCCAGTTTGCCACGCCGAACTACATCAGTGAGGTCCTTGCGAAGTGGGCGATAGATGACGCAGACGATACTATCCTTGACCCGGGTATTGGAGCCGGTATGCTCTCTTCTGCAACCGTCAGGGAAAAAATCCATCGTGGGGCAGATAAACCACTTCCGGATATTCGTGGAAACGACATCGATGAGCTCGGAGTGTCGATGGCCGCCGTCTCGCTCAAACTCGTCGACGGCCCTGGCAACCCAGTACTCAAGCGAGGGAACTTCCTTGAGTGCAGAGCGCACGATTGGACCGGAAACGACCGTGTCCAAATCCAATCCGTCGACGCCGTTGTCGCGAACCCACCATATTCCCGATCCCAAGCAATGGAGACGGCGATGAAAGAACAAGCAAACAGGATTGTCTCCGACGAAACGGGGATCGACTTTCACGGAAAGTCCCCTCTGTACGTCTATTTCCTTGCCCATGCCGCACAGTTCGTCGCCGATGGCGGCCGCCTAGCATTCATTATTCCATCCGGATTCATGGAGACAAAGTTCGGCGTCCCGTTCAAGCAGTATCTTCTCGACTACTTCCGGGTTGAGGCGATCGTGCAACTTGACGAAGAGGACAATACCTTCCGCGGCGTCCGGACGACTACGAGTCTCCTCTTTCTCAAGTATGAGCAACCCCCGGAAAAGCATGAAACGACCTTTATTAACCTCCCTAGCTGGCCCGAGGTCGATAGCTTAAATGAATTACTCGAAATTGATTTCGCAGACGATACGGATGAAGATAAATATAGAGTGGACCTGCTGCAACGCCTCCTTTCCCCGGAAGAGAACTGGCAGCATTATTTTTCGCCGACGGAAACGAGCGAAATCGATGGGCTAGGCGATTTTACGGATATTGCCACGATAAAACGCGGTATAGCGACAGGGAATAATGCTCTTTTTTGTCTGAACAGGGATGACTTGGCTGACCACGACATTCCTGATCGGTTCCTCCAACCAATTATCAAGAGTGCTCAGGACATCCCTGGCTATGAAATCACGAGAAAGGACTGGGAGGATTGGCGCGATAAGGGAAAAGACGTCTGGTTGCTATATGCCTACGAAGACGGTGAGAAGCTCACCGATAGAGCCCCTCTTGAGGAATACCTCTCCTATGCTACGGAGACGTTTGACACGGATCGTGAACTCTTCGACCGGCGTAACCCATGGTACTGCGTGGACAGACGAGATCCGGCCCCAATACTCGCTAAGTACATGAGTAGAACAGGCTCACAGTTCATCTACAACGATATTGACCTTCGGACGCTGAATAACTTCCATAATATCGATCCAGATTTCGAGGATGACGAAGAGTGTGTTAAGGCACTCCTTGCATACCTCAACAGTAATATCGTGCGGAAGGAGATCAGCAAGGTGAGTCGGTCCTACTCAGGACTGGAGAAGATTGAACTTAGCGCCCTGAAAAGTGCCCCCGTTATAGATCCGCGGGAACTCGAACCATCGGACATCGAACAGCTAGCCGATCTTTTCGATTCCCTCGAAAAGGAGGAACGCGCCAATGGGGATGTCGAAGCTGCGAGAATGGCAATTGATGATGCCGTCAGAGAGATTCTTGACCTAGCTGTTGAGTCAGAGACGCCTACCTAGAACATCTGAGTTGGTGGGCAGTGAGAAGCCGACAGAACCAACCTCTTGTAGCCAGGGTTGCGAAAATCGTTCTTTCTCACGCTCTTGAACTTGTGAGGGGAGGCTCGTCAGAGCTAACCTCTGACCATGGATGAGTATCGCAGGCGGTAGCTGTTGCGGTGAGCGGTTGCGGTGCGGGCGGCGTGCGCTGTCGCGCGCGTTCATGCGCGCGACCGCAGTCGCGCGAGTGATGAGCGACGGCAGGAGCGAATCGGCTGGGGTGGCTCGTGGCCGTCTGCGGTGCTGTGCAGAGCCGTGCGGACCCTGGCGGACTGAAATGCTCTGTAGGATCGCTATACCGCGGCAGTTTTCGGCTGATTGATGGTAAGTTGAATGGTATACAAATTACAAGCATTTGCTGATATTCTGTGGATAAGAGACTGTATCTTCACGAAGACGCTCGATCTTGGTGAGGATAGTCGGTCCATCTGGTACTGTTAGCAGTCAGATTATTCCGCCCAATTTCAGCGCAGTCTAGCGATCCTACAGAGCAGACTGAAAGGGCGAGGCGCGCTCGCGCTTGTGCAGTCGCCTGCGCGGCCCCTATCCGCGCGGGAGGTGCCGAGAGCGCGGATATCCCGCTTAGCGACCGCGAGCGCGCCGAGGGCTTTCAACGCCCACCGTCGAGTGCAACCACTCCGATACGACTTCTTTCCACGACCCAGCCAATAGAAATCACTGAGACACTCGCACATTCACTGAGTAGGTGATTCATCCCTAGTAGTATTGAAATCAACCACCCTGGGACTGTTTGTAAGACCCTGTATCAGTCCAGCTGTCGAATCCGGGGGTTGTCTTATGTAAGTCTCCCTCGGCCTTAGAACAGACAACTGTTACATAAGACAAATCCAAATATGAACTCTGAAAGCGACCGGCAACCCGAGCCGATTCGTTTCCGGAAATACCGCTGTGACCGGATCAAACCACGGGCAAGCGGCCGGATCCGAAGCCAATCTCCTCGCACGTGATCCTTTCCGGAAACGGCCCGCACACGTTTTAGTGGTCCAAGCCGGATCACTTCCGTACCAGACATGATCCGCGATGCTCGCGTGTTGCGCGCCGGGTTCGTTCCGCGGGAGATCGAGCATCGCGACGCGGAAGTCAACCACCTCTCCAGCGTCCTCGATCCGATCACCGAGGGCGAACCCGCCGACACCGCTCTCGTGACCGGCCCGAGTGGCGCGGGCAAGACCTGCCTCGCGAAGTTCGTCACCGAACGGCTGCGCGAAGAAGTGCTAGACATCGAGACAGTCTACGTCAACTGCTGGCGCAACTACACCCGTTTCCGGACGCTCTACCAGATCCTCGATACGCTCGGGAAGACCATCGACATTCACCGCCAGTCGACACCCCACGACGAACTCGTCGAACGCCTTCAGCAGTACGACGGGCCCCGGACGGTCGTCATCCTCGACGAGGCCGACCAGCTGGAGAACCCCGACGTGCTCTACGACCTGCACAGCCTCCCGCAGTTCGGGCTGATCTGCATCGCCAATAGCGAGGAGGACCTCATCGCCCGCGTCGACGACCGGCTGGTCAGTCGGCTCCGGTCGAGCGAGCACGTCCGGATGGACAAGTACCACGTCGACCAGTTGCAGGACATCCTCGCCGCCCGCGTCCGGCGTGGGCTCGACCCCGATGCGATCACCGACGCCCAGCTCCGCCGGATCGCCGACGCCGCGGCCGGCGATGCCCGCCTCGCCATCGGCATTCTCCGGACCGCCGCGAGTGCGGCCGACCGCCGCGGCGCCGACCGCATCACCGACGAGATGCTCCTCGACGCCGCCAGCGACGCCCGCGACTCGATCCGACAGACCAACCTCGACTCGCTGACGCCCCACCAGCGGGTCGTCTACGATATCGTCCGCGAGCACGGCCCGCTGGGACCCGGCGAAATTCACGAGTACTATACGGACGAAGTCGAGGACCCGCGCACGAAGCGGACCGTTCGGAACTACCTCTCGAAGATGACCCAGTACAATCTGCTCACCGCCGAGGGAACGAGCCGCGACCGCGAATACGCGCTGGTCGACCCGGCAACGGCATCGCCGACGCAGTGAGTGTGGTGTGGTGGCTTCTGCTCAGTGCAGGCCATTGGCTGATTGCTGGACTGGCTCCAGTACTTTCTAACGTCGTCAATAGACCTCATTCAAGAGTCGTCCCGCGCCCGTTTCGAGTAGGGACGAATACGATCATCGGAGAGTTCGCTCGCGAGTCGGGCCATCCGACTTTCCAGTTGCTCTACCTCAGAAGTAGTAATTCGTGCGTAGCGTTCGCCCTCCACCTCCGTCGTCGCTAGTGAAAGGAACTGGTCGTTGAAATCATCCACGAGGTCTCCACTCCCAAGATACTCATACAGTTCCCTTTTCAATTCGTAGAGCTTGACCACCGCCTCTAAGTCCATGAATGCAAGCGTTGTCGACACTGAGCCGTCCGTGAACACGTCGAAGTGGCTCCGCATATTTTGAGCCATTTTGTCAAAATGATTCTCGTTGAAATGCTGCGAAATCATGATGTGGGCATCAAGCTGATCGTCGCCGGTTTTCGCGCGAATCCGAGTCATCTCGTTGTCGTAGAGAATGTAGCGCGTCGCTTGATCCTCCTCAGCAGGATCGAAGTCGTATCCTCCCTCACTGAAGGATCGCTTTGTGTCGTATGATAGAACATGGTACGAGTTCCGGTCTTTTGGAAACACAATTGCCCCGTCCGATTCGCGCTCACTCTCCTTGCCCCATCTCTCGGATCGAGAAAACAGGAACTTGAGCAGATAGAAGACCTGCTTTTCGAAGTACGTTCCGCTGGAAAAGTGTTCGCTCAATTCGTCTTTGTGCTCGTGAAGGTCATCATATCTCGAAGCTGCCGTGAGGTATTTCCGACAGATATCATAGGATTCTCGCGCCTTCTCTGCAACTCGGTCTTGGACATCAGTGAATGCGTCGTACAGGGCATGGCCAACGAGTTCGTCAAGTGGAGCATCCTCCCTAAAGAGTAGATCATATAATGGGAGCGTTCCGAACCCGAGGAATTGGCGTCCTTCAGAGCCGCTGTAGGTCACATATGCGGCTTCAAGCATATACGAATTGAACCGCTGTATACGAAGACCAGTTCCGGTCGGTGCAAATCGAACCTGCCGCCGTCGTAGCAGGTCTGCCTGTCCCGGCTCCCAGTGGAACTTCACATCGACTTCCGCAACCCGATTGTTGGAGATTGTGTCCGTTGTGGTCTCGTACGAGAGGAAGTTCACTCGTTCATGACTTGGAGAGATTTTCTTGAGTTTGCGATTGATTTTCGATGCGATGGCGTCATTGTCGATAGTTATCTCAGCTGGTTTTGGATCATTGAACTCAACTTCGCCACAATCGCTGCACGTGTCTTCTTCTGGGTCAGAGAGGGCACCACACTCGAGACATGTCTTCTTTTCTTCGACAACTAGTTCTCCGTCTTCATCTGTCGCAAGGACGTCGTCGACGAATTCACGCACTTCGTTTGAGAGATTGCCATAAAACCGTTCGTAGGCACTATACTCTCCTGTGAGGATCCGATTCAGTAGATACTGATCATCGGCTCCATCGTACGAATAGATGGTATCGAATTCGACCCCTACGATTGTCGAAAATCTTCTCTCGAACCTCTCTCGTTCATCGTCGGTTTTTCGGGATGTCTCAGAGAGAAACTGAAATCCGTCAGAAAGATGCTGGAGCTCAATCTTATGACGGCCACCGTGGATGATATCCTCAACTCGGAATGAGTCCAATCCAGCCATCCCACCGCTGGGAAGATATCCCGATCCACGCAGTGTCTCCATATCCGAGCGAACACCGCGAACGTCATTCTTGAGGGTAAGCTTAGAACGATCCGGTAGTGCGGAATCTTTGTACTGGATACTAACGATTTTGAAGTTCTCACGGAACTTTGTATCCCGGTCTGAACCCTCACCAGAGAGAGCCTGGCTGACACGCCCTGAAACAGACTCGTCAACACGATCCGGCTCAACTTCCTCCGCATCGGTGTTTGCACGGAGCCGATCAATCACCTTTCCTCGACTCCGACCGGATCCACGAATCGAAAAGGAGCTGTCCCCTGTCCTTTTAACGATTACAGGTTCAGTTCGAAGATGCTTCCGTGCAGTCACCTCGTCACCCTCTACCTCTTTGTTGATCCGGCTGTTGCCAGGCCATAAAATATCAAATGTGTCATCGACAGGGTCACGAACGACTGTCCCGTCATCGGACAGCTTGGATAGCACATCCTGAAAATCGGAACCAGTAAACTCGTTTTCTTTCTGCTTCAGCGACCACTCATACTGGACGTATAGTGTTCGGAGTTCCTGCCGAATTTCCTTATCATCTGCAGACTGAATCTCTCTTACGAACGCAGGGACTGTCTCGTGTTCGGCTTCAATGACTTTTCGCTTCCCTTTCGAAAACTCAAGCAATAGGGCTTCAGGAAACGTGTCTGGCCCCTCTTCTTTGTCTTCATTATCGCTTTCAGCTTGTCTACCCTCATCAAACTCGGTGGTTTCAGTCTCATTTGAATCCACTGCGTCACTCTGGTCGTCTTCGTACGTCTCTTTGACTTCTTCCCAGTCAACGTCAATCTTATACCAGAATTCGTCCTCAGAATACACCTGCTTAATATCATCAGAATCGGTATCTTCCGAAGTGTCCACAGCCATATTGCCACATACTTGTTGTCAACCTACATAAACACTGTGTGAACGTCCTGCACACAGATCCCGCCAAATCACCTACGAGATCTACTGCTGATAAACGAAGGGGTCCTCAGTATTTCGCGTTGGAATTTGTCGAAAGAGCGAATGCCAAGAAAACTCTCCTTGACGTTGAGAACATCCGAAACGCGAGCGCTTGACCCGTTCATCATCGGTGACTTCGCTTACACCAGTGACTGTCTCCCGTACGACGCCGACCACCACTTCCGCGATATCGATCCGGTAACGTGCTTGGTCGTGGTCGTTAGCGATATTGGTCACACCTACGGTCGGATGGCGACGATCAGCTTCACGCTTTAGGGGATAGCCACTCACGTCGCCCACGAAGACGCCCACACATACGATAGATGTCAGGTTTGGCACGTCGGCATCCCAAGAACCTGATCCAGTAGCCACAACGAGACATCGTGGACTCGATCTCTATAGGAGGCACCGTGGTCCGAGTCAGCACCGAAATCAAACAGCTGCCAAATGCGTTCACGAAACGATTCTGGAAGCCGAGAGATCCCACACAGTCGAACACTACTGGCCGTGAAACTTCAATTCTAACCACTCCTCAGAACTCCGGAAACCACACGCGAGCCCTTACTGAGTGTCCCCAGCTATGATCGGCTATGCCCGATCCCACCCGAACCGACCGCTCACGACCCCGGTCCGACACCTCGACGCGGCCAGCCCAGCACAACTGCTCGGCCGTCGCCGGCACCCCCGACCAACGGGTCGACGGCCTGCTCCCGTCGCTCAACCCCGGCCTGACGCTGCTCGATATCGAGGCCGACCGCAACGTCCCGGTCGTCCACGCGCTCGTTTGTGACCACCTGCTCGACACGAACGGCCCCGCCTTCTGGGTGGACGCACAGGGGTACGCGACGACGGCGACGCTGACCCAGATCGCGCCGAGTCGGCGTCTCCTCGACCGCATCCATGTCGCCCGCGGCTTCACCGCCTACCAGCATTTCAGTGCGCTCGCGGACCTGCCCACCGCAGTCAACGCCCACGTCAAAGCGGCGACGACCACCGACGCGTTCCAGCGGAACGACGCTGGCACCCACGACACGGACGCCCAGCCGACGCCTTCCCTTGTCGTCGTCCCCGCCGTCGACGCGCTCTACCGGGCCGACGACACGCTCTGCGACGCCCAGACGCGCCGGCTGCTGGCGCGCAGTCTCGCCCGTCTCCACCAGTACGCCGACGCCTACGACGTGCCCGTCCTCTGCACTCGAACGAAGCAGGACGGGCTAACCGACCCGGTCGAGGCGGCCGCGACCCACCGCTACACGTGCGAGGCGACGCAGATGGGCCCGCGGATTACTGGCGAAGACTTCGAGCCGCAGTGGTATCCCGTCGGCGGTGGCGACACCTATCAGACGACGCTGGCCTACTGGGCGGACCTACTGGCCACCCGTGCCGAGGGGACCGGGTGTCAGCCCGCCAGCCCGTCGAGCCCGTCGCTGGCCAGCGACGACACGGACGACCAGATCACGACTGCACCCACCCGCCAGCCGGGCGCCCCGCTGCTGGACACGTGGGCCGGCCAGCCCAACGGGGGGTACTGAGGATGGGCCGCACCAACCCGACTTTCCGCGACACGCTCACCGCGCTCGAAGTCCGGTGGAGCGACTACCGTCGTGCGCTGCGACGGACTGACCAGCCACACTTCGACCAGCTGTTCACCCACGCCCGCGAGCACGCCGACGCCAGCGGGCTGTTGAACCACCAAGAGCCGATGTATCCCGTGCTCGTGAGCATCGCCCTCGAACAGCAACGGACGATCGAGACTCTCCAGTCGCGCGTCGAGACACTCGAAGCAGCCGTCGAACCGGACCCCGACGAATCTACCGAAGAGGACGACTGCTGACCACAATGCCGTTCGCCTTCGACTTCCTCGAGGACGGGCGCGTCCTCGAATGGACGGTCACCGATGACGGCGCCGAACCCACGGTCGTCGACGACTACACACCCCGCATTTTCGTCGGACCCCGTGATCCCGAGGCCGATATCGACCTCGTACCTCTTCGCCAGTTCTACGAACGCCACCCCGACGTGCTTGGCACCGAGGTCGTCGAACGCCGACCTGGCTTCCGCCGTGACATCGAGCGAGTCCTGGCCGTTGACGTGTCCCACGTCGACCGCGTCACGTCACTCGCTAGGCAAGCCCGCCAGCTCGACGCCTACCCCGTGGGTGACCTTGCTTGCTACAACGTCGATTTCACACGCGAGTTCCGCTACTGTCTCGAACGCGGAGTCGACCCGACGCCCACCGGGGACCTGACGACCCTCTCGCTGTCGGTCCCGGTCACCGAGACGGCCGGCGACACGTACGAGACGCTGACCGTCGCCGGCGACACCGTCACCGGCAGCCCGGCGACGATCCTCGACGCCGTCACGGCCGCCGTCGAAGCGCGAGACCCCGATGTACTCGTCTGCTCGACCGCCGATATCGTGCCGACGCTCTACAGCATGGCAGACCAGGTCGGCAACGAGTTTTCGCTAAGTCGCTGGCCCGATGTGGAGTACCAGCAACTCGCCGGCCAGTCGACCTACACGAGTTACGGCCGCGTGGGTCACTCCCCAGCGCGATACAACGTTTCGGGGCGTGCGATCATCGACGAGTCGGCCACGTTTCTGTACGACGAGACCAACCTCGCTGGCGTGCTCGATCTGGTCGAGCGGTCGCACAAGCCCGTCCAGGAACTCGCCTGGGCGTCGATCGGCACCGTCCTCACCGCGATCCAGGTACGGGAGGCGACCGCCCGCGGTGTCCTCGTTCCGTGGAACTCCTGGCGCCACGAGCTGTTCAAGTCGATGGACACACTGCACGATGCCGACCGCGGCGGGTTCATCTTCGCCCCCGATACGGGGGTCCACGAGGATGTCCACGAACTGGACTTCTCCAGTCTCTATCCGAACATCATCTGCACGCGGAATGTCTCGCCGGACGTGATCCGGTGTGACTGCCATCGTGACCGCGCGGACGTGCCCGGCCTCGACTACGCGATCTGTGACGACCAGGGCTATCTTGTCGATGTCCTCGAACCGATCATCGAGGATCGGGACGCGATCAAGGCGGCCATCCGCGAAGAGCGGGCGACTGACGACCCTGACAAGGATCGATTGTCTGCCCTCGAAGGCCGCTCGGACGCGCTGAAGTGGATTCTGGTCGCCTGTTTCGGCTATCAGGGCTTCGCGAACGCCAAGTTCGGCCGCATCGAGTGCCACGAGGCGATCAACGCTTTCGCGCGGGAGATCCTCCTGGACGCCAAACAGCGACTGGAGGCCGGAGGCTGGGAGGTAGTCCACGGCATCGTCGATTCGATCTGGGTGAAGCCGGCGCCGGATGTCTCGGCCGGCGACCGATCAGACCTCGACACGCTCGCCGCCGAGATCACCGACGCCGCCGGGATCGACCTGGAGTACGAGGCCGCCTACGACTGGGTGGCGTTCGTCCCGCGACGGGACGATTCGGCCGGTGCCCTGACGAAGTACTTCGGCCAGCTCGCCGACACGGGCAAGTATAAGATCCGGGGCATCGAAGCCCGCCAGCGATCGACGCCACCGTTCGTCGAGGCCGTCCAGCGCGAGTGTCTCGACTGCCTTGACGAAGCCCGGGCACCCGAGCCGGTGCTGCAACGCCTCCAGGCGGCGATCACACGACTCCAGGCTGGCCGGGTCGACCCCAACCGGCTTGCCGAGCAGGTGCGGGTCTCGAAGCCGGTCGACGCCTACACGCAGTACACGCATACGGTCGCAGCGCTCGAACGGGCTCACGACCAGGGTTTGGCCGTCAACCCCGGCCAGGAGATCCGATACGTCGTCGTCGACGACACGAAGGCCTCGCGGGACCGCGTCGCTCTTGCTCACGAGGACATCGACAGCTACGACGCCTCGTACTACGAGACACAGCTCGTTCGCGCCGTCGAGAGCGTCCTCTCGCCGCTGGGGTGGGACCAAACCGACGTTCGCCAGTGGCTCACCGATACCGTTGACGGGACGCTCGAGGCGTACGCGGAGTGAGATGGAAGCGACCGAATACGGTCGTGGCTGCGCGCGCAACGACCGCAGGGAGCGAGCACGGAGCGGTGGGCGGGGCGGTGGGGTGGGACTGGTCCGGCACCGGCTAGAATTCGAACACGGCTTCGCGCGACGACACATCCCACTGGACTGCTTGCGGGATGCGCATACGGTCCCCTCGGCCCAGGCACCATCGCGACGGTTCGTCTACGGGGGCTCGCAATGCGCCGGCTTACCGAGGCCGGACCGTCTCGCCGCCACGCTCGAGGACTTGCTTTGCGACCAGGCGGTCGATCGCGTCGTCGACGGCGTCGTGCTGGTCGTCCGACAGTGTCTGTACGTTCGAGCGCACTCGGTCACGGATCGGTTCGATATCGTCGATCCCATCATCGACGGCGCTTAGAACAGTGTATTCGACCTCGAATGCCGTCGCGAATGCTTCGATTCCGGCTGTGAACGTTGACGGCAACCCCGAGAGGGAAGTCACCGCCATCTCGATCGCGAACAGCGGATGCGAGCGGTCTCGGATCTGTCGTGCTTCGGTTGCGCCCGTATTGAACGGTCGCTGCTCGTCGATTTCGGTCAGAATCACGTCGTAGTCCAGCCCACGCTGGGCGTACATCCGCATGTCCTCGATGTCGCGGCGCCGACCACTGGTCAGGTCACCGCCGGAAACCGCTTTTAACAGGAACATATCCTCGTCGGCGAGGACGAATGCCGTCGCCTGGTCTCCGGTCCAGAACACTGTTGCCCGGTCGTGCATCCGGTCGGAAATCCAGACCTTTCCGACGACCTGCTGCTCGAAGAGGTCAATCTGAAGGCCACGCTCGTCGTGCTGTAACTCGACTGTTCTGCCGATATCCTCGAACGCCGCCGTTGGCTCGCTGGTGACTGTGAACCCCCGTGCCTGGAGTACCTGATGGACGTGTTCGAACTCAGAGGCAACACTCAGCGCCAGGTCGATATCTTCAGTCTGGTCTTTCAGCCCCTGCACCGTCATCGCCGACCCGCCGAGCAGATATACGGTCACCGACTCCGAGAGCCAGCTGTCGAATTCGCCGAGGAAGCGTTCGATCGCCTCGCCGCCTGTGAACACGGTCATGAGAGGCCGTACTGCTCTTTGAGCGCCGCAAACTCTGCTTCACTCGGCAGGGGAACTGGTGACGCCGCCCCAGCATCGAACGCCCCATCGAGGGCTCGATACATCGCCGCAACCGCGGCGTCTAGGTCGTACCACTGGGCAGTTTCGAGCAGCGTCGCTCGGTCGAGCCCCAGCGTCTCGATCAACAGCATCGCGTAACTGACCCGGCGGGATCCGCTATTAAGCGCGAGCGTGTGACAGACCACTTCGGCAGGGGTGAGCTCCGCGTCGGGGGCGTACCAGAACGCGGGTTCGTCCGCGAGGAAGAAGTCCAGGCCGTACTCGGCGAACCGGGCGAGCCCGGTCAGCTGCCACTCCGCGGCGTCCTCGAGTGCCGCCGTATCCTCGGACGTTTGGACGCGAACGAGCGCTCGCGTCGGGTTACACCACTCGACGGTCGCGCTCGGCGCGAGTGCCCGGGCTCGCGCCCGGTGCTCGTGGCGCACGACAGCCCGGGCGAACGCCAGCAGGGGCGCGAGGTCATCGCTCAACGCGTACTCCGGACCCGACGGGGACAGCATCGCGCGATGCTTGAGCGGCGAGAGCGCCTTGTGGACACCCTGTCGGGTATTGTCGAGCCGGTCCGCGATCGCGGCCACCCGCCGGGGTTCGTCGAGATACCAGCAGACGCGAAGCGTGGCCGGCGAGAGGAGGTCGGCCCACTCGACGTGGCCCAGCTCCGACTGCAGCGTCCGATACGCTTCGACGACCGGATGCGTCGCGAGCCGGACCCGCCGCTGGTTAGTTGGCCCGCGGCGCTCGTCGATCAGGTCCGCGTCGAGTAGCGTATCGAGGACCTCATAGAGATGGTCCTGCGAATAGTCGGTGTCCGTAGCGAGGTCGGTAACCGTCGCTTCCCGGCCGGTCTGCAACGCGTCGATGACAGCGAAGCCGGCCTTGGTAAGCATCTGTGTCTACTATTAATCCTGTTCTATTAAGTAGTTTCTGGATTCTAGTTTACGATAGCCGATTCACTAAATCGATGAGTCTATGAGGCGTAATAACGCTGGAAGTCGTCTCTGAGAGCGTGCCTGCCTGAGTAGTCAGCCTCCCGTTATCACCGGGTGACAGTCGCTTCGATCGCCGGTTCGGGTCGCAGTTGTAACGAGGGGGTAAACGTCAGCGGGCCGTCGACCGAGACGGCCAACTCGACGGAAGCGAGTATCGTCGCCACCACGAGCGCCAGTTCCTGCTTGGCGAAGTGCCTCCCGATGCAGTTGCGCGGGCCGCCGCTGAACGGGAAGTAGGCGTACTCGGGGCGGTCGGTGGCCCGCTCCCAGCGAGTCGGGTCGAACGCCGTCGGGTCGTCCCAGAACCGGTCGTCGCGGTGGACCGGCCACTGCGGGAGGAGGCACTGTGCTCCCGCCGGAAGGTCGTAGCCGCCGAGCGTCACGGGCTCGGTCGCCTGCCGCGTGACGCCGAGCGTCGGCGGATACAGCCGTAGCGTCTCGGCCACGACGTGTCGGGTGTGTTCCAGCTCCGAGAGCAGTTCGCTGGCCGGTCGGTCGCTCTCGGCGACAGTCTGGGCCTCCTCGGCGAGCGTCGCCCGGTGGTCCGGATGCTCGTCGAGCACCCGCCAGATGTGGGTCAGCGCGACTGAGGGGGAGTCGTGGCCCGCGAGCAACATCGCGACCACGTTCTCCCGGACCTCGGCCAGCGACAGGTCGCCCGCATCGTGGGCGTCCAGCAGGACCGAACAGAGGTCCTCACCTCGGTCCGTCCCCCGACGCTCAGTGAGGATGTCCTCGACGAACGCGTCGAGTTCGGTCACCGTTCGCTTGAACCGCCGGTCCGTCGGGGTCGGCACCCAGTCGGGGAGCAGCTGGCCGGGTCTGCGGAAGTTCGCCCGGTCGACGAGCGCGTCCGCCGCATTCATGACGACCGCTTCGCGGCCACGAATATCCACGTCGAGGAGCGCATCGGCGAGGACGGTCACGGTGAGCTGCCGCATCTCGCGATAGAGGTCGATCTGGTCGCCGTCGTCCCACGCTCGAACGTAGGTCCTCGTCGTTTCGACCATCCGGTCGGCGTAGCGGGCCATCGCGTCGCGGGTGAACGCGGGGCGCAACGCCTTCCGAAGGCGCTCCCATCGCTCGCCGGTCGTCGTCGTGACTGCGTGGTCCTCGATCCCGCTGAACGTCTCGCGCTGGGCGGGACTGATCGTGAACGACTCGTGGTCGTCGACGAGGACTTGTTCGATCAGCGTAGGGCCCGTTACGAGATACATCTCCTGGCCAGGAATGTCGAGGCGAACCACGTCCCCGAGCGTTGCCCACCGCTCCAGTGCATCGACCGGGTTCTGAGCGAATGCGAGGCCATTGCCGAACAGTGGGACACCGTCCGGTGTCGGCGGTGAGGCCGTCGCGTCGGTAGCCGAAGGCCGTGCAGTCATGAATAACGAGTCGACCGCCGAACGGTTCGATACTGTGGCGAAGCTTCTAGCTTATTTTTATGTACCGGCTGCGACCACACCGAGACGACATGAAGTACCTCGACGTTCGAATCGACCTACCAGACCGGATGCTCCATCCGATGCAGGCGTTCATCCGCCACGACGACACCGTCCGGTACGAGGAGATGCTCGCCTGGCGCGTCCGTCCCGAGGTGGATATGGAGTACGCTCTGTACTACGTCGAGGCGGACCTGGAGGCATACCGCGAGGCGGTTCGCGAAGTGGAGACAGTCGTCGACTGCCGGATCACACCGATCGACAATGACGCTGCACACGTCTGGGCGTGCGAGGAGACGCGCCCCGAGACACGAGCGTGGCGTGACGCCTTCGCCGACCGGCAACTGATCGTGATGCCACCGATCCGGTTTGACGAGACAGCCGCGATGGCGATGACGATCGTCGGTGATGGGGCTGCTCTCCACGACACGATCGAGACCATCCCCCCCGAGGTAGAGGTGACTGTCAACGAGATCGGAACCTACGACCGCCGCGGGGGGACGCTGGCCGCCACGCTCACCGACCGGCAACTCGTCGCCTTGGGGACGGCACTCCGGCTCGGCTATTACGAGGTCCCGCGTGACGCGACGCTCGCGGACATCGCGGCCGAACTCCACTGTGCGGAGAGCACTGCGTCGGAACTGCTCCGTCGGGCCGAGCGGGACGTTCTCTCCCGGGTATTCGACCGCTATGGGGGAACTGTCGATCGAGAGCCAGCGCCACCCGCAACCGCTCGCGAAGTGTGATGAAATCGCCTGCCTGTGGGAGCTCTCAACGGAGCCCGTACCCGTTCAGGGGAACGAAAAGCGACTGGAAGTTCGCTCGTGTTTCAGCGGCCGATCGTGCCCTGGCGCGTGATCGGGGCGTCGGGATTGATGGTGAACGCGACGATAGTCGAGTCCTCGGTCGCGGTGACGGCCACGTCGCTGTCGTCAGTCACGAGTGCGCTCTCGGTGTATCCGATGGATTCCTCGCCAACGTTGACGGCGCCGTCGAAGACGTAGAGATACGTGTGCCAGTCCGGCCGGGACGGTAGCGTGGTCGTGGCGCCGGCCGCAAGGCGGCAATCATAGCAGTCGACATCGTTACGGACAGAGAGCGGCGCGTCGGTCCCTTCGGGGCCGAACAGGTGGCGCCACTCGCCGGCGACGGGGTCAGGAATCGGCTCGTGCTGGATGCCCGGCTCGAGGTCGAGGCTGTGGGGCCGGACGAAGATCTGGAGCATCCGCAACGGTGGGTCGTCGGCGAGCGTCTCCTCGGAGTGCCAGAAGCCGCTGCCGGCATTCATCACCATCAGGTGGTCGGGGTCGGTCACGAGTTCGTTGCCCTGCCGGTCGTCGTGGCGCATCACACCCTCCGGCACCCAGGAGATGATCTCCTCGTTTCTGTGCTGGTGCATCCGGATCAGCGTGTCGGGATCCATGAACGACTCGACGACGGTCGCAAGCGGGCCGTAGCCATGGTCGTCGTGGTCGGGGACGGCCCGGCCGGGGAAGTTGAGGTGGATGCGGAACTTGCCCTGATTTTGCGAAACGTCCGTGCGCGGCGCTGTATGGATCCGGGGCTGGGTTCGTGCTGCGGGCGAATCGTCCATTACCAACGTATTGGCTCTTAGCCGTATATGGGTTCTGCGCGGGGTGTCGCGAGTGGGACACTCAACGGCCCAGTCAGTCCGGTCGCCGGCGAACCGAGCCAGCGACAGGGAAATTGATGACCGTCAGCCAGCGGCAACACCGTATCGTACCCAAACATTCCTCCCGATTCAGTCCTGTCTTCCAAGGATGGCAGACGATCACAACCACCACGAACACGTCGACGGGACAGTCGCGGAGCGCTCCGACTGGGCTCGCCGCCGTCGCGAGGGGATCCCGACGAACAAGAACCTCCTCGTCATCGCCTGCATGGACGAACGGATCCCGGTCGAAGAGGCACTCGGGCTCGAACTCGGCGACGCCCAGATCTTTCGGAACGCCGGTGGGAAGGTCACCGACGACGTCATCCGCTCGGCTGCACTGACGACGAACTTCTTCGACACGGATGAGATCATTGTCATCAACCACACCGACTGTGGGATGATGAGCGCCCCCGACGCGGCCGTCTGGGAAGGGCTCGAAGCACAGGGCGGCGACTTAGCAGATGTCGATCTGGATCCGTCGCTTCCCGAACTCGACATTGGCGATGCTGATATCATCGACTGGGTCAAGATGACCGACGACATCGACGAAGCCTGTGCGGCACAGGTCGAGTATCTGCGGCAGTCCGACCTGATTCCCGAGGAGGTCACCGTCTCGGGGTACGTCTACGAGGTCGAATCCGGGGAACTCCGGGAACCTGGTGACCGCATCGCCGACGAGATTAGCGAACGACAGGCGTAGCACAGCGGCCGGTTTGCACGTCGGCCGCTCACCAAGACTATCGTACGCGCAGAACGGGAGTCTCCCAGGGAACCAGGGAAGGGGGTTTCCATAAACTCGCCCAGGGGTCCGAGTACCGCTCGACGGCCACTCACCGAGGAGCCACCCCGTCCTCCGAACTGTCCACGAAAGGTTGTGGCTGCGCGCGCAACGACGACTGGACGCGAGCACGGAGCGGAGGGTGGGGAGGCGGGGTCGGGTCGGTCCGGCACCGAATAAAAAACGAGAGTGGTTGCTCCGCCCTACTCGTCCCACCACCGACCGCGATTCGGGAATTCGACCTTCGACCAGCCCGTCACGGCCACCGAGACGCGACCCTCGTACCAGCTCTTCTCGACTTCGCGCAGTCGCACCGTCTGTCCTTCTTCGACCCACGGCTGTCCACTCTTCTCCCAGACCGTGAACTTCGTTCGTCCCGAGTCGTCCTCGATGAGTCCAACCTGCTGAATCCGGGGATTGTCCGCATCCCACAGCTGCTTGATTGTTCCCTCAATATCGACCGTCGACCGTGGGACCTCCTCGAGCGTCTCGATCGGGACAGCCACTCCGGGTGAGGCGTGCAACTCCTCTTTGACCAGCAACACCGCATTCAGCATATCTACGCCTTCGACAACCTTCTGTGCGAGCCGATACGCCGCCCCCGCCCTGGAACGGTCGTCCAGTTCGTCCGCGATCTGCGCTGCGCGCTCGTTCACTTCTGCCAACTGCTCCTGGCTCAACTTGGTCCGTGGATCTTCGGGGGGCTCCTCCTGTGCATAGCGTGTCTGGCTACTCACCACCTCGCGCGTCCGTCCCTCCCGATCCGAGGACTGCCGTCTGTCCAGCCGCTGGCGCGTGCTTCGAATTTCGTCTTCCCGCGCTCGGAACTTCTCTTCGCCTTCCAGGGTCATGCCCTCCGGCCTGGCCTCGGGATGGTTCGTATCGACCTTCCCCTGTATCTCTTGATCGACCGACCGCCGCAGCTCCGGGCTCTCCTCAACTGCCGCGTCGACGTTCTGGTCATCCGCCTGTGCGTCCGAAACTTTACTACCGAATCGCGTTTCACTAGACATTGGAATTCATCACAATTCCGAAGGCGCTCACGCGCCGCCACCGCGATGCTACTACATCGCGGTTTTCCGACGACACGTCCGACGAGACACAGTTGCGCGCGCTCGTTCGCGCCTTCGTTCGCGCCCTCCGGGCGCGACGAGCGCGCGCTATCGAGGACCCAGCATCCAGCACCGCGCGCCGACCCGCCCGGAGCGAGCGGCCAGCGGAGTCCCCGTTTCGCCCGCGACGCAACCACGTCCGTCGCGGGTCTCCGAGTCCCGGAAGCCGCCGGAAGTCCGGGACCGAAACGGGAGACCCGCTGGCGCCGAAGGCACATCCATTTTAGCCCGGAACGGGCGCTTGCGGTGCGGAGAGCGCCCGAAAGCCCGGAATGGTTCGGTCGCGAGCGACGCTCCGGGCGGTATGCGGCGAGCGGGGCGGGCCGTCACGACACACCTGGCCAGCCGACGACGAACACTGCTGACCCAACCCTTCCCTGGCGGACTGAAAGGGCGAGGCGCGCTCGCGTTTCTGCAGTCGTCTGAACGACCCCTATCCGCGCGGGCGGTGCCGAGAGCGCGGATATGTCGCTCAGCGACCGCGAGCACGCCGAGGGCTTTCACTGCTTACAGCCGACTGCCGTGGACCCGATTCAGAGCGAGCCCGCAGAGGGCGTTCAGTGGGCACTGCCGGGATCGCAGTCACTGACCCGACGAACTTCCACACCCAAGCCGTCTATAAGACCGAGAAGAGCGACAACACAGGCCACGATAGCTAGCTCGTCGGGAGCCGCGCCACGCCACCGCTATCCCGATAGGAGACATACAGCGCATCGTCGGCCGCCGCCACGCCGATCCGCGAGTTGTCGGGCTCGTAGTGCCACCGGCGTGACCCGTCAGCTGGATCGTAGGCGGCGATCTCGTTGTCGCTGGCCGCAAACACGATCTCGCCGGCGTGGCCCAGCGCCTCGACCGTCCCGCCGATCGAGATGTCGGTCGTCGTCTGCCACCGTTTCGTACCATCGCCGTCGAAGGCGTCCAGCCGGATCAGGATGCCGCCGTCGGGGTCGTTGACCGAACTCGCGGCGACCACGCCCGCTCCCGACGGATCCACCATTTCGAGCTCGTAGCCGACAGGCCGGCGCCATCGGGGCGTCCCATTGTCCCGACTCAGGGCGACCAGCTCGTCCGCACTATCGCGATGCTCGACCCGCACATAGATGTCGTCACCGACCCAGATGGGGGGCGCGAAGCCGCTGGCGACCTCGCCGTCGACCGCCTGGCGCCACAGCACCGTCCCGTCGCCGGCCCGGTGCCATCGCACCGTCGACTCGCGAACCGTCGCGATTCGGTCGCCAGCTGCAATGGGGTTCAGATACCCCTCGTCCGGTGAGCGGTCCCAGCGGACGTCCCCGGTCTCAGGATTGACCGCCACGAGCCGCCGACTGCCGTCGGGCGCCGTCCCGTGCAACAGACAGACCGTCTCGGTCAACACCGGATACGGGTAGTCTGGGCTGGGGCGTCGGAACCGACGCGTCCCCTCCTGGGCATCGTAGCCGCTGACTGTCCCGGCGATCGGATCGATAGCGACGATCAGCGAGCCGTGGCGACCCACCCAGCCGCTCCGGGCTTGTCCCTCGACGTGCCACAACTGCTCGCCCGACGTGGCGACCGTATACAGGTCGCCGTCGGTGCTGTGGACGTGGACCGGCCCGCCCGTCCCGGGGACGGCTGGTCGCGCCTCGACGGGGCCACCCGTCTCGATGTCGATGCGGCGCTCCCCGTCGGCCGAAAACCCGTGGATGTGCCGGTCCTGACCGCCCACGACGACGTACTCATCAGTCCCGGCCGGAGGCCCGGCGCCCGCTGCATCCGGGAGATCCTGCTCCCAGACGGGGTCGACCCCCGACAGCGACGACGCCAGCGAACAGCCCGCCAGCGCGAGTGAGCCCGCCGACGCAAGCGTCGCGAGCGCCCGTCGGCGCGAGACAGGCCGACCGCTGTGCCACCCAGCCCGGGACCCCGAGAGCCCGTCTGTCTCCGAGTCCGGCGTGTCACGCATCGGCGATCGCCTCCGGAGCGACTCGGGTCAGCCCGAACGACTGCCCGAGGTAGACGGTGTCGCCGGCCGCCTGTGCCCACTTGACACCACCGCCATCGAACCGCTGTTTGTCGTCGAACCGGACTGTTCGACGGCGTGTGCCGTCCCGGTCGTGGACGTAGAGCGTGGTCGGTCTGAACGGAATCGTCCCGCTGTGCCCGCGAACGCGCCGGTCGCCACCGACCAGCGTCACCAGCTTGTCGCCGACCAGCATCGGCCCGTGGGTCACCGCGTTGTCGAGGGTGTCGCGCCACAGCTGCTCGCCCGACGTATCGAACGCCCGTAGGGAGTAGTCCGCGCCGCCGACGTACACGCGGTCGTCGGTCACGAGCGGCCGCGCGAAGACGGTGTTGGCCAACGACCCGCGCCACTCGATGGTCCCGGTCGCCGCGTCGAGCGCTACCAGCTCCTCGGTCGCGGCGCCGACGTACGCCAGCCCGTCGCCTGCGCCGACGGCCGACAGCGCGGCGTCGAGACGTTGCGTCCAGCGAACCGAGCCGTCACGGTCGAGACAGACTACGCGGCCGTCGACCAGGGGAACGACCACACCGTCCGACAGGACGCCGGGCGCACCCGACAGCGACGCGGACACGCGATGGGTGAACAGCGTCTCGCCATCGTCACGGGCGACACCGACGAGTCGGTCGGACACGTCGTCCTCAGTCCCGGACAGCGGGACGACGACGCGGTCGCCGAGCGGGATCGGCGCGAACTCGACAACACCGGGGTCGGCCGCGTCGAGCGGGGCGAGGTCACGGCGCCAGATGGCCGTCCCCGCGGCCGTATCGACGGCGACCATCCGCTCGGCCTTCGAGACGGCGTACGCACGATCGTCGTGAACGCCGATGGGTGACTTGTCGCCTTTCGGTACCGTGACGGACCAGGTTGTCTCACCGGTCGCCTCGTCGAGGCCGGCGACGATGGGTCGGTCACGGAAGGGGCTGTGCGAGCCGGCCAGCAGTTGGCCGCCCGAGGAGACGGCGACCGACGACGGCTCCCGGAAACTGACGTACCACGACCGCTCGATCGGGGGTGAATCGTCGTCGCGGAGCCCGGCACAGCCGGCGAGGCTTCCAACGGCCCCGGCCAGCGTTCCCAGAACCGCGCGACGTGTCATGGAGGGCATTCGTCGGCCGTTTCGATGGCATCGGTATCAGTCTTGTTCTCGCGAGACTGCTGTGAGGAGAACGGATCGGTACGCTGCCACCGAGGTTTGCACACCCGAAGTGCACTGCCCGAAAGACTGTTTGCACTGCATACAAAGTATACACTATGGGAACGATCTCGGCGCGGGTGCCCGACGAACTCGAGGCCGAACTCGAAGCCTATCTCGACGAAGAGAACCTCGACCGGAGTACGGCCGTTCGCAAACTACTCACCGAGGGGCTCGACGAGTGGCGCCGCGACCGGGCGCTCGATCAACTCGAAGCCGGCCAGATCACGGTCAGCGCCGCCGCCGAGCAGGCTGGCGTGTCCGTCTGGGAACTCGCCCAGCTCGCAAACGACCGCGACATCACGTGGGTCGACGACGACCACCTCGACGACGACCTCGAGGCGCTGTGAATGTTCGTCTTCGACGCGACGCCGCTCATCTACCTCGCGAAGGCCGACGCGCTCGACATCGTCGACGACCGTGACGAGCGCTGTGTCGTGCCGGCGCCCGTCCACGAGGAGGTCGTCGCCGACGGCATCGAAGCGGGGTATCCGGACGCACGCCGTATCGATGCCGCTATCGAGGCCGACACGTTCGATGTCGTCTCGGTCGACACGACGCCGCTCCGATCCCGGCTGGTGTCGAACCCGAACCTGAGCGAGGCCGATGTTGCGGTGCTGGCCTGTGCCGCGGCCCGGGACGGAGTCGCCATCATGGACGAGACTGCGGGGCGAGACGCCGCGTCGGTGGAAGGGATTTCGACCCGTGGGACAGCGTACCTCGTGCTCTCGTCGGTTCGCGACGACGCGATCACCGCCGGCGAGGGGCGAGCCGTGATCGACGCGATGGTCGACGCGGGGTGGTACTGTTCGACGGACATGTACGCGAAGATCCGCGCCAAGCTCGACGCGCTGGCCGACTGACCGACAGCCGCGACCGGTGACCCAACCAGCACCCTGGTGGACTGAACGGGCGAGGCGTGCTCGCGCCCAGTAGTCGCCTGCGCGGGCCACTATCCGCGCGAGTGCGGTGCCGAGAGCGCGGATATCCCGGGTGGTTCGAGAGAGCTTTGCTCTCTCGTCATCCCGAAAATCTCCGGTTTTCGGAGACAGCGACCGCGGGCGCGCCGAGGGCGTTCAACGAGTGCTGTTGGCTACGGGAATTACTTCGAGGGGACCGGAGACCGATGTGTTGAGCGGTCGGTTTCATCGGAGAACTGGCTGAATTCGTTGATAGGTGGGCTTGCAGACTGAGCAATTACGGCCAGTTGTCGGGAAGCTCATCGGCATGATCCCCTAGTAGCTCAAGAAGCGGACGAATTTCGTCGAACCTCGGTCCTTCCACAACTTCATGAGTGTCTTGGTTCCAATCGATGAATCCTGCCTCTTCCAACTTTGGGAGATGCGTGTGGTAGAATTCCAGCTGAAGAGCCGCTAACGCCGTCCTCCCCTCGTGAACGTCCTCTGGAACACAAATCCCATCTCGCTGTGAGTTGTCCTCAAATAAAGCGACGAGTAGCCGGCGGCGATGGATATTCGCTAACGCCTGGAAATACTCGTCCATGTCCAATAACATAATGAACTATAATCACATACGTCTGGCGCCTGCTCAAATAGGTGTCTCCTCTGTATTGAGCAGGTTGCTTTCAACACTCTCAGTATCTAACAGAGAAACCGGCGCTCAACTGGTAGGCTGTACGAACCAGATCCGACTCTGCGGTGAGAACCGGACACTGATTTCAGTGGGCTGTTCATTGAATCTCTTGCTCAGTACGTCTGCGAACCCACTTTTTGCGACGGAGAGCTCCTCGCTCGGCCTTCGGCCTCGCTGCGGGGATCCTCCGTCGCAAAAACTTGGGGAAAAAGGCCGGACGACTCGGTCGCTTCGCTCCCTCGCGTCCGGCGAACCGCCTCGCTCACTTCGTTCGCTCGGCGGATGCTCACTTGATAAGTCTATCATCTGCACTGAGCGATTTGCGAGCGGGTGTGCCAACTGTTCTATGACGCCAGAATAGTACAGCTACCATCTGTACTGACCGATCCAACGACCTTGATCTGACTGACCGTTAGTGCAGGACTTGCGCCCGATATTGGCTATTTGCCGGTGCTGTCGGATTGCTACCTACCCGACACACCAGCACCTGCTCAGACCGTGGCTTTATCTTGTGAATACCTAACATCACCGACATGAATCGGCGCAGGTTCTTGGTAACAACCACTCTCCTCGGCACACTCGGTATAACAGCCGGCTGTAGTGAGAACAATGTAGAGAGCAACGTCGAGATCCCCCGGATCAACTATTCCATTTCTAAACTGAAGACACACGAGGAAATCCCTGATGAAGTGATTGAACACCCGAATCCGGACGGATTCAGATGGATCGTCGTCAAGTTCGAGCGAAGAAGCGGTTCAATCGATGCAACTGATATTCTCGGACTTACCCAAGTGAGCGTTTCCGGAACGACTGCAGTCACAAGGGCGGTCCGAATCACGACACCCGAAGAGGTCCTGGTGACCGACTCTGAGGAAAGTCACATGATGGAGGAAGGCACACAGGGGAACGCATATTATCGCGTATCTAGCGATGCCGAAAGTGGCGACTGGGTAGTAGAACAACTAGAGAACCAACACAGCGGCATTCAGGTTCAGCAACACACCGCAACTCCAGAATAAGCGAAGTCTCTTGAGCCCCACCTCAGGATTCGTTGAGTTCCATCGATACAGATGGCCGTGCCCGGCAACCCAGCGTTTATACGCGATACCGACACATCACAGAGCCATGGAGACCGAGCCCAAATTATTGCTAATACGATTTCTTTATTCAGTCTGCGGCGTGATTTTTCCGACCAACTCTCCCGACTCGCATGGAGCATCTCATCCGCTGCCCTTCGGTTGTTTCCCAGAGTTTTGATACTGGTCCGGCTGGGATTCGACGGGCTTCACTCGCAGCTCGCCGAAGCCGTACTTCGAATGGCTACCGACCCGGAGAAGACCGCTCTTCGCGGTTTCCACGGGACGGTCACCTTCGTAGGCGACTACCTGCCCGTAATCCACGGTCTGGAGCCTGTACACCTCCCGCTGCTCCAGTATCTTTTCCTCGCGTTCACGGAGGTCTGGGCGGTCTTCCTTCCACCACCACGGGATATCCTGGTCGTGGGTGTTCGGATACTCTGACTCCAACACGAACGGCGTCACGAGTTCGAGGATGAACGCCTCGCCGTCTTCGAGTCGAGAGTAGTCGAGCGCCTCCAGGTCTACGACCTGCGTGTCTTTCAGTCGCGTAATGCCGTAGCCGTAGTTGCGCTTCCCGCCGAACTGGAGACCATCCAAGGTACGGTCTTCAAGTGGGAGAATGTCGTCCCGGTCGGCGTGGAGGTACGCATTGATGTACCATTTCGTCGTCTGCTGTTGCTGCCATGCGTCGTCGGGTTTCCCCATGATCGTCTCGTGGGTCAGCGCCGGATGACCACTCTGAACACGGACATCATGCGCATTCAGTGCGTCTCGCGGCCGGGAGTCGAGAAGCCACGAATGTGTTGGCTGCCGTAACAGGAAGAAGTCATTGTAGGATTCAACGTCGGGGAGACCGCTCCCGAGGGACGGGTGACTACCGCTCTGGGAATGTTCCTCCGGGAACGTCCCGAATTGACCCGGCACGAAGACGCCGTGACTGGCGCTGAGGGAACGGTAGACATCGTAGGAGAGTTGCTGACCGAGCGCGTGCATGATCGCGTTCCCGCTCACGTAGTATGGGTGCCCGATGTAGTCCATCTCCAACTCCCAGTGGACTTGCTGGATGCGCGTCATCGGTCGAACGCCTCCCGGAAGTCCTCGATGTACTGGAGCGCGGTGGACCATGCGCCGATCCGGCGGAGGTTCGCGTCCAGCACCATGTCGTACTTGTCGTGAGCGGCATCGATCGGGTGCGCGGTCAGCCGGTTCCACGTCGAAGCCCACGACCGCCGCGGCCGACTCCCGAGGCGGGACGACGGTCGCCCGCCCGCGTCTTCGTCGATTCGAAGCGCGAAGCGGTCGCCCGCGTAGACTGTCCGGTGAGGGACGATCTCGTCCGCGTCGTCGACGACCAGCTGGAGGTCGGCGAACTCGTGGCCGTCGCGGTAGTTGTCGAGTAGCGCCGCCACGAGCAGGGTGTGGTACTTCAGGCTCGTGTACGGGTAGTAGACACTCTCGTTGAACGCCGAGACGACGTTGCTGTCTAGCCAAGCCCGATGCATCGTCTCTGGGTTGTCTTTAGTCAGGAGTTCTCTCACGCCGCTCTCGACGCCGTTGCGCGTAAACTCCTGTGGGTCGTACCGACTCTCTCCCTCGATGAGCGATAGCCGGTAGAGCGTCTCGTGGTTCTCAACGGTCTGCTCTGGGTGGCCGCTGGGCCGGCTGAGCGCCGACGCATCACCATCCGCGCCATGGGAGACCGTCTGGTTCACTAGGACGCCCGCGAACGTCTCCGGGGCGTAGTCGTGGGGCTGCCCGTTCATCTTGTGCGCATCGTGGCGGTAGACCGCCACCATCGTGTCGTCGCTCATGGTCCCTCCTCGATGCGCTCCTCGAGCGCGTCGACGAACGCCGGGCGGTACTCATCGGCCCACTGGTCATCTTTCTCGTCCATCGCGTTCGTGTTGCCTTTCCCGCGGTCGAAGACGCGCTTCAGTTCGCGCTCCTTATACAGTGGGTTGATGAGACCGCAGTCGACGATCCCTGCGCCGAAGTTCCGCGCACCGCCGAGTTGGTGCATGAAGTCGGTCTTGTGTTCGTTGAGATATTCGATTGCTTCATTCAACAGCGCAACAAACTCGGGTTTCACCTCACGGAACGAAAGGTGCCAACACCCGTCGAGATTCGCTACTGCGTCGACCTCCGAATTCCGCAGTGGCTCTCGGTTGTCATCGGCGTTTCGAGAGACAACGTTCCGGTTCAGCCGGCGGTAGTGGCCTTCGGCCTGTCCGCGTGTATAGTTCACGCTGGATCGAACAGGCGTGAATTTGATCGGGCGGCGCATCACCTTGCCGGGAATGCCACCGAAACCACCGAAGAGATCGAAGACCACACAGCCGTCGTCTTCTTTCGGGTCGTCAGTACATGTGCCCTTCTCGTGGTAGCCGTCATCGAGGTCGCGCTCGTAGACATCGGCTTTCATGAAATTCGCGTTGGCCTCGCCGGGGTGACATGCAGTGCCCCCACGTCTCTGAACGACTGACTCCACTCCATGACGGAGCCACCCGGAGAGTGGAAACGCAGGGATGATGCCCCCGATCTGGTTCTGCGGGTCGTCGTCCTCGTAGTTCCCGTTCGAAGCGTGGTGTCTGTCGGTCATGATACTGTCTCCGACCACCAGCAGGTCGGTCTGGATCCGCACGAACACGTCGCGGTCGATGTCGTCAATCATACAGTTGGGTACTCACGTTCGGTTACCGGCGCCCCTGACAGGAACGCCGGCGCCCTTCGTCGGCGCGAAAAACACAACCGTCGTTGGATCTTGAGTTCGAGTCATCGTTCCGGGGCTGGTTGCTCCCGTTCTGCTATTTGAATGTGAGGCCGATTGATCGCCGGGTGACACGAACCCGTCGTTAAGTACCAGGAGCGCGTCTGAAAGACCGACCATCCACTGCGTGGTCTTTGCCTCCCGGCTCGACCGCGTCACCGACGATATCGAGGACGGTACGCAGGTTGCCGTCGACGGCGACCTCTCGTACTACGAGAGCGAAGGCCAAGTGTCACTCATTGTTCACCGCGTCGTCCCCGTCGGCGACGGCACCTACCAGCAGGTCTACGAGCAGAACAGGCAGGCGCTCGCCGAGGACGGCCTCCTGGACGCGGACGCCAAACAGTCGCTACCCGAGCTCCCCACCTGCATTGGCCTCGCCACGAGCGCCGACAGCGACGCCCGCGAGGACGCGGTCACGAGTATCCACGACCGCTATCCCGACGTGGATATCGTCGTCCACGATACGACTGTTCAGGGCGACGAGGCGCTCATGTCGCTGATGAACGCCATTAGCGCGCTCGACGACGACCCGGAAGTCGACGTGATCGTCGTCACCCGAGGCGGTGGCGCCGACAAGCACCTCCGCGTGTTCAACGAGACGCCGCTCTGTCGGGTGATTCACCGGACGGCCACGCCCGTCGTCGCCGCCATCGGCCACGAGAACGACCGGACGCTCGTCGACGAGGTGGCCGACCGGCGCGTGATGACGCCGACGGATGTCGGGCAGGTCGTCCCGCGAAAGACCGACCTCCAGGACACACTCAACACCCTCGCGACAGACCTCGACGAGGCCTACACCAGGCTCGTCCAGCAGCACCTCGACACGAAACGCGAGCGCCTCGATGACGCCTACGAACGTCATGTTGACGACGAACTCACCACGCTGTCGAACCGCCTCGACCGCGCCTACGAGACGGTCGAACAGCAGAAAGAACACGAACAGGAGAAAGCCGAGGCGGTGGCCGCCCACCGGAAGACGACGCGCCGCCAACGGATCGTCATCGCGGTCCTGCTCATCGCGCTCCTGCTCGCACTCGCGCTACTCGTTCTGAACCTATGACCGACGACAGCTCATCCCCTGACTCGATCGCAGCGAAGACGGACCGACTGGAAGCGATCATTACCCAGCTCGAAGACGGTGAGGTCTCCCTAGAGCGGGCACAGGAACTCCACGCCGAAGGGGAAGCGCTTCTCGAAAACCTGGAGTCCGACCTCGAACTCCGCGACGGTACGATCCACGACCACTCGTCCGATCCCGACCCATGAGACACTCGATGGCCGTTCGACTGACCGCCGCCGCGACGGAAGCCGCCCAAACGACTTCACAAGGGGACTCGTGACGGACTCGTCGACCAACCGGACTGCGGTCAAGGATCTCGTCCGCGAGCACTGGAACGGGCGGGCGGACACGTTCGACGACGAACCCCACCACGGGATCCACACCGACGCCCAGCGCGACCGCTGGCTTGCGGTCCTCCGCGAGTGGGTCGGTGACGACCCGGGTCGGACTCTCGACGTGGGCTGTGGTACCGGGGTCGTCGCCCTGTTGCTCGCCGAACTCGGTCACGAGGTCGTCGGGCTCGACGCGGCGCCGGCGATGCTCGACCAGGCCAGGGCGAAACGCCGTGGGACTGATCGGTCGCTGTCGGTCCTCCAGGGTGATGCGGAGACGCTACCGCTGGCCGACGACAGCGTCGAATTGGTCACTGCCCGCCACCTCGTCTGGACGCTCCCGAATCCCCGTGGTGCACTCCAGGAGTGGCAGCGCGTCCTCGAACCGGGTGGCCGACTGCTACTCCTCGAGGGGTACTGGGACCATCCCGAACCGTGGGCCGAATACGAACAGGTCCACGACCGATTGCCGCTGTACGACGGGCGCCCACCCGAAACATTGCGTGAGATCCTTCGGGAAGAGGGTCTACGTGACATTGAGACCGGGCCCCTGATGGATCCAGTGCTCTGGGGTCGCGAGCCACACCACGAGTACTATCTGATGACCGGCACGCTGTCGTAGACCCACGCAGTAACCGACGGAGATTCCTAATCTTCGCAGTACTACCGAACAACCGTTCGAGAATAATGACGACCTGATGACAGTTCCTCGTGACGCTGGGAGCTGTCCCGACAGTCGAGGTAGCCAGTTGTGCGGACACAGCGTATGGACCACCGAACGACTCACCCGACGCTCCGGGAGACGACGGCTCCGACCCTGCGCCCCGACGGTCGACGCCCACACTGACAGCCACGCCCCAGCGACTCCCACTTCCCGGCGAACCACAGTCGACACCGAGCGGCCACCTCCCCGTGCAGCGATGCGAGAAGACGCTCGAAATCACCAACCACGGCTTCGAGAGCGAGACCGACACTGCCACCCACTACTACACGGAGTATTCCGACTGCCTGACAGTCGCCCATCCCGAGTGACAGTCTTGTCGCGTACAGCAACGCATCTGAAAGTCCTACGCTCCAGAGAGTAACAAAGAACGACCGCTGTACCCCTTCGAGGAGTACTCAGTAGCGGCCCACCCGATGTAGGTCAGCCAGTCGCCCTGGGTCATCCAATGTCACACGGAATTCTATAAGGGATTCCCACAATATTACATCTGTCTCATGTCATATAGGGCGGAGAATAACCCACAGTATCGGTATTTCTAAGTGACGGGATAGAAATGCATCTATGTGGTAACTAACGAGCAATCAACTGAGAGCGACGCATCGGCCTCCCGGGCCGGGATCGACCCGTCGCGTCGACAGCTGTTGACGGCGCTGGGCACTGCGTGTCTACCGGGGATCGCCGGCTGTTCCGGCGATTCGTCGCCCGCCGACGGGACAACCACCCAGCCGACGACCGCACCACCAACGACTACCCCAACCCAGTCAGCGACTGAGACAAGTATGTCCACGAGTACGTCAACACAGACACCGTCAGAGGAGTCCAGCCAGCAGGTCGATCCGCGGTTCGGGTATATCGGCCTCGACCAGGAGTCACCGCCCGTTGAGCCCGACCATACGGTCAATCTCCTGATCAAACCGCGCGAGAACAACCCGATCCCCGAGTTCTACTTCGAACCGACCGGACTCGCAATCGATGTCGGCGATACGGTTCGGTTCAATATCGCCACGCCACATCACAATATCAATGCCTATCATCCCGCGTTCGGGTACACGCAACGCGTTCCGGATGCTGTCCCGCCCTTCTCGTCGCCAATCTTGGCGGCCGGTGACTACTGGCTGTACACGTTTGAGCAAGAGGGCGTCTATGACATCATGTGTGCACCCCACGAGGTCTTCGGGATGGTCGGCCGAATCGTCGTCGGTTCAGCCACTGGTCCCGGCTCCAACGCCGTCGGCGAAGCGCCTGCCCCGAGCGAACAGTCGCGCCCACCCGAGTTCACCGCGGCGCTCGTACTCAGCGACCCCGCGATGCAACCCGAGACCATCGCCAATCAGGGAACGGTCAGCTGGAGTGACCTCTCCGCCGAGAGCAAGCGCCCGATGCTTCGTCCTGTCGAAAGCGGCGAGTAGATCCCCGCTGTCGGGAATGGCGATGTAGACTGTCTTGACCATCTTTTCCGGTCGGGTGCCCTCGGGCTTGTGGCCCTACGGGCACCGTGTGGCACGGATATCGGCTGCGGTGACCTCGATACACGATAGCTTCGCCGCGCGCAGCTATCTCACTATCCGGTTTCGGGCCTCGTATCCCCCCCATTCCCCTTTGAAGATACACCATGTACCAGCGCTCAGACCAACGTGGCACCTGCCCTCACTGCAGTGTCGCTCTCCATGCGGTCACCATCCTCGTCGAATACGAGACCGACACAGGCACTCGCTATTACGCTGAGTGTCCCGACTGCGGGACAGTTGTCCACCCCGAGTAGCGACCGAGGACTCAGCGTCTTCGTATCCACCCCGAGCGTCCACCGGGTCGCCTGTCACCGTTGCCGATACAGCGAATACATGATGATCGCGAGTCCGATGGCCAGGAAGATACTATTGACGAGGATGCCTGTCTTGAACGGGACGGCGAAAAACTGATTTGCGGCGCCGGAGATGAGCGCTCCGAGCGTGATCACACCGAATCCTGCACCGAGAAGCCCCAGCGATGGATCGCCGGTCCGCTGATAGGCACGATACGCGACGACCGTGATCGCGCCACCCAACAGCAGGATGATGGATTTGACGACGGCGATCGCGACCGTCAACTCGCTCATAGCTCATCTCCTATTGTCGACCAGATGTCCGCGAGTCGTTCGTCAGCGGTCTGGGGCGGGCGATCGACGGTAACCGAGAAGGTGTCATCGTCGTCGATCGCGATCTGGACGGTGTCGAAATCGCGTTCGTACGTGGTCGTCCGTCCACCCTCCGGATGAATCGTATCGCGTTCACGAAGGAGGTCGGCTGCGCTGAGGCGGTCGAGTTTGCGATACAGCGTCGATTTCGGGATGTCACAGGCATCGATGAGGTCAGTCGCGGTCATGGGTTCAGCTGTCTCCCGGAGAATTGCCCGACAGTCGCGGTCGTTCAGCGCCTCGAGCACAGCCGTCAGCGACGTCTCCTCCGTCGCCGGCGCTGAATCGTCCGCCATTACACAGAATTGCAGATGCGTGTGAATATGTTATCCGATCGCGTACCGAGTACGTGCGAGTGGGTAGCGGGCGTCAGTCGCTGTCGTCGGCCACGCGACCGCCGGAGGATGGCCCCCATCGTCGCTGGTACCATCGATTCAGCTCTCCTGGTCGGCGTACACGTCGAGGAGCTCTTGATAGCGGTCCCGGATTGTCACCCGACTCACGTCCGCGACGGCACTCACGTCCGCCTGCGTGGTCGATTCGTTCGTCAACGTCGCCGCGGCGTAGACGGCCGCGGCCGCCAGGCCGGCCGGGCTCTTGCCGCTATGTCTGTTGGCTCGTTTCGCAACCGCGAGGAGGTCGGTGGCTCGCCGTTCCACCTCGTCACTGAGTTCGAGCGCGGACGCGAACTGCGGGACGTACTTGGCCGGGTCCTCCGGCTCGATGGCCAGCCCGAGTTCGTTCTTGAGGTAGCGGTACGCTCGCTCGATGCGTTTCTGCGATACCCGGCTCACGTCGGCGAATTCGGTCACCCGTCGGGGCGCTCCGTGCTGTCGTGTCGCCGCATACAGGGCGGCCGTCGCCATCCCTTCGATAGAGCGTCCGGGGAGAAGGTCCGCTTCGACTGCGGCGCGATAGAGGGCTCCACCGGTTTCGCGAACCGGCTCGGAGAGATCGAGTGCCGAAGCCATCCGGTCGATCTCACCGAACGCCTGTTTGAGGTTGCGTTCTTGGGCGTCTTTCGTCCGGAACCGTTCGTCCCAGGTACGCAATCGCTGTATCCGTGCCCGCTTGCGCTCCGACAGGGCCGACCCGTACGCGTCTTTGTCCTGCCACCCGATGGTCGTACTGAGCCCCTTGTCGTGCATGAGCTCGGTCATCGGGGCGCCGACCCGACTCTTCTCATCGCGGTCCGCGTCGTCGAAGGCCCGCCACTCGGGCCCACGGTCGATCGTCGCCTCGTCGATGACGAGCCCGCACGCCTCACAGGTCGCTTCGCCGCGGCCCTCGTCTTGGATGACCTGCCCACCGCATTCCGGACAGGTGGTCCCGGCAACCGATTCGTCCGCTGTATCGGACTGCCCGACGCGGTCGCGCTCGGAGTCGTATCTCGTTTGGGTCATTGTGGGGGTTCAGGAACGGTCCACGTGGACTGTTCCCAGTCACCACCAATATCGGGGGTCTTCAAAATGAGGATGCGGCGCTGTCCCAGTTACTGGGACACCACCGGACGAACAGTATGTCACACTGCTCGGTCCGGTCAGGGTCACAGATCGCTCCCAACACGGCCGTTCCGGCTCAGCGACCAGCCGCCTTCCTAGCGGACTGGACGGGCGAGGCCCGCTCCGGGAACCCCGGCGACGGTGAGCCGAACCCTGCGAGGCGAACGTTGAGAGCGCGTGCGCTCTCGGAAGAAGCACTGCAGCGCTCCGCGCGAAGCGCGCAGCGAGCCGCGGACCGGAGCGAACCGAGGGCTTCCGTTGCTTCCCCGGGCAGCACCCACGCCACTCTCCGAGCGCGGCTGTGAGGTGGGTAAGTCCCTAGCTACGATGCAACCGAATCGTCAGTTCGGTCCCAGCAAGACAGACCCGATACCGGTCGATCGAAAACGACACTTGCACGTCCTCGTTGCCTCGGACGAGTCGATCAACTGCGTCGGGATCGATGTACTCAGAAAGCTGTGGATCGACAAGGTTCGCGGGGTCACAGTTCTTGATATCCGCAAGCGTATGTACGACCGCAAGACTTGGCGATGTCTCAGAGCAGTCATACTGCCGTTGCACAGAGAGACGAGACTTCGCCGGTCCACTCATCGTAGACAGATCAACTGTAGTGACCACTGTGTCCCTTCGGTTGGCTATCTCCAACTAGCCCTCCTCGCCGTACCCGCGACCCTGCCGGGAGTGCTATGCCTCCGAGCCAGCAGTTCTTATGTAACAGTCCGGACGGTCAAAGTTACGGTTGTTACATAAGACCCGAGCTACCACGGTGTCAGTAGTTCGGTAGTGGCCGACCGGAATGACCCACAGGAGACTGCCGCAAGAGAGAAATCAATCAGGCCGTTCACCCCGGCCCCTGACCAGTCACGATCCGCAAATTTATCTCTAGATAGTTAGCTACGAAATAAAGTACAAATACGTCGACGGCAACGGGGTCGTATGCTCGAGAAATCACCGACGAAAGTCCGACTCGATCATAGCCCAGTGGGTGATCGCGATGGCGAGTGACGACAGTCCGCAACCAAGTGACGACCCACTGACCCCCGACGCCGACCACCCTTCGTCCGACGACCGATCAGCACGGCGTCCACTCCCGGTCCCGGTGGACCGCACGGACCTCACGACCACCGACGACGCCGACACAGACACCACAGCGCGACGCACCTACATCGAGATTCGCCCCACCGACCGGCCGCTCTCGATGCGCGCCGTTGGCCAGGCGATGACCCAGCTCTACACGACACTCGACCGGGAAACACAGACACGACTCCGCGACCGCCTCCGGGGCAACACCGCCCAGCCGAGCGTTGAGTGGCTGCTCGTCGCCGATGGCGCCGCGGATACCTCGATCCGCTATCTCGTCGGCACGACAGACGAGCGCCTCATCGACGAATGCCAGCGCATCCTGCGGACGGCCTTGCCGAATACCTACGAACTCCAGCCGGTCAGCTGGCATCCCAGCGATATCACGGACCTGGCGGTGACGACCTCACTCACCGACCTCTATACAGACGTAGCCGATCCAGACCCCACCGACACGACGCCACCGCTCGCAGCCGTGGACTATCACGGCCACGCCGACCGCCCCTGTGACTGGCAGACGCCACTCACGCCCTTCGACGAGCTCAGGACAGACAAGACCCATCGTGACGACGAGACCCACCGACTCCCACTCACGACGCTCGTCGAGACGATGCGTGACACCACGGCGCCGATCGTCTACCAAGTGCTCTGTCGGCCCTACCGTGATATCACGCCCGATGTCGAGGAATACGAACTCGCACTCGAGACGGGGACCGCCACGCTCGGTGGCAAGTTGATGGAGGCGCTGTTCCCCCGGCCCGTCGAGGAAGAACGGAACTACGAGCCGCCGGCCGGCGACCAGGATCGTATCGATGACATGCGCGGTCGCGAGACCCATCGCACCTTCGACGTGACTGCCCGTGCAGTCGTCTTCCCCGACGAAACGGGCCGTCCGCCCACGAAGATCACCGAGAGCCTTGCGACGGCACTGAGCCCCGTCGACGGCCCGTTCCATCACATCGATGGGACCGTCCACGTCGACGACGCCGACGAGTCCGGATCAGCAACCGAGTGCTTCGACGCACTCTGCGATCGGACCCACGACGCTGTCGCCTACGAGTCCACCTGGAATCGCATCAGGCGCCGGTTCACCAGCTCCGGAATCGTCGTGTCTCCTGATGAACTCCCGGGCCTGTGCCTGCTCGACGGGAAGGCACTCACGCCGACCGGCCAACGTGCAGTCGGCGTCCGCAACCAGGAACGGACGGGCATCGCGCTGCCGGCACCGGGCAAGCTCCAGCGCTACCGGCCGCCGGGGATGGCACTCGCTCGTCCACTGACCAGCGACCGCCAGCCGTTCGACCAGCCGCTAGTCCTCCCGCCTGAGTATCAGCGCCGCCACCAGGTGGTCGTCGGCGACACGGGGTCGGGCAAGTCCGTCCTCACCATCGGCGCGATGCTCTCGAATCTCGACGCCACCGACGGCCCCGACATCTTGTTCGACTACAAGGGCGGGGGCACCGCCCAGGAGTACCTGCAAGCCCACTACGCCACGCAGGACGACTTGGAGGATGTCCTGTATTTCGACCTGACGAGCGTCCTGCCGGCCTTCTCCTTTTTCGATATCGAGCCGCTCCTCGATGCTGGGCTCCCGCGCGAGGAAGCCCGCTCCCGCAAGACGGGCCACTACGAAGAGATTCTACGGGGTGCGATGCCCGCCGACCAGTACGACGACGCGACGGAGTCGCCGAAGGTCATCCGCAATCACCTGCGGGCGCTGTACGACCCCGTTCATGGCTCCGACGCGTTCGCACATCGGAAACTCTACGAGGCCCTCCAGCGCACCCAGGGCAACGAGACGCCGCCTTCCGTCTCTGAGGCCACCTTCGAGACCTATTTTGCGGGCCTCCTCGACCGCGACCGCGATGTCTTCACGAAAATCCTCGGTGGGGCAATTTCCCGCGTCGAGAACATCGCCCTCGACGGCCGGCTCGCACCTCTGTTCAATCACGTCCCTGCGGGTGACGATGCCCACTTCGACTTCAGCGACATCGTCGATGAGGATACGGTCGTCATCTTCGACTTTGGCGGGATGGAAACCCGCGTCAAGCGGACGCTCACGCTCGTCCTCTTGTCGAACCTCTGGACAGCACTCAAAGCTCGCGAGGAGGGGACGCCGGCCGAGACGGACAACCCGCAGGTGAACCTCTACCTCGAAGAGGCCAAGGACGTTGCCGACACGGAACTCGTGGATACGCTACTCGCCCAGGGCCGGAGTTTCGACCTTTCGGTGACGCTGGGCGTGCAGTTCCTCGAACAGCTCGACTCACCGGATCCCGCGAACAACACCTACCGCGAAGCACTCAACGAGACGGCGACGTTCGTCGTCGGCAACGTCGCTGTCGACCGTCACCTACCCGACGTGCTCGCGACGGGGGAGATGTCGCCCAGCGACGTGGAACGACGCCTCGCCGCGTTAGGCCGCGGTGAGTGGCTCGTGCGTCCGGGTGCGGGCTTCGGCGAGTCGCCACTCCGGCCGTTGCTCGGTGAATCGCTGCCGGCCCCACCGGGCCACCCCGCCAGCGAACGCCCATTGCGCGGTCGTGACCGACGCACCTTCGAAGCGGCCGTCGAGGGTGTCCTCGAGCGGACGACCGACGAAGCGGGGATCGAACTTGGAGAGCCGGCGACGGTCGACCACGACTTCGAGAGCGCGGCCGATTCCGACGCACCAGACGTACCGCGTGTCGACACACTCCTGCCGTATACGAAGCGCCTGCCCGACTGTGTCACCTACGACGAGCCGTCCAATGCCCTGCGCTGTGGGTCGTGTGAGACCCGCTACAACAGCGACAGCCAGGGAATGATCCAGGCGATCAACTGCTGTCACTCGCTGGCGGAAGTCGACGAAGACGATTTCCCCATCTGCGACGTGGACCTCAAGCTCGCACCCGAGGAAGTCGCCGAATCAGAGTACACCCCGACCCAGTTGTGTTTCCTCCAGGCCGTCTACAACGCCCAGCAGGGCCGCTACGACCGACCGGAATTCGATATCGTCCGCGACTCGATGGTCCGCATCCAGGAGTACGCCGGCATCGAGAGCGAGGCTATCGAGCAACTCATCGACGATGACCTCCTCCGGAAGGATACCGACCGGCCCCATCGGTTGTACTCTGTCCGCCCGGAGGGCCGCGAAGTGATCCAGGAGTCCCATCGGCACGGTGTCGCCTTCGGCCACGGCGAGGGCGACCTCGACGAGTCCGCCGAGCACGTCATGGGCGTCGAACTCGTCGTCCGCTGGCTCACCCGCGAGTACGCCAACGATCCCGATTCGGATGTGGTGACGGTGCGTCCCTACTACGATATGAAAGAGGGGTCGATCGACGCCGCGAATTTCTTCGGTGACGACGAGGATGTCGCCGACGCCGACAACGACTTCGAGCGCCGCCGGCTGGATGTCGTCGGGCTCGACGAAGCCGGTGAGATTATCGTGACTGTCGAAGTTGAGCGCATCAACCACGACACACGCCGTGCAGTCCCCGAAGACTATGACAAGATGGCTGCCTGCGAACCGGACGAAGCTATCTGGCTCGCGATGTCGAGTTCGGACGCCCACGAGATCGTCCAGGCGCTACACGACCCCCTCGAAGGCGAACCGCGCATCTCGAAGACCTATGCGGAGTCAACCCCGACGAGTTCCTTCCGGATCGACCAGCCGGGGTTCACCGACTGTTACACGCTGACCCAACTGCGCAACGAACTCCTCTAACCACCGGTCGCATCCCGGGTCCGTGGCATCGACTTTCGGTGCAACTGAGCCGGCATTCGGTGGTCAGGAAACTTGCTGGGTCACCGTGATTGGTACCGTATCTGATTACTCTGGGACCTCGCTGTTGGCCACGACAGTGTGTCCTTGGAGCCCCTCAGATCGTATATAATGATCCTGACTGTAATCGCACCTTGCCGCCCTCTTGGTCTGATTCTCTCGTCGGCTGGGGCAATGGAATAGTACATCTGATTTCAGATAATATCGCGTGGGCGGTGCGGTCTGCATGTCTCCTGGAGTCGTGTGTGTCAGACAACGGAATCCGGATCATCGGAAAGACATCAGATTCGGTAGGGGTGTGGGTGAGGTCTGACCCCACGGCCGTGTCCGCTCCAAATACTATCTATCGAGTGATACATGTCAGACTATCTCGCACGGTGGCCGATGATCCAGCAGTCGTCAATTCGCTTGTCTCGTCTATTATTTAATTTTCAGACTCAGTATGATTTAATGGGTTCGCCGCCTCATTCGACCGGGATCCGAGTGGGACCAGGCTCCCTGAATCGGCGACTTCGGATGCATCGATGCCAGTGGATCTGCCGCGTGCAAGGGTCTCTGAGAGGGTGATTTGGAGGGAAGACCCCTATCATATCGGGGTTTCCGGCAGGTACACCCTGGGCGATTCACCGCTACTAGTGGTGGGTGAGTGCGTGGATCGCGACTAGGAGGGTTCGGTAGGGAATCGATCGATGGCGCCTGAGAGTGGCTATATTTGGTGAATTTCGGTGTCTAAAGCGATGCTGGGGGTTTCGGGTCCCGGTCGAGATGTCTGTGTGCGCTGTCACGGCAGGGACTTCACAGCCCCCGAAATCGGAAATAGTTGGCTAGAGCGGCGCTCTCACGCCAGGTATTATCTGTGCCTGTTTTCCGAGATGTTTCCCAGCAGTCTATATTTGGATCCGCTTAGACTCCTGCTTTCTCCCGTTTCAGCCCTGCTTGCAGGCCACCCCTGCGCTTGCTCCGCTCAACGGTGACTGCTAGTCGCGATCGCTCCAATCACTTCACTACTATAGCGGCAACTGTGCTGGTATGATACGTGCGAAAACCCCAGTGAAACGCTGGTATTTTCGATTTCCGTTGCTATGCAGGGGGTGCAGTGACGGACGGGCGGAGAACCGTATACAGGGCTGGGTCAACAGAGCAATGTCACAATATCTCGTCCGAATAGACACCTGCGATAGAAATATATCGAATATGATTAAAACTCTCAAGATGGCAACCTCATCGTACCGATGTAGATCACGGTCGAGTATTCGCCTGCGAATTCAATATTTAATAGAAATTGATACTTCGCGTTGTTGTCCCAGAGTACTTTGATTGGGATCTCTTCCGACGAGCAAAGTACCTATATACATATACATTAGAATCTGTTTGGAGCTGTCCGAAACCAGGGTCTATGGCTCAGTTTGAAGAGCTGCGAAGTCGCTAAGATAACAATACGATATCTGATGTGATTCCTGAACATCATCTCTCTTCATCCGTAGTCGTAGATGGATTCGTGCGTAACAAGGATAATAATCGAATTGAAATACTGCAGGACAAAATAGCCGACCACCTCCATATGTTTGTACAATCCGTTCCTCGTTTGGTATACCTATCAGGTTCGTAGTGCGTCTCAAACCGTGAGATCCCTGTTGGTCTCGTTGGGATTTGACCCTCCAGAAAACACTTTGAGTCACGCCTGGACCATCGGGTATGGATCGACGGTCGTTCCTCGCTACAATCGGTGCGGTGGGTCTTAGTGGCTGTGCGGGCTTCGGGTCCACAGCTACCAATTCACCAACACAGACCCCGACGAGATCCGACCGTCCGACGCAAACGTTGACGCCCACAGAACAACCGACGAGTAGGCCCACCAGTTCACCGACTGACACGCCGTCGACGCCAAGTGGCGACGCACGCCCGGACTTCGCCAGCATCGTCGATCTCCAGACGGTCAACCGCACGTACACACTGACACCAACTCACTACCGGACGCCCGATGAGGGGGAGATCACCGCTCAGTTTACTTCGACGGCGACAGCGGACCACCCGGCGACCCTCTCGGCGATGTTCGAAAACACGAATGACTTCGAGAACACGTTCCGGATCGAGTGGACGCCACCGTTCGGTCGGCTCTCCAGTCGAAACCCCTCGCCGTTCCACGACGGTACACCAAATATTGATACGACCTACCGATCTAGCCTCCTGCTCGTTCCGACCGAGAATCACGACCTCGTCGACGACCCTCCGGCCGTCGACCGTGATGACGATGGCCTCTGGCGACTGGCCGACGGAATGAGTCAGTGGCTTCCCGAACAGGTCCGACTGCAGCCGGGCGAAATGATTCACGGTGAGTACGCCGTCGTCGGCCACCCCGACGGTGCCGGCCAGGGACGGCCACCCGGCATCTACGAATTCAGCGGCCGGAGTGATTCGACGCTTCGGCTGGCCGTCTCGGAGACTGCTGCGCCGGGGCCGAACCAGCAATCACGCTTCGCAGGCCGAACCGTCCCGTCGTTCGAGGGGGATACGACGACAGCTTGGTATCACGAGGCAGACGCCACGGCCACGACGTACCTGCACCCGGACAAAGAGCGGGGAGCACTCCCATTGCAGGTTGAGTTCACGTTCGTGAACAAATCGCGGTCGGAGACCCAATGTGGGCACTGGAACCTCTACAAACTCGTCGACGGGCAATGGTTCCATATCGGCCCGTATGGCCACACCGCGGACTGTCGGCTCCTCGCCCCCGGGCAGACGAAAACGTGGATCCTCAACGCGTATCCCGGAGAAGCACTGCCATCGATCGGCTACCGGAGTGGCGCTACCTTCGGCCACCTGGGCGGCGGGACCTACGGTGTCGTCGCCGGCTACGGAGCGGAGACATCTCAGAGCGGTGCCCTCGTCAAACTAGAGGGTGATGCGGTCGCTATCGAACCGACCGACGACCTCACGGTCGAATCGTCCGGCACGACAGTGAGGGTCCGTTCACCACGACGCAATGGTGATGCCCACACGACGTCGGCGACACTCACACTCACGCGGGCATCGACGGCCGACCGGACGGTCATCCCGGAGCAGGTCCTCCAGGAACGGAACCGCGGCCTCCGGAACACCGTCGCCCTCCTGACTGACGATGTCGAGACGGTCACCCTCCGAACGAGCGAGCAGGTGGCCGAAGCGGTGGTCGGCTACGAAAGCGACCGCAAGCGATATCGAATCCACGGGGTTGGAATCTACGAGGCCTCGATCGAACGGCACGCCGAGTGATGGGATCGCCACCAACACTGACGAGACGGTGACTGTCGCCCACAGCGAATCCCGTGCCAGGACCCACATCGCCCTCGACGATCTCCGGAGTCAGCTGGTTCGGAGCGCACCACGAGGGCTTCCCACCCAAAGCTCCGACGAGAGTTTTTATCGGGGGACGAGGGAGTGCCCCCCATGTCGACTGATATCGCCGGAACTGACGGGGATGAATCGTTCCGAGAGACGACGGCAGAAGTCTGCGAGTTGGCGGCCGGTGGGTTCACACCGGAGACGGAAGTCATCACGGCGACGGGCCCAGTTGCCGTGTCGGATCTCGGCCCGGGAGATCTCGTCTACAGCCTCGATACGACGACGCATCTGGCCAAACTGAAACCAGTAGTGAACGTCCAGCAGGTCCCCTACGAGGACGACCTCGTTGCAATCGAAACGAGGCGGTGTGACCTCCATGTCCATCCTGACCACCGAGTGGTCTGCCGGACAGAAGGGCAGGAGGATCTGGAGACCCGAGCAGCATGCCAGCTCGACGCCTACGAATCCTACAAGCTCGCGAACGAGTGGCAGACACTCCCAGGAGAACCCCTCGAAGAGGTGGACATCACCGACTTCTTGGACGACTACGAGATGTGTGCGGCGACGGACGTACACGGCCACACTGTCCGACGGAAGCTTCCGGACGGGTGTGAGCCGGTACGGCGGAATTCACATATGGGGTACTTTTTCGATCCGGAGACGTTCAAGCGCTATCAGGCTGACATCGAGGCGATCGCAACGGAGGTGACCATCCACGCCGGACCGAACTGCCATCGGCGACCGTATCGATTCGACGGGGATGACTTCGTCGAGTTTCTGGGATGGTTCGTGACGGAGGGAAGCGCTAGCGATTCACCGACGAGCGACACCATCCGAATCAAGATCGCACAGGAGGATCCGGACCACCGACCAGCGATTCGGGCGCTCCTCGAACGGATGGGGCTCCTCGGGACCGCCCACGACCGAGCGTTCGGGTTCTCGTCGACGGTGTTCGGGCGGTTGGTCCGGTCGCTGTGTGGCACTGGGAGTCACGACAAGCGCTTGCCTTCGCTGGTCTGGCAACTCGCACCCGACCAACAGCGACTACTCTATGACACCCTGCTTGCGGGCGATGCGAACGACAACGGGACCTACTATACGACGAGCGACCAACTCGCCGCACAGGTGTGTCGACTCCACGTCGAACTCGGCCTGAAGCCGCGACGGGCACACCGGGGCGGTACGTGGCAAGTGCGCGGGCAAACGATAAATGACGGGTTTCAATCATCGCGGAACGTCCGACGGACACCCTCGCCAGGGATCCTCTATCGGTTGACCATCGCCGATTATCCCACGGTGCTGGCCGGTCGGAACGGTGTCTTCCAATGGACGGGCGTGAGTGCCGTCGCGTAAGTGCCTAGAGGCGACACCGAAGCGCGTTGCCAACCGCTCAATACTGCGGGCTCCAGTGCTCGCCACATCGCGGACAGGAGTCGGAAGCAGTCGCGATGTTGTCGAACTCCTTGACGTCCCCGCAACTATCCCATTCCATGTTTCGAGCCATCTCTCTGACAAACCATCCTGAAAGCTGATGAATATGATGTAAGCGAGCAGGAGGCACTGTCTAGTTCAGCACCTCCTCAGCAGGAGTCGAGCCATCTAACGCTTGATTCGGTCAGTGGCGGTTGTAGTAGTGTCTGAACCGACGTAACCACCGTCTCGCACTTGACTGACTGCCACGTCAGAACGAGTGGAAGCGGTCGATCCGCATGGTGACTGTCGGTGTGACCTGTTGGTCCTAATTCTGATACACCCATAGACCGAGCGCCGCGAGCATACCACACAGCAGAAAGACGATCCCGAGGCCGCCGAACGCATACGCCAGTGCAACTACTGCCGATCCGGGAAGGGCCACGACGTAGACCAGCACTGCAACAGCACCACAGATCGCCGCGAGCATCCCGCCGAGAAACAGTGGGAAGTCAGGGTCCAATTGAGCAGGCATATCGAATCAGTCAGCATAATAACCAGTAAAGATCCCGCTTCTGGACGCTCGTCCTCGCGGTCGGTTACGACCTCACCGTGACGACCGAGGACGAACGCGTCCGACTCACCGTAGTCACCCCTGCTGTACGGTAGGACCGGCCGAAAGTGCCTGGCCGGAAGCGAACGCTCAGTCGACGGATTCCCGGACCCACGTCGAGCGTGTCCCCGGGGCCCGCCACGCCGGACCTGCGGGCGTGTCCGAAACCCGACACGGCGCTGGCCCGAACCGCTCCGTCCAGCTCCGGTTCACGTGTCCATCGCCACCGTCCGCTCGACGGTCACGTAGCCGTTCCCTCGTGGGAACCACTAAGAGTCGAGCGTCCCTACCTCGGGTATGGTCGACCCCGGCCGCGAGACACAGTACACCGAGTCGGACGTGATCGAGGTGTTCCGCGACCGCAACGACTACGCGGAGCCGCTCACCGCGAGCGAAGTGGCCGAGGCGCTGGGCTGTTCCCGTCGCACTGCCCTGAACCGGCTACACGACCTCCAGGAGGAGACGGACGTGACCAGCAAGAAGGTCGGCGGCCGCAGTCGCGTCTGGTGGATCCCCGTCCGCATGGACGAGTGAGACGTGCTGTGCGGTCGCGCCCCGAGTAGTCAGCTCGCTCCGATCCAGCCCGCTCGCGCGACCGCTCACCGACCGGAACCGAGTCGCTTTTATTTTAGGTTTGCCTAAAGGGAGTCGATGAGCATCGGCAGGCAGTCACGTACGGTCGAGCGGGGACCGGAGCGGTCGGCGCGGCCCGAGGTCGCGGTCCGGGCGGGCGCGCCCGGCCGGTCGGTCTTCGTCGAATCGGGGAACACGGACGGCTGGATCGCCAGCGACACCACGGTCGAGATCACTGACTATGTCTGAGACGGACGACACGGACGACGAACGGACGACGATCAGGAACGGGCGCGAGTTCGAGCAGACCTACCGGCTGAGCGCGAGCGAGGCCGGCGACTTCCTGGTCGAACTCGGCGAACAGCTCCGGGAGGGCGACGAGTTGACGGTCGCGACCGACGAGTGGGAGCTCCCCTTCGCGTTCGGCGAGCCCGTCGAACTCGAGGTCGACTTCGACGGCGTCGACGACCCCGAACTGGAGATCGAACTCGAACTCCCCGGGCGCCCTGACGACGAGGCGCCCTCCGTGGAGTAGGGTCGGGCGTGCATGTACAATCGCTCGTTCGCATTGGGACCGGAGGGGTTTGCTGACCACGGCTCAAAAAGTACTGAGACCCAAATCACTGACTGATCAATCTTCAGTCTTCGAGAAGTCAAAGTGCGTCACGAACCTTGATCAACTGTCCAAGGCGTGGACTTATCCGTGAACTATTCTGTTTGACCCGGTGAGTGGGGGACAAACCCCTTCTCGGGTGCAATAGTTCCGGATTTGAGGGCACATTGACTGATGCCCGTCCGGTGTGACGACGTGTGGCCACACCGGACTGCTCGAAGACCGATATTTTTGGCTGCATTGTAGTCAGCGTGAACCTCATATCCACACTCCTGACACTGGAACGTGTCACGGGTGGATCGATTTGCGGAGTCGACGTGCGCACAATCTGTCCGTGAACACATCCGACTGGTGTTCCGTGGATCGACCAATATTACGTCGATGCCGTGTACAGTCGCTTTGTACTCCACGTAAGAGACTAACCGTCGAAACGCCCAGCTATCGAATACTGTCTGGTTCGGAAGTCGGTCTACGATTCCAGTTAGTTCTTCGAACGCGATCGTTGAGCAGTCATAGCGGCGCGCCTCATCGAGAATGCCATTCGCAACTCGGTGAAGACGATCAATCGCAAACCTGCGAAGTCGTCTACTCACTTGCCTGTGGGTCTGATATGCACTTCGCGTTCCAGTCTTCTGCAACCTTCGTTGTAGTTCTTCATACTGGTCACGTTCGTGCTGGAGTGAGGACCCGGAGAAGAATCGCCCCGTACTAGTTACAGCGAGATGTTCGATCCCGAGATCAACCCCGAGAACCGTTCCGTTCTCGGCAGTTGAGCACTCGGGAGCTGGGGACGGTTTCCGAAATCCGAGATGGAGGAACCACTGTCCATCCCGGATCGTGAGCGTACTTTCGGTGAGTTTCCACTCCGGATCGGAAAGATAGTTGTACTGATAGCCATCCTCATCGTCTGGAAGTGCCAGTTCACACTGCACACGATCTTCGACAGTCGATAGTGAAACCGTGCCATCATCGAACAGCGTCATTGACCGGGAGTCATACCGGATAGTTGGTGCTGAAAACGTGGGCTTGGAGACGGACCGCCCGTTCTCTTCTCGTGTGCGGCACGCCTGAATTGCCTCGGCCGCTTGGTGAGTTGCTAATATCGCGTGTTGGCTTCCAAGATCAGTCTCCGACCGGATCCCATCATACGCTATCGACTGAATGGAACGCTGTTCGTGGCACTGTCTCCACGCTTTGTCGACCGCAATCTGACATCCGTCCTTCCACGCACTGAGTGTCTCTTCAAGAAGGCGGTGTGCGGATTCGCTAACCACTAACCGCGTGATCGCTGTCCGACGGATGTATTCGGCGGTCACGAGGATCGTTCGCCTCGGGTTGCTATATAAACCTCAGGAGCAGGAGAGACCATTATCTTAGAATTGATTCCATCTGAAACAGAGATGAATTCACTGTTCAGTAGTTTTGCGGAGTTATCGGATGGACTGCTTCAATCTCTGCTAGTGAAGGCCCATGCGGACTTTTCAGTCACCCCGTCCAAGGACACGGTATGTCCGGCATTCAAATCGACGATGTGGACCGGAGCATCCTGCACCAACTCCAGCTCAACGCCCGCCAGACCGATACGGAGATCGCTGAGAAGGTGGATGTAACCTCCACGACGGTCCGGAATCGCCTCGATAAACTCGAAGACGGGGGTGTGATCCGGGGCTACCATCCCGAGATCAACTACGAGGAAGCGGGCTACCCTCTCCACGTCATGTTTGTCTGCACGGTCAATCCGAATAAGCTGGAATCGATGGCCGAACAGATCCTCGACGTTCGCGGCGTGGTGACCACCCGCGATTTGCTTGGAGGCGAACGGAATGTCCACGTCGAGGTCGTCGCCGGCTCGGTCAGGGAGATCGAAGAGATCCGCAACGAACTGGCGGACTTGGGCATGACGATCAACAGCTCTGAGATCATCTCCGAGACGCAGGTCCAGTCATGGGACCACTTCTATCCACGGACGGGCCCCGACGCACGCCAGGACGATGACACCGACGACGGGTCGGTCACCGATCAAGGATAGCCGGACAATCGATTGAAAATCTCAATCTCACTCGCGTCTATAGCTCCACTACCTGCATTCCTGCTTCAATATATCCATTGATTATTGGATTCTGTTGGATTTTCCAAATATATGTATTATATTACAGAAAGGGCTTATTCGTTAGTACGTCCTCACCACAGTATGGCCCAATCAACCGAGGCAGTATCCAATACTTTCTGTATATTATCAAATCCCGTTCGTCGGTACGTTCTGGACTACCTCGATGAGCAGGAGACTCCAGTCTCCCTCGACCGCCTCGCCACTCGGGTTGTTGCCTGGCACACCGAGGGCGACCCGGACGCTGTCGACGACGCCACCCTCACCGAGATTCGCACGGCCCTGTATCACGTGCATCTGCCCAAATTCGCCGAGGCAGGCTATATCGAGTGGGATGTTGACTCCCGCACGATTCGGCAGGGACCAAACTTCGACGAGATCGGGCCGTTGCTCCGGTTGATGTCCGACCACGAAGACGAACTGCCCACGGGGTGGCCATAACCCAATGAGCCACCGTCTTCGCACGTGGCTCTCCGGACTCGGTGGGCGCACACAGGCTGAGCCACTGGCCTCTCGTCAGGACTCCGAGAATAAAGCCACCACGGCACTGTTTTCGTGTCCTTCCTGTGAGATAACGTATATCAGCGAGGAGATGGACGCTTGCTCGGAGTGTGGGGAGTCAGTCACCCAAATCCCGACCGAGCGTGAATTAGCTCTCTCAACCAGTCGAACATGACAGGATTACCTAATGGCTGCTGAGCAACGTAAAGCCGAGACGGTGAGTCTGTTGGAGGACCTCGGGCTGAAGGAGTATGAGGCGCGGAGTTTCTTGGCATTGACCCAACTCTCGATGGGGACCGCCAAGGAAATCAGCGAGATCTCAGAGGTTCCGCGGACCCGGGTGTACGACGCTGTCCAAGTGCTGGAGTCAAAGGGACTGGTCGAAGTGCAGCACGGGACCCCTCAACAGTTTCGCGCGGTCAGCATCGAGGAGGCGACCGCGATCTTGCGCCAGCAGTTCGGCACCCGGATCGACAGCCTCCAGTCACACCTCGAAGCGCTCGATCTTCAGCCGGAGGTCGACGATAGCGACCGAATGCAGGAGGTATGGACGCTGTCCGACCACGACGGCATCGAATCACGGACACACACGCTGCTGGAGGACGCTGACTCGGAGATCGTCCTGCTGGTCGTCGAGGAGGAACTCCTGACGGAGGCGTTGTACGAGCGGCTCCACGATGCAGTAGACCGCGGCGTCGACGTGATCATCGGTGGCAAGACGGACGCGATCATCGCCAAGCTCGGTACCGAGTTGCCATCCGTGAAGGTGTTCGAAACCGACCTGACCTGGCTCTTAGGGCCGGCGAGCGACGACGAGATTGCCATCAGCCGCCTACTATTGGTCGACCGCACGACGTTGCTGGTCAGTTCTTTCTACCCGGACACCGACCACGACGGTTCACACGAGCAGGCGGTCTTCGCTAATGGCCTGGACAACGGTGTCGTCGTCCTCCTTCGCCGGATAATTTCCTCGGGTCTGCTCCCCGTGGCGAACCCGGTAAAGTAGCCAGCAGTGGCTCCCGGGCCAGACTGCACGAACAGAGTGATGGCTATAAGCGCTATACTGAACGGTTAGTCGATTGTATTTACAGCTGGAAGCCCACTGTACAGACAATGGCTACTGAGGCGACGTTCACGGTTCCGCCAGACCAGTTCCCCTTGGGGACAGTGTTCAGCCAACTGCCGACCGTGACGGTCGAACTGGAGCGACTGATCCCCGCACAGGACGTGGTGATCCCCTACTTTTGGGTGCGGGGAACCGAAGTCGACGACATCGAGAGCGCGTTCACAGAACACCCGGGCGTGCAGGGGATTCGGCTCGTTGACTCTGTCGAGGACGAGTACCTGTTACGCGTCGAGTGGGGGCTGGACTACGACGACGTGTTGACCATTCTAGCGGAGACAGAGGTGCCACTGATTGAGGCCACCGGTACGCACAAACAGTGGACGTTCGAGGTCCGCGGTGATGACCGAAGCGATGTCGCAGACTTTCAACGACGCTGTCGAGAGCTGGACATCCCGATCACGTTGACGGAGTTGCACGCGCTCACACCGGTTGAGACAGAGACTGAAGCCGTCCTTACTGACACGCAGCAAGAGGCGTTGGTGCTTGCCTACGAGCGCGGGTACTTTGAGTCCCCCCGCGAGGTCACGTTGGAAGCCCTCGGCGAGGAACTCGGCATCTCACAGCAGGCCGTCGGTTCCCGCCTCCGGGGCGGGATCAACAACGTCCTCGGAAGCACGCTCTCTGCCCTGACAGCCCACTCTTGATTAGGTACTTAAAGTAGGTCTGTACCTGAAAAAGTCAGCGTGATTGCCGTCGATCGGTTACAGTGGTCTGATGAGTGAAGATTCTATTACCTTCGACTCGGTACTCGACCTGTGTCAACACCAGCACCGTCGGATCGTCCTCGGGGCACTCGCAGAAGAACAACGGGCATTGACGCTCGACGACCTTACGAAGGCCGTCATCAAGTACAATCATCAGACGCCGCTTACAGAGGCCTCTGAAGACGTACTAACAAAGATTCGCCTCTCATTATATCATGTCCATCTCCCGAAGTTGGCCTCGGAAGGACTCATCGACTATGATTCAGAACGACGCCTCGTGGAACCGACCAAACAATTAGATTCGGTGCAATCGACCGTGTCTACGATTCTTGACGCCGATCCCTCGCTCAAAAGCGCCGGTTGAGCTGTAGTACCGATCAATCGCTCTCACTCCACGTTCAAACGCCGACAGCTGTGAAATAGAGGGAGAATACAGATGGGAAAACAGAGTGACGGTCAATTCACCCGAACGGTCGCCAGATGCCGCACCTGTGGGTCGATCTACATGGCCAAAATAAGTTCGGACGGGTCATTCCATTTGGATGGGCTGGCGGAGTGTCCCTGTGGCGATGCAGAAATCACATTACACGACTTGTCTCTTGGTGGCACCGAGCAGTAAGTAGCGACATAAAAAGCGGGTTGTGTATGAAAACGTCACTTACAAAAACAGGTGTAAGGTCTAAGTGTCTCACCGAGCTAAAACCGTGGTGACCAATTCATTCCTCCAAGGGCCACCTCCGGCCCCGAACATCACGGGCGGTGATTGGAATGCAACGGGAAAAAGAGAAGCTCTCGAATATAATCCTGAATCAGATACCTACCGTGTCTCATTCGATAGCGATGACTCGGTAAGTATGGCAGTCGTCTCGGCTGTCGCGGTCGTTTCCGAGACGGAACCGATGGAGTTGCCGCCCCTCTATTCTGTCTGTGATCCGGAGGAACTTGAGACGGTGGTTCAACCGGCGATACATGGACCGTCAAACAACGACGGTCACGTCAGATTCACCTTTAACGCCTGTACGGTAACCGTCCACAACTACGGAATCATAACTGTCCAGCCACCAGAAGCGGACAATAGTGATCCTGAGGGAGAGCAGAAAACCGAGTGAGAACAGCTCCCATTGTCTAAATTTATTGTTTGTTAGAACTGTGAATTTGTTCTCCTTGGTGACGGAACTGCTGAACCCGTTCCACGACGAGTCGATTCTTGCCCCGACTGTGGCAGAACCGATCTCCGACTTACTGGTACGTAGTTCGTCTGTACTGAGCACTATCTCTTTCTAAAAGTAAGTAAGTCTTCAGGCGCAAGTGCGGCAAGAGGGTGGATTTTACCGTGGAATCTGTCCCGAATCGACCGGCGGATCAGGCTGGATGGCGCTAACTGTTCTGTTGGCAAGGGCCTCGGGATCATGATCGTGGATCGAAACCGACGCCGCAACATTTCCATATGTAGCTGCGGCCGATGATCCCGGTGCTGCTACGAGTAGTGGTTTACCAGCGTCTCGTGCATTCCGAACGGCAGCACTCTCAGGGATACTCCCGAGAATGGGCCCATCGAAGTACCGCTCGGCTCGTTCATGAAGTCGACCCAGTTCCGAATCAGCCGTGACCTTGTTGAAGAGGATGCCCGCGGTGTCGGTCCCGTACGAACTCGCGTACTCCTGGACCTTCAGGCCGTCCGAGAGCGCGGGGATCGTCGGTTCGAGGACGACCACGACCCGGTCGGCCAGCACGACCGGGAGGACCGCGGCCCGGGAGGAGAGCGTCGCCGCCGAGTCCAGCAGGAGCACGTCGGTGTCGGCGGCCAGCGTCGCCACCACCTCGCGCAGGCGGGCGGGGTCGGCGGCCTCGAAGTCCGCGAGGTTCGTCCCGCAGGGGACGACCGACATCCCGTGGCGCTCGTAGACGGCCGCCTCGACAGGGGCGCCGCCCTCGACGAGCACGTCGTGCAGCGTCGTCTCCACGTCGGCGAGGCCGGCGTGGAAGAGCAGGTTCGCCATCCCCATGTCGGCGTCGACGACCGTCACGTCGTGCTCCTCGGCCAGCGCCATCCCCAGCGCGAGCGTGCTCGTGGTCTTGCCGGTCCCCCCTTTCCCGCTGGCGACCGCGAACGCCTCGACCATCATCCCGGGGTGGTTCCCCCTCCGGTAAAAACGTTCGTGTCGCCGACAGGTCCGAGCGGTCCCGGCGGACGGCGCCCGACCCTGCGCGGAGGTGTGACGATATGGGTCAACACCACCGTCTTCCGTGATCGGCACCCATATCTAGATCCATGTTCGTCCGCCGTGGACTTCACAGCGAATGTGGAGAAGGAACCAATGCAAACCGACAGTGCGGTCACTACGACCGAGGAACTACTTACTGCCGTCGCTGACCCGAAGCGGCGCAAGATACTTCGCTACCTCCGGGATACCGACGAGGAAGTGATATCGGTCGAGGAGCTGACGGACGCACTGGCGGACGACTGCGATACGGCCGCCGGGCGGGACCAGTTCCGCATCAGCAGCCAACACGTCCACCTGCCGAAGCTGGCCGACGCGGGGATCCTGGCGTTCGACCCCCGGTCGGGGACCGTCCGCTACGCCGGCAACGAGCGCGTCGCGAAGCTCCTGCGCTTTGTCACCGAGGAGCTTGAGCCGGCCACCGCCGACGGCTGACCGACTCGCGACGGCGGCTCGCGTTCACGCGTCGTCGAGGACCGTACAGACCGTGATCGTCCCGTCGCTCCGGACGCCAACCTCGGTCCCCTCGTACTCGAACGACACCTTGACCGGCGAGCCATCGCCCTCCCTGTCGACCAGGCCGTCGAGCGCGTCCGGGTCGACGGCGTTTCCGAGCGGTTCGAGTTCGGAGACAGCACTGTTCGCCGCGACCGCGACTGCCTGGACGACGGCCGTGGCCGGCTCGCGTCGGCCCGTCCAGTCGTGACGGAGGACTATCGGTTCGTCCGCTGACCCTCCCGCAGGACTGTCGACGCCGGAGCCGTCGCGCATCAGGCCACCGTCGTTTCCCGCGTGGATCCGGCTTCGTTTCTCCGCTTGCAGTCGTTCGTAGTAGAGGCTTCCATACGTCATCGTCAGTGGCGAGCGGGAAAGGCTTGTTGTGAGGATACGGGTGACAGACGATCAGTCGCGGGTGCCGTCGAGTTGCCAGGTGAATATCGCACGGAGGACGACGACGAGGCTGTTGGTCTCGCCGGCGCCCCAGATCGCGGTCTCGTCGCGCGGTTCGGACGGCCGGTCGCCCTCGCCCTCGACGAGGACGCTCACGAGCGCCCGCCGCTGGTCGACCATCAGCAGGCGGCCGGCGGGCGTGTCCGACCCGACCCAGATCGAGTCGAACGTATCGATCCCGGACACCCGCTCGCCGAGCACCGTCTCGACGGAGGCGGAGAGTCCCGAGACCCTGATCGAGACGCCGCGGTCGCTCGCGGCGGCCAGGCGGTCGACGACGTCGTCGGTCAGCAGCGACTCGACGGTCATGAAGACGATCTCCTCCTCGGCCTCGTCGAGCAGTTCGAGCACTCGTTCGGTCACGGTCTCCCGGCCGGTGACGGTCCAGACGCCGCGTTGCTCGTCGGCGCGGTCGACGGGTTCGACCGCGTCCAGCGCCTCGGTCAGCCGCTCGACGCGGTGGCGGTAGTACCGCTCGAAGTGACGGGCGCCGGTCGCCGCCGAGACCGGCCAGAAGCGCTTGGGCTTCGACTGGCGCACGTCGACCAGTCCCCGGTCCCGTAGCTCGGTGGCGGCGTCGTAGACCCGCGTCCGCGGCACGTCGGCCACCTCGCTCACGTCCTGGGCCGTCCCCTCGCCCAGTTCGACCAGCGCCACGAACGTCCGCGCAGCGTAGGTGCTCAACCCGAGTTCGGTGAGCGTGTCGACCGCGACTGTGCGGGGCGCCGCCGATGCGTCCTGATCCATAGTATTCTCGAAACCACTACCCGGGAAGGGTAGCGGGGCGCGCGGCGACAGCGTGGTTGGGACCCTACTGGTAGCCGCGTGCCATCGGATCGTTCGGTGCGCTCCTATATAGTGGTGTTGTGATTATTTGGGTGAACAAGTGGGTATCCGAGGGACGGCGACGACCCGCCGAACGGTCGCGGACCGGGCGGGACGGCGACCGGACGGATCGCTGTTGGGGGTCAGGACCCGATAAATCGGTCGGAAGAGTGGTGCCGGGCCGGCGGTAGCGACGGGCAGGGCCGGGAGCTCCCAAGGGCAAGTGGTTTTCACGTGGAGCGGTTACACGGACGTAGTGACCGGGCGACCGGCGCTAGGTTGGGACCCTATGGATGACATCTCGAAAACAGACGAGGCGATCGAACTGCTACAGGGCCTCGGGCTGAAGGAGTACGAGGCGAAGGCGTTCGTCGCGCTGACGCGGCTCCCGCAGGCCACGGCCAAGGAGATAAGCGACGTCTCGGAGGTGCCCCGGACGCGCGTCTACGACGCGGTGCGCGTGCTGGAGACGAAGGGGCTGGTCGAGATCCAGCACGCCAACCCCCAGCAGTTCCGGGCGGTCGGGATCGACGAGGCCGCCGAGACGCTCCGCGAGGAGTACGAGGCCAAGACCGACTCGCTGCGGGAGGCGCTCGACGGTATCGAGCCCGCCAGCGACACCGACGGTGTCGACAGCACCCACGAGGTCTGGTCGCTCACCGGACGCACCGCCATCGGCAACCGGACCAGACAGCTCCTGGGCGAGGCCGACGAGGAGGCGGTCCTGATCCTCGGCTCCGAGGCGGTGGCCACCGAGTCGCTGTTCGACTCGCTCGCGTCCGCCGAGGACCGAGGGGCATCGGTCGTCGTCGGGACGGTGACCGGCGCGCTGCGGGACCGGGTCCAGGAGGTCCTTCCGGACGCCGAGGTGTTCGTCTCCGAACTGCCGTGGCTCGACGGGTCGGCCCTCGACGAGGACACCGACATCACGCGCATCCTGCTGGTCGACCGCACGACGATCCTGATCAGCACGACCCACGAGGGCGACGACGACGCCGACGAGCAGGCCGTCTTCGGCCGCGGGTTCGACAACGGCCTCGTCACCATCGTCCGACGGCTGATGGCCACCGGCCTGTTGCCCGTCGACGACCCCGGCACCGACTGACCGACCGCTCACCCGTCGTCCCACACTGTGAAACCCCGGCAGTGTCGGCTCCGAGACGTTTCACTCGGCTGTGGTATTACGTCGTATCGTTCCGATGACCGTCTCGCATGACACCGGATGCCAATCGGAACGGATCAGGCGAGCGGCGAACGGGCACGCGTGAACGGACGGCGACCCGACGCGGCGTCCTGCGAGCGACGGGCGCGGGGGTGGCCGGCGTCGCCCTCGGCGGGCTGGCGGGGGCCGCGGCGGCCGACGAGGGGACGCCGCCGCGGCTGCACACCGACGGGAGGTGGGTGCGGGACGAGGAGGGCGAACCCCTCAGACTGCGCGGCCTCGCGACGGCGTCGATGGGGTTCTACGCGGTCGACGGGACTCACCCGAAGACCCCGACGGAGGTCGTCGGCTGGGCGAGCGACCCCGCCCGCGGGTGGTACCCCAACGTCGTCCGCCTGCCGGTCACCCAGTGGGACGTCGACCAGCTGGGCGTCGACGCGCTGGTCGACGAGGTGCTCCGGCCGGTCGTCGACCTGCTGGGCGAACGAGGTACCTACGCGCTGATCGACTTCCACGTCATCCACCCCTACACCGAGGCGGCCGCCGACGACGCCGACTACGACACCAGCCCGGACGAGATCGTCCGGAACTTCTGGGGCGGCGTCGCGCCCGCCTTCGCCGACGACGACCACGTCCTCTACGAGCTGTTCAACGAGCCGACCTACCCGATCTTCTGGAGCGACAACGGCGAGAACGTCGAGAGCCCCGAGGAGGAGTGGCTGCTGTGGCGCGAGACGGCCCAGCCGTGGGTGGACATGGTCCGCGAGGAGGCCCCCGAGACGCCCATCGTCATCGGGTCGCCCAGCTGGACCTCCCGGACGAACTTCGCCCCGGAGTACCCCTTCGAGGGGGAGAACCTGATCTACGCCGCCCACATCTACCCCGACAACGGCCAGCCCGAGGAGTTCGACGACACCTACGGCGCGCCCGCCGAGGACGTGCCGGTCTTCGTCACCGAGTTCGGCTGGGACCCCTACAGCGACGGCCTCGACTACGGCACCAACACCGACTGGGGCCAGCCGTTCCGCGAGTGGGTCGAGAGCTACGACAACATGGGGTGGGCCGCCTGGTGTTTCGACGACTCCTGGGCGCCGGCGATGTTCGACTCGCCCGGCGCGGGCGGCACCGACGACTGGACGCTGCGCTCGGCGCCCGAGGAACACGGCGGGTTCATCCGCCAGTGGCTCGCCGAGACGTCCGACGAACCCATCGCGCTCCACGACCCGGGTATGACGGAGGCCACCGAGGGCGACACCGTCCAGTTCGAAGCCCGCGACCGGTCCGGCGAGGGCCACTGGATCGACTCGCTCGCCTGGGAGTTCGGGGACGGGACGACCGCCGAGGGCTGGTGGGCCTCCCACACCTTCGACGACCCCGGGCAGTACGACGTCACGCTCACCGCGACGAACGACGCCGGCGAGTCGACGACCCACGGGCTGGCGATCACCGTCACCGAACTGACCGAGAAGGTCGCGAAGGCCGACCCGAGCACGACCGACGCGGCCGTCGACGAGGCCGTCGAGTTCGAGGCCCGCGACTGCTCGGGCGAGGACCGCTGGATCGACTCGCTGGCCTGGGCGTTCGGCGACGGGACGACCGCCGAGGGCTGGTGGGCCTCCCACGCCTACGAGGCCGCCGGCACCTACACCGTCGCGCTCACGGCCACGGACAACACGGGCCACTCGACGACCCACGAGGTCGAGATCAGCGTCGAGTGACTCCGCCGGACCCGCGTCCGGGTGGACCGTGAGCGGGACCGCGACCGGCGATCAGTCCCCGGCGGCCGCGGCGTCGACCCCGACGCTCGCCCGGGTGCGGTAGAGCCGCTCGGCGAGCGCGACCGACGCCAGCGCGAGCGCGACGAAGACGACGAAGCCGGTGGCGTAGCCCGACCGGCCGAAGCTGTCGACGAACAGCCCCAGCACCGGCGGGACGACGAACCCGCCGAACGCGCCGAGGCCGCCGACCAGCCCCGAGGCGCCGCCGACGGCCTCCGGGACGTACTTCGGGACGAGCTGGAAGACGGCGGCGTTGGCGACGCCGACCCCGACGGCCAGGCAGACCGTCGCCCCCAGCGCGGTGCCGTAGGTCCGCGTGACGACGAGCCCGAGCGCCGCGAGGCCGACGACGACGAAGCTCCCGACCGCCGTCACCTCGCCGCCGATCCGGTCGCTGAGATACCCGCCCGGCACCCGCAGGATCGCCGCGGGCAGGGTGAACGCGACGGCCGTCAGCGCCCCCGCCCCCTGGACGCCCATCCCGTGGATCGCCGTCCAGTAGGTCGGCAGCCACACCGTCAGCGCGAGGAAGCCCCCGAAGGAGGTGAAAAACAGCGCCACGAGCGCCCACGTCCGCGGGATCGCCGCGGCCTCGCGGATCGACGCGAACGCGTCGCCGCCCGGGAACAGCTCCTGGCCGTAGGCCTCGGCCCGCTGGCGGGCGTCGTCGGTATCGAGGCCCTGCTCGCGCAACTGAAACGAGGGCGGGTCGACCGCCAGCGCGGCGTAGACGACCGTCCCGACGACGAGGAAAGCGAACCAGACCAGATAGGAGGTCGTCAGCCCGAGCGCCGACAGCGCGATGGGGAGCAGGAGCGTGAACAGGCCCGGCGAGCTGTTGCCCAGCCCCGCGTACACCGCCAGCACCGTCCCCTGGCGGTCCTTCGGGTACCAGTAGGCGGTCTGGGTGGTCCCCACGGAGAAGGTAGCGATCCCGCAGCCGCTCAGGGCGCCACACAGGAACACGAGCGGGTACAGCTCCATCGTCAGCCCGCCGGGGTAGGCCGTCACAAGCAGGACCGAGAGTCCCGCCATCCCGACGATCGAGAGCGTCAGGAGGACTAAAAATGGCTTGCGCGGGCCGACCTCGTCGACCCACGCGCCGAAGGGGACCCGCAACAGCGACCCCGTCAGCTGGGGCGCGCCGACGAGCAGCCCGAGCGCCAGCCCGGACAGCCCCATCGCCGACTCGAACTCCGTCGCGACCGGCCCGTACAGCACCACGCCGGCGAATCCCACGAAGAAGCCGAGCGTCGCCGACGCCAGCCCCCGGCGCGAGCTCCCGCGTATCCGATGCACGCTCATACTGGCTCGAAATAGTACGCCCGTAATTTTGTTCCGATCTGTTTCGCAAATACTGCACTGCTCCGCAGTATTATAGAGTGATCGAACACATTCGGCTACGTTATTCGGACGAACGTTCACAGCCGTTCGCCAGTCACCGAGTGGGTTGGCCGCGACGGCGGCCTGGTGTTGACCGTCGCCGGTGCCGTGCGCTCGCGCGCGGATAGAGATCTCGCCGGTGGCGATGACCCGGGGGGCGAGAGCGGCCGGCGACCGACGGCGGGCGACAACCGCGAGCCGACCGCGGTCAGCGGTCCGGGAGCAACGGCGCGAGGTCGACGTTGTCCGCCACGAGCGCGGCCGCCCGGTCGTACGGCGACTCGGTCGCCGCGTCACCGTCCGGTCGATCGATACCTACGTGGGAAAACACGCTGTCGACGAACGCCTCACGAGCGGGAGCGTTCTCGAACAGGCCGTGGAGGTAGGTACCGAACGCGCGGTCGGTCGCCGCGCCGGCCCCGGCGTCGGGGAACGGCCGTTCGACCGCGGCGGCCCCGCCGTCGACGGGTCGGGTCTCACCCATGTGGATCTCGTAGCCCGAGACCCGTCCGGCGGCGCCCGCCAGCGGTCCGACGCCGTCGATCCGCCGGGTGGCCTGCTCGACTCGCTTGTCCGGCGAGAAGCGCGTCTCGACCGGGAGCAGGCCGATGCCTTCGAGGGTATCGAGGTCGTCGGTGCTCTCGACGCCCGCGTTGGTGATACAGCGGCCGAGCATCTGGTAGCCGCCGCAGAGGCCGACGACCGGGCCGTCGAACGCGCGGAGTCGATCGGGGAAGCCGGCCGCCCGGAGCGCCCGCAGGTCGTCGACCGTGTTCTTCGTGCCCGGGAGGACTACCGCGTCGGCGCCGCGGCCCGTCCCCGTTCCGACAGCCTCGGGGTCCGCGAGCTCGGCATCGAGCGGCAGGTAAACGACGCGGACGCCGGGTTCGCGGGCCAGCGGCTCCAGGTCGGTGAAGTTCGAGATGCGCGGCAGCCGCGGGACGGCGACGGTGACCGCCCGGTCGTCGGCGACGCCGTCGTCGTGCCCCCGGACGGCTCGCTCGCCCTCGGCGGGGAGGCCGACGCTGTCCTCGGCGGGCAGGCCGGGGTCGTCGTGGGGGACGACGCCCAGGATCGGGACGCCCGTCCGCTCCTCGACCTCCTCGACGGCGGGGTCGAGCAGCGACGCGTCGCCGCGGAACTTCGTCAGGACCGCGCCGGCGACCCGCTCGCGCACGTCCGCCGGCAGGAGTTCGACCGTGCCGACGAGGCTGGCGAACGCGCCCCCGCGCTCGATGTCGACTACGAGGACGATTCGGGCGTCGGCGAACCGCGCGGTCTCGACGTTCGCGAGGTCGCGCTCGCGCAGGTTCGGCTCGGCGATCGAGCCCGCCCCCTCGGCGACGACCACGTCGTGGGCGGCCGCGAGTCGCTCGTGGGCGCGGCGGGCCGTCTCGCGAGCGCGCTCCCAGTGGTCGTCGTAGTACTCGCCCGCGCCGTAGTGGGCGACCGCCTCCCCGTCGAGGACGAGCTGTGACTCGCTGTCCCCGCGAGGCTTGAGCAGGACGGGGTTGTGGTCCGTCGTCGGCGCGACGCGGGCCGCGCGGGCCTGGACGTACTGCGAGACGCCGATCTCGCCGAACGCGGTGTCGGACCCGGGTTCAGTGACGGCCTCGGCTTTCGGCACCGCGCGGGCGTTGTTGCTCATGTTCTGGGCCTTGAACGGCGCCACGGCGACGCCCCGGTCTGCCAGGAGCCGGCACAGCCCCGCGGCGACGGTGCTCTTGCCCACGTGGCTGGCCGTGCCCGCGACGAGGATGGTCCGCGCCATCTGGTGTTGTTCCCCGGTTCGGTCCCGACCGGTAAATACGGGACGGGGTTCAGTCGGTCGGGGCGGTGGCCGGCGTCGCGGGAGCAGGGGATCGCGGATCCGTCCGACCGACCGCTCAGTACGGGTGAGCGTTGTTGCGGTCGCGGTGCGGTTGGCGCGCGCTGTCGCGCGTTTCATCGCGCGACAGAACCGCGCGAGGGATGAGACGCGCAGGAGCCTGCGACGAGCATCGAATCGGCTGGGGAGGCTCGTGGCTGTCTGTGGTTGCTGTGCGGGGCGGTGCTGTCCTGGCGGACTGAAAGGGCGAGGTGCGCTCGCGCCGATAGTCGCCTGAGCGGGCACTATCCGTGCGGGCGGTGCGGAGAGCGCGGATATCCCGCTCAGCGACCGCGAGCGCGCCGAGGGCTTTCATCGCTCGCTGTCGAGTGCGGTCACTCTCACACGACTTCATTTCGCGACACCACAATCAGGAACAGCCGATCAACTCACACGGGCTCCGAACGGTCGAACGACTGAAGTGACGACGCCGCCCATCCGAGCGCGGAACCGCCTCATGCCCGACGACCACTACGACGACCTGGCCGACGACTGGAGCGACTACGCCGAAGTACCGTGGCGCGGGCAGGTGCTCTGGCCGACGCTGACCGACCTGCTCCCCGACCTCGACGGGCTTCGAGCCCTCGACGCCGGCTGCGGCGACGGCTACCACGCGGCCCGACTCGCCGACCGCGGCGCGGACGTGGTCGGCGTCGACGCAAGTGAGGCGATGGTCGACCGCGCCCGCGAGCGCTACGGCGACCGCGCCGACTTCCGCTGTGGTGACCTCGCCGCGGGGTTCGCTTCCCTCGACGACGGCGGCTTCGACCTGGTCCTCTGCCAGCACGTGCTCTCGCACGTCCCCGCTCTCGATCCGGTCGCCGGCGAGTTCGTCCGCCTGCTCCGTCCCGGCGGCGCGGTCGTCTGCTCGACCCACCACCCGTTCCACGAGTATCTCGTCGTCCGCGACGAGTCATATCCTGATACCCGAGCCATCGACGGGCTCGACGCCCGTCCGGCTGTCGACGCCGACGGCCGCTCGCCCACCTACGCCGACACCGAACGTTACGACCTCTACTGGGGCGGTGAAGTGTCCGCGGAAGGGTCGGACGGGGACGACGACGGGAAAGCGGAGCCCACGACCTTCCACCGACGGCCGCTCGACGCGCTCACCGGCCCGCTGTTCGACGCCGGCTTCGTGCTGGCGGACCTGCGCGAGCCCGATCTGTCCGAGCGGCTGGACGACCAGTTGGTGGACGAGGTGTCGGAGCTGGTGGACCGACCGCCGCGGTCGCTCTGTCTCCGCGCCGAACTCACCGAGTAGGGTTGCGAGTGTGTTCGGTTCGTTCCTCCGAGTCATCTTGACCGCACTCGACGCGACCGCACGAGACAGCAGACGGTGAAAGCCCTCGGCGCGCTCGCGGTCGCTGAGCGACATATCCGCGCTCTCCGCACGGCCCGCGCGGATAGGGGTCGCTCAGGCGACTACATAAACGCGAGCGCGCCTCGCCCTTTCAGTCCGCCAGGAGTGATCTCATCACGGTAGTGTCAGAACGGCGGCCGGACGGACAGGCGTGAACCACACACCTCCCCAGCCGATTCGCTCCGTCACTTCGTTCCTCCGCTCATCCCTCGCGCGGCTACGGTCGCGCGCATGAAAGCGCGCTCCAGCGCGCGCCGGTTCGGAAATCAAGAGAGCGAAACCACCGCCACGAAGCTCACGACCACGAGCGGGCCGGGGAGACAGCCTGGTCACCGCCCGACCGATCACATAAGGGTTGGACGCGTGAAAGGACGAGTATGTCCCCTGAACGTCCCCCGGACGGTCCCGCGATCGAGACGACGGACCTGACGAAGCGCTTTGGCGACGTGCTGGCGGTCGACGGCCTCGACCTGGATATCGACCGCGGCGAGGTGTACGGCTTCCTCGGGCCGAACGGCTCCGGGAAGACGACGACGATGCGGATGCTGACGACGCTCACTCGACCGACCAGCGGGTCGGCTCGCGTGATGGGCATCGACGTTGCCGACCGGCGGGAGCTGATCTCGGTGGTGGGCTATCTCCCCGAGGAGCCGCCGCTGTTCGACGAGCTGACCGCCCGCGAGCAACTGCGCCACGTCGCCGCTCTCCACGACGTGCCCCGCGAGCGGGCCCGCGACCGCATCGACCGCTACCTCGACCGCTTCTCGCTGGCCGGGGAGGCCGACCGCCGGCTGGAAGGCTTCTCGACGGGGATGCGCAAGAAGGTGGGGCTGATCGCGACGGTGATCCACGAGCCGCCGGTCCTGTTCCTCGACGAGCCGACCAGCGGGCTGGACCCGCGGGCCGCCCGCACGGTCAAGGACCTCATCGCCGAACTCTCGGGCGGCGAGACGACCGTTTTCCTCTCGACGCACATCCTGCCGGTCGTCGACGAACTGGCCGACCGGGTGGGCGTGCTCCACCGCGGCGACCTGGTCGCGGAGGGCCCGCCCGACCGCCTCAAGCAGCGCGCCGAGCGCGGGGAGGCCGGGTCGCTTGAGGACGTGTTTCTCGAAGTGACGACCGACCACGCCGAGGAGGCGACGGCGACCGAGGCGAGCGCGGCCGACCGGGACGCGACGGCGCCGGACACCCAGTCATGAACCTCGGCCACAGCCTGCGGCTGACCCGCATCGACGTGCGACGAATGGCCCGCAAGCGGACCGACCCGGACAGGCGACTCGCCTCGGTCGTCTCCGTGGGGCTGTACGCCCTGCTGATGCTCGGGCTGACCGCCGGCGGCGTCTACGGCGGCCGGGCGCTCGGCGAGGCGCTGGCCGCGGGCTCGCTCGAGTTCATCCCGACGGCGACGGCGGTCGCCGTCCGCGGGTTCGCCGGCGTCACGTGGGTGATCACCGTCGGCGTCTTCGGCGTCCGCGCGGTCGGCCAGCGCGGCACGCTCACCAACGCCGAGGGCGTCCTGACGGTCGTCCCGACGCCGGAGGCGTACCTCGGCCACGTCGCCAGCGAGTACGTCTATCTGCTCGTCTGGACGCTACTGCCCGCCGTCGGCGCCGGCGTGGGGCTCGCGCTCGGCACCGGCACCCTGTGGCCGGCCGCGGGCGTCCCGCTGGCGGTCGCGCTCGGGGGATCGACCGTCGTCACGGCGGCCTACGCGCTCGGGCTCGCCCTCCGCCACGTCGTCACGCGCTTCCCGTTCGTCGCCCGGCACAAGAACGGGCTGATCGTCCTCGTCTTCGTCCTCTACATGGCCGCCATCGTCAGCGGGTCGCTCAACCAGGTGATCGCCGTCCTCTTCGACCCGATGGCCGCCTCGCCGATGGGCTGGTACGCCGACCTCGCGCTCGTCGGCCTGCCGAACGTGGCCCTCGACGGGACGCGAGCGGGCGCGGTCGTCGCCGCCACGGTCGCGTTCGCCGCCGTCGCCGTCGCCGCCGGCACCTGGGTCGCCGGCCGCCACTGGTTCGCCGACCCCGCGCTCGCCGGCGAGGACGAGGACGAGCCCGCCGAGTCCGACACGTCCGGGGTGGCGGACGCGGTCACCCCGGCGACCGCCGAGGAGGACTGGCTCGCCCGCCGGCTCGAAGCCGTCGTCGACCGGCCGACCGCGGCGCTGGTCGTCCTCGCGTGGCGCCGGGCCGCCCGCGCCCCGCTCAAGCTGATGTACGCCGCCTACCCCCTGTTCTTCGCCACGGGGATCTTCGTCGACATCGTCCAGACGGGACAGATCCCCGCCTACCTCCCCTACGGGCTGCTCGTGTTCGTCGCCTGGGCCGGCGGCGTCGTCTTCACGCTCAACCCGCTGGGCGACCAGGGCTCCGTGCTCGCTACGACGCTGCTCTCGGAGGTGACCGGCCGGAAGTTCGTCCTCGCGCACGTCCTCGCCGGCCTCGTCGTGGTGATCCCGGCCGGCACCGCGCTCGTCGCCGTCGCCGCCGTCCTGAGCCCGGTCGGGGTCCGGAACACGGCGATCCTCGTCGGCCTCTCGCCCGTGGCGATGGTCGTCGCCGCCGGGCTCTCCGTCGGCATCGGCACGGCCTTCCCCCGCTTCGAGGCGACGAACATCACCCGCTCGATGGAGGCCGTGGTCCCCAGCCCCTGGGCGTTCCTCCTCTTCAGCGCCCACGTCGTCGTCACCGCCGTCGCCGCCGTCTTCGTCGGCCTGGAGGGCGCACGCGAACTCGGCGTCGCGCTGGTCGCCGGGCTCGCCTCCCTCGTCTTCTCGGCGCAGGTGAGCCTCTCCCCGACCGCGCTCTACTACGCCAGTGCAGTCGCGCTCGTCGTCCTCCTGTTGCTCCCCGCCCTCTCCTATCGCTACGCCGTCCGCACCTTCGACGGCTACGAACTGGCGTGAGCGACGGGGACGAGCGGCAGCGGGAGACGGCGGACGATCCCCCTCGATTCCCGGTGATCGGACGCCCTCCACCCGGCTTGCGCGCGCAGAGTCCTCTTGAGGCCGGGCGACGATTCCGACAGTATGACGCACGGAGCCGAACCCGCGGCGTTCGAGGCGAGCCGCGACCTCGACACCGCGGGCTCGACGGTGCTGGTCGGCCTGCCCGGGCTCGGGCTCGCCGGCGTCATCGCGGTCGAGCACGTCGCCGACGAACTCGGACTCGCCGAGCGGGGCCACTTCGACTCGGAACGGTTCCCCCACGTCGCCACCTACGCCGAGGGGCGCGTCCGCGAGTCGGTCCGCGTGTACGCGGGCGAGGGCGGCGAGGGAGCGAACGTGACGGCGCTGCTGTCGGACCTGGTGTTCCCGCCGCGCTCGTTCGGCGCGTTGGCCGAGGGCGTCGTCGAACACCTGACCGACGGTTGCGACCAGGTTGTCATCCCCATCGGCGCGCCCTACGGATCCTTCGAGGACCACGCGGCGGTGACCGCCGTCACCACGACCGACTCGCTGGAACGGACGCTGCGCGACGCCGGCGTCCCGCCCGCGCCGGGCGTGGGCACCATCGGCGGTCCGACGGGTGCCATCGTCGACGCCTGCGTCCGGGAGGGCGTCCCCACCGTCGCGCTCGTCGTCGGCGTCGAACCGTACCGCCCGGACCCCGCCGCCGCGAGCGCGCTCCTCCGCGAGGGGCTCGAACCCGTCGTCGACGCGACGTTCGACACGAGCGACCTCGAAGCCAGCGCGGAGGCCCTCGCCGCCGGGATGGCCGAGATGGCCCGTCAGATGCAGCGCGTCGACGCCCAGGAGGGCTTCCAGCGACCCCCGCCCGAGGACGACGAACCCAGTATGTTCCAGTAGGCTCGAAACCGCGTCATACGGATTATTGCAAGACATTCCGGGATCGACCGCACGACTGCGTGGGGTCGACCCGGTAAACGCTTGCAATAATCCGTATCAGTACTCGGTGCCCTTGCGGGCGCTGTGGCCGGACTCGATGGGGTGGGCCTCCTTGCGGACGTTGGTCACCAGGTCCGCGAGGTCTGTCACGAACTCCGGGCGCTCGTGTCCCCCGGTCAGGACGAACTCCAGGTCGTCGGGTTTCGACGCCACCAGTTCCCGCACGTCGTCGGGGTCGACGAGGCCGCGATTGCCCGCGTAGCAGATCTCGTCGAGGATCAGCATGTGGACGCCGTCGTCGGCGGGGCCGTCGAGCGCCAGCGGCGACGACAGGTCGGCCTCGCCGGCGGCCGCCACGAGTTCCTTCGCGCGCTCGAACCCGCCCTTGGCGCGGGCGGCGTGCTCGTCGTCGTCGGTGCCGTCGTGGAAGCGGTGCCAGCCGTAGTGGCCGCTGTTCTCGTAGGACAAGCCCGGGAGGGCGTGGATGGCGTTGTACTCGCCGCGCACGTCTTCCACAGTACTCGTCCCGCCCTTCATGAACTGGAGCATGTGGACGCGGTAGCCGTGGCCGGCCGCGCGCATCCCCATGCCCATCGCGGCGGTCGTCTTGCCCTTGCCGTCGCCCCACCAGACCTGCGTCAGTCCGAACTCCTCGGGCGCCGCCGGTTCGATGGGTCGGGGCTCCAGCGGGTCGCTACGGTCGGCTCCGTCGCCGGACGCGTCGTCGCTCATACCCGGCCCGACGGCCCCCGGGGTCGTAGCCGCTTCGACACGACGAGCCCGGTCCCCGACCCCTACCGGTCGGCCCGCGAGACCGTCGGTTCGCCATCCGAAACCGCGCCGTACTCGGCCGACCCCACGCTCTCGGGAACGGCCGCGCCGTCGACCCCCTCGTACCGCGCGGCGAGGCTCGCCCGGACCGCGTCGCGGACGCAGACCCGGACGGCTCGCCCCACGGGCGTCGCGCTGCCGGCGAACGCCGCGGGCTCGCCCGACGGGTCCGAGCCGACGACGACCGCGTCGGAAGTCGTCCCCGTGAAGCCCGTCTCGGCCAGCAGCGTCGCCGTCTTGGCCTCGACGGCCGACGCCAGCAGCGTCGCGAGCGCACCCTTCTCCAGCGCCCGCCTCGTCCCGACGACGAGGTTCACCGTCCCCGGCCGGGGCGGATCGTCGCCGCTGTGGGAACTCACCCCGCCGTTCCTGAATTCCGCCGCGGCCCCGTCACCCATCGGCAGCTCTGCGGGGTTCGAGACCCCCGCGGTCGCCACGACCTCGACGCTGTCCAGCCGAGCGCGCCGGGCGTGGCGCACGTCGACCCCGGTCAGCATCGCCGGTCCGGTCTCGGGGAACCCCGCCCGCTCCCGCCGCTCGGCGACGTAGGCGGACAGATCTGTCCGGTCGAACCCCTCGGGGACCGTGCAGTTGTACGCGGCGTCGGCCCGGCGGTACCCGCCCGCGAAGCCCGTCGAGAGCCAGCGGGTGTCCGGGCGACGCACGCACAGCACGTCCGCCGCCACCTCACTCTCGAACATCCAGCGCCCCCAGCAGGCGGTCGTGGTCGGCGGGCGCCCGGACCGCGACCCGGACGTGGGTGTCCAGGCCCGCGAACGACCGGGCGTCCCGGAGTTCGATGCCGGCCGCCCGCGCCCGCGAGAGCAGTTCCTCGACGCCCCCCTCGCTCCCGCAGTCCAGCAGGAGGAACGGCGCGGTCGCGTCTTCCATCGGCGGGTCTGGTTCGTACACCGAAAAGCGCGGGTCCGCGTCGAAGGCCGTTCGCAGGCGCTCGCGCTCGCTCGCGACGCGGTCGCGCGTCTCCGCGACGAATCCCGGACGGTCCATGCAGTGCGCGCCGACGGCGGCGGCCGGCCAGCCGAGCCCCCAGGTGATCGCCGCCGTCCGGATCCGCTCGCCCAGTTCGCCCGCCGCGACGGCGAAGCCCGCCCGCAACCCCGGCAGTCCGAACAGTTTCGTCAGCGACCGCGCGACGACGACCCCCGACTCGCCCGCCAGCGACGGCCGGTCCGTGAACCCGAGAAAGGCCTCGTCGACCAGTAGCGGCGTCCCGGCCGCGCGACAGCGCTCGGCGAACTCGGCCATCGCTCCCGGCTCGTAGGCGTCGCCGGTCGGGTTGTTCGGATTACAGAGGATCGCGAGCGCGAACTCGCCGGGGTCGCGCTCCAGCAGGGCGTCGTGGCCGACCGCCACGGGCTCGCCGCCCTGCAACTCGACCTCGCGGGTGTACTCCCCGAACGTCGGCGCGGGGACCAGCGCCCGGTCGCCGGGGTCGACCGTCACCGCGACGGCCAGCCGGATCGCCGCCAGCCCGCCCGCCGTCGGGATCACGTCGCCGGCCTCGCAGTCGACGTACCGCGCCGCGGCCCGTCGGTAGTCGGGGTAGTCCTCCGGCGGGTAGCTGCGCGCGTCGTCGAGCGCGCCCGCGTACGTCTCGGCGACGCCGTCGGGGACCTCGGGGTTGACGTTCGCGCTGAAATCGAGCGCGTCGGGGTCGTCGCTGCTCCCGTGGACCACCCCGCTCCCGGCGAGCCGCGCGACCGCCTCGTTGTCCATACCGAGGGGTCGGCCAGCGGCGACAAGAAGCTCCCGCTCCGGTCGCGGCCGGTTCGGAATATCCCACACACAGCCGCTCGGGACGCCCGCGAGCGGCGATTCAGGTGTTACCGCCGTCCTGTCCCGGCTACTCCCAGGTGTAGCCGAACGCTTCGGAGCTGCGGTCGATGTAGCGATTTTCGAGCACCTCGCTGGTCGTCCGGCCGAGTTCGTCGATCGCCTCGTCGATGTCCGCGCGGTCGGCCCGGCTGAGCCGGTCGTCCCAGGGCTCGGGGAGGTCGTCCGCGAGTTCCGGCGCGAGATACCCCACGTCGCCGGCCGTCTCGTTCCAGTAGAAGTCGAGCGCGGCGATCAGGCCCAGTTCGCGGGCGGCCTCGAACTGCTCGTCGTCGAGGTAGGTGTCGCCGACCCACTCGCGGAAGGCGTCCTCCCAGGCGCCCTCTTCGAGGAACTCCGCGAGCGCCTCGCGACGGCCCTCCTCGCCGGTCCTGGTCTCCGGTTCCTCGACCGCGTCGTAGTCGCCCGGGCTCTCCGCGGCGTCGAGTCTCGGCGGGTCGGGCACCTCGGGGTCGAATGGCATACCACACCTTCGGCGGTGAGCCCATTGAGGGTTTCCCACCGGCGGACCGACCGTTCGGGAGACGGGCCCGTGCATCGCCGTCTCACAGCAGGAGTCGCTCGGCGACCTCGGCGTCCTCGCGGCGGTTGACGTTGACCGCCAGCCGGGCGTCGTCTCGGACGAGCGTCCGGTCGGGGCCGTCGCCGACGACGTTGACCCCGGCCGGGGCGAGCTCCTCGCCGTCGTGGACGAACGTGGTGTCGACGCTCACGCCGAGCGCGCTCTTGAGAAACGTCGGCGTCGCGACGGTCAGCGACCCCGATCCGTGAGCGTCGAGGACGCCGTCGACCGCCTCGGCGTCCAGCAGGGGCAGGTCCGCAGCGACCGTCAGTACCGGGCCGTTGACCCGGTCGTCGGCCAGCGCGTGCTGCAGGTCCGCGACGTACCCCTCGCCGGGCGTCTCGACGGTCGGGCAGTCGACGTGGGCCGCGGTCTCGGGCGCGTGCGGCGAGACGACGGCGTAGACGCGGTCGACGCGGCTGTCCGCCAGCGCCGCGAGCACCCGGTCGACCATCGGTTCGCCGTCGACGGGAAACAGGGGCTTCTCCCCGTCGTAGTCGAGCCGGGTGCCCTTCCCGCCGCAGATCACCAGGGCGTCCACGCGACCACCTCCCCGAGACCCACCGACTCCCCGAGCGCCGCCGGCGTCGCGAGGTCCGCGCGCCAGGCGACCAGCCCGGCGTGGAGCGCGACCACCCGCGCGAGTTCGTTCGCCCCGCCGACCACGTCGCCGGTCACGCCGCCCAGTCGCTCGCGCGCCCACCACAGGAGCGCGAGCGCGACCGCCAGCGCGCTCGCGAGCGCCGCGGCGGCCGCGAGCGACGGGAGCGTCAGCGCAACCGCGGGCGCGGCGAGCGCGAGCGGGACGGCCAGCCCGCGCGGCGGCGTCTCGTCGGCGACCGCCGCGCCGAAGCCGTCGTGGGCCGCCGAGCCGAGCGCGACCAGCGTCGCCATCGCGGCCTTCGCGGCGACCTCGGCGGCGACGACCAGCCCCGCGGCGACGGCGACCGGCAGCGCCGCGAGCCCGACGCCCGCCAGCGCCAGCCCGGCGACCACCGTTGCGAGCGCGAGCGTCCCGCCCGCGCCCAGCACGGTGTCGCCCATCACCTCCCGGCGGCGCTCGGCGTCGCCGTGGACGACCGCCGCGTCGCCCAGGTCCGCGACACCGTCGAAGTGGTTGATCCCGGTCAGCGCGACGACAGCGAGGAGGTACGCGAGCGCGACCGTCACCGCCGGGACGGGCGCGGCGACGCCGACGGCGACCGGGACGGCGACGAGCGCACCCAGCAGGTAGCCCGCGACCGGCAGCGTCCACGGCGCCCGACGGAACGCCTCCCAGGCGCGCTCGTCGCGGCCGACGGGCAGCCGGGAGAGGAAGCCCAGCGCGCCGCGGACCGCCGTCAGTCCCCCGCTCAGGCCCACGTGACCACCCCCGAACCCACGTACGTCACCGCGCCCGCACCCAGGTACGCCAGTCCGCCGGCCAGCCCGACCCGGCGGACCGCCCGCTCGGCGTCGTCGGCCGTCGGCAGCACCGCGTCGGCGTTGATGTCGTAGGCGCCCGGCTTGACGAGTCGCACGTCCAGCGCGGCGGCGACGGTCCCCATCGGCCACCCCGAGTTCGGCGAGGGCACGCGGTCGAGCCAGCGCCGCGCGGCGACGAGCGAGCCCGGCGCCAGCGCCGCGGCGGCGATCAGGACCGCACTCGCCCGCGCGGGGAGCCACATCGCGGCGTCGTCCAGCCGCGCGGGCGCCCACCCGACGGGCTTGGACCGGTAGCCGAGCATCGAGTCCATCGTGTTCACCGCCTTGACCCACGCCGCCCCCGCCGCGCCGAGCGCGACCGCCGCGACGGCCGGGTCGACGCTCGCCGGGACCGGCCCCGACAGTGGCGCTGCCAGCAACACGGCGTCGGCGGCGACCGCCAGGGCGGCGAACGCGCCCAGCGGCGCGACCAGCCCGTCCGCGAGGTTCTCGGCGACGCTCTCGACGACCGCGCTCCGCAGTTCACCGGGCGACAGCGCCGCGGCGTCCCGGCCGGCCAGCGCGCGCAGTTCCGACCGCGCCGCCTCCGGGTCCGTCTCGGTCAGCCCCGCCACCTCGCGGGCGACCGCGAGCAGTCGCCGGAGGCTCGTCGTCAGGAACAGGGCGACCCCGCCGGCGACGGCGCCCGCGACCGGCCGCCACGCGCCCGTCGCGGCGACGAGCCCGCCGACGGCCAGCGCCGCGGCCAGCGGGAGCGCGACCGTCGCGATGGTCCCCGCGACCCGCGGGTGGGACCACGCGCGGTCCAGCGGCCCGACCAGCCGCCCGAACCAGGCGACGGGGTGGGCGCGCGTCGGCGGTTCGCCGACGGCCGCGTCGAGCGCGAGCGCCAGCCCGACCGCGCCGGCGCTCAGCGACATCCCATCGCCTCCAGTCGCGCCGGCAGGTCCGCCAGGTCGGTGTCCGTCAGGAGGACGCTCCGCGCGCCGGCCGCCTCGGCGCCGCCGTCGGTCGCGGGGTCGTCGCCGACGTGGACCAGCTCCGCGACCGCCACGTCCAGGGCCTCGGCGACCGCCTCGAACGCGCGGCGGTCGGGCTTGCGGTACCCGCAGTCGACGCTGGCGACGACCGCGTCGAACCGGTCGCCGTCGAGGGCCGACCGCGCCAGCGCCCGCTCGACCAGCCCCGCGACGCTGCAGTTCGAGAGCACACCGACCGGTCCGCGCTCGGCGGCGGCCGCGACGGCGGTCTCGGCGCCCTCGCGGGTCTCGACCGGCCCGTCGAACGCCCCGCGAACGACCGCGGCGACCGTCTCGCCGTCGGCGTCGACGCCGCGGCTCGCGAGCGCGCCCCGGACGTGGTCCGACAGCGGGCGTTCCGCGCCCGCCTCGACGGTGACCTGCGGCTCGCGGTAGGCCGTCGCCCAGTCGTCGGGGACAGGAACCTCGCGCTCGCGGAGTGCGCGTGCGACTGCCGCCGCGGGCTCGGCCGGCCGAGAGGCGGAGACGAGTGTGCCGAACACGTCGAACGAGACTGCCACGAACCTCCCGTCGAACCGCCCCACCTTGAACGATACGGACCGTTCAGCCGCCAGGCGGTCGCGGAACGGAGCCGACGCTCGACCGCGCGACTGCGTCCCGATCCGCGACCGGCGGAGTCACGGCTGGGCGGGGGTGTCGCGATAAATGAAGGGGTGTGCGGGCCGGTTCGGCCCCGGGTCACATGGGTCGTGGGCCGCGCGCTCGGCTTCGGGCAGGCCTGAGCTGTCGGCGAGGCGTCCGGACGGCTGTCGTCAGTTGCTGTCGCCGTCCGAAGCGACCCACTCGGCCCGTCGGATGTCGTACTTCCCACAGACCGGGCAGGTGTGATACTGGATGTCGAACTGCGTCTCGCACCCGAGACACAGGTACGGTAACGCCTCGGGCTCCGACAGCCCTGAAGCGCGTTTGGCCCGTTCCAAGACGCCCATCGTGACCACACGGGTACCAGGGACGCTCCCACTAAAAAGAGCGAGGATAGTTTACACCCGCCGAAAACGCTCCCGTCCGGCCCCGAACACGCGCTATCCCGCGATCCTTTCGGCGGGGTCGGGAGGCCCGCTCGACGCCGCCAGTCCGCCCCCGGAGGCGTCGAAGCCGCTCACTCGGCGTCGGATCCGTCGTCGTCGGCGTCGGTCACCGGGACGCGCGTCGGGCCGTCGTCGCCGCCGCGGTCGCCGCGGTGGCGGCGCTGGCCGTCGCCGCCGACCGGGAGCTTCTCGCGCACGTCGCTGGCGAACGACTCCACCCGGTGGCGCACCGTCGAGGCCTCCTCCTCGAACCGCTCGACGTTGCGCTCGACGTAGTGGACCCGCTCCTTGGGGATCTGTCTCATCAGGTCGTTGCCGTCGTCGTCGCTCCCCGACCTGAGCATCCAGTGGTCGCGCGCGTAGACGACCTCCTCGTTGTCGACCGTCAGCTCGGTCGTCCCGTCCTCGGGGTCGTCGTAGACGATCGTCGCCTGGCCGAGTTCGATCTCGTCCATACCGGGGCTTGGGGTCCCAGGGTTTTACGCTCGGCGGCGGGCGCCACTGACCCCCCTGGTACGCTCCCCGTCGGCGCCGACGAGCGACCGCGAGCCTCCGGTGGGTCCACCCCGTTCGATCGCCGGCCAGCGGCTTATCCCCGCGGCGCTCCAAACGGGCGCGTGGCGGAGCAACTGACTCCCGGGGAGATATTCGACCGGGCCGTCAACGAGGGCGAGCGCCGCCTCGACCAGTCGGCGCTCGAACTCGTCTCGACGAGCTTCATCGCCGGGTTCACGGTCCTGTTCGGTATCGTCGCGCTCGGCATCGTCGAGGGGCTCGTCGAACCGGTCGTCGGCCACGCCGCCCGGGTCGCGGGCGCGCTCGCCTTCGCGCCCGGGTTGGTCTTCCTCGTCGCCGGACAGACGGAGCTGTTCAACGAGAACTTCTCCGACCCCGCCGCCGCCGCGGTCGAGCGCGGCGTCTCCGCGCTCCCGTCGCTGCTCCGCCTGTGGGCGCTCACGTTCGTCTTCAACCTCCTCGGCGGCGGCCTCCTGACGCTCGTGTTCGCCGTCGAGGGGGCGATCCCCTCGGCCGGAGCCGAGGCGCTCCGGCACTTCGCTACGGAGACTGCCGGCCGATCCGTGCGCGCCTGGTTCGCCCGCGGCGTCGCCGGCGGCGCGCTCGTGAGCCTGCTCTCCTTTCTCGTGGTCTCGGTCCGGAGCGACGGGAGCCGGCTGTGGCTCGCCTACGCCGTCGGCTTCCTGCTCGCGCTCGGGCCGTTCGATCACGTCGTCGTCTCCGTCCTCCACCTCGCCCTCGGATGGCTGCTGGGCGCGTCGATCGGGTGGGGGACGCTCGGCGCGCTGACCGCCGTCGTCACCGCCGGCAACGTCGTCGGCGGCCTCGGCCTCGTCACCGTCACCCACGTCACACAGGCGATGGGCGCCGACACGTCCGAGGAGTGAACGCGAATCTGGGTGCCGAGTCCCCCAGGGAACCGGCCCGTCGGCACGGATCCGTGGAGAGACCCACCCGTCGAGAGGAGACCGTCGGTCGACGGGCAGGCGCTTCCGAGCCGCCGGTCGCCCCGCCGGAAGTAGGACGGGCAACACGGCGGCCGGGACACGAAGAGACGACTACCGGGCGCAATCAATCGAACACCGGGACGTTTGAAGGAACGTATCGCAAACGAGCGTCACCCGTGGAACTCCACCGAACAGCTACCCGGCGTACTCACAGCACTGACGGCGTCACCTTGGCGTCGCGATCACGCAGTAATTCTGGGCAAATTCCTTGAGAAGGGGAGCGTTCGAGAGAAGCTTGTCGACCTTCGAATACGTGTTCGGTACCGAAGAGAACGGTAGGTCGAACGGGATACGATGTGGTAACAGACCATCGGCAAAGAACGACCGTATCTCGAACGATTCTCCGATCAGGTCGCGCAAGTACTCGGGCCTCGCCCGTTCGCTGTTGAGGTGTCCGATATCTCCGTTGATCATCTTGGAGAGGTACTTGTCCCTCCCGTGCGTGTTCGGGAACTTCGTGATGTACAGGACCCCCTCGTCTGAGAGAACTCGCTGAACCTCGTCGAGTACGTCCCGGCGATGTTTCGTCACCTCCGGATTGCACTCCCGGTACTTCTCCTCGCTAGTTTTCCACACGCCGACGTGTTCCAGCACGCCGAACATGAGTACCAGGTCGAACGAGCCGGCCTTGAACGGCAGATCGTGCCCGTCGTAGGCGACGAGTGGCACCCCGAGTTTCCCTACTAGGTCCTTGTCATACCAGGTCGGTTTGTAAACGTCGGTCCCGACCACCTCGTACCCTTCGTTGCGGAGGAAGTTCGTTACCCACGGGTACCCGCAACAACCGAGGTCGAGTACCCGACCGCCCTCGGATTCGACGTTTTTCAATACTTTTTCCAGAAGGATGGCGTCGTTCGCAGATGCGAAGGATTGGTGCCGGGCGTTTTCGATCCCACAGGCGTCAGCGACCTCCTGGTAGGACTGTTGAATACGTCTCGTCAGATCGGTAGTCATACTCCCGTCTTCTTTCGGGTCCACTTAGAATTGATGGAAGCGAGCGTTACCGTGGTTCTCCGTCCGTATTATCGCCGCTCACCGATCGAGGCACACCGGACAGTCTCCGGAGGCGATCCGACTCGTTCGACCGGTTCGTCGTCGGCCCGGCACCGCCACACGGAACGGGTACTGCCACCTCCGGCGAGTAGAGACGAGTGAGTGCCCCGAGACCCGAGCGACCGGGTCCGCCGGCGCGTGTGGAAGGGGTCGGGGGTCGGATGCGCGCCGACGGCCGGGACACTATCGGGCTGGCAAACGCCAACCCCCGGAGGCTCAGGACTGGTCAGGGATAGTCCCCCGGATCGCCGTCCCCGCCGGCGCCGAGCGGCCGCGGCCCGTCACTCGGTGGGCGTCTCGACGTCCGTGTCGCGGGCCTCGTAGCCGCTGTAGAGCGCCAGGACGCCCGCCAGGAGCCCGGTCGCGACGTAGTTCCACGCGACGGCGGCGTCGGGGTCGAGTTCGAACAGCCACGGGGAGACGAGCAGCCACAGACCCAGCAGACCGACGAAGCCCGCGGCTGCGACGCTCCCCAGGCGCTCGCCCGCCCGGCGGGCGTAGTTGTACCCGCCCAGCAGCGCCAGGGTGACCCCGACGACCACGCTGTTGAACCCCATCGTGTCGCCGAACTCCAGCGCGAACAGCCACGGCGACACGACCAGGTACGCGCCCAGCAGCGCGGTCGCCAGCGACACCCACTTCCCGTGTTCCGCCGGGTTCGTGTCGACCGTCGGCTCCTCGGTGTCGACGCCCGCCGCTCGCTGGTCGCGGTCGCGCTCCGCGCCCGCGTCGTCGTCGGGCTCGCCCCCGTAGCCTCCCGAGTCGGTACTGTCGGACACGCCCGGACCGTCGCTGTCTGACGCCGCGGTGTCGTCTCGGTCGCTCATGATTCTCTCCCGACTCGGGTCCGGACCCGCAAAAGCGGAGAGCTTGTGTGCGAAACGGTCCGCTGACCCGTCACCGTCCGAGAACCCGGACCGCCGAGCTCGCCCGCCGACGGCTCGTCAAGCAGTAGCGGACTCGCTTGTCGCGCGCTGACTCGCGCTGGCCCCTCCTCAACTACGAGGTTCGCAGGACAGCGCGGACCCGCGGCTTGTATCCAGTTGAACTCACCAAACCGGGCCGATTTTCCCGAAGCAGATTTCGGGAGTATCCGGCCCACAGCCCACGAAAACAGACGCGTAGCTATCTGTCGTCGTTCAACGTGATACCAAGTCCGCCCTCCCCGATTTGAACGGGGGGCAAGTCGATCTACAGTCGACTGCTCTACCAGTCTGAGCTAAGGGCGGGCACACGAAGGTAGCCGCCGTGTCGGACTTAACCGTTTTGACTCGCTCCGGGGGTGGGTGAGTGACCCACGCGTAGCGGCGGACACCCCCGGCGACAGACACGCGTCAGACACTGCGGGAAGATTGAAATACCCACGCGACGACGGATCGGTGAGTCGGATGAGCAAGATAACCTTCCGCGCGGACGACGACCTCATCGAGCGACTCGAGGAGTTCGACGCCTCGAAGAGCGAGATCATGCGGGAGGCCCTGCGGGAGTACCTCGGCGAGGGGTCGGACGCGCGGCCGAGCGCGTCGACGGCGTCGACGCCGCCAGCGGAGGCGTCGGACACGACCGAGTCCATCGACGACCTCATCGCCGAGCGCGTCGACGCCATCGTCGCCGACCGGCTGGAGGGCGCGTTTACGCCGAGCCAGCCGCAGGACATCAACGTAAACATCGCTCTCGACGGCGAAAACGCGACTGCGAGCGGGGCCGAGGCGGACGCGTCGCCGGCCCCCGAGACGGCGGCGTCCAACGCCGACGCCGGTCGTAAGACAGGCGCGGACGCGGGCGAAAACGCGCCCGAAGACGCGGAGCAGTCGTGCGCCAAATGCGGCGAAAACGTCTCTGCTGGTCACGTTTACTGCCCGAACTGCGGGGAGAAGGCGTCCCACCGCGTCTTCTGTGACTGCGGCGACGAGCTCCGGTCGGACTGGGCCTTCTGCCCCAGTTGCGGCCGCCGCACCCCCGCAGCGGACGTGCTCGACCAACCCTGAAAACGCCGTAAACGCACTCTACACGGCCTTAAACGGCGTAAACGCGCAAGTGTATGACGTTCGCCGTTATCTTTATAACCCTGCACCCAGATGTAATTCCTGCGTAAGACGGTCGTCTTACACGGGCTGCGGCGCGGACGTGTGACCCGCGCCATCGCGCGATTACGTCGGATGGGAGATCGATGCCGCCGTGTAAGACGAACGGGCGACCGCGTCCGCGGCTGCCGTCTTACCCAAAGGGGAACAACAAACATGGAGCGTGTGACACTACGGATTCCGAAGCAGCAGATCGAAGAGGTCGAGCGAATGGTCGAGACGGGGGAGTACCCCAACCGGAGCGAAGCGATCCGGGCGGCCGTCCGCGAGAAACTGAACGAGCAGGACGGGAGCAAGGAGCGTCCGTCCGAAAAGCGCAAGCGGCGCAGCTTCCAGAGGGCCTGAACGATGCAGGATATCGTCAAGGAGGCCCTCGAGCGGGACGAGGCCGAACAGAAGCAGATGGACGAGCAGGAGGGCGACGGGTTCGGTGACCCCCGGATCGTCATCGTCGGTTGCGGTGGCGCCGGGAACAACACCGTCAACCGCCTGTACAACATCGGCGTCGACGGTGCCGACACCGTCGCCATCAACACCGACAAGCAGCACCTGCAGATGATCGAGGCCGACACGAAGATCCTGGTCGGCAAGTCGCTGACCAACGGCCTGGGCGCCGGCGGCGACCCCGAGATGGGCAAGCGCGCCACCGAGATGGCCCAGGGCACCATCGAAGAGGTGCTGGGCGACGCGGACCTGGTGTTCGTCACCGCCGGCATGGGCGGCGGGACGGGCACCGGCGCGGCGCCGGTCGTCTCGAACATCGCCAAAGACCAGGGCGCCATCGTCGTCGGCATGGTGTCGACGCCGTTCAACGTCGAGCGCGCCCGCACGGTCAAGGCCGAGCAGGGCCTGGAGACCCTCCGCAGCGAGGCGGACTCCATCATCGTGCTGGACAACAACCGCCTGCTGGACTACGTCCCGAACCTGCCCATCGGCAAGGCCTTCTCGGTGATGGACCAGATCATCGCGGAGACGGTCAAGGGCATCTCGGAGACGATCACCCAGCCCTCGCTCATCAACCTGGACTACGCCGACATGACCGCCATCATGAACCAGGGCGGCGTCGCGGTGATGCTCGTCGGCGAGACCCAGGACAAGAACAAGACCGAGGAAGTGGTGAAAGACGCGATGAACCACCCGCTGCTCGACGTGGACTACCGCGGGGCCACCGGCGGCCTCGTCCACATCACGGGCGGTCCGGACCTCGCGCTGAAGGAGGCCGAGGGCATCGCGCAGAACATCACCGAGCGCCTCGACGCGAGCGCCAACGTCATCTGGGGCGCGCGCATCGAGGAGGAGTACAAGGGCAAGGTGCGGGTCATGGCCATCATGACCGGCGTCAAGTCCGCGCAGGTCCTCGGTCCGACGACCCAGAAGCAGGCCGACAAGTCCCGCCAGGCGCTCGACGACGTGGACGACTCGACCTTCGACGCCAGCGAGAACGTCGACACCGAGTTCGGCGGCGACGCCGGCGGTATGGGCGGCGGCCGCGGCGGTGCGGGCGGCAACTCGGGCGGCGAGCCCGACTACGGCCACACCGACGGCGGCCGCGACAGCGTCGAGCAGAACAACGGGCTGGACGTCATCCGCCCGGATTAACGGCTCCCGGGTCGACCCACTGGAGACCCCTCCACCGGTTCCAGGGACCGCTCGACCCACTTTCCTGTTTTCGACCGGTCAGTGGCGACGCCGCGTTCGGTCGCGGGCGTGTGACAGTCGAGTCCGACCTGCCTGAGATGTCCGACGGTCGGAGCCGGCGGCTCGTCACACGGAGTCAGACAGCGAAGACGACGGCGGTACGAACACTCCCGGGAGCGGCAGCGCGACGAGAACGGGGCCGACCCGGTCAGACCGCTTCCAGCGCGTCCAGCAGGTCGCACTTCCGGCACACGTCTCGGCCGGTCGGCGCGCCACAGTTGTCACACTCGCCGTAGTCGGCGGCCTCGCCCCCGCCGAACGCCGACGCGGCCAGCGCCGCGAACTGCTCGTAGCCGGCCATGACCGAGTGGCGCGTCCCGGGGTGGTTGTCCTCCATGTCGAGCAGGAGTTGCTGGACCTCGCCCCGATAGGCCTCCTCGGCGTGGGGACACTCGGTGATGTGAGCGGGCAGGTCTCGCAGGTGGGCGTACAGCGCCACCTCCTTCTCGGGCACGTCCCGCAGGGGCTTGGTCCGCGGGACGTGGTGGTCCTGGGGGTTCCGCGGCCGCTCGGTCGGGTCCGCGGGCGGGTCGACCGGCTCCCCCTCGCGGTCCTCCTCGGGGAACGGGCCCAGCGACGCGTCGTAGTGGTTCGCCATCTGCTGGACGTCCCCCTCGAAGACGTTCATCAGCGCGGTCTGGGCCTCGTCGTCTAAGTTGTGGCCGGTCAGTAGTTTGTCGGCGCCGAGTTTCTCGGCGTATCGCTCCAGCACGTCGCGGCGGAAGACGCCGCAGTAGGCGCAGGCGGCCATCCCCTCGGGGTCCTCGTCGACCACGTCGTCCATCCGGACGCCGAACTCCTCGGCGTAGGAGACGACCTCGTGGCGCAGGTCCAGGTCCGCGGTGAGTTCCTCGCAGGCCTCGATCGACTCGTCGCGGTAGCCCTCGATCCCCTCGTGGATCGAGAGGGCGACGAGTTCGATCCGGGGGTCCTCGCGGAAGGTGTCGTGGAGGATCTCGGTGAGGACGACCGAGTCCTTCCCGCCGGAGAGGCCGATCACCCACGTCTCGGGGTCCTCCGGCGTCGCGGAGCGGGGGACCAGGTTGTCCTCGCGGACGCGCCGGCGGACGCGGGTGTCGACGGTCCGACAGAAGTGCTCCTCGCAGAGGTGCAGCCCCGAGTAGGCGGCGCCCATCACCGCCGCCGACCCGCACTTGTCGCAGTCCATCGCCCCGACCTACCGGGGCGACGGCCCTCAGGGTTTCGCTCCCTGCCCGTCGGGGCACCCGCCGCCGGTCGATCCCCGCTCGGCCCTCTCACCCGTCGCCCGATCCGTCCGCGCCGTCGTCGCGCTCGCGGGGGACCGCGACGGTGACGGTCGTGCCGTCGTCGACGGCGACGTCGATCTCGCCGTCGGCCCAGTGGACCAGCCAGGTGACCAACCAGAGGCCGAGGCCGGCGCCGTGCTGGGTCGGCGTCTCGACGAAGCTCTCGGTGAGGACGCGGCGCTCGACGGCAGGCATCCCCGGCCCGTCGTCGGCGACGGTGAACCGCACCGTCCCCTCGTCGACGGTCGCGTCGATCTCGACGGTCGGCTCCGGGGCGTCGTTGTGCGTGACCGCGTTGCGTGCGAGTTCGTCCAGCACGACGAGCAACAGGTCCCCGCTGGGGACCGAGACGCGCTCGTCGGGGCCCGCCGTCCGCACGTCCGCGTGGGGGAACTCCTCGTGGACCGTCGCCGCCACGTCCGCGACGATGTCGGCGGCCGGTCGGGGAGTCGTCTCCTCGGGACGCGCGCCGAGCGACGCCTCGACGGCCCGCGCGTGGTCGGCCAGTTCGAGCAGCGACTCGCCCCGGCGGCGGATGCGGTCGGCCTCGGCCCGGGTCGTCTCGTCGTCGGCCCGCTCGGCGATGCGGTCGGCGTTGCCGACGACGACGGTCATCGCGTTGCGGAGGTTGTGCCGCAACACGCGGTTGAGGACGATCACCTCGGTGCGCCGCTGGGCGAGCGTCTCGCTCAGGTCGTTGAACCCCCCTTCGAGCTCGGCCCACTCGGTCGCGCCCGTCAGCGAGACGGTCGAGCCGTAGTCGCCGTCGACCAGCGCCCCGAACCCGCCGTGGAGCCGCTCGATGTTGCCGACGAACTCGCGGTAGAGCCACAGGCCGAAGACGGCCACCGACAGCAACACCAGCCCGAACGCCGCGGCCTGGGCGGCCGTGGCGGCCCACAGCCGCGACTCGAAGGCGGCCCGCGTCGTCGTCGCCGAGACCGTCCAGCCGGTCCCAGCAACGCGCTCGTCGGCCGCGATCAGGTCCGCGTCCGCGCCCGCGTCCGTTCCCGTGACCGGCCCGGCCGCGTACAGCGTCGTCCCGTTCGCTGTGATCCGGACTCCCTGGGTCGGCCCGGAGTTGGCCCGGACGATCGACGCCAGGTCGCCACGTTCGAGGTGAAACGCGGCGTTGAACGTCCCGACGGTCTCGCCCGCCTCGCGCAGCGGCGTGCTCACCGTCACGATGAGGTTCCCCGTCTCGGCCCTGACCGGGTCGCTGACGTACGTCTCGCCGGCCATCGCCCGCCTGAAGTACGTCCGGTCGCCGAACCCGCTCCCGACGATCCGCTCGCGGGCGGCCGGGGACAGCCCCTCCGAGTACAGCCCCGTCATCGTCCCGTTGGCCGCGATCACGGAGGCGCCGCTGAACTCCGTGGTCCGCACGAACGACCGCAGCCGCGCCGCCTGGGACGGTGACCCGTGCTCGGCCAGCGACGGCGACGACCCCCACAGCTGGACCTGTCGCTCCCGCTCCGCGAGCACGGCGTCGAGCTGTGTCGCCACGGACTCCGCGGAGTGGGCGAGGTCGGTCCGCTCCTGGGCGACCACCGCGTCCCGGTAGAGGACGAACCCGGCCAGCGACGTGGCCGACAGCACCAGCGCGACCAGCGCCAGCCCCAGGGCGAACCGCGTCCGGAGGCGCATCGACTACTCATTTCCGACTACCCGCATAAAACTCCGTGCCTCCGGGATCGATCTGTGATACCACCGCCACGAGCGGGCCCGTCGAGAAACCGTTTTCCCCTTCGGGCGGCTACTCCGGCCCGATGACCGACCTCTCGCGCGAGGAGGCCGTCGCCCGCGTCGAGGAGCTCGTCGCCCGCGTCGAGGACGAGCGGATGCCCGTCCCAGTCCGGGAGATCTGGGCCTTCGGCGACGTGACCCTCGGCCTCGACCCCGTCGAGCGCCTCGACATCTATCTCACCAAAGACATCCTCGTCGGCGGCGACGACAGCGAGGTCGACCCCGACGACCTGGCGCTGGGCGTCGACGGGATCGGCGAGACGGTCCGCGCCGACTGGGCCGCCGAGCACACCGAACACGTCCGCACCAACGCCAACGGCTACGCCGCCCCCGAGAAGTGCCTGGCCGCCCACCTCGTCGACGACGACGAACCCGTCCACCTCGAAGTCTGCAACGCCTCCTTCGACGACAACGTCACCCAGCGCTTGGAAGGCGCGCTCGCCACCGGCGACTACGAGCAGATCCTCGACCCTCGCGGCGCCTGCCTGTGGGTCGACGGCCAGCGCAGCGAGGAGGCCTTCCGGAAACTGCGCGAGGGGGAGTTCGTCCTCCCGACGCTGTCGGGCGCCCTGGAGATGCTCGGCGCCGACCCCGACACCGCCGAGGAGGCCGCCGACGCCCTCCGCGCCTACCGCGAGCGCCAGGAGGGCGCGTCCGTCCGCGGCGACGTGGTCTGATCGGCCCCGGCGCGCGACCGCGCCCGCTCCGCGATGGTCCCGACTGCCCGGGCTCGACGGCCGACCGCGGGGCCGAAACGACCGCCTGACTGTGAACAGGCGGCGCATAACAATCGGTCGCGACGGTCTACGCTGGGGTATGCTCCTGTGGGCCATCCTCCTCGGCGTGCTCGCCTGGGCGCTGGTCACCCTGCTGTTCCTGGTGCTCGTCTACGCCTACGGGGACCGATCCCGTCGCCGGGCGCGCGTGTGACTGCCGGCGCCGCGATATCCGCGGTCCCGGCGGGGTCGGCGACCGCCCCGCGAGCCCGCGTCGGTCCGATACGACTTTCCCGGTCGACTCCCTGCGGTCGGCCATGACCCGTGTCGGCGCGCACACATCGATCGCGGGCGGCGTCCCCAACGCCGTCGACGAACAGCTGGAGATCGGCGGCAACTGCGGACAGATCTTCTCCCACTCGCCGCAGGTGTGGCAGGACCCGAACATCGGCGACGAGGAAGCCGCCGAGTTCCGCGAACTGACTGACGAGCACGACCTCGGGCCGTGGGTGATCCACTCCTCCTATCTCGTCAACCTCTGCACGCCGAAAGACGACCTCCGCGAGAAGTCCGTCGACTCGATGCAGAAGGAGGTCGACGCCGCCGACAAGCTCGGCATCGACTACGTCAACGTCCACCTCGGCGCCCACACCGGCGCGGGCGTCGACGGCGGCCTCGACAACGCCGCGGGCGCCCTGGACGAGCTGGAGATCCCCGAGGGCGTCACCGTCCTCGTCGAGTCCGACGCCGGCTCGGGCACGAAGCTCGGCGGCGAGTTCGAACACCTCGCGGAAGTGCTCGACCGCTCCGAGCAGGACCTCGACGTGTGTCTCGACACCGCCCACATGTTCGCGGCGGGCTACGACCTTTCGACCCCCGAGGGGGTCGAAGAGACCGTCGCCGAGTTCGACGACGTGGTCGGGCTGGAGCACCTGGAGTGTATCCACCTCAACGACTCGAAACACGCCTGCGGGACGAACAAGGACGAGCACGCCCACATCGGCGAGGGCGAGATCGGCGAGGACGGGATGGCCGCGTTCCTGAACCACGAGGATCTTTTGGACGTGCCGCTCGTGCTGGAGACGCCGACCGAGGACGGCAAGAGCTACGCCTGGAACGTCGAGCGCGTCCGCGAGCTGCGAGACGCCGAGTGACTGACGGGAACGAAGCGTCCCGGTATCGTGAGCGGGGAGCGTAGCGACCCGCGAACTGCGGGGGTGTGGAGTAGCGGACGGGAGCGGAGTCCCACTCGGTCACGATCGCGTCGACAGCGGGCGGAAGTTGGTGGCGGAGTATGTGCCGGCACACGAGCGTTTATTGTGGCCTGTACGCAGGACTCGGTGTGAACGGACAGGGTTTCGGTGAACCACCGACGGGCGGGACCTCGGGTGACGACGCCGGCCGAGTGCGTGCGAGCGGGTCGTCGTGGCCCCAGCCGCACTACGACGCGCGCAACAGCGGGTACACCCCCGACGCTGTGGTACCGGACACGGAACCGGGTCGACTCTGGACCTTCGGGGTCGACGCCGAACTGGAGACCGACCCGGTCGTCGCCGGCGGGTCGGCGTTCCTCGTGCCCCGGGACGACATCCTGTACGCCGTCTCGCTACGGGACGGCACGGAGCGGTGGCGGTTCGACCCGGACGACCCGGTGTTCACCGCGCCCGCCGTCGCGGACGGCTCCGTCTACGTCGCACCGAACAACGGGCAGGTCCGCGCGCTCGCCGTCGAGGACGGGACTGAACGGTGGGCGGTCAACCCCGGACGGAGCGTGAATCCACAGGTCACCGTCGCAGACGGGACCGTCTACGTCGTGACCTACTACGGGAACGTCTACGCGCTGTCGGCGTCCGACGGGGAACAGCAGTGGACGGCGTCGCTCGACGAACGGGTCGTGACGCGACCCCCGGTAGGCGACGGGGCGCTCTACGTGAGCACGCAGAGCGGGAACGTCCACGCGCTGTCGACCGAGGACGGGAGCGAGCGATGGGGCTTCGAGACGGACAGCGAGTACATGTTCACGGAGCCGACGGTCGGCGACGGGGCGGTGTACGTGCCGGTCGGGCGCGTCGACGACGGGAGCTACTACTACGCGCTGACGACCGACGACGGGAGCGAGCGGTGGCGCCTCGAACGGTCGTCCGGGAGTCTCGATATGTCGCCAGCGGTGACGGACGACACCGTCTATCTCCAGGACGTGGACGGGGTCACCGCGCGGTCGCCCGCCGACGGGAGCGAGCGGTGGACCGGGTCGGTCGAGGGCGAGGCGACGGCGGTGGCGGTCACCGAGTCGGCGGTGGTCGTCGGCGGCGCGGGCGACGTCGTCACCGCGTTCGCGCGCTCGGACGGGTCGGTCCGCTGGCGCCGCGAGGTGGGCGGCACGACCGCACCCGTCGCGGTCGCCGGCGGCGTCGTCTACGTGGCCAGCGGGAACCGCGGGCTCGTGGCCCTTGGCGACGAGTTGCCGCCGACCCCCAGTCCCACGCCGTCCCCGACGCCGACACCGAGTCCGACGCCCACGCCGACCGCGACGCCCACGGCGACACCGAGTCCGACACCGACCGAGGCGCCCACGCCGACGGGGACCGTGACGCGGACGCCCGCCGACGTGCCCTACGCGCTCCGGGAGGGCGTGAAGACCGTCGTCGACACCGGCTACGGGACCTACTACCTGATCCGGTCGATCCCGGAGGTCGACCCGGAGCGTGTGGCGGTGACGACGACCGACTACGGGCTGGTCGACCGGACGACGACGAAGGACGTGGTCGCGCTCGACACCTTCTCCGAGGGGCTGTGGGCGGCCGACTGGGGGCAGGAGGTCGAGCGGATGCGGACGGTCCGCGAGGCGTCGGCCGCCTACGAGACGCTCGGCCGTCTCAACGAGATCGGGTGGGATCTGGTCGAGATCGTCGTCTTCCTGGCGTCACCGTACAAGAAGGCAGCGGCCGGGCCGGCGCTGGAGATCGCGACCGACGCGATCGACTGGGCGATGGACGAGGTCCAGCGCCCCTATCGTGCGGCGTTCCAGCGGCTCACTGCCTGTCTCAACAACGCGCGGTCCATCGACCAGCACGCCCGCGATGTGGTCTCGCACGGCGGGCTGGGGGAGGCGATCGAGACGTGGGTCGGCGCCGCCCAGTTGATGCACGGCGCCTACGACACCGGGTCGGACCTGGCGACCGCCTGGAGCCAGCTGTCGACGGCGCTGCAGAGCGGGGGCAGCTACTCGGTGTCGGCGTCGACCGCGCTGTCGACCGCTAAGGGGTTTTTCGTCGGGTTCTTCGTCGGCGCCGCGAGCGGGATGGTCGAGGGCGACGTCGAGAAGAAGACCGCGGTCCACGGGCTCCAGAACGCCTACGCCAATATGCGCCTCCCCGTCGTCAAGACGCTCCGTTACCTTCAGGGGCGGTTCGACAGCGGGGACCGGACCGTCGGTGACATCCACAGGTACAACGCGTACCTGCTCTCGGCGTATCAGATGGACGCACTGCTGTTCGAGGCGTCGGCGCTGTACTGGGAGGCGATCGCCGACGGGTGGCTCGGCGGCGTCTGGGACGCGTGGTCCGGCGCCCAGCGCAGGGCCGACGAGTACGCGTCGAAGGCCGAAACGGCCAAGACCACCGCCCGGACGACCCAGCGGCTGTTCGGCCTCGCCCAGACCCGGATCAGCGAGGACGTGACCGAGTCGATCAACGCCGAGTTCTCGGCGGGGGGTGGGCGCTGATGGACCCCGACCGCCGCGACCTGCTGAAGGTCCTCGGCGTGCTCGGCGTCGGCGGGGCCGGATCGGCGCTGTTGCTCTCCGGCGGCGACGGCGGCCCGAGTTCGGGCGTTCCGGAGACAGCGTCCGACGCGGGAACGCCGACAACTGGAGGGAGGGCTCAGTCCGGTAGCAGGGAGGACTACGCCGCGGCCGTCGAGCGGGTCGGGAGCGACCTGACGGAGCCGCCGTCGCTCCCGGAGCCGACCCGCTTCGACTACGACCCCGTCGACGTGAGCTTCGAGGAGCGGTGGCTCGGCCGGTTCGTCGCAAGCCCGGCGGACGGCGGGGAGGGCGACCGGATGCGCGCGACGCCCGGGACGGGCTCGCCCGACGAGGTACTGACGACGTTCCATCGATGGCTCGGACTTCCCGACGAGCGGTGGGGAGAGGCGACGCTCGCCGGCGAGACCGTCGAACTCCGCGGCGGGGCCGCCGATGGACGGGTCGCCGTCCTCGGGACGGTCGACAGTCGAGACCTGGTCGTCGTCGCGCGGGCCGTCGACGAGGCGACGCTCGACGGAATCGTCTCCTCGTGGGGCCTCCCCGAGTCGTAGGACGGGTGGCGACCGCCGCTACTTCTCGACGGCGTCGGGTCGGTTCTGCACGCGGGGATACCGCACCCCCAGCGCCTTCCAGTCGAGCCAGCGCGCGCCGGGGCGGTCGTCGGCCAGCTGTCCGTACGGCGGATCCCCGCCCGTCGGAACCCCGTCGACCGGGCCAGTGGGGTCGACGGCGTCGGCAACGAACTCGGCGGCGTCGTCGGTCGCCCGCCAGACGCCCGACGCGCAGGACGGCAACGCCACGCCGACGTTGGCGACCCCGTCGAGCGGTTCTGCGCGGGGGACGGCCTCGCCGTCGACCCGCTGCTGGAGCGTCGCGTAGGCGTAGAACTCCAGGTCGGCCCCGTCGGCGGCCCGGTCCTTGACCGCGGGGACGAGCTCGAACAGCTTGTTGTAGCCGACCTCGACCTTCTCGGGGTCGAGCGTGCCCATCGCCTCGTCGGTGGTGTCCTCGGGGTCGACTTCCTCGGCGGCGGAGTCGTTGGTGACGTACCAGGTGACGTAGTTCGCCTCCCGGTGGCGGTGGCGCCGCGGGACGACGGACATCCCCTTGTGCGGGAGGTAGGCGCCGACCGCCGGGAGGTCCTCGGCCGGCCCGCGCACCGCCAGCACCAGCTGATTGCGGTAGGTCACCGGGTCGAGCGACCCGCGGACCGCGTCGGCGTCGCCCCCCGCGTCGCGGAACGACTCGCGCTCGACCAGCGAGTCGACGAACCGGTGGGTGCCCGTGCCGGTCGCGGCGACGACGTAGTCCGGGTCGACCCGCAGGGTCAACTCCTGGTGGGTCTCGACGGTGAGCCGCTCCAGCGCGGGGGCGGACGACCCTCCCGTCGCGAACTCCGTGGCCGTGATGTCGCCGACGACGATGCGCTGTTCGTGGTCGGCCGCGAGCGCCTCGACGAGCGCCTCGCGGTCGATCACGTACTCGTCGACCGCGGCGACGTGCTCGCCGCTACCCTTCGCGAAGACGGTCCCCTCGCGGTAGACGTCGTGGAGGTCCGCGAGTTCGCGCTCGTCGTACTCGTAGCCGGCCTCGTCCCACTGGTCGACGAGGTGCCGATACGGGTGGTCCGTCGAACAGACGTACCACTCGCCGCCCTCGACGGGGACGCGGGCGTCCTCGGCGAACGGCAGCCACCGCTCGTCGACGGCCTCGCGGCGGGCGCGGTCGGGGTTCAGGTACCCCTTCGCGAGCACGCCCGGCCAGTCGAACGTCTGCCCGCCGCCCAGCGGCGTGTTCGAGACGAGCGCGGCGGCGTAGCCGCGGTCGACGAGTTCGTCCAGCAGTACGAGCCCCTGGACCCCGCCGCCGACGACCAGCACGTCCACGTCGGCGGTCGGGTACCACTCCAGGTACTCGCGAGCCTGCTCCCACAGCGACACCCCACGGTCGAACTCCGGCTCGTCCGCTCCCATTCGTTGTCCGCCCTTTTCGCCCGCTGTACATATGCTTGACTGCTGGACTCACTCGTCGCGATACGGTGGTCGCGTTACGCCGAAGTTGACCCGGGGGCGGCCGACCGGAACTCGTCGATGTGGTCGTAGTAGTACGCGAGCCCTCGATGTACGTCGGAGAGCGTCAGGTCCGGGTAGAGCTGCGTGATCTCGTCGGGCTCGTATCCGCTGTGTTCGTACGCTTCCGCGATGTCCTTGACGCGAATCCCGGTCCCTTCCACGGTCGGGACACCATCGCTGTGTCGGTCGTCCCTGACGATTCCCATCGTGTATCTGTTCTCGTCATCCGTCTTGAACTACCGGGTCGGAACGGATCCGGAAGCGACGGGCGTCTGCCGCTACGCCAGCCGATCCGGCAGTCCGCCAGCCGGGCAGGTCACCGCGAGACGAACCGCGAGCGGACAGTGACCTGCCCGGGAACCGTGACTCTCAACTGAGCGACCGCCGAGGTTCGGCTATGCGAATCCCCGCCGTCGGCCGCCCGGGGCCGCTCGCGGTGGTCGCCTCGAACGCGGTGGCCCCCGTGGGCGTCCTCGCGCTCGGGTGGTCGGCCACCGTCCTCCTCGGCGTGTTCGTCCTCGAACTCGCGGCCGTGCTGTGGTGGGCGGCGGTGAAGGTCCCCTTCGCGGCCAAGCGCCCGAACAACCTGATGGACGACCACCGGCTACTGGGCCCGCTGCAGGCCAAGCGAGGCGGGATCGAACTCCCTGGGCCGCTCCCGCCGGTCTACCTCCGGAACGTCCCGACGCTGGTCGCGCTCGTCGCCCTCCTCGCGCCGATCGAACTCGGGGCCGCCTTCCTCGTGTTCGCGCTCTCGGACCCGACGATCACCACCGAAACCACCGGGCAGTTGCTGGTCGGCGGCGTCGGCGTCTTCGCCGCCCGCGGCGCCGAGACCTGGGCCGACTACTTCCACGGCGGGGGCTATCGCGACCACTCGGCGCGGTCCGTGGCGCTCGCGCCGTTCAAGTACGTCTTCGGCGTCGGGACGCTCCTGTTCGTCGTCGGCCCGTTCGGCCTCGACAGCGGCGGGGTGCTGGCGCTGGTCGTCGCCGGCAAGCTCGCCTACGACCTCCGGACGATCCAGGTCGAGCGCGACCCGGACAGGCGGGGCGTCTTCTACCGCCTCTACGGGAGCAAGGAGACCGAGATCGAACCCGAGCCGGTCGTCGAACCCGACGGCGATCCGGTCGTCCGCGCCCGCCCGCCGCGGTCGGTCGCCGTCGCCGACGCGCTCTACCGCGGCGGCTTCTACACCCTGACCAGCCCCGTCGTCCTCTGCTACGTCGTCGCGGCGCTCCTCGCCGTCTTCGCGCCGTCCCCGCTCGTGCTGGTCCCCCTCGCCATCGCCTTCGCGTTCGGGGCGCTCCGGGCGACGACGCGCTACCTCCGGTTCGGCTCCCTGGAGTACCGCTCTTACGACGGCGTCCTCGTCGCCTACGACACGCTGTTCGACGAGCCCCAGCAGCGGATCGAGCGCGACGACGTGACGCGCGTCGCCGTCGAGACCGACCCCGTCGACCGGTGGTTCGACACCGCCACGATCGAGTTCGACCGCGGCGACGACACGCCGCCGCTGCAGTTCACGGTCCCCGACCCCGAGGACGTCGAGCACGACGACACGCCGAGGTCGCTGGTGGCCCCCCACGTCGACGATCCGAAGGCGCTCGCGGACGCGCTCGGCGTCGGCTGGCTCTACGAGCGTGACGTGGAGTGGTCGACCGCTATGGACTGAACCGTCGGGCGTGTTCAGTATAGGCGGCAGCTGTCGCAGTGAGCGGTCGCGGTGAGCGGTTGCGGTGCGGCCGGCGTGCGCTGTCGAGCGTGCCCGCCGCTTGGCGGGCCGCTCGAACCAGTCGCGCGAGGGATTCGCGACTCGCGTGTCGCGAATCGGCTGGGGAGGCTCGTGGCCGTCTGCGGTGCTGTCGCGGTGCGGGTGCTGTCCTGGTGGACTGAAAGGGCGAGGCGCGCTCGCGCTTGTGCAGTCGTCTGAGCGGGCACTATCCGCGCGGGCGGTGCCGAGAGCGCGGATATCCCGCCTCAGCGACCGCGAGCGCGCCGGGGGCTTTCAGCACTCGCTGTCGGTTGCGGTCACCCTCGTTTCTTCCACGAAGACCCCACTCGAAACCACTACTCAACTCGCACAAAGACCGAACGAGACGCGACGATTCAGAACGGTCCCGTCGAGACGACGTTCCGCATGACCGAGCGCTCGGCGCGGCGCAACAGTTCGGCGGCGGTGCCGGGCGCACAGTCGAGGCGGTCGCCCACGTCCTCGACGCTTCCCTCGCGGGGCGTCTCGTAGTAGCCGCAGTCGACCGCCGCGACGACGGCCTCGAACTGCCGGTCGGTCAGGTCGCCCCCGGCGTCCAGCCGGCGGGCGTCGTACTCGCCGACCTCCAGCACCTCGGCGTCCATCCCCTCGGGCATCTCCTCGACGGCGGTCTGGAGCTTCTCGGCGGGACCGACCGCGGTCAGCCGGACCGTCCCGTCCGCGCGGTACTCGATGGGCATCACCCCGACCAGCCCCGGCTGGGTGAGCGCGCCGACGAAGTCCCGGCTGTGCTCCGGGATCGACTCGCGCACGTAGAGGTAGAACGTGTCGTCGGGGCACCGGGAAATCTCGTAGGCGCTCACGCTCTCTGTCCCCCGCAGCGCCGGCTCGTAGGGGTCGGGGTCGCCGTCGACGTGAAACAGGAAGGCGGGGTCCTCGTCCAGCGCCGTGTTGTACTGCAGCAACCGCGAGACGCTGTACCCCTCGCGCTCGACGACGAACTGGTGCATCGGGTGTCGCACGGCCGGCTCCTGGTGGACCGCGACGCGCAGGTACCGCATCGCCTGATCGGTTCCGCCGGCCTGACTTAAATCCAGGCCACTCGTGAGGGGCAACGGCGATTGTCCGACCGCGCCAACGGCGCGTATGGACCAGCGACAGCGACAGGTGGGCGAACGGCCCGAGAGCGCCACATCGGCGGCAGACGTCGACTCGCCACTGGAGGCGGCGCTCGCGGTCGTCCCCGACGACGCCGTCACCGACACCGAACAGCACCTGAACGCGCCCGCGCTCGTCGTCCGGGCCGACCGCGTGCAGGCGGCGCTGTCGGCGCTGCGCGACCGGGCGGGGTTCGACCACTGCGCCTGCGTCACCGGCCAGGCCTACGGCGACCGCTACGAGTCGATCTACCACCTCCGGAGCTACGACGACCCCACCCGGGAACTGTCCGTCGTCGTCCCGACGCCCGCCGCCCGCCCCGAACAGGAGAGCGCGGCGCCGGTGTACCCGACCGCCGACTGGCACGAGCGGGAGGCCTACGACCTCGTGGGCATCGAGTACGACGACCACCCCGACCTGCGGCGGATCCTCCTGCCCGAGACCTGGCAGGGTCACCCGCTGGACCCGGACTTCAGCGGTGAGGAACCGCAGATCGTCACCTTCCGCGAGCACGAGAACCCGCTGGCCGACGACCGCCGCGACGGCGACACGATGTACGTCAACATGGGGCCTCACCACCCGGCGACCCACGGCGTGCTCCGGCTGGGCGTCACGCTCGACGGCGAGTACGTCGCCGCGGTCGAGCCCGACATCGGCTACATCCACCGCTGCGAGGAGCAGATGTGCCAGCAGGGGACCTACCGCCACCAGATCATGCCCTACCCCGACCGCTGGGACTGGAGCGGCGCCGGGCTCTGCAACGAGTGGGCCTACGCCCGCGTCGCCGAGGACCTGGCCGACATCGAGGTGCCCGAGTACGCCCAGGTGATCCGCACCATGAGCGCCGAACTGTCGCGGGTGCTCGGTCACTTCCTCGCGGTCGCCACCTACGCGCTGGACGTGATCGGGGAGTTCACCGCCGTGTTCATGTACGGGATCGAGGAGCGCGAGCGCGTCCAGTCGATCCTCGAAGACCTGACCGGCCAGCGGCTGATGTTCAACTACTTCCGGCTGGGCGGGGTCGCCTGGGACCTGCCCGACCCCCGCGCGGACTTTTTCGCGGAGGTACGGGAGTTCCTCGACGGCCTGCCCGACCGGCTGGCCGAGTACCACGACCTGCTGACGGGCAACGAAATCTTCCAGATCCGCACGGTCGATACCGGCGAGCTATCGGCCGAGACCGTCAGGGAGTACGGCTGTACCGGGCCGGTCGCCCGCGGGTCGGGCGTCGACTACGATCTGCGCCGGGACGACCCCTACGGCTACTACCCCGAACTCGACTGGGACGTGGTCACCGAGGACGGCGGGGACAACTACGCGCGCGTGCTCGTGCGCCTGCGAGAGATAGAAGAATCTGCCCGGATCATCGAGCAGTGCGTCGACCTGCTGGAGGAGTGGCCCGCGGACGACCGCACCGTCCAGGCGAACGTCCCGCGGACGCTGCGACCCGACCCCGACACCGAGATCTACCGCGCCGTCGAGTCCGCGAAGGGCGAGCTCGGGATCTACGTCCGCAGCGACGGCACCGACTCGCCGGCCCGCTTCAAGATCCGCGGCCCCTCCTTCTCGCACGTCTCCGTCCTGGAGGAGGCCGCCCGCGGCGAACTCGTCCCCGACCTCATCGCGACCATCGGCAGCCTCGACCCCATCATGGGCGACGTGGACCGCTGATGGGGACACTGGCGGCCCCGTCGAACGATCGTATCGCTATCGGACCGATACCGCCCGCGAACTTCCTCAGAAGAGACCGACGCCGAGCGCGTAGGGCCACGCCTGGCCGCCCAGCGCGAGGAGTGCGAGCGCGCCGCCGGCCAGCGCGACGTTCTTCAGGAAGCCCGTCATCTCGTCGTCGGCCTGGTCCTCGGGGACCGCCCAGAAGTCGTGCATCGTCACCGCCGAGACCAGCAGGAAGGTGGCGAGCGCGCCGGCCGCCAGTACGGGCGCGACGCCGAGCACGATCCCGAGCCCGCCGAGGACGAGCACGACGCCCGAGGCGACCACCGAGAACGCCGGCGCCGGGATCCCCTTCATCTCCGCGTAGCCGCTCATTTGCTCGACGCCCGAGAAGTGGTTGAGCCCCATGAACGCGAGGACGCCGCCGAACAGGACCCGCGCGAGCAGGAAGACTACCTCGCCCGCCGCCGACTCGACGGCCATCAGACCGTCACCCCCGCTCGAAGCGCGGCGTGCTCGTCGCCCGTGCTACCGCCGTCCGTGCTACCGTCGTGACCGTGCATCTCTGACATCGAAACTCCGTACGATCCCCACACAAATATACGTTATCTGACACTCATGTCACCGGGAGACACCGATGTTACCGGCTGTCTCGACGTGGCCCCGACCAGATCGAGGGCAGCGGGCCTCGGCCGCCGGCCGCATCGTCCGCCGACGAGTTTCGACAGGGAATCTGGTATCTCAGTGTTACCGGGTTCGTGAACGAACTGCCTAAGTAGGTGGGCGCAGTATGGCGGGGTACATGGCGACCAACGCGAACGCGGAGGCGGCGAACCCCGAGGCCTGTCCGGTAGTCGACTCGCTCGAACAGATCGGCTCGCAGTGGCGGCTGGTGGTGCTGTACGACCTCCAGGAGGGCGAGAAGCGGTTCAACGAACTGAAACGGTCGACCGGCGCGAGCTCGCGGACGCTCTCGCGCGTGCTCGACGACCTCCAGGAACTCGATCTGGTCGACCGCCGACTGGAGGAGGACGCCCCGGTCGCGACGTTCTACTCGCTGACCGCGAAGGGCGAGTCGCTCTGTCCGGTGTTCGACGCCATCGAGTCGTGGGCCGACGAGTGGCTCGGCGAGGACGCCGACGGGAAAGAGGCGATGGCGGCCGTCGAGGCCGTCGCCGGCGAGTAGCCGCCCGACGGCGAGACACGTTCTGCCGCGCTCTCACTCCTCGACCGCCCGGAGCGCGACGCTCGTCCCGCGGTAGTCCTCGAGGTAACCGCCGGGCGCGCCGACGCTGACCGGCCCGTCGTCGCTGTCGACGACGAGGCTGTTCTCCAGCGTGAACTCGTTGGTGACGGGGTCGACCAGCGCCTGGCGCACCTCGCGGACCCGGCCCGCGACCCGGTCGCCGGACTCCGTCTCGACCTCGGCGCGCAGTTCGACGCCCGCCTCGCGGTGGCGGGCCGCGGCGAACGTCGCAGCCCGGAACCACTCGAAGGTCGCCGGGAGTTCGGGCGGGTCGGCGACGGCGACCTCCCGCGGGAACGGCCAGTAGGCGCCGAGGAACGTGGCGATGACCGCGCCGGTCAGCCCCCACTCCGAGACCCAGACGACCCCCTCCTCGAAGTAGGCGCCGTCGAACACCTCTGGGCTGCCGATCATCGCCCGCTCGTCGTCCGCAGCGTAGGCGAAGGCCATCTCGCCGCCCCAGCAGCGGACGGCCGTCGCCAGGCCCGCGTAGCGGTCGGCCGCCCCGGCGATGTCGTCGACCTCGCCGATCAGCAGGAGCACGAGCGCCCCGCGCTCGCGGGCCGCCCGCAGTTCCGACTCGATCTCCGGGACAACGTCCGCCGGCACCGAGACCAGCACCTCCGACTCCGCGCTCTCGACGTCCTCCCGCAGGTTCTTCAGCGCCTTCCGCCGGGACTTGGCCATCTCGATCTCCGAGGTGCGGGGCCGGGTCTCGGTGAACCGCTCCTCCAGCGCGGGGGTCATCGCGTCGATGCGCTCGGAGATGTCGGCCATCGCCTCCCGCGGCGGGAGCGCGCGAATCGTCGTCGGCGAGACGTGGTCGTTGACCCGGACGAGTCCCCGTTCTTCGAGGCGCTCGACGATGTTGTACACCGTCCGCTGGGTGACGCCCGCCTCGTCGGCGACGGCACTGGTCGTCGCCTCGCCCAGTTCCAGCAGCGCGAAGTACGTGTTGATCTCGTTGTCCGAGAGCCCGAACACCCGCAACTGTTCCCGCAGCGCCGCGTCGTCGGAGTCCATTTGTATCGACCTCTCGCTCGCGGGTAATCCGTGTGTTGTTCGGCGGCAGTGGCCGGCGGCCGCGACGCCCGCGCGAGTGGGAGCGACCCGCGGGGCCGCCGCCGGGACCACCGTGACAAGGAGTGTAGGAGCGACTTTCGAACGGTACCGCCGACGGGTGACGACAGTGTCGCTACACGGTTACCCCTCCTCCGGCGGTTCGAACTCGGTGTCGTAGCTGGCCTGCGCGATCCCGCCCAGCACGAGCACGTCCTCGATGCCGAACGACCGCTCGTAGTCGAACGCCCGCGCGGAGGGTCCGGGCCAGTCGAAGTCGCGGACGTTGCCGAACGACCCCTGCATGTACTGGTGGAACGGGAAGTGCGGGACGTAGAAGTTGTAGTACTTCGCGCAGGTGCGGTAGAGCTGCCGACGCTCGGCCTCGCTGTTGCCCGGCTGGCGGATCTTGTTGACGGTCTCGACGAGGTTGACCTCCGTCGCGCCGTCGAGTTCGGGCGCCTTGCCGGCCTCGTCGGGCGCCTCGAAGGCACCGGGGTCGTCGGGTACCTGCTGGACGATCGGTTTGCCCTGGGTGTCCACGGTGTCTTCGGGCTTGGCCTCGAACGGGTCCGGGGCGGTGGGGCTGCCGGCGACGAGCGTCTCGTCCCACCAGGCGCCCACGTCGTGGTAGTACTGGAAGACGTACGGGTCGCCGTGCCAGTACAGCGACGACTCGTAGTTGAGCCCGCCGTTGGGGTCGAGGTTGTTCGACCACGAGTTCCAGCCCTGCGTCGAGAGGTTCACGCCGAACCCCCAGTTGGCCAGGTTCGCCCGGATCGTCTGGGCGGCCTGGACGTGTTCGGGGATCGTCGACGTGGCGAACAGGTCGATCTCGGCGGGACTGCCCGAGGGGTCGACCCACTGGCCGCCCTGCCTGGTGTAGCCCGCGCGGTTCATGTACTCGGTGGCCGCCTCCGTGTTCGACTCCCGCGAGTAGGTGTGCAGGCTGTCGAGGAACTCCTCGGAGAAGACCGCCTCCGACTGGGCGTCCAGCAGGAACGTGTCGTGGGCCAGCGGCTGGGCGCCGCCCTCGCCCCAGCCGTTCTGCGAGACGGCGTTCCAGTCGACGGCCTCGACCAGCGCGCGGCGCACCCAGAGGTTCCGGAGGTGCGGGTTGCGCCAGTTGAACTTCCACATGTCCCCGCCCGTGGCGCGTAGCCACCGGGTGAACTCCTGCATGTAGTCGGGCAGCACCTCCCGGTTGAGCGACGCGCCGGGCGACACGTCCCCGACGTTCACGTCGAGCACGCCCTCGGTCTTCAGCGTCTCCGCGCGGTCGCCCTCCGCCCAGTAGATGGCGAGCTTCTCGACGTTGGTGTGTTCGGCGTTCGGGTGCTCCGGGTCGAGGTGGAGGACCATCCGCTCGGAGCCCACGTCGTCCATCGACTCCAGCCGGTAGGGCCCCGTGCCGGCGAGGTACTCGTCGGTGCCGCCCGAGAGCGCGATGCGATCCAGGGAGACGCGGTCGCTCTTCAGCTCGTCGGTCACCGACGTCACCCGGTCGCGCGACCCCGCGTCGCGGTACCGCTCCAGGTACGGCTCCGTGAACGACGGGTGCAGCGGCGGGTCGCCGTCGACCGGCCCCGCGTTCGTCGCCAGGATGTTCCGGGCCGTCGGGTCCGGCTCCTGCTCGGGGACCGACCCCTTGTCCGTCCACCGGTGGAGCGTCCACTGCTCCTCGGCCCGCTGGTTGAACGTGGCCGACTCCGTGAACTTGTTGCCGGCCTGGAAGAACTCGACGTGGTTGTGTTTCTCCCGGGCGACCGCGTCGTGGGGGTCGCCCGACCAGTAGGCCGAGCGGTCGTCGTGGTGGTCGTACCAGTCGAAGGGCGCGTCGACCTCCCACCCCTCGATCCACGTCATGATCCCGATCTCCTCGTGGTCGGGCTTGTGCGGGGTCGGCACCGTCGTCCCGGAGTACGACAGGTTCGTCGTGTGGACGTTCCGCAGCCCGTGGAGGTCGGACATCCACAGGTCCCCGGCGGTGTTGTCCTGGGGCGTCCAGGGGTTCCAGTCGAACACGTCCGGCGAGTTGGCGTGCGCGTAGGCGATCGTGTCGACGACCGGCTCGCGGTCCGTCGCCGTCGGCGCCGCCGTGTTCTCCGACCCGTCCGCCACCGTGTCCTCGGCTTCGATCGGCTCGACCGTGTCGCCGCTCGACCCGCCGGACGTCGCCGTCGAACCGCCCTCGCTCGGACAGCCGGCCAGACCGGCCGCGCCCAGCCCCGCGATCACCTGTGCGTACCGGCGACGCGAGACGCCGCCCGCCGACTCGCCGTCCGCCTCGCCACCCTCGTGATTGGCTACCATGATGCGTGCCCTACTGTGGCCCACCCCTTGAAATAATTTCTGGAAGAAATATTTTTTCGAGATATTTTCAGACCACTCGTCCGGCCGTTCGGGCCTGGAGAACGCCGATTCCGTTCACCGGACGCCAGTTGCGGGGGACACGAACGGGCGGTCGAACTCCGCCGAAGCCGCCGGGGCACCGTTCGTCCGAGCCGTCGTCGCGGCGGACGACGGGCGATTCGATATCGCGCTATGTAATTTATCACCGGGTCGCCGCCGACGCGTCGGGCTTTTCCCTATCGACGGAGTACGGGCGGGTAATGGTCCAGAACGTGGCATCCGTGATAGCCGACCTCGAACCCGAGGACTTCTATCTGCTCTCGGGGGTCGAGCAGGGGATGCGCTTCTCGGAGTACGTCAACCGCGAGAAGCTCCCCGAGTACACCCGCCTCTCCCCGGAGGACGTGGACTACCGGCTGGACCGCTGCGAGGACCGCGGACTGGTCGAGCGCAAGACCATCCAGTACGAGGGGTTCAAGCTCACCTTCGAGGGGTACGACGCGCTCGCACTGCACACCTTCGCCGAGCGGGAGACCTTCGACGGCGTCGGCGCCCCCCTCGGCGTCGGCAAGGAGAGCGACGTCTACGAGGTCCGGTCGTACCGCCCGCTCGCGCTGAAGTACCACCGCGAGGGCTACACCAACTTCCGCGAGGTGATGAAAGAACGCGACTACACGGCCGACCGCGACCACGTCTCCTGGCAGTACACCGCGCGCAAGGCCGCCGAGCGCGAGTACGACGCCCTCGAAACGCTGTATCCCGACGTGTCCGTCCCCCAGCCGGTCGACCACAATCGCCACGCCCTCGTCATGGAGAAGGTCGACGGGGTCGAGCTCTCCCGGACGAAGCTCACCGACGCGCAGGTGGTCCCGGTCATGGAGCTGATCCTGGAGGAGATGGCGACCGCATACGCCGAGGGGTACGTCCACGCCGACATGAGCGAGTACAACGTCTTCGTCACCGAGGCGGGAGTCGTCGTCTTCGACTGGCCCCAGGCCGTCTCCACCGACCACGACAACGCCCGCGAACTCCTCGAACGCGACGTGGAAAATCTGGTGGGCTATTTCGCCCGCAAGTACCCGAGCCACGTCGACGAGATCGACGTGCCCGCACTCGCCGGTGCGCTCGCCGACGACTCCTTCGAGTCCGTCGGCGAGTTCGCCGGATAGGCCGTTTCTCGACCGATCCACCGATCCTGTTTCTCCTACTCCGACAGAATGTGGGAGTATATCGAACTCATAAATCACATACCGCGATACGAAATCTCGCCCGGACCACTGCGGAGCACGCACAGAATTCGGCGCTGCAGCGCCGTTCGGACGGAAATCGAGAGAAGATCGCCGACTGGGAAAAATCGGGTGTCTCGGCCCCCGGCGTCAGCCGAGGACGTAGCGAAGCCGCGGGTATCGCTCGACGAGCGCCTCGCCGCCGATCTCGTAGCGCTCGACGAGCGCGTCCAGGCCGAGGATGCGGCCCGCGCCGAAGGCGGCGACGGCGAGGAACACGAGCATGTAGGCGAAGTCCCCGTTGATGAACCCGTGTTCGACGCTCCAGTTCCCGAAGTAGAACAGGAGCATCATGAGCGCGCCGAACAGGGCTGCGAGGCGGACCAGGGCCCCGACGAGCAGGCCCAGGCCGATGAGGACCTCGCCCCACGGGACGGCGACGTTCGCGAAGGCGACGAACCAGTCGGTCGTCCCCATCCAGACGAACATCCCCTCCAGGGGGTTGCCGTTCGTCCCGGCCGCGTGGACCAGGTAGCCCTCGGCGGCGAAGCCGCCCTCCAGGACCTTCGTCGCGCCCGAGTACAGGAACGCCCAGCCCATCATGAGCCGCAGCGCCAGCACGAACCAGGCCGACAGGCTGTGAGCCTTGCCGCGGACCGTGTATCCGCCGATTCTACTCTCGAACTCGTTGACTCCGGGGGTGGTCGTCATCGGTGTGACCTCTATCTGTAGAGACGACGGACGCGAGTATATACCCGACAGGCTGTTCTCCGCTTTCGGGAACTGTTCTCGGCGGTTGAGAATCGCTCACCGATCGCGACCGTCCCCGGTCCCGTCGCGCCCGGTTGTGAATGCTCGCGTGCGCGAGACACGGGCGAGAGGCCCCTGAGCCGGAGTGGATCGGGCGATCAGCCGGTCCACTCGATGCCGTCGACGGTGACGCGCTCGGCCTCCAGGTCCTCGTGGAGCGCGCCCCAGCCGCCGACCGTACGCTGCCCGTCGGAGGTCCAGAGGACGAGCGCCGCCTGCCCGGAGAGGTCGGTGAGGGTGGGGCGCTGTGCGGTCCTCGCGGACGCCGCGGAGTACCGGATGTCGGCGATGACGCCCGAGACCTCCCGGTCGCGCCCGGAGTCGGGTTCGGTCCCGCTGACCGTCACGGAGACGACGGCGTCGTCCCACCACAGGGGGTACACGTCCCGGACGAACGCCTCCAGGCAGACGTACACCGGCGGCCCCTCCCGGCGGCGCGAGACCGTCTCCCAGTTCGCCCAGAGGCAGGTCTGGAAGTACCACCGGAGGATGAAGGGGACGATGTCGTCGTCGATGACGACCCCGTACGGGTCGGACATCCGCGTCGTGGGCGCGAGACACGCCCTCGTCCGGTCGACGACCGCGCAGAACGGCCCCGGGATCGGTCGCTCGCGGATCTCGGTCACCACGTCGCTGACCGGGTGGTCCGCGACCCCCACCTCGCCCGCCGGGACGACCGACGCGCGCACCACCACGTCCGCCTCGAAGGCCTCCGTCAGGGCGCCCTCGTAGGCGACCAGTTGCTCGTCGGTCAGCGCCAGGTCCACCGTCGAGTCGGCCTCCCGGATCAGCCCCTCGGCGTGGTCGAGGACCGTGTCGACCCGCTCGGTGACGGTCATCCTGTTGTCGCCCAGCGGCGACGCGTCCCAGCGGTCCTCGACCGCCTCGGCGACCGCCGAGAGCCGGTCGCTCCTCTCGTGGAGGTCGCTGACGAACTCGGCCGGTTCCCGTGCGCGAGCGTGCAACGTCTCCCGGTCGAGCGTCTCCACGTACCCCATCTGCTCCAGTTCCGTCAGCACGTCGTAGATGCGCGGCACCGGGACCGAGCAGTTCCGGGCCACGTCGACGGCCGGCGACACCCCCATGTCCAGTAGCGTCAGGTACGCGTCGGCCTGGTAGGCCGTCAACCCCGCGTCCTCGAGTCCCCCCAGGATCTCGTCCCGGTCCATCGTGTCTTTCCAGATATAATACACCGACATAATAATATTCGCACGACAGTAGTTGGACCGGTGACAGGCGATCGGGCGCCGGCGTCGCGAGTTCGGATCCCTTAAGGGCGCGAGCGGGAAACTGGCGGGTAACTCGCTGGGCGGTCGGGCACCAGCGGGCGCCTGCCTGTGCAGGTCGGGATGTGATCTCCGGCGACGGGGATTGAACCACGCAACGCCCGGCGGTGAACACCCATGGCAAAGAGCTTCTACACCTACATCCGGGACGCCTGGAAGGACCCGGACGACGGCAAGCTGGCGGAGTTGCAGTGGCAGCGAAAGCAGGAGTGGCGCGAGGAGGGCGCGCTCGAACGCATCGAGCGGCCCACTCGCCTCGACCGCGCGCGCTCGCTGGGCTACAAGGCCAAGCAGGGCGTCGTGGTCGTCCGCGCGTCGATCCGAAAGGGCGGCGCCCGCAAGCAGCGCTTCACGGCCGGCCGCCGGTCGAAGCGCCAGGGCGTCACGCGGATCACCCGCCGCAAGAACCTCCAGCGCGTCGCCGAGGAGCGCACCACCCGCGTCTACCCGAACCTCCGCGTGCTCAACTCCTACCCCGTCGGGCAGGACGGCAGTCAGAAGTGGTTCGAGGTGATCCTCGTCGACCCCGAGCACCCCGCGATCGAAAACGACGACGACCTCTCGTGGATCTGCGAGGACCAGCACACCGACCGCGCGCTGCGCGGACTCACCAGCGCCGGCCGCCGCAACCGCGGGCTCGACAACCGCGGCAAGGGGAGCGAGCGCACGCGGCCGAGCCTCTCCAGCAACGAGAACCGCGGGCGGTAGACCCGGACCGCGACCGCGAACGCGTTTTTTCGAGGGATCAACCCGATAGCGCCGGCTATCGACGGCGGAGACGGGATCGGCGGGGGGACGGAAAAACAGCCAGCGACGGGAGACTCCTACGCGACGTGGCCCGTGACGCCGTCGGTCTCGACGCCGTCGCCCTCGCCGCCGGGCGAGACCGCGCTGACCGCGTAGAAGGTCGCCTCGGGGTCGCGGTGGCGCCGCCAGTGGACCCAGGTCCGGACGAGCAGGTAGCCCCTGCGCAGGCGGCCGAGTTCCGGCGTCTCGGTCAGCACGTCGTAGTCCCGGGCGCGGATGAGCCGGTGGTGTTCGGCGTAGAACACCGCCGCGAGCAGGACGCCGAACTGGCAGTCCTCCGGGAGCAGGCGGATGCCGGCGACCCCCTCGCGGTACAGCCGTTCGGTCCGCTGGAGCTCGTGGCGCATCGCCGCGACGAACCCGTCGGTGACGGTCGGCTCGGCCAGGTCGGCCTCGTCGACGCCGAACCGCTCCAGCGTCTCCCCCGGGATGTAGACGCGGCCGTAGTCGCGGACGTCCTCGCGCACGTCCCGCAGGAAGTTCGTCAGCTGGAACGCCTCCGCGAGCGCCTCCGCGTGCGGTTGCGCCCGCTCGCGGTCCTCGGCCGGGACCGCCATGGCGTCCATCATCATGTTCGCGACGGCGACCGACGACCCGCGCATGTACGCCTCCAGGTCCTCGAAAGCGGGGTAGCGGGCCGTCTCGATGTCCTGGACCATCGCGTCGACGAACACCTCGACCTCGCTGTCGTCGATCCCCGTGCGGTCGGCCAGCGACCGGAACGCGTCGAGGACCGCCCGCTCGTCGTCGGTCAGGTCGGCCTCCCTCTCGGGGTCGAGGTCGCCCAGCGCCGCCGCCCGCATCGCTTCGAGTCGGCGACGCTGGATCTGGGGGTCGGGGTCGTCCGTCCGGTCCACTACCTCGTCGGCGATCCGGAAGAAGGCGTAGAGGACGTACGTCGCCTCCCGGACCCGCTCGGGCAGGAGCTTCGTGGCGACGTAGAACGTCCGCCCCGTCCGCCTGTGGATCTGCTTGCTCGTGTCGATTTGGTCGCTGGCTGGCATATTTGAGTTTGGAGCACCGGTGTTCGCTGCTGGCCGCGGACGTGATCCCACAGTCGGCGCACGGCGGGGACCGTCGCGAACCACGACGCGACCGGGCGTTCGTATCTATACGTTCGCGAGATATTTAATAAACGACCAACCAAACTGGTTTGGAACGGACGTACTCTCGGACAATAGACCCCTTACCGCCGGCGTCACCGACTGCGTCCGTGACCGGGCGGGTTGACGAACAGCCCGTCCGCGACGGCGAGCGCGCCGACCACGGACGCCCCCGCCACGAACACTCGCGCGGGAAGCGGCGACACGGTCGACCCCACGAGCGCCAGCAGGAACGCCGCGGGTATCACCAGTAGCAGGAGGTCGTACCGGGAGAGCTGTCGACCTGCTGTGCGGTGCTCCCCTGTGCGTCGAGTCCTGTCGCTGGTGGCCATCGGTTCGTCACCTCTCGGTTACACGTACGTACGGATCCCACTAAACTGTTATGCTGGATCATGTCTCCGAACACACTTCGAACAGTCTCTGAACTGCCGTGAAATATTCTCATATTATTTTGGTGGCTACGGAAGATCCCGGAGACGGAAGTTGCTATCCGGTACGTATCGCTCGACGGATCTCGGAAGGTCTGACATTCGTGCGGTCGCACCGCGGTCACAGCGGCGGGACCAGCAGGTTCCAGTACCACAGCAGCCAGCAGGCGGCCGCCAGCGACGCGGCCACCAGCGCGTAGTGGACCCGGCCGATCCGACCCCAGTAGCCGTCGGTCCACGAGCGGACGGCGAACGCGACCGTCGCCGCGGCCCCTACCAGACCCAGTACCGGCAGGGCGAACAGGGCCGCGAACGTCAGCGGGGGGGCCGACAGGACGGCGTACGGCGCGACGGCGAGGTGGACGAGCGCCGCCACCGGGAAGGCGAGTATCGCGACGGCGGCCCCGACGGCCACCGCACGCGCGAGCGTCGCGGGTCGGTCGCGCCACCGTCGCGGATCGACGGCCACGTCCGCGTCGCTCCGGGACCTGAACCACCCGACAGCGGTGGCCGCCGGCCACCCGAACACCGCCGAGAGCAGGCCGACCAGCGACAGGACGGTCAGGACGGCGTGCAGGGAGAGTCGGTCGGCCCCGCCCACGCGGCCGTACGCCGTCGTCGGGTTCGCGCCGCGGTGGAGGTACTCGATGTCGTCGCCGTCGCTCCCGGTGTCGAACGCCAGCCGTTCGCCCCCGTCGACGCGTTCGAAGACGAGGGGTTCGATCTCGACCCACCGATTCGTCGTGCTCCCGCCGGTCGTGACCAGCGCGCCGTCGTCCGCGACGCTCACCTCGACGGTGCCGGCCTGGAGCGTGGTCGTGACCCGGTCGTGCCAGGTCCACGACCGGCGCAGCGACCGGTAGGTGCCGCCGAGGTCGTCGGCTCGCGTCGGTTGGCCGTCCGGGGAGAGCGTCCCACCGTCAGCCGACTCCGAACCGGGGTCGGGGCCCGAGTCGGTGCCGGGGTCGGGCAGCAACTCCGAGCGGAACCCCTCCAGGACCTCCTCCGCGGCCGCGCCGCCGTCGGCGCCGTTGTACGCGACGAACAGCCCGAGGCCGCGCTCGGGGACCAGCAGGAGGTCGCTGTAGAACGTCGGCGTCCCGCCGCTGTGTCGGAGCGTCCGCACGTCGCCGTAGTCGCTCTCGACGAACCCGAAGGCCATCCCCGGCAGCCGCTCGTGGGCGGTCGCCCACTGGCGCTGGCAGGCCGCGACGGTCTCGGAGGCGAGCACCTGCTCGCCGTCGACGACGCCCCCGTTCAGGTGCAGTTGCATGAACCGAGCCATGTCCTCGGCGGTCGTCGACAGCGCGCCCGCGGGAGCGAGCCCGAGGTAGGGGAACTCGCCGCCGGCGTAGGCGGCGCCGGGCCCGTACCCCGTCGCGTGAGCGTCGGCCAGCGGGTCGGGGAGCGGCTGGCGGAAGCTGCTGTCTCCCATCCCTGCGGGGTCGAGCAGGTCCGCAGCGACGGCCTCGTGGAACGGCTCGCCGGCGACCGCCGCGAGGACTCCGCCGGCGACGGCGTACCCGTAGTTCGAGTAGGCGGGCGCCTCCCCCGGCGGCCGGACGCGAGCGTGGCGCCACCGGCGGAGCGCCTCGGGGAGCGGCCGCAGGTCGTCGGCGTCGGTGATCCACAGCCCCTCGTTGGACATCTCGTAGCCCGCGCGGTGGGTCACGAGGTCCGCGAGCGTGACCGACCCGACCGCGTCGCCGAGACTCGCGTCGAGATACTCCGAGACGGGCGCCTCGGGGTCGATCTCCCCCTGCCGGATCCGGGCCATCAGCGCCGTCCCGACGACGGGTTTCGACACCGACCCGACGCGGAACGGGGTGGTCGCGTCGACGGGCCGCTCGCTCTCGCGGTCGGCGACGCCGTACCCCTTCGCGAGCGCCACCTCGCCGTCGGCGACGACGGCGACGGTCGCGCCCGTGGCCGTCCGCCCCTCCAGGCTCGACTCGACGAGGTCGTCGACCAGCGATTCGATGTCGGTGTCCCCGCCGGCCTCCTGCAGGGCGGCCCCTCGGTCAGTTCCGGGCGGCTCGGTGTCGGACGGGAGGAGGTCGGCCGCGTCGGCGTCGAGCGGGGCACCTTCGGCGGACGCGACCGCCGCAGACCCCGTCGCGACGGCCGCGGCGCCGGCGAGGAACCCCCGTCGAGTGGGCGACTCCGTCATCGCGACGAGGGTTCAGTCGGTCGGGGGAAATAGGTTTGGCGCAGGAATTTTCTATCCGCGATCCGAGATGTTCGGGGACGGGGGCACCGGACGGTCCGAGCCGGCGGGCCGACGCCGGCGCCCGCTGGCGGCGCTACTCCTCGTCGTCGATCACTTCGAGGCCGCGGTTGTTGACGGCGCTGGGGTCGAGGCCGACCTCCTCGAGGAACTGCTTGTACTCGCGTTCGCACTGCTCGGCGTCCTTCTGCTGGTCGGAGGCGTGCTTGCACAGCGCCTGGAGGTCCTCGGGCACGTCGTTGGTGTGGACGATCCAGTGGTTGATGAGGTCAGAGAGCCGGCGGATGGGCGAGGTGAAGTGGCCGTAGATCTCGAAGTTCAGCGCGTGGTGGCCGCCGAAGGGGTCGCTCATGTACTTCGCCCGGGGCATCACGAACATCACGGCCCGCTGGATCTTCGAGAGCTGGCGACCCGGGGCCTCTTCGAGCGTCGCGTTGACGGCCTTGCGGGGGTCGTCCCAGGCGCTCCCGGGGATCGAGACGCCGTCCAGATCCTGGATCTCCTGCAGGGCCTCGTCCCACTCCTCGGGGGAGGGCTGGGGGTGGACGCGGTACATCGCCTCGACGCCGCGGTCCCACATGAGCTCGTGCGTGACGGCCTTGTTGGCCTTGAGCATACACTCCTCGATGATGGTGTGGGCGCGGTCGCGGGCCGGGTTCAGGACGAGCGAGCCGTCCTCCTTGCGCTGCTCGTGCATCCGGTCGGCCAGGTCCCAGACGAGTTCGGTCTTCTCCGCGAGGTCCACGTCGGTGTCCTCCAGCATGTCGTCAGCGCTGTCGGGATCGTCGAGGATCTCCTCGGCCTCGGAGTAGGTCAGGCGGGCGTCGGACTCGATGACGGACTTGTAGATGTCGATCTCCTCGTAGGAGAGCGTCTCCGGGTCGAGGTGCATCTCGACGGTGTGGGCCAGCCGGTCCTCGTTGGGGACCAGCGAGCAGACGGTCTCGGCGAGGATCGGCGGCAACATGTGGATGGTGTAGTCGGGGAGATAGACGGTGTTGCCCCGCTCGACGGCCTCCTCCCACATCGCGGTGTCGGGGGTGACGTAGTGGGTCACGTCGGCGATGTGGACCCAGAGGACGTACTCGTCGTCCCGTTTCTCGACGGAGATGGCGTCGTCGAAGTCCTGGGCGTCGATGGGGTCGGTCGTCCAGGTCGTCATCTCGCGCAGGTCCCGGCGCTCGTCGATCTCGTCGGCGATCTCCTCCTGGACGCCCTCGGTACGGGCCTCGGCCTCCTCGATCACCTCGGACGGGAACTCGTCGCGGATCTCGAACTTCTCGAACAGCTCCTCGCGCTTGTTGGCCAGGTGGCGGGCCATCTCCTCGTCGATCTCGACGGGGCCCTGGCCCTCGACCGTGCCTGCCTGGGCCTGGGCGTCCTCGGTAGTCATGTAGCGGGCTATGACCAGGGTACAGATAGGCTTTCTGTGGTGGCCCCGCCGCGGACGGCGGAGTCAGCGGGGCCGAATCGTCCCGAACCGACCGCCGACCGCGTCACCGCTCCTCGACGGAGTCGCCGCGGTCGGCGAGTTCGAGATAGGTCGCGAGAAACGTCTCGCGGTCGCGGTCGTCGGCGGCCGTCTCCACGTCTTCGAGGAAGGCTTCGAGGTTCCCGCGAGGCTGGTGACAGCGCTCGCGGTCGCAGGGCTTGCAGAGGTACTCGAACTCCTTGCCCTCGCGGTCCCAGCGGTCGCCGAACTTGTCGTACTCCCGGGCCGACGACCGGGCGACCGAGTCGCCGCAGGCGATGCAGGTCACCTCGTCGCGACCCCGTTGGCCGGAGCGCCACATGAGTCGCGCTTGGGGCGAACCCCACTTAGCGCTTGCCGCTGATCACTGAGGCCGCGTTAAGTAGGCGCTGGGGCCGCGCCCCCGCGAACGACCACCCGCGACGACCGCGTGACAGCGTCCGGGTCACTCGGCCGCCGTCCCGCCGTTCTCGACGAGTTCGAACAGGTCCGCCCACCCCTCGTCGGCCGGCAGCTGGTCGCGGAGCTGGTCGAGCTGTCCCTCGGGGACCGCCTCGGCGACGACGGCGACGACCGTCCGGGCGTGGTGGGCCGCGTCGGCACGGTCGTCCGGCGCCGTCTGCCCCTCCCGATCGGCGACGCGGTCGAGAAAGCCGTCCCAGTCGAAGTGCTGGCCGTGCTCCGCGACCGCGCCCGTCAGGTAGAAGTCGATCTCCATCGGGAGCGGGCCCGCGAGGTCGGTGGCCTCGCCCGCCTGGATCCGTTCGCCGAGCGTCGTCAGCGTCGCGCGGGTCGCGCGGACGGCTTCCCCCGTCCCGGGCAGTTCGAGGCGGTGCTGGACCGTTCCGGTGAACTCGTCGAAGTTCATCGCGTTCGAGCTACACCGGGCGGGCCCAAAAGCGACGGACCGGCAACTGCGCGGTCCGCGGTCGCTACTCCCCCTCGCGATCCGACCCGGCGGTCACGCCGAAGGCCGCCGGGTCGGCGTCGGCGACGGACGGGAGCCGCCGGAGTCGCGGGCGGACGGCGAGGTACAGCGCCGTGAAGCCGAAGCCGAACGCCGCCAGGCCGACCGTCGTCGCCGCGCCCAGCAGTTCGGCGACGAGCCCGCCGGCCAGCGATCCGAGGGGGAGCGTCGCGCCGGAGGCCGTCCCCTTGGTCGTCGAGACGCGGCCGAGCAGGTCCGGCGGGAAGACGGTCTGGTTCAGCGTCGCCGTGAGCACGCCGCTCGCGCCCGCGGGAACCCACGCGAGCCCGAACAGGACGACGGTGAGCGCCGGCGACGGCGCGGCCACCGCACCGAGCCAGCACGCGGCGCCCGCGGCGTTGCCGACGAGCAGTAGCCGGCCGTAGGCCACGCCCTCCAGGTACGGCGCGACCAGCGAGCCGACCAGTCGACCGACGCCGAGCGCTCCGAGCAGCGCCCCGTAGACGGCCGGGCCGCCGAGCGCGTCGCCGTAGGCCGGCAGGACCGCGAGCGTCACGCCCGTCGCGAGGTTCGCGACCGCCGTCGTCAGCACCAGCTCGACGAAGACGGTGCCGCGCAACGCGTCGATCCCGTCGCGCAGGTCCGCGACGTACGAGCCGAGTATCGACCCGTCGTCCGTATCGGACGCCCCGCTCCCGTCGGACTCGTCGGCCCGCTCCCCTGCGTCGTCGGACCGCGAGACCGCGACCCCGGCGAACAGGAGCGCGGCGAGCGCGAACGTCCCCGCGTCGAACAGGAACAGCGCCGTCGCGCCGAAGACGGCGATAAAGACGCCCCCGAGCGCGTCGAATATCATGTCCAGTCCGAGCGTGACGGTGGCCAGCGCGGAGTTCGCCCGCGACAGCTGCTCGTCGGGGACGATCCGCGGGACGACCGTCGCCTGCATCGGCGCCATCAGCAGGGTCGCGAGCGTCAGGAGAGGGACGACCGCGAAGATGACGCCGACGCTCAGGTGCCCGGTCGCCGCCGCGAGCGGCAGCGCGAGGACGACGACGCCCTGTAGCAGTTGCGACCCGACGAGGACCGGTCGAAGGGGAAGGCGGTCGACGACCGGGCCGGCGAGGACCTGCAGGAGCCACGGGAGCAACAGGACGGCGTTTGCGACCCCCGTGAGGACGGTCGAGCCGCTGAGCTCGAAGACGAGCCACAGCACCGCGACGGTGTAGAGGCTGTCCCCGGCGTTGGTCACGAACTGCCCCGCGAAGAACCGGCGGAAGTCGCGATTTCGCCACAGCGACGGCTTCGCGGCGGTCTCGGCGGCGCCGGTCTCGGCGTCCCTCCCGTCGGCCGTCTCGGTCGCGGCGGTCATCGAGGACCACCTCCGAGGGACGAGTCGGAAGCGGTCAGCGGGTCAGAGGATGGTTCGAGCGGCCGCGGCGGCCGCGAGCGATTCGACTGTCGGGACGGAGCGTGCGCGGACGAGCCCCGGCCGGTGGCCGTGGGCTCGGCGGATGTCGGCATGTGCGTGTGTGTTCGACCGAGAGAGTGCGGCTACGGAACCGTAGCGAAGCGAACCCGAGTGCTGCGGCTATCGGGCCGCCCGCGCGGCGTGGAGCGGGACGGGGTCGAACACCGGACGACCGACGATCCGGCGGGTCATAGAACGCTTCGTCCGGATCGATCCGGAGGTCGCACTTAGAACTGACGGCGGTGTGGGACAGTGTCGCAGTCCCGGTCCTGCCCCCGACCCGACGGTCTCACCGAGTCGCTCACTCCCCGGCGGGACTCACGTCGTGGCGGAGCGCCCAGCGGTCCTCGCAGGGGTCGAGCCGGTGGGGTTCGCTGCCGCGCTCGGTGAGGACTCCGGCGTGGTACAGCATCGCCTTCAGCTGGAAGACGGTCGGCGAGTGGTAGGCGTCGCCGTCGACCAGAACGTCGCCGCGGAGGTCGCCGTCGTCGGTCAGCGCGCGACCGCGGACCCCCTCGTCGCCGCGGAGGAACAGCTCGACGGTGAAGGTGGGATGCAGCTCGTGCAGGTACTCGACGAACTCGCGGAGCGTGGGGCGGCGTTCGCCGTCGTCGTGCATCGACTGGAGTTCGGTCACCAGAAGCTCGGTCGCGGGGTAGGCGTAGACGACGCGGCGGGCGAGCTGTCCCCACTTCGGCGCGACCTCGCAGAAGCGGCCGCGCGAGCCCTTCCAGGCCTCGAAGGCGTCGAGCGCGGCGTCGACGCTGCCCGCCTCCGCGAGCGCGAAGCGGACGACCTCTTTCCCGAGCGCCGTCAGCGCCGTCCGGTCGGGCTCGACGGCGACGAGGTTGAGGAACGCCGCGCCGTCGCGGGCCGCGTCGGTCGCACCGACGACCCGCTCGGCGAGGACGGTCTCGGTGTCGCGGTCGTGGCCCACGGCCAGCGGGTAGGCGAGGTAGTTCTTCGGGTGGTTGAGCCCGAAGCTCTTGCCGGCGACGCCCTGGGCGCTGGCCTGGAAGCGGATGCTCGTCGCCGCGTCGGCGGTGCGGTTGCCGACGACACGGGGGCGTTCGACCGCCCGAACGTCGCCGTCAGTCCCGACCGCGAGGACGCCGACGTTGCACTCCCGCGCGAGCGAGCGGTCGGTCTGGGTGATCGCCGCGGCCGGCGCCGCGAGGAAGGCGACGTTCGCTTCGCCGAGGCGGTCGCGGGCCTGGACGATGCCGCGCTCGGTGTCGACGCCGCCGCCGGCGTAGCCCTTCGCCTCGACGGCGATCAGCGGCGGCTCGCCGCCCAGCCGGTCGACCGCGAGCAACTCGTCGTCGAGCGGGCGCACGCCGACCAGGTCGGGGTAGCCCGAGCCGACGCGGACGTGGTTGAACGGCGCCAGCGCCTCGCGGACCGCCTCGTCGACAGTCGTCCGGTCGACCCACCGCTCCTGCGCGAACTGCGTGTCGACGACCGCGTAGGCCTGAGCCCCGTCATCGGGGAATAGCCGCCGCTTGGCCCGGGCGAGCACGCGCGGTTCCGTCAGGTCGTCGGCCGCCGTCGCCATGGTACCCCGACTGGCGAGCTCGCACAAAAAGGGTGGTGTCGCATCGCCAGTCGCCGCGGTCACGTCTGGTACCCCGGATATCGTCGCCGTTCGCGTGTCGCACGCCGATCCAGGTGGGGATCCGCACTATCCCCGGAGCACTGTATGAACTACATATCGCTATATTGAATCCGGAAGTGCGCGTCGAGTGGTCGACGAGGCGGAACACAGAATTACAGGCGGTTCGGGCTATATCTGTGCGATTTCGGGAACCTGTGGGTCGCGCGACCGGCGCCAGCCTACCAAACACCGATGGGGCCAGCGGGCGAATTCCGGTCCAGTGACAGATACCCCACACAGCCGGCCGGTCGACGAGGTGCTCGCCGAGGCGGGGGTCGACGAGTCGGGGCTGTCGGCGGCCGAAGCGGCCGAGCGTCGCGGCGAGCACGGGCCGAACGAGATCGCTCGCGGCGCGGCCCGCTCGCCGGTCGACATCTTCCTCGCGCAGTTCGACAGCTGGCTCATCTGGGTGCTGCTCGCCGCGGCCGCCCTCTCGGTGTGGGCCGGCCACGCCGTCGACGCCGTGCTCATCACCGTGATCGTCGTCGTCAACGGCGTCTTCGGGTTCGCGCAGGACTACCGCGCCGAGCGGAGTCTCGAATCGCTCCGCGAGTTGACGGCGCCCACCGCCGTCGTCCGCCGCGACGGCGGGACGGCGGAGGTAACGGCGACCGAACTGGTTCCCGGCGACGTGGTCGAACTGTCGGACGGCGACGTGGTACCGGCGGACGGTCGGCTCGTCGAGACGACGGGGCTGGAGGTCGACGAGGCGGCGCTGACCGGCGAGAGCCTCCCGGTCTCGAAGTCCGTCGAGCCGGTCGAACCGGACGCGCCGCTGGCCGAGCGGTCGTCGATGGTGTACAAGAGCACGGCGGTCACGAGGGGGAAGGCCGCCTTCGTCGTGACCGCGACCGGCGAGGACACGGAGGTCGGGGGCATCGCCCGGCAGCTCGCCGACACGGAGGAGACGGAGACGCCGCTGCAGGCCGAGCTGGACGACCTCGGGCGGACGCTCGGGCTCGGCGTCGTCGCGCTGGCCGCCCTGGTCGTCCCGCTGCTGTGGTTCCGCGGAGTCGAACCGCTGCAGACCGCGCTGACCGCGGTGTCGCTGGCCGTCGCGGCCGTCCCCGAGGGGCTGCCAGCGGTCGTGACGCTGACGCTCGCGCTGGGCGTCCGCCGGATGGCCGACGAGAACGCCCTCGTGCGCCGCCTGCCCGCCGTCGAGGCGCTCGGCGCCGTCGACGTGGTCTGTACCGACAAGACCGGCACGCTCACAGAGGGGCGGATGGCCGTCAGCCGGCTGTGGGTCGCCGACGGCGTCGTCGACTTCGACGAAGTGACCGACGACGCGGCGGGCGATGGGGCGGCCGCCTCGAACGGCGGCGCGGCCGCGGGGATCGACTCCGCGGCGGGCGCGTCCACGACCGAGGCCGACCGCGTCGACCTGCTGCTGCGGGCGGGGGCGCTGTGCAACGACGCGACGGCCGAGGCGGGCGACCCGACCGAGCGGGCGCTCGTCGCGGCCGCCGAGGATCGAGGGTTCGACGTGGCCGCGCTGCGCGAGCGGAGTCCGCGGACCGACGAGATCCCCTTCTCCTCGGAGCGCAAGTGGATGGGGACGGTTCACGGCGACCGCGCCTACGTCAAGGGCGCGCCGGAGGTCGTCGTCGAGAAGTGCTCGCGCGCCCTGACCGACGACGGGTCGGTCGAGCTGGACGAGGCGGGCGCCGAGCGGATCCGCGAGCGGACCCGCGAGTTCGCCGACGACGCGCTGCGGGTACTCGCGGTCGCCTACACCGAGGACGGGCGCGGCTTCGACGCGGACGGCGAGGGGGAACTCGACGGCGCCGACGACCTGACGGACCTGGTGTTCGTCGGGCTCGTCGGGATGATCGACCCGCCGCGCGCGGAGGTGGCCGACGCCATCGCGCGGACGCGCCGGGCGGGCATCGACGTGAAGATGATCACCGGCGACAACGTCCGGACGGCCGCGGCCGTCGGCGCGGAACTCGGGCTCGGGGGCGAGGTTGTCGAGGGGCGGGAGATCGAGGGGCTGAGCGACGACGGACTCCGCGAGCGCGTCGGCGGGGTGGACGTGTTCGCCCGGACCTCGCCCGAGCACAAGGTCCGGGTGTTGCGCGCGCTCCAGGCGAACGGTCGGACGGTGGCGATGACCGGCGACGGCGTCAACGACGCGCCGGCGCTGAAAAACGCCGACGTGGGCGTCGCGATGGGCGTCCGCGGGACGGACGTGGCCAAGCAGGCCAGCGACGTGGTGTTGCTCGACGACAACTACGCGACCATCGCCCGGGCGGTCGAGCGCGGCCGCGCCATCTTCGACAACGTCTGGAAGTTCGTCGCCTACCTGCTCAGTGCCAACGTCGCCGAGGTCGCCATCGTCTTCCTCGCCTCCCTGTGGGGGTATCTCGTCCTCCCGGCCGTCCAGCTGCTGTGGATCAACCTGCTGACCGACGGGCTGCCGGCGCTGGCGCTGGGCGCCGACCCCGAGAGCGGCGACGTGATGGAGCGGCCGCCGCGCGAGCCCGGGCAGGGCATCGTCGACCGACCCATGCTCGGCGTCATCGGCGGTACGGGGGCGGTGACGACCGCCGTCATGCTGGGCCTGCTCGCCGCCCTGCTCGACGGCGCCGCCGAGGTCGACGCGTACGTGCGGACGATGGTCTTCACGGCGTTCGTCGTCCTGGAGTTCGGGAAGCTGTTCGTCATCCGGTGGCTGCGCGAGACGCCGACGCTGTCGAACCGCTGGCTGTTCGCGGCGGTCGCGGGCTCGCTGGCCCTGCAGCTGGCCGTGCTGTACACCCCGCTACGCCGGTACTTCGACACGGTCGCGCTCGGCGTCGGGGACTGGGGGATCGTCGCCGGCGTCTTCGCCGTCACCGTCCCCGCGTACCTGCTCGTGGCCGCGGGCGTCCGCCGCCTGCGCGGGACGGGCGCGGCTGCGGGAGCGGATCCACACACGGAAACGGGTGACTGACCGCGCGTGACCGGGACGGGGATCGAACGGGCGGGATCACCGATCCCCGCCGGATCGACGGCGCCGGCCGCGGGCTTATCAGCGTGACGCGCGTACCGGAACGTATGACCGACGCCGAGGAGATCGAGATGGGGGCGGAGGAGGTCGACCGATTCCTGGGGAGCGGGGGAACGGGAGTCCTCTCGCTGTCGACGGTCGGCGACGAACCGCCGGACGCCGTCCCGGTGTCGTACGGCTACGACGCCGAGGACCGGGTGTTCTACTTCCGGATCTCCGTCGGCCACGAGGACGACCCCGGCGAGCTGGCCGGCAGGCCGGTGACGTTCGTCGCGTACGGCGACGAGGACGGGGACGACGACGGGCGATGGCGCAGTATCATCGCGCGCGGCCGGTTGCACGACACCGAGGAGGCGGGGATCGAAACGGAGACGCTCGCCGAGATGGAGCGGATCGACATCCCGCTGGTCGACGTGTTCGAGGAGCCGCTGCGGATGGTGTCGTTCGACTTCTTCCGGCTCGACCCCGACGAGTTCACCGGCCGGCGGGAGTCGCTCGTCAACGATTGAGGGAACTCCCCGTCCGGTCGCTACCCCGGCAGGAAGACGTTGATGACGGCGACGACCAGCCCCGCCAGTCCCATCCGGGCGGCGGCGACGTACCAGCGCTGGCCGGAGATCGACCCCATGTAGGCGCCGAACGCGCCGAGGACGCCGACGCCGAGCGCGACGGAGACGAGCGCCGCCTCGACCATCGAGAAGGCGGTCCCCTCGAAGGCGAACGGGAGGAGAGTGATCAGGATGCCGATGAGCGGGCCGAGGCCGCTGGCGGCCGCGTGGACGACGCGGGCCCCGCTCTGCTCGTGCTCGATGCGCGTGTCGTCGAGGTCGGTGAGCATCGCCCGCTCGACGCGGCGGACCGCCGCGCGCGTCTCGGCCCGCTCGATCTCCCAGACGCTCCAGACCGCCGAGGTGCCCAGGCCGACGGCCGCGCCGGCGCCGATCTTGATGACCGTCGCGCCGTCGGGCACGCCCGAGAGGACGGCGCCGACGACGACGCCGATGGCCGTGAGCGTCCCGTCGAAGCCGTTGGAGACGAAATAGCGGCGGGCGATCGAGAGCACGTCCTCCTTGCCCAGCAGGCGGCGGGCGCGGTCGAGCGCGGACACGGTCAGCCGTCCTGTGGCGTGGGCCGGTCCTCGACGACGTAGTCGCCGCAGGCCACCTCGTCGATCGAGTGGATCGACCCGCTCAACTCCTCGACGGCGGCCTCGACGGCGTCGTAGTCGAGGTCTTCGCCCTCCAGCGTGACCTTGACGTTCTGGACCTCCTGGTCGAGTTCGACCAGCGACGTGCTCGCGCCCTCGACGGAGTCGAGTTCGCTCAGATGCTCGGTAAAGGCGAGCAGCGGCGGGTCGTGCGGTTTCAGCACGTCGACGACGAGTCGGCGGACGGATGCCATGATGGATCGTCGGGCCGCGACGCACAAAAAGGCGAGTCGCGCCGGGTCCCGCGGACGGTCGCCACCGGCACTGGGGCGCGTCGACGTGCCGGCGTCAGTCGCCGGGGTCGGGATCGCGCTCGCGGAACCACCCGAACGACGCCATCGCGGCGACGACGGCGCCGCCGACGACCAAGGCGGGACCGGACGTGGCGACGCGGTAGACGAGGACGGCCGCGCCGGCGACCGGCGCGACGGCGCTCGTGCCGGCGGCGAGCAGGCCGACCAGCGCGGCGTCGACGCCGCTCCCGCCGGGGGCCGGGACGACCGCCGCCGCGACGGCGGCGGGGATCACGGCCAGCAGGACGCCGACCGAGACCGACTCGCCGACCGCGCGGAAGGAGAGCCACAGCGCGACGACTGTCAGCGCGTGGGCGACCGCCAGCAGGCCGACCAGCGTCGCGATCTGTCGGGGCGATCCCCCGCGTAGCCGCGCCAGCGCGGCCCGGAATCGGTCTACCTGATCCGCGATTGCCGCCCGGTCCGGCGGGGTGACGCGGGGGACGACCCGGAGCGCGGCGGCGAGTCGCGCGGCCGCGGAGACGGTCCAGCCGGTCGCGCGGTCGCGGATCCGCCAGAGGCCGACCCCGCCGGCCGCGGCCAGCGCGACGAGGCCGACGCCGACAGCCGCGAGCGCGGTCACGTCGGCGCTGCCCGTTCCGGCGGTCGCCAGCAGGTACGCGACCCCGAGGACGCCGAACGCGCCGACGAGGACGTTAGTGAGCGCGCTGACGGCGACGACGGCGGCGACGCCGTCCTCGTAGTCGGCCGCCGAGGAGCGCGCGACGAGCAGGCCGTTGACCGGCGCGCCGCCGGCCTGGCCCCCGGGGACGACCGTGCTGACGACCGTCGTGGCGACGTACGCGCCGAGCACGCGACCGACCGGCGCGTCGTGGCCGAGGATCCCCAGGAGGACGCGCAATGCCAGCCCCCTGACGACCAGCACGGCGACCGCCGTGGTGGCGACCAGCGCGACCGTCCCCGCGTCCGCGCCGGCCAGCGCCGACCCGACCGCGTCGGGACCGACGAGCGCCACCGCCCCGGCGACGGCCGCCAGCGTCGCGACCAGCGCGAGGGCTCTGCGTCCCAGTCGGTCCGCGGGGAGCAGGGATCGGTGGGTCGCTGAACTCACGGTTCCACCCGCCGGCGAGGGCGGTCGGGGCCGCTGTTCGCCCGTCGCTGCGCCCTGATGCGTCGCTGTCGGTGCCCGTACATATCGGATCGCCCGTACCGCGTACCCGTGGAGATGGTACCGCAGTTTGGGGTCACACGAGTATAACTGTGACGCGAGTGCCGACCGGCCCCGAGCGTACCCGACGGAAACCACGGACCGCGGAACAGTCCGCGGCGACGTACCCATCGGTGTTCAGTACAGGTAGTGTAGTTAGCGGGGCGGTGCTGTGCGGTCGGCGTGCGCTGTCGTGCGTGCCCGCCTCGTGGCGGGCCGCTCGAAACAGTCGCGCGAGGGATGAGCACCGCACGCCGCAGGCGTGCGGAGCGCAATCGGTTGGGGTGGTATGTGGCCGTCTGCGGTGCTGTGCGGGGCGGTGCAGTCCCTGGTGGACTGAAAGGGCGAGGCGCGCTCGCGCCGATAGTCGTCTGAGCGACCCCTATCCGCGCGGGCGGTGCGGAGAGCGCGGATATCCCGCTCAGCGACCGCGAGCGTGCCAAGGGCTTTCAGCGCCTGCTGACGAGTGCGGTCAGGTTCATCAGACTTCTTTCCAAACGGGAACGGACAGAAACAACTACTCAATTCACGACTCGAACGACAGGCCGTGTACGGCCCCCAACACTTACCGAAGAGCCGGGAGTATCAGCCGGAACAGTACCCGAGCCGGTCGGTCCGCGGGAAGTCTCACGCCCGTGCTCCCCGCGGACACCCGCGCTTCGGTCCCCGCCCCGATGGTCACTCACACCTTCCGCCGGTGGCTCGACAGGGTCTGTTTCGCCCTCGCGGCGCTGGCCGTCGTCACCGTCGGGTTCGTCCAGGGCCGGATCACGGTCACGCTCCCGCTGCTCTTCCTCGGTCTCGGGAGCGTCACCGTCCTGAACGCGGCGGTGGCCTGCCTGAGCTTCGCCGCGACGCTGTCGAGTTCCGCCGCCGTCTTCTTCGCCGAGGTGCTCCGCGAGCGCCGTCGCGGCCCCTACCCGGCGACCGGCCCCAAAATCGCGGCCGTCGTCCCCACCTACGGCGACGCGGGTGCGCTCCACCGCAGCGTCGAGAGCCTGCTGGCCGCCGGCTACGCGGACGTGGCCGTCTACGTCGTCTGCGAACCGGGCGACGAGTCGACGCTGTCGGTCGCGCGCTCGCTGGCCGACCGCCGGCGGGTCACCTGCCTCGTCAACGACCGTAATCCGGGGACGAAAGCCGCCGCCGTCAACTACGCCGTCGACCACACCGACGCCCCCTACGTCGGCGTGTTCGACGCCGACGAGCGGGTCCACCCGACGTTCCTCCCCGCCGCGGCCGCCGGCCTCGCCGACCACGAGGCCGTCCAAGGTCGGACGTTCCCTCGCCCGGACGGCCTCCTGGAGACGGTCACCTACTACGAGTCGGTCGTGCTGGGCTACCTGAGCCACCGGCTGGTCGCCCTGCTGACGGACTTCGACATGGTGGCGAGCAACGCCCTCCTGGTGCGCCGTGACACGTACGAGCGCGTCGGCGGCTACGACCCGCGGATGCTCACCGAGGACTTCGACTTCGCCTTCCGCTGTTACGAGGACGGCGTCTCCGTCCAGTCGTCGTTCGCCTACCCCTCGGAGATCGAGGGCGCTCACACCCTCCGTGACTGGTGGGGCCAGCGCAAGCGCTGGATGACCGGCTACGCCCAGGTGTTCCACCGCCGGCTCGGCCGGCTCGACCCGCTGGACCGCCCGCGCAGCGTCGCCTCGCTGGCCGTCTGCGGCGGCGCCATCCTCGGCAACTTCGTCGTCCTCTCGCTGGTCCCCCAGGCCGTCGTCCTCGGGGCGACCGGGGCAGGAGTCGTCCTCGGCGTGACCGTCGGGGCGCTGGCGGGGGTCTGTCTCGGCGCTCGCCTGCTCGACCGCCGCGTCGGCGTCGTCGACTCGGTGGGCCTCGGCTGGCTACTCGTCCCGTTCGTCCTCCCGTTCTACAGCCTCGCCGCCATCAAGGGGATCGTCGAGTACCCCATCTCCTGGCGCGGCGAGTGGTTCCGCGTCGAGAAAGAGGGGTGAGAGTGGGATCTGCCGACGGGAAATCGGTGATCGGCGCAACAGTGCCCGCGAACTCGACCGCGCCCGCGAGCTCTACGGCGACTGCGAACGCCACGGTAACCGCAAGCTCGACAGCAACCGCAGACAGCGTGAAAGCCCCGACTCGCTCGACTCGGGGGCCTCGCTGCGCTCCTCGGCCTTCGGCCTGCGGTGCTTGCGTCGTCCGCCTTCGTCGAGCGAGTCGCCCCTTTCATTCCCACCCGTGTCGGCTGGCCAGTCAGTGTGTGCGGGTGGGAATGAAAGGGGCCGTCCGCTTCGGGAAGACGGGCGACGCAAGCACTGCAACGAGCGCAGCGAGTGAAGCGCGCAGCGAGCCCCTCGACCGAAGCGGACGGGGGCTTTCACGCTGTCTGCGGTAACGCTCCAGTCCGCAGTCGGTGCGGTCGTGGTCGACGCGGTCGGTGCGGTAGATCAGTTCACCGTCTCGAACGCGATACACGGTACAACTCCAACACCACGAACCCGTCACAACGAATATCCGGGCACCGCCCCTCGTACCGAGAGATGACCGACGGCCGGATCGACGCCCTCCTATCAGATCTGACGCTCGACGAGAAACTGCGGCTGGTCCGCGGCCGGCCCGACCCCGAGGGCCGTGCGACCGGCTACGTCCCGGGCGTCGAGCGCCTCGACATCCCGCCGCTACGGCTCGTCGACGGGCCGCTAGGGGTCCGCGACCGCGAGGCGACGGCGTTCCCGGCGACGGTCGCCCTGGGGGCGTCCTGGGATCCCGACCTGGCCCGGCGCCTCGGCCGCGCACTCGCCGCCGAAACCCGAGCACGCGGCCACGACGTGCTGCTCGCCCCCGGCCTCAATATCATCAGAGTCCCCACCGGCGGCCGCAACTTCGAGTACCTGAGCGAAGACCCGCTACTCACCGGCGACGTGGGCGCCGCGTACGTCGACGGAGTCGAAGCGGGGGGCGTCGGCGCGACGGCCAAACACTTCGTCGCGAACAACCAGGAGCACCGCCGCGACACGGTCGACGCGGTCGTCCCCGAGCGGGCGCTGCGGGAGATCTACCTCCCGGGCTTCCGCGCGGCGGTCGACGCGGACGCCTCGGCGGTGATGGCCGCGTACAACCGCGTCAACGGCCGCTACATGAGCGAACACCGCCGACTCCTCGACGGTGTGCTCCGCGGCGAGTGGGGGTTCGACGGCGTGGTGATGAGCGACTGGTGGGGGACCCACGACGCCGCCGCGGCCGCCGCGGGCGGACTGGACCTGGAGATGCCCGGCGCCTCCGCCGTCGAGCTGTTCGCCCCCCACAGCCGCTGGCTGCGCGCGATGCTCCGCCTCCGGTTGTCCGACCGGCTGGACCTCGATCCGCCGCTGTTGTGGCGACTCGCCGACCGATTCGCCGACGAAGGTCAGCCCGACCCCTACCCCTTCGACTTCTTCGGCGACCCGCTCCGGGAGGCCATCGCCGACGGCCGGGTCGCCGAGGCGACGCTCGACCGGAAGGTCCGGCACGTCCTCGGGCTGTACGAGCGGGTCGGGCTGCTCGACGGCGGACGGTCGAACGGATCGGCACGGTCGGGCAGATCCGGCGACACCGCATCGCCCGTCGACTGGGACACCCACCACGACCTCGCCCGGGAGGTGGCCCGCCGCGGGACCGTCCTGCTGGACAACGACGGGACCCTCCCGCTCGGGAAGGACGACTCCCTCGCCGTCGTCGGGCCGAACGCCGACGAGGCGAAGGTCGGCGGCGGCGGCAGTTCGGAGGTCACTCCGACGCGCACCGTCAGCCCCGTCGAGGGTCTCCGGGCGGGAGCGTCCCGGGTCACGTTCGAACGGGGGGTCAAGCGGGTGGCGAACCCGTCGATGTTCGACCTGCCGGGGTCGGGGCTCCGGCGGCGGCTCCGCGCCGGGCCCGACTTCGACGCCGCGGTAGGGGCGGCGGCCGACGCCGAAGCCGCGGTCGTGGTCGTCCAGGACGGCGCGACCGAGAGCGAGGACCGCGCGTCGATGGCCCTGCCCGGGGAGCAGGACCGGCTCGTCCGCGCGGTCGCCGCGGCGAACCCCCGGACGGTCGTGGTCTGCCGGTCGAGCGGCCCCGTCGCGATGCCGTGGGCCGACGACGTGGCCGCAGTACTCCAGACGTGGTACCCCGGACAGGCCGACGGCGCGGCGCTCGCGGACGTGCTGTTCGGCGCCGACCCCGGGGGACGGCTCCCCGTGACGGTCGGCCGCCGGTTCGAGGACTACCCGGTCGCCGGCGACGAGCGCCGCTACCCCGGCGTGAACGAACACGTCCACTACGACGAGGGCGTCTTCGTCGGCTACCGCGGGTTCGACCGCGACGGCGTCGCCCCCCGCTTCCCGTTCGGCCACGGCCGCTCGTACGCCGACTTCGGGTACGCGGACCTGACTGTCGAGCGGGCCGCGGCCACCGAGAACGGCGGTTTGAACGGACCTGCCCTCGACGTGACCGCCACCGTCGAGAACCGCGCCGGCCGCCCGGGTCGGGAGGTCGTCCAGGCGTACGTCGAACCACCGGACCCGCCGGGCGCGGTCGCCCGCCCCGGGCGCGAACTCGGCGGCTTCGCGTCGGTCGCGCTCGACGGTGGCGAGCGGCGGACCGTCTCGCTCGCTGTCCCGCGCCGGGCGCTCGGCCGCTACGACCCCGGCGCGGGCTGGACGGTCGACCCCGGCGAATACGCGGTCGTCGTCGGCCGGTCCGCACGTGATGGGCGCGTCCGGGGGACTGTCACTCTCGACTGACGGGCGGACGCGGGGGCGGGAAACCGCTCGGTGAGCGGGCGCGTCAGTGCTGGCCGAGCGCGCCGTGGTAGAACTCCCGGTGGTCGTAGTGGTCGGCCACGTCCTCGCGGATCGACCCGTAGTTCCGCTCGACCGCCCGGCGCGTCTCGTCGTCTATCTCGAAGTCGTGTGACTCGTAGAACGCCGAGGTCGCGCCCATGTGGTGGACCAGCGCGTAGAAGTCCAGCGGCTGGAAGAACAGCGGCTCGTCAATCTCGGGGTTGTGCATCGTCGGGCCGACGTGGGCGTCGAAGCCGTTGCGGTCGAATTCCTCGATCAGCAGCTCCGTCCGCGGGCTGAGCTCGATCGACCGGGCGTCCTCCCAGAACTCCGTGTCCCCGTCGGCGTAGGCGTAGTGGACGCTGATGAAGTCGTAGATCGACTCCCAGGTCTCCCGGACCCACGCGTTGTACCGCTCGCGGACCGCGTCGTCGGCCACGCGACCGTGGCCCGACAGCAGCGTCGCGAGCGTGACCGACGCCTTCGCGTTGGCGGTCAGCCCCGTCGACTGCAGCGGCTCGACGAACCCCTCAGCGTTGCCGACCGCCACGCAGTTCTCCACCCACGCCCGTTCGTGATACCCCGAGTCGAACTCGTATTTGACCACGTCGTCGGCGTCGATCCCCTCGCAGTGGGCGACGAACTCCTCGCGGGCCTCGGCCTCCGAGCGGTAGTCCGAGGCGTAGACGTAGCCGCGGTCGCGGTTGTCGTAGGTGTCGATCTGCCAGAACCAGCCGGCCTCGCCCGTGTCGATCACCGTCGCCGGCACCACGTCAGCCAGGTCGATCTCCGACCGGGCGTTCAGCGCCGCGTCCAGCGGCAGGTCGAACTCGCGGAAGTCGTCGCGCTGCTCGGCCCTGAGTACCCGCGAGAAGCCCGTCGCGTCGACGTACAGGTCCGCCTCGTAGGCCCGGTTGCGGCTCCGGAGCCGCTTGATCCGGTCGTCGGCCACGTCGACGGTCACGATCTCGTCGTCGACCAGCGAAACGCCGCGGTCGAGACACAGGTCGCGCAGGAAGTCGTTGAACCGCTCCGTGTTGAGGTGGTAGGCGACGCTGTCGTACTTGCGGGCCCCACCCTCCCGCGGCGAGAAGTACCACGGCGACTTCCCCTGGGCGACCAGCTCCTCGCACTTTGACTGGTGGTTCTCACTGTCGTGTAGCTCCGTGTAGTAGAAGTAGAACGCCTCGTTGGTGTCGCGCTCTTCGGGGTTCGGGAACTTCTTGCTCTGGTCGAACGGGTAGTGGAACGGGTCGCATCCGCACCAGTCCCGGAAGAACACCGACGCCTTCCAGACCGGCTTGACCGCCTCGACGAACGACTGCTCGTCGATGCCCAGGCTGTCGTGCAGGATCTGCTGGATCGCCAGGAACGTGCTCTTGCCGACCTGCGGAACCGCCTGCCCGAAGTCGTCGACGACCGACACGTCCAGCCCCGGATTCATCCGCTTCAGCGCCAGTGCAGTCAGCAGCCCCGAGTCCCCGCCGCCGACCACGGTCACGTCTTCGATTCGATCGCCCATCTCTCCGTGAGGATGGGTGAGTACCCTACAAGAGTTTTATTCCGGTTCGAAGAACAGGTCGACGGCACCGATCTGGAAACCCCGGTCGATCGCACACCGATGGAGCGGACGCGGAGATGAAACTCCGCGTCGGTCGCGGTCGGAGAAGCGAGCCCGCGGGGATTTGAACCCCGGACAACTTGGTCCGGAACCAAGCACTCTGTCCACTGAGCTACGGGCCCTCGTATCGGGGTTACGCGGTGGCACTCTTAACCGTTGTGAGACGCGGCGAAGAGCGGAGAATCCGGGCGGCGGTCAGGGCTGTTCGCCGGTTTCGAGCGTGAAGTCGTCGGTCGGGTAGGCGACGCAGGTCAGGCAGTAGCCGTCCTCCATGTCGTCGTCGAACAGCGCCTCGTTGTGCTCGTGGCGGATGTAGTCGCCGGCGGGGCCGTCCTGGATCTGTCCGGCGCAGGAGACGCACTGGCCCTGGCGGCAGGCGTAGGGGAGGTCCCAGCCCTCCTCCTCGCCCACGTCGAGGATGTTCTCGTTGTTGGCGATCTCGATGGTCTCGCCCTCCTTGGCGAACTCGATCTCGTAGTACTCGACCTCGTCGTCGGGGATGGACTCGGGGTCGAAGCCCTCCGTCTCGTCGCCGCCCTCCTCGCCCTCTTCGAGCTCGGCGCCGCCCTCGCCGGCGGGGATGGCGCCCGCGGCGCCGCCGCCGATCGAGCGGTTCATGGGCTCGGGGAAGTCCGTGTCCGGCACCGCGGCCGCGCGCTGTTCGAGGACCTCCTGGGAGATGTCCGCCGGGGGCTCCCAGCCGGTCCCCCGCGCGTAGTGGACCGCGACGACGACGAGTGTCAACGCCGCCCCGATCGCGACACTCACTGTATCGACCATGTTTGCCGCTTCGGAGTGCCCGTATAACTAACTGACGCTTCAACGGTGGGCTGGAAAAGCCAGCGGAAGGCCGGATATCAGAACACTGCAACTCCTACTTTCCATTAACATAAACTGAACCCGAACAAGTTATCGCTCGCTAACCCTTGGTTGTGATCTGAGAGTCAGTACCGTTGGGATCGACACTTTCGCCCTCACGGTGATCGTCATAGTGGTCCACCAATCGGCGGGACCATCGCCTATAGAAGACTTTGAGAAAATCTTCAGAAGAATCAACAAATCTAGCAGTACTTTGCCACGCTTCTTGTCCTTCCGTTTCGATACGCACGTCTGGCAATATCGAAAGGATGCTTTCGGCAGCTTCCTTAGCCTTTTCAGGAGATCTGTTAGAATCGCTGTCAACTTCAAGTAGATATTCCGCCATGGCAGTGATGAGTTCCTTCTCCGCCGCTTTCTTGATTTCCTCGTCCTCCGTTAGCGCTGATGAAGGGGAATCTATAGAATCCGGTAGAATTTTTTACTCAGAGTGTGTTGCAGCTACTAGTGGATCATCTCGACGAGATCTCCGTCGAGGAACTGCAAGACACCCTCGACAATGTGGACGGAAAGAAA